>CAXXWA010000029.1:425000-446626 GCA_963662815.2 uncultured Amylibacter sp.
CGATATGGGTGACAGCCCCGTACGGGAAGTTCAACTTGACGTATCAAGTAGGGCGGGACACGTGAAACCCTGTCTGAACATCGGAGGACCACCTTCGAAGGCTAAGTACTCCTTGCTGACCGATAGCGAACCAGTACCGTGAGGGAAAGGTGAAAAGTACCCCGACGAGGGGAGTGAAACAGTACCTGAAACCGGACGCCTACAAGCAGTCGGAGGAGCGGAATGCTCTGACGGCGTACCTTTTGTATAATGGGTCAACGACTTGGTCTTGCGAGCAAGCTTAAGCCGATAGGTGTAGGCGCAGCGAAAGCGAGTCTTAATAGGGCGAACGAGTTCGTGGGATCAGACCCGAAACCGAGTGATCTAGGCATGGCCAGGCTGAAGGCAAGGTAACACTTGCTGGAGGGCCGAACCCACTGATGTTGAAAAATCACGGGATGAGCTGTGCCTAGGGGTGAAAGGCCAATCAAACTCGGAGATAGCTGGTTCTCTGCGAAATCTATTTAGGTAGAGCGTCATCCGAATACCCCGGGGGGTAGAGCACTGGATGGGTAATGGGGCCCCACAGGCTTACTGATCCTAACCAAACTCCGAATACCCGGGAGTACTGGATGGCAGACACACTGCGGGTGCTAACGCCCGTAGTGGAGAGGGAAACAACCCTGACCTACAGCTAAGGCCCCCAATTCGTGGCTAAGTGGGAAAGCAGGTGGGACGTCCAAAACAACCAGGAGGTTGGCTTAGAAGCAGCCATCCTTTAAAGATAGCGTAACAGCTCACTGGTCTAAGCAAGACATCCTGCGGCGAAGATGTAACGGGGCTCAAGCCACGAGCCGAAGCTTGGGATGCGTCCTTCGGGGCGCATGGTAGCAGAGCGTTCTGTGACATGGCACCTGATCTCCCTTGGGAATAGCCGCTTGCGGCGAAGGCCCGTGTCGTGCCTTCGGGCACGGATCAGGTGTTGCTGGGAAGCCGGGCCGTGAGGCACCGGTGGAGCGATCAGAAGTGAGAATGTTGACATGAGTAGCGATAAAGAGTGTGAGAAACACTCTCGCCGAAAGTCCAAGGGTTCCTGCTTAAAGCTAATCTGAGCAGGGTGAGCCGACCCCTAAGGCGAGGCCGAAAGGCGTAGTCGATGGGAACCAGGTTAATATTCCTGGGCCAGGAAGATGTGACGGACCGAAAACGTAGTACTGCCTTATCGGATTGGCCGTGCTGCCGGACGGTTCCAGGAAATAGCCTTCCGCAAGATCGTACCCTAAACCGACACAGGTGGACAGGTAGAGCATACCAAGGCGCTTGAGAGAACTGCATTGAAGGAACTCGGCAAAATGCCTCCGTAAGTTCGCGAGAAGGAGGCCCGGTCCGAAGGCAACTTCGGGTCGGGGGCACAGACCAGGGGGTAGCGACTGTTTACTAAAAACACAGGGCTCTGCGAAGTCGCAAGACGACGTATAGGGTCTGACGCCTGCCCGGTGCTGGAAGGTTAAGAGGAGGGGTGAGAGCTCTGAATTGAAGCCCCAGTAAACGGCGGCCGTAACTATAACGGTCCTAAGGTAGCGAAATTCCTTGTCGGGTAAGTTCCGACCTGCACGAATGGCGTAACGACTTCCCCGCTGTCTCCAATGCAGACTCAGCGAAATTGAATTGCCTGTTAAGATGCAGGCTTCCCGCGGTTAGACGGAAAGACCCCGTGCACCTTTACTACAGCTTCACACTGGCATCAGGCATATCATGTGCAGGATAGGTGGAAGACTTTGAAGCGGGGACGCAAGTCCCCGTGGAGTCACCCTTGAGATACCACCCTTGGTCTGCTTGGTGTCTAACCGCGGTCCGTGATCCGGATCCGGGACCCTGTGTGGCGGGTAGTTTGACTGGGGCGGTCGCCTCCCAAAGAGTAACGGAGGCGCGCGAAGGTGGGCTCAGAGCGGTCGGAAATCGCTCGTTGAGTGCAATGGCAGAAGCCCGCCTGACTGCGAGACTGACGGGTCGAGCAGAGACGAAAGTCGGCCATAGTGATCCGGTGGTCCCGAGTGGAAGGGCCATCGCTCAACGGATAAAAGGTACGCCGGGGATAACAGGCTGATACTGCCCAAGAGTCCATATCGACGGCAGTGTTTGGCACCTCGATGTCGGCTCATCTCATCCTGGGGCTGAAGCAGGTCCCAAGGGTACGGCTGTTCGCCGTTTAAAGAGGTACGTGAGCTGGGTTTAGAACGTCGTGAGACAGTTCGGTCCCTATCTGCCGTGGGTGTAGGAGACTTGAGAGGAGTTGCCCCTAGTACGAGAGGACCGGGGTGAACGATCCACTGGTGGACCTGTTGTCGTGCCAACGGCAGTGCAGGGTAGCTATGATCGGAAAGGATAACCGCTGAAAGCATCTAAGCGGGAAGCCCCCCTCGAAACAAGGTCTCCCTTGAGGGCCGTGGTAGACCACCACGTCGATAGGCCGGAGATGTAAGCGCAGCAATGCGTTCAGTCGACCGGTACTAATTGCCCGATTGGCTTGAATTCGATCCAGTGAAGGCCAGGCTTTCGCCCCGATGATCCGGGGCGGCGGCGACGGGCTGGAACGGAAGTTCGGAAGGACTGCAACCCAAGTCTCGTGCGCATCCAGCTCTTTCCTGGTTTGGTGATCATAGCACGCGTGAAACACCCGATCCCATCCCGAACTCGGCCGTTAAGCACCGTCGCGCCGATGGTACTGCGTCTCAAGGCGTGGGAGAGTAGGTCATTGCCAAACCTGGAAAGAGCTGGATGCGTCTCTCAGACTGAACGATGAACATCTGCTGCGGCAAGGTTCCTGTATTGCGCGGAACCCGAAAGCAGCCCGAGTTGTCGCGGGGTGGAGCAGTCCGGTAGCTCATCAGGCTCATAACCTGAAGGTCGTAGGTTCAAATCCTACCCCCGCAACCACCGAAGGCCCTTGAAAACATTGATGTTTTCAAGGGCCTTTTCATTTCCGATACAGACGCCCAGGACTTTCCCATGCTGCGGCCGATGCTCCGAATTGCCGCCGAACCGAGGGCGAACCGGCGCGTTCCGGCCGGATTCCGGGTGTGCGGAGCCGTCCGCGCGCCGTCGCGGGCGCCGGTCCCGGTCCCTTGGTGATTCGTTTTCGGGGCTTGGCGGCCTGCCGGCGGCGTCCGGGGTAGAGTCGGGGGGAGGCGCGCCCTGCCGTAGGTCGAGGGAGTAGCAGTTTGCCGGCGGCTTTCGCCATGTGCCGGTGCCTCAGTCTCTCCCGTAGCCACGTTTCCTCGCCCCCGCTCTCCGAACCCGGCGTGCGGATTTCCCGCACCGGGCTCTCCAGTGGGATCATGCACCTCGCACACGGACCACCGGAACGGGTCGTGGGAGGGAGGAACCGGCTGGTCCGGTGCCCGAGGCCGCTGCACGCCAGCCTTCCTGCCTCCCGCGTCGCTTCCGGTGTGCCGCCGGGCCTGTCAACGCCCCGGCAGCGTCGAACCGTCTGGGTCCGACCCCTTCGCTTCCGCATGTGACGCGTTCCGAAGTCTCTGCCCTCAAGGCGGGGCAATAGGCAAAGCCACTCCCGCAGGCGTTCATCCTTTCCGCGTCCTTCCGCACCTGAGGCCCCTTCCCTCGACCGGCATTGCCCGGCGTCCCCAGTACTACGGGCCTCTCCGCCACCCTGACGGCCCGGACCGGTCCTTGCGGATTTCCGGCTGGCGCGTGCACGCCACCGACAGGGCTTCCCGTGTTGCTGCATTCTCCATCTTCCATGCATGCCGACGCCACTGCCCCGGCGGATCCGGTCGGTGCGTCTGTCGCTCGCTTCCCGACCGATGCCAGGCTTCCCCTGCCATTGGGAGGGTCGCCACCCGCATCAGGATTTTCGAGGGCTGCTCAGCGTTCACTTCACGTTCCGGCCTGCATGGTCGCTGAGCCGCCCAACGGCGGCCCTTTTGTCCGCAGTGCTTCAAACCATGTCGTTGCCTCCACGATCCGCTGCGGTCGCTATCAACCGGAGCGACAGGTATTGAGCGGGATTCGCACCCGCAAGGAGAATGCGCCTTTCCACGGCGCACCAATGGCATTTCCTTAACGTTTCGGTGTCGTTTCCTTAAGGTCGCATGATTGTTCGGGGCCATTTCGCCCCTTTTCGGATCAATCCGTGTTCACGCGGTCTGCTGTCGCTTTCGGCCCCGCTTTCCGACCGGTTTTCGCGAGCGGCGCGGGAACGACCGTCCCGGCCGCAGCCGCGCCCTGACCGCGAGGATCGAGTCCGCCATGCGCCCGACGGCGTCGGCCAGGGCCGCGGTCTGGGCCAGGATCATCTCCTCGAGGCTGCCGGCGAGCATGGCCAGCGCGTTGGAGAAGTTCGTCCGCCTCTTCGGCAGGTCGCCTTCGTGCATGTCGTCGAGGAGGCTGTCGCCCTGGCTGGAGAACAGGCGTGCCATGGCGATGAGGTTGAAATGGGCGCAGGGTTCCTGGCGGACGCCGCGTTCGGTCCTGCCGTGGAATTCGTCCACCGCGATGACATGTTTGGAAGTCTTGCAGGAATCCCCCTGCGGATGCTGCATTTTCGGCAATTCCGCCGGAATCCGTCCGTATCCGGAGGCACAGGCATCCCCATGACGGGCAGGAAGCCACGGTCCTGATGCGTCGCCGCCATGCGGCGGGCGGACTGCATCTTCGCCTCGAGCTGGCTGACGGCGTCCGGTTCGAGGTTCCGGCGAGCTGGACGGCCCTGGATCCCGTGGACCCCGATTCCGTCCCCCTGCGCGGGCGATTGCATGACATGCATGCCCTGGCGGATCCGGCGGAATCGATGGAGGCTCGCTGCGGGATCGCGCGAGGAGACGGAGCCGGCGCTGCCGGAGTGGCAGGATCGGACCGATCGGTGGATGAGGTTTCCGGAGGCCGGCCGGGCGGCGCTCGTGACGGAGCTGGCCCGGCTGACGACGCGGGTTGCGACCGGGGAGAGCGACGATGAACGGCAGGGGGAAGATCGGCGCCCGTTACCTTGACCGCCTCGCGGTGGTCTGCGCGCGTCAGTCGTCGACGCGCCAGGTGCTGGTGAACAGGGAATCGACGGACCGGCGGCATGCGTTGCGCGACCATGCGCTGGCGCCGGGCTGGCCGTCCGAGCGGATCGTCACGATCGATGCCGATCTCGGGGTCTCGGGATCGGCGTCCGGCGGGCGCAAGGGATGCGAGCGGCTCAAGCAGGAGGTTTCGCGCGGCCGCGTCGGCGCGGTTCCCGGGCTTGAGGTCTCGGGATTTTCCCGGAACGCGGCGGAGTGGTTCCAGTTGCTGGAATGGCGCCGGGCCGCCGACACGCTGCTGATCGAGGGGGAGCAGGCGTTTTCCCCGGCGCGTCATGATGACGGCCTCATCCTCGGCATCAAGGGGTCTCTGAGCGAGAGCGGGCTGACGCTGCTCCGGGCCCGCCTGCGCGGCGGCGCCATGAACGAGGCGCGGCGCGGCGCACTGCATCATGACCTTCCCGCCGGCTTCCTGCTCGAAGGCGACCGTCTCGTCAAGGATCCGGACCGCCAGGTCCGGCACGCGATCGGCGAGGTGTTCGCGCGCTTCCGGGAGCAGGGATCGGCG
Organism: uncultured Amylibacter sp.; assembly: GCA_963662815.2. Taxonomy (GTDB): domain Bacteria; phylum Pseudomonadota; class Alphaproteobacteria; order Rhodobacterales; family Rhodobacteraceae; genus JAPPHA01. The sequence continues at coordinate 430,575 of CAXXWA010000029.1, forward strand.
CGGCGCGTGACGGCGAGCCTGCCGGAGGACGGGGTGCGGCTCCCGGTCCGCACGCCCGGCCGCGAGATCGAATGGGATGACGCGGCCTATGGCCGCGTCATCGGCATTCTCAAGAACCCGATGATGGGCGGGGCCTGCGCCTGCGGTCGCGAGCGGAGCGAACGCGTTCTCGACGATGCGGGCGAGCTGCGCACGACGAAGCGAAAGGTTTCGCGCGACGACTGGCATTTCCTGATCGAGGATCGCCATGAAGGGTGCGTGTCGTGGCGGGACTGGCTCGGGATCCGGGAGCGCTTGTCGGCGAACGCGACATCCCGCGAGCCGCGGGAGGGGGCGGCCCTGCTGCAGACGCTCGCGACGTGCGGCCATTGCGGGCGCCGGCTGCACACGCGCTGCGCCCGGGGCTGGAGCTGCATGTGCCCGCGTCCGATGGACGGGTCCCGGAAGTCCTGCCTGCATGTGGGCGGCGTCCGCATCGACGCGGTGGCGGAACGGGCGTTTCCCGGCGCGGTTTCGCCGGCGGGCGTTGAGGCGGCGCGCCCGGCGGCGGAGCAGTCGCGGAAGCGCGACGACGCCGGCCTGCGAAGCCTGCAGCTGGAGGTCGAGCGGTGCCGGCACGAGGCCGGGCTCGCCGAGCGGCGCTGCCGCAGGATCGATCCCGACAACCGCCTGGTCGCCGACACGCTGGAGCGGGACCGGGAGATGGCGCTGCGCGCGCTGGAGGAGGCCGGACGGGCGCTGGACCATGCCCGGCAGTCGCAGGCGCCGCCTCCCGACCCGGCGCGCCTGGAGGCGCTGGGAGAGCGCGTGGACGTCCTTTGGCAAGCGGACGGCACGACGCCGCGCGATCGCAAGCGGCTGCCGGCCTGCCTTGTCGAGGACGTGATGCTGCGGATCGACCGCGATGCCGGGGCGGTCGGGATCGTGGTGCACTGGAAGGGCGGAGAATGCGACGAAGTCGCGGTTCCGCTGCAGCGGCGCCGGCCGGTTCCCGAGGACGGCGCCGACACGGTGGAGCTCGTGCGCCGGCTGGCCGGGCCCTGCAACGACGGCGAGATCTCCGGCGTGCCCGACCGGCGCGGGCGCGTCACCCCCAAGGGACTGCCGTTCAACCGGGACCGGGTCCAGCGACTGCGCAAGCGTCACGGCATCCCGGCGCATGCCCGCAAGGCGGGCGACGGCAAGGCACCGGTGGTCGGGGTGCTGGAGGCGTCGCGGCAGCTGGAGGTCAGCGAGAGCACGATCCACCGCCGGATCAGGGAGGGACTGATCGCAGCCGAACCGGCCATCGTCGGCGCACCCTGCCGGATCCGGCTCGCCGATGCCCTGCGGCAGCGCTTTCGCGCCGAGCCGCCGGAAGGGTTCGTGCCGGCGCGGACGGCGGCCAGGCGGCTCGGCGCCGGCCGACAGCGTATCTGGCAGCGCATCCGCGACGGCGACCTCCAGGCCTGCCAAATAAATCGCGGACCGGATCGGGGCCTTTTTGTCCAGCTCGGCGAATCGGCGGCATCCCTGCCGGGCCTGTTCGCGGACGTGCCAGACAATCCGGAGGGCGGTCGATGACCGTGCGCCGCCCGGACCGGGACAGTACGGCCCGGATCGCGACGGGCGGAACCCCCTGGCACGAGGCAAGGCCCGCGCACCGGCGCCGTCACCCGTGGAAACGGCCCTCCCGAAGCCGGACAGAAGCGGAAGCGGGTCTTCGAGGCGGCCATTTCCCTCCGTGCCGCCGCGCGAGCCGGCGAATGACGAGGACCGGTCCCGGATTCAGGGGACGCGGACAGCCCATTCGGTCTCGCGGCCCCGCGCGAAGACGGGTTTTCGGCACAGGAGCCGGACCGAACCGGCACTGGCACGAGGCAAGGCGGCGGCCGCCATTCGGAGCGGATCGGGGAACGTCTCCAAAACCCGTTTCAAAGCAACAACATGCGACAACATTGGCCGTAACGGCCAACCTCGACATTGAAAGGAGCATTGGCTTGACAAATTGCACGGCTCCTCGATCGACCAGCGGCCGTGATGGAGGTCCGAGAGGTCCGCCACGCTGTACCGGTCCGGGTCGTCGAGGGTCGTGGCGAGCACGTATCGTTCATCGGCGATGTCGTAGCGGACCAGGCGCAGGACGACCGGAGGGACCGGGGTTGCGAAGCCTGCGGCCCGCAGCTTGCGCAGGGCCTCCTTTCCCGGGGTGATCCTGATGCGGGCGTCGTCGCGGTCGCCGTCGCGGAAGCTGTTGAAGGCGGCGGCGGAGCTGCGCTGGATGCGGAACGCCGGATGCAGGCCGCGCACGGTCATGGCGTGCAGCATGACGAAGGAGAAACATCCCCGGTCGAGGACCGCGACGTCGCCGGGGGAGAGCGCGTCGAGATGGGTGAGCGCGGCGGCGCGTTCGTCGGCATCGGACGCGAGGAGGAAGTCGACGGGCATGCGGTTGTCGAGCCTGTACAGGCAGGACGGCAGGCCCTGCGGGTGGCGGGCGCCGTCGTTCGGGAGCGGATGTCCGGCATCGACGAGCGGGCGCGGCAGGTTGAGCTTGGAGCCGTCGACGGCGAAGGTCCGGTGTCCGTTCCGGTTCGGGTCGCGGATGCCGTGCGGAGGATCTCGCGGTGCAGGTCCCGGAACAGGTCCTCGTGCACGCGGGCGCGGGCCTTGCGGATCGAGGAGGCGGCGACCGGCTGCGGCTGCGGCAGCGCGATGCCGGACCGCCGGCACCGCTCCCACAGCTCGGCCGTCACGGCGGCGTAGCCTTTCCGTCCGCGCGCCAGCACCAGTCGGAACACGAACAGCATGACGACGAGGCTGTTCAGCACCCGGCGTCTCTGCATCCACTCCCGGTCGTGGCGGGCGGCGATGCCGGCGGCCGCGTCGGCGATCCGGGACCACATGGCGACGAAGCGGCCGTCGGAGGCGGACGCAGGGGACTTGCCGCGGCGCTTCGGCTTCGGCTTCGGTTTCGCCTCTCCCTTCAGGATCTCGCGGAACGCCGGGTCCAGCGCCCTGACCAGGATCTCCTTGGCCGGCTTGGCGCCGCGCCCGCTGCGCTTGCCGGCGGTCATGCCGATCCGCTGCCAGCCGGCGGCCCTGCAGCAGGCGCCGTCGAAGCGGGTCGGGTCGACGAAGGTCTCGCACAGGACCGGACGGCAGGCGTGCCGCTCCTCCCATCTGCCGGGCAGTTGGCGCAGCGCCATCGACAGCGCCTTCGACGCCAGGTTGTCGACGCGGACCCATGGCACCACCGGAAAGCGGCTGTTCGACACCGCGAGGTGCAGCCGGCGGTCGCGGTCGGCCGCGCTCCACCCGATCCACTCGTCCCGGACCGGCAGCGTCCGCGCCGCCGCCTCGAACAGCAGCACCGCGAGAGGCCGCCCGCGGCGGTCGCGGACGAACCAGCGGACGGACGGCCCGAAGGGCCGCGGGCATCCGAGATGGTGGTGCCTGTCGACGAGCGCCTTCCACAGCGCCACGTCCTCCGGAGACGCCGCCTCCTCCAGCGACAGGGGCTCCAGGGCCTCGAGACCGCAGGCGATCTCGGGCTGCGGATCGGAGGCCCGCACATGGACGATCGGCTTGGGTTCCGACTTCGCCGCCGTGTTGCGCTTCTCCGGAAGGGTCAGGATCCCGCATTCCTCCAGGTGTTCGAGAAGCCGCAGGCCGGCAGCGACCCGGTATTCGCCCTTCGGCGTGGTCCAGTTCAGGTTCTCGCAGATGGTCTTCGACAGCTCGTTGCGGCTGTCGTTCGGGAACAGTTCAACCGTTTCCCGGATGTCGGCGATCTGGCGCCGCGTGAAGCGCCGGCCGAGGAAGGTGGTGGACTTGAGGGCTGCGATTCGCGGGTCCATGGCTGAAAGCTCCCGGCGGGACGGATTGATGCGAGCGTGGCATGCCACGGAAGGGAGGACGTGTCAACCCCCGGGGCGGAAAGGCGGAGCAGGCGGAAAAAGGGCGCGGAATCAGCCGGCTGGCGCCGTCCGGGGAACGGATTCGCGATCCTGCCGGCCAAATGAAATGCCATTGGTGGCGCAGGGGCCGCTTTCCGGCCTCCGGCTTCGTCCAAAGGACGCCGACCGCCGGCTCCTGCCGGCACGCCGCTCTTCTGCGGGGCGTTGCGGGCGAGCGGCGAGCGGGCTAGATGTGATCGGATGGTCCGGACACCCGAACCGCCGGTGACGAGGCGGCAATCGGGGAGCGAGACAGGACAGGACGGCCAGGGAGGAGAGCTGGTGAACAAGGCGGGGATGGCCGATCGGCTGGCAGCGCGAACGGGCTTGGGCAAATCTGCGGCGAAGGAGGCGGTGGACGGCGTATTCGCGGTGATCGGGGATGCACTTGCCGATGGCGAGGAAGTGCGGATCGCGGGGTTCGGTACTTTCGGGACCAGAAGCAGACCGGCCCGTACCGGACGCAACCCGAGTACGGGAGAGGCGGTTTCGATATCGGCGTCGACGTCGCCGACATTCAAGGCCGGGAAGACGCTGAAGAATGCCGTCAATGCAGGTGCGGGGTCATGACGCCACTATGTCGGCGGTCTGCGGCTGCCGACGACTCAAACGGCCTGATTGTGGAATTCGGCCGATTACTATGCGATTACGGCCCCTCTGCGGGCTGCCGCGACGGCACCGGGAAAGCCCAGGACAGTCGCGGGGTTGACGGCTGGCCTGCTAGCGGTCTGGATGCTGGATCGTGTATGAGGCAAGAAGGTCGTGGAAGTGGGTTGAACTGGTCCCAAAGAAAAGGGGCTTTGAGGCGACGTCGTGAACTTTGCTGCACGTGAAGCCAATGAAATACCGCGTTAAGGTGTCGGGAGAATAGCATTGACCGAACTGCGCGCTATTTCGGCGAATCGCGACATTGCTGATACACACATCGTATTTGTCCACGGTTTGTCGGGGAACATTGAAACGACCTGGAGATGTAAGACTCATGCTCCGGAAGTTCGTTGGCCGTATTGGCTTGAGGAAGATATTCCAGGAAGCGCGGTATGGCTTGTAGGGTATGAGGCGGCAAAATCGAATTGGGGCGGTTACGGTATCTCAATTACGGATCGGGGCAATAGTATATTGGCTCGCCTTCTTGCTGACCCACATTTAAGTCGTGGCAACTTGATTTTTGTTGCTCATAGTCTCGGAGGGCTGATTGTAAAGCAAGTTCTGCGGAACGCACAGCGTGACGCGGGCAGCGACCGAAGAGCAGAGCAATTCCTGGCAAGAGCAAGGAGAGTGGCTTTCCTCGGAACACCTCACAGGGGATCGCTACTGGCCAACTTCGCTCTGCAATGTCGGTTCTTGCTGCGACCGACGGACAGCACGCACGACTTGGTTGCGGGTTCTCCGCAGCTCAAGGATTTGAACACGTGGTACCGCCAATTTAGCCGAGACAGTGGAATACAGCACCTCTTGCTAGTGGAAGGTAAGCCGGCAAGTGTGTGCGGAATCTCTCTGCCAAGATTTGTGGGTTTCTCCGTGTCGACGGAAAGTGCCGACGGCGGCTTGCAAGAGACGCCGATCACTGTAGACGAGAATCATACTGGGATTAGCAAGCCGGATAGTAGAGATGCTGAAGTTTATGTTCATTTGAAGGACTTCATCAGTCGACCATTTGATGGCGGGCTGGAAGTTACGCGCACCAATGAAGCATTAGAGAACAATACTAGGGAGCTGCAAAGGTTGAGCGCGCGTGCCGACCAACAAATTGCTGCAATTGCGGAATTGAGGAGTGTGATTGAGAGGCGTGGTGCAGCGCAGGGCGTTCACACGTCATTTATTGATGAAGAAGCAAGTCGGAGGTTGGATCGATTGGTCAAATGCCGGGTATTTGTCGAGTTCGACTCGATTGAAGAGGCGAGAGGTCTGGTTGCCAGCCTGGAGGAAGGAGAGCTTGCGCTAGCTAGCGAAGAGCAGAAAGGGACAGTGCTTGCCTGGTGCGCTCGGTTGCTGTCGAGTGTGGCCCCTGAGGAGGCAGCAGAAGTAGCGGATCGGAGCAGGGGTGCAGGTGACGAGCTGCACAACGTAGCGCAGAGCTTGGTTAAGGCGGCGCGTGGTGCTCTGCAAGATGGAATAGAAGAGCTTTGCAACATTGGTACTCCGGTAGCCTTTAGCGCTGCTTACATCTGTATTCTCAGGATGCGAGGTCTAGTAGAGGCGAATGAATGGCTGAGTAAGGAAGGATTATCGTTTGTGAACCTCGATAGCGATGGCAAGTTCTTTTATCTCAGAAAAAGTTTGGAGGATGGCCTCTGGGATGTCGCTTTTGAAGCAGCGAAGGAGGTCACAGAGGAAGAATGTGAACGGTCGCCTGCCTTGTATTTCGCGACTGCTGATGCATTCCTGATGCAAGCAGTACCAGAGGAACTGCGAACATTTTTCTTGCAACAAAATTTGCCGTTTGAAGCGTCAAAGTTTCCATTGCGAGGTGACCCAACAGCACTTGAGCATCGACGACGCGCAATCGGTCTATACGAACGCTTGCATTCATTTGCCGACTCGGTGGGGCTGCCTGGAGTGGCCGGGTTGATGGACGATAAAGCGCTTTGGCTACGGCTAGTTGATCCTGAAAGTAGCGCAGAGGCCCGGGAAGAGCTAGAGAAGACCATACGAAATCGAGAAACATTTCTGCGACGGCTTGGAATGGGATTGCAGTTTGGCGCTGAAGTAGACTTTGAGTGGGCCGAAAGAGAAGTCGACCGGCAAACTGAGCTCAGTGGAGGCAGGTCGCCCGATGCCGCTTCCGCCCGCCTAGCTTTGGCGCTAAGTACCGGGAGCCACGCAGCGGTTGCGGCGTACATCGATGCGCACAGGGAGCAACTGTTGAGGCATCTAGACTGGAGAGGCGTTTACTTCATCGAAATTGAAATGCTTGCCAGTGCCGGGCAGTTGGCAAAGGCGGACGAGCGGCTGAGAGAGGCGATTGAGAGAGGGCTGTCGGAGCAGGAGATTGCGCGGCTTTGTCGGCATCTGTCTGAAGCCGGTGGTGCCGATCCGATCGCGGAACGATTGGCGGCCTATGAGGAAGGAGGATCCATTGTAGACCTCCGCATATTGGTGGCGGCCTATGAGGAAGCGGAGGATTGGCAAAATGCTTGCGAATATGGAGCGAAGCTCGTTGAGGCTAGCGGGGATCTTGGGGACGCACGCCGATACGTGATTGGTTTGTACAACTTTGAGCGCCAGGAGGACGCACTACAGGTAATGGGGGCGTTTCCCGGGCTTTGCGCGGAGGACGAGGCGCTTCGGCTTCTACGAGCACAGATGCTGTTTGAATGCGGGAAACTGAGCGAAGCAGCGCGGGTTCTTCGGAACCTGGGTGAGTCCAGTGACTCGTCCGAGGCGCGCCAGCTTCAGATAAACCTAGCGGTCGTGTCCGGCGACTGGGAATCGCTCCAGGGCTTTGTGGAAGATGAGTGGAATGCTAGGGACGACCGCACAGCGCCTGACTTGCTGCGGGCGGGACAAATTGCCGGGCACATAGGTGCTGCGCGCGGGGAAGAGTTGGTGCGCGAAGCAGCGGGCCGCGCTGGTGACGATCCGGCGATACTCGTGGGTTGCTTTCATGTTGCCTCGGCAGCCGGTTGGGAAGGTAGCGTCGAGGTGCATCGTTGGATCGAGCGAGCTGCGGAGCTGTCGAGTGGGGACGGTTCGGTTCAGGCGATGCCGCTTGAGGAAATTCTCGATAGGAAACCAGACTGGGAGCGACGGGAGTCGACGGCATGGGATCTGCTTGAGAAGGGAGAGGCCCCGGTCTTTGTCGCTGGTCAGATTCTGAATCGGTCGCTGCTCAGCCTTTATCTGATGCCTGCGCTGAACAACTTGAGCGAAGCGGACGTTCGCAAGAGATCCATGATTTATGCGTTCAGCGGGGCAAGAGGGAAAGCAAGAGTAACGCCTACAGTTGTTGCAATGGATGCAACGGCGCTCATAAGCGCCGAGTTTCTGGACTTGCTGGATGTGTGCATTGACGAATTCGATAATATTGTAATTCCTCATTCTACACTGGGTTGGCTATTGGGAGAAAAGGCGCGCAGTCTATTTCATCAGCCCAGCCGTGTTGTTGCTGCCCGTGAACTGAGAACGATGATCGCGGGCGGGCAATTGCGTGCTTTCGAGGGAAGTAATATTGCGCCTGAGCGTCTGGTCAACGAGGTGGACTATCCGTTGGCGATGCTTATAGCTGAAGCCTTGTCCACGGATCACCCGGATACGCGCCAGCGATTGGTTGTTCGTGGTGGACCGGTGCACAAGGCAAGCTCGTTGATGCAGGAAGAAGCGGATCTGAAGGATTACGAGGCCTACCTCTGCAGTGGGTTCGCTGTGGTTGAAATGCTGGCGAGAAAAGGCGTGTTGACGGCTCGAGAGGCGAGAGATGCCTGTAATGCGCTGAGTGTCCGGGAAGTGAAGTGGTCAAACGAGCCGCGGATAGCCGATGAGGCAGTGCTATACCTTGATGATCTGGCCGTATCGCATCTGCAACACTTGGGATTGCTGTCCAAACTTCATCGAGGTGACGTTACAGCATATGTATCGCTTGGTGAAATCGAGGAAGCCGATGCGCTCATTTCTTACGACGAGCGGGCGAACGAGGTTGTGGAAGTCGTGGAGCGGCTGCGGCGTCGCCTTCGCCAAGGCCTCGAAAGCGGAAAAGTCCGGTTGGGCAAGGCGATTCGGGGCGATGACCCTGATGACTCAGGCCATGTAGCATCACATCCGACTGTCGATATGCTGAGACTCGTAGCGGACGCGGATGTAGGGGTGGTTGATGATCGGTTCGTAAACCGGCACGGCGTGATGTCACTCGAGACGGTGAATCGACCCCTGCTCACTACGGTAGATCTGCTCGATGTGCTCGTGGAACGTGGCAGTATTTCGGTAGAACGAAGGCAGGATGCATTGACGAGGCTGCGGCAGGCCAATTTTGCACTGACCCCGTTGACAGTGGAGGAGCTGCATGTGCTTGTCAGCAACAGCAGGGTGAGCGGCGGCACGGTGGAAGAGACGGCCGAGCTCAGGGCAATTCGAGAAGGCATTCAACGGGTACAAATGAGCAATATGTTGCAATCGCCGCAAGAGCTCACCTGGCTGAACGGGGTAATCCAGGCGTGCCTGGTCTGCCTCAAGGAGCAATGGAATGACGGATTTGACGAGGCTACGGCCGTGGCACGGTCAGATTGGCTCCTTGCGCTCGGGGATGTGAGAGCATGGACGCATCGGCTGGACGACAACGTTGAACAGTTGGCGGAACGGTACCGGAACTGGGTTCTGGTCCTTATGACATTACCGGCAAGGCAGCATCAATCGGTAAAGGAGGCATATTGGCGATGGTTGGATTCGCGTGTCCTTGAGCCTCTTCAGGAAGAGGATCCGGAGACTTATCAATACCTCGTGGAATGGGCGCAGCAGCACGTCGCTGGAAGCGTGGAGTCGTGCGAGCGAGGTCTAGAGGACGGTGATGACCAACGAAGCCATTAGACATATTTTCGTGAGAACCGCATTAGAGTTCTTACCTCCCCGTATGCGAAGCTCACTGCTGGATAATGACGAGTTTGTGGATCGGTGGGGTTTGGCTATCATCGCCGGTGTGACACTAGGCAAGGATGGCCCCTCCTTTCAACGAAATGGACTATACGGAGGCATCCGAGAATCGATTCAGGTACCTAGTAGGGAAGTAGTAGTCGAAGACGATCAATCAGGAGAGTGGCGGATTCGGGTGCAGGACAAGGACGGAGGACTGACATTTGGTCTGGAGCAGGAAGAGAAGTTTCTGTCCATCCCGGATCATTCTGGTCTGGCGGAGGACCGCCATACCCGCGCGAAATGGTACGAAAAAGTAACTCATGAAGTGAATCTGGAAGAAACGATTCTAGAAGATTGGAAGCAGAAAATAGACAGAGGGTCATTGAGTGATGACGAATTTGCAGAGTTGACTGAGGAGTTAGAGCTAACCCCGGTTAGCAATTTTAGAAATATTCACAACAGCCTTTTGCAGGGCAGTGTCGATATTGGAACACTCGTTCCCTGTGAGCGCCGGTACTATGATCGCTTGGTTGGGTCCATCGGTTCTGCGCTAGATGCAGATACTTATATCGATTCGGCAGCAGTGCCGTTGATCCATAGCTTGCAACGATGGGATCCGATACGTGGATTCTTGATGTCGCTCTTGATTTGCTCCAAGGGAAGGGTGTCAGCAAACATTCGAACCGATGGACTCAGCGAAGATGAGCTGCTGCGCTGCTATGAGTGGATATCGACTCGGGGCGATCCGGTGTCGCAGATTGGGGCAGTGGAGGTAGCCCTCAGGGACATTGAAAGAAATCGGACGTTAGAGCCGTACGTTGAGAGAATAGTAGAAGCTTTCATCTCTGACGGTGCTGATGATGAGGGGGGATGTTTCGCTCTTCTCTCGTCAATGGTGGTGTTAGTGGCTTCAGAGCTTAGTCGAAGGGGAATAATGAAGGAGACTAACCCGTTTTATCGAAGGCAGGCAGCTATAGCGCAGGCGTCATTGGTCATTCGTGCACTCAAAGCCTCTCAGACCGATTCAGCAAGCGTAGTCCAGTGGGCTCGGACGGTGGGTATCGGGCATGTCTTTTTTCTGCAAGGCTTGGTGGACCTTCGCCTGGAACCACGATGGTTGCCAGATTCTGTTGCCCCAGAACAGCTCCGGGCCGAGTTCATTGGCAGAGTTGGGAATGCGGTGTTGCAATGCAAGGGAACGATGCAGTCGGAATCGTTGCGCAAATTGGTGACCGGAGAGGGTTCACGGCTCTCGACTGCGACTGAGTGGCCTTTCCCAATGCTCCCGGGTCCTCTGGAAGGTGAAGTGATGGCCAATCAGCCAAGTATTCCAGACGAAATCATGAAGGATATGACAGCGGGCCTGGAATCGGACCGACTGGAACCCAGTTCCTTCGCGGGGATTGTGAATATGGCGTTGCTATACAAGGTGCAGGCAAGTCAGGCAGGGTTGGCCGCTACGGCACTGCGCAGGGTAAAGTACTCAATTGAAAACGCCGATGACGAAAGCAGTACATTTGGCTTGGTTGGGAGTCTTGCGAACGTGGCGGCGGTTACCCGTGCCACCGACCTTGCGGATACCCTTCGCGTGTTGACGCGGGTCATGCGACGAAGAAAGCGATTGAACGCTGACCCTGATGACGAGTTACGCATAGCGATGGTAGCTGCTGCATCGCACGAAGGATTGGAAGATTGGGCACGTTTTGCCGGTGAGTGGATAACCGAGATCGCTTACGAAGTTGTCGAAAAGGATAGCGCACAGTCGTTTCTCGCGAAGCTCCGGCGATTGGTTCAAATCGAACCGGCTTTGGCTCGTCACTGTGCAATTGCAGACGCTGCGCTCGCAAGTATCGCTCGATAGTGAGATGCCCTTGGTTGGTGACGGTAACTCTGGGCACAAGAATTCTTGCAATCGTGTGTTGCGCAACTTGATGCTGGCGTTAGTGGCAAGCAGCGATGGACGGCTGTGATGACAAGTGTGAGAGAACGTAAGGATGAGCAGTTCGCCTGCGGAGCGGTGATTGACTACCTGACCAATCAAGGCAAGTCCGAGTTCAAATGCGAAGTGAACGCGAAAGATCCGCCGGACCTTGTTGTCACTTGGGACGACGGGGCGCGGTGGGGCGTAGAGGTTACGCGTACATACCAGCAAGTAGCAAAGGGTAGTGATGCTTGTCTTATGGCTTCGGCTGGAGTTACAGAGCCGCTTTGGAGATTCGTGGAAGACCTCGAAAAAGCGACAACGGGCGTGCGTACACTCAATTATGTTCTGAGTGTAGGGCCGGATCCGATCGATGTTTTCCAGGGAACCGTGCCAGATTTCGACCGAGAATGGCGAAAGCGAACTGGAGAAAAGATTCGGCAACATATCGTCTCTGGCAACACGGATACTTTAAGGTGCCCGGGGGCGTACCTGCGGCCAGGTGACCCGGGCAGCCGTTGGACGCCGATGGTAAGCGCAGGAGTAGCCGAGATCGGATCAGCCACAGAGACAATGCTGGAGACGGCCCTGGTGGACAAGACCACTGATTTGGTAAGGTGGCATGGATGTTTCGTTGAACATTGGCTGCTGCTTTTGAATTGCTATCCTTTGGTTAACGACCAGACCGACGTGAGAAGGGTAGTAAGGCAGCTGTTCGGCCAAAGTCAACGTTTACGTCAGTTTGACGGTGTGTTCTGGAGCGGGTATCCAGATCGAAGTCTTGTTGCCATCAAGCGCCCAACTTGATGGGGTGGCCGCAGGTCGCGGGCAATTGCGGTGCCCGTCTGTGGGGCTGCCACGGGTTCAATGGAGCTGACGCCGGAGCTAGGTGAACAAATCGCACCGGTTGATCGGGCAATTCGGTCGCGGCGCGCTGATGGAGTCCGTCACCGGACATCGACACTGTTTATAACCAGCTCGATCTCTTGGATGGACGCCAGGATCTCTTCGAACGCAGGGGAGGTTCCGAAGATCATGGCTGTCGTGTTGGCGTAGTCGCGTTCGAGCGCACCGATCATCGCGCCGGTTGGACTGATCGCAAACGTGCCCGGAACCGCGGAAGCTAGGTCATAGTCGGGCCGGTCGAAGAACATCCGAGCGTGGTGAACGCAATCGGCGCCCAGATTCCAATCGGCCAGGGCGGCTTCGCCGATGTCCGAGTGAAGCAGGCAGTGGAGGTCATAGTAGTGCCGCGACACGCGCTGCCCCTCCTGCCGAAGAAATCCCCGGCGCTCGTGCCAACGGCGCAGGCCATGCGCGATCAAGACCTTGTCCCAGAAGGTGCGGGTGGCGTCGATGGTGGTCACGTCGGCGGTCGTCAGATCGAGGTCTGGGGCATCCTCGGCGATGTAGGGCCGGATCGCGACGGGGCGGTGGGGGTCGAGAGCCGACTTTGCGCCTGCTTCGATACGAACCGCCGGCTGCACATAGGCCCCGTAGCGTGGCTCAAGCTCGGGATACCAAATGAGCAGCGTCTGCCCATCGGGGTCGGCGGCATCGATCTCGATACGGCCGGCGCCGCCGGTAGCGTCGGCGAGCTGCGCGTCCAGGAACTCCCGCAGCGGACCGGTGATGTAGGTGCGGCAGGCGTTCCTGATCGTGTCGAGCCTGGCTCGACGCTTCTTTTTCGACAGGGCCTCCAGCTCCTCGACGGTGGCCGGCTGGTCGAGGTCGTCGCGGAACACTGTGATGTCGATGTCTTCGGAGAAGCGCTCGATCAGGCCGTAGGCTTTCGACAGGGATGTACCGCCCTTGAAAAGCAGGCGGGGGCCGCTGGCGGGTCGCTCGCCATAGAGCGCGTTTAACGTCCAGCAGACCCAGAAGTCCTTTTCCACATTGCCGACTGGAGCACCGAGCCGGTTGGCGGTCGTGAGAAACAGGTCGAGGCGGTCGCGCGATGTCGCGGCGATGAGTTGCCTGTAGGCATCGGCAGGCATCGCCGCGGCTCGTCTGCGTCGGCGGGGATGAGCAACCCGCGGAGGAACTCCTGCATCCAGATCGGCAGGGCCGGGAGACCTGCCCGCAGATCGTCCCGGATGGATTTGCCGTGCCGGGGATCGGCGAAGAGGCCGCGCAGATTTTTCTCGACAAGCTGGCGTTCGCTGTCCTCGGAGAGGATGTCCTGCATCCAGTGCAGTGCCTGGACGACGCGCATGGCCGGCCGGCCAGCCCAATAGAGGCGGCTGGGCGCCGCGTATCTGAAGTGGATTTCCTGGTTGCCGAGCTTGATGGGTTTCAGCCGCGCATCGACCAGGACCTCGATGCGGGCCGGTACTGCGGTGGTGAGACCGAGTTCGTTGGCGGCGGTCATGCCGTCGATGAGCGCGCGGGCCTGGTCGCGGCGGGTGACGGCCCGGATGACGGCGCGGTAGTCGGGTACTGTCGGGTGTCCGGTCAGGTCGTTCATCCGCGGCCGGTCGTAGAGGCCCCGGTCGATACGGCGCAGGTCGCCCGAGGCGACTAGGCGCTGCAAGGTCTTGTCGATAGCAGGGCGGTTGCCGAGGTCAGCGAAATCGCCGGGAACCCAGACCTCGTCCGGCTTGGCCGCGACGCGGGCAAGGAGCTGAGAGCGCAGACCTGTATCTTGTGTCAGCATCGTCATGTCGGAAATATGACACATATTTCGGACAAATCAAGCAACGTCCGAACGATGCTACAAGCTTCGGACAAGGGGAAGATGGTGGGTGAGCGCAAATTGGAGCGAACAAGCGCAAGAAGTCGTCAGGCTGTTCCCTCCGGCCAGCGAACCGGAGACACTCTAGGTTGCCGAGGAATCCGCACTGATGACGCCGTGGCGGGCATGCATGTAGGCCCCGAGTGCGAGTTGCCAAAGGTCGACATTCAGGACAAGGTCGCGGGACGCGTTTTCCCGAGTCTCCATGTAGTAGCGGGCGTGCACGAACGTCACCTTGTGCGTGCGCACGATCTCGTCCGCAGTCGCCGCTGTTCCGGCGTCACCGAGTTTGGTTCCCTGCGTACGGTTGCGGATTTCGCCGATCCGCGCTGCGATGGCAGTCCGGTCCTCCTGCACGAGGTCGTCCCACAACTTGGTCAAATCGTGCGTGAGGAGGCACGCACCCCGAGTGCGCCTGATGGCTGCTGCCTTCAAGCTCTGCTCTGCGGACAACGCAATCAGGACCGCAGCGCCCCAAGTGACTGAGTTGCGCCAAGTTGGGTCATCGAGTGGTGGCTCTCCTACGACCTTGGCGAACAACTGTCGGCCATCCATCACGTCTGTAGGCGTGCGCCACACCATCTGCGAGGCCGCAGCGAGTGTGCCGCGGGCCATGTCCACCCATTGGGGCCAGAGCTGACCCGTCAATCGATCTTGGTGTTTGGCCATGGATGCAGGATACTGCCGTTCGGTCGGCAAAGTGAGCTTTCTATATTCGGCAGCCGCCCGTCGGTCCCCGAGATGATCGTGGTGCAACATGGGTCGTCTGAGTTAGGGGCGAAAGCACCAATGCGCCAACATTCGAAGTGGATCCGTCAATCGGGGGTGGTCACGCTGATGTGAACAGTATATGAAGCGCTAGCAGGAAGTAGAGGAGAAACTCATGAACGGAGCGCGTCGCCTTACTGCTCAAGCGCCGAGCTTTGAAGTCAAGAGCGACGATGGTCGCCAATGGATATGCATGTTCGGAACGAAGCACGGCGTGCTAAGAATTGATTTGAATGATGGAGATAACATCAAGAAGACCATCTCCGATTGGCTTAAGAAAAACGATTTAGACGCTAAACTCCAAATGGAAGGATCAATGACAGAAGACTCGATCGAAATCGAGTCCGTTAGGTTAGCTGAGTAACAATTCTGGACAGACTCTTGTGCCAACTAAATTGAATTTTGACACTTTGCGAGTTCATCGCCCGGTGGCTTTGTCAGCACCCTGAACAGGCGACAGATTCCCGCCGATGCTTCCGGTGATCCGGGCAGCGGCGTTATGGATCGAGTCCCGAGCCAAGTGTGCATACCGGGCGGTCGTGACGATGCGCTCGACCGCGTCGCGGCCGAGCGGGCCGCCGCGGTTGCCGGGGACAGCGGAGCGTTCGCCACATTGCCCTGTTCATTGATCCAGGGTTCGATGACCATCACCGTATCGCTCCGCAGGGGTGTCGCACGGTCCTTGCGCCCCTTGCCATGGCACCGCACATGGGCACCGCGTCCGAGTTCGACATCTCGGATCCTGAGGCCGACCGGTTCCGACACCCGAAGGCCGGTCTGCGCGGCGAGCACCAGCAGCGCCCGATCACGCCGTCCGTGCCAGGTGGAGAGGTCGGGCGCGGCAACGAGTGCCTCGATCTCGTCTTCCGCGAGCCAGTTCACGGTGCTTCTCTTGTGCCGCTTTGCCGGCAGTTGCAGGATCTTCCGGCAATGGTGCAGGACCCGGGGTTCGTCGACCGCGACATGACGGATGAAGGAACGGATGGCGGCAAGACGGATGTTGCGGCTCTGCGCGCTGTTGCCGCGTTCGGTCTCGAGATGTTCGGGAAAGCTCCGACAAGGTCGGCATCGATGTCCGGGACGTCCATATCCGTTGACGCGGGGCCGCACCGTGCCTCGGCAAATT
>CAXXWA010000030.1:0-38461 GCA_963662815.2 uncultured Amylibacter sp.
CCGCCATCAGTGCGCCACTCCGGCGGCAACGCTCTCGTCAATGAACCTTCCCTCCCTGAACCGACCGAGATCGAACGGGGCCGCGAGCGGTCCGGGTTCGCCGCGGGCGATCAGTTCCGCCATCGCCCAGCCGGAACCCGGGATCGCCTTGAAACCGCCCGTGCCCCAGCCGCAGTTCAGGAAACAGTTCTCGAGCGGCGTTTTCGAAATGATCGGTGACCGGTCGCCCGTCATGTCGACGATTCCAGCCCATTGCCTGAGCATTCTGAGTCTGGAAATGATCGGAAAGGTCTCGACGAGCGCGCGTACGGTTTCCTCGACATGGTTGAACGAACCGCGCTGGGTGTAGTTGTTGAACCCGTCGGCGCCGCCGCCGATTACGAGCTCTCCCTTGTCGGACTGAGACATGTAGCCGTGCACCGTGTTGGCCATGATGACGATGTCCATGCAGGGCTTGATCGGTTCGCTCACCAGCGCCTGGAGGGCGACCGACTCGACGGGAATCCGGAATCCTCCCATGGCGGCGAGAACTCCCGAATGTCCCGCAACGACGATGCCGAGCTTTTTCGCGGCAATCGTCCCGCGCGTGGTCACGATTCCCGAGACCCTGCCTCCCGACTGGCTGATTCCGGTTACCTCGCAGTTCTCGACGATGTCGATTCCCATGTCCGAATTCGCCCGCGCGTAACCCCAGGCGATGGCGTCATGGCGCGCCGTTCCGCCCCTCGGCTGCCAGAGCGCGCCGAGAACGGGATAACGGGGACCGCCGGTCTCGATGATCGGACAGAGCTCCTTCACCCGTTCCGGGCCGATGAACTCGGTCTCCACGCCCTGGATTGAATTCGCCTCCGCGGTCCGGCGGTAGCCGCGGACCTCGTGGTGCGTCTGGGCGAGCATCGCGACGCCGCGCGGGCTGAACATGATGTTGTAGTTGAGCTCCTGACTCAGGCTTTCATAGAGCGACCTTGACTTTTCGTAGATCGCTGCCGAGGCGTCCTGGAGATAGTTCGAGCGGATGATCGTGGTGTTTCGGCCGGTGTTGCCGCCGCCGAGCCAGCCCTTGTCCACCACCGCCACATCGGTGATGCCGTGATTCCGCGCGAGGTAGTAGGCGGTTGCGAGGCCGTGCCCGCCGGCGCCGACAATGACGACCTCGTACGACTCCTTCGGTTCGGGCGAACGCCAGGCGCGCTCCCAACCCGCATGGCGGCGCAATGCTTCCCGAACGATTGCGAAGGCGGAATAGCGCTTCATGGTGCCAGACATCCCGTTCCGATGGCAAGCGTCGACTTCCGAAAGCCATTTGCCGGAATTCGCCCTCACCGTAAACGAATTTCTCTCCCGGCGTTCGGAATTCGCGATTGAATCCGGAATGCGGCCGCTTACGCCTTTCCGCCGCATCGTCGAGGGGGTAGGTATGTGTCCGCATTCCGAGGGGGTCGCCCGCAATGTTCTGGATTTTCGCAGTCCTCCTGGTCCTCCTGGTAGTCGGAACTGTGCTGCGGCCACTTCTTTTTCGCGGGCGCGCGGAAGAAACGGCGCTGGAACTCAACTTGCGAGTCTATCGCGACCAGCTCGACACCCTGGATGCCGATGTCGCGCGCGGAGTTCTCCCCGAGGAACACGCGCAGAGCGCCCGCGTCGAGATTTCGCGCCGCATCCTGGCGGCGGACCGGCGTTCGCGCGACGGGGCACCCGCGGGAAGCGCGCGTCCGGCGGTGACGCGGACTGCGGCGCTGGTTCTTGCCGTCCTGATCGGGGCGGGCAGTTTCGGCCTTTACGGGCTTGTCGGATCGCCCGGCATGCGCGACCTTCCTCTCGCATTCCGGCTTGAGGCGGCCCGCAACATGCGCATGAGCCAGGATGACGCGGAGCGCGCGAAGCCGGAGGAATCCATGGAAGTCGGGGCAGACCATGCCGACCTCATGGTCCGGTTGCGTGCGGCGGTCGCGGCGCGTCCCTCGGACGTCATCGGCCTCAGGCTGCTCGCCGAGAACGAGGCCCGGATCGGCCGCTTGGCTTCCGCCCGGAAGGCGCAGCAGCAACTGGTGGAGTTGCTTGGAAGCGAGGCGGCCGTGAACGACGTCGCGTCGCTTGCGCTCTACATGGTCGACGCCGCAGGCGGTTACGTGTCCCCCGAAGCAGAACGGATCCTTGCGAGGGCCCTTGCCCTAGATCCGGACGACATGCGCGCGCGCTACCTCTCGGGCCTCGCGCTTGCGCAGACCGGCCAACCCGCGCAGGCGATGCGCATCTGGCAAAGCCTCATTGCGGAATCGCCGGATGCGCCGTGGGTGCCGGAGGTGCGACGGCAGCTGAAGTTCGTTCAGGCGGCCTTCGGCCTTGCCGGACGGGAGGACGGCGCCGCACCTGCTCTTGCAGCGGCCGACGTTGCTGCCGCCCGCGAGATGGACGCGGTGGACCGGCGCGCGATGATCCGGGCCATGGTGCAGGGCCTTGCGGACCGTCTCGACGCGGACGGCGGAACACCTGCCGAGTGGGCTCGGCTCATTCGCGCCTACGGCGTCCTCGAACGGCAGGAGGCGGCGGTGGCGGCCTGGACTGCCGCGCGCGACGCCTTCGCGGGCGATGCCGAGGCGGTCGCCATGCTGGAGTCGGTTGCGGCCGCGGCCGGGGTTCAGACAGACTCCGCCGGCGCGGGCGGCAAATGAGCGAAGTATTCGACGAGGCCGACGCCTTCGCCCGGGCGGTGCGGCGCGGCCGGCCGCTCCTCGGCCTTGACCTCGGCGCCAAGACCATCGGGGTGGCGGTTTCGGATCTTTCCTGGTGCGTGGCCACGCCGCGGACGACGATCAGGCGGCGGGGGCTGAAGCACGACGCGGCCCAGCTCGAGGGAATCATGGCCGACACGGGAAGTTGCGCCCTGGTGCTGGGTCTTCCCCGAAACATGGATGGCACCGAGGGTCCCCGGTGTCAGTCTACGCGCGCCTTCGCCCGAAATCTCAGGAACCGTCTCGGGATATCGGTGCTCTTGTGGGACGAAAGACTTTCGACTGTCGCGGCGGAACGCGTTCTCCTGGATGCGGACATGTCGCGCGCGAGACGGAAATCGGTGATCGACAACGTCGCCGCCGCGTTTGTCCTGCAGGGTGCGCTCGACCGGATCGGCAACCAGGGAAGGGCTGCAGGTGACGGGTAACGGCCGGGACGATGTCTGGAAGCGCGACGAGGTGGATTCGCCGTGCGTCAAGGTTTGTCTCGTTCATCCAGACGCGGGAATCTGTCTCGGGTGTCACCGCACCCGGGACGAAATCGACGGATGGAACCGTTTCACGGCGAAGGCGAGGCAGAGGATTCTCGCCGAACTGCCCGGGCGCGGCAGCCTGCTTCCGGGCCGTCGGCGCCGACGCAGGAACGCGCGGAAGGAATGAATTTCCCGGTACTGGCAGGACTGCGCGCCGGTCGCGGGCGTGCGGCGTAAAACGATCGGCGTCACGGATCGGCCGCCCGCCGCGAGCGTGATGTCGCTTGATCGATCACGGCGCGTCGAGCCATGCGCGCGCGGCGCTTCCGGCGGGACGGAAGTAGGCAATGATGCGCCCTTCGTCGGGTCCGTGCAGGGTCCGGGGCCAGGTGGCCATGCCGTGAAGGGCCATGCGATGGACGAGATAGGCCTCGCCGGGTTGCGCCGGAACTTCGCGTCTTTCGCACCTTGACCAGATTTCCCGGCGAGCCTCCTGATACGCTTCGGTGATGTCTGTGTCTCCCCAGCTTTCCGGACCGATCCCTTCGAGGGCGTCTTTAAGCATCGTCCTGACGATTTCGTGCGATCCTTCCCATACGACGAACGGTGCGGCCTCGGGCGGCTGCTCCGTCAGCGGAATTCCCAGGATGAACCGGTGATGTTCGCGCAGGTGGCGGCGCCTTCGAGGGCCGACGGGATGAAGGCCGTCGACATGCGCGGCATCGCGGTCGCGCCGGTATCGGTGGTTGGGAACGGATTCGCCAGGGTCGCACGCCGGGTAGCCTCGATAGCAGGCCGACACTTGCCCAAGGTCCCACGGGTTCGACCCGAAGTTGCGTTCGATGAAGCCGATGGCTCGTCCCGAGAGCGGCCCTGACGGTCCGACCGAGCCGTCGGGCCGGTTTCCGAGGACCGATACGCCGGCGAACCAGGTGCCGCCGTGGCGCAGCCACCGCCGCCTGGCCGCGGGATCTGTCGAAATGCGGATTGCCTCGGGGCGAACAGCGTCGGACCAGGCTGCGAGCCGGGGGTCATGCCGGAACTTCAGCCAGCCGGTTTCGGAAAGGACATCGGAATCTGATCGCGTCATGCGGCTTGTATCGGGCGTCCGGAAGATGTTGGCGGGACGGCCTTGATTCCTTCATCCTGAAACGCGGCATCGAGAATGCGTTCGAAATGTCCTTCCGAGGTGCGAGGCAAGTCCTCGCGGTTGCCGGCAACGGGGCGCCGGCGCCCCGGATTCTTGCCCGCATCCGAGACGATCCCGCGCCGTTTTCCTTCGCGTCCGCAATGCCAGGGTGCGGCGCCTTCCCGGTGCAGGAGGATGCATGGGCGTTGCGGCGACTGCAGGCTTCTCGCCGAGGCGATGAATCGGAGCCCGGCGGAACCCGATTGCGTCCGGGACGCTGCCGGATTCGGCGGCGGCGCGGAATTGCCGGGAAATTCCTGTTTCAGGACAATGCGCCTCGCAAGAGCGGCGTTACGTGATCTGCGTCCGATGCGACGAGAACGCCGACGGCGGCAAGTCGGTCGGCCTTTTCCTCTACGGTTCGCGAACCCATCAGCGAGAGCGTTCCGGCATGGCCCATGCGCCGTTCCTGCGGCGCATGGCGCCCGGCGACCAGCGCCACGACCGGTTTCCCGTAGTCGACTGACCCGAGATAGTCCGCGGCTTCCTCCTCCTCGACGCCGCCGAGTTCACCGATCAGGACCACGCCGCGCGTCTCTTCGTCGTTCCGGAACATTTCCAGGCACCTGCGGAATCCGAGTCCGTGGATAGGATCACCGCCCACGCCGATGGTTGTCGATTGGCCAAGCCCGGCGGCGCTGGTTTGAGCCACGATCTCGCTTGTGAGAGATGCGGACCTGGACACGATGCCGATACAGCCCGGCATTGCGTCGCTTGTCGACATCACGCCGATCTTGCAGGCACCAGGTGTAAGGATGCCCTGCGAATTCGGGCCGATCAGAATCGTGCGCGAATTCCGCAGGGACGCGCTTACGCCAACCATGTCATGAACCGGAACACGTTCAGTCACGCAGACGGCGACCTCGACTCCGGCGGATACGGCTTCAAGAATGGCGCTGGCGGCCTGATGGGCCGGAACGAGGATCAGGCTGGCGGTTGCGTCCGTCGCGCGCATCGCCTCAGATACTTTGTCGAACACCGGAAGGCCCACGTGCCGGCTTCCACCCTTTCCCGGCCGCACCCCGGCGACGAACTGCGTTCCGTAGCGGATTGCGAGGTCGGTGTAGAATGTTCCTGACCGGCCGGTCATTCCCTGGACGATGACGCGCGTGTCGGATCCCACCAAAATGGACATCAGCGCCCCTTTCCCCGTGCAACGTCCACTGCGCGCGCGACCGCTTCCGACATTGTCGCGGCAAGTTCGTGCGGAAGGCGCCGGTCCTTGAGAATGCTCTGCGCCCAAGGCGCGTTCTGCCCGGCCAGACGGGCAATGATCGGCGGTTTTCTGTTCGACCTGGAATACGCGAAGGCAAGACCTTCGACGACCGTGTCGCAGACGGTCATGCCCCCGCCATGCACGTTCAGGAGGATCACCTTGACCGCCGGATTGTCGAGCAGAAGGCTGACGCCGCGCGCAATCTGGAAACTGCGCGCCGTCGTGCGGATGTCCATGAAGTTTGCCGGCCTCCCGCCCGCGTCGACCAGCATGTCGTTCGTCGCCAGCCCGAGCCCCGCTCCGTTGACGACGACGCCGACGTCGCCGTCCATCGCGACGAAATTGATGTCGTTTTCCCTTGCGATGCGTTCCGAGGGATCTTCCAGGATCTCATTCGAGAGCTCTTCGAACTCCGGATGTCTGAACATCGCGTTTGCGTCGAGAACGACCTTGGCGTCGACCGCCGTGACGGCTTTGTCGGGAAGTACCGCCAGAGGGTTGATTTCCATGAGGCTGACGTCGTTGTCGCGGAATGCCCCGATGCACGCGGTGACGAGGTTTTCGGCGTTGCGAAGTCCGTCGCCCGTCAGGTCCAGTTTCCGAAAGAAGTCGCGGATTTCCCCGGGATCGGCCGAGCAGTCGGGCTTCAGGGTGAGACGTTCGAGAATCTCCGGTCGGGCGGCCGCCTTTTCCTCGAATTCGACTCCGCCTTCAAGGGACCCAAGAAGCGTCGGAAGCGCGGTGCCCTGGTCGATGACGATCGCGAGATAGAGGCTCGCAGCCATCTCGACCGCCTGTTCGACGTATACGGTCCCGACTGTCTCGCCCCTCGGTCCGGTCTGGTTCGTTACGAGCGTCCTTCCGAGAATCCTGGCGGCTTCGCGTCCGACGCCTTCGGGCGTGTCCGCGAACCCGATTCCGCCCGCCAGCCCGCGTCCGCCGGCGCTGATCTGCGCCTTGACCGCATAGCGGTCCGCAGCGATTTTCCGCGCCCGGGCCGCGGCCTCTCCCGCGGTAGCGGCCGTGCCGCCCGGGGGAATCGGCACGCCGTGCCTGGCGAGGAGAGACTTCGATTGATGTTCGGAAAGGAACATGACCGGACTTCCCCTGCTGTCGGGACCAGTCGCAGACGACGGCTGCCTGATGTTGGTATAATGTATACCTAATTGCCGGATCGAGTCAAATTTTCTCCGCAAAACGTGTTGGTTGTTGAATTGGATCGGGAAGCCTTCCGTTGGTCCTTGCGGCGGTCTGGGTTATGGTATACCACGCACCCGCCATTCCATCGAGGTGCTTTCCGGCCGGGCGGGACATCGTTGCCGGTCGCGGGGCATGGATATTTCCGGCAGGTGTCATGAGCGTGGTTCTCAAACCAGTCTCCGCGAAATTCACGCTCAAGGATCACATTTACGAGGTCCTTCGCGAAGCAATTCTCGAAATGAACATCTATGCCGACAATGCGGAGCTCAGGCTCGACGAACGCGTGATGGCGGAACAGCTGGGCATTTCCCGAACACCGGTTCGCGAGGCGCTCGCGCGTCTGGAACAGGACGGATTCGTCGACATTCAGCCGCGCAAGGGAGTTTTCGTACGGCGCAAGACGCTGGAAGAGGTGCTTGAAATGATCGTTGCCTGGGCGGCGCTTGAAAGCATGGCGGCCCGCCTTGCGACGCAGGTTGCGACCGACAGCGAGATTCGTTCGGTGCGCCTTCTGGCGGCGAGATACAGCGAGAGTTCCGCGCGCGCGGACATCTCGGAATACTCCGAAGCCAACATCAAGTTCCACCAGAACATTCTCACGCTCTCCAGATGCAGGCTCCTCCGGGAATTGGCCGACGGGCTGTTTCTCCACATGCACGCGGTTCGCCGGCGGGCGATGGGCGAGGACGACCGCGCCCGGCGCTCGGTGGTCGACCATGCGGAGATCATCGAGGCGCTCGAGAGGCGGGACGCAGACCAGGCCGACCGTCTCGTCCGCGAGCACACGATGCGGCTGCACGACCACGTTCGCAGGACCTGGACGCGGCTGGAGAATCTCGGCAGGGCGGAGGGTTCGCCGAAGCGTCCCGGGAAGGCGCGGGTTCAGCGCATGGGAAGGTAGTTTGCGCCGGAGCTTGCGCCGGGACAGGATTGTCGGATTGCGGCCGGGGCAAGCCGGGTGCCCTGCGCCCGTTCGGACTTCCGAAAGTCCGGCTCGGGTCGGAAATGCGAACGGCGGATGGCGCGAAGGGCGGACTCGACTGGGCCTGAATGCGAAACGCCGGTCGTTGCAGGCGGGAAACACGGGCAGCGGGTGCCCGGGAAGGAGTGAGAATGAAAGCGCTTGAAGGGATTCGTGTCCTCGACTTCACGCACGTGCAGTCCGGACCAACGTGCACCCAGTTGCTTGCCTGGCTCGGGGCGGACGTCATCAAGGTCGAGCGGCCGGGGGTCGGAGACGCCACACGCGGTCAGCTCGTGGATGTGCCCGGCGCCGACAGCCTGTACTTTACCATGCTCAACCACAACAAGCGGTCGCTTGAGCTCAATTCGAAGAGCGAAGCTGGCAAGAGGGTCCTGACGCGGCTCATCGAGGAATGCGATGTTCTCGTAGAGAATTTCGCGCCGGGCGCGCTCGACCGGATGGGTTTCGGCTGGGAAAGGGTGCAGGAGATCAACCCGCGCATCATCATGGCGTCCGTCAAGGGATTCGGGCCCGGCCGCTACGAGGAATGCAAGGTCTACGAGAACGTGGCGCAGTGCGCGGGCGGCGCAGCGTCTACCACCGGGTTCGTCGACAGCGTACCGCTCGTCACGGGCGCGCAGATCGGGGATTCCGGAACCGGGCTGCATCTCTGCCTTGGCATCGTCGCCGCTCTCTTCCAGCGCGAAAGATCGAACAGGGGGCAGCGCGTTCTCGCGGCGATGCAGGACGGCGTGCTGAATCTCTGCCGGGTCAAGTTGCGCGATCAGCAACGGCTCGATGCCGGACCGCTGCGGGAATACTCGCAGCATGGCGAGGGAATCCCGTTCGGCGAGGCGACCCCAAGGGCCGGAAACGACTCCGGCGGCGGGCAGCCGGGCCGGATCCTGAAATGCAAGGGCTGGGAAGATGATCCCGACTCGTACACCTACTTCATCACCCAGGCCGCCGCCTGGGAGAAGATCTGCGACGTCATCGGGGAGCCGGAGTGGAAGACAAGGAAGGGTTATGCAACGCCGCCCGAGCGGCTGGACAAGCTCAATGAAATCTTCGAACGAATCGAGGCCTGGACGATGACCAAGACGAAGTACGAGGTCATGGAGATCTGCAATCCTCTCGACATCCCCGTGGGGCCCATTCTGTCCATGAAGGAACTTGCCGAAGACGAGGGGCTGCGCGCGACCGGGACGATCGTCAAGGTCGACCACCCGGAACGCGGCCCCTATCTTTCGGTCGGATGTCCGATCAAGATGTCGGACAACGACGTCGAGGTCACGAGGTCGCCGCTGCTGGGCGAACACACGATGGAGGTTCTCCGCGACGTGCTCGGATTCAGCGGAGTTGAACTCGAAGACATTGTCAGTTCGGGTGCGGTCGGCGAAGTTCGCCTGGCTGCAGCGGAGTAGCGCCCGGGCGCGTCCGTCGCGGGCGCCCGAACGGGAGAGAGATCAACACGGGAGCAATTCATGCGAATCGTCGTGCATGGACAACAGGCGTTCGGAAAGGCTGTCCTGGAGCGCCTTGTCGAACGGGGAGAGGACGTCGTCGCAGTCTGCTGCGCGCCGCAGAAGGAAGGCAGGCCCGAAGATCCGCTTGCGGAGCTGGCGGTCGAGAAGGGGCTGCCGCTGCACAGGCCCGCATCCTGGAAGACTCCCGAGGCGCTCGACCTCATGAAGGGAATCGGCGCCGACCTTTGCATGATGGCCTACGTCCTGCTGTTCGTGCCCAAACCCGTACTGGATGCGCCGCGGTTCGGGACATTTCAGTACCACCCGTCTCTCTGTCCGCACCACCGTGGCCCGAGTTCGATCAACTGGCCGATCGCCATGGGAAAGGCCCGGACGGGCCTCACCATCTTCTGGCCGGACGACGGACTGGATGAGGGGCCGATCCTCATGCAGAAGTCATGCGAGATAGGGCCGGACGAGACTCTCGGCGACGTGTATTTCAAGAAGCTTTTTCCGATGGGCGTCGACGCGATGCTGGAGAGCCTGGATCTGGTCAAGGCAGGGATCACCATCCGGCACGATCAACGCCTTGACGACGGATCATACGAAAGCTGGTTCGGTCGCGAACAGGCAAGAATCGACTGGTCGACACCGGTCGCCGATGTCTACAACATCATTCGCGCGTCGAATCCTGCGCCGGGAGCCTGGACGACGTTCGACAGCACCCGTCTCCAGATATTCGATTGCGCGAGGGAGGACGGAGAGGGCCCCCCGGGAGAGGTGATCGAGGTGTCCGGAACGGGTGTGACCGTTCAGGGCAACGGCGGGCGGATCGTCGTGAAACGCGTGCGCCCGGATGGCGGGGCGAAGCAAACCTCGACCGACTGGGCAGCCGCCGCCGGCGTCGCGCCCGGCAAGCTGCTCGGGACGTGAACCGAAGTCGCAGGGACCGCCGCCAGCACGTAGTCAATCCCGAACCGTTTTGAGCAGGCCGACGGCGGGCGGTCCCGTCAGGTACTCCGCGTCTTCCGACCGCTTTCCGGCCTCAGTTCGCTGTGCGAGCGAGCCTGATGGCCTTCCCCGGAAATTCTGCGTTGCGGATCACGCCGGGAAGCTCGCGCTCGCTGCGGGTTTCCGGTGCATTGGCCTTGAGGTGGCAGGGGTCTCCATGCGGTCGAGCGCGCGCAGGACCAGTTCGGGACCTGCTCCCGGGCGCGTTGCGCCCTCCGAGAGTGTGCGCCGCCACTCCCGCGCGCCCGGAAATCCCGCGAACGCTCCGAGCATGTGCCGGGTGATGGAATTCAGTCGGGACCCGCGCGACATTTCGGTCTCTATGTAAGGGAGCATCGCGCGTACGGCGCTTGTCGGCGCCGTGTCCTCCACTGGCTCGCCGAACACGCGACGGTCTGCGGACCCCAGAATCGACGCGGGTTTGTGGTAAGCCTCCCGTCCGAACATTACCCCGTCGACTCCTGCGTCAAGTAGCGCGATTGCCTGGTCAAGGGTCGCGAGGCCGCCGTTGATGATGATTCTCAGGTGGCGGAAGTCTTCTTTCGTGCGAGCGACAAGATCATGGTCGAGCGGAGGCACTGTCCGGTTCTCCTTTGGGCTGAGCCCGCTCAGCCAGGCCTTTCGCGCATGGATCGCGAAAGTCCGAATCCCTATCCTCGAAACCGTCCTGATGAATGCGGGCAGCACAACCGACGGATCCTGATCGTCGATTCCGATTCTGCACTTGACGGTTACTTCGGCCCCGGTCGAGGCGCCGAGCATCGCGTCGACACAGCGCGCAACCCGTTCCGGGTTCGCCATCAGGCACGCGCCGAAACCGCCTGACTGGACGCGCCCCGACGGGCATCCGACATTCAGATTGACTTCGTCATATCCTGCCTCGCAACCCAGCCGCGTCGCCGTTGCCAGCTCCCTTGGGTCCGAGCCGCCCACCTGCAGTGCGACCGGGTGTTCGGCAGGACTGAAATCCAGCAGCCGTTTGCTGTCGCCGTGGACGAGCGCCGATGCATGGATCATTTCCGTATAGAGGTGCGCGCGCCGTGAAAACTGACGGTGAAAGTAGCGACAATGTCGGTCGGTCCAATCCATCATGGGCGCAACGGCGAATCGCCTGGAATTGTCGAACTGCGGGTCCCCTTCAATTCCCGCCGATTGGACCCCATCATCCATTTCCGATCTCTCCTCTTTTCGTCAAGTTGAAGAAATCCGGTCCGGTTCGCAATTCGACGCCGGCGATGCGGAGCGGATGAGGGGTTGCATTACACGCAATCCGACTGAAGAAACACCCGTAGGCGGTCTCGAAGGCCGCCCGCAGGCCGCATCTGTCCTGGAATGATTCGCGTTCGGCTCGGGGCGGACCGAACCGCAGGCATTCGAAAACGCCTCATGCGCAAGCGCTGCGCAAACTGCGTGCTGGTGTTTCCGGAGCCACAACTGAATTTCAACCACTTGAGTCACGATACATTGTTTTAAACCCCGGTGCAGAACGACGTCTTTTCCATGGATGTCCTGGCCATCGGACTCCGGATCGTGGTCGCAAAGCAAGACTTCGCCGGCGATTCATTTCACCAATCGAACAGGACGGGACGCTCTCGCCTGAACGGTAGGTCTCCGGTTTCCTGTTCAGGTAGTTCACGTGCGTGGCGGTGCCCCGAATAGACTGCGGTCTGGATCGGGCCGGGGCATTCGGCGTCGCCGATCAAGCGATGGGATACGCCGCGCGCATCAAGCTCGCGCGACAACTCTGTCTCCGGTTCCCTGATGGTGACGGAGAGCAGCGTCTCGCCTTCGATTCGCGGCAGAGCTTCCCCGGTGTCGGAGCGCGCGACGACGAGACTGCCGTACTCCCAGCCGACAGCTGTCGAATAGGGATGCATGGCGATGCCCGTTTCCGCCAGCCCCTGCAACATGCGCGGCTGTTCGAGCGTGTTGCCCATCCATCCGGCGAGCGTGGGCATTGGCGTCACGATCGTCACATCGTGGCCCTTGAGAGCCAGGTCGACCGCCAGCGAGTTCGCCATGTAGTAGTGATCGTCATCGTAGACCACGACGCGACCGGCCAGTTCCCGTCCGGCAAGGATGTCGTCAGGCGTAAGGGCCGATTCGGCAAAACCGGGATTGGGGTCTAATACCAAAACCGGGAAATAATCACACACCCAGCGAAGCGTTCTGGACGGGTTGAGCCGTCGGTGTGGTGACCAATTTTGCCCAGCTTCGCTTGCCGAGCGAAGCGATCCGGCCTGGCGTGCGGGCGAAGTCATTCCAGACCTCCTCGACCCTGTCTTTCACGACCTCGGCTGTGGCGAAGACCTGGTTGGCAAAATTGCCCTGCTTGAGGAACTGGAACACGGTCTCGACCGGGTTCAGTTCCGGACTGTACGGCGGCAGACGCAACAGCGACACGTTGTCCGGTATCTCCAGGCTCTTCGAACGATGCCATCCGGCGCCGTCGAGAACCACCAGCGCGTGGCGGCCCTGAGGCACGGCGGCGGCGATGTCGACAAGATGGCGGTTCATCTCATCGGTGTTCGCCTTGTCGCAAACATGGCCGGCCGACATGCCGCTTTCCGGGCAGATCGCGCTGAACAGGTAGCAATACCCGTAGCGATGGTCCCTCGGCACCCGGGGACGGCTTCCCCAATGGCATTTCCTTAACGTTTCGGCGTCGTTTCCTTAAGGCTGCGCGAGCGGTTCGGGGCTGCCGTGCCCCTTTCCGGTCCGGACGGCGGGTTTCGGGCTACGCGGTCTGCTCTCGCTTGCGGCTCCACTTTCCGACCGGTTTTCGCGAGCGGCGCGGGAACGACCGTCCCGGCCGCAGCCGCGCCCTGACCGCGAGGATCGAGTCCGCCATGCGCCCGACGGCGTCGGCCAGGGCCGCGGTCTGGGCCAGGATCATCTCCTCGAGGTTGATTGCGAGCATGGCCAGCGCGTTGGAGAAGTTCGTCCGCCTCTTCGGCAGGTCGCCTTCGTGCATGTCGTCGAGGATGCTGTCGCCCTGGCTGGAGAACAGGCGTGCCATGGCGATGAGGTTGAAATGGGCGCAGGGTTCCTGGCGGACGCCGCGTTCGGTCCTGCCGTGGAATTCGTCCACCGCGATGACATGTTTGGAAGTCTTGTACAGTTCCTCGATCGACCAGCGGCCGTGATGGAGGTCCGAGAGGTCCGCCACGCTGTACCGGTCCGGGTCGTCGAGGGTCGTGGCGAGCACGCATCGTTCATCGGCGATGTCGTAGCGGACCAGGCGCAGGACGACCGGAGGGACCGGGGTTGCGAAGCCTGCGGCCCGCAGCTTGCGCAGGGCCTCCTTTCCCGGGGTGATCCTGATGCGGGCGTCGTCGCGGTCGCCGTCGCGGAAGCTGTTGAAGGCGGCGGCGGAGCTGCGCTGGATGCGGAACACCGGATGCAGGCCGCGCACGGTCATGGCGTGCAGCATGACGAAGGAGAAATATCCCCGGTCGAAGGCCACGACGTCGCCGGGGGAGAGCGCGTCGAGATGGGCGAGCGCGGCGGCGCGTTCGTCGGCATCGGACGCGAGGAGGAAGTCGACGGGCATGCGGTTGTCGAGCCTGTACAGGCAGGACAGCAGGCCCTGCGGGTGGCGGGCGCCGTCGTTCGGGAGCGGATATCCGGCATCGACGAGCGGGCGCGGCAGGGTCGGCTTGGAGCCGTCGACGGCGAAGGTCCGGTGTCCGTTCCAGTTCGGGTCGTGGATGCCGTGCGCGAGGATCTCGCGGTGCAGGTCCCGGAACAGGTCCTCGTGCACGCGGGCGCGCGCCTTGCAGATCGAGGAGGCGGCGACCGGCTGCGGCTGCGGCAGCGCGATGCCGGACTTCCGGCACTGCTCCCACAGCTCGGCCGTCACGGTGGCGTAGCCCTTCCGTCCGCGCGCCAGCACCAGTCGGAACACGAACAGCATGACGACGAGGCTGTTCAGCACCCGGCGTCTCTGCATCCACTCCCGGTCGTGGCGGGCGGCGATGCCGGCGGCCGCGTCGGCGATCCGGGACCACATGGCGACGAAGCGGCCGTCGGAGGCGGACGCAGGGGACTTGCCGCGGCGCTTCGGCTTCGGCTTCGGTTTCGCCTCTCCCTTCAGGATCTCGCGGAACGCCGGGTCCAGCGCCCTGACCAGGATCTCCTTGGCCGGCTTGGCGCCGCGCCCGCTGCGCTTGCCGGCGGTCATGCCGATCCGCTGCCAGCCGGCGGCCCTGTAGCAGGCGCCGTCGAAGCGGGTCGGGTCGACGAAGGTCTCGCACAGGACCGGGCGGCAGGCGTGCCGCTCCTCCCATCTGCCGGGCAGTTGGCGCAGCGCCATCGCCAGCGCCTTCGACGCAAGGTTGTCGACGCGGACCCATGGCACCACCAGGAAGCGGCTGTTCGACACCGCGAGGTGCAGCCGGCGGTCGCGGTCGGCCGCGCTCCACCCGATCCACTCGTCCCGGGCCGGCAGCGTCCGCGCCGCCGCCTCGAACAGCAGCACCGCGAGGTGCCGCCCGCGGCGGTCGCGGACGAACCAGCGGACGGACGGCCCGAAGGGCCGCGGGCATCCGAGATAGTGGTAGCGGTCGACGAGCGCCTTCCACAGCGCCACGTCCTCCGGAGACGCCGCCTCCTCCAGCGACAGCGGCTCCAGGGCGGCGAGCGCGCAGGCGATCTCCGGCTGCGGGTCGGAGGCCCGCACGCGGACGATCGGCCCGCGCGCCGACTTCGCCGCGGTGTCGCGCTTCTCCGGAAGGGTCAGGATCCCGCATTCCTCCAGGTGCTCGAGAAGCCGCAGGCCCGCCGCGACGCGGCAGTCGCCCTTCGGCGTGGTCCAGTTCAGGTGCTCGCAGATGGTCTTCGACAGCTCGTTGCGGCTGTCGTTCGGGAACAGTTCAACCGTTTCCCGGATGTCGGCGATCTGGCGCCGCGTGAAGCGCCGGCCGAGGAAGGTGGTGGACTTGAGGGCTGCGATTCGCGGGTCCATGGCTGAAAGCTCCCGGCGGGACGGATTGATGCGAGCGTGGCATGCCACGAAAGGGAGGACGTGTCAACCCCCGGGGCGGAAAGGCGGAGCAGGCGGAAAAAGGACGCGGAATCAGCCGGCTGGCGCCGCGCGCGGAACGGCATCGCGATCCTGCCGGCCAAATGAAATGCCATTGACGGCTTCCCCGGCGCGCCCACACCCGGGTCAGCATCCCCTTTTGGCCGAGGCGCGCTTCGTCCTGGAACCACACGTCCACGCTGGCCGGGTCCGTGCCCTCCGGCAGCGATGCGGTCGCAACGGCACTGAAACCGCTGCGGAATTCCTCCTGAGCATCCGGATCGGCCTTGGGATGAAGCGGCCGCGGCGAAAGACGACGGAAACCCAGCGCCCGCATCAGGCAGCGAACCGCCTCCCGGGACATCACGATGTCGAAGAAGTGCCTGATCCTGTTCCTGACCAACCCGACCGTCCATGCCGGAACGCCGTCCTGCGGGCCGTTCTCGAGCCAGCGCCCGACCTCGGCGCGCTGGACCTCGCTCAGCATCGACGGGCGCCCGCGGCCCGGCCTGCTCTTCAGGCCGGCCGGCCCCTCGGCATTGTACCGGTTGATCCAGTCGCACAGCGTCTGCCTGTCGACCTTCGCACGCCGCGCAATCTCCCCGCGGCCCCCCGCGCCTTCCATCACCCGCGCAATCGCCTCCAGGCGTCGCGCCTCCGCCCGGCTCTTGCACTTTCGGGCCAATGCCCTAATCTCTTCCGCCGTGTGGTCGGTGTTCGTGATCTCGATGCCAGCCGGCATGGCTTCCTCCTGTGAATGTTTGCACGACAACCACAAGATACAGGAAGCTGGCACCGGCCGCACCCCGCATGATGTTCTTGTTTTGTTCATGAGTCATTAATTTCCGGTTTTGGTATAAGCGCGACCGGCCCGAGCCGTTCCGAATCCAGCTTGAACCTGTCGCGAGCAGCACGTGGTCCGCACCGAATTCGGCAATGCAGTCTGCGTTCAGATTGCTGCCTCTGTAAAGGCTAGCGTTCCCGATCTGCCGCAATTTATGGAGCCTGTAGTCGGTGACGCGCGCCCAGCCGGCGAGATTCCTAATTCGAGACCCTCGAAGGACGCGGCCGCCCATTTCATCCGCGGCTTCGGCGACGGTGACATCATGGCCCGCCCGCGCCAGCGTCAACGCCGCCTCGAGACCTGCGGGCCCGCTGCCGACGATCAGGACTGTTTTACGATGCGCAGCTCCTCGGACACCGTCGGGTTCTGCGTGCACCGCACCGGAACGATCGACGTTTCGGCCGAGACGCAGAAATTGCAGCCGATGCACTCGCGAATGTCCTCGATGCGGCCTTCCCTTATCTTGCTGGGAAGAAACGGGTCGGAAATCGCGGCGCGCGCGCTCCCGACGATATCCAGAATGCCGCGCCTTACCTGCGAGACCATCGTGTCGGGAGAGGTAAAGCGGCCGACGCCGATGACCGGTTTCCGCGTGACCTGCTTGACGAAGCCCGTGAACTCTTCCTGGAATCCTTCCCTGTCGTACCGCGAGGTGCCGCTGTCCCGGCTCCACCCCGAAATGTTGACGTCCCAAAGGTCCGGGATTTCCGACAGCGCCTCGACGACTTCGCGCCCCTCGCCGTCGGCGGTGATCCGCTTCGGACCGGAAGCCTCGTGAACCGCGAACCGGATCGCGACCGCGATCTCCCCCGCGGCTTCGTCCTGCGCGTCTTCAAGCACCTCGCGAAGGAGCCGCAGCCGGTTCCGGAAGCTTCCGCCGTACTCGTCGGTGCGCCGATTGTAGGCGGGAGTCAGGAAATGCCAGAGGATGGACGCGTCGTGGGCCGCGTAAACGTAGGCGATGTCATAGCCCGCCTGAATCGCCCGGCGCACCGCAGCGCGGTGGTTCCGGCGCAGGCGTCGGAAGTCCGACATGTCCATTGCCTTTGCCATGAAGGGCATTTCGGGTTTCAGCGTCGGCATGCTCGAGGGTCCGAGCGCCGGATAGCCGTTGGCCATGCCGCGCGACCGCATGCCAGTGTGCGCCAGTTCGATTGACGCCAGGGCGCCGTGCTTCTTGATTCGCTCCACCTGGTGGGCGTGGGGACCTCACGTCGCCGTCGTCCCATAGGCGTTCGTACGCAAGTCCCGAAAGATCTGACGTCGGGTAGATCTCGGACAACTGCATGCCGACGATTCCCCAGCCGCCTTCGGCGCGCGTCTCGCGGACGCCGGCGGCGCCGTTGGGCATGAGATGGGAGTGACCGTTGCCGTGAGGCATGACGGCGAACCTGTTGGGTGCTGTGACCGGGCCGATCCTGACCGGTTCGAACAGCGGGCTGTAGCGGTCGTCAAGCTTTGACGGTGCCGTTTCTGATCCATTCATCGAGAATCTCCAGTGCGGCATCTGCAAACGCCTGGTCGTTGATGTGGCAGTCCAGCATGCTCAGCCGGATCGGATCGCCGATGACCCTCCGCATCTCGTCTACCATCGCCGCGAGGCCGTCGGCATCATGTGCGGGTCCGCCCGGCTTGTCCCATTCCTCGACGCCGAGCACCGGCATCAGCACATGGACGGGTCCCTGCGCAGAGCCGAGCCGCGCCGCGATTTCGCGGACCAGGGCGCGCCGCTCCTCAGGGTTCAGTCCCGATGACTTGATCAGGCGGTTGTGCGCATGAAAGGGACGATCCGAATAAGTCTCAGGCACCGTTTGCCACCCTGCGAAGTCGATAAGGTCGGCGCATCCGGGCGCAACGATCTGCGGAGTGCCGCGTGCGCCGGCGTTGGTCAGCCTGTCTTCGCCGGCGTTGACGACGGAACCGACCATGAGGTTTCCGAGTTCGCACTGCGCGAAGTCCATCACGGCCGCAAAGTAGCCCTCGCGCGCCAGCGCCTCGAAAGCCATCCCGCCCATGCCAGTGGCGTGAAAGACAGCCACTTCGAATCCGCGCTCTTCAAGTGGCGTGCGCAGATGGGTCATGTATTTCAGGCAGGATGAGCCAAGGCTCGTCATTCCGATCACCGGGCGGTCGGCGTTCGGCGGTCTCGCCGCGCGAGCCGCGCCAAGAACCGCGCCCGCGGCCTGGCTGAGGGATGACCTGCAAACGGAATTCAACCCGTAGAGACCGCCTGCCCAGAGGATCATCTGGATGTCCGGGCAGAGCCGGTCCGCCGGGATGAGCGGCGAGAATGACACCGTCGACACCACGTATTTTGGAACGCCGATGGGCAGTGCCCGGGCGCAATCCAGCGCAAGGTCGGTTCCCATGGTCCCGCCGAGCGCGATCATTCCGTCGATCTCTCCCTCGGCATGCAGACGGGCCGCGAGGGTTGCCGCTCCACGAGCCATGATCTGCATCGCCTCGTTTTCGCCGCCGCTGGCGATCACTTCGCGAATCGACGCACCGGCAGCTTCCGCGACTTGATGCTTTGAAATGTCGGTGGGCCGGCCGGACTCGCCGAGCACGCTGACGTCCATGTCGAACGCGCGTCCTCCCTGGCCGCGGATCACTTCGGAGACGTAGCGCAGTTCGTCGTCCTTCGTGTCGAAGGTGCCGATTACGAGTATGGTTCTGGTCATGTCGGTCTCCCGGAAAATGCGCTTCAGGCACGCATTCTTGTCCCCTGCGGGTCATAGAACGGAGCAATCTGCAGCCTTGCGTCATGGCGCTGTCCCGCGATCTGAACGCTGAACCCGCCCGATTCGACCCACTCCCTTCGCACGCCGCCTTCCCGGTGAAGCGAGGCGATGCCGATCATGCAACCCACCCGATGCCCCCAACCACCGGAAGTCACGTAGCCGACAAGGCTGCCGTCCTTCCAAATCGTTTCGTTGTGCGCAAGATACGGGCCCTCGAACTCGTCGAGGGCCGGAACCGCGATCTTGACGGTTCGATTCGGAGTTGCCGTCCCGAATCGCTCCTGCTGGTCGGAGAGCGCGTTCTTTCCGAGGAAGTCGGGCCTGTTCAGGTCCACCGCAAAGCCAAGGCCGGCTTCGTACGGGGTGTCGTCTTCCGCGATGTCATGCCCGAAATGGCAGAATCCCTTTTCCAGCCTGCAGGCA
This sequence comes from uncultured Amylibacter sp., assembly GCA_963662815.2. Classification (GTDB taxonomy): domain Bacteria; phylum Pseudomonadota; class Alphaproteobacteria; order Rhodobacterales; family Rhodobacteraceae; genus JAPPHA01. The sequence continues at coordinate 19,283 of CAXXWA010000030.1, forward strand.
TTCATGGCGAACACTCCCATGTGGCGCAATCCGCGCTTGTTTCCCTCGCGGACAAGCGCTTCGTAGACATGCGCGGTGAACTCGGTGGGCAGAAGAAGCTCGAATCCCAGTTCACCCAGAAAGGATCGCCTGATCGCGAAGGCGCGGGCATGGGCCAGGTCTATTTCTCGCGCGGCGCCGAACGGGAACGCATCCGCCGACAGGTCATCCCCGGTCATTGACTGCAGAATCGCGCGCGACCGCGGGCCGTGCAGCGACACGAGAGAGTAGGCGGACGTCATGTCCACGACGTCGAAGGCCCACTCCGGATCGGCTTGGCGGGTGATCCAATGGGCATCGCGAACCTGACTCGGGTGGCCGGTCAGAAGGATGAAGCGGGTCTCGCTAATTCGCGTGACCGTGACATCCGCCTCGATGCCGCCGCGGGAGTTGAGAAGTTGCGTATAGACAGACGTGCCGGGCGCAACCTCGACGCGCGCGCCGCAGACGTGGTTCAGCGCCAAGGCTGCATCGCGCCCGGCAACGACGAGCTTGCCGTACATCGACTGATCGAGCAGCACGGCCGCATCGCGCGCCGCCAGGCACTCGCGGGCAACATGCGGGGACCAGTCCTGATACCCTATGGAGATCCGCGTGGGCCAGGTTTCGCGCGGGGCGAAGTACATTGGTACTTCCCAGCCTGCGCGTTCCGCCATCTGTGCGCCGGACTCGACCAACCTGTCATGGAGCGGCAGCCGCCGGATGCCCCTTGCCGTCACGGTTTGGCGTCCGGGCCATTGAAGGCCCATGTTCAGACCGACGCCTTCGGCAACCCGCTCTGCGTTGTAGGCAAGATTGGTCTGGAAGGGCATCGCACGGGACGCGAGCATCGATCCCAAGCCGCGCCCCGGCATGTCGTCGGTCAGCCATTCCGAGAGCGTACGCCCCACGCCGCCGGAGTTCATGATTCCCATCGAGTTCATTCCCGCCGCGACAAAGAGCCCGGACATGCCGGGCACCGGTCCGACCAGGGGCTTTCCATCGGGCGTAAAGCTCTCCGGCCCGTTGAAGAAGGTCCTTATACCGGTCTCTCTGAGCGCGGGCATGCGGGAATAGGCTGCCTCCAGTATCGGCTCGGCATGGTCCATGTCGAAGGGAAGTTCGTCGAACTCGAAACTCTCCGGAATCCCGTCCGGCGCCCAGACCTTCCCACGCGCATCGAACCCGCCGATCAGCAGTCGTCCCGCATCTTCCTTCCAATAACTTCGTTCCTCCGGCACGACGAGGCCGGGAAGATCTCGCGGCAGGCCGGGTATAGGCTCGGTGACGATGTACCAGTGTTCGGCGGCGTGCAACGGCACGTTCAGGCCGTGGGCGCGGGCGAAGCGCGCGGACCACATGCCTGCGGCGAGCACGACCTTGCCGGTAGTGATCACGCCGTTGTCCGTCTCCAACCCGGTCACGCGGCCGTTCCGCGCGAGGATGCGGGTTGCGCGGGTATTTTCGAATATCTCCGCGCCGTTCATCCTTGCGCCGGCGGCCAACGCCCGGGTCGCGTCCAGAGGGTTGACCTGGCCGTTCGAGGGAACCAGGAAGGCGCCGAGAACGTCCGCATAGTCCACGGCGGGCCAGACTCCGGCAGCTTCGTCCGGCGACAACAGCACGCTTTCGATCTGCATGCGCTCCGCATGATCATGGCTGCGGCGAAGCTGCTCGAGGCGAGTTCCGGAGAGCGCCAGGTGCATCGTGCCGTTGGCCTTGTACCCGGTGGCCAGGCCCGTTTCCTCCTCGAGCGTCTGGAAGAGGTTCGCGGTATGGCGCACAAGTTCGGTCTGTGCGCGGCTATCCCGCAGCTGGCCGACGAGTCCGGCGGCGTGCCAGGTGGTGCCCGAGGCGATCTGCTTGCGTTCGACGAGCACCCCTGAAACGCCTCTCCGGGCGAGATGATAGAGTGTCGAGCAGCCGATGATGCCGCCGCCGATGATCGCGGCTGGTGCTGTGGATGGTAGCTTCATGACCTGATCCTGGGCAACTGCCCGACGTCGCAGGGATGTCTGTCCCTTTACCGGGTCTGCACGCGTGTTGTCAGCACTCAACGGCGATCACTCCGTCAAGCTCGAAGGACGCCGGAGAACTGCGCATGGATCGGGAAGGGGTTTTCGCCCTAGGGTCGGACCACGGGAATGCGGTTGCCTGGATCGGCAATGCGGGGGGAACGGGGACCGGCGGTACCGAGCTCGGCGCGCCGGCCCGGTTGAGGGAATTCTCCGCAGTCACGGCAGGACCGCGATCAACGCGGCGGTCCGAGTCCATCGCCGCGTACCCGCCGCCCGCAAAGGGGAATCGGACGAAATGGCTGCGCTCCAGATGTCAGTTGCCGGAAGAAGAACGTCGTCGCCGAACGAATGCCCGGATCCGGAGAACAGGCCCGGTTCGCGAGCCTGCGGCGCGCGGCGCCGGCATCTCTCGAAGGCTTCGGCCCGGGCTCCTTCCGGGTTGGACGGGAGCGCTCAGATCCGCAGCAATGACGACAGTTCGGCGCGCATCGTCGTGCGGTTCGACGTCCGGTGCGAGCATCCGCCGTTTTCCATCAGGATCGCCTCGTCCGCGATCTGCTCGACAAATCCGAGGTTGAGTTCCACGATGACGAAGGCGCGGCCTCTGGATTTGGCGGCCGCGATCGATTCCGCCATCAGCGAAATGTTCTCGGGCTGCACGCCTTCCGTCGGTTCGTCCAGGAAGACAACCGACGTGTCTTCCGCGAGGACTCTGCAAAACGAGAGAATTTTCTTTTCGCCGCCGGACAGCGTTCCGGCTCTCTGCTGCAGGCGATCCGGGATCCGGGGAAATCTGTCGAACAGATCCCTGTATCGGTCAAGCGACCGGTCGTCGTGATGAAGCGTGAGATTCTCCCTGACCGTCAGGCCGTCGAAAACGACGTTTTCCTGCGGCGCATATCCGATTCCGATGTTCCTGCGTCGATTCGAGGGGACTTCGGTAATGGTCCGGCTCAGGAACTCGACAGTTCCGGAAGAGGGAGTCAGCGAACCGGTCGCAAGACGCACGAATGTCGTCTTCCCCACCCCGTTCCTTCCGGTAATGCAGACGGTCCGGCCCGGTTCGAGCGACAAGGTCATTTCGCTGACAACGAGAATGTCGCCGTATCCGCCGGCAAGCCTCCGGACTGCGAGGAGCGGACCGTCAGGCATTTCCCGCACCCGAGTAGACTTTCCGGACATTCGGGTTTTCCCGAATTTCCGCCATCGTTCCGCTTGCGAGAAGTCCGCCCTGGTGCACGACAAGGACATTATCGGACAGCCGTTCGACGAGGCGCATGTCGTGTTCGATGATCAGGAACGTCGATCCGCTCCTTGCGGAAATCTCCGCAATGGCATCGATCATCTTCTCGGTTTCGGCGGAAGACAGGCCGGCGCACGGTTCGTCGAGAAGAACGAGTTCGGGCTCCGCCAGCATCGTCATGGCAAAGTCCAGCATCTGGCGTTGCCCAACCGAAAGAACCCCGGCCGACGCGGACTCGTCGTGGAGAAACGGGAACCGTGAAAGGAGTTCCTCGAACATCCCCGATGTCCAAAGATGGGGCGCGGAAGACAACATGTCCCGAAGATCGAGGCGATTGGCCCACAGGGCGACGGCAAGGTTTTGACCCACTCCCATGGTTGCGAAGATCGACGGTACCTGGGATTTCCGACCGATCCCGTGCCGTGCGGCGCGGTACGGTTCGGTCGCCCCGATCACGCGCCCTTTCCACGAGACCGATCCGGACGAAACGGCGAGCTTGCCGGTCAGGACATTGATCAAGGACGTCTTTCCGGCGCCGTTAGGACCGATGATGCAGTGCGTCCCGGCCCGGTTTATCTCGAAAGAAAGGTCTCTCAGGATCTCTACCGGGCCGGAACTCGCATTGACGTTTCGGTAGACCAGGTCGGGATGCCCGGGATCCTGCCGCTTGCGCACGCGATGGTCGCGCCGCCGACGAACGGCCGGGCTGCCACGCACGATGCGCGATGCGATGCCGGCGCAGAACCCGCCGATTCCTCCCGGGAAGCGCAGGACCGCGACGATGAACGCAATGCCGACGACCAGTTCCCAGTATTGGAAGGCGTCGCGCAGGCCCGACGAGAGAAACCCGATCGCCACGGCGCCTGCAACCGGGCCGATGAGACCGAAGCGGCCGCCGACCGCCGTCCATACGACGAGTTCCGCGGAAAGCAGGAATCCGACGGCCTGGGGCGTCACGATTCCCTGGTGGGGCGCGTAGAGCGCCCCGGCTAGACCTGCCAGCCCTCCGCTTATCCCGAATGCGGCAGCCTTGAGGACTCCGGTCCTGAAGCCGAAGTACTGAAGCCTCTCCTCGTTTTCGCGAATTGCTTCGAGCAGATGCCCGAACGGAGTCCGCGACAGGAATTCAAGCAACAGGGTGGTTGCGAGCAGCGTGGCGACGATGACGAAAAAGAGATGTTCGTACGAATCGACTCCGGGAAGACCGGGAATTCCCGTCATTCCGTTGAAGCCGCCTGTAAGCCACTCCTCGGAGTTTGCGAGTTGAAGCCCGAGCATCGACAAGGCGAGGGTTATCAGGGAAAAATAAGGTCCCGATCCGATTTGCCGACTGAAGACGAGGATGCCGACGAGCCCCGCCAGGACGGACGGCAAGAGGATAGAGCCCAGGAATGCCAGCAGGATCAGTCCCCAACCCGGGTCCATCCTGAGGACGGCGCCTGTGACATACGCTCCCAGTCCGAAAAAGAGCGCCTGGCCAAGCGGAAGAAATCCGGTTCGCCCCCAGCAAAGGGCGATTCCCTGAGCGACCATGCCGTAGAGCAGGTAGCGCCCCAGTTGATAGGCGGTGAAGCTGTCCCAGATAATGGGAACAAACAGCAGCGCGAACGCTGCTGCGCAGCTACTGGCGCGAATATATGCCATGCGGGCGCAGCCAAAGGAACAGAATTGAAAGTAGGAGTACGCCCAGATATCCCGCCGTCTTGTCGAAAATTGTCGATATCGCAGCATCCGTCCCGCCGATTACGGCGGAGCCGATCAGCACACCCTCGAGCGTGCCAAGTCCGCCCACGACAAGCACGAAAAAGGACGACAGAAGATAGTCGAAGCCCATGTAGGGTTCGACGCGCACCAGCGGCGCCAGGAGGACGCCGGCGACGCCAGTGATCGAGACGCCGACGACAAAGGTCTTTCGCGCGAGGCCTTCCGTGTCGATTCCTGCGGCCTCGGCCAACCCGGGGTTCTCGACCATCGCCTTGATTCGGGCGCCGGCGTTGGATCGTTTGAACCAGCCAAGGAGGATGCCCAGCATCAGGACGGTCACGGCGATCAGCACGAGCCGATATGCGGGATAGTCGAACACATGCAGATCGACCGTTCCCGGAAGAACCTGATCGACGCTCTTGAATTCACGTCCGAACGCCGCTTCGATTCCCTCTCGCATGACGATCGCCAGCCCCCAGGTTGCAAGCAGCGTGTCGAAAGGGCGGCTGTAGAGGTGCCGGATGATTGTCCACTCGATCAGCCAGCCGAGGGTTGCGCAAAGTGCGATCGCAAGCGGTACGGCAAGCACGAAGGGCAAGTCGGACTGCTGAATGATCAAGGCGCTGTAGGCGCCGAGCGCCACGAACTCGCCATGGGCCATGTTCATGACGCGCAGCAGACCGAACACGATCGCGAGCCCCGCGACGGTCAGTGCGAGGACCGTCACGGAGTAGACGAAATTCATGCCGTGCGTTGCAACCAGATCCAATTCGCGACCCGATTCACTCAGCCGCAGTTGTCGCCGGCGGCGACATCGGGAAAGGATTCGACCACGCGGAAGGCCGTCCCGTCGGCTTCGGCGAGGTAGATGTCCTTCGACACGTGGCGGTCGTGCATCCTCGCCGATCCGCGCGGGCCTTCGTAGGAAACTCCGTTGGCCACGGCGTCCATGTCGACAGGCGACGTGGATCCTGCCGCTTCAGCGAGAGCCGCAAGCAGCAGAATCCCGTCGTAGCAGGATTGTCCGAGGGCATTCAGGGCGGCCGCGTCGCTCCCGAACGTCGCGGCATATTTCTCCTTGAACGCGTTTGCGGCCGGCGTGTCGATGTCCGCGAAATAGCCGGCGGACGAAAACAGGTTCTTCGAGTTCTCGCTGCCGATTCCAGCAAGCGTGTTCTCCTCGATCAGCGTGCCGAGTCTCGGGACGTCTTCGGAAAGTCCGAAACTTGCGAATGACCGGTTGAACCCGACGGAAGCGCCGCCAACAAGCGTTATCAACACGGCGTTCGCGCCGGTTTCCCTGATCTTGGCAAGGCTCGAATCGAAGTTGTCGGCCGTGAAAGGAAGATACTCCTCGCCCGCGACCCTGCCTCCGGCATCCGCGATGTATGCCTTCGCAGTCGCATTCGTGTCGCGGGGCCAGTTGTAGTCGTTGCCAATCAGATACCAGTCCGACGCGCCCTTTCGTTCCGACATCCAGGGTATCGTCGGTGCCAGTTGCTGCGCGGGCGTCTCGCCGAGCACATAGGTCCCCGCAGAACACTCGCCGCCTTCGTAGACCGGCGTGTAGACATACGGAACCTGCCCCTTGAACAGGTTGGTAAGCGCGCCCCGCACGGCGCTGTCGTGCATGCCGATGAAGGCTTCGACGCCGTCTCCCTTCCAGAGTTTCAGGGCGGCTTGCGTTGCATCGGCCGGCGGTCCGCCGACATCGGCGAAAACCGGCTTGATCGCTCGCCCGAGAATTCCTCCTCGGGCGTTGACTTCGTCGATGGCGAGGCTCGCGCAGTTTTGGCAGGACGGGCCGAACAGTCCGCCGGGCCCGGACAGGGGAATCAGGATGCCGACCTTGAGGCCGTCCGCGGCATTGGCGGACTTGCCGAACGGTCCGCTCGCAGCCGCAATCACGGCTGTCGCGATTGAACTCTTGAGCATGTCACGTCTGTTCATGGTTTCCTCCTTGTAAGCGAAATTCAGGCGATGCCGGGTTTTTCGGAAAAGCCGAGAACCGCCTCGACGGCTGCCGCGACCGCCAGCAGGCGAACGTCCGAACCCGCCGGACCGTCAAGTTCCAGACCGATCGGAAGACCGTCCCCGTTCGTGGCGCAGGGCAGGCTGATGCCCGGAATGGACGCATTGCTTCCCGGGTCGGTGTTGCGAATGTATGTATCGAAAGTCGGCTTATTCTCGCCGTTGATCAGAACGGTCTCGTCGTTTCCGACGGGGCGGGCGGGAAGGGGGGAAGTCGGGAAGATCACGGCGTCTATCTCATTACGCGCAAAGACTTCGGCGTAGGCAGCCTGCAGACGCGGCCTGTCGACATCCAGCGCTTGACGGTAGGCGGTTTCCGGAACCGCCCGATCGCCGAGCTGCGACTCGAGGATGCCCCGCACGTCGGGACTTCCGATCCCGTCCAGGATGTCCCGCATCGAAAGGTCGAGGCCGTTTTCGGAAAGGTATTGCGAAAGGCAGATCCTGAATTCGTAAAGCGCGACCGGAAGGCTCACTGCCGAGTTCAATCCGGCAACGTCGCGAATTTCCACCTCGATCAATTCCGCGCCCGCCCGACCAAGCGCATGCAGCGCCACTTCCGCCGCATCCGCCACCGACGGATCTAGATCCTCGAAGAAGTGACGGCGAGGAACTCCCAGACGAAGCCGGGACACCTCCATGGCTTCGCGCGCAGGGCGCTGGCCGGCCATGAAGCCGTCGAGCAACGCAACATCCCCAACCGACCGCGCGATGGGTCCTGCGGTGTCCCTAGTGCGGCTTACGGGAACGATGCCTCTTCCGGGATAGCGTCCCACGGTCGGCCGGAATCCGACAAGGCCGCAGAGCGCCGCGGGCAGGCGGACCGATGCGCCGGTGTCCGTGCCGACGCCGCCCGGCATCATCCTTGCCGAGACCGCAACAGCGACCCCTCCGCTCGACCCCCCGGGAATCATCGCCGGGTTCCACGGGTTCCTGGCGGCTCCGGTCACCGGATTGTTGTTCGTAATGCCGAAGGCGAGTTCGTGCATGTTGCCCTTGCCGCCGAGCAGGGCACCCGCATCGAACAACGCCCTTGCGACCGGGGGCAGCCTCTCCGGCCACATGGCCTTTCAGACTCCCGGTGGCGGCGCCGGTCGGAAGGACGGCCGTGTTGATGTTGTCCTTCAGGCAGAGCGGAACGCCGCCGAGCCCCTTTCCGGCTTTCCCGGATGCGTCCGCCCTGACCGCCGCCGCCCTGAGCGCCTGCCAGTCGGTCGCGACGAAGGCGTTCAGGTGCTCGAGGGCAACGCAGCGCTCGATCAGCGCATCCACGTAGCCGCGGCTTGTCAGGGAGCCGTCTTCAAGCCCTTCGAGAACTGCTGCGATCGAGAACTGGCAAGCGTCCGTTCATGTGCGACCCCGGCCGGGAGTATCAGGCTTGCCAGAATCATCTCACTGTCGAGGGGATTGAACATCCTCAGTATTGAGGATTTTCGATTCAGTGTTTCAGCAATTTTCCGAGAAATCTGGTTTCTTCCGGTAATGCCGATCTTTTCGTAGATGTGCTTGAGATGCGTCCGCACGGTGGTGGAAGAAATACCGAAAAGGAAGGCGATTTCCCTGTCGGACTTCCCTTGCAGTGCCGATGTGCAGACTTCGATTTCGCGGGCGGTCAGGCCGGCTTCCCGACGCCAGCCTGTCGATTGCCGGGACAAGCTCGAGAATTCCCGCCGAGTCGCTCTCCTCGACGAGCGCCCGCCGCATCGCATTGTTGAATGCCGATCCGACCGCGTCGAGTATATCAAGGTCCCTGCGCGCGAAATCCTCTTTCCGGCGTCCGCGCCAGATTCGCAGGTCGCCAATGTTCCTGTTCGCCGAGTAGGCATAGTAGTTGACGCCGTAGTGGAGGCCGTCGCGCGCCAGGAAGTCATTGAAGAATTCCGTGCGGACCAGGCGGTGCCGCGGCATGACTTCGCTGACGCCCGTCGCCTTTCGGCGCCGCTGGAGCAATGGCGTGATCGGGTCGCAAAACTGGTAGTAGGAATCGTAGGCCGCCAGATTCCGATCACTCATGTTGATCGATACGCGGCTCTGGAACCGGGTTTCGTCCGCGTCCCAAACGTAGGGAAGCGAAGTAGTCCGCATTCATGAGATCCAGGAGTTTTCGTCCGACAATGAGACGCAGGTCCCGCGAGTTGTGGCCGTAGGACAGCTCGGACATTATGTCCAGGACGATGTCGGTCTCTTTGGAGGTCAGATTCACGCGATGGTACGCTCCGGGCGACGGCGCGCCGCCTCTACCTTATAGGTTCGACCCGCTTGACCGTCAATTTTCGCCGGGGGGCCGGATCGAATGCGGCTGCCTCGTTGCGCCATCCGCCGAATTCTTGGCCGGGCAGGCTCCGATGCCCGCAGGCGGTCAATCCGGAAGATGTCATGTGCGTTCGAACGCGGCAGGACTTGCCGCAGACGAAGGATGCGAACGCGTTCCCGGAAACGCGACCCGCTGGGCATCGCGCGATTCCGCGGCTGGGAAGCGACGGGGAAGAACGCCGGTACTCGGTTCGGGCCTGACGCTGCCGAATTCCCTTGCGAACTAGGGCGCTCGGTTTCTAAGTTCGGTCCATGGCGAACTTGCCTTCACTCATCGATCCCTTTGACCGCGCGATCACCTATCTGCGCGTCTCGGTGACGGACCGCTGCGACTTCCGATGCGTCTACTGCATGTCGGAAAACATGACGTTTCTGCCCAAGGCGGAACTGCTGACGCACGAAGAGATGGATCGGCTCTGTACGGCGTTCATCCGGGAGGGCGTCCGGAAACTCAGGGTCACCGGAGGAGAGCCACTGGTGAGGCGGGACATAATGAAGTTCTTAGAGTCGATCTCGCGCCACCTCCGGACGGGACTGCTCGAAGAACTCACTCTCACGACCAACGGGTCGCAACTTGCCCGCTTCGCTCATGATCTTCACGACTGCGGCGTCAGGCGAATTAACGTTTCCCTCGACACGCTCGTTTCGGAAAAGTTTGCCCGGATTACCCGCTGGGGACGGCTCGAGCAGGTGCTCGCGGGCATTGACGCTGCGCAGGATGCGGGCATCCGCGTCAAGATCAACACCGTCGCTCTCAAGGGATTCAACGAGGAAGAGCTCGAACCCATCGTCGAGTGGTGTTCGGACCGCGGCATGGACCTGACCTTCATCGAGGTCATGCCTATGGGCGACATTGGAAACGAGAACCGGATCGGCCAGTACTGGTCCGTAAGGGATGTGCGCGAGCGCCTGTCCCGGAACTGGACGATCGTCGACACGGCGGAACGGTCGGGCGGCCCGGCAAGATACGTCCGGCTCGTCGAGACAGGGCAGAGGATCGGGTTCATCACGCCGCTCAGCCACAATTTCTGCGAGAGCTGCAATCGTGTCCGGCTGAACTGCGTGGGGACCCTGTATCAGTGTCTTGGCCAAGAGGGGTCAGTCGATCTGAGGCACGTGCTCCGCAGTCGCCCCGGCGACGATGACGCTCTCGTCGAAGCCATTCATGCCGCAATTGCCCGAAAGCCGAAGGGCCACGACTTTGACTACTCGCGCGGGGCCGTTGGAGGACGGATTTTCGCGTCACATGAGCCACACCGGAGGCTGAACCGGCACCCGTCCGCTTCGCGGCCTGCCGGTTCGGGCGAGGCGGCGCTTGCTGCCGCCCCGAGGGGCCGGCCTCCGCCAATCCAGGGAGAAGGGTGCGGGAAGATGCCGAACAAGATTGTCAAGTCGGACGAGGAGTGGCGGGCGCAGCTGTCGGAACTCGCCTACAAGGTGACCAGGCGGGCGGGGACGGAACGCCCGTTCACGCACTTGAATTTTCCGAATGCGGACGGGAAGTTCCATTGCATCTGCTGTGACGCGCCGCTTTTCGACACCGCATCCAAGTTCGATTTCCGGTACGGGCTGGCCGTCGTTTTTCCGGCCGATCGCGGAAGATGCCTTGGAAGAGCGTCCCGATCACAGCCTGTTCAGACGCCGCACGGAGGTCGTGTGCAGCCGCTGCGATGCGCATCTTGGCCATGTCTTCGGGGATGGACCGGCCCCGACCGGACTGCGCTACTGCATCAACGGCGTCGCCATCCAGTTCGTGACTGACTGATCGCGACTCCTACTGATTGCCGACGACATCTTCCGCGCCGACCCGGCCGATGTTCCCAAGGATCTGCCGCACGATTCCGGGTGCCTCCACAGCTGTTCCGGTCACGCGGCGGTTCAGGACGATCACTCGACCGTCGTTCAACCCGAATCTCTCGATGTTCGTCACCACGCCGCCGCCGTCGAACGAAATCGCGACAACTTCGCGTTCGATGACCTCGGGGCTGCGGTATGCGAACTCCCTGACAATGCTGGACACGTAGTACCAGTTGCCTTCGCTTTGCACGCCGGACAGCGCCGGAGTTCCGACAGCCTCGGCCACGGAACTCCCGCGTGTCGAAGCCGACCTGCAGGTCGGCGAGATCCTGCTCGGTTGGCGCGTAACCGTGACTGCGCAGGATCGGAGTGCAGGAAGCGAGCAGGAGCATGATCGCCGCTGCAGACAGGGACGACTTTGCGATGGCGCGGACGACGGCCGTCTGGCAACATGGCATGTTGGAAGCTCCCGTTGTGATGCGGACGTCCCCATCGTGGCAGGCGCATATGGGCAGCGCGTGCGACTTGCAATAATTGATCGCCGAGTTCAACCTGAATCGGAAGCGAGATGGCCACCCAGGAAGACATACGTGCGCGACGCGGTGCCGTGAATGAACGGCGACTACCGATAAGAAAGCTGTCCGGGCGCGAATCGATCCGCTTCAGGATCGTGTTCGAAAAGCATGAGCTCGAGACCGTGGAGTCCCTGCTTGGCGTGACATCAATCCGGAAAATGATGTTCTCCGGAGTCCTCGCGCCCGGCAGGAACGGGAGCTGGACGCTGACCGGCGAATTGGGTGCAACCGTGGTGCAACCTTGCGTTGCGACCTTGCGGCCCGTCACCACCAGGGTCGAGGAACGCGTCGAGAGAATGTTCGTACCGGGTCTCGAACCGCCGCCGAGCGCGACCATCGTCGAGTGTTCCGGAGGACGACTCCGTCGAACCGATGCCGGATGTCGTCGACTTTATGGACATCGCAACGGAGAGCCTGTCGCTCGGCATTTCGGACTATCCGCGAGTCCCCGGCACGAAACCCGTGGACATACATTCGGCTGATCCGGAATCGAAACCGTTTGCCGCGCTTGCGGCATTGAAGGAATAAGCCCGACCGCAGCCGCCGCGACGGCGCGGAACCTCGATACGTATCATCCTTGCCGGCAAAAGATGGTGGAGCCGATGGGACGGGACTTCGCATGCAGGAAATCCTCGTGCACGGCGGTCCGCGGCCCGCCGAAGTCCGGCGCGGCCCCGGTGCTGTTTCTCAAGTGCGATGCTTCTCTCGGTTTTGCCGGCCGGCTTCCGGGGCTATCCAGCGGGCGGCGAGAACGTGGACCGGGCAAGGCGGCGGGGTATCGCGCAATCCGCCCGCCGTCGCAGGTTGCGGCGAACCGTGGCCGCGCGGCATGCGGATGCCCTGATGCGGTTTCTGTTACGCAACCTTGGGTAATGACTTTCAAGGGGACTTGATGTAGAGGCGTTTCCGGGTATTTTCGGGCTTCTTTTCCACGGTTCCCGGGTTCCGTGCCCACAGAGGCCGATCCGGACGGCGGGATTGCCGTCCGGCTCATGGCAGGTAAGGATATCAACATGGCAGTCCCAAGAAACAAGCTGACCCGTTCTCGCCGCAACAATCGCCGTTCGCACGACAGGCTCTGGGCGGCAAACCGGCAGGAATGTCCCGAATTGCGGCGAACTGAAGCGGCCGCACCACGTTTGCGACGTCTGCGGCTACTACGGGGACCGGCAGGTCGTGGCAGAGATCGACATGTCGGATCTGGAAGACGACGCCGCCTAGGTCGCCACCGGAATTCTTCCGGCATGACTGAAACTACCGGCCGGGACCTCTCAAGAGGGCGCACCGTCCGTCGTGATTTCTGTCGACGCAATGGGCGGGGATCACGGTCCCTCATCCATCGTCGGCGGGATGGAGGGATTCGCCCGCGGCAAACGGGATGTCAGGTTCGTTGTCCACGGCGATGGTCCGCGGCTCGAGAAACTTGTCGCGCAGAGCAGGATTCTTTCCGGGTGCTGCGATGTGCGCCACGCGGAACGCGCCATCGACATGGATGAGAAACCAAGCCACGTCATGCGGCACGGCAGGAATTCCAGCATGTGGGGGGCGCTCACGTCAATTCGCGAGGGAGAAGCAAACGTCGCCGTGTCTTGCGGCAACACCGGTGCCCTCATGGCCCTCGCCATGATCTGCCTTCGCAGGGCGCCCGGGGTGAGCAGGCCGGCCATCGCGATCCTCTGGCCCTCAAGGAATCCGCAGCAGTTCAACGTCATGCTCGACGTCGGCGCGGACGTGCGCGCGAATGCGGAGGACCTGCTCAAATACGCATTGATGGGCGTGTCGTATTCGGGTGCCGCATTCGGCCTGGAACGGCCTCGCGTGGGTCTCCTGAACGTGGGCACCGAAGAGCACAAGGGACGCGAGGAACTGCGTTCGGCGCACGAACTCATTGCCGCCGCGTCGGCTTCGAACCGGTTCGAGTTTGTCGGATTCGTCGAAGGGCTGGACATACCTTCGACACGTCTTGACGTCATCGTGACCGACGGATTTACGGGCAACGTGGCCCTCAAGACGGCGGAAGGCACAGCCCAGCCTGATCGGGGACTTGCTGCACGACGCGTTCAGGTACTCGCTGCTCTCGCGCATCGGGACGCTGTTCGCGCGCACGTCGCTCGGGCGGCTGCAGCGGCGAATCGATCCGCGGCGCGTCAACGGCGGCGTTTTTCTCGGTCTGAACGGTACAGTGGTCAAGTCGCACGGTTCGGCCGATTCAACGGGAGTCGCGGCTGCCATAGAACTTGCCTACAGGCTGTCCAGCCTGCGATTCCACGAAAAACTCTCCGCGCTCGTTGCATCCGGCGCAGAGGCAAGGTAAAACTGAAGACTGCAAGCCGGAAAATGTTGAAAACGCCGAATAGGTCCGTCCCGAGTTGTTGAGAGCAGTTCCTGTTGGTGTCGGGCATTACCTTCCCGATCGAATCGTTCCAAACAGCGAGTTCGAAAACTTTCTCGACACGTCCGATGCATGGATCAGGTCGCGGACCGGCATCGAGTCCAGACGGTTCGCAGCCGAGGGCGAGCTGACGTCGGATCTCGCCGTGCTGGCGGCCAGGAACGCCCTTGCCGATGCCGGGCTTGATGCCAAGGAGATCGACGCCATCGTTCTGGCGACATCGACCCCCGACCAGACATTTCCCTCGACCGCAACGCGCGTTCAGGCGGGGACTCGACGCCCACAACTGTTACGCGTTCGACCTGCATGCGGTCTGTGCGGGCTTCGTGTTCGCAATCAACAACGCGAACGCGCTCATTCGCTCCGGCCAGTCGCGGCGAGTCCTCGTGATCGGCGCCGAGACGTTTTCGCGAATCATGAACTGGGAGGACAGGACCACCTGCGTCCTTTTCGGCGACGGCGCAGGCGCGGTGGTTTTCGAAGCTCAGGACGGCGAGGGCTGCAACGATGACCGGGGCATCCTTTCGACGCAGCTCAAGTCGGACGGCCGGTACAATCGCTTGCTGTACGTGGATGGCGGCGTGTCGTCCACGGGCACTGCGGGCGTCCTCGTGATGGACGGCCCGGAGGTCTTTCGCCACGCCGTTTCGAAGCTCGCTTCCGTCGCCGACGAAGTCCTGAAGGATACGGGGCTTGCCGGCGAAAACGTCGACTGGATCGTGCCGCATCAGGCGAATCTTCGGATCATCCGGAAGACTGCGCAAAAAATGGGAATTTCCATGGATCGGGTCGTGGTGACGGTCCAGGACCACGGAAACACTTCCGCAGCGTCCATTCCGCTCGCTCTTTCGACAGCGTGCGAGGCCGGAAAGATCAAGCGCGACGACGTCGTTCTCATGGAGGCGATCGGCGGAGGCCTTGCCTGGGGAGCCGCGGTCCTGCGCTGGTGAACCCGCGCCCGGCGACAGTGGAATCCCGTTCCGGACCGATCGGCCGCAGATCGCCTGAACGCCTCTTGGCGGGGGATTGCAGGCGCGACAATCATCCGGATTTCCGTGTCGGTTGAAAGCACTTTGCGATTCGTGTTTGAAAAGTTCCTTTTTTTGATACAATGTTGTTGCAATCCCGAACCGATCAGGTGGTCGGGACGGAATGCTAGGAAGAGGCAGCCGCGGGCATGTGGTCGCCGATAGCGTGTTTGGAGGAACTTCATGATTGGGAAACACAACAAGAACCTGATCGACCGGATGGCTGCGGACGCCCGAAAGGGGCGGCTGACGCGACGGTCCTTCATGTATCATACGACGGCAGCCGGACTGGCTGCCACGACGGCTTCCGGGCTCTGGACGTCCCAGGTGCTGGCGCAGACGCCGAAAAAGGGCGGCGCCTTCCGCCTCGGTCTCCACGACGGCAATACCGCGGACCAGATGGATCCCGGCCTCTACCAGTCCGTGGGCGAGATCCAGCTCTCGCACGCGCACCGCAGCTATCTCACCATGATCAACAGCGACAACAGCCTCGGACCCGACATGGCGACGGGCTGGAGCGCAACGCCCGACGCGAAGGTCTGGACCATCGAACTCGACAAGAACGCCAGTTTCCACAACGGGCGGGCATTCACGGCCGCGGATGCGATTGCGTCTCTCAATCACCACAGGGGCGAAGATTCCACGTCAGCTGCCAAAGCGCTCCTTTCAAGCGTCGTCGACATTCGCGCGGACGGTGATCACGTGATCGTCATCGAACTTGACCTCGGCTTTGCCGACCTTCCGTGGGTCTTGACGGACTACCACCTTGCCATGCTTCCGGCCAACGACGACGGCTCTATCGACTGGCGGAGCCAGACGGGCGCGGGCCCATACCGCATCGTCGAGCACGATCCCGGCGTGGGCACGCTTCTGGAGCGTCACGATGGCTGGCACGGGGAAGGGGCGTACTTCGACCGCATCGAAATGCTGGTTCTGAACGATCCGAATGCAAGGCAGGCGGCGCTGGTCTCGGGCGACGTCGACGCGGTCACCTCGGTTGATCTCAAGACTTTGGCGCTGCTGCAGCGGCACCCGGACATCGAAGTCGACAATATCCCATCCGGATCGGCCATCACGCTGCCGATGTTCACCGACGTCGAACCGTTTTCCGACAACAATGTCAGGCTTGCGCTCAAGCATGCCATCGACCGCGAGGAAATCATCGAGAAGATCGTGTTCGGCACTGGGTTCCCCGGCAACGATTTCCATGTGTCGCCGAACATGCCGTACTTCCCGTCGGAGATTCCGCAGCGCACGTATGACCCGGACAAGGCGCGCTTCCACCTCAAGGAGGCCGGCCTCGACTCCCTCAGCGTGAAATTGTCGGCGACCGACTCGGTCCTTCCGGGGGCGGTTGACATGGTGGTGCTCTATTCCGAGCAGGCCAAGGCCGCCGGAATCGACATCACGCCGGTTCGGGAGCCGTCCGACAGCTACTGGGCGGACGTCTGGCTGAAGAAGCCGTTCGTCTTCGTTAAGTGGGGTGCGCGTCCGACTCCGGACAACATGTTCACCCTTGCCTACAAGGATGATGCGGCGTGGAACGAGGCGCACTGGAAGCATGATCGGTTCAACGAGCTGCTTCTCATGGCCAAGTCCGAACTCGATGAATCCCGGCGTGGCGAGATGTACCACGAAATGTGCATGATCGCCCGCGACGAGGGCGGCACCATCATTCCGATGTTCGTCAACTTCGTCTACGCAAGGCGCAAGAACGTCCAGCACGGTCCGAGCGTTGCGGCATCGTGGGAGGCGGACGGCGCGCGCGGCACGAGCCGCTGGTGGTTCGTCTGACGGTCGAACCGTCAGGCCATGACGGCCTGATCCGTGGACACGGCCGCGTCCCGCGAACGCGGGGCGCGGCAGCCGTGCCCAATCAGATACGGCAGCGCAGTTGCGGTCGGTGCCCGGTGCCGCCGGTCGAAGTCGATGCAAGGGGGAGAAACCGATGGCGGATATTCTAAGGCTCATACTGAAGCGCCTCGGCTTGGGGGTGGTGACCCTGTTGGTCATTTCGGTCATCATCTTCTTCATGGTCGAGTTGCTGCCGGGAGATCTGGCGCAAGCGGTTCTCGGGCAGGGCGCGACGGAGGAAACCCTGCGCGCGCTCCCGCGAGGAACTTGGCCTCGACAGGCCTGCCATCGCCCGGTACGTGGGCTGGCTGGCCGGCGCTGCCACGGGAGACTTCGGGCAGTCGCTGATTTCCGGCGAGAGCGCGAGCGAGGCCATCAGCGACCGGCTGCTAAACACGCTGTTTCTGGCCGCCTACGCAGCGGTCATCGCGGTTCCCTTCTCGATCGGGCTGGGCGTCATCGTCGCGTTGCTCAGGAACTCCCTCTTCGACCGCGTCGCCAACGTCCTCACGCTGACGTCGATTTCGAGCCCGGAGTTCTTTCTCGGCTACATTCTCATCCTCTACCTGGCGGTGAAGACCGGACTTTTCCCCGCCATCGCCAGCCTAAGCAGCGACATGTCGTTCGGCGAACTTCTCGAACGGACCTTCCTTCCGGCGCTGACGCTGGTGCTCGTCGTCACTGCGCACATGATGCGGATGACGCGAGCGGCGATCATCAATCTTCTCGCCTCCCCGTACATCGAGATGGCGCGCCTCAAGGGGGCGCCGCCCTGGAAGGTGATCGTCAGGCACGCACTTCCGAACGCCTGGGCGCCGATCATCAACGTTGTCGCCCTGAACCCTAGCCTACCTCATAACCGGCGTGGTGCTGGTCGAGGTCGTGTTCGTCTATCCCGGGATCGGACAGTTGCTCGTGGATTCGGTGGCCAAGCGCGATTTCCCGATTGTGCAGGCTTGCTGCCTGATTTTTGCGGCGACGTTCATACTTCTTAACCTTGCGGCCGACGTCGGCGCGATTCTGACGAATCCCCGGCTGCGGCATCCGAAATAGGAGGACAGTGACATGGGCGTGTTCGTAATCCTCTATTTCTCCTTCCTCGTCGTCGCATCCTGTCTGGCTGCCTACTACGGTCGCCGCGGTCCGTTTCTCGTGCTGTTCTCGCTGACCCCTCGTCTCGGTCGTTCTCGGGATTGTCGGTGGTGTCGGGGCGCTCAGGTTCGTGGCGGTGGCTGCGGGGCTGCTCGCCTTCGCGGCGGGACTCTCCTATTCCTTCCGCGAGTTTCTCGTAATCGTCACGCCGACCGAAATCTCGAAGGCGATCAAGACCGCGCCGCTTACGGCGTCATTCGGGATGTTCGTCATCTTCACCTACGCGGTCGCCGGCGTATTCGCCCCGTGGATAGCGCCTTACGGAGAGTCCGAGGTGATTTCATCCGCATTTGCGCCGGCGGACGAGAACATGCTGCTGGGCGCCGACCAGCTTGGCAGGGACATGTTCAGCCGGATCGTCTTCGGTGCGCGCAATTCGGTCGGACTTGCTCTCGCCGCGACTTTGGCGGCATTCCTGATTGGCGCGCTGGCAGGTCTGCTGGCGGCCACCAAGGGCGGCTGGTTCGACCAGCTGATGGGCCGGGTCGCCGACGTCATCATGTCCATTCCGTCGCTCATCTTTGCGCTTCTCATGCTGTCGATCTTCGGGCCGAAGGTCATCGTCATCATCGTTGCGGTGGCGATCATCTACGCGCCGCGCGTCTTCCGGCTGACCCGGGCCGTCGCCGGCAATGTCGTGGTTATGGACTACATCGAAGCGGCAAAGCTTCGCGGTGAGCGAACATGGTACCTTATCCGAAAGGAGATCCTGCCGAACTCGATGGCGCCGCTCGTGGCGGAATTTGGCCTCGAGTTCTGTTTCGTGTTCCTGCTTGTCGCCGGCCTGTCGTTTCTTGGGCTGGGCATTCAGCCTCCGACCGCCGACTGGGGATCAATGGTGCGCGAAAACGCGACGCTGATCTCGTTCGGAGACCTGACGCCGCTCATTCCCGCGGCCGCAATCGCGCTGCTTACGGTTGCCGTCAATTTCGTGGTTGACTGGATGCTGTTCCGGTCCTCCGGATTGAAGGAGTGATCCAGATGACAAAGGAGTCGAACGTACTTCTCAATATCAGGGGCCTGCAGATCGATGGCTATACCGGCGAGCACTGGA
>CAXXWA010000031.1:0-16469 GCA_963662815.2 uncultured Amylibacter sp.
CAGGAACCCGGATCGTATCCCCGGTGCCTGGGCGAGGCGGCTCGCGTTGCCCCGGAATCCGTCCGAAATCCCTTTTCCGAACGCGGGGCCGGTTTCACGGCAGGGGTCAGGACCGTTCGCGACCTCACGGCGAGATGCCTGCCATTGCAAACAGCGGCAAAGGTTGGACCAAAGGTCAGGCGGTGCTTCGGCGGTTTCCGGTTTTCCGGCCTTATCGCGCCGCCGTGCGTCAACTCCGCGGCCATTGTCTTGCGGCATGCCGGATTCCTGGTCCAGGCATCATGCTGTCCGCCGTGCGCAGCAACTGACATGGAGCTTTCGTCCGAGGCAGCCGTGGTGCGTTTTTCGGGGAAGCGTCGGGGCCTTCCCCAAACCCGGAGCGACCGGGATTCCCCGGCCACGGAGCCTCGTGTCCCCGCCCGCCCGACCTTGTAAAGAGGGCTGGTGCTGCTTATATTTGTTTGGCTGAACAAGACTGTCAGGCAAGAAGGTCGCCATATGAACTACGGAAACCTGCCGGCGCCGTCCCCGGACGCGGGGCTGAGTCGATACATGCAAGAAATTCGAAAGTTTCCGATGCTTGACGCGGACGAGGAGTACGTCCTCGCGAAGTCATGGCTGAGTCATGGCGACACGGATGCGGCCCACAAGCTGGTCACGTCGCATTTGCGCCTCGCGGCCAAGATAGCCATGGGATACCGCGGTTACGGCTTGCCGACGTCGGAGGTCATCGCCGAGGCCAATGTCGGTCTCATGCATGCGGTCAAGCGGTTTGATCCGGACAGGGGCTTCCGTCTCGCGACCTATGCCATGTGGTGGATTCGCGCCAGCGTCCAGGAGTACGTCCTGCGCAGCTGGTCGCTCGTGAAACTCGGGACGACGAGCGCCCAGAAGAAGCTTTTCTTCAATTTGCGCAAGGCGAAAAACAAGATCGGCGCACTCGAAGACGGGGAACTGCGTCCGGAAAACGTGAAGCGCATCGCACAGGACCTGAACGTTTCCGAGGACGAGGTCATCGCCATGAACCGACGCATGTCGGGGGGCGATGCGTCCCTGAACGCCCGGATCAGCCAAACCAGCGAGGATGCGGCGGAGTGGCAGGACTGGATCGAGGACGAGAACGCGGACCAGGCGAGCGACTATGCGGAAAAGGACGAGCTTGAAGTCCGTCGCGACTTGATGGTCACGGCGATGCGCGACCTCAAGGACCGCGAACGGGAAATCCTCACCAAAAGGAAACTCACGGACAAACCGGCGACCCTGGAGGAACTGGCAGGAACATACGGCGTCAGCCGCGAGAGGATCCGCCAGATCGAGGTTCGGGCCTTCGAGAAGCTGCGGGACAGGGTCCGCGAACTGGCCGTCGAAAACGGAATGCTAAAAACCGCATAGCCGTTCGGCTTCCGGACGGTTCAGGTATCGTACGCTTCGAGTTCGTCGATCAGGCGCGAGATCATGGCAAGGCCCTTCTCCCAGAATCCGGTTTGACCGGCATCTAGTCCGAAAGGCGCAAGGAGTTCGCGGTGGCGCCTGGTTCCGCCGGCTGCCAGCATGTCGAGGTATGCGGGGACGAATTCCGGTCCGCTTTCCTCGTATACCGCGTAGAGCGAGTTAACGAGGCAGTCCCCGAAAGCGTATGCGTAAACGTAGAATGGCGCGTGAACGAAATGCGGGACGTAGCTCCAGAACGTCTCGTACCCGCCCATGAAACGGAAAGCGGGTCCGAGGCTCTCCTCCTGGACCGACATCCAGATCGCGTTGATGGCTTCGGGGCACCAGCTCCCCCTTGCGCCGTTCCTCGTGGACCCTGCGTTCGAAGTCGTAAAACGCGATCTGCCGGATGACCGTGTTGATCTTGTCCTCGATCTTTCCGGCGAGGAGAACCTTCCGCGCCGCGGGATTCCCGGCCCTGCAGAGAAGGCTGCGGAACGTGAGCATTTCGCCGAACACGCTTGCCGTTTCCGCGAGCGTCAACGGCGTGTCGGACAGCAATTCGCCTTGCTCCCTGGCGAGGGACTGGTGCACGCCGTGGCCGAGTTCGTGGGCGAGTACCATGACGTCGCGCTGCCTGCCCTGGTAGTTCATGAGAATGTACGGATGAACGTCCGACGACGTCGGATGCGAAAACGCACCCGGTGACTTTCCGGGCTGCAGCGCCGCGTGAATCCATCCATTGCGGAAGAACGGTTCCGCGTGCTGCGCCATCTCCGGAGAAAACGCGTCATACGCCCCGATCACGATGTCGCGCGCCTCGTCCCAGCCGATCGAGACGTCATCATCTTCGGGAAGCGGCGCGTTCCTGTCCCATACCTCCAGCTGCTCGAGTTCGAGCCAGCGCGCCTTGAGCCGATAGTAGCGGTGGGAGATCCCCGGGTAGGCCGCCGCCACGGACTCCCTGAGTGCGTCGACAACCTCGGGTTCGACCTGATTGGACAGATGCCGGCTTGCCTGCGGCGTGGGCAAGCCGCGCCAGCGGTCCAGGACTTCCTTCTCCTTGGCGAGGGTGTTCGTGATTCTGGCAAAGAGGGACGCGTTTCCGCCGAAGACGCGGGCGAGTTCGCGCGCACTCTCTTCGCGCAGGGACCTGTCCGGATCCGAAAGGAGGTGGAGCGCCTTTTCCAGCGACAGCGATTTGCCGTTCACCCGAAACGAAAGGGCGCCGACGGTTTCGTCGAACAGCATTGACCAGGCGGATGCACCTACCACCGACTGGTCGTGGAGGAACGCTTCCAGTTCGTCCGACAACTGGTAGGGCTTCATGGTTCTAACCTGGTCCAGAAACGGGGCGTAGCGCGCGAGATCCGCGTTTTCCGACAGCAGCTCTTCGAGCGATGAGTCCTCGATCCGGTTCAGTTCGAGAGTGAAGAACACCAGATGGCCGGAGGTTTCGGTCAGCGTCGACTGCATGTCGGACAGGAATTTCGTCCGATCCGGGTCCGTGACAGCTTCAGCGTGGCGGAGTTGCGCGAATGACATGAGCCTGTTCGATACCGACTGGATCCTGTCATATTTGCTTATGCAGTCGAGAAGCTCGCCGGAGGAGAGCAGCCCGAGGCGGCCGGCGTACGCGTCCCGGAACGCGGCGCATTCCCCGGTCAGCCAATTCCGATCATTTTCGAGTTCGCCAGAGGATTCGGACGGATAGAGGTCGGCGAGATCCCATGTCGGCAATCCGCCCGATGCGTCGGCGCTGGCGTCTTCAACATCTGGCGAACGGAATGCCGTCCGTTCCTGCGTCGTGTTCATCATCCGATCTTCCCTCGTTGTTTGCCGCCCGGAAGACTCTCCTGGAATGGTTCTCGCGGGGGCTGTCCCGGAGGCTGCGCCGTCGGCGGTCGAGACCTATGGGCAAGACCTCGCGGAGGCAAGTCCCGGGCGAGGCTGGTGCCGGCGAGCTACAGGAATTTCTGCAGGAGGATCAGGTCGTGCCAGCGACCGAACTTGAACCCGACTTCGCGAAGACGGGCAATCTCCTTGTATCCGCATTTCCGGTGGAATTGGGCCGCACCCTCGTTTTCGGCGCTGACGCCTGCGAAAATCGAGTGAACGCTCCGTTCGCGCGCGTGCCGTTCGAGTTGCTGCATGAGCCTGCGCCCGAGTCCCTGTCCGCGTGCGCCCGGCTCGAGCATGATGGTGCTCTCCATGGTCCGAGTGTATCCGGGGCCGCTCCTGAACTGTCCGTAGGTTGTGAAGCCGAGGAGCGCACCGCGGTCGCATGCGACGAGGAACGGCTGGCCGGCCTCCGTCTTGCTGTCCAGTGTCCTCGCGAGATCCCCGGGGCGCCTTTCACGCGTTGTGAAGGTGACCACTGTGTCCCGGATCATGGCGTTCCACAACGCGCAGATCCCGGGACAGTCGCCTGCTTCTGCCTGACGGATTTCCATGGCGGCCTCGTATCAGGCAGCCGTGCATGGGGAAAGTTCATTCGACCGGGACATGGAAGCCGGCAAGACAGGATCGGGAACCGGCCGAGGAACGACGGATGGCGCAGGTTTTTCTTCCGGCCAGTCGAGATGCCACGCCGCCGGGGGGCCCATGCGGGCATGCCTGCGTTGCAGTATCCAGCGGTCGGTGTCCAGCCGGTGGCGGGGTGAGAGATGCCAGCGCGTTTCCACGCCGGGTGCGCCGCCGTTTCCGGGGATAAGAAGCAGGCCGATCACTCCCTTGCCCTGTCCTGCGGTACTTCCGGCAGCAATGTTCAGGCGCCGGACGGGCGTGAGGGCAGGCGGTGCCGACAATTCCGCAACCGTGACGGGCGCGCAGCCTGCGCGCAGGCATTCCTCCATGCACCACAGGATGTTTTCCGGCCGTTTCGGCCTGACGAAGACAATGCGTCCGGGATTCATGTAGCGCTGCACGCCGTCGGCGTGCAGTTGTTCGCTCTGCCAGTGACCGGCAATCCAGAATACCGGCCCGCCGGTCCTTCCGGCCGCGATGAGCGCCAGCGCATGGCGGGATGGTCCGCAGAACTCGTGCACGCGGGCGGCCGGCAGCGTCAGATCGCCGACTAGGCGCCGACTCGGCCGAGGGTTGCGGCAAGGTTCGATCGACAATGGTCCCGGCATGGAGCCAGCCTATAATGTTCTCCTTTTGTTCGCAACAGTCTCCGGAGCGGCCCTGCATGCGGATTTTCTGGACAACCAGACATTGACACTGCCAGAAACGCCATACAAGGGACAAAAAAGGGAGCGCGCCGATGAAGATGAACAGCCTTGGAACGACCGAACTCGCGGTCAGCGAACTGTGCCTCGGCACGATGACCTACGGAACGCAGACCCCGAAAGAGGATGCGCATGCGCAGATTGACATGGCGCTCGACCACGGAATCAACATCATCGACACCGCCGAGCTCTACCCGGTCAATCCGATGTCGCGGGACACTCAGGGCGACAGCGAACGCATCATAGGCGAATGGGTGGCGCGGTCCGGGCGCAGGGACGAACTCCTGATCGCAACGAAAGTATCAGGAGAGGGACAGAGGATCGTCCGCGACGGGGCGCCGATTTCCCGCGGCACGATCACGGTGGCGGTGGAAAGCTCGCTGCGTTCGCTCCGGACCGACCGGATCGACATCTACCAGCTGCATTGGCCGAACCGCGGATCCTACATGTTTCGCCAGAACTGGACTTACGATCCGACAAGCCAGCAACTCTCGCAAACCCTGGACCACATGGCGGATGTTCTTGAAACCATGCAGGAACTTGTCGATTCCGGAAAGGTTCGCCACTTCGGACTGTCCAACGAGAGCGCCTGGGGAACCGCGCGCTGGCTGCGCTTGGCCGAAGAACGGGGATTGCCCCGCGTCCAGACGATCCAGAACGAATACAGCCTGCTTTGCAGGCTGTTCGATCTTGACCTCGCGGAACTCAGCCACAACGAGAACGTCGGCCTTCTCGCCTTTTCGCCGCTTGCAGTCGGCATTCTGACCGGCAAGTACCAGGGGGGCGTCACCCCTCCAGCGTCCCGAAAATCGATATCGCCCGGTCTCGGAGGGCGCGCGACCGACCGCGTCTGGCCTGCGGCGGCGGCCTACCAGGATGTCGCGCGCCACCACGGGCTCGACATGGTCCACATGGCGCTCGCGTGGTGCAGGACGCGTCCGTTCATGGCGTCCGCGATATTCGGGGCCACCACGACAGCACAACTCAGGCATCTCCTGGGATCCGTGGACGTAACCATTTCCGATGCCTGCCTCAAGGACATCGACCGGGTGCATCGCGCGCACCCGATGCCGTTCTAACCGCCCGGAAACGCGCCGCCGCCGTTCCGGGCCGGCGGTCGCGGCACGGGCTGGGTGCCTCGAACTCTGCGCCAAACGGAAGGACATCCCACATGCCGCTCGCGATGAACAGAGAAGCCTTCATTACCTGCGCCGTCACCGGGGCGGGAAGCACGCAGGACCGCTCCCCGCATGTGCCGCGTTCGCCCCGGCAGATTGCCGAGAGCGCGATCGAGGCGGCACGGGCTGGTGCCGCCATCGTCCATTGCCACGTTCGCGACCCGGACACGGGCGCGCCATGCCGCGACCTCAGGCTCTACCGCGAGGTCACCGACCGCATTCGCGCCTCTGACGTGGATGTCGTTCTCAACCTGACCGCCGGAATGGGCGGCGACATCGTGACCGGGCCGGTAGAGAGTCCCCTTCCGCTCGACAGCGGGGGTACCGATCTCGCCGGCGCCAGCGAGCGCGTCGCACACGTTCTCGAATGCCGGCCCGAAATCTGCACGCTCGACTGCGGCACCATGAATTTTGCGGAAGCCAACTACGTCATGGCGAACACGCCCGAGATGCTGCGTTCCATGGCAAGGATGATGACAGAGGCCGGAGTCCGGCCGGAAGTCGAGGCGTTCGATACCGGGCATCTCGGGTTCGCCAGGCAACTGGTCAAGGAGGGCGTGCTCGATGCCCCGGTTCTGGCTCAGCTCTGCATGGGCGTTCCATGGGGAGCGCCTGACGACTTGCATACGTTTCTGGCCATGGTGAGCAACTTGCCCGAAGACTGGGTATTCTCTGCGTTTTCCCTCGGGCGCAACCAGATGGCCTATGTCGCAGCCTCGGTTCTCGCCGGGGGCAATGTCCGGGTCGGGCTCGAAGACAACCTGATGCTTGATCGCGGCGTGCTTGCAACCAATGCGCAGCTCGTGCAGCGCGCCGTGGAAATCCTGGAGAGGCTTGGCGTGCGCGTTCTCGAACCTGCGGAGGTCAGGGAAGCGCTCCGGCTTACGAAGTGCCTGCCGGCATGATCCGGCGGGCCCGCGAGACGTCGCCGAATTGCGGCCGTGCGACTGGCGCGGATGCGGGACTCGCGGCGTTGTGCCGAGGAGATTTGCCGTGAAACGCAGGGCGGCAATCGTCGGCGGCGGCGTGATCGGCGCAGGCTGGGCGGCGCGCTTTCTGTTGAACGGCTGGGACGTTGCCGTTTTCGACCCCGACCCGGAAACCGGGAGGAAGGTGGGCGAGGTCCTGGCCAACGCTCGCCTCGCCCTGCCGGGGCTTTCGGATGTGGCGCTGCCTCCGGAGGGCGAAATCGTCTTCCCCGACTCGGCCGATGAAGCCGTCGCCGGCGCAACGTGGATTCAGGAGTCCGTTCCGGAACGCCTGGACGCCAAGCGCGACGCGCTGGCCCGGATATCCAGGTGCGCGGACGCCACCGCGGTGATCGCGTCGTCGACGTCCGGATTCAGGCCGTCGGAAGTCGCGGCCGATGCGTGCAATGCCGGGCAGGTCATGGTCTGCCATCCGTTCAATCCCGTCTATCTGCTGCCGCTCGTCGAGGTCGTCGCGCATGACCGGACCGATCCGGACCTTGTCCGGAAGGCGGTCGGGATGCTGGACTCGCTGGGAATGAAGGCGCTCCTCGTCAGGACGGAAGTCGACGCCCATCTCGCCGACCGCTTCCTTGAAGCGGTCTGGCGCGAGGCGTTGTGGCTGATCCGGGACGGGGTCGCGACCACCGCCGAGATCGATGATGCAATTCGCCTCGGCTTCGGGCTTCGCTGGGCGCAGATGGGACTGTTCGAGACGTACAGGATCGCCGGCGGCGAAGCCGGCATGGAACACTTCATCGCGCAGTTCGGCCCGTGCCTCGATCTTCCCTGGTCGCGGCTCACCGACGTGCCGGAAATGACGCCGGAACTGGCCAGGAGAATTGCCGACCAGTCCGACAGCCAGTCCGGGGGGCTCGGAATCCGCGAACTCGAACGCATCCGCGACCGGAATCTTGTGGCGATACTGAGAGCCCTCAAGGGGCAGGACTGGGGTGCGGGCGCAGTCCTCAATGCGCACGACGCTTCCCGCATGCCGCCGATCCCGGTCGTTGACGCGGCGCAGCCGATCGACACCGTTGAGCGCAGCGTTCCGCTCGACTGGACGGACTACAACGGTCACATGAACGAGGCGCGATACCTGCAGGTTTTCAGCGACGCGACCGACCGCTTCATGGAAGTCATCGGATGCGACCAGGCATATGTTGCGTCCACGGGCAGTTACTTCACGGTGGAAACGCACATCCGCCACCTGGACGAGGTGCACGCCGGCAGCCGGATTCGCGTTCGGACCACCTGCCTGCTCGGCGAGAGCAGGAAGATGCATCTATTTCATGAGATGCAGGACACCGGGGGCCGGCTCCTGGCGACCGGAGAGCACTTGCTGCTCCATGTCGACATGAAATCCCGCCGCGCCGGCCCGGCGGCAGCAGAGGTCGAGGCCGAACTGCGGCGAATTGCCCGCGGCCACGCCCGGCGCGGCTGGCCGGATGGTGCTGGGCGCAGGGTCGGGCAGGGGCGCTGACCGGCAGTTCCGCCGGGCGTTCGCGGGTGCGCGTCAACCGATCGTTGCGCGGGGACAGGATCGCCGGCCTGTTCGGGTCTTCGCGGCGGCGCCGGGCGACTTGGCGAAGGCAACGCCGGGTCCGGTACCGCCAACGGTCATCGCGGCGCGGCGGTCCCGATGCTGGCGGAACGTAACCGGGTAAACGGCGGCGTCTGACAATTCGGTTGCCCGCGCGCGTGTCGGGTGGGGATGATTCCGGTCATTCATCAATGATCGGAGGATGTTGAAATGTCAGGATTGAACAGTTCGTCCGGCTCCCGTCCTGCTCCGGTGGTGCGCAGCGCGGCCAACCGCCGAAATCCCGCCCTTTTGTGTCTCCGTCAACATGTCGCGGCGGGAGTTCTGCGAATCCCGCGGGCTGTCGCCGAAGACCTTCGGGAACTGGCGGAGCAATGTCACCCGCGCGACAGCAAGTCAGAAATCTGCTCTCAGATGCGCGCAATGCAGGGACATTTCATGGTCTGACACCCGTTCAAATCCGCTTGCCTGCTGCCGCTCGTCGACGTCGTGGCGCATCATCGGATCGATCCTTACCTTGTCCGGAAGGCGGTCTGGATGCTGGCGGAGCAGGCGTAGCAAATGGCACGCATGCGCTTCCCGGGGACAGACCGCAGACGACTGATCTGGCGCCGCGAAAGCGCTGAGGCGTCGTCCGGGGACATAGCGTTCCCGTCGTTCATTGATATGGATTCATGTTCGCGCAACCGGTCGCAATGAAACTCCAATCGACGTTGCGATTCGACATGACTCTCAAGCCCTCAGGACAAATGGTCGAGAAAGAAGTCATCGAGAATCCGCTTGATCAGAATCGCCGATCGAATCATCGGGCAAGACCTTGAACCTCAATCGAGAGGAAAGGGTGTCACCAGGCGGGAGTTCCTTGAGGCCGCCGCAAGCCACGCTTGTTCGACCCGAAACGTGACTCTGCGGCTCCAGGGCGAATACATCGGACTGGGGCGTGTAGAGCATCAGATGTTGCAGGGGAGGACCTGCGGACATCTCGAGGCGGTAGCAGAGATCCGGTTGCACGACCTCGGCACGCCCGGTCCACGCTTCGTAGCAGTTGTTTCGCCAACTAGACTGAAGTTCTAGGCGATTCTGGCTTTGTTTTCGCGATTTTCCGCGTATATTCAAGGTGCTGGAGGGTTCGAGGAAGCGTCCAGTCCGGTTTCGTGTAGGCACTAGGATGCCTCAGGCCGTCTTGTGCTCCGTCAGGAGGCTTCCCGCCCGATACTGCGCATTTTCCTGCATTTCGCGGATGTTTCCGCTTGACATCATATGTCGAGCCGGTCAGAAAGGGGCGAATCAGTAGGCACTAGTTTCCAGGACGCTCCCGTGACCAAGCCCGCAGGCATGCACGTCGCCGTCATCAAGTCCCGCCAGAACGGAAAGACATACACTTCCGTCCTCCTCCGACAGAGCTGCCGCGACCACGACAACCGGGTGCAGAAGCGGACCCTCGCCAATCTCTCGCACCTGCCGCCGCACACCATCCCCGCACCTTCGGTGCTGAGGCGATTCGCAGACCGTTGATATCACGTCGCTTTTTCCTGTCCAACCCGCAGCGTCGGGCAGGGCGTGATTCCGGTATGGCGCGATTTTTC
The DNA here is from genome assembly GCA_963662815.2 of uncultured Amylibacter sp. Taxonomy (GTDB): domain Bacteria; phylum Pseudomonadota; class Alphaproteobacteria; order Rhodobacterales; family Rhodobacteraceae; genus JAPPHA01. Next base: position 9,937 of record CAXXWA010000031.1, read on the forward strand.
GGGTATTGAGGTTGTAAAGCGAATCACGCGGCGAGCGCCACCAAGGCCTTGTTGTCGTTTGCGGGTGCAGGTGGCTTCCATTGCTGCCAACTCCTTGAAAGCGTGGACCATGCCCGGTCGAAACGACCGGACTTGAGCAGTGCCCGGAATGTCAGGACGCCCTGGCCGCCGTCACGTCCCCAGCGCTGGCCGGACCTCTTCAGCCTCTGGGTCACGAGCATGCGATTCCCGCTTTCCACGGCGCCCGAACCGATCGGATAGCCCGCATCGGCGATTTCGCTGCAGGCCATGCGTTTTCGGTTGTTGCGAAAGAAACCGAGTTCCCGGGCAATGTCGGCGCTGCCCTTTCCCTTCCGTTTCAGATAGCGGAGTGCGTCGATCACCTTGCCGACCCCCTTGGGATCGTGACGAAGGATGTGGCGCCATTTCTCGAACCAGGCCGTGCCTTCCGCGCTGTCCGGACCGAAGGCGGCATCGGCCGCGACCTTCAAATGCTGAGTCGAGTGCCAGAAGTCGACCAGCATGACATCGGGGCAAAGCGTGTCCAAAAATGACCAGTTGTCTCGGGCCGCATCCGCGATCGCCACGACCTTGAGATCCTCCTTGCGCCTCAGCCAATGGAACACTTCCTGGCTCACCTGCGCCTTCAGGCTTGTCTTGCCCTGCTCCGGGAGACGCCCGAAATACCGGGCCTGCACCGTGTTGCCCTCGGCGTCGAGCATGGCGACAATGCCACTCGACGCCTCGCGCCAACCCGGCTCCACCACGTGCCCGTCCACCGTCTCGGCATTCATGCGAACCATGACCCCGTCGAGGGAAACGAGCAGTGCGACCGCGTCCTCGTGAAGCTCCTCATCTGCCCGAAGCTCCACCATCAGATCACCAGAAAAGCCCTCGAAGCGGCGACCCGCCTCCGTGGAAATCTGCACCAGGGTGCTCGCCGATGGCCCCTTGCCGCACAACCGTTCCCACGCCTCCGCGCTCTCGCGGGCGGTCAGGTTGCTCATGAAATACAGCGAAAGACCCGCCGCCGCAGGCGTCAGGCCGCACTCGGTCAGCCCGAGTACACTCTCGGTCGGGAACAAGGCTTCGCCCCCGCCCGACGACGGACGGTAGCGCGAGCGGTCGAATGCGACCGGACCGAACAGCGTCATCGCATGGCCGGTCGAGGCCTCGACCTTCCTGTAGATCTCGCCCTCGGCTTCCAGGGACACGCCATGGTCGTCAATCAGCTCGAAGGTATCGCGCAGGACCGAGCAGGCGAGTTCATGGAAGCGGTCGCGAAACGCGACCTCGGCCTTCAGCGGGTCCTGCCTGAACATCGCTGCAAGATCCTCCGCCATGTCGAGTTCGGCGGCCGCCAGGGTCAGGGAACCCATCGCATGTGCCAGGCGTTCCTGGGCCGTCTTCGCGACCTCGTCGTTCAGGGCGGTGTTGGCAAAGGGTGTTTCGGCCTGTAGTTTCTGCATCGGAGTGCTCCTTTATAGCCCCGTTTTCGGAGCTCTTTTTGTTGTGTTGGAGCACTCTACCACGCCCCCCTTCCGAGGTCAGGCATGCAACCGAGATCGCCGACACGTGGAAAATCTGCAGTTCGTGTGGGAATTTTTCGCGAAAATCCGCGAAACTGGAGATCAGCGCCGTACAGGCAACAAAATAATGGCGTAATTACAGCGCACTAAAAAAACGCAATCCGCCATGCGAAATACACGCCCGTCGGGCAGGTCCATGACGGCTTCCTGTTCCCCGCTGCAACTGCACGGGAGAACAGGACGATGGCAACAGCCACCCTCACCGACGCCCGAGTCCGGGCGCTCAATCCGCGAAGGACGGCCCGCGACATCCGCGACGGGAAGCTGAAAGGCTTCGGCGTCCGCGTGATGCCGTCGGGCCGCAAGACATTTTTCGTCCACTGCCAGCACGACGGCAGGCGCGTCTGGAAGATCGTCGGCGACGCCGACGAGATCGGCGCAGGCGAGGCAAGATCGCGGGCGGCCGCGATGCTGGCCGCGATCAGGCAGGACGGCCCTCTTCCCGCGCAGCCAGAAGACACAGTCTTCGAGGCCGTCGCGGACGCGACGTTCCGCAGGCACGAACGGATCTGGAAGCCTCGCACGATGGAGGTGAACCGGGGCTACCTGCGCTGCCAGATCCTGCCACAGTTCGCCGGACGCCAGGTCGCCGACATCACCCGCGAGGACGTCGTGAAGTGGTTCGCGTCGCTTCGGGCGACGCCGGTCGCGGCGGACAGATCGATGCCGGTCCTGTCGGTCATCATGCGCGAGGCCGAGCGCATGGGCTTCAGGGAGGACGGGTCCAATCCCTGCCTCGGCATCCGCCGGTACCGGCGCAAGGGCCGGGAGCGGTTCCTGTCCGAGGCGGAAGTCCGCGCCATCGGGGCCTGTCTCAGGATTCGCGAAGACGACCAGCCCCTGGCCGTCGCGGCGATCCGGCTTCTCCTCCTTACGGGGTGCCGACGCTCGGAAATCCTGACCCTGCGCTGGTCCGACCTGCGCGAGGGCGCCCTGTTCCTGCGCGACAGCAAGACCGGGCCGCGGACCGTCTGGCTGTCCCGCGCCGCGCTGGCGGTGTTCGACGGGATCGACCGGACCTCGCCCTGGGTGTTTCCGGGACGGCGGGGCACCGGGCCGCTTTGCGGCGACTGGCTCGTGACCGCCTGGCACGAGGTCCGCGCGGATGCGGGTCTCGGCGACGTCCGCCTGCACGACCTGCGTCACGCCTATGCCTCACTGGCATTGAAGAACGGCGAGAGCGTCCTCGCCATCGGCCGTCTTCTCGGCCACCGCTCTGCGGAAACCACTCTCAAGTACACGCATCATGCCGACGCGATGGCGGCCGAGGCCGCCGCGACCGTCGGCGCGGTGCTGACGGAGGAGGGCTGACCGATGGCGACACGGAAACGGATCCGCCTCACGGATGCGAACGTCGCCCGCCTTCGTCCAGAGGAGCGGGAGTTCACCGTATGGGACAGCCGCGTCCCCGGCCTCGGGGTGCGGGTGAGGCCGAACGGCGGCAGGAGCTACATCCTCATCCGGACGGTCGAGGGACGCACGAGGCGCGTCTCCCTCGGCACCGTCGAATCGAGGCGCGTGGACGACGTCCGGCGCGAGTGCCTGGCGCGGCAGGCCGAAGCCGCCGTCGCGGGACCGGCGGAACCGGCGCGGGAGTCCCCGACTTTCGCGGACTTCGTCGAGGGCGAGTGGCGTGCGGCGCACCGGGAGCGCCACAAGCCGTCGACCCGCAGGCGCGTGCTGTCCGCCCTCAGGGTTCATCTCCTGCCGGCCTTCGGCACGACCAGACTGGACCGGATCACGCGGGCGGAGGTTGAGCTCTGGTTCGAAGGCTGCAGCCGGACCGCTCCGGGCAGCGCCAACTGGGCGCTCGACCTGCTCCGGCAGATCCTGAACTTCGGGGTCGCGTGCGGGCACGCGAGGACCAACCCGGCGCGCGGCGTCAGGAGGAACCGGCGGACGCCCATGACACGCTTCCTGTCCCGCGAGGAGGTCCGGCGGCTGCACGAGGTGCTCGACGCCGCGTCGCGTCGCGGTTCGTCCGAGCGGCAGCAAGCCGACATCATCCGGCTCCTTCTTCTTTCCGGCTGCCGCCGCGGAGAGATTCTCAACCTTCGCTGGTCCGAGGTGGACGGCGACACGCTCGCTCTCGCCGACAGCAAGACCGGCCCGAGGAAGGTCCGCCTGAACCCGCAGGCCCGGGCGGTTCTCGACCGCCAGCCGCGCGGGGAAGGCCAATGGGTGTTTCCCTCTCCCGCCAATCCCGGCCGTCCCCGATGCGGCGATCTCAGCCTCTGGCAACAGGTTCGCCGGGAGGCGGGAATCGAGGACGTGCGGCTTCATGACCTTCGGCACAACTACGCCTCGTGGGCCGTCATGAAAGGCGTTCCGGTGCCTTTGGTGTCCCGGCTCCTAGGTCACTCCAGCACGAAAATGACCTTGCGCTACGTTCACCTGCACGACCGCGACGTCCGCGCGGCGGCGGAACGGGTCGGGGAGGCGATGGCAAGGCTGATGGCGGGCGCGTAGGTCTGACGCGGTCTCCGGGAGGGAAACGGCGGGAGGGTGCAAAATCCTACGACACTTGACGGAAAATCCTACCGTACTTGACGGAAAATCCTACAACACTTGACGGCGAATCCCGCGACATTTGACGCCCGGATCCCGGCTGTCGGCCAGTGCCTTGGCGCACGGCATGCAGCGGCGGCCTCGAAACGGATTTCGGGCTTGCGGGCTCTCTCTCGAAACCGCGTCCTCGGTCTTCGGACCGAAGAAAGGATGCGTGAGCACGATGAAGAGAACCGACATGAACAACTTGAAGGACATCCTGCGGCAGCGTCACGGCCTGGGCCTGTCGCGTGACGACATAGCGGCCGCGATCGGGGTGAGCGCGGGCACGGTATCGAACGTGCTTCGCCGCGCGGAGGCGGCAGGGCTCTCCTGCTGGCCGCTCCCGGACGGCCTCGACGACGAGAAGCTCCGGCAGCGGCTCCAACCGCAGCGGGCCGGGCGTGTCGGCGGGCACGTGGAGCCCGACTGGGAGGCGATCGTCGAGGAGTACAGGGCGCCGCCCGGCCGGCGACGTGCCAAGCTGACCAAGCGCCAGCTCTGGGTCGACTACAGCGAGGAGGTCACGGCGCAGGGCGGCACGGCCTACAGCTGCAGCCGGTTCTGCGCATTGCTCAAGGAGCGGATGGAAGGCCCGAATGCGCAGACGGACATGCGCTTCGACTACGCGCCCGGGCTCTACGGCATGTCGGACTTCTCCGGCAAGACGCTGACCCTGCGCACCGCCACCGGCGAGACCGACGTGGAGATCTTCGTCGCGGTGCTGCCGCATTCGGGCCTGACCTACACCGAGGCGGTGCCGGACCAGAAGGTCAGCCACTGGACGATGGCGCACCGCCGCGCGCTGGAATGCTTCGGTGGATCGCCCGTTCGCTGGGTCATCGACAACCTGAAGTCCGGGGTCGTCAAGGCGGACCGCGAGGACCCCCAGCTCAACCCGAGCTTCCGGGAGTTCGCCAGGCACTACGGCCTGGCAATCCTCCCTGCTGCCAAATATCGCCCGAAACACAAGGCCGCAGCGGAATCTGCGGTGAAAACCGTCCAGAGCCGCGTCCTGCTGCCGCTGCGCAACGAGACGTTCTTCTCCCTGGGGGAGATGAACGCCGCCATCCGCAGCGAGCTCGACAGGCTCAACGACGCGCCGACGGCGAAGGGGGACAGCCGCCGCGCGGCGTTCGAGGCCGCCGAGCGCGCCGCCCTGTCTCCGCTGCCTGCGGATCCGTGGGACTGGGGCGACTGGGATCGCCGCAAGGTGGGGCCGAACGGTCAGGACTATGCTTCATACTGCACCTCACTATCTGGTGGACCGGCAACTTCGGGGAAACGCCTTCGTTTTGAAAGCTCTCGCCTTGGTTGCTTGGTCGGCGCGGGATCGGGAATCTCGATCAGGTAGTCGGGTCTGTCATTGTACGTGTGTCCGCGGAGAAGCCCGGCCTTGCGCCAGCTATGGACTGTATGGCTTGTCACTCCGAGTCGGGTGGCGGCGTCATGGACGGTCAGCATTCCCTGATCGCGCAGCCGGTCGTAGCGTGACTTGAGAGCGTAGTTGTCCCGAACCACCTTGACCAGCATCGGATTGAAGGCGTGGCCGTATCCGCTTCGGTATCCGCGCTCGTTGAGGATTTTGGCGATCGCGCCATCGGTGTGGTCGTTCAGCAGCCTGTCGACTTCGGCGACGACCTCGTCGCTGGTCCGGCGGGTCTCGGAGACGTGCGGCTCCGGCACCCAGGTGAGCTGGCGGATGGCGCCGCCGCGCAGACGCACTCCCAGGCTGCGCGTGGCCTTGGTCAGCGTCACGTCCTCGATCAGCAGCCGCGCCATCCGCTTGCGCTCGCGGTGCGGCGTCCGCGGGTCGTTCCACAGGCGGGGGAAGTTGCTGGCCAACCCGAGGATCCGCTGACGCTGCCCGTCGTCCAGTCCTTGGCCCGGCTCGGCGCGGCTGCGCTCGCGCGCGCGTTGTGCCTCGTCGAGGGCCCGAAGCTTCGCGTTCCATTCCGCCTCCAGGACGTCGGCAACCATCCGGTTGTCGGGATGGGTCTGCATGAATCTCTGCCGCGCCAAGTCTGCTTCCTCGCGGGCGCGCCGTACCTGCTGGGAGCGCCACAGATCGGCTTCCTCGGCGCGGGCGGCGAGTTCGTCCTGTACCTGCAATGCCACGTCCAGCGTGACCGGTGTCATCAGCTCCACCAGCAGCTCGCCCACCGCCCGGTCGATGGCGTCGCCGGAGATGCTCTGGCACCTGGGGCTCGCCGTCTCGACACCTTCGCGGATGCATGTGTAGTAGGGATATTGCCGCCGTTTGCGGTTCTGGTAGCGCACCGTCATGTTCCTGCCGCACACGCCACAGACGGCCAGGCCCTGCAGCAGTGCGGGCCCCTCGCGCGGGCAATGGCATTGAATTTGGCCGGAACGGAATTTCCTGATTTCCGCGACTGC
>CAXXWA010000032.1:0-184036 GCA_963662815.2 uncultured Amylibacter sp.
CCGCCAGTACTGCCATGCGCGACCATCTGCGTTCGGTTTCCGGGCGTCTGTTCGGAGACATGTGACGCGACGGCGCATGCAACAAGTCCATCGGGGCCGCGGCAATGTCGGCCCGTAGAGTCTGAATTGAAGAGGAGAAACGACCATGAAGGATCAACTCAGAAAACTGGCCATGGCAGCCACGCTGCCAATCGCGGTAGGATTGACTGCGACAATCGCCCACGCAGACAAGATCCGGATTGCGCTTGCGGAGACGCCGTCCGACGAACTCGCTGCGTTTTTTGTCGCGCTCGACCGGGCAAGGGCCAATGGCCTCGACTACGAATGGACGGCTTTCTCCGACGAGGAACTGGCGATTCAGGCCGTACTGAGCGGGCAGATGGACATCGGGTTCGGAACACCGTACGCGGCAATGCAGCGCACGAAGGCGCCGGTCCGGATCATCTTCCAGCTTTCGAAGCTCAAGTTCTTTCCGGTGACGACCAAGAAATACAGTTCGCTGGAAGATCTCGACGGCGAACCCATTCTGCTGCATTCGCGCGGCGGCGGGACGGATTCGATCGCCAACGTCATCGAGGACAAGATGGGCATCGAGTTCGGGGAACGGTCATACGTACCGGGTTCCGCAAACCGCGTGGTTGCGCTCGTGGCCGGTCAGGCTGATGCAACGATCATCGACCTGTCGAACAAGAACAAGGTGATGCGCCAGCACGGCGACACCTTCAACGTGCTGCCCATGTTCGACGTCGAAGCGTCGGACGAGGCGCTGTTTGCAAATCTCGACTGGATCAAGGCGAACGCGGACGACGTGCAGATCTTTGTCGATGCGCTTCTTGGCGTCTGGCAGGACATGAATGCTGATCCGACGGTCATCCGCCGCGAAACCGATCCCGACGGTCCCATCGGCCAGTTGCCGGCGGAGATTCTGGACAGCCTCGACACCTTCTACGTCGAAGCCGTGGAAGGCGGTCTCTATGATCCGAACGGCGGTGGTCGCAAGGCGGCGATGGCCGACCTGGAGTGGTACAGCAACGCTGGCCAGCTTGAGGGCGACCCATCGACGCTCGAAATCGAGGACTTCTGGTATATGGCGCCGCTTGATGCCGCCATGAACTAGTCCGCCAGCTTCTTGCGAGGAGGGGCTCGCCAATGAGCCGGTCACTGGCTCTGAAACTGCTATCGGGGGTGATTGTCTTCGGCGCCTGGGAGGTCGCCGGACGCATCCCCGTCAGCTACGCATTTCCGACTTTTTTCGAATCCATGGCGGCGCTCGTCGACATGACGGTCAGCGGCTGGATCTTCGAAGCCTATGCAGAGACGCTGCGGCCGTTGATAGTCGGGTTGCTGATTTCTTCTTTCGTCGGCATCGCCTTGGGTCTCTGGGTCGGCCTCAGCAACTGGTTCGACTGGCTCGTTTCCCCTATCTTCATCGTGATGCAGGCAGCCCCGCTCGCGGCGCTCATTCCGCTTCTCGTGATGGTCTACGGTATCGGGCTCACGTCCAAGGTCTTCGTCGTCTGCATCATGGCGATGCCGGTCATCGTGCTGAACACGGCGGGCGCAGTGCGCAACGCGCCGGCGAACCTGAAGGAGATGGGATACTCCTTCATGGGAACCGATACGGACATCATACTTAAGGTCATTGTCCCGTCGGCATCTCCCATCATCTTTTCCGGGCTGCGCCTTGGAACATCGGCAGGATTCATCGGGGCGATCCTCTCGGAACTGAAGATCACGCCGACCGGTATTGGCGACATCATAACCTACAGCCGGTCGATCGCGGATTATCCGAGCATGTACGCAGCCATCTTCTCGATCATGGTCCTCGCGGTCCTTTTCCTGAACTTCCTGGAACGGACCGAAAGATACCTCTTCGCGGGAAATGTCCGTGGCTACGCATCCGACTGACGCGACCCGTCCCGACGCGAACGCGGCTGCAGCTGCCGTCTCGGTTCGCGGCGTCTCGAAGAACTACGGGGAAGTCGAGGCGCTCCGCGACCTTTCGCTCGACTTCCCGCGCAGCCAGCTCACCTCCCTGCTCGGGCCGTCGGGGTGCGGAAAGACCACGCTGCTCAAGATCATCGCCGGGCTGCTCGAACCCACGGAGGGCGAAGTCGAGGTCAACGGCAAGCCGGTCACCGGACCCGGGCCCGACCGCGCTTTCGTGTTTCAGGACTTTGCTCTGCTGCCTTGGGCGACGGTGTTGCGCAACGTGGCCTTCGGGCTTGAACTGCGCGGCGTCGGGGTATCCGAGCGCGAGGCAATCGCGGAGCAGTATATCCGGAATGTCGGCCTTGCGGGATTCGAGAAGAGCTATCCGCATGAGCTCTCCGGAGGCATGCGCCAGCGCGTAGGTCTTGCGCGCGCACTCGCCGTCGACAGCGAAGTGCTCCTGATGGATGAGCCGTTCTCGGCCGTGGACGAACAGACCCGACGAAAGTTCCAGGAGGATCTGCTCGGTCTCGTCGCGGGCGAGAACAAGACGTTTCTCTTCGTGACCCATTCCATTGAAGAGGCGGTCTATGTTTCCGACCAGATCGCCATTCTCCTGCCGCGCCCGAGCCGTGTGTCGGAGGTGATCCGGCCGAGCGGCCTGAGGACGCGGAACGTGTCCGACATCCGAAGGGATCCCGAGTATCTGGACATCGTGGACCGGATCTGGGCATCGCTTCGGTCGTATGTGGAGTAGCAGATGACGGCCTTCGGAGTCCGGCTTCCAGGCATGTCGTCCCTGATTCTCTGGGGCCTGTTCTGGGAGATCGTTGGGCGGAGCGGGTACACGTTCTTCCTGCCGCCTCTTTCCGAGGTCATCGCGACGTTCTTTTCGATCGTCGACACGCCCGCATTCCAGAAGGCCCTCACCGAAACTGCGCAGGCGTTTCTTGCGGGCGTTTTCTCCGCGGTTGTCATCGGAATTCCGACCGGGATCCTTATGGGCAAGAACCGTCTCGTCGACGAGCTCTTGCTGCCCTGGGTCAACATCTTTCTCAGCGCCCCCCTGACTGCCCTCGTTCCGGTCCTCATGGTGCTCTTCGGCTTCGGCATGAAGTCGATCATCATCACGACCGCATTGTTCGCCGTCTGGATCATCATTCTCAATGCCCGCGCCGGCGTGATGCAGATCAACAGGTCGCTGACTGACATGGCGCACAGTTTCGGAGCGACGCCCTGGGCCGCGTTTTCGAAGGTCTACTTCTGGGCCGCGCTGCCGGAGATTCTCGGAGGCGTGCGCATCGGCGTCATTCGGGCGGTCAAGGGCGTGATCATCGGCCAGCTCCTGATTTCGATCGTCGGTTTCGGAGCCCTGTTCGAGCTTTACTCCGCAAACTTCCTGATGAGCCACTTCTGGGCGGTGTTGATCGTGCTCTTTGCGCTCGCCTTCATCCTCTCCGAGGGACTCGCTGCGCTTGAGCGCCGCGTTTCCTACTATGCGGCGCAACGGTAGGCCGGCGTCGGTTCCGCTCGACGGGATCGGCGTCGCCGGCCGCTGTGGCTTTTTCGACAACAAGGAAGTCGCGGTGTTCTTGACCGAGGAAAAAACGGCCACTTCAGACATGCTTTCCGCCGGACGAAACGTCTCGCCGGACCTCGACAGGTCGGCTGATCAGATCGCCGGGCTGGAGATGATCAGGTATCGATCCTTCTTGGGGATCCAGGTTCGACAGGGCGTTGAGTGTTGTTCCTGAATCCGCCCTGTCGGCCGAAAGGGAGGCGCAGTTGCCATGAATGCATCCTGTGATTCGTCGGCCGGATGGCGGATTCCCGTTTCCCTGGCCGGTTTGGTCGGCGGCGAAATGCCGGCAATCCATGCGTGCGCGTTGCCCTTCGCCGCAGGAAGCGGATCGCGAGTGGTGGCGCATGTTCGTTAGCCGCCGGCTCGTGCAGGTCGAATGGGGCGATTGCGACCCTGCGGGAATCGTGTTTTTCCCGCGATATTTCGCCTGGTTTGACGCATCCACGGCGAATCATTTCAAGGCTGCCGGCATGGCCATACCAGATCTCCGCGCGAAGTTCGGCGTGGTCGGTTTTCCCGCAGTCGAGACCCGCGCATCCTTCCGGGAACCGTCGCGCTTTGGCGACGAAGTCACAATCGAGACCAAGATCACGCGGTTCGGTAGATCGAGTCTTGACGTACAACACCGCTTGCTTCGCGGTCGGGATATCGCCGTTGAGGGGTTCGAGACCCGGGTACTCGTCCGGCACCGGTTCGAGTCTTCACCTTTCGACGATGCGGACTTGGAGTCCTTCCCGATTCCGGAAGCAGTGAAGGCGTTGTTCGACGTCCGTCAAGGTAGTGCCGGTGGCGGTAGGGCCGACGATCCGGCGTGAGAAAGTCCATTGTCGGGGTTGCCTTCGACGCCATCTATCGTTTCGATCGAGTCGGGAACTTCTCGGAATTGCCGGATCGCCAGCAGGTTGTCGCTACACGTGCGAACCTGCGGGTCGCCGCATGTTGATTCCATGGAGATCGACAGGACCATATCGGGCCGTTTCCGAATTTGAGGGTTTGCCCGGAGCGCGCAGTCGATGCGGCGGGATCGCCTTTTTGGGACCGGTGGATCCGGTCTGGCCGTCTCATATGCTCCGGGCACCGGAAAACGGTCCTCGACTGCCGGTCCAACGAGATTCTCGACTCCTGCAACGATCAAGGTGTCGCCAAAGGGTCTTTTCCGGACGCACTCAATGAGGCGCCAATTTCCATTGCCCGAGTGGCAGGAGCTTGCAGACGGTGGATTGCGTTCGCGCGTTCCGATGCCTGTCACAATCACAAGCAACGGCGAGTTTTGGAACCATGAAGATATCTTTTGCGCGGCCTTGCCTTCGGCATGTTCGCGCAACTTCGAACCGTCAATTGCCCGAGGACAGATGCGTAAACGCCTTGCTAAGATCCCAGTGGCCACCTTTCATGCATTTGTGCTATCTGGATACGTTTTTCATGTTCTAGGAACAAATTTCATAGAGTCCCAAGCCTCCAACGAAAATTCACGCAAAGGGAACAGGATTCATTCCAACCGGCCAAAAGGTGCAGTTTTCAGGCCCAAGGAACGTTTTTCAGCAGCGTCGCCTTCCGGAGACCGCAATCTTGGCCGGCTACGGTGCACTGATTGACGCCTACGGGCTTTCGGTCCCTCTGCCACGCAAACTGTCCGCAACGGGAAGTCGCCATCGCATTGTCGAAGATGATGCCTGGCGAATCTTGACGCCTCGTCACGCACCCAGAGCAGAACTCGACTGCCACCTCACCTTCGCGCTCAAGTATGAAGGGCTTGATCTGGCCATCCTGAAGAGACTGTTCGCAGCCGCTGGCCCGGATGCAATTGCCGAGATCGTACGCAACAAGCCAACGGGCAGCTACTCAAGACGCATCTGGTTTCTGTTTGAATGGCTTACAGGCTGTCGGCTGGACCTGCCAGATGCGGAAGCTGGCCGGTATGTACCAGTTGTTGACCCGGAGCAGCAATTTGCAAAGGAGGCAGAAAACGCTCCACGGTATCGCGTGAAAGACAACCTGCCGGGAACGATAGACTTCTGCCCGATGGTTTATCGCACGGCAATGCTTGAAGAGCACATCGCAATGGACCTGCCGGGGCGCGCCCGTGCGGTCATTGCCGACGTGCCACGTGACTTGCTCGCACGAACGGCTGCGTTCCTGCTGCTCAAGGACTCGCGTTCGAGCTATGCCATCGAAGGCGAGTGCCCGCCTCAGAATCGCATTCAACGTTGGGGCCGCGCCATCGGAGAGGCGGGTCGCCAACCCCTCGACAGCGACGAACTGTTGCGACTGCAGCGGATCGTCATGGGCGATGCGCGCTTCATCAAGCTCGGATTCCGCGAAGAGGGCGGTTTTGTCGGCAAGTATGACCGCGAGACGCGCATGCCCTTGCCCGACCATATCAGTGCGCGGCATGAAGATCTGTCATCCCTATTGCGGACAAGTTTGTCGGGAACACGCCATTGCGGAGAGGCGGCGCGCTCGGTTTCGCCAGCGATATGACAATGAGCCGGAATATCGCGCGAAGATGCTGAAGATCGCAAAAGGCAGGAAGAGAAAACGTGCTCGGGCACTGAAAAAAGAACTTTATGTGGAGCAGAATGCACGATGCGGAATCTGCGGCGAAAGCATGGATTTTTCGTCAGGTTTACACATTGACCACATAATTCCGCTAGCTCGCGGTGGCATTCACGAACGTTCGAATCTGCAACTCACGCATGCTAGATGTAACCAACGGAAAGGAGCACGTGTCTAGATAGTGTCCGCCAGAAAACCCCCTCCTTTCGTCGACGGCGGACCACGATTTTCAACGGAACTGGATGCTGCGCTGCGGCAATTCACCCCGCTTCGGGATATTGACGCGTCCAGGGCCGCAGGTTGTCCGCCCACCGGACCGGATTTCGCGGCTTTCGCCACTATCAGCCCATAGGAGGCCGTTCCCGCTCCGGGCGGGTCACGAATGAACCGGTGTTTCGGGGAGCGCCGTCAGGCGGCGCGTCGTCGTCGCGCCTTTCGACGCAGCAGAAGACCGATGCGGTGGATGTTGAGGGCAACCACGGAGAGCGCCGCCACACGGGCGAAACCCTCAGCCCCGTACGCCAGGACCCGGTCGAGACCACGGTGCTCAAGGTTGTTGATCGCCGATTCAACCGCCGGATGCTGGCGACGCATCGCCGCGAACTCCTCGCCCTGTTCGCGCTCACGCTCTGCCGTGTTTAGGCAGCCCTTCTTCGGCAGCACGTTGTGATCGAGCAACTCGTCAAGGCGGACACGGTTTTCGGGGCTGTGAAAGCCGCGGTCGAAGCTCACCGCGCGGAGATCGGGAAACCGCGCCTGGGCAGCCTCAACCATCGGGACCGCGTAGTCCACGTCGCTGCCCTCCCACATGATCTTGTGATGCAGGACAAAGCCGTGCCGGTCTTCCAGGATGCACACCGGAACACCAAGCTCCACCGGACATCCCGCCTTGCCCTTCGCGATCCAGCGCGTGTGCGGCTCGAAGATCGAGAACACCTTCTCGTCCTGGGGGATCGTCCCGCCCTTGAGAAGACGGCGCTCGATCTGGTCAATCCGGCGCTTCGCATGCGCGATACAGCTTTCGATCTCCACGATCTCCCAGGCTTTCACACCATGTGCGACCGGAACCGAAAGGCTGGCCTCCGCACGCACGACAAGATCATGGCAGCGTCCAAGGTATGCCTCCACATGCTCCGGACGCGCCCGCCGCGTCGCCCGCACCCTGTGAAACAACCGCCGCACCAGCCGCGTCAGGTGCTTCCACTGGCGCCAGCCACGGACACCGCTCTTCGCCGCCGCACGGCCCAACGCCCGGATCAGGCAGCGCATCGCGTCCCACAGGAGACCGGCATCCGTCGGATAGTGCACGTCGGTCTCGACCACAAAGCTGTCACAGCGCCCGACCAAGGGCGCGCCAGGCTTTTTTCTCGCGACCGCATGGCCGCTCTCCACTACCAGGTCGTTGACCGCAACAAGCAGTTCGGGGCGCAGAAGGCTCACATTGTCCACCAACCTCTGGTAGGTGTAGCGATAGTCGTCCCAGACATCCGCATGGCCAAGGAAGCGGCGCAATGTCTTGTGCTCGTTCACAAGCTCGTGGAGACGGTCGAAATCGCAGCCGAGACCCTGCTTGATCACCCCAATCACGAGGATCCGCCACATCTCCATGCCCGGCCGGCCGACCTTCCTGTCGATGCCGGGAAGGATGTGCTCGTCGAGGAGTGCGAACAGCCGGGAGCGGAAATGTTCGTCGGCGTAGAGATGCAGCAGTCCCAGCAGCAGGGCCGGGATGTCGTCCCTGGACTTGAGGTCCAGCTCGATATTTTCGATGTGAACCTCGCCGAGTTCCATCTGCGGATTGCGTACCTGTCTCATGTCTGCCTCGCGAAGAAGTGTGCATATCGGCCCGAATTGGGCCAAAAGGGGCTGAAAACGGCTTTTCAGCCGTGATCTTCGTGGCGAGAAGACCACGATTTATCGCATAGAATCAATTACTTAGTGGATTTTCGGGCAAGCACGAGTTATCCTGAAATTGTAGCTCGCCGGAACAATAGGAGACGAAATGACTGACAAGGATCGCGAGGCGCTAATCGGGGGTGCGGTGCAGCAACACAAGGCGCTGCGGCAGCACTTGGGATGTCTGTCTGCCCAGGCTGACCGGATGAAAACCGCCGTGTCCGCTGGCCTGGAAGTCATATCGGGCGAAAAGCCTGGCTGAATTCAGGCTGGCAAGTTGACGGTGGGGCGAACTCCCGGCGAGCTTGTGTGGGACGAATGCGATTGGCCGACCGTGGAGACCATCGGCGAACTTTTGAATGACCGAACGGAAACGACCAAGCGCTTGGCAAAAGTGGCCAAGCAGTTGCGAGAAATGGGGTTGGGCGAGTATGCCGTCGATCACACGAAAGGAAGCCATGATGACTCACGATGAACGCGAACATGCGCGGGCGCACATCCAGACGGCCCAACTCGCGCTTGCAACGGCATTGGTATGGCTTGATGTCGATCCTCGCATGGCGCGCAATTACGCACTCGAAGCGGCGCGGGAAATTGAGAGCGCAAAGGATGACCTCCCGGAACGGGGATACGGCGAATGACAAGACCCGACCACCGCAGCGACAAGCCGCGCGTGCGCGTGAAGCCGAAAACCTACAATCCGACCAAGGCGGAACTGGAAGAGCATTTCATCGCTCGCTTGCCGAGCGGCGCCATGCCGACTCCGGAGGAATTCGCGCGGATTGCCCTTCGCCCCATGACTGTGGAAGACGATGAAGCCTAACGGGCGTCAACAGGAAATTGGGACTTTCGTATATAATTCCCCAAGTTTTCAGGTCACTTGTTCATGCGATTCTCGATCAGGTCGTCAACTACCGCAGGCTCTGCGAGCGTCGAAGTGTCGCCAAGGGCGGCGTAGTCGTTCTCAGCTATCTTTCTGAGAATCCGCCGCATGATCTTGCCGGACCTCGTCTTGGGAAGCCCCGGCGCCCACTGTATGTGATCGGGCGATGCGATTGGCCCGATTTCCTTGCGGACCCATCCCCGAAGCTCTGTCTTGAGGTCTTCCGAGGGGGATTTTCCCGCCATGAGCGTAACGTAGCAGTAGATTCCCTGGCCCTTGATCTCGTGCGGAAAGCCGACCACCGCGGCTTCGGCAACCTTGTCGTGCGCGACCAGGGCACTCTCGATCTCGGCCGTGCCCATCCTGTGGCCGGACACGTTGAGCACATCGTCGACGCGACCGGTAATCCAGTAGTACCCGTCTGCATCGCGGCGTGCGCCGTCGCCGGTAAAGTAGAATCCCTTGTAGTCGGAAAAATACGTGGCGACGAACCTGTCGTGGTCTCCGAAAATGGTCCGCATCTGACCGGGCCAACTGTCCTTAATGCAGAGAATTCCCTCGGCTTCGGGCGAGGAAATTTCCTGGCCGGTCGCCGAATCGAGGATGGCTGGCTGGATGCCGAAGAACGGCCTGGTCGCAGAACCCGGCTTCGTCGGCGTAGCACCGGGCAGGGGGGTGAGAAGATGGCCGCCGGTCTCGGTCTGCCACCAGGTGTCAACGATCGGACAGACGCCCTTGCCGACAACCCTGTGGTACCAAGACCAGGCTTCGGGGTTTATCGGCTCCCCGACTGTCCCGAGAACCCGAAGCGACGAGAGGTCGCACGCCTCGACGTGGGAGGGGCCGAGCGCCATCAGTGCCCGGATCGCGGTAGGGGCGGTGTAGAACTGATTTACCCTGTGGCGTTCGCAGACCTGCCAGAATCGAGACGCGTCCGGATAGGTTGGGACCCCCTCGAACATCAGTGTCGTCGCTCCGTTGGCGAGCGGCCCGTACACGATGTAGCTGTGTCCTGTGATCCATCCGACGTCGGCCGTACACCAGAAAATGTCGCCGTCGTGGTAATCGAAAGTGTAGCGCTGCGTCATCGCCGCATACACGAGATAGCCGCCGGAGGTATGCAGCACGCCCTTCGGCTTGCCGGTTGATCCCGACGTATAGAGGATGAAGAGCGGATCTTCCGCGCCCACGGGTTCGGGCGGGCAATCGCGTGAAGTGGCGGCCATCATCGTTCCGTAGTCATGATCCCTGCCGGCGCTGTTCTCCGGACCGCCGCCAGTGCGACGCACCACGAGCGTCGTGACGTCGCCGCAAATCCCGAACGCCTTGTTCACGTTCGCTTTCAGCGGCACGTTGCGGCCCCCTCTCGGACCTTCATCCGCGGTCACGACAAGTTTGGCGCCGCAATCGGAAATCCGGCTGGCAAGCGCGTCGGGCGAGAAACCGCCGAATACGACGGAGTGGACCGCGCCGATGCGAGCGCACGCAAGCATTGCGTAAGCCGCTTCCGGGATCATCGGCATGTAGAGGACGACGCGGTCGCCCTTTTCCACGCCGAGCGTCTTGTAGACATTGGCGAGGCGGCAGACGCGATCGTGAAGTTCCGCGTAGCTTATGTGGAGTTCCGTTCCGGGCTCGTCGCCTTCCCAGATGATGGCAGTCTTTTCCGACTTCTCGGGAAGATGACGGTCGACGCAGTTGGCGCAGACGTTCAGAATTCCGTCCTCGTACCACTTGATGGACACATCGGGATAGGCGTAGGACACGTCCTTGACGTCCCTGAACGGCTTGATCCAGTCGATATCGCGACCCTGTTCCGCCCAGAACTCTTGCGGATTCTCGATTGATCGCCGGTACATGTCATCATACCGGTCCTGGTTGATGTGTGCCTGCGCTGCAAATTCTTGCGACGGCTCATACACTGTTTCACTCATGAGCTCTTTCCTTCAACTTCTGGTGTGCCTACCGAGGCATAGCTGGTCGGAGACCGGACATTGCACGGCGTTCGCGTGCCGCATCGAAAGTATGCCGACATATCGGAGAAATTCCAGACCGCCATGACCGAGTCCGGACTCGGGTCAGGGCGACTCCGCGACGTCCGCTCCCTTGTCCGGGATTCGATCAGAGTTCGGTGCCTCGACCGGCTCCGTACGGGAGTCGCCGTTTCGCCGTCGCCATTGCGAATGCAGTGTCGAGCAAGCGGTTCGAGTAGCCCCACTCGTTGTCGTACCAGCACAACACGCGGACCATTCCGCCCTCGGTAACCGCTGTCTGGTCTAGCGCGACGGTCGAGGAGTGAGGGTCGTGGTTGAAATCTATGGATACAAGGGGGCGGTCGGTTACGGCGAGAACTCCCTTCAGCCGGCCTTTCGATGCCGAGACAAGCGCCGAATTGATCTCTTCTGCGGTCGACGGAGTCTCCGGCATGAACTTAAGATCGACTGCAGAGACGTTCGGAGTCGGTATCCGGATCGCCGTACCGTCTATTCGGCCGGCGAGCTCGGGGAGCACCAGGGAGATCGCCCGCGCAGCGCCGGTCGACGTCGGCACCATGGACACTGCTGCGGCGCGTGCGCGGCGCAGGTCGGCATGCGGGCAGTCCAGAACCGGCTGATCTCCGGTGTAGGCGTGAATAGTCGTCATGTAGCCGGTCTCGATCCCTACGGCTTCGTGCAGGACGTCCGCCACCGGTGCAAGGCAATTCGTCGTGCACGATGCATTGGAGACGATCAGGTCGTCAGCTTCAATTTTGTCGTGGTTCACGCCATAAGCAATTGTCTTCGCTACGTTCTTGCCGGGGGCGGACAGGAGGACCTTTCCCGAGCCATTCTGGAGGTGCAGCCCCGCCGTTTCCGCGGACGTGAAGACTCCCGTGCATTCGAGGGCGATATCGACATCCGGCCAGAGCAGAACGGCGGGGTCGCGCTCCGACGTCGCGCGAATCTCCCTGTTTCCGACACGAATCGAGTCCTTCGTACTGCTGATGTCCGCGTCCAGCCGTCCGTGCACGCTGTCGAATTCCAAGAGATGTGCGCACGTCGGGGCCGGTGCGATGTCGTTGATAGCCACGATCTCGAATTCGTCTCGTTCACGCTCGACAACCGCGCGCAGAACCGCTCGGCCTATTCTGCCGAATCCGTTGATTGCCAGTTTTACGGCCACGTTGTACTCCTGTTTCCTGCGCCGGTGGTCCCCTGACTTGGTACGACGGGGATCAATAATGCGGTGGTCTTTTTGCTGCAAGGTCATATGCGGATGAGTCCGTTGGCGGAAAAACATCACGGACGCCCGAACGCCGGCGCCAAGTCTCGCTCCGGAACTCGCAGGTGATGAAGGGTCGACCCACGCTGAAGGACATCGCGGAGATCGCGCGCGTCAGCGAGATGACCGTTTCGCGCGTGCTCAGGGAGGCGGGAGAGGCATCGCCGGAGACCGTTCGCAGGGTCAAGGCGGTCGCGGCGGAGATCGGCTATATGCCGCACAGAATCGCCGGAGCGCTGTCGTCGAAGACGGTCAACCTTGTCGGCGTCGTCGTTCCCTCGGTCAGCAGCTTCGTCTTTTCCGAGGTGCTTACCGGAATTTCCGAGGGCCTCCGGACGACAGCGAAGCAGGCAGTGTTCAGCGTCACGGGTTACGACCCGGAGATCGAAGAGAGTGCAATCCGGGAAATGCTGTCCTGGCGGCCGGCAGGGCTAATCATTGCGGGCCTTGAGCACACGGACGCATGCCGGACTCTGCTGAAATCCGCGGGAATTCCCGTCGTGGAAATCATGGATGTGGACGGCGCGCCAGTCGACATGAATGTCGGGATTTCCCACGTGAAAGCCGGCGCCGGCACGGCTCGGGAGCTTCTGGCGCGGGGATACCGGAGGATCGGGTTTGTCGGAACGAAAATGCCGCACGACTTCCGCGCGGCAAAACGGCTGACCGGTTTCCGTCGCGCGCTTGCAGCGGAAGGGTTCGAGCTCGTGGCGGAAGAACACTACTCGGGCGGTTCGTCGATGCGGTCGGGGAAGGAACTCACTGCGCGGATCCTGGAGCGGCGGCCCGATATCGACTGCCTCTATTACTCGAGCGACATGCTGTCGTGCGGAGGCGTCATCCATTGCATCGAGTCCGGCCGAGCCATGCCCGGCGACCTCGCCATCGCAGGATTCAACGGAATGGACATCCGCCTTGCCATGCCAAGGGTTCCGGCAACATGCAACGCCTACAGGCTGGAGACCGGTCGAACTGCAGCCGAACTGGTCCTCGACGCCGTGGATGGCGACCCCGCCGCGATGCGGAAAGTTGTCGAGTTCGAGAGCCGTTTCGAGCCGGGCGACACGGTTTGACCTGCGTTCGACGGCGCGCCGGAGAATGGTGCGCGCGTCTCGGGAGTGCGAAAGCCGATCTACCGTTTCCGCGCCAGTCCATTCCGGGCAGGTTGCTATGCCGAGGTGACCGATTGAACTGAAGCCGCTGGCGCCCAATTTCAACTTCGGCGGCTCGGCGGGATATGCCGGCAGGGTCGAGATTGAACGCGGTGCGAGCCCCGAAACAGGCGTCGCAGGACATTCGGACATACACGGTTCTGTCCGCCAGCTACCTGTCAGAATCTCTTGGTGAGCGTCAGGAAGAACGTGCGTCCCCAGCCGGCTGCCGTGGGTCCGTCCATGCTGTCGGGATTGGCGGTGTCGATCGCGAGGCCGGCATCGGTGAGGTTGAAGACGCCGGCTGTTGTCCGCACATCCTCGTGCCCGACAGGCGTGTTCCGGTCCAGCACAACGTCGCGGCCTGTCCAGTCATCGAACTCGTCCCGTATTCGACCGATTCCTGAAACCTACACGGTTGTTTACAGTCCATGTTGCGGTCAGGTTGCCGTGCCGGGCCTCGAACCTTACGCGGGCCATGTTCCTGGAAAGCGCATACCGATAGTCTATGCTTGCGACGCGAAGTCCGGCATCGGAGACGTGTCGCCATGCGCTGCTCAACGCAAGCCCGCCCCAGTCCGTTTCAAAGTCTGCGCGGAATAGGGTCGTGACGCTAGCCACTTTGGTGTCCAAGATGTTGGTGAAGCTGTCGTAGATCGTGATGTCGCCGCCGACGCGCTTGATGCAGTTCGTACACTCGTCTTGCCCGCACTCGGGAAGGTTTCGCATCGCCCAGTTGGCGCTGCGCTGACTTGACAGGCCGGAACGCGACTGGCGGTACCATTCCACATCCGCGACTAGTGGACGCATGCGGAACCCTGCACCAACGGCGAGCCTTTTGGTGTCGGAGGGCTTGAGCTGCGGGTTGCCCGTGGTCTCGCGCGCGACCTGTCGGGATTCGCCGCCGGTAACGGGGGACGGGGCACCACGTTAACGGTCCCGGGATCGCACAGGATATAGGGGTGGTCCTGCGATGCGGTGTTGTGAAGCTGAGCCATGGAGTGAGTCGCGTCGCCCGATCTGGGCCCCAGGAACCTCGCAGCGTCACGGCTTCGGTGAGCCGGTGCTCGGATGAAAGGCGGAACGAGTTCAGTCTTCCCACGTCGTCATACTTGTACCCCCGGCCTGCGAACCTGAAACCCAATACCAAAACTCCCTTCCTGCCGACACCGCTTCCGATGTAACAGATGCGGCGCAAACCGAATTGAAGGCTGCAACCGCGGCCGCATTCCGTCAGTCGGGCATTGACGGGTTCGAACCGCCGGACTTCGCCCGAATCATTGCGATACCCGACGCAACGACGTCCTGCATATGCGCCAACGGAGTATGTCATCGTCCGTTTTCTGGGTAACTCAGCCGATGCCCGGTGGTCGGTCACGTCTATGGCGGCCAGATGAACCCGGTTGATGGCTTCCTGTTTCGCGGAAAACCGGCCGACTTTCGAAGTCTTGCGGGCTGGTCGCATTGCCGGGATGCGGCCGGACCGGATCCGGAGTTGCTTGCAGCAGCAGTTTCGGGCGGATTGTCTGCTCCTGGGTCAATTCGCCCGCCTGTCCGGGGAGAACCTGATTGGCAGGCTGACGGGACCCGTGTTGCCGCTTTCCGGAAGCCATGTCGCATTGCCAGCCGGCGCGGGTTCGTCAAGCTTGCGCACCAGTACGGCGAGCGCGCACGCCATGTCGGTTCGCGCGACAAGATGACCAAGGCAATGATGCGCTCCGCCGCCGAATCCGAAGTGCGCCCTTCGCCGCGCCCCGATGTCGAAACGGGAATTCCCGCAAACCGCCGGATCGCGCGCCGTCGCATGAACGAAGAGGTGAAGAGTTTGTCCGGATCTGACCGGCACACCCTCGTAGGTGAAGTCGACAAGAGCTTCGCGGGTTACCCAGGTAGTGGTTGGCCGGGCGCGTATGGTTTCTTCTACGGCGTTTTCGATGAGATCGTGCCGTCTGCGGAGAAGCTGCCACTGCTCGGGATGTTCGGCGAAGAGAGCCATCGCGTTGCCAAGTTGGGAGCGCGTTGTGTCCACGCCACCGAAAATTGTTATCAGAATCAGGTCGAAGAGGATCTGTTCATCCCTGCATCCGGATTCATCGAATCGTCGGACAAGCCGGCTTACGTAGTTTGCGCATTCGACGTCCCTGCGCACCTTGGCAACGAGTTCCCGCGACAGCTGCATCAAGCGGTCGCAGGCAGCGTTGAACTCGGCTTCGTGTTCCTTGCACTCGACTCCCATCGCCAGTCCGAGCGCAGATGCGTCAGGGCCGATTCGACGCCAGTCCTCGACTCCGAGCCCGAGGAGGACGCAGATTGCCTGCGACGCGAAAGGCGTGGCGAAATCTCGCATGAATTCGCAGTGTCCGTCGCTTTCGAATCCGGCGACGAGTTTCTCAGCGATTGCCGTGAACTCTTGCTCGAGGGCAGAGATGTGTTCGGGAGCAAGGGCAGGGGAAGCGAGGTTTCGCATCCACTTGTGGATTTTGCCTTCCCGGCTGATAATACTTCGTTTCCAGAAACTTGCAAAGCTTCCTTCAAGTTGATTGGCATCCGGCCAACCGTGGCTTCCCTGCCGAAGGCGGCGGTCGCGGAGCAATGCGCCCGCCTCCTTGTGGCGGAGCACGACCAGACCGTAGGGAGATCGTGCGCACCAGGAATCCCGCTGCGCGTCCATGACTTCCTGCGACCGCGTCGAAAAATCGGGGGACGAGAGTGACAGGTACGGGATGGAGGTTCTGGTCATCGGCGATTTCCACTTCGCGTCGGTTCAGCGGCGCAGCGCTAAACGACCTCGAAATGGGCTTCGGTCGGCTCGCCGGCAAGGCCGTTTACGGGCACCATGTCCTGCGGACATGCGGACATCACAACGATGCAGTCGATCTCCGCCTTAAGGACGACATGGTCGCCGGGACGCGAAACGGGCGGCTCGAACCGCAGTCTACCGTCCGCATCCCAGGGAATGTGCATGAAGAGATTCAGCGGAGAAGGCGTGGTTGAGGTCGCGAGTCCCATCTCGCTAAGCGCGAACGCCAGATTGTCGGCGCAGTTGTCGTGGAGACCATCATATCCGAGCGCGTGGTAGCGCCAGCGATCGCAGGCGGCCATCAACATGTCGTGGCCGCCAGGCGACGTGTCCTCTGTCAGGGTCAGAATACTGCGCCGGCGATTGGTTACGAAGGAATCTCCGACCCGGGGAGTCATCCGGAGGTTGGCGACACGCGTGGCATCCATTGCCATGAACTCTCCGATGTCCTCCGCATTGAAGGCCCAGGTATCGACGACCTGTTCGCCATGCGTGTTGATGACACGAATGGATTCGCCCGTTCGCAGACATGCCGCCCGGCTCGACCGTGCTGATATGGTCTGAATCTTTCGCATTCCTGACCGCTACACTGGAAACTAGCGGTGCCCCGCCAACAAGGCAAATGGACTGCTTGATCCGTGTTAAGCCGTCGACTGCACGGTTCGTCCCCATTGCAGACAATCGAGCATCACGCCATGCCGTCTTCGCGTCGGGCGTCCAGGTCCCTCCGGACGCGGCGGCGCTCTGCCGTTGTCGGCGGCCAGGGACCACATCGCCACGGGCGGTCTCGACGCCTGGCTGGACCCGACACTGGATGCGGAAAGCCTGGAAGCTGTGTTCGTGAGGGATGATAGACGCCGAGTTCCAGCGGACCAGACCGTCACCGGAGCGGCAGGACGGAAGCCCTTCGGTTCGAGGTGCTGCGCGTGGCAATTGCTGCCTTTGCGTCAATCGTCGGATGCGGCGGGTTTCGCCGTGACGGTCACGATGTCCAGATCGTGGTATTGCTGGTGACGAACGGCAGAGGCAAGGTTTTTCAGCAAGCGGAGAGAATCGCGCTCTTCGCCCGTGAAATCGGCGCACGAGTCGTCAAGCCGCCCGAGTCTTTCCTGCAGGTTATCGGTCCGCGGCGCCACGATGAATTCGAGTAGGATATTGCCGTCGACCCTCGCGGCGGAGAAACTCAGGCGCCGCTTCCGGCCCCGGGGTACGGGCACGACAGCATCGTCGATTCTTTGTAGAGCGGAAAGCGTCGCTTCTCCGGTGTCGACGAGCCGTTTTGCCGCCGTGCCGTCCAGTCCGTTCCGAGATGCGAATTTGGCAAGAAATTCACGGATCTCCGGCAATGCCGAGGTGGCTAGATCGCCTTTCATTATGGCAGGCCTGGGTCCGGACGTGTCCAACGCAAGAGAGAGAAGAATCGCCACGAGACCCCCGGAAGTTATCCCGTTCGCAAAGATGCCGCCGGCGAATTCGGTTACGAGATCAGGGTAGATCGCGCCTGTCTGGAAGCCGGCACCGAGCCAGAAGGAAACCCCGACGATCGTGCTCTTGCGAAGATCCACGCCATCCTGCATCGCCATCCGGATTCCGATCGTGAACAGCAGCGCGATCAGGACGAAAAGATAAGCGGCGACGACCGGGCCTGGGACCGCGAGCACGATCGCCATCGCCTTGGGCAGAAAGGCAGCGACGAGGAAAATCGCGCCGGTAGCAACCGCAACGGTCCGCGCCGCGATTCCGCTGATTTCGACGAGCGGCGCGGCGACGGAGTAGGTCGTGTTCGGTGCAGTTCCCGCGAAGCCGCAAAGCAGGTTGCCGATCCCGTCGACCATGAGCGTGCCCTGCGTCGCCCGGAAATCGACCGGCCGTGGATTGCGCCACGACACCCGCTGAAGCGCGGCGGAACTGCCGATAGCCCGGACGGAGCCGATGACTGCCGTAAATAGGAACGCCGGCAGGAGCACCAGGAATTCGGGACCGAAGTTGAGATCAAGACCAGGAATCTGGATCGACGGGAATCCGATCCACGACGCCGCCGCGACGCGATCGAGATCGTAGAGGCCGTACGGAAGGGACAGCATGGTACCGGCGACGATTCCGATCATCGGCGCCCAGAGCCGCAAGCCTGAAGCTCCCTTGAGCGTCACGCCCAGTACGACTGCAAGCGACGCAAGGGCCACCAACGGCGCCGCGTGGGCAGGCGTGCCGACCGGAACGTCCTCGAGCATGTCGAAGACGATCGGCATGACGGTAACCGGCACCAGCATGATCACGGTGCCGGAAACAACCGGCGTCAGCATCCGCCTGAAAAGCGGCAGCCATGCCGAAATCACGACTTGGAAAAGGGCAGCGAAGACCACGAGGGTGGCAAGCATTGCCGGACCGCCTGTCGCGATCGCCACCATGCTGATGCCAATGAACGCTCCCGAACTGCCCATCACGAGCATCTGGCCGCCGCCTATTCTGCCGAATCTGACGGCCTGGAGGGCGGTGGTGGTGCCGCTGATCGCGACCGCGGCGAACACGGCCCAGGCGAGATAGGACTCGGTCGCGCCGCCCGCTCGCATCACCGCGGTCGGAACCAGGATCGGAACCGCCAGTGTGAGAGCGGCAAGCTGCAACCCCAGCCCGACGGTGAGTGCGGCAGGAGCGGCTTCATCCGCCTGGCACCGCAGCCCCGGCGGGCGAGTACCGGCGGTCCCGCTCATGATTCGAACGCTTCACGAGCAACGGCCGGCCTTCGATGTCGGGGCTGGTCTTTCGCCGGAGTCTCGATGTCCCTTGCAGTCAACGTAAGTTCCTTCAGCTTGAAGATTCCCTCTGCAACCTCCGCAAGTCGCGTCGTCAGCGCCATCGCATGCCGGAAGGAAAACGGGTCGTTGAAGTAGCTCAATTGCACTGGCAAGGTGCGATTACAAGCTGTTGATGGCAAGACGGCCTTTCCGAAAAGGCAGACTGTTCTCGCATTGGTCCCGCAACTGGCGTCTGGCGTTCCACATTCTCCCGGAGGCGCGGCACCAGCTCACGCACGACAGGTACAGTCGGTACAGGATGGAACCGGTCCCGATGAAAGCCTTCGCCGAGATCCTGCGCTTCATGGGGCCGAGCGTGAAGTTCCCGGATGGATCGGTGTCGGGACCGACTTGGGACGGTGCAGGCACGAAAGGAAGAAAGAGCGAACGAAGCCCGGGAAGGAGGTCTTGCTGTAGCCGTTCCGCAAGGACGGAAAACTGATTCCCGGCCACTGGCACCTGTCGTCAGCCCTGCGACCAGACGGCCGCCTGTGGTAACCGGAGCCCGGTTGCGGAATGAGGCAACGCCATCGCGACGGAAAACGGGCCAGGCGCAATTTCCGAGGAGACTGGACGCGAGGTCTGACGGCGGTTCGTGAAAGCGCTCGTGGCGTTGCTGCGTGGGGTCAGGAAAGACGGACGCCGAACGATGCCAGGACAGGATGTCACGCGATCGCCGGACGCCAACAGGCGATTCCTTCGCCCCGGGGCTTGCCCGGTTCTTGGCCACGCCTAGCATGCACGCCTAGCATGCACACATCGAGGGGCAGGGCAGCTGCATTGACGCGTAGGGCGACGGACATGTCCGGGGCGAGCACTGTGAGATGCTGATTCTCAAGTGCCCTGCAGATGCGGATGTGGACAGTGACAGGATCTTGGCAACGATTCGAAGCACGATCCTCAAACAGTACGGGGCCAACGCCGGCCTGACGGTTCCAAACGGGTCGGCGTAGGAGAAGGTGATCGAGGCAGCTCTTGTCCGGGCCGGGATCCCGCGTTCCGAAGTCGACTGCCTCGGGGCGAACCGGCCCCGCGGGCAGTGCTGGATCGTCGTGAGCCGGCGCATTTGCAAGTCTGCAGTGCGCGAAAAGGCCGGGCAGCAACCGTTGGCGGCTCGCCAGCGTCTGACCCTTGAAGCCCTCAAGAGCCGAGAAGGTTTGCCGTCGCGTTGAGCGACAAGTCGGAACGGAAGACACTGGCGGGAAGCCTGTACGACAAGTTCGTACTCCGGATCAGCGTCACTGGTTCCGAATTAGGTGTCGGCCGCGGTTCACCCGCGCCAAGGTGGATGCGTGACTTGAGGACATTGGTGCGGCAAGTCGTTCGCGTCGGGGGTGATGCGGATTGGCAGAAGACACGCGTCTGGTTCAGGATGCATAAAAACCGATAATCAATATTATGTTAACTAAAACGCATATCCAGCCGGGTGCATTTTCTGTTGGCCATAAAAACCGCATCTAAACATATGGTTGCAGTACATTTCTAAATTCAACTCGAATTGACCGGAGCGCGCCAGAGGCGCGCATTGCTTC
The DNA here is from genome assembly GCA_963662815.2 of uncultured Amylibacter sp. Lineage (GTDB taxonomy): Bacteria > Pseudomonadota > Alphaproteobacteria > Rhodobacterales > Rhodobacteraceae > JAPPHA01. Next base: position 20,389 of record CAXXWA010000032.1, read on the forward strand.
AGTTGAAGCACTCGCGCATGGACGCATTCGAGCACTCGCATTATCCGGGAACAGAGCTTGCGCGTGTCAACCGCGCCGCCCGTGCCATCGCGAACCGCGGCCCGCAGACGGAGAATTCGCCTGCGCATCGTGACTCTGTCCGGCACTCCCGGCTTGCTCGAAAATCTCGCCGGCGTTTTCCAATCCGGTCTCTGCGCGGTGGTCAGTGCCTGGCAATTGTGTTAGCCAATCCTCGTTTGGTCCAGAGTCATCCCGATGACTGGTGCCGACGTTGAAGGTCGAAATGCGCGGGTGCAGAGACCGTGTCTCGCAGAGTTGGGGTTCGCTCACCCGCAAGTCAACTGGAGGAATTGATGGCAAGTCCCTCAATTTGGAGAACTATTCTAGGAACCGCGCTCGTGCTGGCGGCTAGCGGCGTTGCAACGGCGCAGGAACACACGTTCAGGCTGCATCATCTGCTGAGCGGCAAGTCGCCGGCGCATACGCAGATGCTCGAACCCTGGGCCCGGGCCGTCGAGGAAAATGCCGGCGGACAGGTTAAGATCGAGCTGTTTCCGGCCATGACGCTTGGTGGCAGGCCGCCGGAACTCATCCAGCAGGCGCGCGACGGCGTCGTTGACATCGTCTGGACGGTCAACGGGTATACGCCAGGCCTGTTTCCCAGGACGGAAGTTTTCGAACTGCCGACAGTCTACAAGAACGATCCGGTCGCGGCGAACCTTGCGCTTTTCGACATGTTCGAGAGCGACCTGAAGGAGGAGTACAAGGGCGTCGAGGTGATGTTCCTCCATGTCCACGCTGGACAGGCCATTCACATGCGCGACAAGGAAGTCCGTTCGCCGGCCGACCTCGCCGGCACCAAGATGCGAATTCCGACGCGAACCGGCGCATGGATCATCGAGGCGCTTGGCGCCGCCCCCGTCGCCATGCCGGTGCCGGAACTGCCTCCCGCCCTGCAAAAGGGAGTTGTGGACGGCGCCTTCATACCGTGGGAGATCATTCCGCCGCTGAAAATCCAGGAACAGACCCAGTTTCAGGTCGAGGGCACCGAAATGGAACGGTTCGGCACGACCACCTTCCAGGTTTCGATGAACAAGGCCCGCTGGGACTCGCTTCCTTCGGACATTCAGCAGGCGTTCAGGGATGCTTCCGGCCGCGACTGGTGGGCGGAGGTCGGCAGGGTCTGGCGCGCGACGGACAACTTCGGGATCGATCTTGCAGTCAAGTCCGGCAACACGCACATCGTGTTGACCGAGGAGGAGACGCAAGCGTTCCGCGACAAGTTGGCGCCGGTCGTCGACCGCTGGACCGAAGAGGTCTCCGCGAAAGGCATCGATGGCGCCGGCCTTGTCGAGAAGGCGCGCCAACTCATCGCCGAGAATGCGGATTCCTGACATTTGACGCAGAGCACACTCGACGGCCGCTCCGGCCTGTTGGCCGGAGCGGCTGAACGCATCATCACTGGTTGGGCGATCCTTGGCGGCATCCTCCTTCTCGTCGTGATCCTGATGAACGTCCTCTCGGTGATCGGCGGAGTCTTCTGGGTGCCCTTCCCCGGCGATTTCGAGTTGACACAGATCGGAGTTGCGAACGCCGCCTTTGCTTTTCTCCCTTTCTGCCAACTGACCGGCAGCAATGTGACCGCAGACATTTTCTCGTCCCGGGCCGGTCTGGGCGTCCTCGCAGCCTTCAGAAGGCTCGCTTCGACCGTGGCCTTTCTCTTTAGCCTCCTTCTTCTGTGGCGCATGACTTTCGGCATGCTCGACCAGAAGGAATACGGTTACATGACGGCGATCGTGCAATTTCCTGTATGGCTGGCCTATGTCCCGATCCTGGTTTCGCTCTTTCTGCTCGCGGTCGCGGCGTTCATGACGCTCGCAGGTTTTCGCCATACAGATGACGGCGCACTCGGCCATGGTTGATTCAATCTTTCTCGGCATCGGATCGCTCGCGGTCCTGGTCCTGCTTATCGCGATCAGGATGCCGATCGCCTACGCCATGATTCTCGTCGGCGGCATTGGGATTGCCCTGGTGAACGGGGTGGCCCCGGTCTTCAACCAACTGAAGACGCTCGCCTACGGACAGTTCTCCATTTATGACCTGTCGGTCGTGCCCATGTTCATCCTTATGGGCGCCCTTGCCGCGAAAGCGGGACTGAGTGCGGCTCTGTTTCGAGCTGCAAACGCCTGGCTTGGCTGGCTGCGCGGCGGCACTGCGATGGCGGCAATCGCCGCTTGCGCGGGTTTTGGGGCGGTTTGCGGCTCATCGCTGGCGACCGCGTCGACAATGGGCCGTGTGGCGCTGCCTGAACTCAGGCGCTTCAGGTACTCCGGCGCGCTCGCGACCGGTTCGCTTGCAGCAGGCGGCGTCCTGGGAATACTCATTCCGCCATCAGTCGTTCTGATCATCTATGCGATCATCGTCGAGGCCAACATCGTCACCATGTTCGCCGCGGCGCTACTGCCCGGAATCCTCGCTGTCATCCTGTTTCTGCTGACAATCGCTGTCATCGTCGTCGTCCGTCCGGACGCGGGCCCGCGGCACGAGGGCGTCGACCTCCGGGAGTTCCGCGATGCCACCACCGGCGTCATCCCGGTTCTCGCGATCTTCGGGGTGGTCTTGGGCGGAATTTACGGAGGGTTCTACAATCCCACGCCCGCAGCCGCCGTGGGAACCGCGCTCGTCTGGCTGTATGGCGCGATTGCCGGCAAGCTCAATCTCGGTGCTCTGATCGAGGCGCTGAAGGAAACTGCCCGGACGACCGGCATGATCTACCTGATCCTTCTGGGTGCGGAGCTAATGAAGATCTACATGAGCCGGATCGGACTGCCGCAGGCAACGGCGGAGTGGATCATCGAGACGGGCATGGCTCCGATGGCGGTCATGGTCCTGCTTTTGCTGGCACTGATCTTTCTCGGTTGCCTGATGGACAGTCTGTCCATGATCCTGCTCGTGATCCCCTTCTTCTGGCCGGTTCTCGTGGACCTGAACGGCGGCCTCTACATGACCGCCGAGGGGTCCGGATTCGGAATGAGCACGGAGGACCTGAAGATCTGGTTCGGAATTCTCGCCTTGATTGTCGTCGAACTCGGGCTGATCACGCCGCCCGTCGGCATGAACGTCTTCGTCATTTCGGCGATGGCGAAGGACGTTCCCATGATCGAGACCTTCAAGGGCGTTGTGCCATTCTTTGGCGCAGAGGTTGCACGCGTGGTGCTTCTCGCCGCATTCCCTGCCCTGTCGCTCTGGCTCCCTCGGATCCTGGAGGTCTGACGCGAGCCTAGTCCGCCGAAACGGGAACAGAGGAACGACCGGCCACCTTCAGACATCTTCGCCGTCGAAGTATCCTACCTGGCTGGACATTCTTCCGACGAACTTAAGGTGCGCGTTCATGAAGTCGGCACCGGGAAAGATGGCGACTGCCGCAAACTTTTCGCTGTCCGGATATTCGACGACGTCTGGATCGTGACTCGACGAGATTCCCAGATATCGCAAGGTCGTGTCGCCGGTATTGATCAACTGGTGCGCGGTTTCGGGCCCGCCCCTCGGCGCGCCGCAGACGTCTCCCGCGCGGACTTCATACTCGGCGTTTCCGAAGCGATAGGTCCCCTGCCCCTCGAGGATGACGAACATTTCGTCGTTTCCCAGATGGTTGTGGAACGGAAAGGCTCGTTTCCCCGGTTCAACAGTCAGGTACATGCAGCCGATTTTGCCGAGACCGATCCTGTTCGAAACCGGAGCAACGGTTGCTCCGAACCTGTCAGAGCCTTCAGGGCCATTGGGGAATCCGGCAGAGTCCGACAAGCTGACGATTGGGCGAGTCATTTCATGCTCCTTCTCGCTTTCCGGGGGTTCACGGAGGCCCGCCGTTGTTAAACTTCCGCGCACCGGCGCGACCGACAGCTTCATATCCGTGGCCTCGCCGATATTCTCGTTGCGTTGCGATCCTCAGAAGATATCACTGGAATTCGAACCGGTACACGGAAGATGACTGGCAGCGAACGAAAATGAACTCGATATTGGTCTTGAACGGCCCCAACCTCAACCTTCTCGGAACCCGGGAACCCGGCCTTTACGGGACGTTGACGCTTGGAGAAATCGAATCCATGAGCATCTCCCGCGGGCGTGAACTCGGCCTCCATGTCGAGTGTCGGCAATCCAACCATGAAGGCCAGCTGATCGACTGGATCCACGACGCGAGTGGCAGGTTTGACGCTATAGTGCTCAATGCGGGCGGCTACACCCATACGTCGGTTGCGCTAATGGACGCGATCAGCGCCGTTGGCCTGCCTACAGTTGAACTGCATCTTACCGACATCTTTGCCCGCGAAGAATTCAGGCGGACATCCTACATTGGCAGGGTCGCCTGCAATACAATTTGCGGACATGGCGCAAAGGGATACGTGATGGCGATCGACGCGCTTGCCCGGCGTTACGGCACCGGCCAACAGCCTGAGACGAAACACGAAGGAACCTGAACCGATCCGCAGCGACGGGATGCCGAACAGCGTCGGCAAGCGGCGCGAGTCCATCGGCCCGCACCTATCCATCCCCCGTACATCGAAGCGAAGCCATGGGTGCAGGCGCGTTCTTGGTAGTACGCTGGTTTTCCGCTTGTCTGCGAGTGATGCCAAGAGAAGCAGCCTCGCGGGACGCGACGAAGCGGGATTGTGGACAAGGTACGAAATCGCGATGGCGACGCGGGGTGTCCTGTCGGAAACATCGCAACGACGATTAGTAGTGCCATTGATGATGTTGATCAGCCAGGAGAGCAGTTGATCAGGGGATGCAGTTGGTCATCTTCGCCGTCGCATTCGCATGTTCAACCATGTTCGGAGCCATTGCCTGCGCCAGGGTGTCCGTCGCCGGCCAGGAGACCGACAGCCAGGCCCGGGAAATCCTTGATGTGGGTTTCAGCATCGCGCTGCACCGCATCATCGCCGAAACCGTGTCCGGATCTGCAGCGATGGCACGGAGATTGGGCTTTTCACGCCTCCTCGACAGAAAGGAACGGCAAGCCCTGTTGGTTGTCACCAAACTTGACAGGCTGGAACGGGACGCCATTGACGTCAGCATGACGGTCGAAAACCGGGAAAGATGGGCATCCGTTTCCTCTGCTTCGCCCTGGACAGAGTCGACCTGACCGGTTCCGCCGGAAAGATGGCCATGAACGTGATCAACTCGGTCGCGCAGTTCGAGTGGGATTTGCTCATTGGACGTACGCAGGCGGGAACGGCCCGCGTCAGGGTCCAGGGGAAGCGGCCGGGAAGACCGGCGTCGCTGACGCCGGACAAGCGACGGAACGCACGTAACAGAATCGAAAACGGGGAAAGGATCTCGTCTATCGTAAGTGAGACGAAAACAAGCCGACAGACCATCATGTGCGTGAGAGACCATGGTTTGGATCAGGGCTGATCTTTTGGGACTTCATGTTCCCTTGTTCCGACAAACCGAAAACCGTACTCGGCATCATGAATCAACGTCGGCAAACACATTGATCAACATTCCCCTCGGCAAGTCCCGCCATTCGCTCATGCCACGGCGAATTCGGGTAGAGAGCCCAAATCTACAAACTCTGGACTGTGCATGAATGTAGGTTTTCCGCGATTGTATGCTGGACTTCCAATGGTATCCTGGAATCAAGTCGGAGTGATCAATTTCAGGATGGACCTATGTCGGATCAGAAATTTGGCGAGTACGATGACATTGTTGAAATGACGCCGGAGCCGCTTCGGCCTGTCACGATCCGATTGAAGGAACTCCTGCTTTCTGTAGACCCCGATGCTTGCATTGTCGTCCGGCTAGGCGACCGGGCGGCGACCTTTGGCATCGGGCCAAAAAAGATGAGCGAAGGCTATTGCTATATTTTGCCTCACACGCATTGGGTCAATCTCGGGTTCTATCGAGGAGTTGATGTTTCGGACCCCGACAAGATGCTTGAAGGGACGGGGGCCAAGATGAGACACGTTAAGGTCCGCTCGATCGAGGCGTGCGACAATCCAGGGCTCGTTGCGATGATCCGTGAAGCATTTGAAGAACGCAAGGCGGCTTTGGGTGTTGTCTGAAGCAGTCATCGGGACCGTTGTGGAAAACGGTAGCTTCGTCCCGCATCTTGCTTGCTCATGATAGCGCAGCGAAGGTCGGGAATGCCTTACGATACGATTTCGCCTTAGCCGGACTCGACCCCTCCGTTACGGTTTGGTTGATCTCGCGTGGGTTGCCAAAGGCAACGGCGCGGGTGAACTGGTTGTCCAGTTCGACCTTGTTGAGCTGGAGATCGATTGCCTGCGCGGTTCGAGGTCGTCGCAGCTCAGGATGAACAGCGACTAGATGATCTTCCCAAAGGTTCAGTCGCTCAGTTCGAGCAGGGTCTGCTCATTGAAGGTACGCAGGCAGCAATGGCCCGCACCAGAGCACAGCGGAAGCGGGCCGGGAAGACCGGCGCCCTGACGCCGGATCAGCGACGGGACGCAAGTAACCGAATCGAAAACGGGGAAACGATCACGGTTATCGCGAGAGAGATGAAAACAAGCCGACAGACCGGCATGCGCGGGAGAGATCACGGCTTGGATCAGGGCAGAACTTTTGGCACTTCATGTTCCCTTGTTCCGATAATCCGAAGGCCGAGAGACGTCACCCTCCCGCAGCCTTGGCTACCTCGGCCGCGAAGTCTTCCTCTTCCTTGTCGATCCCCTCGCCGACTTCAAATCTGGCGAAGCCGAGGATTTCAAGCCCAGCCTGCGACACAACATCGCGAACCCTGCAGTCCGGATCCATTACGAACTTCTGTGCAAGGAGAGTGGACTCTTCGAAGAACTTTCTCATGCGGCCCTTGGTCATGCTTTCGATGATGTTGTCCGGCTTGCCCGACTGGCGCGCCTGTTCAGCGAAGATCGCCCGTTCGCGTTCCACTATCGAGGGATCCATGTCAGACTCGGACAGGGAGATGGGACTGGAGGCGGCTACATGCATCGCAACTTGCTTCGCGACGACGGAATCCTCGCCGTTTACGGCGACGAGAACGCCGATTTTGCCCATCCCTGGTGCCGCTGCGTTGTGTACGTAGGAAGCTACATGCTCGCCTTCAACGCGCGCCATCCTGCGAACGCTCATGTTTTCGCCGATCGTGGCGATTTTTTCCTGCACTGCGTCAAGAACCGCAACGCCGTTGATTTCCGCGGCCACAAGCGCGTTCAAGTCCCGAACACGAAGAGCGGCGTCTGTGATGTCCCGAACGAGAGCCTGAAAGTCCTTGTTTTTTGCGACGAAGTCGGTCTCCGCATTGACTTCAACGACGACGCCGATACCCCCCTCGACCGCAACGCCGACGAGTCCTTCAGCTGCGGTCCTGCCGGACTTCTTTGCCGCCTTGGCAAGTCCCTTCGTCCGAAGCCAGTCGATGGCGGCATCCATGTCTCCATCGTTCTCAACCAGTGCTCTCTTGGCGTCCATCATGCCGGCGCCTGACAGGTCCCTGAGGCGCTTGACGGATGCTGCAGGAATAGACATGTCCGGTTCTCCTGAATGTTCAGACTTTATTGTCGCTGCTCGCCCTGTGAGGTTGCAAGCGTCGGTTGTCTGGCGGGTTCAGCCGCCTGTGGTCGCGGGCTGTTCGTCCGTCATCCCGGATTCGGATGAATGCACTTCGTTGTCGATGGCCTCGACGGTTTCCGTGCCGGAACCGACGCCGGCGCCCGCCCCTGTTTCCGATGAATCACTTGTTCCGCCGTTCGCTGCATCAGCCATGGGTTCAAGATCCACCGGGGGGGCGTCGACCAGCTCACCTATGTCGATTCCCGCAGACCCCATCTGCTCTGCCACGCCGTCAAGCGCAGCCCGGGCAACGAGGTCGCAATAAAGAGTGATTGCGCGCGATGCATCGTCGTTTCCGGGCACAAGGTAGTCGATCCCTTCGGGCGCACAGTTGGTGTCAACGACGGCAATCACGGGAATTCCCAGCTTGTTGGCTTCGGCAACCGCAATTGCTTCCTTCCTGACATCGATCACGAAGAGAAGGTCGGGAACACCGCCCATTTCCCGTATTCCGCCAAGTGATGCCTGGAGCTTGCGTTGCTCACGCTCAAGTCCGAGTCGCTCCTTCTTGGTCATTCCGTCAGCTCCCGATTCGAGCTGTTCGTCAATGTCCTTGAGCCGGCCGATCGAGTTGGACACGGTTTTCCAGTTGGTGAGCATGCCCCCGAGCCAGCGGTGGTTGATGTAGTGCTGGGCCGACCGCTGAGCAGCCTCGGCGATGGATTTCTGCGCCTGACGCTTGGTTCCCACCAAGAGGAGCCTGCCACCCTTCGACACCGTTTCGCGGACCATGTTCAAGGCGGCATCCAGCATTGGCACGGTCTGCGTCAGGTCGATGATGTGTATGCCGTTGCGGGCGCCGTAAATGTACTGACCCATCCGCGGATTCCAGCGGTGCGTCTGATGGCCGAAATGAACTCCCGCCTCGAGAAGTTGGCGGAGCGAAAAATCTGGTAGAGCCATGATGTCGTTTCCTTTCCGGTTTGGCCTCGGCAAGTCAAGAACTGGCGTTCAACCGGTGGACAATGACGGATTTCTCCCGACAATGCCCGAACCTGCCTGTGAGATGGAGGGCTGTTAGTATACCTGTCGGAGCAAGGCAAGCCGCAATTTCCCGTCCGGCAGAACCGTGGTCCGACGGCATGATCCTGTCGATGGACCGGGGCCGCCGGACATCAGGTCGGCGTTTGCCGCTTGGCCTTGAGGCAACCGGGTCGGCCCTTCTTCGGGGAAATGCATCCACGGTCATGCAGGGGACGTACGATCAATGTCGCTAAGCAACCGCACGGCACCCGTACTTTGCGTCGGTGCAACGCATTGGGACACCCTTGGCATGGCAGCTACATCTGCGGGTCGCGGCGCAGACGTCGCAGGCCGCATCATGCGCCAACCTGGGGGCGTCGCGCTCAATATCGCCCGCGCGATCCGGTCCTTTGGTCTAGATTCGCTCCTGATCACTGCGGTCGGGCGTGACGCGGCCGGCAAGGAACTCATCGAGAGTACCGCTCGCTATGGCGTTTGCGTGGACTACATACATCGCCCTGAAAGATGTCCGACGGACAGGTACGTGGCGGTGGAGGACACCGCAGGCCTGGTCGCAGCGGTCGCCGACGCCCGAACGCTGGAACGCGCCGGGTCGCGCATTCTCGAACCGCTGGAAAACGGTTCGCTGGCTTCCGCCGATCGCCCCTGGACCGGCTTGGCAGTCGTGGATGGCAACCTGCCGGACATGGTGCTTCGGCAAATCGCGACTTCCCGCGTCTTTTCGCGAGCTGATCTCCGGATTGTTGCAGCTTCGCCGCACAAGGCTCCAAGGATTAGCGCATTTTTCGGCAACGCCCGCTCAACCCTCTACATGAATCTTCAGGAGGCAAGTGCGGTCCTGGAGTGCGAATTCGATTCATCGCGTTCGGCGGCAGTCGCCATTTCCACAATGCACGGTGTCCGCTCGCTCGTCACAGACGGACCGCACGAGGTGTCGTTCGCATTCCGCGACGCATGCTCCACGGTTCAACCGCCGCCGATCGAGGCCAGGCGCGCAACAGGCGCTGGTGACCGTTTGGCGGCTGCACATGCGGTCGCCGAAATTCGCGGTGAAGACCCGTTGTCGGCACTCGAGTTTGCCGTCAGAGCCGCTTCTCGACATGTTTCCGAAAATGGCGAGCAAGGACAATGGAGCTGAAATTCAGCCAACAAGTGCTTGAGGCGCGGCAGTCGGAGAATCCTGTCGTTGCACTCGAAAGCACCGTCATCACGCACGGGCTCCCGTACCCTGCCAACCTTGCGACCGCGTGCGCAATCGAGGAGATAGTTCGCGAGGAAGGCGCGGTTCCCGCTACCGTCGCAGTTGTCGACGGCGTCGTTCACGTCGGCTTGGAGAGGGAGCAACTGGACCACATCGCGACTGCCCGGAACATGCGAAAACTATCGCGATCAGACATCGCGCACTGCATGGTGACGGGCGGCAGCGGGTCGACGACGGTAGCTGCAACCATGATCGTCGCGCGACTTGCCGGAATCCGGGTGTTCTCGACAGGTGGCATCGGCGGCGTGCATCTTGGGGCTGACAGGACTTTCGACATCTCGGCTGATCTGCAGGAACTCGCTCGTACGGAAGTCATCGTCGTGTCCGCCGGCGCCAAGGCCATTCTCGACCTTCCGAAGACGCTCGAAGTCCTGGAGACCCTCGGCGTGCCGGTTCTCGTCCATCGGTCGGATGTGTTCCCGGCCTTTTGGTCGAGAGATTCGGGCCTGGTTTCGCCGCTTCGCGTGGATTCCGTCGAAGACATCGTGAGAATTCATCTCATGCGCCGCGCACTCGGGTTGAACGGGGGCGAGCTTGTCGCAGAACCGATACCGGCGGGAGAAGAAATCAACCGAAGCGTGATTGAAGCCGCAGTGGAAGTTGCGGTGGCCCGTGCCGATGCCGAGAAGGTTTCGGCGAAAGACGTCACGCCCTACCTCCTGGAACGGATTCGCGAAGCCACGGGCGGGATGTCTCTGACCGCGAACGTCTCGCTTCTGAAAAACAATGCGCGGCTCGCCGCACGAATTGCCAAGCGATTCCACGCCGCGTCCGTTTCGAGATGAAACGCATTCACATCCGTTCTCTGATTTGCGGACGACATGCGCGCAGTCGCTGAGGAGGCGGGACCGCCGGACATTTGGCGTGCGGAAGAACGATGGCTGCCGATTTTCGCTAGCCGGGCCTTTCTTGCATGATGTGATGCGGTCCCTTAGGGTTCCAAACTTGGTCAGGCACGGGTTTCGCGGAATGTTCGGTCGCGCGGCCCATTGATTGAAGTTCGGGAGACGGGGAAATGTTTGGTGGGCTTCGCGGAAATTTCCTGGCCGGTCTCGCCGTGGTTCTGCCGGTCCTGCTCACGTTCTATGTAGTCTGGACATTCGCCGGCTTTGTCGACAACAGCATCCTCCCCTTCATTCCCGACAGGTTCAATCCCCTCATACAGTACGAAATCGAGGTTCGCGGTGTCGGAATCTTGATTTTCGTCGTGTTCACGACGGTTGTCGGCGCAATTGCACGCGGGTTCGTGGGACGTCAGATCGTCCGGTTCGGAGAGGCGGTTGTGGACCGGACTCCGGTTGTGCGCTGGATCTACAACAGCGTGAAACAGATTACGGATACGGTCATCAGCCAGCGAAGCCACTCATTCGAGCATGCTTGCCTGATCGAATACCCCCGCAAGGGAATCTGGGCCATCGCGTTCATCTCGACGGAAACCAGGGGAGAAGTGCTCGACAAGGCCGATACCGGAGAGATGCTCAGCGTGTTTCTTCCGACGACGCCGAACCCGACGTCCGGCTTTCTCCTGTTCCTTCCGCGCGCGGACGTGGTCGTCCTCGACATGGAACTGGAGGACGCTGCCAAACTCGTCATATCGGCCGGACTGGTGATCCCTCCCACGCCGGAGGAAGTGGCGGCCGGAAAGGCGCGCCGGGCAAGGAAACTCGAAGCTGCTGACCGCAAACCGCAACTGGTGAATGTTGACGACTGAACGCGCGGCCAGCCGCCGCTGAACGCTCTGCTCCTGCATGTCGCCCTTGCCGTTTCCCGTCCGACCGGACTCGGAAAGTCATTCCTCGTACCACCAGACGTCGGGAAGAAAGCCCAGCCAGTCTCCATACATCGGAATCCGGTCCGGGTACTTCAATTCCTTCCTATGCGCGAGGCGTGACACAGTGGAATGCCAGGTTGGAACAACGTATCTTCCAGTTGTCAGGACTCGATCAAGCGCCTTCGTCGCGGCGATGAAGTCGTCCATGTCCGAAGACGTCAGCAGCGCGGTGATCATGGCCTCCGCCGCCGGGCTGTCCATGCCCATGTAATTCCTGGTTCCCGGTTTGGTGACTCCTTCGGACCCCCAGTACAGCCATTGCTCGTTGCCGGGCGAGAGCGACAACGCCCGGCGATAGCTGGTCATGTCGAAGTCGTAGTCCGTAAGGCGCTCCTTGTACTGGGCGCTGTCGACGACCCTGATTTCCGTCTGAATGCCAAGCCGCGACAAGGAATCGGAATAGATGTTCAGAATCGCCTCGTTTTCCGTCGACCCGGATCTCACAAGGAATTCGATTTCGAATGCGTTGCCAGCAGCGTTTCGAAGCACGCCGTCACTGACGTCCCAGCCGGCGCTTGCGAGCAATTCCCTCGCGATCTTGAGATTGGCCCTGTTGCGCTCGCTGCCGTCGGAGACGGGCAACGAGTATCCATCCATTGCTCCTGGAAGAAGTTCGTCCCGAAACGGCGTCAGGAACTCCCTGACCCGTCCTTCGGCCGGTCCGCGGGACATCGCAAGGACCGAATTCGAAAAATAGGACTCGATGCGAGGAAGCGCGCCGCCGTTGATCGTTCGATTGATGAACTCGAAATTGAATGCATGTATCAGAGCTTCGCGAACCCGCCAGTCGCTGAACTTTGCCTTTCTGGTATTGAAAACATACCCCCTGATTCCGGATGGCCGCTTGTGCGGAATTTCCGACTTCACGATATCGCCCGACCGCACGGCCGGAAAATCATAGGCGGTATCCCATTTTCCGGCGTTCCATTCCCGATAGGTGACCGTCTCTCCAGCCTTGAAAGCCTCGAAGACAACGTCGCCATCGCCGAAATACTCGTAGCGAATCTCGTCAAAATTGTGGCGTCCCCGATTGAACGGAAGATTCCACCCCCAATAGTCGGGATTGCGCTTGAACACGATGAAACGGCCGGCCTCGAATTCGCCGATGACGTACGGTCCGGTACCGGTCACAAGGTCGAGGGAGCTTTCTTCGAATGCGCGCCCCTCCCAGTCCGCTTTGCGAAGCACCGGGCGAAGGCCCATGATCAGCGGCAGTTCAAGATCCACCTCGTTGAAAGTGAAGCGGACCGTGCGCGAACCTGTCTGTTCTGCGGCCTTCACCTTCCTCCAGGCATTCTGGTAGCGTGGATGGCCGAGCGTTCCCAGCGTTTCAAAGGACCAGAGGACATCTTCGACAGTGACCGGGGACCCGTCGGAGAAAGCTGCCTCGGCGCGAAGGGTGAACTCGACCCACTCCCGATTCGGTCCTGTTTCGATCGTTTCGGCCAGCAGGCCGTACAACGTGAATGGTTCGTCCCAGTTCCTGCCCATGAGAGTTTCCACGACGTGCGCACGCACGCCCCAGGTCGATCTCCCCTTCAGAATGTAGGGATTCAAGGAGTCGAACCCTCCGGCTTGCCCGAAGACGACGCTTCCGCCTTTTGGTGCGCTTGCGTTGACATACGGCAAGGACTCGAAGCCTTCCGGAAGCGCCGGGTCGCCGTACATGGCGATTCCGTGAGACGGTTCGGCGTTTGCTGCCGAAAGTCCGAGAAACAGCGCGCAGGCGCAGACAAGCACGCAGCTGGTCAGTTGGCGATTTGATCGTGTCATTTTGGCAAGTTCCGTGAAAATGGCGGTGACTGTTCCGGAGGATTGGTTAGACGATCAAAGGCATTTTTTCAATTGATCCTCACCAGGACGAAGAAGTCGCCATTGCGCAGCGCATGCGCCGCCGGATCCCGCACGCGCCCCGTATGCAGGGCTGGCTGCTCAACGACTGCGTCTCTCCGACAGTGTCCGTGCGTCTTGGTCGAACCAGTCCGTCAGACTTGCGTAAAAGACTCCCCCTCCCGGATCAGGCACCGTTTCGCAAGAGCCTTCCGGGCTCGGGGCGAACCCGGTCGACTACGTGCCGCCCGAATCCGGATTGGACGTCAACGATTGGCGCTGAAACGACGCAACGGACCGCTCATTCCCTGCAGGCCGCTTGCGGAAGTTTGTCAGTCGCAGCACGGACTCAACTTTCTCGTCCGTGTCGGGACGGGGGGAAAGCCCTGGGTTTCACGGACGAACGATCGATCCCTTCGGGATCGTCTTCGGCGGGCGACCTCTGGAGGCGCGGATCGCGCGCTGCCGGAAATTCCAGGGACGACACGAAAACCTGCCGTCTCTACGATACTTGTTCCTCCCAAATAGTCATTGTATTTCCGCGACTCCCAGAGACTTCAAGAATGAATCCGGTGAATTGCACTTTTCGCTTGGAGTCCCCGGCGCCATGCGGTATAGGTTCATCACTGCTCGATAGGTTTCTTGCCTGTATGAAACCTGCCTCAACTATTGGCGCCCTCCTAGCGGGGGCGCCTTTTTTGTTGCTGCAGGAATGCATGTGCCAGTTGAACCCCACCTGCCAAGGGAGCTTTCCTGCACCAATTTTTTTTGAGCCCGGAGTGCGGAGACGCCGGAAAACGAAACGAATCTGCAATCGACACCTTTATGGCGTTGCGTTCGGCCTTCCCGGAAATACAATTGCCGACCATACAGACAAGGCTGACGGCATGCCCCGGTGCGAATGCCGAACAAGGAGTCTGCCGCGCACCGAAAGGGGCTTTCTTTGATCGCGCTTGATGTCCTGTCCGATCCGGTCTGCCCGTGGTGCTACATCGGGAAACGCCTGTTGGACACTGCACTGGAGGAGAGCCCGGACCTCGATGTCACGGTCACTTGGCGCGCCTTCCAGCTCAATCCATCCATGCCGGCGAGCGGAATGGACCGGCGAACCTATCTCTGCAAGAAATTTGGCGGCGCGGATGCGGCCGAGCGCGCCTACGGGCATATTGAAGCATCTGCAAGGCAAGCCGGCCTCGACATCAGGTTCGACGCCATCAAGCGCACGCCAAATACGCTCGACGCTCACCGGCTGATCCGATTCGCGGGCAGAAGGGAGCGCCAGGGCGCGATGGTGGACCGCCTGTTCCGCGCGTACTTCCTGGAGGGATTGGACATTTCCGACCCGAGGACTCTCGTGAAACTCTCTGCGGATTCAGGCTTGGACGCTGACGAGTGCGAGCGGTTTCTGGCGGGTTCCGAGGCCAGGAACGAAGTCCTCTCCGAGGACATCCGTGCCCGTAGGAGCGGCGTCGCAGGCGTTCCCTGCTATTTTTCTTCCGGAGCACTTGTCGCGAACGGCGCACGTCCAACCGAATTCTGGATAGCGACCCTTCGCTCCATGTCCGGCACCCGAACCGGAAAACCCTTCGAGCGAAGGGAATCCGGGAATTCGGCTCCGGGAAATTGATGCTGGCGTCCGCATGAAGGCGAATCAACCGTCCAACGCCGAGTTCATTGCGCTCGTCGCCGTCCTGACGTCCATGGTCGCCTTTTCGACGGACGCGATGCTTCCCGCGCTCCCGGAATTGGGCGCCGACCTAAGGCTTGCGAACGTAAATCACGCTCAACTGGTCGTCTCCGTCTTCATTGTCGGAACGGGATGCGGGCAACTCATATCGGGGCCGTTGTCGGACGCGTACGGAAGAAAACCGGTTCTCTGTATCGGCCTGATCCTTTTTCTTGCTTCGTGTTATTGGGCATTCGAAGCAGACTCATTCGCCTCACTGCTTGCGGCTCGCTTCGTTCAGGGCCTCGGCGTGTCCGCGCCAAGGACCGTAACCATGGCGATGGTCCGGGATCTCCATAGCGGACGTGCAATGGCGCGGGTCGTTTCGTTCGCGCTCATGCTGTTCGTGCTCGTTCCGGCCGTCGCACCCTACATCGGACAGTCAATCATGCTCGGCCTTGGCTGGCGATATATCTTCGTTGCGTTTCAAATGGTTGCGCTGGTGACCGTCCTTTGGCTCGTGATCCGGCAACCGGAAACGCTGGCCACGGACGGCCGGATCAGGTTTCGTCCGTCCGCCATTCTCGGAGCCGTAGGGGAAGTGTTCTCGATGCGGCGCGTCGTCACGTGCACGATCACGCTGACGTTGTCCTATACATGCATCTTCGCATATCTGGTCACGGCGCAGCAAGCTTATGTGGACTGGCTGGGCGCCGGCCACGACTTCCCATTCTACTTCGCACTGGTCGCCCTCTTTGCCGGAAGCGCCGGGTTCCTGAATGCGGTTCTGGTAGGTCGCTACGGCATGCGCCGCCTCGCGAGCATCGGCCTGTTTTCGATGTTCCTGCTTTCCGCAGTCACGGCATACGTCGTGTTCGCGGACTTCTTGTCAGGGAAAATCCTTCTGTGGTCGTTCGTGGGTTGGAGCGCAGGAATCTTCTTCCTGCTTGGCCTCTGCCTCGCAAACCTGAACGCGCTCGCGCTCGAACCGGTTGGCCACATTGCGGGAACCGCGTCCTCGATCATCGGCGCGGTGTCAACGATTCTCTGCCTCGCGATCGCCGTCCCGATCGGCCAACTCTTCGACGGCACCGGCTTTCCGCTCATTGCAGGAGTCGCGGTCTGTTCAGGGCTCGCGTTCGTCCTGAATGTCACGATGCCGTTGCAGCCGCATCTGAAACCGACCGGCGAGCAATGATTTCGATATCCCTGGCTACGATCAGCGCGCCCTTCACGCGAAGCTCTTCATCGGCCCAGTCTCGCCGAACGATCAACTGGCTGCCGCGAACCTTCGCCAGGCCGCGCTGTTTCTCGATATACCTGGCCAGGCCCGCGGGGTCCGGGAAGCTGTCGTCGTGAAAGTGAATTACGGCACCCTTCTTTCCGGCCTCGAACTTCCCGATTCCCGCATTCCTGCAGGACGCCTTGATCCGGACGATCCTGAGAAGCATCTTCACTTCCGGCGGCAGTTTGCCAAAGCGATCAACGAGTTCCGAGGCGAAGCGCTCGACCGCGGTACGTTCGGAAACGCCCGCCAATCGGCGGTACAGACCCATCCGGACATCCTGGTCGGCAACGTATGACTCTGGAATCAGGACCGGGACGCCGAGATTGATGTGCGGAACCCGGTTGTCGTCCTCGACCTCGCTCTCCTCCCCTGTCTTCAAGCGAGCCACCGAGTCTTCCAGCATGTCGCGGTACAGTTCCAGACCGACTTCTCGGACGTCGCCGGATTGCTCTTCGCCGAGCAGGTTGCCGGCTCCGCGCATGTCGAGGTCACGGCTGGCAAGCGAGAACCCTGCCCCAAGGCTGTCGAGCGAGCTGATTATCCGGAGTCGCTTTTCCGCTGCCGGATGCAGCCTCGCTCCGCCCTTGGTCATGAGATACGCGTATGCGCGTACCCGGGACCTCCCCACCCTGCCCCTGATCTGATAAAGCTGCGCGAGACCGAACAAGTCGGGCCGGTAAACGATCATCGTGTTCGCTGTCGGAATGTCGAGGCCGTTCGCGGCGATTGACGTCGCCACGAGCACATCGAAGTCCCCGTCGTAGAAGGCGTTCATTCGTCCGTCGAGTTCCCGCGTCGACAGCCTGCTGTGCGCGATCTGATAGTCGACTTCAGGGACATGGTTCTCGAGAAAGTCCGCAATTTCGGCAATGTCGGAAATGCGCGGAACGATGAGAAAGCTCTGTCCTCCCCTGTAGCGTTCCCTGAGCAGCGCTTCGCGGGCGGTCACTGCATCGAAGCTGCTGTAAAATGTGCGCACTGCGAGTCTGTCGACAGGCGGAGTGGAGATCAGCGAAAGGTCGCGAAGTCCGACAAGAGACATCTGGAGGGTGCGGGGAATCGGCGTCGCGGTCATCGTGAGGACATGCACATCGGCCCGCAGTTCCTTGAGGCGCTCCTTGTGGGCAACCCCGAAGTTCTGTTCCTCGTCAATGATGAGAAGACCGAGATTCGAGAACTTGACCGTCTTTGACAGAACGGCATGGGATGCGATTACGACGCACGCGCGTCCCGCTGCGATTGTTTCGCGCGTGTCAGCCGCCTCGGCGGCCGGAACGAATCGGGAAAGTCTGCAAATGTCGATTGAAGTGCCCCTGAACCGGTCCTGGAATGTCGTGAAGTGCTGCCGAGCAAGAAGAGTGGTCGGGCAGACCACGGCGACCTGCATCCCTTTCGCAGCAGCGACGTAGGCGGCGCGGAGCGCAACTTCCGTCTTGCCGAATCCGACGTCCCCGCAGATCAGGCGATCCATCGGGCGGCCAGACGCAAGATCGCCAAGGACCGCCTCAATCGCCTCAATCTGGTCTTCGGTCTCAGGGTATGGAAAGCGGGCGCAAAACCTGTCCCACCCGCCGTCCGGAGGTTCGAGGACCGGTGCGGGTTGCGTTTGTCGCATCGCCGCGATGCGCAGCAGGCGCACCGCCATGTCGCGGATGCGGTTGCGGAGCCGCGCCTTTCGCCGCTGCCAGGCGCCGGCTCCGAGCCGGTCGAGGGGCGCGGTTTCCTGGCCATACCTGCTGAGCAGCTCGATATTCTCCGCGGGAAGAAAGAGCTTGTCGCCGCGTGCGTATTCGAGCTTGAGGCACTCGTGGGGCGCGCCGCCAATCTCGATCGTGACGAGCCCCCTGAAGCAGCCGATGCCATGATCGACATGGACTACCAGGTCGCCGTCCGTCAGGCCGCGCGCTTCCGTAAGAAAATTCCTGGCCCTTTTTCGGTGGACGGGCGAGCGAATCAGCCTGTCGCCCAGGATGTCCTGTTCGCTGATGACCGTCATGCCAGGCGCTTCGAAACCGAACTCCAGCGGCCATACTGTTAGGCAAATGCTCTCCGGGCCCTCGCGCCTGTCGCGCCAGGTCGCGATCTTGACGAAATTCGGTATGCCTTGGTCGGCCAGCGTGTCGGCCATGCGTTCGCGCGAACCCTCGGAATAACAGGCAATGACAACATGGCCGTGGCTTCGGCGGTCGATCACATGTGCTGCGAATTCGCCGAAGAGGTCGGACTCTGGATTCTGCCGCTCGGCGGCAAAGTTTCGCCCCGCAATTCCCTGCCGACGATCCGGATCTGATGCTCGCGACGGCAGCGGCGAGAAAACCCGCACGTCGCGTCCCGAAAGCAGTTCCCTGATCCGCCCTGCATCGAGATAGAGTCGGTCGGGCGGACACGGGTAGTATTTTCCGGCGATGTCGGTTCGGTCCGAAATCGCGGCAACGCGCGCATCATACTGATCGGAAATCGTCTCCCAACGCTTCTGGTGGGTCGCCTCGAGTCCGTCATCCATGCAGACAGGTGCATTCGGAACGTAGTCGAGAAGGTTATCCAACCGGGCGTGAAAAAACGGAAGCCAGTGCTCGATTCCCTGGATTTTCCGACCTTCGCTCACCGCCTCGTAGAGCGTGTCGTCGTGTCGCGCGGCGCCGAATTCCGAGCGGTAGCTCACGCGGAATCGCGCGATCGAATCCTCGTCGAAGAACACTTCGCTGACGGGGGCGAACTCGACCCGCGCAAGCCTTCTGGTAGACCTCTGCGTTTCCGGGTCAAATCGCCTTGCTGCATCCAACTTGTCGCCAAAGAGATCGAGCCTCACGGGGGAGCGCATCCCAGGCGGAAACACGTCGATCAGGCCTCCCCGAACCGAATAATCTCCCGGTTCCGTGACCGTCGGCGTACGGGAAAATCCCATCCGTCGAAAGTAGGCGTGGAGCATGTCGAGGTCGATACGTTGTCCCACACTGGCGGTTATCGAGGAATCCGCCAGCACATCGCGCGCGGGAACGGACTGGCAGACCGAGCTGACTGTGGCGAGCAGGACTGCGGGATGGCGTTTTCGTTCGGCAAGGCGCGACAGGGTCGCCATCCTCTGTGCCGTAACGCCGGGGTTAGGGGATATCCGGTCGTAGGGAAGGCAGTCCCAGGCGGGAAACCTGTAGACCAGGACATCCGGTGCGAAAAACGCGAGCGCGGCCGCCATCTCGGAGAACCGGCGATCGTCCCGCGCCACGAACACGACAGGTGTTTCCACCTTGCGCGCGAGTTCCGAGAGGACCGCAGCGTCATAACCCTCGGGCACGCCGCCAATCACTGACCCCAGTTTTCCGCTTGATTCCCTAGCCAGGACATTCATGTGGCGCAGGTATCTGACAACCATGCCATCTGCAACAGAATCCCAGCCCACGTATTTTCTCCGATACTGTAGAAATAGACTTGAAACTACTGTTAAAATGTAATTATTTGAATTGTGAATTTGAGGCGACTCGGCACGACGACTTGTCTTTGGTCACCGGTCAATGCCGAATGCGGGAAGACATTACGGCAATGTCCCTACTCGTCCCTGCGCCTATTCGTAATGGATTGGCGTCATCGCATGAATTGTATGCTGAATTACCCTAAGCCGATGCTTCACCTGAGGAAGTTCTGGACATTCGCGAGGTGCGCATCGCGCTCGAGACGCATGCGCTGAAGCTTGCAATCCCGGCGACTGGTCCCGGAAGAGTTCGCCGAGGCAAGAAACACTCTCAGAGGCCATAACAAGGCCGAAGCGCCGGAAGATGGTCGGACATGGATGCGAGGTTTCACGTAGCCCTGCGAGTGCGGACGGCTGATGGTGCTGGTTCGCGAAAACCACCTTCATTTCAACCGTTACGCGAGAATCTCGGTGTCTGTAACGGTAGGCAAGGACCGGCCCCAAAAAAGAACGCTGGCGGCTCCTCGAATTCTACCAGACGGAAAAGCCGTTGCAGCCGTCAAATTCCTGGAGCAGCATATCCGGAGCACGCAATAGGTCCTGCACGCCAATATCAGCCGCACGGCGACCAGGCGCTGACGACGCATCTGGAAATGAACCGGGATTCGCAGGAACCATTCTGGCAAGGGAGACGACAAATACAGATGATACGAGTGGAACTGTCCAATGGACGCACCAAGGCCCAGAAGCGGGCATTCGTCGAGGACGTGACCAAGGCAATGGGCAGGCACTGTAACTGCGCCGCGGAATTTGTCCAAGTTGTCTTTTTCGACGTGGACAACTCCGATTGGGCGGTTGCAGGGAAGTTTCTGAGCGACCCGAAATGACTGCTCTCGTCGGCCAACTTGCGCGCGAGGGCAAGCTGGCGCCTGATCCCCGCAATCTTGACAACAAGGTCTATGTCAATGGCGCAACGGTCCACCGCGACGATGCGGTGGTTCCGGTGTGCGACAGCGGTTTCATGCTTGGCGACGGCGTCTGGGAAGGCATTCGCCTGCACAAGGGTGCCCTCCTCTACATCGAAGATCACCTTACACAGCTCTTCACCGGGGCCAAGTGCATAGGGATGGACCTTCCTTGGGGACCGGACCACTTCATTTCGGCCCTGCGGCAAGTGGCGCGCGTGAACGGCATGCACCATGGCGTGCAAATGCGCCTCATCCTGTCGCGCGGCACCCGGATCATATGCGACCAGGATCCGCGGCTCTGCACCAGGGGTCCGACACTGGTGAACATTCCTGAACACAAGGACGAAGGGACCGACGAAGAGGTCGCGCCGCTGCGCCTGATCTCGGTCCATCAACGCAGTGGCCTTCCGGACACGCGGGATCTGAATTCGCTTTCCAAGCTCAACTGTATCCTGGCCATGCTGTCGGTCATGCATTCGGAGGCTGACGAAGCCTTGATGATGGACGTCCATGGCTTCGTGAACACCTGCAATTCGGTCAACTTCTTCATTGTCCGGGATGGCGAGGTTTGGACGTCCTCAGGCGACTACTGCATGAACGGGATTACCCGCGCGAAGACGATCAAGGCTTGCGATCGGTTGGGAATCTCCTGCAGGCAAGGGAACTTCTCCATGGTCGACACCTATTCCGCCGACGCGGCCTTCACCACCGGCACGACCCCGCCCGGTTTCGCGTAGAGCGCACGCCTTTCAATCGTTCCGTCCTGCCAGGCTGGCGACTCGGCGGCGGCATATTCCTTCCCCCCACCGGTTTGCAAATACGGCGAATCGACGCTTCGGCTGCCTCGCCGCCAATGCACGGGGTTCCCTTGCGACGCGCGTCACAATTTCCGGATCTCTCCGGCGATCCGGTCCAGTCCGTCGCTGCCCTCTTCCTGCAGCGCGGCTTCCCGGAGACGCCTGATCCAGTCGGCAGCGTCAGCGCGACCAGCGACCCGCTCCACCATGCCAGTGACCCTGTCGAACTTCGAAAGCCCCCGCGTGCGGGTATCCGAATACCCCTTGACGAGGCGGCGACAGCAGAGGACCTCGGAGGCGAGCGCGGAATCCTCGGTGGCGGCCTCGCAGGCGCGGCCCAACCAGCGGTCCAAATGCGCTTGCTCCACGGCGTGGCGACGGGTCCGCCGACGATAGCGCTTCAAGCCGCCAAGCATGTACAGCAGGAGGAACGGTCCCAGTCGATCGGAGCGCAACCTGCGGCCTTTTGCTAACCGGCGACCGATCCACGCCAACGCGCGGGCGTCCTCTTCCAGCTTTCGGCCCAACCCGGCCGGAAGGAGTCCGACGATGTCCTCCGCTCGCGGATGCAGGAACTCGGTCAAAAGCAGGACATGATCGGTACGCGCGCCCATTTCCTTCGCAATGCGGTTCGCCCTGGATTCGCGGGTCTTGAAATCCGCCACCCGAATGACATCGTCGTAGGCCATGGCATTTGCGATGTACTTCGCTGCAGACTTCGTGAGAGCATGGTCGTCGGCGCCGGTGTCGCATGCGGCGAAGGGGATCAGGCGTTCGAGATATTCCTCGCCGTAGTCGAGATCCATGAACTCGACAACCTTGCGCAACCCGGCGATTGCAAGCGGCCGCGCGGGCGCCGGCAGGCCGTCGGTTCTTCGTGCGAGTTCCGTCCAGCGCTCGCGCAGATGTCCGGGTCCGGCAACGTCCGGCATGCGCCCGTCCGGCGCTTCCGCAGAAGCCGCCGTGTCATTGCCGTCGCAGCATGCGTCGAAGCCGGCGTTGAAGGCGCGCAGGCTTGCCTCCACGCCGGTCGAGCCGGACCGGATCGCGTCTTCGTAGGATTCCTTCGGAAACGGCAGGCATTCCGACGCGGCCAGCGCTCCGAACAGCACGGCGGAGATGACCGCTCCGTTCTCGACCGCAAGCCGTTCCATGTCGAACGAGACGTACCGGGCGGCGGCAACCTCCGCCGCCGCGTGAACATCCGAGGCACTGGCGATTCCGTCTCCCGGCACGGCTTTTTCCGAAACCGTCAGCGCCCGGTGCGACGACGCGATCAGGACCGTCCGATCCGGCGACACGAAACCGCGCATGACCGCGCGCCCGGCTTCCATCAATTCGGCGGCAATCAGGATGTCGACATCGCCTGCCGCAGGCGCGAGAGCGAAAACCGGCTGGCCGTGCTCGGCTCTTGCCAATTCGAGGTAGTAGATTGTGGCGCCGGTTCGCTGCGCCACACCCGCGACCGAAGTCGCCTGGCAGGCGTAACCCCGGGCACGGGCGAGCGCTTCGATCCATCCGGTCAGGACGCCGCCTCCCTGGCCGCCGACTGCCATGATGGCGAGCTTGATCACGTCGTCGTGCCGTTCCTCCGTCTGGCGAATCGTGTCAGGAACCGCGGCGTTCATTCCGCCGCCCCGAAGGTCAGGCTTCGCTGTTTTCGGCGCCGCTGGAGCCAGCGAATGACTCGCGAGCGCACTCGCGAGCGCCGGCTTTCGAAACCGGTCGGATTGTGCACGACGTCGGCCCTGTAGAAGCTGGGGCACAGCGCTGCGGCATCCGCCACCTCGCCGCAATTCCCGCATCCGACGCAGGTCTGGTCGATGTGGGCCACGGGATCGTCGCGCAACGGGTCGTCGATGGTCTTCAGGGACAGGGAGGGACAGCCGGACAGCCGAATGCAGGCATGGTCGCCGGTGCAAATGTCTTCGTCAACGCCGAACCGGGGAGCCTCGACCCTCCGGCCCTCCTTTATGGCCTTGTTTCGGAGCGGCCTTTCCCGCCGCTGCCGGTTCAACATGCACTCCGACGAGGCGATGATGACCTTCGGGCCGTCGTAGTCGGTCGTCAACGCCTCCCTGAACACATCGCACATCAGCGGCACGTCGTAGGTGCGGTCGATCTCGCGCACCCACTTGACGCCGACACCGCGCACGGCCGCGGCGATGGAATGGTTCGTGGCCTTGGTCGGATTTCTCGAACGGCTCGAAGGCACGTCCTGCCCGCCTGTCGCCGCGGAGTAGAAGTTGTCTACGATGACCGCGACGCTGTCGGACCGGTTGAACACCATGTTTCCGATCGAGGAGGACAGCCCGTTGTGCCAGAACCCGCCATCGCCGATGACCGAAATCGCGCGTTTTTCGCCCCCGGCGGAGAAAGCGGCGTTCGAGGCGGGGCCGAGCCCGTAGCCCATGGTGGAGCCGCCGATTTCGAACGGCGGAAGTGCGGCGAAGAGGTGGCATCCGATATCGCCGGTTATCTGATGTTCGCCCAGTTCGCGCTGAACGATCTTGAGCGCGGCGAAAATCGGACGTTCCGGGCAGCCCGTGCAAAAGCCGGGCGGGCGGGTCGGGACGGTCCCGGACAGATCCGGGATGCCGGCGGCATTCCGGTTGGGAGCCCGCGCTTGACTAGGCAAAAGGTCGGGCGCGGCCTCCTTCAGGAGCGCCGTCACCCCATCGAGCAGGACCTGGCCCGTGTACTCTCCGGCCATCGGAAGGACGTCCTTGCCCATCAGGCGGGTCTCCGCGCCGGCCTTGAAGAGCATCGATCCGACGGTCTGCTCGATGAAGTCCGGCTGGCCCTCTTCCACGACCAGGACTGCGCTCTTGCCCGCCGCGAATTCCAGCACTTCGGACCCGACCAGCGGATACGTGACGTTCAGCACATGGAGAGGCACCTCCGTCCTGCCTTGGAGGTCGGCAAGTCCAAGCCGCTGCAGTGCCCGGATCACGCCGTTGTACATGCCGCCCTGCAGAACGATGCCGACGCTCCCGCCCTCGGGGCCGAACCGTTCGTTAAGCCTTCGCTCCGCAATGAAGGCCTCTGCCGCGGGCCACCGGATCCCGATCTTGTCCTTCTCATGCGCATATGACATCGGAGGAAGAACCACGCGCCGGAAGTCCTTGCGGGGGTTTGCCAGCGCATCCCGAACGGTGAGCGGCGGCGGCACGTTGTCGGACGCTTCGACCTGCCCCGTCACATGGCAGGACCGTATCCGCACCATCAGCATCACCGGCGTGTTCGAAGCCTCGGACAGCTCGAACCCCTGCTTGACCGCCTGCACGATCGAGGGAAGGTTGGGCCGAGGGTCCAGGAGCCAGAATTGCGACTTCATCGCGAATGCGTGACTGCGCTCCTGCATGATCGAGGAGCCTTCGCCGTAGTCCTCGCCGACAATGATCAAAGCCCCGCCATCGACGCCCGAGGACGACAGGTTCGCCAGCGCATCCGACGCGACGTTCACACCCACAGACCCCTTGTAGGTAACCGCACCCCGGATCGGGTAGTGCACCGAGGCCGCCAGCATCGCGGTGGCGGCGGCCTCGGACGCGCTCGCCTCGAACCGGACGCCAAGCTCTTCCAGCAGGTCCTGCGCATCCGCCAGCACGTCCATCAGGTGCGAAATCGGCGCTCCCTGGTAGCCGCCGACGTAGCCCACGCCGGATTCCAGCAGCGCCTTGGTGATCGCCAGTATGCCTTCGCCCGTAAAGGTTTCGCCCGCGCCGAGGCGCAGGTGCTCCACTTCCGATCTGAACGAGCGCTCGGCCATCAGCCTTGCGGCACCAACGCGAGCGCTCGGACCGGCGAGCCGGTGCCCCGTTCGATCTTCAATGGCGCCGCCATCAGGATCGCGCCCTTGGGCGGCAGGCGGTCGAGATTGGCAAGCGAGGCAAGTCCGAAGCAGTTGTCGCGGTGCAGGAGGTTGTGCGCAGGATACGGCGGCGAGAACTTGCCCGCCATTCCGGCATCGGTGCCGATGCATTGCGCCCCCCAGCCAACGATGCCCTTGCTCAGTAGGTAGTCGATGCAATCCGTCGTCGGCCCCGGGCTGTGCGAGCCATCCTCGTGCGGACTGGGGTCTTCGTTCAGGAAGAGTTCCTCGTCATGGGACCGCTTGTCCCAATCGGTACGCATGACCACCCACTCGCCGGGCTTGATCTCGCCATGCTCTGCTTCCCATGCCTTGACATGTTCTGCGGTCAGCAGGAAGTCCGGGTCCGCGGCGGCCTCCTCGGAACAGTCGATCACGTTTACCGGCGCGATCAGCCGCTGAACATCGAGCGTGTCGGTGTAGCCGTCCTCGAAGTCCTTTCCGGAAATCCAGTGATGGGGAGCGTCGAAATGCGTGCCGGAGTGCTCGCCCAGAACCATCCAGTTCCAGGCGAAGAACGGCCCGTCGGCGTCGTACTCGCTGATCTTGTGAATCTCCACCCTGGGCGTGTTCTCGGCGAAGTCCTTCGGAAGACGAAGTATGGGCGTTTCGGGGCCGAGGGTTGCGGTGCAGTCGACAATGCTCACCTGGCCCGACATCAGCATCGTGCCGAGTTGGCCCAGAAGGTCTGCGGGATTCATGTCGCCTCCTCTCTGCGCGCCCCTGGCAGCGATGCGGGACTTGCGCCGGATCAGCACGGCTTCGGTGATGTCGAAGACGGAGTCGATTGCTTCGGCAGCCGTCATGTTGCCGGGCGAGAGGCGCACCAGCGGCCCCCGGAAATCCACAGAATAGCCCTCGACCCCCAGCGCGCCAACGACTGCGGCCGCCTCCGGCTTGTCCGGAAAGCGCAACATGACGGAGCCGCCGCGCTGCGCCGCATCCCGCGGAGAGCGGAGCGGCAGGTCGAGCGCATCGGCGCGGGCGACGATCTTGTCCACCAGCCGCCGGTTCCAGGCGGCCATGCCGGCGTGATCCTGCTCAACGTGCCACCTGAGCGCCGGCAATGACGCAATTGCGGCCATCGAACCCGGCGTGCCGCCGTCGAAGCGACGGATGTCGGGAGCGTATTCGAACTCTTCGAGATCCCAGGAAAACGGATTGTTCTGCGAAAACCAGCCGCGGCCTTCGGGTTCCAGGTCCAGCACCATTGCCTTGTCGACATAGAGGATGCCTGCGCCTGGAGTCCCGCACATCCACTTGAGGCTGGTCGAGACCACGAAGTCCACCCGCGGGTTCATCGAGTCGAACGGAAAGAGTCCCGCCGCCTGGGTGATGTCGACGCCGATGATGCTGCCCATCTCGCGCCCGTGCGCCACCAGCGGCGCCAGGTCGACGCGCGCCGAGGCGGTGGACGTGACCCATGTCAGCAGCGCCAGCCCGACATCGCGCCCCCAGCAGGCGATGAAGTCGTCGGCCTCGACCCAATCCCTGTTTTCGCTCCGCGGCACCGTGTCGAGGGCGAAACCCATCTTCGGCGCAAGTCCGGCCAAGAGGAAGTGGATCGACGGAAAGCAGTCGGCGGCAACCAGCACGCGCTTGTCCTTCAGCATCCCCTCGGGCAGCGACCGCATCAGCTTGTACACGCCGTCGGTGACGCTCTCGCAGGTTGTGGTCGAACCCTTTGGCGCGTTGATGATCCGCCGCCAGTAGTCGATGAAGTCCTGCCGCTTCAGCAGCACGTACCCCCACTGCTTGTCGTTAGGCGCGGCCCAGGCCTCGGCGAATTCGGCGGCTGCGGACGCGAGCTCCTCTTCCTTGCCGGGATACATTCCGATCGAGTGATAGAGGAAGTAGCCGGCGTGTTTCGTGTTGGCTAGCATCGGATTACCCCGGAGGCGCGTGTCATCGGTCAGGTTAGTCGAAGCATTCTGTCCGGTCCATCTTCGTGTTGGCCCGATAGGCACTTCTCAATTCCGCGGAGAAGGCTATGGTTTCGCGAAAGTATGCGGCGGGACCGGGAAATGGGAGGCGAGCAGAACAAAGGCGCAAACACTTTGCGCGCGGTGGTTGTCCCGAAGGTCGCCATCCGGCCCGGCTACTCCGTCTCCAGGATCGTCAGGGGCGGCTGGCAGTTGTCGGGCGACCATGGACGAGTGGATGCGGATCGGGCGATCTCCGATCTGGTTCGCTTCGCCGATTCAGGAATCACCGCCTTCGACTGCGCCGACATCTATGCCGGAGTCGAGGAAAAAATCGGTCGGTTCCGGGCCGAGCTTGCGCGAACCCGCGGCGAGGACGCGCTGAAACCCGTCAGGATTCATACAAAATACGTCCCCGACCGGGACGATCTGGCATCGCTTGACCTTGCCCGGGTCGAGGCGGGGATCGACCAGTCCCTGGCTCGGCTGGGGATGGAGCGGCTGGATCTCGTGCAGTTCCATTGGTGGGACTACCGCGTGCCCGGCCATCTGGAGGCCGCGGATCACCTTAACGTCCTGCGCAGCAAGGGAAAGATCAATCTGATCGGCGTGACGAACTTCGACTCCGAGCGCCTCGTGGAGTTGTGCGACGTCGCCGACATCGCTTCGGCGCAGGTGCAGTATTCGCTCCTGGACCGGCGTGCCTCAGGCAGCTTCGCCGCGCGCGCAAGGGACCGCGGGGTCAGCATCTTCGCCTACGGCGTCCTCGCTGGCGGGTTTCTGGCCGATTGGTGGCTCGGCCGGCCCGACCCCGGGTTCGAGTTCGAGAATCGGAGCCTGGTCAAGTACCGTCTGATCATCGAGGACTTCGGCGGCTGGGGATTGTTCCAGGAACTCCTTGCAGCGCTGCGCGCCGTGGCCGACCGCCATGAAACCGACGTCTCGGCAATTGCGCTGAAGGCCACGCTTGACAGCACCGACATCGCCGCCGCTATCGTCGGTGCGCGCTACTCCGACCGGCTTCCCCGGACCCTGCAAGCCCTTGAACTGGAGTTGACGGCAGAGGACCGAAGCGACATCGAAGCCGTCCGCAACCGCGCAAAAGGTCCGCGCGGCCCGGTTTACGGGCTCGAGCGCGAAATCACGGGGCGACATGGGCGGATCATGAAGTACAACCTCAACAAAGGCGACGACCGAACGGCGACCGGCCCGGAAAGCGGGACGGTCTGACCGTGGCGGACGCGCTCCTTCAGGTCTCCCGCGTCACGAAGCGATTTCAGGGCTTTACCGCCGTCGACGAGATATCCTTCGAGTTGCCGCGCGGCGTTATCGGGGGGCTGATCGGACCGAACGGCGCCGGAAAGACGACGCTATTCAATACCATGGCGGGGCTCTTGAGTCCCGATGCGGGCGAGGTCTTGCTCGATACGGTTCCGATCCAGAATCGCCCGCCGCACCGGATCTTCGCCGAGGGTCTGGCGCGCACTTTCCAGATTCCGCGCCCGTTTCCGGAGATGTCGGTTCTGGAAAACGTCATGCTGGCGCCGCTCGGCCAATCGGGGGAGAGGTTCTGGAACAACTGGCTGCGCCCCGGCGCCGTCGCGCGAGAGGAACGCGAGACCAGGAAGCAGGCCGAGGACATCATCGACTTCTGCGGCCTGACCCGGGTCAGCCGCGATCAGGCCAGCACGCTTTCGGGCGGGCAGCTGAAGCTCCTGGAGCTGGCGCGGGTTCTGATGACCAGTCCAAAGGTCATACTGCTGGACGAGCCAGCAGCCGGCGTGAACCCTACCCTGCTGATCGCGCTCGTCGACAGGATCAAGGCGCTCAACGCGCAAGGCTACACCTTCCTGATCATCGAGCACAACATGGACTTGGTCATGACGGTCTGCGATCCGGTCCTGGTGATGGCGCAGGGCCGGCTTCTGTATGAGGGCGACGCGGCGGGCGCCCGGCGCGATCCCGCGGTTCTCGACGCCTACCTCGGAGACCTGCCGTGAGCGGCATCCATGCGCTGGAGGCGGTCGATGTCGTTGCGGGCTACGCCCCCGACCTGCCGATCCTGCACGGGGTGTCCGCCCATGTCGACGCGAGCGAAGTCGTATCGATCATCGGTCCGAACGGCGCGGGCAAGTCGACGCTGGTCAAGGCGATAGCCGGTCTGGTACGCGTCACTTCAGGCGCCGTCCGGCTGAACGGGCGCGACATCACCGACGTCGGTGCGCACAAGCTGGCCGGAGCGGGCGTGGGGTTCGTGCCGCAGACCGGGAACGTCTTTGCGACCCTGACCATTCACGAAAACCTGATAATGGGCGGCGCGCCCCTGGCGAAGTCCGCCGCACTGGAGCGGATCGAGGAAATCTACGAAATGTATCCTGTTCTGAAAAACAAGATGCGCGACAAGGCCGGTATACTTTCCGGCGGCCAGCGGCAGATCCTAGCTGTCGCCCGTGCTCTCTTGGCAAGGCCCAGGTTGATGTTGCTGGACGAGCCGACTGCCGGGCTCTCGCCGAAGGCGGCGGGCGAGCTGTTCGACGTGGTGAGGGGGCTTGCAGAGGACGGTGCCGCGGTGCTGCTGGTGGAGCAGAACGCGAAGGCCGCGCTGCGCATGTCAGACCGGGGCTATGTCTTGGCGGAGGGAAGGAACCGGCTCGACGGACTCGCCGCCGAGCTGCTGGCGAACGAGGAGATCGGCGAGATATTCCTCGGGCTTAGGCGCGGCGCGGCGAGACCGGAGGGAACGGCATGATCCTTCAGCACATTGCCGACGGCATTCTGAGCGGCGCCATAGTTTCGCTCGGCGCCATCGGGCTCAGCTTCACGATGAAGATGCTACGCTTCGCGAATTTCTCGCATTCCGAATTGCTGACGTGGGGCGCATATGGAGGCCTGGTCTTCGCGGCGTTCTTTTTGTCCTTCGGCGGATTCATGGACGGGATCATCGGTCCCTTCTCCTTCGGTCCCGCCCTCATGCTCGCCATGCTCTGCGCGTGCGGCGCAACCTCCTTGATCGCGCTCTTCCTTCACCGCTTCGTCTTCGAGCGGCTCAGCCGCAAGGCGGGGCACATGACGATGGTCTTCGCAAGCTTCGGCGTGGCGCTGGTCCTGCGGCATCTCGTGGTGCTCATTTGGGGCTCGGACCCGATTTACTACTCCAATGCCCTGCAGTTCGCCATTCTCCTGCCCGGCGGCGTCCGCGTGATGCCGGATCAGGTGTTCCTCCTTGGACTGACCGCGGTCGTTGTCATCGCGCTGCATCTCTTCATGACCCATTCGCGAACCGGCGTAGCCATGCGCGGCGTCGCAGAGAACCCCGACCTCGCGGGAGTCTGCGGCGTCAATGTCGACCGCATTGTCACCTGGGTCTGGGTCATCGGCGCATCAGGGGCCGCGTTGGCCGGCGTGCTCTACGGGATGACCGTGCAGCTTCGGCCTGAACTTGGCTTCAGCCTGATTCTGCCGCTCTTCGCCGCTGCGATTCTGGGCGGCGCCGGCAGCCTCTACGGTGCGGTGCTGGGCGGAATGATCGTGGGGCTGTCGGAAAACCTGTCGGTAATTGTCATTCCCACCACCTACAAGCCCGCGGTTCCGTTCCTCCTGATCCTCGCGATCCTCTACTTCCGGCCCGACGGCATTTTCCGAGAGCGCTCCAGATGATCGGCCTCGTCTCCTATCTCGTCTTCTTCCTGATTCTCTCACTGATCTTCGGAGTCGCCGTCCTCGGGTTGAACCTTCAATGGGGCTTCACAGGGTTGTTCAACGCCGGCGTCGCCGGTTTCATTGCAATTGGCGCTTATACGATGGCGATCCTTACCGGACCAGCGCGCGACGCCGTTTTCGGCGGCTTCGGACTACCCTTCGTAGCAGGGCTGATCGGCGCGATGGCAGCATCCGGCATCGGCGCCGCAGTCGTTGGCATCGCGACGCTGAAACTCCGCCACGAATACCTCGCCGTCGCCACATTCGGAATCGCCGTGACCATCCAGCTCGTTTGCCTGAACTGGGAATACCTGACGGGCGGCACGCTCGGCCTGATCGGCATTCCGAACCCAACGAAGGCCTGGGCCGAGGGACCGCTGGCGCAGAACGCGCTCTATCTCCTGGTGCTCGTCGTCGTCGTCGGGCTGACATTCGCCGCCCTGGAGCGGATCGTTAAATCTCCCTGGGGGCGCATGCTGAAGGCGATCCGCGAAGACGAGACCGCCGCCGCCTCGCTGGGCAAGCCGCCCGGACGGGTGCGGCTCGAGGCTTTCGTGCTCGGCTGCATGATCATGGGGCTTTCGGGCGCGCTCTACGTTTCGTTCATCGGCTACGTCAGCCCCTGGGATTTCCTGCCGATTGTAACCTTCCAGATCTGGACCATGCTGATTGTCGGCGGCAGCGCCAACAATCGCGGCGCACTCCTCGGTGCGCTGATTGTCTGGGGCGTCTGGACAATGAGCGGATTCGTCATCTCGCGCGTCGTCCCCTCCGAGATCCAAGCCCAGGGCGGCGCAATGCAGGCGGTGCTAATCGGGCTGATCCTGGTGATCATGCTGCTGGTCCGCCCGCGCGGACTAATCGGAGAAGAGTTGCACGTCTCGCGCCACGCGCGTTCGTAATGGTGGACAAACCCCGAAATACAGGGTTTGATCCACGCATTCAAAGACTGTCAAGCGACAGAACAACCGGGCCGGCAAAACTTTACGGCCGAAAACACTAAGGGAGGCGTATATGTTGCGCAAAGCAGGACTGGCGGCTGTTGCCGCCGCATTCACCGGAATCGGGCCCGCGGCTCACGCGGTCGACTGTCCCGTCAAGCTTGGGGCGATCCTGCCGGTCAGCGGCCCGATGGGCCAGGTCGGCGAACGGATTGCGGAAACCGGACTCTTCGCGGTCGAACAGTTCAACGAGGCCGGCGGCGTTCACGGCTGCCCGGTCGAATATGTGCTGCGCGACACGCAGGGGCAATCGGCCGTCGGTGTGGACGCGGCCAAGAGCCTCGTCGACCTGGATGGTGTACAGGCGCTGATCGGGGCCGTCTCCTCGGGCGTCAGCCTTCCGGTCCTGACTTCGGTCGCCGTTCCGTCCAAGGTCGTGCAGGTTTCCTGTTGTTCGTCGTCCGAAAGTTTCACGGCGCTCGCGGAAGAGGGCAAGACAGAGGGTTACTGGTTCCGCACCTACGCCACCAACCGCAGCCAGTCGGCGATGGGCGCCAAGCTCGTCACGGACAGCGGCTTCAAGCGCACCGCCGTGATCTACGTCAACACCGATTTCGGCGTCGGCCTCGCCAAGCGGTTCGAACAGGACGTCGTCAAGCTCGGCGGCTCCGTCGCTTCGATGGTGGCCTACAACGAAAGCCAGCAGAGCTATCGCGCAGAGGTCACCAAGGCGCTGGAGGGCGATCCCGACTCGCTCTACCTCGTGGCCTTCCCGGTGGACGGCGCGACGATCACCCGCGAATGGCTGGCCCTCGGCGGAACCGACAACCTGATCGTCAACAACTCGCTGCGGTCGGACGATTACTTCCAGGCCGTCGGCTCGCAATACCTGCAGAATCTGCAGGGCTACGACAGCGCCCAGCCGCGCCTGCCGTCGGTGGCTTCGTTCAACGAGATGTTCGAGGCGCGTTTCGACGGTCCGCCGAACGGCCCCGGCCTGCACTCCGTCTATGACGCGGTGACCGTGGTTCTTCTGGCAATGGAAGCCTCTGACGGCATCACCGGCAACAACATTCGCGACAACATCCGTCGCGTCACCTCGCCCGACGGGGTCGAGGTCCATCCTGGTCCCGAAGGCATCGCCCGGGCCAAGGAGCTGCTCGCGGAAGGCAAGGCGATCCGCTACGTCGGAGCCACCGGCGCCTTGGCCTTCGACGAGAACGGCGACGTTCAGGCTCCCAAGATGACCTGGAAGCTCGTCGGCGACGAGAATGTCGAAACCAGCTACATGAGCACCGTCGAGGTCGCCGAACTGATCAGGATGCTCGACGAATAATCGGCCGATGCGAACCGGGGGGCGCTGCCGCGCCCCCTCCCCCTTTTCGGAGGACTCATGACGGTGCGGCGCACCCATGTCTTCAGCGGATCTGTCTATGAGGAGATGGCTAGCTATGCTCGCGCAGTCGCGGTCGACAACCGCATCTTCGTCTCCGGAACTGTCGGCATTGACTTTGCCTCCGGCGAGATGGCCGACGGCGCTTCCGCTCAGACCGCCACCGCGCTTGACACGATCGAAAGCGCGCTGCTCGAGGTGGGCTCCGGCTTGCACGACATCGTGCGCGTGCGCGTCATCGCGCCCGACCCCGACGACGTGACAGCGATTGCCGGCGTTCTGAAAGAGCGGATCGGCTTTGCCCGCCCCGCCAACACCGTCATTTGCTCGCCTCTGGTCCTGCCAGGTGCACGGGTCGAACTCGAGGTCGATGCGATACGCGGTTCGGGAACTCCCAAATGAGCTGCGATACGGCTTTCATCCGGATTGGCCGGCCCGCAGACGACGTTTTCGCCTTCATGTCGGATCCGGCGCAATTGAGTCTCTGGTCGTTCGGTACCTGGAGGATCGAAGTTGACGCCACCGGGCTTGTGCGCGGATCGTCGATCAAGGACGGCGCGAGAATTTTCTTGCGGATAGAAGCGCATGAAGAACAGAAACTGATCGACTACCATGTTGGCGACACGCCTGACGATCTGCAGCCGCGGATCTTCGTGCGCGTTTCTCCGGAAGAGGTGTTCGGCGACGGCGACGGCACGGGGCTCGCCATGACGGCCCTGCGCACGGCGGACATGGACGACGACCGCTGGGCCAGCCTGAACGCATCGCATCGGGTCGAACTTGAGATCATCAAGTCGGCGCTGGAAACCGGCCATGACCATCGCACCGCCTGACCGGTTTCGCCTGACGAGCGAACTGGAGATCTGCCGCGTCTTGAACGGACTTTGGCAGGTCGCGGACATGGAGCGGGACGGGGCCGTTCTGGACTCCGACGTGGCCGCCGGTCACCTGGCGCACTACGCCGAGCGCGGCTTCGATACCTTCGACATGGCCGACCACTACGGCAGCGCCGAATTCATCGCCTCTCGCCTTCTGCTGCGCTGCCCCGGGGCGCTTGCGTTCACCAAGTGGTGCCCTCCCCCGGGCCCGATGACGCGCGGCACAATACGAGCCGGCGTGCAGGAGAGGCTCGACAGGCTCGGCGTTGATCGCGTCGACCTCCTGCAGTTGCACTGGT
Source organism: uncultured Amylibacter sp. (assembly GCA_963662815.2). Taxonomy (GTDB): domain Bacteria; phylum Pseudomonadota; class Alphaproteobacteria; order Rhodobacterales; family Rhodobacteraceae; genus JAPPHA01. The sequence continues at coordinate 55,019 of CAXXWA010000032.1, forward strand.
GGAGTTACGAGCACCTTGCCTGGCTCGACGTTCTGCACGAACTGGCCGCGCTACGCGAAGAGGGACTGATCCGCGAGATCGGCGTGACGAACTTCGACGCGGCGCACTTGCATCTGGCGCTGTCCGACGGCGTGCCGGTCCTAACCAACCAGGTTGCCTGCTCGCTGCTCGACCGCCGCTTCACGGGGCCGTTGGCCGAGATCTGCACGCGTCACGGAGTCCGCCTGCTCGCATATGGCGCGATCTGCGGCGGGTTCCTGTCGGAGAAATGGCTGAACAGGCCCGAACCTGCCGACATTCCCGACTGGAGCAAGATGAAGTACCGCCGCTTCATCGAGAGCGCCGGGGGATGGGACAGCTTTCAGAAAGTGTTGTCGACGGCTGCCGGGATCGCGCGGAAGCACGGCGTTTCAGTTGTGAACGTCGCATCGCGCTGGGTGCTGGAGCAACCCCACGTGGCCGGCGTGATCATCGGCGTCCGCCCGGGCGAGAACGATCACAGCGCGGACAATGCCAGACTCTTTGGGTTCGCACTCGATGAAGAGGATTACGCCGACCTGAATGCCGCCTTCGCAGTCACCAACCCGATCCCCGGCGACTGCGGCGACGAGTACCGAACCGCGCCCTTTTTGACCGCCAGCGGCGATCTCGGACATCATCTGAGCGCGTTGCCGCCTGCCTACGAGACCGACGCGATGCCCATGCAACGCAATGTGCGTCGCGTGATGTCCGGCGCCAAATGGGAGGATCTGGCGGGATACTGCCGCGCACGGCGCATGGGAGACCGCATTCTCGTATCCGGAACCACAGCGACCATGGGGGCGGACCGAGCCGTGGCGCGGGGCGATGCGGGCGCCCAGACCACATTCATCCTCGACAAGATCATTGGCGCAGTCGGTGCGCTGGGCGGGACTGTCCAGGACATTGCGCGCACCAGGATCTACGTAACCGACATCAAGGATACCGAGGCCGTCGGTGCCGCACACGGCCGGGTCTTCGGGAACCTGAAGCCCGCCAACACGTTGGTTGCGGTCAGTGATTTGGCCGGCGACTATCTTGTCGAAATCGAGGCGGAGGCCATCGTCACCCGAGCCTAAGCTTCATGCCTTTGCCAGTAAGGCGTCGAACGGGCTTCAGGCAAGCCTGTCGTCTCGGCGTGGCTGAATCGGCGCTTTCCGACTCGCGAGATCCGGAACCGTCCGCCGCAATTTGGATCCGGGCAAGCGACCTCGGCATCCGTCGACATCCAGTCGTTCGGATCGGTGCCGCGCTGCTTGGCCGGAAGGAGCGGCAACACCGCCGCAAGCGCATACATCGAAACTTTCTGGCCTCGCGAAAATACCAGATTCTCGCCTTCGACGGTGAAGAACTCACCCTCGATATGCCTGCAGACCGGCTGCCGGCCATCCAAAACGACCTCGACTTTCAAGTCGTAAAGCGTGAACTCGTCGTTGCGCTCCAAGCCGAACCCCTGCTTGCGCTTCCTCCGGACACCCGCGAAGAAGCGTTCCGGCGCCCGAGCCGAAAACCGGCCTGCCTCGGGTTTCGACTGCACGGTACAGTCTTGCCTATACGAACCCATCGATATTCGATCCGGGTCGCAGAGGCAATCAACTGTGAAACAGGGAGCCGGTGCGCTCCGAAGCGCCCGACCGGCAGGCATCCGCACCGTCCGGACCGCCACGAACGCCGCGTCATGATGTTGCGTAATGACAGGCGACGCGAGCCTTTCGGACATTCCCGAAAACCCCTGCTGTTTCGTGCTCGGCGGCTTCGCGGTCGCATTGGCGCGGTCAAGCGGTTGCAGGAAGCACCAAACCAACTCGGTTCGGCAAACGTCTTCGCTGCCGCCGCGCATGTTTCGATTGCCTGCCGGCATATTCGATGAAATAACCGCGTATGCAGTTGGTTCGGCCCCGTTTTCCGGAATACCGTCCGCGGCGCTTGCGGCGGACGGACTGGATTCGACGCCTTGTTCAGGAATGCAGCCTCTCTGCCGGCGACCTCATTTGGCCTATCTTCGTCACGGAGGGCAGCGGCGTATCCGACCCTGTGCCGGCCATGCCGGGAGTCAGCCGGCTGAGTATCGACAGGGCCTGCGCCGCTGCGGAATCCGCTGCCGAACTCGGGATTCCGGCCATCGCCGTGTTTCCGCATGTGGAACCGGAACTCAAGACAGTTGACTGCGCGGAGGCCGTCAATCCGGACAACCTCGTCAATCGCGCCACCCGAAAGATCAAGTCGGAGGTGCCGGGAATCGGAATCATGCTTGATGTGGCGCTCGACCCGTTCAATCCTCTCGGCCACGACGGTCTCGTTCGCGACGGAGTGATTCTGAACGACGAGACGCTGGTTGTCCTTGAGCGTCAGGCGCTGCTTCAGGCCGAGGCCGGCGCCGACGTGCTCGGTCCTTCAGACATGATGGACGGCCGAGTGGGCGTCATTCGAAAGGCGCTGACGGCAGCCGGGCATCACGATACGATGATCATGGCGTACACGGCCAAGTATTCGTCCGTGTTTTACGGACCTTTCCGGGGGGCCGTCGGTTCTGCGGGAGCGCTGACCGGAGACAAGCGCACGTACCAGCTCGACCCGTCAAGCGCTGACGAGGCGTTTCGCATGGCTGCACGCGATCTCGATGAAGGAGCCGACATGATCATGGTCAAGCCCGGCATGCCGTATCTCGATGTTTGCGTTCGTCTGAAGTCGCAGTTCCGGGTGCCTGTCTTCGCGTACCAGGTCTCGGGTGAATACGCGATGATTTCCCTGGCTGCTGAGCATGGCGCTTTCGACCGGACGAAAGCGATGTTCGAGAGCCTGCTCTCTTTCAAGCGCGCGGGATGCAGCGGCATCCTGACATATTTCGCCGCCGAAGCCGCGGACACGCTGAAGCGGTGTGCGTGACGCTGTAGTCCCGCGGCTTCCGCCGGCGTACCCGAGCTCCTTCAAGACTTCTCCGGGCGGTTCCCAAGCTCGATGGGAAGAGGCGCCGTCCGACCGCAATTCCGTGCCGGAAATCAACGCCTTCCCTCGCTCATCGAGGCCGGTTCGAAGCGGCCGGTCAGGTTCGCAGACAAGCGCCCCTCGATCGACGAGCGACGGCGGGCCGCGCCAGCGCGTTGGCGATCGTTTCGTGTAGTCGCATGCCGAGCAGGAGACGCTGAGCAGTCTGCCGAACCCGCTTTCGGCGAGAGATCTCAGGTGTCCGGATCTTCAGGTGACAATAGGAGTTTCTTTGCCTATACAGTCCGGAAAACAACAGAGCAGTGCTTCGCAGGAGACTTTCATGACTGAATGGACCCGCAGGGGTTTGATCGTCGCAACCGGCGCGATGATTACAGGTGCGTGTTCGGGCGGTACGAACAGCGGAATGAACGCGCAGATCGATCAGGATGTCGGAGACGCAATCCAGAAGATGACCCACGATCTGCCCTACACGCAGCAACTCGCCGACCGGTCCGCCGGCATGCTCGTAATTCCGGGCATCAGGAAGGCGGGGTTTGTAATTGGCGCGTCCTACGGAGAGGGAGCGCTCATGATCGGCGACACTCCCGTCGACTACTACTCCGTGCTCGCCGGTTCGGTCGGCTACCAGGCAGGCTACCAAAAAATCACGCAGGTTCTGTTTTTCCTGGACGAGGAGAGCCTCCGCGGGTTCAGGTCAAGGAACGGGTGGACGCTAGGCGCGGATCTCGAATTCACGGTCATCGATACCGCGAACAATTTTGGCGTCGAGACGATCACGCACCAAACGGGAATTCACGCCTTGACAGTTGACCAGTCAGGCGTGCTGCTCGGCGCGTCACTCGAGGGTGCGAAGTACTCGCGCGTCATCAGGTAGTTGCACGCATGCAGAGCGAATTCTCGCGATGTTCTGTCCGTAGGCAGCCGCGTCGCCGCCCTTGAAGACAGCCGAGCCGGCGACCAGGACATCCGCGCCCGCGCGGACGCAGGCCGGACCCGTGACGGCATCGATGCCGCCATCGACTTCCAGCCAAATCGGGCGCCTCCCGATCATCTCCCGCGCGGCCGAAACCTTGTGAAGCGCCGCCGGGATGAACTCCTGCCCGCCGAATCCCGGATTTATCGTCATGATCAAGAGTAGATCGATTCGGTCGAGACAGTACTCAACGACGGAAAGCGGCGTCGAGATGTTGATTGCAACACCTGACTTGCATCCGAGGGAACGGATGGTCTGGAGGGATCTGTCGAGATGCGGACCTGCCTCTGCATGAACCGTAAGGATGTCGGCCCCCGCACGGGCGAATGCCTCCAGGTGCGGGTCAGCCGGCGAAACCATCAGGTGGACATCCAGCACGGTCTTCACATACGGGCGGATCGCTGCCGCGACGGCCGGCCCGAACGTGAAATTCGGGACAAAGTGACCGTCCATCGGGTCAAGGTGAATCCAGTCGGCTCCCTGCGCCTCGATGTCCGTAATCTCGGCACCCAGCCTGGCGAAGTCGGCAGCAAGCAGCGACGGCGCAATCTTGACCTTCCTCGCCGGATCGAACTCAGGCCTGGCTGTCATCTTCACGGTCCAGTGCCCGCAGCCGCCGAATGAGGCTCGACGTGTCCCAGCGTCCTCCGCCGAGCTTCTGGACATCCTTGTAGAACTGGTCGACGAGCGCGGTCGCAGGGAGGCTGGCTCCGTTTCGTTCCGCCTCGTCCAGGCAAATCCGTAGGTCCTTGCGCATCCAGTCGACCGCGAAGCCGAAATCGAAGGAGTCTGCAAGCATGGTCTCGCCGCGGTTCTCCATTTGCCACGAACCTGCCGCTCCCTTGGATATGACCTCGAGCACGGCGTTTCCGTCAAGGCCGGCATGCTCCGCAAAGTGCAGTCCTTCCGAGAGGCCCTGCAGCAGTCCGGCGATGCAGATCTGGTTGACCATCTTGGTGAGCTGACCCGCGCCGGCGGGACCCATCAACCGGCATGATCGAGCGTAACAGCCTATCAGGCCCTCCACCCTCCGAAAAGTCGGTTCGCCGCCGCCGCACATGACGGTCAAGACGCCGTTCTCCGCTCCGGCCTGTCCGCCGGAAACCGGCGCGTCGACAAATTCCGCACCGGCTTCGGCCGCCGTCCTGCACAGACGCATCGCAGCAGCAGCCGATGCCGTCGTGTGGTCGACGAGGACTTGACCTCTGCCCATGCCGCCGAGCGCGCCGCCTTCGCCCGTCGTGACCGAAAACAGGTCATCGTCATTCCCGACGCAAGTGAAAACGACCTCGGCATCCCTGGCGGCCAGCATCGGGCTTGCCGCGGACCGCCCGCCGAATTCTTCGACCCAGGCCGCCGCTCGCGATGCCGTCCGGTTATACACGGTAACCGCGTGGCCGCGAGCCTGAAGATGGCCAGCCATCGGATACCCCATGATACCCAGGCCCAAGAAGGCAACTTCAGTCATGCTTGACCCCTTCCCGAATATGTAATTGACTGCCGACGGTTTGGACCGCCCTTTCCTCAAGGTCAACAAGTGAGCTGGACCGTGGCGACGCTGTTTCGTTGGCTTTTTCGTGGTGTGCTCCTGCTCTTCGCGCTGATCTGCCTCGCCGGCCTGGCAGCCTATTATTTTGCGGGGAAATCGATTCCGGACTACACGGCCGAGAGATGGGTTGCCGGCATCGAACAGGATGTCGAGATCGTTCGCGATACGCATGGCGTGCCGCACATATTCGGTGCGACGGATCGCGACGTCTATTTTGCGCTCGGATACGTCCATGCACAGGATCGGCTCTGGCAAATGGAGGTCATGCGCCGGACGGCCCAGGGCAGGCTTTCGGAACTGTTCGGCAGTTCGACGACGCGAATCGACGAATTCGTGCGCCGGCTGGACCTGCACGAGCTTTCTCGGTCATCGCTCGCGCATCAGACGCCCGAGACAATCGAAGCACTCGATGCTTACTCTGCGGGAGTGAATGCCTGGCTCAAAACGGTCAGCGAAGAGGCTCTCGGCCGCGGCGCGCCCGAATTCTTCATCTTCGGCAACGGACTCTTCGGTTCAGACATCTCACCGTGGTCGCCGGCTGACAGTTTGTCCGTCATCAAGCTGATGGCCCTCCGCCTCAGCACACATCTGCAAGGCGAGATCACGCGGGCGCAGTTGTCGCTTGTGCTCAATTCAGACATGCTTGATGACATCATGCCCGTCTCGCCCGGCAAGGCCTTTACGGCACTGCCCAGATACGCGGAGCTCGTTCCGGGCGCCGCCCCTGTACGGCAAGTCGACATTGCCCTCATTCCAGACAGTGAACTGGATCCGGTTCGTCCGCCGGGGCTGGGAGGAGCCTCGAATATCTGGGCGGCACAGCCTTCGCGGTCTGCATCCGGCGCTTCCCTGTTTGCCGCCGACCCCCATCTGGAACTCAGCGCGCCCGGAATCTGGATGCTCGCCCGGCTAGAGTTCCCGGACGGCAGTGCGATCGGCGGGACGTTGCCGGGCATTCCCGCCGTACTGATCGGCCGGAACCGCCACATTGCATGGGGCGTTGCATCGGCGCATGTCGACGATCTCGACGTCTACGTCGAGAAAATCAACCCGGAAGACCCGGACGAATACCTGTCTCCAGAAGGGTATGCCCCGTTCCGCAAGAAACGGGTCATCGTCGAGGTTCGCGGTCAGGAAAGCCGGACGCTTGACCTTCTGTGGACCAGGCGGGGGCCCGTCATCCCGAATCATCACTTCGGATTGGGCCGAATCATGCCGGAAGGCCACGTTGCGAGCATCGCCTGGACCGCCCTGGACGCGGATGACAGTTCGATGAGCGCCGTCGTGAACCTCATGCGGGCGACCAGCACCTTCGAAGCCCGGAACGCCGGCCGGCTGTTCAGGGCACCGGCGCAGAATCTTGTTGTCGCGGAGGAGAATACCGTTGCAATCCAGACCGTCGGTTCAATTCCTCTGCGCGCGGTCGAGCACGTGACTCGCGGACAGATGCCGTCGCCCGGCTGGATGGCGGAAAACCATTGGCGAGGGCGCCTTTCCTATTCGAGAAACCCCTACAGGCGGAATCCGGAAAGCGGAATCGTCGCCAATACCAACAACAAGACCACTGACGCTCCGTTTCCGTTTCACGTCAGCTACACATGGGGAGATTCGCAGCGAATCGAGCGTCTCAATCGCCTGATGAACGAGCGCGAGGTCCATACCAGGGACAGCTTCGTGGAGACGCAGCTTGATGTCGTTTCTTTCACGGCACGATCGCTCGTGCCGCTGATCGCCCGCGACCTTTGGTACGCCGACGATCCCGCGCCTTCTGGGACGCTTGAACGCAAACGGCAGGAAGCGCTTGACCTGCTCGCGAAGTGGAACGGCGAAATGGACAGCCATCTACCCGAACCGCTCATCTACGCTGCGTGGATGCGCAACCTTCAGACCCGGCTCGCGGAAGACGAACTCGGGAGCCTGATAGAAGAATTGCCGCGCCCCGTCCCGGTCTTCATCGAGCGCGTGTTTCGCGACTTCGAAGGCGCATCCCGCTGGTGCGATGTGCAACAGACGTCGCGCATCGAGACCTGTCAGGAGGTCTCGCGCCAAGCGCTTGACGCCGCGCTTATCGAACTGACTGAGGAATACGGCGACCGGATCACCAGCTGGCGCTGGGGCCTGGCGCACCAGGCACGCCACGATCATGCTGCGCTCGGGCGCCTGCCGATTCTGTCGTGGTTCTCGAACATCCGGCAGGAAACGTCCGGCGGAGACAATACGCTGCAGCGGGGCGGCATGACCGGAAGCGGCAAGACGCCGTATGCAAGCGTTCACGCCGCGGGATTGCGGGTCGTCGTCGACTTTTCGGACCCGGACAGCTCACTCTACATCATCTCGACCGGCCAGTCCGGCCACCCTTTTTCCAGGCACTACGACGATCTTGCGCAACTCTGGCGCCGTGGCGAATACATTCCCATGTCGCTTGATCCCGAATTCGCGAGATCCGCAGCAACCGGCGCGACATGGCTGCGCCCGGCGCGCTGAGGTGCCGATCACGGCGGCGGCGCTGTTCGGATTATGTCCATCACGACAGGCAAGCTGTATCCGGCACCGGTCGCGGACGCGACGCGGCTTCTGCAAAGCGCAGCCTGAAATTGCTGGACTGGGCCGGCGACCATAGCACATCAATCTCGAAGCCCGTCGCAATTTGACGTTCCTCGCGCACGACGCGGTTCTCGTAGAGCCAGGCCCTCTGTCTCGCCTCGGCGTATTCCAGAGTTATCGTATCCGTTTCCAGGGAGTCATCGAGCATGCTGTCGAGATGCCTTGCGAGCGCTTCCGTCCCTTCTCCGCTCAGAGCAGATACGGGAAGTGCCCGCCGCCCCCGGCCGGCCCGCTTGGCGATCACGTCCGCGTCCTCTGCGGCAAGTCGATCGATCTTGTTCCAGACCTCGACAACCCGGCCGTCGCTATCGGAATCCACGCCAATCTCCTTCAGCGTCCTGCTGACGGTTGCGGCTTGAACACTCGTGTCGGGATGCCCGATGTCGCGAACGTGGAGGATGGCGTCCGCTTCGCATACGTGTTCCAGGGTTGCGCGAAACGCCGCCACGATCTGAGTCGGAAGATTGGATATGAACCCGACCGTGTCGGCGAGGAGAGCATTTCGGCCGGATGGAAGTTCCAGAGCGCGCGTCGTGGGGTCGAGCGTGGCGAAGGGCATGTTCGACGCATGAACGCGCGCATCGGTCAACAGGTTGAAGAGAGTTGACTTGCCAGCGTTTGTGTAGCCGACCAGTGCGACCAGCGGAAGGGACTTTCGCTTGCGCCCGGCCTGGTGAAGGCCGCGCGTCCGCCTGACCTTCTCGAGGCGCGTGCGAATGCGTGCTGTCAGATCGTCTATCGCCCGCTGGTCGGACTCGATCTGGGTTTCGCCAGCGCCGCCCACGAAACCGAGCGCGCCGCGTTGCCGTTCCAGGTGCGTCCAGCGGCGAACGAGACGGGACTTCTGGTAGAGGAGGCGGGCCAGTTCCACTTGCAGGACGCCTTCCCTTGTCTGGGCGCGATCCGCAAAAATCTCGAGAATCAAAGCGGTTCGATCAAAAACCCTGACTTCCCACTCGCGCTCAAGATTCTGTTGCTGCGCCGCTGACAATTCGCCGGACACGACGACGACTTCCGCTCCGGTGTCTCGGACGATTGCAGCGATGTCCCGGCATTGCCCGGATCCGAAATAAGAAGCTGGCCGCACTGACCGGAGTCGAATGACCGTGTCATGCACGACTTCGAGTTCACGCGCTTCGGCGAGCGCGACAGTCTCTGAGAGAGCTAGCTTGGCGGACTGAACGCCCCGGGAACCAGCGACGACCGGTAGAAGGACGCAGGTCTTCATTCAGCCTCTTCGATGTTTGCTCGTCGCGCGCCGCCGGCGTCGGGGTCCGCATTTCCATGATGGAGCGAGACCGGGTTGGCGGGCATGATTGTCGAGATCGCGTGCTTGTAAACCAGTTGCGACGACCCGTCCCGGCGCAGGAGAACGCAAAAGTTGTCGAAGGAAGTTATCATCCCCTGGAGCTTGACGCCGTTGACCAGAAAAACGGTTACGGGATTCTTCGTCTTGCGTATGGTGTTCAGGAACTGATCCTGAAGAAATTGCCTGTCCGCCATGTCCCTGCCCTTTGACTTCGCCACCAAGGCTAAATTCGCTCAACCCGGATTATGCGCCGTTTCCGGAGGATTTTCCAGCGCCTAATGCCGCCCGCATGGCGAGATTCCAAGTCGGCAATCCACTCGCCACCAGGCATTTGCCTGAGGAGCTTCGGCAAGTGGAGGGTTGCGGCAAATGTCGCGCCGACGATCCGGAAAGTTCAGGCGCTTCCGTCGGATTTGTTCTTGCTCGGCGTCCCTCGCGATTCCGATTCGCCGCTCCGGAAGCTGCAAGCGCGGCGATGGTTTCAAAGATGCTGCGCAAAGACGCGATCGAAGCCTCGCTCAGGACTTCACCGTCCAGCCGCCAACGATGACCGCGCACGCGCCGCAAGGCCTGTCTCCGCATCCGAACCGCGTCTCGCGGCAGAGTACGTCACGCACGGCAGTCGGGAAGCGGCATGTCATGGCAAGACTGTACTGGTCCGTTCGTTTTGCTCAGGTAAGTCTCGCACCATTCCGAACTTGGCGCAGCGCAGCAAAGAACCGGGAAATCTCTTGTTTTTCAATACCTGAAGTGACCCCACTTCCACTCCGAAGTGCAACACCGGCCATTTCCGCAGCGAGCGCGCTGCCCGGGTGCAGAAGATGGCCCTGTGATGGCGAATCCAGGCCCCGGGGCACCGGAGATCGGGGCCCGAGGCGGCTGAAGTCCCGTCGAAACGCAGCGTAGCCGCGCTCTCCGGACGGTGCAAGCCGCGCCCAGGGGGCGGCGGCGGCCCGCCGGGCGAAGGGAGGGCGGAGCCCGACCGAGGTCGGCGGGCCGCAGACGCCCCTTTCTCTCGCCGGACCGGTCCCTCCGCAGGACGGTCCGGGACGGCTTCGGTCAGGGAGGCCGCGCCTTCCGGAACGCCTCGGCCGGGGTCATGTAGCCGAGCGCCTTCCTCGGACGCGCGTTCAGCCGGTCCTGGACGGCCTTCACCTCCGCGTCGGTGATCTGCTGGAAGTCCGTGTCCTTGGAAAAATACCCCCGCACCAGGCCGTTCGTGTGCTCGTTCAGGCCCCGCTCCCAGGAATGGTACGGCGTGGCGAAGAAGAACCCGGCCCCGAGCGCCCGCGCCACCCAGGCGTGCCCCGCGAACTCCTTGCCGTTGTCCGCGGTGATCGTGTGGACCAGGGCGGCGAGCGGCAGCAGCATCTCGAGCAGCGCGGCGCCCACCGCGGCCGCGGTCCTCCGCCCAACCCTCTGAAGAAGCGTGTATTTCGACGCCCGGTCCACCAGCGACACCAGCGCGCCGCTGTGGCCCTTGCCGATGATCGTGTCCGCCTCCCAGTCGCCGATCCGCTCCTTCGCCTCCACGATCTCCGGGCGCTCGGAGATGTCCGTGCGGTCCGGGATGCGGCCCCGGCCCGAGTGGCGCCCGCCCTTCCAGTTCGGCTTCTTCCCGCGGCGCCGCAGGAAAAGGAAGAGCCGGCCCCCGGCCTTCCGGTCGGCGCGGACGTGCTGGTAGATCCATTCCCGGCCCGCCATGGGGATGCCCTCCTTGCGGAAGCGGCCGGCGATCTGGTCCGGGCTCCAGCCCTCCGCCAGCCTGTCCTCCACCGTCGTCCACCGCTCCGGCGTCATCTTCCTGGCAACGGACGACGCCGCGCTGCGCCGCGCCGAGGCCTTGCCCTGCGCTTGCAAGTGCCTGTATCCGCGCCCGCCGCCGTTGCGCCGGATCTCGCGCCAGACAGTCGTCCGGTCCCGGCCGATCTGCCGGGCAATGGCCAAGTCGGACAGTCCGCTTTTCCTCAGCGCGTATATCTGGCATCGTTCGCCATAGGTCAGGTGGTGGTAGCCGCTCGGCATGACAGCCTCCATGTTTCGTCACAGGGACTGTCGCCGCCATCTGGCCGATTTGCAACATCCTGCGTCGAAGGACGCAGGTCGCCACCACATCCGGTGTTGCACTTCAGAGTGGCACGGGGGTGACGTAATTCGAGTCATTCGGCGAAGAAACCGCATTTCGCGGTACGCGTTGTCCTGCGTTTGACGGTGCTCCGGGAGGCACAGGTGGCTCGCGACGGCATGCGCATCGGAAGAATCAATCAGGTCGTCCTGAAGGCACCCGCCGGACATTCGCCGAACGGCGTTCGGGAGAACGGAAGGGATTTGTCATGCGGGCCCGCTTCCCAAAGGGCCGAACCCGGCCGCGTACGATTGGTCGCTTTTCCTGCCGGTCGCTTCCAGGTTCCGAGCGACTTTTCCGGCGTTCGTGAATCATGGCCATTGGCCAGTTGATGTCCGACGAGACGAATCGCCACCGAATTATCCTCCGACCGAATCGCCGCACTTGCCCTGGCCAACGCGTGAACCGTGAACAGGTCTCGGGAGCCTTGTTGTCAAATACAGTTCCTGCCGAGGAAAGAACCGTTCGCCCGACTCGCGACAACCTGGTCATGCGACACGTGGAGACGCACTTGGACAAAGGGGCACGCAGTTGCCCTGCGACAACGACAGTCAGGCGAGACCGGCGGTTCGACCCGTCGCCGGCCTTTGGCCGAATGTGTGAGGGATCCTTTCGCCTGCCGGGCAACGGCCTGACGGGTCACAGTTGACGCGACCGGCACTTCGGGCAACTGAGAGGGGCACTGACCATGCAGTCAATCCGATGCATCGGATTTCGACAGCGCTTCCTTTCCGAAGCCTTCGACCGCCTCCAGGGTCTCGCGCACGTCGTCCCAGGTTGTGGTGTGGTTGATGATGCACATCCTGAGCACGAACGTCCCGTGCAGCAGCGTGGATGACATGAACGCCTGGTCGTCCCAGAACATGCGAGCAAGCACGGTTCTGTTGATCTCTTCAAGCGTCGCCTCGTCGAGGTCGTCGCCCTCTGGATTGACGCGGAAGCAAACGATTCCCAACGTCGTCGCACTCATGGCCTCCAAAACCGGGCTTGCACAAACATAGGCCTCGGCTCGGGTGGACAACTCCATCCCCTTCTCGACCGCGCGCCGAAACGACGCCATGCCGAAGGTCTGGACAGACATCCAGACTTTCAACGCCCGCGCCGAGCGGCTCAGTTGCAAGCCGAGATCGGAGAAATTGGGGTGGTTTGCCCCCCACACCGTGTCCTGAAGGATGTCAGGACGGACTGAAAAAGCGTTCTTGAGACTGTTCTCGTCCTTAACCAGCAGGCAGCCGGCCTCGTAGGGCTGAAAGAACCACTTGTGCGCATCCAGCCCGATCGAATCAGCGCGCTCGATGCCGCGCAGAAGCCGTCTGCCCCGCTCCGTCACTATGGCGAAGCCGCCATAGGCGGCATCGACATGCAGCCAGATACCCTCGGCCGCGCAGAAGTCGGCCATCGCATCGAGACGATCGATGGCGCCTGTGCCCGTTGTGCCGGCGTTGGCGGCAACGGAGACCGGCGTGAAGCCTGCATCACGGTCGCTAGCCACGGCACGACGGAGTGCATCCATGTCCAGGCGAAAGTCCGAGTCGCTCGGGATCATGCGAATGCAGTCACGGCGAATGCCGACGATCATCGCCGCGCGGACAAGTGCGCTGTGGCTTTGGTCGCTCATGTAGACGGTGGCGCGCTCCGGGTGCCCCGCCGCCTCACGTGCAGCAACAAAGGCGTCGACACTGGCGGCTGAGCCGCCGCTGGTGAAGAGGCCGCCCGCGCCTTCCGGATAGCCGACCCAACGCCTGAACCAGTCGATGACGACCAGTTCCAGCTGGCTCGGACCGCTTGCGACCAGCCAGGTGCATTGATTGATTTGATAGCCGGCAGCCATGAAGTCGGCGACCACGGACGGCCAGGTGGGCGACGACGGGACGAATCCGAAGCAGCGCGGGTGGTCGAGGCGAACCGTGAGCGGGAGGACGTCGCGCGTGACCCTCTCGATAACTTCGTCGAAGGGTAGCCCATCCTCGGGCGGGGATTCCAGCAGCTGACCTTCGAGGATCTGCCTGAACTCGCCCTCCCAGGCGTTTTCTCCCGGCAAGTCCTCGATTCGCCTCACCACATGTTCAAGCGCCTTGCGCCCGAGGTCCAGCATTTCCTCACGGGACATTTGCAGTTCGCCAACCATCTGGGTTTCCATTCTTTGCTGCCTGCCGCGGATCAGCAATGCCTGCTAGAAATTCTTTGGTTCAGGAGCTTCTCGCAAAACAGATCCTCAAGTCCTCCGTAACCGGCACCATGTCAATTCCGGCCAAATCCCGACCCAAGACGCGCATAAATTGCCGTATTGTCAACACGAAATTGTGTCTTGTTTGTACCACAAAAAACTGCGGCGAACGACGCGGGCGGCTTGCAGAGAACGGACCTCGAGGCACATCCAGTTCGTCCCGCCGGTTGCTGCGCCCGGGCTCGCGGGCCACCTTCCAACCCACGGCGACAGTCATGCAGGACATTGATGATCCGAAACGCTCCAGGGACGAGGCCTAGGTACTGTTCGCTACCCTCGGCGACCTGCGTCCCGGGACGTTTTGCGAGACCGGCCCCCTGTTTGCGGTTGCCCGATGCGCGAGTCTCGCTCCTGCGGGATTGCAAGGTCCGCATTCGCGCCGTCCAGGAACCCGACGGCCGTGAACAAGAGATCGGTTCCGCCGATGCTTTTGGCCGAATGCAACATGTATTCGCGGGCACGCATTGGAACTGCCTGGTTCCGCGCGCGAAGTGCTCGATTTCCCTGATGCGGCCGTCAGAAGAGCAGTTCCGGACCCTGCCACCTGTTTGAGTCGACGAGAAACAGGAATGTACGTGACCGTGAAAGGGGCAGCGAGTCCTTTGCGGCAAATAGAAGTGCCTCACGAGGGCCGTGTCGGTTTCGGAAACCAGGAACCGATCCGACGGCACCATAATATTCGTTGGTTGCCATGTCTTCGAGAATGCCTTCCGGCCAGGCCGCAAACGCTTTCGGATCCCGTTAGTCTTCTATGTGATCTGCTCCATGAGTCACGTCGTCCTCAATTTTTCATTTCGGCCGTGCTGACGGCGCATTGGCCACGAGTTCGTCGAGCTCGGCACGCAGTGCAGCCTTCTCGCCTGCATCCAACGCTGTAAGCGGCGGAGCCATTCTCAGCCAGCCATTGTCGCCGGAGCGCCAAGCCTCAATCTGTTTCATCGCGGCCACCATGTTGTACCTCGACGCCACATTCCTCGCCGCCTTCACGGAAACCATGGCAGCGGAAATGTCGCCGGGACCAGCTCGGTAAGCGTTTTGAGCGAGAGCGCCGAATGCATTTGTCGATCCCGAAATCGTACCGGCTGAACCGATCGCTAACCCGTCTTCAAGAAAGGCTTCCGAGGCTGGAAACACGTCAAAGCCATTGCTCGCGCCGCCCGTGGCCTCGATGAATGCACGCGATTGCGAAAAGTCCCCTGAAGAGTCCTTGAGTCCGGCAATGAGCGGGCCGAATGCAGACCGCAACCGGATAATCAGCGAGATTGGCAGCGGTACCGCCGACATCTGGGGAAAGTGATAGAGGTAGACACGAAGTCGTTCATCGCCGACACCCTCAGCGAGGCGGGCGAAATAGCCATAGAGTCCGTCTTCGGTTGGAGATTTGTAGTAGTAGGGCGGCAGCACGAGCACGTTCGGAAAGCCTGCGTCAAGTGCAGCCTTCGTGAGCGCCAGCGCGTCGGCCGCCGCGGAGGCTCCCGTGCCGAAAATCACCCGGTCAGCCGGAAACCCGGCCCTTTCGAAGGCGGCCGGGAGTCGGAGGCGATCCGCCATGGCAATTGAGGTTCCCTCCCCGGTCGTGCCGGTCGGCGCGACGCCGTCGCATCCTCCTTCTTCGGTCAATAGCCGGCGGCAGTAGTCAACCAGCCTTGGCGCATCGAGTCTCCCCAATTCGTCGAAAGGCGATATCGCAGCCGCATAGATTCCTTTCCGTGCCCTCATGTCGCAACACCTTCATCTTCGCGCTGCCGCGCAGCGAACCGGCCACTCGCCACCCTGTTGTTGGCTCCGCGACTTCCGGATTGGAAGCGTCGCAGCCAGCGCAAGGTTTTCGCGAGTCTACCGTTTGCCTTGTCTGTAGTGAACATCCATTCGTTGAATGCCTGCTCGCGTTTTGGCTACCCAAGACAGCTTTGGGCGAGCGTTCAAGGAGCGATGCCGCTATCCGAAAGCTTCAAATGGGAAGAATTGACGACGCGTGACCGCGCGAAAGTCGCGAGATTGACCGCAGAAGTCCATCGCGCGGAGTCGAAGATCGACACGCTTGCCCAGGATCTGTTCGAGACGGCCCCGGACGAGGCGGCGCTTCCAGAAGATAGCATCAAGTGCGCGAAATGACTTCGACGATTTTCCCGATGGCTGCACTCGCGGCTTCAAATGTCCTTATCCTTCGGAACACCGCCATGGGATCGTCAATCCCTTGCTGCCGCGGTCGGCCGTCATCGCCACCAGTACGACGGGCTCAAGAGCGACAGGACCGCAAGGACCTCAAGGCGGCCAACCATCATGGTGATGCCGAGGACCAGCATGGCCGGGTCCGTGATGTCCAGATATCCGATCGGACCGGTGTTCTGAATGCTTGCGATCGGTGCAGTGTTGCTCAGGCTCGCGACAGCCAGTGCCAGGCTTTCCTCAAAACCCAGACCTGTCGCCGTCAACGCCAGCGTTGCCGCGGCAAGCGCCATGAAGAACAAAACCATGAAAACCCAGGCGACATAGGCGCCCTGCCTGCGGATCATCCTTGCCCGCTCGCCCGCGCCGCCCACCGAACTTGGATGGCTTAGGCGCGTCAGCTCGCGCCGTCCGTGTTTGTAGACCGCGTAAACGCGTAGCAGCTTGATGCCGCCCGCAGTGGTGGCGACCCCGCCGCCCATGCTCGCAAGACCCATCAGTACCAGACCGGTGGTGCCGACATCGAAAAGCGTGTTTTCGGAGCCCCAGAGCGAACTTTCAAAACCGGTCGTCGTCAGAAACGACATAACCGTAAAAACCGATCCCCAGAGAACCGCGAGCAGCGATTCGGGATCCGGGCGGGAACCGGACTCGGCAACCAGGAAGACAAACCTAAGCAGCATGAAGAGCGGAATAACGAAAACGCAGGCCAGAGCGAGGTTTATTTCCTTGTCTCTCTTGAACGACCGCCAGTTCCGCAGGTCCCTGTCGAAGGTCTGGCTGTGGCGCGACACTGCAAGAACGAGGAACAGGAAGACGAAGACCTCGCCCAGGATGCCGCTCGCAGAACCGCCGAGTCCGCCGACGGGGGAGATGCCGCTCGTCGAGATTACGGCCATGGAATGCGACAACGCCACAAACGTCCGGTCGCCGGCTAGCGCAAGGGCGACCGCAAGCAGAATGGTTACTCCGAAATAGACTGGAGCGATCCGCCGCAGATGGCGGGCGAGGCGCTTGGACATGTCGGAGGCGGCAATCTCTTCTCCAGGTTGATGAATGCTGCGCGACACGTTCTGCATTTCGAATCCGCCGATTCCGAGGGGGGCAAACACGGCAAAGGCGACCACCAGGACGAGAAGCCCTCCGAGCCAGGCGACCAGCGAACGCCACAGGTGAAGCGACTCCGGCAAGAGTTGAGGATCGGGAAACAGCGTCGCCCCGGTTGTCGTAAGGCACGCAAGCATCTCGAAATACGCGTCCAGGAGTCGCGTCGACGGGGATAGATGGGCTAGCGGCATGCCTAGCATTAGAGGGAGGACAAGGAAGCTGAGCGAGACCTCCAGGAGCGGAAACCGCTGCGAGTGCTGACGCTTGCGAGTGGACGTCGCGATGGCAACCATCACCGAGAGGATCAGAAGGAACGTCCCGTGATAGAGAAACGTGCGCGCGACAGGCCAGTTCTCCTGCCAGCCCGCATGAATCATCGGCACATACATTGCGATGGACGAGATCATCGCGAGCGTAACGATGAACGGCTGTTTTCCGATGTACTTCATGTTCGAAGCCGCATTACGGCAGAATCAAATCAACAGGCCCAATTCAGGCACGATGCTGATAAGGCTGAAGATGACAACCTCGTCGCCTTCGGAAACCACGGTATCCCCTCTCGGACAGGTGACGATGCCGGACTTCCTGATGCCCCCGATCAGCGATCCCTTTGGAAGGCCGATTTCGCGAATGGAGCGGCCTGCCATCGGCGACCCGGACTGTACTTCCGCCTCAATCACTTCCGCTTCCGCATCTCCGATTGAGTAAACGGAGTTCACCTTTCCATGCCGTATGTGGCGCAAAATCGAAGACACCGTGACGGCCCGCGGGTTGATGAACTGGTCGATGCCGAGCGGTACCCTAAGGGAAATCAGGCTCGGGTCGTTGACCAGGGAAATCGTCATTGGACAGCCGTATGTCTTCGCCCGAACCGCAGTCAGCAGGTTTGTCTTGTCGTCCTCGGTGAGCGCGAGCACAGCGTCCGCATTCTCTATTCCGGCCTCTTCAAGCATTTCCATCCGCAGCCCGTCACCGTTAAGCACAATCGTGCGGTCGAGGGCATCTGCCGCGGTCTCGGCGACGCTGCGGTCGATTTCAATGATCCTGGCGCGAACCCTGCGAGGGCCGGACTCCAGCCGCTTCGCTACGGTCAGGCCCACGTTTCCCCCGCCAATGATGACAACCCTTTCGTGTCTCCCCTCTGACTTCCCGAAAATTTCCAGAGTCCGGTCCCGGTCCTCCTCGTGCGCGAAAACATATACTTCGTCGCCGGAATAGAGCTGATCATCGGAGTCGGGCACGAAGAGCGTGCCCGAACGTCTGACGCCGACGACAATGGCGCGCAGGGTCGAAAAAAGCTCGGACATCTGGCGGAGAGACGTCTGCAGAACGGAACACTCCTCGTCGAGCAGGATGCCGACAAGGATCAGGCTGCCGTCGAGGAAGTCTTCCGAGTCGAATGTTTCCGATGCCGTGAACTGCTGCAGGGCGGCCTCGGCAACTTCGCGTTCCGGCGAAATCAGGATGTCGACCGGAAGGCGGTCATCACCCAGTTGATGAAGGTTCATGTACGTCCTCGACCTGAGCCTCGCCACCTTCCTCGGTACTGAAAAGACCGAATGGGCCACCTGGCAGGTTACGATATTGACCTCGTCGGAAGCAGTTGCGGCAATGATCATTTGCGCATCGTGCGCGCCGGCGCGTTCCAGAACGTCTGGATAGGACGCGAAGCCGGTCACCCCCTCGACGTCGAACATTTCGGTGGCACGCGCCACCAGGTCGGGATCGTTGTCAACGATAGTGACGTCGTTCTGTTCCCGCGAAAGATGGCGTGCAATCTGGGAGCCGACCTGTCCCGCGCCGCAGATGATGATGTTCATTGGAGTCTCCCCGCCGGAGTCTGGTCGCGGGCGTCAACAGGGTTCGGCTTGCCAGGTCACGCGCTGCCAGGATGAGGCGTGCGCTCTGCGAGATTCGCTTGCAACTTGCGCCCGCCGCCGTCGTCGGCCGCTTCCCGGCTGTCGCTCCGCTCCGGCTTCGCCCCTGCACCATCGCGGTCCGAAACCACCGCCATGCGGACTCCGTCGGTGCTGGATGTCACGACGTTCAGCATTCTGAGTTTGCGATGCAGTGCCGAGCGTTCCATTTCGACGAACCTTGCGGTGTTGGTGATGTTTCCTCCGAAACGGTTTACCTGCGCAAGCAGGTACTCGCGTTCGAAGGCTTCCCGCGCGTCGCGCAGGTTCAGCGTGGTGTAGACTCCGCCCAAGCCGAAGTCGCTCGAATTCCTCCCGCCCTTCTGCTCCGAAAGTTCGTGCGGTCCTATCGGTTCTCCTTCCGGGCCAAGGATCAGCGTCCGCTCGATGACGTTGCGCAGCTGCCGAATGTTCCCGGGCCAGTTCATCGACTCGAGCATGTTCACCGTGTCCGGTTCCAGCCTGCGAAGGGGAAGTCCCTGGTTTTGGTTGAATTCCTGGATGAAGAATTCTGAAATCCGGCGAATATCCTCGCGCCTGCCGTCTAGCGGCGGCACGGTGATCGGAACCACGTTCAGCCTGTGGTACAGTTCCTCACGAAAGTTCCCGTTGGCGATCTCCGACTTGAGGTCTCGGGTGGATGACGAGACCACCCTGAGGTCGACCCGGACCTTGTCGGCCCCCCCGATTCTCGTGAACTGCTGCTCCACGAGCACGCGCAGGATCTTGGACTGGGTGCCGAGCGGCATGTCCGCGACTTCGTCGAAGTAGAGTGTACCGCCATGGGCCTGTTCAAGGAGCCCGGGCTCGTGTCCGCGTTCCGGCGTCTCACGACCGAAAAGCACCGCTTCCATGCGATCAGGTTCGATCGAAGCGGAATTCACGCAGATGAAGGGCGCGGCGGCACGATCCGAATTCGCGTGAATGTATCGCGCGGCAACCTCCTTTCCTGAGCCTGACGGGCCGTAAAGCATGACCCGGCTGTTCGTCCGCGTCACCTTGTCGAGCTTGACTTTCATGGTGCGGAAGGCAGCCGAGTCCCCGATCATGATCGAGGATGTCAGATCGCGATGCCGGAGGCTGGCGTTTTCGCGGCGCAGCCGCGACGCTTCCATCGCGCGAGCAACGGTGACGGAAAGCTGATCGATATTGAACGGTTTCTCGATGAAGTCGTAGGCGCCTTCCTTCACTGCGGCAACCGCGATCTCGATGTTGCCGTGACCGGAAATTATGACCACCGGAATGTCGGGATTGTCGCGCTGCACGGACTTCAGGATCTCGATGCCGTCCAGCCGGCTTCCCTTGAGCCAGATGTCGAGAATGATGAGATCCGGCGCTTCGCGGTTGATCTCCGCGAACGCCTCGTCGGAGGACGCGGCAAGCCGAGTTGCGTACGCCTCGTCCCGAAGGATGTCCGCGACCAGTTCGCGAATGTCGCGCTCGTCATCCACGATCAGTATGTCACCCATTCCGGTTTCCCCTTGCGATCATGCGACCGCCTCCTGTTCCGGCCCCGTAAGCGAGGGATGAGTGCCGCGCTCGATGACTCCGGGAAGAACAATTCGCGCAAGCGCCCCGACATGCTCGCATCCTTCAAACTTCTGCGCATCGAGCAGTTCGAGCGTGCCGCCATGCTGCTCGATGATCTTGCGAACGATCGAAAGGCCGAGGCCGGTCCCTTCGTCCCTGTGCGTGACATACGGTTCGAACAGCCGCGATCTCTGCCCCGCAGGCAGGCCGATACCGTTGTCGGCGACGCACAACTCGACATGATCATGACCCGACTTGGCGGAAATCCGAACTTCCGGAGCATAGGACCCGCCGTTGCCGGCGGCCATGAATGCCTCGACCGCCTCTCCCGCGTTCTTGATGAGATTGATCAGGGCTTGCGAAATCATGGTCGCGTCGACGCTGACCATGACTGCATTTTCGAAGTTCTCGAGCCGAACCGTGATTCCGGGAAGGGCGTTTCGCTGCAAAGCGACGGTGTCCTCGACCAGTTTCCTGAGGTCGTGCGGCGCCTGCTTGGGTTCGGGCATGCGGGCAAATCGCGAGAATTCGTCCACGATGCGCCTGAGGTCGTTGGTCTGGCGGATGATGACGTCGGAATACTGGTCCAGCGTTTCCACCCTGTCGCCGACAACTGGGCGGAGCTTGCGGCGAAGCTGTTCCGCGGACAAGCGAATCGGAGTCAAAGGGTTCTTGATTTCATGTGCGATTCGCCGCGCGACATCTCCCCAGGCAGCCATGCGCTGCGCCGAGATCAGCTGCGTAACGTCGTCGAATGTCACGACAAATCCTTCCAGCAACCGGTTTTCCTTGTACCGGCCGGCAATCCTTACAAGCAGAATTTCCGATTTCCTGGATCGCGTAAGATGCACCTCTCCCTGGCTTACAGACGAATTCCCGACCTGCAGGTCGTTGAAGAGTCTGCTGAACTCGGGAACCATTTCAGTCAGCCCCCTGCCGACAGACTCGGTTCCGTCCAGATTCAGGAGCGCCTGCGCGGCCGCGTTCACCACCTCTATGTTTCCCCTTGCGTCGAGTCCGATCACTCCGGCCGTGACCCCCGAAAGGACGCTGTCGAACAGCCGGCGCCGACGCTCGGTGCTCGCGTGCGCTGCGATCAGGTCGTCGCGCTGGCGCTTCACCTGACGCGTCATGTGATTGAATACACGTCCAAGAACAGCGAATTCGTCGTCGCCCCTGGCCTCCCTCACGCGCACGTCCAGGTCGCCGCCGCTTACGAGTTGGGCGGCCTCTGCCAACCTGCCGACCGGTCGCGCCAGGCGCTCTCCGATCCAGAGTCCGATCCAGATCGCACCGAGAATGACGAGCACGGCAAACCCGAGGTAGACGAGGCCAAGGTCAAACAGGAGTCGTCCCCTCTCCCCTTCCAGCTCGTGGTACAGCTGCGCGGTCTCGGTGGTTTCGTCGAGCAGGTTGAGAATGTTGCCGTCCACAGTGCGCGACACGTAGAGATAGTTGTCGAGATAGGACGGAATCTTGGCCAAAGCGCGGAATTCGTTGTTGTTCCAGTCCTTGATAACGACCACCTCGCCGTCCGCGGCCCGAACGATCTCCGCTTCTGTCGGCGCCTCATAGTCGAACAGATAACTCCGGTCGCCGCGCGCCCGGAGGGACGCCTGCCCGTCAATCACGAACGCCTCCTTGAAGCCGCGCTGGATCCTTGACTGGCCCTGCGTCAGGATTTCCCGCACGACGGTTTCCTGGCCGAGCGGTTCGATAGTTCGTTGACGGGCCAGGAAGTTTGCAAGAATGAGAGCATCCTCGATCAGATGGTCTCGTTCCTGTTTCTCATAGGCCTGCGCTGCGGACAGCGAAGACCCGATGGCGTCCCTGACGCGCTCGGAAAACCAGCTCTCCACGCCGAAGTTAAGCGTCACGGTCGCAATTACGGCGACCAGAACTGTCGGAACGAGCGCAATGCCGGCAAACACGCCCGAGAGGCGAAGATGGAGACTCGATCCGGCCGACCTCGCCCGCCGCGCCGCTAGGAGCTGATATATGCGACGAGCGACTAGGGCTGTCACCCCCGCGACGTAGACGAAGTCGAGGAGAAAGATCAGCCGCAAGCCCTGCACGGAAATGCGGTCGCCGAACCGGCCCGTCGCCAGGACGGTCAGTGCCGCAAGCATCGGACCCAGGAAGACCAGGCCGAGGTTCAGGGCAGTCTGCACCCTGCCCGTCCGCTTCCAGTCGTTCAGGCGCGACAAAACATTCCCGGATTCTTTCTGATTCACGTGGATGCAGACCGCAGTTGTTACATTATTGCGTCACTCATGTTGCCCGACTACATCAACTTTCGGGTGCGTGTCACTTCAATATTCAACTCCCTTATCTTTTTCCGAAGAGTGTTGCGGTTGATGCCAAGCAATGACGCCGCCCTTACCTGGTTCCCCCGTGTTGCGGAAAGCGACAGGGCCAATAGCGGCAGCTCCACCTGCCGAATGATGCGGTTGTACAGACCTGGTGGCGGCAGGGCGGCACCGTGGAGTTCGAATTGCCGGCGAATTTGCGCCTCAACGGCAGATGACAGCGATGACCCAGCACCGGCTTCGACGCCACCCGGCGAGGACCGTCGGAGGGTCTCGGCGACGAAATCTCCGCCGACTTCGTCGTCCGGGCACAATAGTATCAGTTGCTGGACGAAGTTTTCGAGTTCGCGCACGTTTCCTGGCCATGCCAGCGAGCGCATGCATTCGAGGCCGTCCTTGCTAATGGTTTTCGAAGCGGAGTCAGGCTGTCCGGACGTGCGCAGGAAGTGCGCGGCGAGAGCAGGAAGGTCGTCCAGGCGCTCTCTGAGCGGCGGAAGACCGATAGGGATGACGTTCAGCCGGTAGAACAGGTCTTCTCGAAACAGGCCCCTGTCCACGAGGGTGTCGACGGGCTCCCGCGTCGACGAAACGAATCTGAGGTTTCTTTCCCGGATGCGCGGCTCGCGCAGCAGGGCAAGCAAGTGCTGCTGGGTGTCGGCAGGCATGTCTCCCACTTCGTCCAGGTGGACGGTGGCCGGCCCGTCCGGCGCCGCCTTCTGCGCGACTCCGGTCTTCGCCCCGGCTGCCGGGCCGTCACGCCGGAGCAGGAGGGAATCCAGCGCCTCAGGCGTTGCTGCTGCGGCGCTGATTTCCAGGAACGGCTGGTCCCTCCGATGACCCAGCCCGTGCAGCGTCCGGGCAACAAGATTCTTGCCGGTGCCGCTCTCGCCGGAAATCATGACGTGCAGATCCGTGTTCAGGACGCGCGCAAGAATCCTGTAAACGCCCTGCATGGCGGGAGAGCTGCCGACCAGCGGCAACGGCTGCCCGGTTCCGCGCTCGCCGTCGGCTGGCCTCACCGATGGCAGGGGCGAAAGCGCCTTGCTGACCTTGAGCAGGAGATCCTTGAGGTCAAATGGCTTGGGAAGGTAGTCGTAGGCACCCGACTCAGCTGCCCTGACTGCGGTCAAGACCGTATTCTGCGCGGATATAACGATGACGGGAAGGTCGGGGCGCTTGCGACGTATCGACGGCAGCAGGTCAAGGCCGTTGCCATCCGGCATCATCACGTCTGAAACGATGACGTCGCCTTCGCCCTCTTCGACCCACCTCCAGAGCGTTGATGCGCTGCCGGTCGCGCGTACCTTGCAACCTGCCCGCGAGAACGCCTGCGTCAGTACCGTCCGGATCGTACGGTCGTCATCCGCAATGAGTATGGTTCCATCCATCTATGCACGTTCCTCAACTTGCCTCCAGAGCGGGAGACGTACCCGAAATACGGTTCGTCCGGCTTCACTTTCACACTCGACGAGACCTCCATGTGCGGCAACGACCTGGGAAACGAGCGAAAGGCCGAGCCCGTTTCCTTTTGCCTTGCTTGTCACAAAGGGCTCGAAGATCTCGGGAAGCAAGTCGGACGGTATGCCCGGGCCATTGTCAATGATCTCGATGTGCAGGGGCACGCTCTCGGACTTCGCACCTTTTGCGGCGAACTTGATCCCGGACTTGTAGAACGTCCTGATTCGAATCACGCCGCGGAGCGGGTCGACGGATTCGGTCGCGTTCTTTACGATGTTCTGGAATGCCCGCAACAGTTGGTCGGGGTCGCCCGACGCCTCCGGGAGCGAAGGGTCGAAGTCCTTCAGGAAGCTCACGTTCCGCGCGTAACCGGCCTGCGCTCCCCTGCAGGCGCGGTCCAGAACGTCGTGGACGTTGACAGGCCGCCTCTCGACCGGGCGCTGGTCGACGAATAGCTCGACCCTGTCGACGAGCTGTCCGATCCTGCGCGCTTCCTGCCCGATCAACTCTGCGAGTTCTGCATCTTCCGGACCTGCATTCATTCCGAGGAGTTGTGCCGCGCCGCTGATCCCTGCCAGCGGGTTGCGGATTTCGTGCGCAAGCATCCCCGCCATTGCGGTCACGGATCTGGCCGCAGCCAGATGCGTCAGCGATCTGTGGATCTTTTCGGTCGAACCGGTCGGTTGAACAATGACCAGCAACGCATTGTCATTCGGGCTGATGCTGCAGACGTGCAGATTGCACGGCATGGCCCGGAGGTCGGCGACCGACAGCACCACATTGTACTGCGTGATGCGGTTGGCGCCCTCCCGCGCCTGATGGATCGTGTCCCCGAACACCGTGTTCCGGCCGAACATCTCGGTGATGTCGCGCCCCCGCATCTGGCGCGCCGAAAGGTTCTGCAACTGTTCCGCCGCGGCGTTCGAAACCGTCACCGTGTTGTCGGACGCGATGACGAAGGCGGGAAACGGCAGTGCGCTCCAGATGCTGTCAAAGGAAACCGTCAAGCGAAGCAGTCAAGTGTCGTGGTTGAGGTGCCGTTGCGATCACGATGTGCGCGGCGCGGATTGCCAGCTGCAAGCCCGTGACGCACTCGGTTCCGTTTTGTGCCCAAGGAGAAGTCGGTCCCATCCTTACTGCCTGCTTTCTGGGCACCGTCGTGCTTATCGAAGCCAGCGTTTTCGTGCAATACCAGTGTCGTGCCGTTGTCGATCCGGGACAACTCTCCTAGCCTGAATACCCAACAGCAGCATCCCATATGACAAGCGGATTTCCGGTTGTCACCGAAAATCGCGCGCTGCAGGCATGCCTGGCAAGCCGTGTGTCGTGATGGCCATGAGTTTCTGAACACAGTTCACCAGTTCCAAATCGCTCGACCGACACGCGCTCCCCGCTGAAGGTGAAGGATACGGCGCAGATCGGACCCCCGCAATTGACCTGATTCCCGCACTCATGCTTGTGCCGGCGGCCGGTTCCGGCCACCAGATGCCCCCGGCCCGCACAAGGGGCCTGGCACAGGTGCTCCGGATAAACTGCATGATGTTGTGTTCAATGTTCAGGGCCGACAATGACAAAGGACATGGCGCACCGCTTCCTCAACCCGAAGTCGCCGCGCCGGCGGCGCTACGAGGCGCTGCGCACGCGCTTTGTCAAGCGATGCCCGATCGAGGAGGCGCCACGGCGCATCGGGCATTCCCGCGGATCCTTCCGCAACTTGTGCTCACAGTTCGTCAACGCCGAGGATCCCGGCTTCCCGTTCCCGACGCCGGCGACGGACACCGCTGCGAAGCCGCAGCCGGTTCCGACCCGCGGGAAGCTCCGCAGCGTCAGCGCCGAAAGCGCGTCGATCGCGCTCTCGACGAAAGCCGCGCGCTCCGGGGGAGCGGCGTCCCGCGCCATCCGGAACCCGCCCGACGCCTTCCGCGATCCCGGCGCCATGCCCTTGAACGCGGCATCGCCGCCGCGGCGTCCGAGGCCGACGATCTCCGCCCCGGTCGCCTCGCCCGAGACGTCGCGGGAAACGAACGCCGCGTTCCCGCGGCAGTCCGCGCAGGCCGGCCCGCGGGCGTGACAGGCCCGGAGCAGCATCCCGCCGAGGCCGCGTTTCGTGACAATGCGGTCGCGCACCTCGGGCCGGAAGGCCTGCGACCGGGGCCGGGAGCTCCAGCCGCCGCCGGCCTGCCAGAGGGGCCGCACCGTCCCTGCCACGCGGGCTGCAGGAGCGAAGCCCCTGCGCCGACTGGAAGGCGACGGCGTCGCGAAAGCCGCCCCCGCCGGCGTGCATCGCCAAGCTGATCGCACCGCCGCCGCCCGTCCCGGACATGTGGTCGAAATGCTTCTCGCCGTTGATGCCCGGAACCTACTCCGGCTGCTTCCAGCGCGCCCTGTCCGTCACGCCGCGGCGGCAGCAAAGCGCCGTCGCGACCCTGTCGAGCGGCAGCGCGCGCGCGGGCGCCGCCAGTCCATGCCAGTCGGCCGGATCAATCTTTCCCATCTTCCCATTCCCCTGGAGCGAAACTCGAACACCGGAGCGGAATGCCCGGCAGGAAGGATTCTGCCTGGAAAGGGGAAGGCCGGAAGGCGGGTCTTTCAACGCTGAACTTTCCTGAATTGCCGCCGTCCCTGCGACGGGGGACCCGACGCGTGCACCTCGGTTCTTCCGCATCGACGCTGGCCATCGGGCAGGAAGCAGACCCTTGGCATCCTCGAGATCCCCGCAAGCTAGCTTCGTTGCGGAGGCAACATTTCGCCGCTTCAAACGAACGTTCGCTTTCGCTGCGGCCCTTCGGTTTGCTCGCCACCCTGGCTGACCGGATCGGAGGGACAGACGTCCTTCCAGCCCACGGTGGCTTATACGTCCCTTTTTCCGGACACCGGGTCGCCTCGACACCCGCAGGGATATGCTATGGCGCCAAACCGGGAATTGCACCGGCGAAACTTCCACCCGCCAGTTCAGCAGCCAGACTCGCTGCACGCTTCCCGTGTTGCAACGTCATCCGTCTTGCAGACATGCCGAAGCCACTATCCCGGCGGAAGCGATCCGGTGCGACTGTCGCCTGCTTCCCGAACCGCAGTCGGCCTTCCCCATAACCCGGGAGGGTCGGCTCCCGCGACGCCCGTTTCGAGGCCTGCTCGGCGTTCACTTCGCGTTCCAGCCTGCCTGCTTGCTGAGCCGCCCAAGGCGGCCCTTTGACACCAGAGTGCTACAGTCCATTTCGCTGCCTCCATGAACCGCCTTGGCTGCTGCCAACCGAAAGCGACAGTTGTTGGGCGGGATTCGCACCCACAAGGATGACGCGCCTTTCCACGGCGCACTGGGAAAGGGGGCTAGAGGATATGGTGAAGAGTTCTATCGAAACCAATACCTGAGAGAAGGGTTTCTCTTTGCGAGTCGTGAATGAATCCCAGATTGTAGAGGTGCCATATCAGTGCGGTGTCAGTAACGCGAATACGGTCGGCTACGCGGTGCACATTTTCAAATTCGTCCAAATTCCCGCCCTCAATAAAGTATTCCATAAGCAAGCGTCGCGGCATCAACAGTTACG
Source organism: uncultured Amylibacter sp. (assembly GCA_963662815.2). Taxonomy (GTDB): domain Bacteria; phylum Pseudomonadota; class Alphaproteobacteria; order Rhodobacterales; family Rhodobacteraceae; genus JAPPHA01. Next base: position 82,807 of record CAXXWA010000032.1, read on the forward strand.
CCTGTGGACTGCCTTCGGGATCCCGTCCGCTAGGCCGCCAGGTGCCGTGCAAGGCCGGATTTCGCCGGCAATCCGCCGATTCCACACCGTTTCGCGGTGCCGCGCCGGATCTGTGCAAGCCTCCTGACAGGCCCGCCCCATGCGGCACGCGCGCGGCGTCATGTGCATGTGCAGGTCAGTGCATGACACCCCAGCGCAACGTCTTCCTCAACTCCGCCACCAGGATGCGCAGGCACGAAGCCCTCCGCGCGCTTCGTCGACAACCGCTCGAACGCGGACGCCGCAGATCGCTTCGGCTGCGCCCACGGCACCTTCAGGAACCTCTGCTCCTAGTTCCTCGCCAATCCCGGCCGGAGCTTCTTCGAACTCCCGGAGGCGGTTTCCGGGGACTCCGAAACCGGGCCCCTCGCGCCTGTGCGTCGACCGTCGCCAGGATCCTGCGCGACGTCGGCAGGCCGCGCCTGTCCCGGCGGCCGGCCCGTCTCCTGGCCGACATCCTGCGGCCGGACGCGGCCGAGACCGCCGATATCCGGAAGCTCGACCTCTCCCCGCGCCGCTTCCGCACCGCCTTCGGCGGGCTGTTCCTGTTCCTGCCCTCCATCGAGGCCGCGGAGTTCGCGCGGCTGCTCGAAGATGCCCGCATGCCGGGAAGCGTTCGTCCCCGCCGGCGCCGCCTTCCGCGCCCTGCCGGCGCTCGGGCTCCGGGGGACCGGCCGCCCGTCGCAGGCGATGCCCGAGGCGTTCGACGAGGGCCGGCGCTCCTTGCGGGTCTCGACGCCTTCCCGAAGCGCAGCACGCCGGCCAAATGCAACAGCCGCGTCGATCCCGGGCATATGCCGGATTGATGCGCTCGGTCCGATGCCGCGCACCGGGCCGGCGTTCACCGCGGCAACGGCTTCGACCTCGACTTCCACGCCATGGCGGACGTTGTCGTCGACGAGGCCGCGGTCTCCGTCTGCTGCGGACGCCGCTCTGGCAAACCGTACCTGGCAGGGAACGGGTTCGCCGATGCGGAATGCTCGATATCCCGGCTCGAAAACCGAAGACACCGCCTTTTGTTCGGCGACAAGTCAGGGCAAGCTATCACATAATGAAATGCCGCGGGCATTCATGCTAGGAGTGAACGGGCCCACCCAACGGGCAATGCGGAACCGGAGGCGCAATCAGCTTCATGATGCTAGCTGCAATCATCGTCGCAGCAGGCCAGGGGTCGCGGGCCGGTCCGGGACCGCCCAAGCCGTATCGGCTGCTCGGAGAAAAACCCGTCCTCACCCACGCCATTCTTGCGATGCTGGCGCCTGCGCGCGTCGAGGCTGTTCGCGCCGTGATTCACCCCGAACACGCCCACCACTACCAGCAAGCTGTCGCCGGGTTGTCGGACAGCCGTCTCCTGCCCCCGGTCCGCGGCGGAGAAACGCGGGGGGCGTCAGTCCTCAACGGACTCGAGACCACTCCAGCCGAACGCGTCCTGGTTCACGACGGTGCGAGGCCGTGCGCTCGCCGAGCGGAGGTGGATAGGCTCATCGACGTCCTGGAGCGTACAGACGCCGCGTTTCTGGCGTTGCCGGTGCGTGACACGCTCTGCTACATTCGCAATGGAGAACTTGTTCCCGGACCGAACCGGCAGGATCTTTGGCGAGCGCAGACGCCACAGGGATTTCGGCGCAGCGAGCTAATCCGGGCCTATGGCGCCGCGGGGCTCGGGGAAACCGACGACGTCACCGTCGCGCGCATGGCAGGCATCTCCGTCACTCCGGTGACCGGGTCGGAAGCGAACGTAAAGATCACGGGACCAGGAGACTTCGCCGTGGCGGAAAGGTTGCTTCGGACCGCTTCGGCGACCGACGTCAGGACCGGGAACGGATTCGACGTTCACCGATTCGCTGCCGGCGACCATGTCATGCTGTGCGGCATCAAGCTTCCGCACGATCGCAGCCTCGACGGACATTCCGATGCGGATGTCGCGCTGCATGCGATCACGGACTCGATTCTCGGCGCCATCGGCGAGGGCGACATCGGAACATGGTTTCCGCCCAGCGAGGCTTCGTGGAAGGACGCCACTTCGGACCGTTTCCTTGAACATGCTGCCAATGTCGCGGCGGAACGGGGGTTTGCCATTGCAAACCTGGACTGCACCATCCTGTGCGAAACGCCGAAAATCGCTCCCCACGCCCTGGAGATGCGGAAGCGGGTTGCGGAGATCGCCGGGCTGGACGTTGGACGCGTCAGCGTCAAGGCGACAACGACGGAAGGGCTCGGTTTCACCGGCCGCCGCGAGGGGATAGCTGCAATGGCGTCCGCAACGCTCGTGCGGCCGTGAGCAGGATCATCGCAACTTTCTTCGGAATCGGCCTTTTTCCATGGGCTCCGGGGACGCTCGCGTCGCTGGTCGCCCTGCCCTGCGGCGTCGCATTCTATGCTGTTGGCGGCATTGGCGCATATCTTGCCTTGCTCGTTGCGGTACTTGCCTCAGGCTATTGGTCTACGGCCACAGCCCTTGCGGGGTTCGGAGAGGCGGACCCCGGCGAGATCGTCATCGACGAAGTGGCAGGTCAGCTGATCGCGCTCGCACCGCTTCCTCTCGGCCTTTGGCTCCGCGGATCGGAGACGATATTGCTGCCCTGGCCGGGCCTCGTCACCGGCTTCGTCCTGTTTCGCGCATTCGATATCCTTAAGCCGTGGCCAGTCAGCATAGCGGACAGCCTGCATACTCCTTTGGGCGTCATGCTCGACGACGTGGTCGCGGGATTGCTCGCGGCCGCGGGCGTTGCCATCGCCGGTTACGCGGCCCACCAACTGACATGATGGCATCCGGGCCGGATCCCTCTCTTCGCCGCCGAACCGCATGCAATGCGGAGTCCGTGGAAGACTGCCTCCTCGCGGGCCCCGGCGGCGGCGCATCCGGTTTCGAGGATCTCGTTCTGCTGGCCGCGCAGATGCTCGAAAGGCTGCGCGAGAATGGCCAGACTCTCGCGACGGCTGAAAGCTGCACCGGCGGGCTCGTGTCCGCTGCGTTGACGGCGGTGCCGGGATCGTCGGATGCGTTCGACCGCGGATTCGTGACATACTCGAATGCCGCGAAAACGGAATTGCTCGGCGTCCGCGGCGCAACGCTGGCGGAGTTCGGAGCGGTATCGCGGGAGGTTGCCCACCAGATGGCGGCCGGCGCCCTGGCGCGGTCGGCCGCGGATGTCGCCGTTTCGGTTACCGGTGTCGCGGGTCCAGGGTCGAGCGGCCGGAAGCCTGAAGGCAGGGTCTGCTTTGCGGTGGCCGCAGGCGACAAGGCGGAGTGCCGGCAAATTGATTTTGGACCGGCCGGCCGTGCCCGCGTTCGCTATGCCGCGGCCGGCTACGCCCTGAAACTGTTGCTGAAGGAGTTTCCGGAAGGTTGATCCGTGCGCATCGGCAGCAACTTGGCGCGATGGCCGAGTGTTTCTCGGATGCCCGAAGTCGAACCAACGGCAAACCACAGGCGCTCGACTTGCCCATGTCCGAAAGATAAAGTGTCCGCGGATTGAACCAACGGAGGAACGACATATGAATGGCGCTGACACTGCCTGGATAATCGTCGCCACGGCCCTGGTCCTGTTCATGACCCTGCCGGGCCTCGCCCTTTTCTACGGCGGCCTTGTACGTGCACGAAACGTGCTATCCGTCCTCACCCAGTGCTACGCGATTGCCTGCGTCGTCAGCGTTCTCTGGCTGGTTGCCGGCTACTCGATTGCCTTTGGCGGCGGCGGGACGGGACTGTGGGGCGGCCTCGGAAAGATGTTCCTGGCGGGCATCGGTCCGGACACCCTTTCGGGCACCCTGCCCGAAGTCCTCTTCTTCGCGTTCCAGATGACGTTCGCGATCATAACGCCTGCCCTGATCGTCGGCGCATTCGTCGAGAGAATAAATTTCGGATTCGTGATTCTCTTCGTCGCCCTCTGGTCGCTGGTTTGCTATGCGCCGGTGGCGCATTGGGTCTGGGGAGGCGGATTCCTTGCCGATGGCGGAATATTCGGCGACGTCGGAGTTCGGGACTTCGCCGGCGGCACGGTCGTCCACGAAACCGCCGGTCTCGCCGCACTCGTGCTCGTCATAATTCTCGGCAAGCGAAAGAAGTCGCCCGTGGTTCCCCACAATCCCGGCTACGTCATGGTCGGCGCCGCCATTCTTTGGGTCGGCTGGTTCGGCTTCAACGGCGGATCACAGCTTGCCGCCGACGGCGGTGCGGCAATGGCCTTGACAGTCACCCATATCTCGGCGGCCGCGGCGTCTCTCAGTTGGGCGCTCTGGGAACGGATCAAGTTTGGCAAGGTATCGCTGGTCGGAATGGTCACCGGCACGATCGCCGGGTTGGCATCCATCACTCCGGCCTCCGGATTCGTGGGTCCCGTCGCAGCGCTCGTGATAGGCGGAGTTGCGGGAATCCTCTGTCAGGAAGCCTGCTCCGTCATCAAGGACCGGTTGAACATCGACGATTCGCTCGATGTTTTTGCGGTACACGGAGTCGGCGGAATCTTCGGCACGATCATGATCGCGGTGTTCGGCCAGGGAAGCTTCGTGGCCCAATTCGGCTCCGTGGCAATCATCGGCGTGTTCGCGGTGGTTGTGACATTCATCCTTGCGAAACTCTGCGCGATCGCAGTTCCGATGCGTGTCGACGAAGAAATAGAGGCTTCCGGCCTGGACCTTTCGACCCACGGGGAGCAGGCCTACGATCTGGCTTCATGACGACCGGCGCATCATCCGGGAGCCGGACTTTTTTCGGACGCGGCCGGACGAGCGCCGCCGCGTTCGAAGAGTTCCCCTGCCCTGTCCTCGAACGCCCGGACGACTTTCTGCATCGCCTGATTGAACACGAACCCGATGGCCCGGCGAAGGATGGTAGACCTGAATTCGAAGTCGACGAAAAACCTGATTTCGCACCCCGAGTCCGCCGGGCGGAACTCCCAGCCGGAATCCAGTTTCCGGAACGGCCCGCGGGTGCTTGTGGTCTCGACGCTGCGCGCAACCCTGTCCACGACGACGCGGCTTCGGAATGACTCCCGGAAGGGCTTGAATGAGATCACGAGATCTGCATCCAGAATTTCCGTTTGCCCTTCGTGCCGCGTTTCGACAATCCGCGCGCCGGAGCACCAGGGCAGGAATTCCGGATAGGACTCGACGTCCGCAACCAGGTCGAGCATGTCGTCCGGAGAAAAGGGAACGACTTTCGTCTTTGTGTGCCTAGGCATGCGGTCCAAAATAACGCCTGCGCAAGACGACGTCACGGTGGGATTCGCCAATTTCCGGTGACAGATCGTTAAAGATCGCTAGAATCCGGTTGCCCGCGGAACTGAAGAATTGCGACATGAAGCCCCACCCGTACTTTGTCGAGGAAATGATCTCTGCGAAGGCCATCGCTGCGCGCGTCGAGTCGCTTGCGCGAGAAATCGCGGAGCATTTCGCCAACACCGACCAGCTTGTCGTCGTCGGCCTTCTCAGGGGATCGTTCGTCTTCATTTCCGACCTCGTGCGGGAGCTTGAACTGGAAGTGGAAGTCGACTTCATGGAGGTGTCGTCCTACGGTTCCGGGATGGAGTCCTCGCGGGAAGTCCGGATCGTCAAGGACCTTCGCGGCGAGATCGAGGGACGCGACGTACTGGTCGTGGAAGACATCGTCGACACGGGCCGCACCCTTAAGCACGTTCTGACATTGCTGGCCGCACGAAATCCCGGGCGGCTTGAGGTTTGCGCCCTTCTGGACAAGCCGTCGCGAAGGGAGGTCGACGTGACCGCCACCTGGACGGGTTTCGAGATACCCGACGATTTCGTTGTCGGATACGGAATCGACTACGCCCAGAGAAACCGAAACCTTCCCTTTATCGGAGCCGTACGATTCGAAAAACAGTCGGGCGAGGACGCATAGCGTCGACAAAACACTTGGCGGATGGGCAGGACGGGGCCGCAGGGCGCGGATCCAGGCCATTCACGGGCGGGCGCGGAAGGGTGTCGACGATTCTCCTTCGAGTGTACCCCATTAACAAAACGTGATATTTTTGGCCAGCCTCCAAGAACTTCAGGTTAAAGGTGGTTTTCGACAATGAATGCTTTGAAGCTTGAGCTTGGTTGCGGAATGCTCTCGCGGTTTGGCCCACACTTTTGGGTGCTCCCCAGAGTTGGATACAGTCTATCGAAACGGCAACTGGTTCGCGTCAAGGGGAAATTGAACGGTTTCAGGGCCAGCGAAACCAACAATGAACGCTTTAGGTCGAGTAATCTACTTGTTCTGGATAATGGTTGATAATGGCCACACTTGAGCAGATCTGCCCCGGAACCATGGTTCGGGGTATTGTCCCGGACGCGGCGGTTCAGGTTGTCTCCGTCGACTGGGTCGGGAACCAGGCGATTAATCTGGTCTATCGCACAGCTGACGGCAATGTGGCGGAGACCACGCTTTACCTCGAAGACGAAAGTCGCCTTATAGTAGACGCACAGCGCAGGTCCTGGTCCTTTGACGGGGATGCTGCGTTGCTCCGCCTAGTCACGGAAGCAACCCGGATCGAGCTCGCGCATCATTTTGATCCATATCTTGCGATCCACAATAGCCGCATCGATCCCCTGCCCCATCAGATCTCCGCCGTCTATGGTGAGATGCTTCCTCGGCAACCGCTCCGTTTCCTGCTTGCCGATGACCCGGGAGCAGGAAAGACGATCATGGCCGGATTGCTGATGAAGGAGTTGATTGCGAGGAGCGATCTGGAAAGATGCCTCGTCGTTGCTCCCGGAAATCTCGTGGAACAGTGGCAGGACGAGCTTGGCGAGAAATTCGCCCTGGAATTCGACATCCTCACCCGGGACATGATCGAGTCGTCCCGGTCCGGCAACCCGTTCGGGGATCGGGACTGGCTCATTGTGCGGCTAGACATGCTCGCCAGGAACGAGGCGTTGCAAGAGAGTCTCCGTCTTGCGCCCGAGTGGGACCTGATCGTCTGTGACGAGGCGCACAGGATGGCAGCCACCTGGTTCGGCAGAGAAATCAAATACACAAAGCGGTATCGTACCGGCCAGCTTCTCGGCGGGAAGTGCCGGCACCTGCTTCTCATGACCGCAACGCCCCACAATGGAAAGGAAGCGGATTTCCAGCTTTTCATGGCACTTCTCGACGGGGACCGCTTTGAGGGCCGTTTCCGTGATGGAGTCCATTACGCCGACACCGGGGACATGATGCGGAGGCTGACGAAAGAGGAGTTGCTGCGATTCGATGCGCGGCCGCTGTTTCCCGAACGCCGTGCCTACACAGCAAAGTACGAGTTGTCACCGGAAGAAGCGGCGCTTTATGCCGCCGTCACCGACTATGTGAAAAGCGAAATGAACCGGGTTGCCCGCTTTGCTGAGAGCGATGGCCGCAAACGGAACACGGTGGGTTTTGCGTTGCAGATCCTTCAGCGCCGCCTCGCCTCCTCCCCGGCCGCCATATACCGTTCGCTTAAGCGGCGCCGGGAACGCCTTGAGATTCAACTGGATGAAACGCGCCTCACGGCGGCAATCCGGAAAACCCGGTTCGGTCCGATGGCAATGGACGAGGAGACTTGGAACACTCTTGAGGAATTCGGCCAGGACGAGATCGAGACCCTCGAGGACAGGATCGTGGCCGGCTCGACAGCTTCAGAAACAGCCGAGCAGCTCACCATCGAAATCAACACCCTTGAAGCGCTGGAGAAACAGGCGCTCGGTGTGTTGCATGCGGGTCAAGACACGAAATGGTCGCAACTCAACCGAATCCTGGAGGACCCGCTGATGACGGACGGGGAGGGCAACCGTCGCAAGCTCATCATTTTCACCGAACCCAGGGACACGCTGGAATACCTCCTTGAGAAAATCCGGGCACGGCTCGGTAACGCACATGCCGTGGCTGCCATCCATGGCGGGGTCAAGCGCGAAGAGCGCCGCATGATCGTCGAGCGCTTCATGACCGACCGGGGTCTGCTCGTGCTTGTTGCCAACGACGCGGCCGGCGAGGGTGTGAATCTCCAGCGCGGCCACCTGATGGTGAATTACGACCTTTCCTGGAATCCGAACCGGATCGAGCAGCGATTCGGGCGAATCCACAGGATCGGTCAGACGGAGGTCTGCCACCTGTGGAACCTGGTCGCAGCGGACACGCGCGAAGGCGAGGTCTACGCACGGCTCCTGGACAAGCTCGAAGCGGCACGCGAAGCACTCGGGGGTCGGGTGTACGACGTACTCGGCGAGCTCTTCGAGGAGACGGCGTTGAAAGACCTGCTGTTCGAGGCCATCCAATACGGCGAGCAGGACAATGGCCTTTACCCAACATGGGTACCGATTCCGCCATAGGAATTTTTATTTTGCATTGAAATACTGGTGTTTTCACCGTTTTGGCGGCTCCCAATTTTCGGGGATGGTGCTGGGTGCGAATTTGGGGGGCAGGATACCCGTGTTGTCCCGTAGCCTGTCGTTTGAGAGATCATACTCGCCGAGCATGTTGACATACCACCATGCCTGGGGCGAATGGAGTGCGATCGCCTTCAGGATCTTGTCCTGCTCCTCGGGGGTCCTGGCAGCCTCGAGCTGGCGGGTCAGGTAGAGATAATTCCAGCAGATGATGCTGTTCCTGATGAGGCGGTTGCAGCCCTCGGCGATTTCCTGGTCTTCCTTTTCGGCATGTTCGATACCCCGCGGATTGCCGACCGCGACGGCCCGGGTGAAGCCGTTCGCGAGTTCGATCTTGCTGAGTTGCTTCTCGATCGCCTGTCGCAGCTCCACCTGGTCGATGTAGCGCAGGATGAACATCGACTTGACGATCTGACCGAAGGCCTTCATCGCGGCGTAGAGCCTGTGCTGCCTGGAGTATGAGTTCAGGCGCCGGAAGATTTCGGAAGCGGTTGCCTCTTTCAGCCTGATGGTCGCCACAAGGCGCAGCAGGTCATCCCATGACGCACGTACGGCCTTCTCGTTGACGTATTTCGCCGGCACGATCGCCCATTCGGCATCCTCGTCCCTGCTGTGCCGGAACTGGTAGAGATTGTGCTTCTTGAGGTCCTTTAACCTCGGTTCATAGGATATCCCGAGCAGATGCGTGACGCAAAAGATTGCTTCCATGAAGCCATGCTCATCGGTGGAGTGGATGTTGCTCCGGACGACATCGTTGTGCATCAGCCCGTCGATGACATAGGCGCTCTCGCGCTCGGCCGCGCTGAACACCAGCGAGTACCAGAGGAAGCTGCGTTCATCGATGAAGGTGTAGGCGCTGACGCCCTGGACCTGGCCAAAGTACTTGAACGAATAGCTTGCGTTGAGAGAGGGCTTTCGGACCTCGAATTTCTGGCCGTCGCTCGACGTGTGGAGCGTCTCGCGCGACCGCCGGTAGATTTGCGGCAGTTCCATGCGTTCCATGGCGGCGACAACACGGTCATTGGCCGCGACGATGTTCTCGAGAGAGAAGCGCCAGTTGACCGCGTACTCCAGTTCGCGCTCGCTGATCTCGCGGGATATACGCGCCATCTTCTGGACGCCGATCGCGCATCCGAGCCCCATGATTCCGGCAATTGTGATCGCGGTTGAAGGTGTCTGATCGACATTGACCTGCTGCCAGTGCCTGAATTCCTCGAACATGCCGCAGTGCTGGTCGACAGTGGCCAGGATCTCTGACAGGGGTATCAGCTCCCGCTTGGGCAGGATCTCCTGCAGCGGCTCGCTTTCCACTTCATCGAGAGCGGGTGTCACCACCCGGAAATTGCCCGGAGACCTGACTTTCAGGTACGGGTTGGAGCCATCGGTCGCGGCCCTGTTCGTGGCTACGTATTGCTGCTGAAGGACGGCTTCGAGTTCTCTCAGGACCGGGTCCGGGTCGTCGAAGTCCGCCAGGCCCGCGCGCTCGAGAAGCTCCTGCTTCTCCCGTTCCCATCGCTCCCGGCTGATCAGGTAATCATCCAGCGGGCGATACTTGCAGGACCCATTGAGGTTCAGGCTGCCGGCCTTGATCGCCGCGGCAACATGCTGGAAGAGGAAGACCTTGCAGAGTGAGACCCTGAACCCCTTCGGATCATTCACGGCGCGGCGTTCGGCGGAAGTCAGGAATGCCAGGGGCATGCCCGGGCCGATCGTGCCGTCCTTTTCGCGGAACCATGCAATCGCGGCCACGAGATCCGCCACGTTCGCATCGCCAATGAACGCGACCTGTTTCAGGATCGGGCTGATCCGGTTCTGCAGGCGAATGGAACGATCCTCGAGGATGTCATGGAACAGGCTCTCGTCAACAGCAGTGCCTTTGCGGATGTCGGCCCGCAGGACGTCCACGACACTTTCACGGTCGCGATCAAGAATGGCCCTGATGCCGTCCAGCTTCCGCGCATCGGACATGGTCTCGTGATCGAGCAGTGCACGGATCTCGTTCTGGAGGCTGGAGACTTCCGCTTCGACGTCATCCAGCATTTTCTCGAACCGTGCACCCGCAGTCTTGCGCCGTGTGAATACCTCCTCCTTGTGCTCCCGATCCACGGTTGTCCTGAACGACTGCATGACACTAAGAAGAATATCGACCATGGCGTCCTGAAGCCTGTGGTGCTGATCGGCGATGAAGGCGATGGCATGGAGATAACGGTCAGCGTCCGAGCGGCGGCGCAGCTGGAACATTTCTGATCTGTGGACCCCGCCCGCGCAGTGCCTGACGCCTTCGGACCCGATGTCGAGGATCTCGAGGACGGGCGCGATCTTCCCGTACAGGTCCGCCAGGATTTCCAGGTCGGCGGCCGTCTTCCTGATCTTTCCCGGGCGGGTGGACTGCGAAATCCTGCTGAGCAGCGTCAGCCGGTACCGGTTCCCACCGTCCTCCTGCACGAACAGACCGTCGAGCGTCTCTCGAAGGTTCGGCGGCAGGTTCGTGTCGACCAGGCGTATGAGATCTTCCTTTCGCGCACTCAGCCGGGCACGGATCAGATCGGTCAACCGCCGTGCACCTGGCAGCTGAATACGGTTTGCGGTCAGAAAGTCGATGCAGTGCCCGAAAATGATCCGGGGCTTGAGATGGACGCGCGCCATCTTCGCGATTTCCGTGGTCAGCTGGTTCGCGGCCCAGGTTCCGAAAGGCCGGAATCCTTGCAAATCGAGAATGCGGCTTTGATGGTGCAGACGGGTCCTTTCCTTGTATTTCTCCCCGGAAAACTCATTGGCAGAAGCTCCGACGACCCGGGAAACAAATGCAATGTCCCGCTCATGGTACCGGTCCGGGGAGAAGAAACGCCGCGTCGCCCGGAAATAGCCGCAAGCCAGAAGGAACCCGATCCGGTTTGTTGTGCTGCGCAATTCATGCGTCGTATCCATGACGGATCGGGAAAAGTCGAAGAATCGCTTGCGCTCGGCACTGTTGAAGACCGGGGGATATTCAAGGCGCGCCTGTTCGGCCGCGTTCAGGATGCGCATTCGGGGCATGAGAGAATCCGTTCCGGAAAATGGCAGGAAAAACGATCGTTTTCCCTGCGGGTGAAGTACGACGAATGTCATTGAATAAACCACTCCGAACGATATCTTTTAAGTGGTAAAAAGGCGTTTTCTTCGAATATGGGCAGATGATGGCCGAAAGCGCATCCAGAACCATCGGATATCTTCGGGTCTCCAAGGAGACCCAGGACCTGGACAAGAACCGGGCCGATATCCTCACCCTTGCCAACAGGCAGGATCTCGGACGCGTCGAATTCATCGAGGAGAAGGCATCCAGCAGGATTGCGTGGCGCAAGCGAAAGATCGCAGACGTTCTGGACGAACTGCGCGAAGGCGATGCCCTGATCGTCAGCGAACTCTCCCGGCTCGGACGCTCGATGCTCGAATGCATGGAAATCCTGTCCATTGCCTCGGACACCGGCATTCGGGTCCATGCGATCAAGGGGTCCTGGAGGCTCGATGAAACCATACAGAGCAAGATCATTGCCATGGCCTTCTCAATGGCCGCCGAGATTGAACGCGACCTGATCTCGTCCAGGACCAAGGAGGCACTCAGAGCGAGAAAGGCCTCCGGACGGCCGCTCGGACGGCCGAAAGGCCCAGGCAAGAGCAAGCTCGATCCGTTCCGTCCGGAGATCGAAGCACTGCTCGCAAACGGATCAACGCAGAAGTTCATCGCGAAGCGCTACAACACGACGCCCGCAAACCTCTCAAACTGGATGAAGAAGAACGGAATCAAGAAACCAAAGGCGTGAAAATCCTATGGCGGATTCGGGACCTATGTTGGGTTTAGGCCATCTTCAGAGATACATATGGAATGGCAGGGATTATCTGTCGCTGAAAGACCTGTGGGAATATGTGAACCGCTATACGTACTTGCCGCGACTCAAGGACCGTTCAGTATTGATAAGGACCGTTGAAGCCGCCGTGGGAAATCTGCTCCCCGGTCCTTTTGCCTATGCCGAAAGCTATGACCAAGCCACAGAATCTTACCGTGAACTAGCCATAGATGGTGCAAGGAGCGTCCGGGTCGTAATTGACCGCGACAGCGTGATTGTCGCACCGGAAATCGCAGAGGTTAAACGTCCGGCATCGCCAACCTCGACAGGAGGTCGAACCGGCAGTTCAGATACGCCGACTTCCAAACCTCCGGACAACAATGGTGCTGAAATTCCCGATCAGCCCCCTCCGGAAGAGAAAATGCCGACGCGCTTCATCGGATCTGTGATGATTTCTGCAGACCGGCCAGCGCGAGATATTCACCAGGTTGTCGAGGGCATAGTCGAGCAACTCACGACGCTCCCGGGGAGCGAGGTGGTCCTGAAACTCGAGATCGACGCGGAAATACCCGACGGCCTGGATCGGGGAAAGGTCCGGACGCTTGTCGAGAACGCCAATACCCTCGGTTTCCTGGAAAAGACGGTCAGGTGACGATCGACTTTTCGGGTGAGCATTTGCCTCTGAACATTTGGTATGCCTGAAGGGGACACTGGTCCATGGGTTCCAATTTCCTATGTGAATGCCCCCTGTAGCGTCAGCAAAACTTTGACAACTCGTGACATATGGCCGCCGCTAGTACGCTCTGGCGTGGCTTTCAGTGAGATCTGCTATCAGGCGACCTCTCTATCTGGCCCCAAGACAAACCTCGCCCGTTCACGCCGAAGCATATCATAAGGATTTACACAGTTGAGGCCGAGACCAATGCAGGCATTTGGAATCTTTGTTTTGTGAATGGTATCGGCAGGCACTTCATGAGTGACGACAGTACAATCATGAGCTAGCGCATGTGCGACAAGCCAATAGACAGCGACCTGCAAAAAGGTTGCGACGGCGGCAGGCTGGTATCCAATACCGCTTGCCCAATTGCTCGCGGTGTGAAGTGCGGGCACAACAGTAATATCCGGCCTCAAAAAAGGTAATAGGGGCAACTTTCCGGGAATTGCAGCAGGATTCGGGGGATCCCCCCGCGAATCGTTTTGTGATTCCAAGGGGGCATGGATGATTCGGAAACAGGTCGCCGCGCGGTTGCCGGCCTTGCAGCGCTCAGGGCGGAGCTCTTGGCCATCCGGGCCCTGCTCGCCGAGAGGGATGCACGGGAGCGCCGAGCCAGCTGGTGCCGGGGCAGCCGGTGAAAGTCCGGCAGGAAGGAAGGGCCGGCCACCACTTCCACCGCGAGCCGTGCGGGTGCATCCGTGAGGATGTCCCCGAAGCGTCGGCAGCGGCGCGTGTGGCCAGGATGATTGAGCATCGCAAACGATATGATCCGGAGCGCCGAGGTTTTCTGCGATGCCGAAGGCAACACCTGCAGGACCGTCATGGCGAGGGACTGCCGGGCTCCGCGCTGTCGAAGAATCCAGGGACGCACGCATGCCCCGCACCGGGACTCGGGAGGGCTTCAATCCGCCCCGGCAGTCGTGCCGGGGCCGCTGAAGAAAGGAGACAGTCCGAATCGACGGCGAACGGATTGAAGCGGCCGGATCCGGCCATGGCGCCGGCGAAGTCGGCGAACAGGGGAACAACCGTTCCTGCGGAGCCGATGTAGGGAAGGGCCGGAACCAGGGGGAATCCGCGAGGCCAAGACAAGCATCGGACACAGAGTTGGGATCGCATGCAGCAGGCGGCGGAGCGGATACGGCAGGCAGCCGCGAGGAAAACGAAGGAGAAGCTCACTGCGCTTCCGCACCGCATCACGACGGACGTGCTCGAAGCATCCTGCCTCAAGTTGAAGCAGGATGCGGCGGCAGGCGCGGACGGGGCGGCGTGGATGGGGCGGCGTGGATGGAATGCGGGAATGGACTGGCCATGCGTCTGCCTGGCCTGCACGACCGCATCCGCAGAGGGGATTGCCGGGCACTCCCGTCCCGACGGGCGGGATGCCCAGGCCGGACGGGGGGACACGACCGCTCGGCATCGCGGCGCCGGAGGACAGGACCGTCCGGACCGCGGTAGCGGAGACCGTCCTGACGCCGATATTCGAGCCGGAATTCCTCGGGTCGGCCACGGGTTCCGGCCCGGTCGCGGTGCGCACGGCGCGCTCGACGCGCTGGCGTGCGGGATTGAACGGCGCAAGGCCGACCGGATTGTCGACGCGGACATGCGGGCCTTCCTCGACCGGCTGGATCGAAGCCGGCTCGTCAGGTTCGCGGAGCGCCGGATCGGGGATCGTCGGGTCATCCGGCCGGTCTCCAGGCGGCTTGGCGCCGGCGCGCTGGACCTCGCTCAGCATCGACGGGCGCCCGCGGCCCGGCCTGCTCTTCAGGCCGGCCGGCCCCTCGGCATTGTACCGGTTGATCCAGTCGCACAGCGTCTGCCTGTCGACCTTCGCACGCCGCGCAATCTCCCCGCGGCCCCCCGCGACTTCCATCACCCGCGCAATCGCCTCCAGGCGTCGCGCCTCCGCCCGGCTCTTGCACTTTCGGGCCAATGCCCTAATCTCTTCCGCCGTGTGGTCGGCGTTCGTGATCTCGATGCCAGCCAGCATGGCTTCCTCCTGTGACTGTTTGCACGACAACCACAAGATACAGGAAGCCGGCACCGGCCGCACCCCGCATGATGTTCTTGTTTTGTTCATGAGTCATTAATTTCCGGTTTTGGTATGAAGAGGGGCTCGAGAGGCTGAACTGGGCCATCAAGGTTCGCGACGTGCTCGCCAGGCGAAGGCGGCGGGACGCGCTCGGCGAGAGAAAGCGGAAATGAGTTCGCAAATACAAGTGCGGAATGTTGCAAGGCCGCAGGGCGCGCCTCTCCTCGACTCTACATCAGAAGGCTGGACGGGCTCCGGACAGCGCGCGCGCTCTGCGCCAATTTTACAAGCCGCCGGATCGTGCCGTGTCAAGCCTGTTATTCTGTAAGTCCTGAGCGCTGCGCAGCAAAGCAGCGAGTTCCTGACGGTACTCTTTACGCTCGAGTTCCGTCAGGTCGCGACCCAGGTGGTTGCGCAGGCTACCAAGTGTTGGGCGGTCAATGTCCGAATGGATGCGGTTCATATTTGCATCGAGATATTGAACGTGCCTTTCGAGATCGGAAGGAGTCAGTCTTCCAACCAGTTCATTCACCGTGTCAGTTACGGTCTGCTGGAATTTGCCGGACGTCGAAGATGACAGGCTCGCGAGCGAATTGTCAGTTCCCGCGATGGAGGCGGAAGGTCGTAGCTGTATGTCCGTTGCATCATCGGCGCACTCCATACATTTGCTGATGATGCCTTCGTCCCATTCGTGGCAAGTGTCGGCCTCCATCATCAGGCTCACTGACTGAGAACCCCTGGCTGGCTTGATGCCGAGCAGGTGGACCCGAACACCGAATGTCTGGGCGACCTGGACGCCGATCTTGATGTCCTCGTCGCCGGAAAGGATCAGGGAGTCAGCGATTGCGCGGTTGCGTGCGAGCTCGATCAAGTCCGTGACGATCAAGGAATCAACGCCCTTCTGCTGGCCGCTACTGTTCACCAAGCCTAGACGCAGCTTGGCATTCCGCGACTGGCCGATTACGTCCTGCTCCAAGGTCGGAATGTTGCCCCTGAGCATGCCGTCGTACCAGTAAATCCGAAGGAGACGACAATCGGTGGCGACGGCGCGCGCGAGGTCTGTCAGCTGTTCAAGAACGTCGGGCACCTTGAGACTTATGGACTCTCTGCCCGCCTTTTTCCCCATGAGAAGCTTGGAGCCCTGAGCATACAGGTAGCCAGCGTCCACGAAGACAGCAATCTGTGGCATGCGTGTGTCACTCAACTAATTAATGGGGCACCCGAGGATGCCCCTAGATAGGCATTGGGAACACCTTCTAAATATGTCCCAACAATTGAAACGTAGGTCGACTGTCGCGAACAGTCAAGTGATAGTGCGGCACAATGTCGATAACACGCCGCATGTCCGCCGTAGGCAGCAAGCCATCTGTCCGGTCCTAGGATGGCTCCCAAAGCCCGGGAGCGGAGATCATGGGACCGGCGCGGGCGATGCAGCGGAGAAGGCGGATGAAGTTCGAGGAGCTCTTCGAAAGGCGGCAGGCCGGTCAGCTGAGCCAGGAGGACGCGGCAAGGGTGCCGGGCATTTCGGTGCGGACCTTCCGGCGCTGGGTGGGGCGCTACGGGGCGGAGGGCGACGACGGCCTTCCTGGCCGCCGGCTCGACCGCGTTGCGGGCAGCCGGGTCCCGGCGGACACCGTGGCGGAGGTGCCGGAGCTGCACGACACGATGTGCCGCGACTGCACGGCGAAGCGCTTCTACGAGAGGCTCGCGGACGAGTTCGGCTTCGGGTTCGACTGCAACCGGCTGCGCGCGAAGCTCCGGGACGAGGGGCGCGCCCGGAAGGCGAGGCGCCGCGGCGCGCACCGCCGGAAGCGGCCCCGGAAGCCGGTGCCGGGGATGCTGCCGCAACGGGACGGGTCAGCGCACGAGCGGGTTCCGGGCAGGGAACGGGACCTGGTCCGGACGATGGACGACGCGACGAGCGAGGCGCATTCGGGGTTCTTCGTCGCGGAGGAAGGCACGACGGGCGGCTTCCGCGGCCTCTCGGAGACGATCGGGCGCAAGGGCCTGTTCCGCTCGCCCTGCGCGAACCAGGCGTCCCGCTGCCGGAAGACGCCTGAAGCCGGCGGGAAGGCGGAGCGGAACATCGCCAGGCTGAACGGAAGCGCCCCGTGCCGGCATGAACGGGTCGACAAGGTGCTCGACGAGGTGTGGAAGCCCTGCCGCAGCCTCTGCCGCTGCCGGAAGCGTCCCACCCGGCTGCGCCAGCCTCGACCGGCTGCTCGAAAGGCTGGCGGCGAACCGGGACGAGCTCCTGCGCGTGCTCGATTGTCCGGAGACGCCGCTCAACGCCAACGGGGCCGGGAACGACATCCGGGACCACGCCGCCCGGCGCAAGGTCTCGTTCGGGACGCGGAGCGATGCCGGGCGGGCGGCGCGCGATGCATGGTCGGACGACGAGGGGGCGGTGGACAAGAGCGATGCCGGGCGGGCGGCGCGCGATGCCTGCATCGGAGCGAAGAAGACCTGCAGGAAGCTCGGTGTGCCGTATTGGGACTGCCCGAGGAGCCGCCTCGGCGTAGCAGGCGCGCCCGACGTACCGAGGCTTGCCGACCTCGTCAGGCAGCGCGCCGCAGCCTGACACGCCCCCTCGGGACCGGCAGCGCCGGAGCGCGTCCGAGAATCGTCCGATCCGGAGAGCCTGCCGGCACCGCCCGAAGGTGGCGGTCCCGGCCTCCCGGGAGCGACGGAACGCGACCTAGGGCCCGGCGGCAATTCCCGGAAAGTTGCCCCTATTACGCTTTCTGGCGGACACGAATTAGGACGACTCACAGCATCGCTTTAGTTCTTCCACGGTGAAAAATGGATTCCTGTGCAGCATTCTATGGCAATTTGCGCACACCAATGCCAGATCATCTAGAGTCGTATCCGTAACGTGATCATCTTTGAGTTCGCCAAGCGGAATCTTATGATGAGCCTCAATAAAATTTTCTCCTCGCTCGCCGTACACTTTCTGGAATTCAAAACCGCAAATTTCACATGGTAGCCTGCCGCCATTGGCGCTAGCATGTTTTTCCTTTGCCTGACTAACGGCTTTTGACGATCGCTCCCGAGTCTTGTGGAGTCTTTCGATGCGGCGTCCTTCGGGGAACGTACCGTCATCGTCAAAAAGGGCAGTTGTTTGCAAGTTTTGCGCCACCTTGCGAATTTCCGCGACGCGCAATATATCCATAAGGAATTCGTCTACCGAAACGGATGCGGTTGGAATGGAAATACTAACTTCAGTTGACCCATACATTTCACTGAATTTCTGTTTCCGCTCTTCATTTCTCCCATCTGTTCGAGTGGGTTTATATTGCCAACGAAGTTCAAGACCATCGCATTCGTGAAGTTCACAGAGAACCCTGATTGGACGACCGTCCCGACCAAATGTCACAAGATAGTAATTGTCTGGACGGTTTTTCCTCCAGTTCGTTAGTGCTATCCAGTAGTCATTTTCATTCTTGTGAGCTTTGAACACCTTCAAGACATCGAGTGTTGCCCTCAAAAATGGAAAATTCATTTGCTGCCATTCTTGCAGACGTAATTCACGGACATCGATAGTTGAGCCGGTCTTTATTTGATGCGCGATTGATTGAGCGAGATTGTTTGCTTCAGTCCTGTTCATTGCACGAATCCCTTATATCTCTCACTTCCTGACCTTTACTGATGGATGCGTACGGATTCGACGCTGCGATGTCCTGGTATGGAGGTCGCGATGTCGCGGCGTTCTTCGATAGGACCGGATGAAGTCCCTTGGAAATTCAGCCGGATAAACCCGCGGAACCGGCTCGGTTGCGTATTTGTCAAATTCGACGCCTAGACGGTCAAGGAAGTCCTTGGTGCCGACGGGACCACTGGAACCGGACCCCACGTAAACGAAGGTCTGATCATCGGCGACGATGCGGTCGAGTACCTGATGTTCCAGATCGAAGCCCTCCTGGCTTTGGCAAGGCAGCCAAGATGCAAACAAATGGTCGGCCTTTTCTGGGCACCGGTTTCATCGAACCAGTCGCTGAAGGTGTGCTGGACCATGTTGTCGCCCGTGCACGCCGGATCCAGCCCGATCACCTTGTCGGAGCCTATAGCACGCTTCAGCACTTTGCTCCAGAGCCCGCGTCCCGTGCCGTTGCCTATGATCCGACCGCTAAGCCACCTGATGAGACGCCGCATGAGCGCAACAGCTTCTTCGCAAGGAAACGACGTAATAGGGGCAACATTCCGGGAATTGCACCAGGATTCAGGGGATTCCCCCGCGAATCGTTTTGTGATTCCAAGGGGGCATGGATGATTCGGAAACAGGTCTCCACGCGGTTGCCAGCCTTGCAGCGCTCAGGGCGGATCTCTCGGCCTTCCGGGCCGTGCTCGCCGAGAGGGACGCGCAGTTCGCCGACCTCGTCAGGCAGCGCGCCGCGGCCTGACGCGCACCGGCCCGGCAGCGCCGGAGCACGTCCGGGAATCGTCCGTTCCAGGGAGCCTGCCGACACCGCCCGAAGGTGGCGCTCCCGGCCTCCCGGGAGCGACGGAACGCGACCCAGGGCCCGGCGGCAATTCCCGGAAAGTTGCCCCTATTACCAAAAAATTAGCCTTCTCCCCGCTCATTGGCCTAGGCACTGTACCCAAAACATTCGGCATTCCCGCGCCTCCGTGATTCCTGCCGGAAACCGTCCAGACAAGGAGTTCGAGGCATGAGCGGCGACCGACACGACATGACGGATGCGGAGTGGAAAATTCTCCGCTCCGTGCTTCCGCAGAAGCATCAGGGCCCGAAGCGGGTGCATGACAGGCGGGTGATGGACGGCATCTTCTTCGTGCTGCGCACCGGCACGCCGTGGCGCGACCTGCCGGAGCGCTACGGTCCCTGCACGACCTGCTTCAACCGCTACAACCGGTGGAGCAGGAACGGCCTCCGGGAGACGATCATGTCGAAACTTCAGGAACTTGCGGAAGGCGACGGCAACGACGGCGACGGCGGCAGCGGGGAGCTTCGACTGCGCATGGCGGACTCCTCGTCGATCCGCGTCCGCAGGCACGGCGCGGGCGCCCCACGGGACGGCGAGCCGCCCGAGGTCGGGTTGAGCCGCGGCGGCAGGACCGCGAAGGTCCGCACCGGCATCGGCGGAAACGAACTCGTGAAGGCCGTGCTCCCGACACCGGGACAGGCGGCCGACTGCACGCAGGCTGGGGCGCTCCTCGAGGGGCTCGGGCCGGACGAGACGGTGATCGGCGACAGGGATTGCGACAGCAACGCCATCCTCGACATGATTTCGGCGGCCGGAGCGACCGCGGTCATTCCGCCGAAGTCCAACCGGAACGAGCAGCGCGGGCTTGATCGCGAGGCATGCCGGGAGCGCAGTCCGGTCGAGAGATTCATCGGCAGGATCAAGGAGTTCCGGAGAGTTGCAGCGCGCTGCGACAAGACCGCGCGCAACTTCCTGTCCACGGTGCGCCTGGCCATCAGCCGGTTCCCGCTCCGGCGGGTCGCAGGCCGGTCAATTGAGTCCGCAGCCCAGTCTTCCGTAACAGTGGTTGCCATCAAGGCGACAGATGACACGAGCAGGAGGCGGTTCGATGAGAGGCAAGGCGGTGGAAGCGGTGCCGAGCGCCGAGGAGCGCGCGTTTCTCGAGGCGCATGTCCGAAAGCACAAGGCGCCGCGGTCGCTGTCCGACCGCTGCAGGATCATCCTGCTCTGCGCCGAGGGGCTCCGGAGCAGGGAGGTCGCGGAGCGTGCCGGGGTGCACGGGCACACGGTCGGAAAGCGGCGCAGGCGGTTCGCCGAGAGGCGCATCGAGGGCCTCTCGGACGAGTGCAGGTCCGGCCGGCCCCGCACCGTGACGGACGAGAAGGCGGCCGAGGCGGGCGGGCGGACGCCGACCACGATGCCGAAGGACGCGACGCGCTGGCCGGTCCGGAGCATGGCCGGGAGGACGGGCGCGTCGCACGCGACGGCGCACCGGATCCGGTCGGCGTCCAGCCTGAAGCCGCACCGGAGCGGGACGTTCTAGCTGTCGACGGACCCGCTGTTCGTCGACAAGGTGCAGGACATCGCGGGGCTGTACATGGCCCCGCCGGACCGCGCGGTCGTCCCGTTCGCGGACGGGAAGCCGCGGATCCGGGCCCTGGACCGGACGCAGCCGGTCCTGCCGATGGCGCCGGGCGCGGCCGGGCGGAGAACCCGCGACTGCGTCCGCCACGGCACGACGACGCTCTTCGCCGCGCTCGACGTCGCCGCCGGCGCGGCGGCCGGCAAGCGCTTCGGCCGCCATCGCGCCACGGAGTTCCCGGGCTTCCTCAAGGAGGTCGAGGCGGCGGTGCCCGACGGGCTGGACGTGCACCTGGCGATGGACAGCCACGCGACGCACAAGACGGAGAAGGCGAGGAAACGGCTTGCCCGCCGCAGGCACTGGCACGTCCATTTCACGCCGACCTCGGCGTCATGGCTGAACCGGGTCGAGCGCTGGTTCGCGGAACCGACCGGGAAGAAGCTGCAGCGGAGCGCGCATCGCCCGGTCGCCGAACTCGAGGCGGACATCATGTCGTTCATCGACGCGCACAACGAGAACCCGCGGCCCTGCAGACGGGTCAAGTCCGCCGACGAGATCCTTGCGTCGGTCAGGAGGTTCTGCCTCAAGATGAGCGAACCCGGCGCAAGCGAAAATGTTTGATGCGAACTTGAGATTCGGGAGACTAGGTCGTCAGTTCATCTTCCCCAGCGTGCGGTTCATAGGCAACTTTCTCGATGCTCATGATCTTTCCCGCGCGGTTCTGCTCGGCCAGCCAATCCCAGAAGGCGGGACAGAAATCAAAGCCATAGTGGAGGTTC
This sequence comes from uncultured Amylibacter sp., assembly GCA_963662815.2. Taxonomy (GTDB): domain Bacteria; phylum Pseudomonadota; class Alphaproteobacteria; order Rhodobacterales; family Rhodobacteraceae; genus JAPPHA01. The sequence continues at coordinate 104,560 of CAXXWA010000032.1, forward strand.
TTGGCCTGGATGAAGACGTTTGCATCGAGGAGACAATTTGTCATCATATCACCCCGACTTCGCGTCCAATATTGTTGAACGTCGTGGTCTTGGAAACGCCGAGCATCCGGAAGGCGTCTCGATAGAGCGTGTGTCCCTCAAGAGTGCTCATGACAAGCGCACGGGCGAACCTGCGGCTCACGCGTGCCAGCGTCGTGCGATAGAAATCGCCGCCTCCATTGCCACGCGTGAGCCGCAGGTGCTCGATCTCTTGTGCACAGGCGTTGTCAAAGCACTCTCGGGTAAGACAGTCCGCATCGAGCAGACGTCGCAGAATGACCAATGTGCTAACTTTGAAGGTTCGCGCTAGCCGAGACAGTGTGTCCGTAAGCGGTTCATCTCGTAACAACTCGGTTCGTAAAGAAGCCAACGGTACAAGAAGCTCTGCCGCGACAGCGTTGCACCACACCTCATCATGGCGAAAGCCTGGCCTCGGGGTTGCGCCGAGGTTCGACAAGGCGGATGCTCCAAGCCAGATATGCGCAAGTTCATGGGCGAGCGTGAACATCTGTGCCGCTTTCGTGTCTGCACCGTTGACGAAGACCAAGGGAGCTAGGGGATCAGACAGCGCAAAACCACGAAACTCAGAAGGATCAAGGCGTCGTCGGTTGTTGCTCATCACAACCCCACTGACCATGACGAGTACGCCCGCCTCGTCGGCCTGGCGGACAAATAGCCGCAGAGCATCAATCCACGTCGGGCATTCTCGGCGAGCCGCAAGATCGAAGTTGAGCGTCTCGCGCATCTCTTCTGCGACAGTCTCGGGAGAGATTTCGACCGTGACGCTGCCAACAAAGCCGAGCTCCGGTTGACGGGCGACGCGGACGAAATCCCGATACCAGCTCTGCCGTTCTTGGCAGGTGTAGATCGTATCGAGAAGGTTCGGGTTCGGACGCGTTACGGCCTGCCCGGCGAAGGTGCGAAAGTCAGGAATGGGGATAGATTCTACCGGTGGTTCCGTAAGGAACAGGTAGCCGATCGGCACATGCACCGCACGGGCGAACGCTTCCACCTGTTTGAGGGTGGGTTGCGTTTCGCCGTCTTCCCATTCCGGTAGCTTTCTGAACTTGGTCGTTAGGTCCTCTTGCGCGAGTCCGGAGCGCTCACGCGCCCAGCGAAAAAGCTCAGGATTGTTAGACTGAAGTTCTAGGCGATTCTGGCTTTGTTTTCGCGATTTTCCGCGTATATTCAAGGTGCTGGAGGGTTCGAGGAAGCGTCCAGTCCGGTTTCGTGTAGGCACTAGGATGCCTCAGGCCGTCTTGCGCTCCGTCAGGAGGCTTCCCGCCCGATAGTGCGCATTTTCCTGCATTTCGCGGATGTTTCCGCTTGACATCATATGTCGAGCCGGTCAGAAAGGGGCGAATCAGTAGGCACTAGTTTCCAGGACGCTCCCGTGACCAAGCCCGCAGGCATGCACGTCGCCGTCATCAAGTCCCGCCAGAACGGAAAGACATACACTTCCGTCCTCCTCCGCCAGAGCTACCGCGACCACGACAACCGGGTGCAGAAGCGGACCCTCGCCAATCTCTCGCACCTGCCGCCGCACACGATCCCGCTGCTGCGCGGCGCGCTGGCGGGAAAGCGGCATGCGGAGGCCGGCGACGTGCTTGGGGACCCGGTCCGATCCCGCCACCATGGGGCGGTGCAGGCGGTGCAGACGGCCATGAACGCCATCGGCCTTCCCCGCCTCGTCGCCCGCGAGCGGTGCCCGGAACGCGACCTTGTCCTCGCCATGGTCGCCGGCCGCATCCTCAGGCCGAACTCCAAGCTCGCCACCACCCGATGGTGGCGGAACACCACCCTGCCGCAGGAGTTCGCCATCGCCGACGACGTCGCCGCCGATGACCTCTACGCGGCGATGGACTGGCTCGACGAGCGGCAGGAGGGCATCCAGGGACGCCTGGCGCGGCGCTGGATCGCGGAAGGACGATCTCGTTCTCCGGGACCTGTCCTCGACCTGGCACGAGGGAAGCCACTGTCCGCTCGCGCGCTTCGGCTGCAGCCGCGACCGCAAGCGGGGTCTCCCGCAGATCAACTTCGGCCTCCTCTGCGACCGCGACGGGCGCCCGGTCTCGGTCTCCGCATATCCGGGGAACATCACCGACAAGGAGACCCTCCTGCCCGAGCTCGACCGCCTGCAGCGCCGCTTCGGGCTCTCCCGGGTGGTGATGGTCGGGGACCGCGGCATGATCATCAAGGCCACCATCGCGGCCCTGCGTGAACGCGGCGGCGCCGAGTGGATCACCGCCCTCAAGAGCCAGACCATCCGCAAGCTCGCCCGCCAGGGCCGTCCCGGCCGTTTCCAGGACCCCGAACACGAGCAGACGCTGTTCGAGATCCGGGACCATCCGGACTTCCCCGGCGAGCGCCTCGTCGCCTGCCGCAATCCCCGCCTCGCCGGGCACCGCGCCCGCGTCCGGCAGGAGCTGCTCGAGGCCACCGAAAAGGCGCTTGCGAAGATCGCCGCACGCGTCGAGGGCGGAACCCTCGAGGGCGAGGCCGACATCGGTCTCGCCGTCGGCGAGGTCATCGACACGAAGAAGATGAAGAAGCACTTCGACGTCGACATCGCCGCGACCGGCTTCGGCTTCAGCCGCGACCGGGACTCCATCGACGCCGAGGCCGCCCTCGACGGCATATACGTCATCCGCACATCGCTCGGCGACGACGACATGGACGCCGAGGAATGCGTCAGGGGATGCAAGGCCCTGACCCGCGTGGAGCGCGCATTCCGATGCCTCAAGCCGGCGACCTCCAGGTCCGGCCGATATTCCACCGCCTTGCGCACCGGGTCCGCGCCCACTTCTTCATCTGCATGCTCGCCTACCTCGTCGAATGGCACATGCGGAAGGCATGGGCCCCCCTGTGCCATACCGACACCGAACCCGACGAGACCGGGGATCCGGTCCTGCCCGCCCGGCGCTCGGAGCCGGCACTGACCAAGGTTCATGCCCACACCCTGCCGGACGGCAGCGGCGCCCACAGCTTCCGGACGCTTCTCGACAGCCTGTCGACCATCGTGCGCTCGACGCACCGGATTCCGGGCGCAGGCGACGGGCCGGAGGCCGAGGTCGAGGTGACGACCCGGCCTGACGACTGCCAGAAGAAGGCGCTCGATCTGCTGAAGGACAACGCGAAGATGCAGCGAAGCACAGGAATGTAGGCAGAGCGGGACAGGCCGCTTCGGCGTACTCCGTTGACAAAACACAATATTTTCGTCAACCACCAAAGAACTTCAGGTTAGAGACGCGGATCATGTCATGTCCTCCACCGCTCCCTCTGGTTAGGTGCAACTGCCCAGAGGTGTTTGCCTGTATCTCTTGTCAGCCACGGTTTTGGCGTGGACGAAATCGATCAGTCTACCGATGCCCAGATTTGAATCTTTCGTGCTCACGGTCAGCACGCGCCTCCTCATTTCAGCCACATCAGTTATTGTAAAACTGACCGTTCTGCAAAAGCCCCTGCAATATCTAAAACTCGGGTCGACTCCGGCTCAGTGTCAAATGACACTCAAAGGGTGCCGCTTGTTCGACGATTCAGGACATTTCCTTGAATTCTCAACGGAAGCAGATGGAAGCGGGTCGCTGCATCGCGGCGTGACCCGCGCAAGGATCAGACCGGTCGGATTTCGTCCAGAAGTTGCACAACTTCGGCTGTGCATTCCTGCCGGATACAGGGATCCGGCCGCTCAGGCGCTCGCTGCGTTCTCCGGAAGGTGGATCGCGTCAGGCAGCTTCACGCCTCCAACTTGTCCTCTTGGACTTCGTCGGCCTGGTCGCGAAGTCGCGCACGAAACAAGCGATGACTTCTGCGCGGTTCGCGGCCAGCAGACCGGGCAGAAACGTCGCTCGCAACCAGGAGTAGCGCCGCGCTCCCGGAGGCGGCCGACGCTGGATTTTGCACCTGCGCTTCGGATTGACAGCGCGCATCGCAACGATCGACCCGCCTCGCGCCTCCAAGACTCGCCGGGCCGCCGATGGTGGGTGCCGCGAAAGCCAGACTGTCTTTCCTGGACCACGCGCGGCAGCGGAAGACGCCAGGGGCAACCTCTCCGTCCGGATAGCCTTCCGATCGCCAGGCCTGACCGACTGGATCAGTGTGGAGGCAAAATCCACCCAAGAGGCCCCTGCCCCGGCCTTGTCGGGCGAAGAAGACTCTAGATCGCCGCAAGCATCGACTGCCGGGCCTCTTTCAGTCGCCGAAAGTCGTCGCCCGCGTGATAGCTCGACCTCGTCAACGGGGATGCCGAAACCAGGAGGAAACCCTTGCCGTACGCGGCTTTCTCCAGGACAGCAAACTCGTCCGGAGTTACGAAACGGTCGACGGGATGGTGCCTGGGCGTAGGCTGCAGGTATTGCCCCACGGTCAGGAAGTCCACGCCTGCCGATCGCAGATCGTCCATTGCCTGATGGACTTCCAGTCTCCGCTCGCCGAGACCGACCATGATTCCCGACTTGGTGAAAACCGACGGATCGATTTCCTTGGCGCGCTGCAACAGCCTGAGCGAGTGGAAGTAGCGCGCCCCCGGGCGGACTTCGGGGTAAAGCCCGGGAACCGTTTCCAGGTTGTGGTTGAATACGTCCGGACGCGCCTCAATGACGGTCTCCAGTGCCGCGGGGTCGCACCTGAGGAAATCGGGCGTAAGCACCTCCACCGTCGATCCGGGCGACCTCCTGCGAATGGCGCGGATCGTCCTGGCGAAGTGCTCCGCGCCGCCGTCTTCGAGATCGTCACGGTCGACGGATGTCACCACGACATGCCGAAGCGCCAGTTTTTCGACCGCTGCGGCAACGCGGCCCGGCTCGAAAGGGTCGAGCGCATCCGGCCGGCCAGTTGAAACATTGCAGAATGTGCAGCCGCGCGTGCAGACCTCGCCCATGATCATCATGGTCGCATGGCCTGCCGACCAGCACTCGCCCATGTTCGGACAACCGGCCTCCTCGCAAACCGTGGTCAGGCTGTTTTCGCGAATGATCCCGGCGGTGTTCCTGTATCCGGGCGTCGCGGGAACCTTCACCCGAATCCACGGCGGTTTCCGCAGCGGAGCGCTCTCAGGCCGTCCGGCATGTTGAGGGTGTCGCAAACCGGGTCTTTCGATCTTCGCACGTGAAGATGACATCCTGATTCCATGTTCTTCGTTGCGTCAATGCACCCACACCCTAGCAAATCCGGCACCGCAACAAAACGCCTTCCCTGAACCGGGTGGCGATGGCGAAGCCGCGCGACCGTAGCAGTCCGAAGCTGTTCGACGCCGAGTTCCCCGTGCGCGTGGACTTGAAGTCCGTGCTGGTATAGTCGAAGCGGCATGAAACACACGGTCGACATGAGTTCGGAAACCCGCAAGCTGAACTCGCTTGGTTTCGCGAAGGACCCGCGCGACACGCGCGTGCTCGTCGCCATGTCCGGGGGGGTCGACAGTTCGGTCGTCGCAGCCTCGCTCGTATCCGACGGTTATGATGTCGTCGGCATTACCCTGCAACTCTACGACCACGGAAGCGCGGTTTCCCGGCCGGGTGCCTGTTGCGCGGGCGCGGATATCCGCGACGCCCGTCGGGTCGCCGCCGAACTGGATTTTCCGCACTACGTGCTTGACTACGAAAGCCGTTTCAAGGCTTCCGTCATCGACAAGTTCGCGGACAGTTATCTGGCGGGCTTCACGCCTGTCCCCTGCATCCTCTGCAACCAGGGAGTCAAGTTCTGCGATCTCCTTGAAACGGCGCGCGAGATCGATGCGGACTGCATGGCGACCGGACATTATGTCAGGCGACGGACGGGCCCCTGCGGAGCGGAGCTCCACCGTGCTGCGGACGCGCGGCGGGACCAGTCGTACTTCCTCTTCGCGACCACGCGGGAACAACTGGAATACCTGCGTTTCCCGCTCGGACACCTCCAATCAAAATCCGAAACACGCACGCTTGCCGCCAGATTCGGCCTCGCGGTCGCTGACAAGCCGGACAGCCAGGACATCTGCTTCGTCCCTGAGGGATCCTACGCATCTGTCATCGAACGGCTTCGCCCGGATGCATCAAGACCTGGCGACATCGTCGGGCAGGACGGCCGCAGGCTGGGAAAGCACCGCGGGCTAATCCATTACACTGTCGGTCAGCGGCGCGGCCTCGGCATCGGCGGCGGCGAGCCCCTTTACGTGCTGCGCCTGGACGCGGCCGAAAACCTGGTGATCGTTGGTCCGAGGCACGCGCTCGCAACCCGTTGTTTCAGGCTCGTGGACGTCAACTGGCTTGGAGACGAACCGTTCGAGAAGAGCGGCGCAAGGGAGGTCTCTGTTCGCGTAAGGTCGACGCGTCCGCCGCTCGAAGCCACGTTGCGCCCGATCGACGGAACCAGCTGCACGGTCGAACTGTTCGTTCCCGAAGAAGGCGTCGCGCCCGGCCAGGCATGCGTTTTCTACGAGACCGATGGCACGCGCGTATTGGGCGGCGGGTGGATCGGCCGCAACGCAGGGGACGGCGGCAACGAATCATAGCGGGCGAACCCCGGTAACCCGGGTCATTCCGCGCCGGATCGCGAAGGCTGCGGCACGAATTGATTGGAAGGGAGTCACATGGACACTGAACGCGTGCTTTCGGAGGTCGACAGCAAACTCGGCGCCGCGCTGGACCGGCTCAAGGAACTGGTTCGCATCGAGAGCATTTCCACGGACCCGGCATATTCGGCGGCTTGCCGAGAGGCGGCGGACTGGTTGGCGCGCGACTTGGCTTCAATCGGATTCGACGCCGCCAGCCGCGATACGCCGGGGAAACCGGTCGTAATGGCGAGTTGCGGTACGAAAAAGACCGGCATCCGCGTGCTGTTCTATGGCCACTACGACGTTCAGCCGGTCGACCCGCTCGAGCTTTGGGACTGCCCGCCGTTCGACCCGCAGATACAGGATTCTGCGACCGGGCCCGTGCTCCGAGGCCGTGGTACATCGGATGACAAGGGCCAGTTGATGACGTTTGTCGAGGCATGCAGAGCCTGGAAGTCCGTTGCTGGCGACCTCCCCTTGGCAACGAGCGTCTTCATCGAGGGCGAGGAAGAGAGCGGTTCGCCATCACTCGTTCCGTTTATGGAATCGCATCGTGACGAGCTTGCATCTGACGTCGTCCTGATCTGCGACACCGGAATGCTGGCCCGCGATGCGCCGGCTGTTGTCACCATGCTGCGCGGAATACTTGCGGAAGAGGTTGTGGTGCACGGACCGACGCAGGATCTTCACTCCGGCATGTACGGCGGACCCGCGATCAATCCCTGCAGGGCGCTCTGCAGTGTGCTTGCGGCGCTTCACGACAGTCGGGGCCGTGTCACGCTCGAGGGATTCTACGACGGTGTCCCGGAGCTCCCGGAACAGATCAGCCGCCAATGGAATGAACTTGCTTTCGACGCCGGCGCGTTTCTCGGACAAGTCGGTCTAGCGACTCCTGCAGGCGAATGCGACCGGTCCGTCCTCGAACAGGTCTGGTCCCGTCCGACTTGCGAGATCAACGGGCTCGGCGGAGGATATTCCGGCGAAGGATTCAAGACGGTGCTGCCTGCGGAAGCGAGGGCGAAAGTAAGCTTCCGCCTTGTCGGCAGCCAGGATCCGCAAGCGATCAGGGAATCGTTTCGAGCACACGTGAGGGCGGAGTTGCCACCCGACTGCCGCGCTGAATTCAAGTCGCATGCCGGTTCCGGCGCAATGAGCGCATCGATCCGGCATCCGGCATTCGAGGCCGCGAGAAGGGCGCTGGCTGAGGAATGGGGCAAGGAAGCCGTCTACGTCGGGTGCGGCGGTTCCATACCGGTTGCCGGACACTTCAAGTCGATCATCGGATCCGAGCCCTTGATGATCGGATTCGGGCAGGACGACGACGCCATTCACTCTCCAAACGAAAAATACGACGTCCGGTCGTTTCACAAGGGAATCCGCAGTTGGGTGAGAATACTCGCAGCGCTTGCGCGGACATGATCCGCGCCGGCTTGAGAGGTGGGGAGGAGGCGTTGCAGGGACCGATTCCAACGCCGTCCAACCCCTACGCCCGGGCGCGATGCCGCGCCCGGGACGTTCATCGATTCAGGTCGTGAACTCCGGGTAGGCCTCCATGCCGAGTTCGGTCATGTCGAGACCGGAAAACTCGCTTTCCTCGTCGACACGGATGCCCATCGTCGCTCTCAGGAGCATCCACACAATCCAGGACACGGCGGACACGAACGCACCGACGATGACAATGGACGCAACCTGTCCGAAGATCGTTGCGTCAGGGTTCGTGAAGCAAACCGCAAGCGTTCCCCAGATCCCGGCGAAAAGGTGCACGGGTACGGCTCCGACCACATCGTCAATCCGCATCCTGTCAAGAACCGGCACGCCGAAGACCACGATGACGCCGCCAACCCCGCCGATCAACAACGCGCCGAACAGCGACGGATAGAGCGGTTCCGCGGTAATCGACACGAGGCCGGCAAGGGCGCCGTTCAAGACCATCGTAAGGTCGACCTTGCCGTAGAGCTGCTGCGTCAGGACCATGGCCACGACTGCGCCCGCGGCAGCCGCCATGTTGGTGTTCGCGAAAATGCGACTCACGTCCGCAGCGTCACCGACAGTGCCCATCGCCAACTGCGAACCGCCGTTGAACCCGAACCAGCCAATCCAGAGGATGAAGGTTCCGAGCGTTGCAAGGGGCATGTTCGATCCGAGGATCGGATTGACCTGCCCGCCCTTGTATTTTCCGGTTCGCGCTCCCAACAAAATCGCGCCGACAAGCGCTGCCCATCCGCCGACGGAGTGAACGACTGTGGAGCCAGCGAAATCCAGGAAGCCGAACTGGGAGTCGAGGAAGCCGCCGCCCCACTTCCAGGACGCCTGGATCGGATAGATCAGGCCTGTAAGGACTGCTGTGAACAGGAGAAACGGCCATAGCTTGATGCGTTCGGCGAGCGTTCCCGACACGATTGAAGCCGCTGTGGCGCAGAACATCAACTGGAAGAAGAAATCCGATCCTGTCGATGCGTAGGCGAGGTCGTCGGCGCCGTCGGGTCCGATGCCCACCGCTTCGAGTACCGCCAGTCCGAAAGCGCCGATGTATCCCCCGGAGTCGTCCGACCCAATGGACCAGTTTCCGAGAGGGTACATGAGATTGTAGCCGACCAGCCAGTACATGATGGCGGCAATCGAAAACAGCCCGACGTTCTTGGTGAGTTGCGTGGTTACATTCCTCGATCTTACCAAGCCCGCTTCCAGCATCGCGAATCCGGCTGCCATCCAGAACACGAGAAAGCCGCTTACGAGGAAAAGGAACGTGTTGAGAACAAAGGCGGTGTGCACCGCCACTTCCGTTCCCGCAGCGTCCTGGGCCGTTGCGGGAGACGCGGCCAGCGCGATCACGAGCAGGCCGAGCAAGTAACTTGCGTGGATTGACATCATTTTTCTTCCGTTGGTTTGGACCGGGCTCTGGTCCCTGGTTTGCGCCCCATTGCGCAGGCACTTGTCGACCGTCCCGTGGATACGGCCGGACACGAGCCTTCGAACATGAGAGCGTTCAGTCGGCCAGAATCGGCCACAAGGAAATTCACGGAAGATCGAAAATTACTGGAATTTGACTAACTTTTATGCATGATTACATACCATGATTAATTCTTTGACAGAAATGCTCTTTCAACAGCGCGACGGCATCGCAAGCTGTTCGAGATGATTCCCGCAGTCCTGATCCCCCGGAGTGCCGACGTAACGCTTTCCGGCGCATGAGCCGTCTGCAGACGCCCCGATGCCGATTGCAAGATGCCGGGATTCGCCTCATTGCGGCTATGTTGGCGCAGTCGGCTTTCCTGAGGCGCTGCATTTCGCATCGACACTGATCCCCAAACCTGGAGGTCGTACGTCCGGACCCTGCGCCCGCAACAGCAAATTCGCCGTTCATTCTAAAGCAAGCGCTCCGCGACAGCCCTATCTGCGGATTTTTCGGACGTCGCCGAGCACGCAAATCCGGGCTTGCTGGCCCACGGACGCAACTGCCGACGCATGCGGCACAGGTATCGTCTTGAAGACGCTGCCCGATGACAACTGCCGAAAATGGCCAATGGAAGGAATGCCCGGCAGATCAAGGCTGTCGGCGCTTGTCCGCTTCCAATTCAAGGCGCGATGCGGGCTGGCGGCCGACGGCCTGGCACGACCCGCACTGGTGCGGGAAACGGACCCGCGAGCGTCGCGCTCCCCAACACTGCGGAAAACGATCTCCGCTCGATTTCCGTCTTCGCCGTGCAGGTCGGGTGCGACTGGCGAAACCGCGACCGCAGCAACCAGGCCGGTCCCTGCCGCACTTTCAGTGATTGAACATGAAGAGGGCGCGCCGGCGAAGTGCCGACAATCGTTGAGAGTATGGCCGCCTCTGGACGCGTGAGGATTAGGGGCGGAACTGAAAGCATCGGGGACGACTCACCCGCGCATTGCGACAAGTCCCTGCTTTCCGGTCTCGCTGTGCTGACTCCTGACGCGGCGGCGGTGCGGTGCCAGGGCCATCTTCATCCGGTTCCGGTGCAAACCTGGCCGCCGCAAGGACAGGCGCTTGACCCTCCCGAGACTGACCCGACAAGGGACAACAATGGCGAGATTGCGCCAGGCACAACTCGCAACGTCAGGACGCGAACGACCGAGATTGAAGGAATTCCTTTCGAAACTGAAACTCCGAATGCGACTAAAAGTGGACGACGCGGTCGAATGCGTCGAGCACACTCTCGTGCATCATTTCGGAGAGAGTCGGATGAGGGAATATCGCGTTCATCAATTCTTCCTCGGTCGTTTCCAGCTGCTTGCCGATCACGAATCCCTGAATGAGTTCCGTAACTTCCGTGCCAATCATGTGGGCGCCGAGCAGTTCACCCGAATTCGCATCGAAAACAGTCTTTACAAGGCCTTCGGTTTCACCAAGCGCGATCGCCTTGCCGTTGGCCAGAAACGGAAACCTGCCAACCCGTATCTCCCGGCCCGCCGTGCGCGCCTGCTCCTCGGTCATCCCCACGGAAGCGATCTGCGGATGGCAATACGTACAGCCCGCGATGCCGGCACGATCAACCGGATGCGACATCAGACCTGCTGCCGTTTCCGCCGCGACAATTCCCTCGTGGCTCGCTTTGTGAGCCAGCCAGGGAGGTGCCGTGACGTCTCCGATGGCGAATATCCCCTCGACGCCGGTCCGGCAGAACGGGTCGGTCACGATATGGCCGCGTTCAGTCTGGACGCCGCTGTCTTCCAGGCCGATCCCCTCAGAATTTGCGACTATCCCGACCGCGGAAATGACCGTGTCGAACTCGGCCGAGACTTCTTTCCCGTTGACGTCGATGTGCGCAACTACCGAGCCGGCTCGCCGTTCGAGGCGCCTGACCTGGGATTTCTCCATTATGGTCATACCCTGAGCAGTGAACTGCTTCTTCGCAAGTCCGGATATTTCAGCGTCCTCCACGGGGAGCATCCTGTCCACGGCTTCGACAACGGTCGTTTCGGCACCAAGCGTCGAATAAAAGCTCGCGAACTCGATTCCGATCGCGCCTGAACCGATCACGAGAAGCCTTTCGGGCATCCTCGAAGGACGAAGCGCATGCCTGTAAGTCCAGATCCGGTCGCCATCCGCTTCCATTCCCGGCAACTCGCGGGCACGGGCACCGGTGGAGACGATTATGTTTCGCGTCTCGATCAACTCATCTGTACCTTCCCCGCGAACCCGGACGCTTCCTGGCCCGGCGATCGTGCCCGCACCGAAGAACACCGTCACTTGATTTTTCTTGAGAAGGTGCGAGACACCGCGACTGAGTTGGCCCGCAACCGTTCGAGAACGCTCGACGATCGCGTCAAGATCGAAACCGATGTCCCCGACCCGCAAACCGAATTCGCCTGCCCGACGCATGAGGAGATACAGCTCGGACGAACGGAGGATGGACTTTGTCGGAATGCATCCCCAGTTCAGGCAAATTCCGCCGAGATTCTCGCGTTCGATGATGGCGACGCGCAAGCCGAGTTGAGCGCCCCGGATCGCCGCCACGTAGCCGCCGGGTCCGGCGCCGATGACGACAAGGTCGAATGCCTCTTTGGTCATGGTAGATTCTCCACAAGATTCCCGGCTTTCCGCGATCAGTGCATATCGCGAACAAGACCGTGACCGAATATCTCCTTATGGCCGGTTTCTCAATTCCGGTTTCAGGCCGCGGTGAATCGTTCAGGGCTGCCGGCCGGCCGAAGTCCGTTTTCCAAACGCCTTCTGCACCGCATTCTCTGGAGATTCGGGAAGCCCTGCACGAAATGGCATCGGACTGGCCTGGGTCGCCTGGCGCATCGGCAAGGTAGCATGACCGGCAGTCCATTGCAGCGGCCTTGAACCGCCCCCAACCACTTCGACGCGCCGGACAGCACCAGAACCGCGGCGAAAGCACGGTCCCGCCTTCGCGGCGTCCATGACTTCGGTTTCGCCGGTTGTCTGTCGTGCCTCGGTCACCCGACTATCCGATCATTCCCGGGCACTTCTCGCAAGTGCCGGTATGGTTCCGGACCCTCACATGCCGATGTTCGGCAGACTCGCATGCTCTTGGCGCAGTGCGGAACGCACAGGCACTTGACCGGGCTCGCCAAACGGGCGGCGGACACTACCGTGACGGCGGGAAGCGCCTTGGCAAACAGCGTTGGCAGAATCGCGCCAATGCCTGTGTTGAGTGCGCGGGACGAGAACGGTCCGAACAGTTGCGAGAGAAGCTGCAAGAGTTGGAGGGTCTGCTTTGCTGTTCTTTTTTGTCCCAAAGCAGTCCACTCGACTTCTTGCCCCGGAATGTCGCCAGCCACCCATCCAGCACTCGAAGGAGGTTCGTCGATACATTGGAGGATATACGGTTTCTCTCGGCTGGAAACTCGTCCGATCTTACAAGTTCTTGCGAACAGCGCCGCTCAAGCCGGCAGAATCGCGAAGCCATGGGCGGAACGTTGCGACGAACAGCGGACTGCATGCCAGTCGGAATCCGGCCGCCTATGGCAATCCAGGGCATCTGTCGGCAAACCGCATCGAACAGTTGTTCGACGCGGTTTGCCGACAGATGCCGTCGTCGGTGAAATTACCCCGCCTTTTCGCGCGCTTCCAGTTCGTTTGCGAAGTTCATGTACCCCCCATCCGCCATGAAACGCACTTCCTCTTCGTTCGATTCCCGCCCCAATGCTTCATTCCTGAAGGGAAACCGGCCGTATTTTCGGATAATTTCCATGTGCGCGCGCATGTGCAGGAGGCCCAGTGACGCGTCAGGCATTCCGGCAGAGAATTTCTCCAAACCGTATTCCTGGTCTTGGAGTGACTCGGAATGCTCGAATGGCAAGTAGAAGAACTGCCTCTCCGCCCCTTCAATTTCGATGTCCTGGCCCCGTTCGACAGCCGACCTGGCGACCGAACGGGCTTTCGAGTCGGTCGCAAACGCGCGCGCATCGTCCCGGAACATGTTTCTCGGGAACTGGTCGAGCAACAACAGTAGCGCCAATGACCCGCGCGGGGTGTCCTGCCAGTGGTCCAGCCTGCCGTCGCGCGCTTCGGAGTAGGCACCAAGGAACCGCCGCGTTATTTCCGCATCCAGTTCCTTTGTACTCATGTACCAGCGTTCGACTCCGACTTCGTCGGTCCAAAAGTTCACGACATCGTCAGAGGAAATCTTCGACCCGCCCATGTTCGCCTCCAGATCCTTGTTTGCCCGGTTAAAACGTACCGGTTCTTGGCACAGCATACCCCGCCCGAATTGCCGTTTCCCTGACTGTGCGACATAACACATTCAGCAAATCGGGAACACAGCCGTCAACGCCGGATGGCGACCGAAACTCATCAAGCGCGGCCCTCGCGAATTCGATGGTTCGATCACATGCACAATTCGGTGCTGGAATGTTCACACTGGCTTCGATGCGCAGCTCCCACCCCTTCCGCTTCTGTCGGAACAGGAGAAAAACGGCGAGTGGTCGCCATTCAGTGCATTCACTGAAACCCGTGGCCGACATGACATTTCTTGCTGAGTCGCGGCATTGATCTCGGCAATTTGTCGACCTTTCGGCCGCGAGGCGCGGCCGACTTCGACCCGAATGCAGGAATCGAATTGCGTCCGGTCACGATCATCCGTCCGCGCTTCGCCAGACGCGGCAGGGTTGGAGAATCCCGTCAACGCCACGCATGCCACCTCCGACTTTTCCTTGAGCGATCAAGTCGCCCCGCGATGCTGGCGGCAGGGTCTGCGGTTCCAGCCATTTCCCGTCGGAAGTCCGCAGCCGAAGTGAAGAAGCCAGAGCGTTGGCCGAAGGCGATCGATTGTACGCATTGTCGGAATCCCGGCCACCCAATCGCAACAAGACCTAAATCCGGACTCACTACTCCCACGTGAAACGGAATGGCTTGCCGTACATCAGCCCGGCGTCCGCAGGCGGTCGGGACCTGATTCCGCCGCCTCGAGCTCTTCCTGCGCCGCAAGCCAACGGTTCTCGGCCCGATCAAGGCTATCCTTGATCTCGGCAAGCCTTTTCTGGCTCTGGATCATTTCAGCTGCCCGCCCGGGCGCATAAATCCCCGGGTCAGCCAGTTCGCTTGCGAGCTCGCGCCGCAACTGCAGGAGCTCCTGGACGCGCGCCTCACATTTCCGCGATTCAACCCGCAGTGCACGCAGGCGCGCGTTCGAATTCGGAGCCAGCCGCGCGGATTTCGGTGGCTTTGCTTGCCTGAAGTTCGCAAGTACCTGGCTTCCATACGCTTCAAGGTCGTCGTCGTACGGTTGAATCGTGCCGCTCTCGACGAGCCAGAGCCGGTCTGCAACGTGCGACAGAAGATGCGCATCATGGCTAATCAGAATGATCGCACCGGAGTATTCGTTAAGCGCTTCTACAAGCGCTTCCCGGCTCTCAATGTCGAGGTGGTTCGTTGGTTCGTCCAGTATGAGCATGTGCGGGGAGTGACGGGTGGCGAGAAGGAGCGAGAGACGGGCCTTCTGTCCGCCCGACAGCCTCGCGACCTGCAATTCGGCCTGTGCCCGGGTCAGGCCGAATCCCGCTAGCATTGATCTCAACACCGGTCCCTCCGTGCCGGGCAACTCCCGAACAAGATGATCAAGTGGCGTCTCGTCCGGACGCAATTCTTCGATCTGATGTTCGGCGAAGTATCCGACTCTCAGTTTGCCGGCCCGCGCGATACGTCCGTCAAGCACTTCAAGGCGATTCGACAGCAATCTGGCGAATGTCGACTTTCCCTCGCCGTTTCGCCCAAGCAGCGCGATCCGGTCATCCTGATCGATGCGTAGATTCAATTGCCGAAGAACGGCTTGGCTGCCGTAGCCGACACTGGCCTCTTCGAGCGAGACCAGCGGCGGCGGCAGTTCCTCGGGATTGGAAAATCGAAATGCGGCATGGTCAGTTCCGGGTGGCGCAGAGACCGGACCCATGCGCATGATCATTTTCAGCCGCGATTGCGCCTGCTTCGCCTTGTCGGCCTTGTAGCGGAACCTGTCGACATAGGACTGCAACCGCGCCCGTCGCGCTTCCTGCTTTTTCGCGACTGCTATTGAATGCCTGTTTCGTTCTGCGCGCTGCCGTACGAACTGAGCGTAACTGCCTCGGTAGAATGTGAGCTTTCGCTGCTCGAGATGCAAAATCGAACCGACAACACGATTCAGAAGGCTGCGGTCGTGGCTGATGATCAAGACCGACCGCGGATAATTCGCAAGATGCCCCTGCAGCCAAAGGGCGCCTTCAAGGTCGAGAAAGTTGGTTGGCTCGTCGAGCAGGAGAAGGTCCGGTCGGGCGAAGAGCGAAGCAGCAAGGGCCGCCCGCATGCGCCAGCCACCGGAAAACTCGGCACATGGCGACGTGTACTGATCACGACGAAATCCGAGGCCCTTGAGGATGGCGCTCGCTCGTCCTTCCGCGGACCAAGCGTCGATTTCCGCGAGGCGGGTCTGGACTTCCGCGATGCGGACAGGATCGTCCGAGTCGTCCGAAAGCAGGCCGGCGCGCTCCGTATCTGCGGAAAGCACCGTTTCAAGGAGCGACCCCCTGTCAACGAGATCCTGGTCGACGCCGCCAATTCGGGTGCCTTTTGGAAGGACTATCTCTCCCGAATCCGGTTCAAGCTCACCGCGAATTAGACGGAACAAAGTTGTCTTTCCGGTGCCGTTCCGCCCGACCAAACCGACCTTGTGGCCGCTGGAAATCACGGCGCTCGCGTCCCGGAGCAGGGGTTCTCCGTCGTAGCTGAAGTGAATGTGGTCGATGCGCAGCATTCACTTGGTTTGGCGCATGGCCGCAACGGGGTCAATTGCCGCGCTTCGGCCACGATTGTTTTCTGAAACGCGATTGCCGCGGTCGGGGCTAGCCCGCTTCGAGGGGGAGCAGGTTTTTTCAACGGGATTGAGGACGGTTCACCTCACGACAGAACTGTCCTGAGAGCATTGCGACCTTGCCGCAGTTCGCGCGCGCCGATCGTTGCACAGACGCCGCCCCGAAGTCTTGCACGCCAATCGGTACGGTGAAGGCGACCCGCACCGCACCGCACCATACAATACCGCTTCCGCCCGTATCGGATATCTTTGCCAACTCTTCCCGTTCCTATTTCCGGCGCTCGGCTACAGCACAGGTCTTCCAGTGCATCGCGTTCGTACGTGTTGCGGAAGCTGCCGAGCGCGTAACCGTCGGGTCGAACGAAAACGCCGAGGAGCGAACGCTTTCGCAACCATCGCAACGCGCCGACGAAAACCTGCAGCCGCTTGTTCGGGAACTTTCCAACCGAAAGAATGTACAACCCGTGACTGGCTTAGCTGTCGGCAAGCCTCCAGTTTGGTGCAAACCTTGGGCAAAGGCGTCCCTCCTACGCCATCGCGCAGGTCGAGGCTCCGCCAGATGGAGGACATGCGGCCATGCGGGATCCCGTCGGCAGATGTCCGGTTGATCGGCAGACGTAAACCAATGGACCTGTCGATGAATTCGCGAACGTCGCGTTCGCGTTCGATCTGGCAGGTGTCCAAGACAAAAAAAGCAGGTGCCGGTCAGCGCGGAGTCGTGTTTTCAGCAGAAATTGGCGGCATTAAGCACTCCGGAACATTCCCTGCCCTACGAACGGCGGCATGTGGTGTGCGGCGTGCGGCGTCACCTGCCAGGAAGACTACGCCGTCCCTCAAGTTTCCCGCCAGCCCTGATCGAAACTAAATGCAGTCGTGAATTCCAGTTCTGCGTCGGCTGGGATGATCCGACTCTTTGGGCGATTCCTCGCGCCTTCCTCCGTGAAATCATCCGGATCTTCGGCGCACAACCGGAACTACAAGTGCCGCAGGTTGGCCGCGCCGCGCATATGGGTGGCGGGCGGTTCGGGATTGCAATGCAGAATCGCCCCACTGAATTCCGGATTCCCTTTCTGCACAGTCGCAAACCGGCATGTACCGTCTTGCAGAGATCGGAAGGCATTCGCCATGAAATCTGCTGCCAACCGCGATTTCTTGCGTTTGATCCGGTTTGCCGTATCGGGGAGCGGCAAACTTCGCGACGGGTCTCGCAGCTTCGGCTGGAGCCGATTTACTATGTCGACGACGAGCTGCTGCTGCACATTTTGCGGGTAGCGCGCGAACCCGGGCGGCACCCAATTCGGATCCTGCCGACAACATGTCTGTGCGCCGGACGACACTCCTTCACGCGGGAGATCCATTCCGGGGGGGCATCACGCACCCAAGCTCTGGAGAGTGAGGTGGCACTTCAGGTTGCCGGGATGAGCGATTGGTCAACCCGGCCGGACGGGACAGTGCAAATTCTTCATTTTTCGGCAACTCAGTAAATCATGGAGGAAAGATACCGTGACGGCATATTGTCGAGCAGATGGTCCGGAGGACGCATGAACACGCGGGCGGAATGATTCTGCCGTTGTCTTTCGGCATGTTCACTGTGCCGCCCTGATCACGAAGGTCCATATCGTCGTGGCCGAAGTCTGGTTCCGAAGCCGCCGAATTCGCCGCGACCTTGGGCAGGCCGTGACTTTCCTGAAGCGGCCTCAACATGGCACTGCTGCGACGAATTTCCATTTTGCACGAAACGAGAACTCGATACGGTTACCCAATTCGGGCTTCCGGTGTTAGATATGCAGTGCTGTTAGTGCCGAATCGCACAGTGCACGCAATGCATCGGAGATCTGAATGGCCAAAAAAGTACTGATTTTTGGCGCTTCATATGGGGCGCTGCTGGGAACAAAACTGGCGATGGCAGGGCACTGTTCCACCTTGGTTTGCTTACGGAGCGAAGCAGATCTGATCAACAGGACAGGCACGGAAGTCCGCATCCGGCTTCGGGGAGAGGAACAGCATAGGGCGATCATGTCCAGCGGTCAGCCGGGCAAGCTGGATGCCGTTACCCCTGACGAGTGCAATCCGGGCGCATACGACCTTGCCGTTTTTGCGATGCAGGAGCCACAATACCGGCATCACGCGCTGAGCGCACTGCTGACGCGGGTCGCCGGGGCCGGGTTGCCATGCCTTTCGATCATGAACATGCCGCTGTTGCCCTTTCTGCGGCGGTTGAAAACTGTCAACTACAAGAGCCTTTACCCGGCATATTCCGAACCGAAGATCTGGGAACAGTTCGAACCGGGTCGCGTAACCCTGTGCTCACCCGATCCGCAAGCTTTCCGTCCGCCCGAAGAGGCCGCAAACGTTCTTCACGTCGGCTTGCCCACAAACTTCAAGAGCGCGCCGTTCCAAGATCCCGACCATACCGAACTGCTTCGAGAACTCGAACTCAGCATTGATGCCATTCGCCTCGATGGAAAGGACGTGCCGGTAAAGTTGCGCGTCTTCGAATCCCTTTTCGTACCAATGGCAAAATGGCCGATGTTGCTCACCGGAAACTATCGTTGCGTGACCGACGGCGGAGTGCGGTCAATCGCGGAGGCAGTCCATGACGACTTGGGGTTGTCGCGACGGATTTACGACCACGTCGTTTCGGTCGCACAGGCACTTGGTGCCCGAGACGACGACCTCGTGCCCTTCCAAAAGTATGCCGAAGCCGCGAAAATGCTGCTGAAGCCCTCTTCCGCCGCACGCGGGATCATCGCTGGCGCTCAAGTCGAACGGGTCGACAAGCTGGTTCAGATTCTGTCGCACGAGACCGGCCGGCCACACCCTGAAATCGACCTGACCGTCAAACGGGTCGACGCTGCTCTCGCCTCCAACGCCAAGTCCGCGGTCTAACCGAACCCGGAAGGTATGCGTACCAACGGACGGTTGCAGGGCGACAACCAAGCGATAAGGGCGGAGATACAAGCCATGGAATCCAAGATCGAGGCCAGCCTTGGGTGGATGGAGCGCAAGATCGCGGAACGCGACGCGGAAGCCGCAAAGCGAGAGCCCCGCCTACTCCTGGCGGAAGCCGGCCTGATCCCGACCCTCGGCTTCATAATCCGTGCTGGCGGCTGAAATTACGTAGGGGCCGCTGGGCGCCTTTAGGAGACCGCCCGAAATCACGAACCGATGGCGACTCGCCCGGAAGACCCAAAGTTCCAAAACAGAGTGTCACTTCGCCCCCGGAATCGACATCGAATTTTTTGGGCCATGTGTTCCAATCATTCAAGTGATTAGTCGGGGCTTGTCTGCTGCAAGTTGCTCTACGGTTATGTTGTCTCCGGCCTATGATGGTGGCCGGTTAAGTCCGCATTGGGAAGGGCCGACCCATGATTTCGACCGCCGTGTGGTGGAAAGAATTCTTTCATGAGTCGCTCGAGCGATACAATCGTCCAAGTCGATGACTGGAGCGACCTCAGTCGCCACCGCGGGATGCCGGAGATCGACTTTGACCGGATGCGCCGCTACAGGATTGGGCGGACCCGGCAGGAACTGAAGCGCAACGATGCCGCCACGTGCATGCTGGTCAACTCGATCAGTCTGCGCTACGCGGCAGACTACCGCTCTTATGCGCTGTTTCAGTTACATATCCCCACCTCCTATTTGTTTGTCCCGGAAGAGGAGCCGGTGGTAATCCATGGTCTTTATGGTGCGAGGCCCATGGTGGATGATTTGCGCACCAACCGGGCGCTGTCCTATTTCGATGGCGGCCCCGTTCTGGGCGACAGCGCCCCCCGTCTGGCCGAGGATGTGGTCAACTTCCTCAGCGAGATCTGCACCGACAATCGCAGGATCGCGGTGGAGTACGGCAACCACTCTCTGACGCGGGCGCTGATGCAAAGAGGCCTCGAGGTATTCGACGGTGCGCTGATCTCGGAAAAGGCGCGCGTCATCAAATCCCCGGACGAAGTCGCTTGCATCAAATGGGCGGTCGAGGTGGCTGAACTGGGCATCGCCAATGTCAAGGAAGCCTTGAGGCCGGGCTTGACGCTTTCCGAGTTCCAGAGGCGCGCCTTTCCGGTACCCGAAGAACACCGCGAAAACGCCTATGCTTGCGTTGCCCATGCCGTTGGCAAGTGTGACGAATGCCCTCGAATCAATCCAGGTTTTCGTGGCGCAAACTCCTACGACGGCGTGTTTGAGGCCGGAATTGTTCTCTGCATCGAAAGCTACATGGTTGCAGAGGGAGAAACCGGTGTGGGGGTCAAGCTGGAGCAACAAGTGCTTGTGACGGATGACGGCCATGAAATGATATCTTCGTATCCGCTAGAAGACGCCCTGATGGAGTGATGCCGTAGTCACAAGGGAGGAGACAGGTCTTCGCATACATTTGCAATTCTCGGACGCCTTACGTCGACAGGCAGAGCGTTTACCTTGACGGTTTTGCAATTGGGGAAACTTGGCGGGAATTTGTTTGCCCTTGAGATTTGCTCCTTCGCCAGCGGCGTGACGTTCAACCCTGGGAATTTCGGAATCCCGGTTCCTTGGCCCGGCCCGTCCACGAAGGACGAGACGTCCATGACGGCAGAAAATCTTTCGAAACCGAAAGCGCCTGGTGGCACCCCCTTCGCGCTACGCGCTCCGGGGTCCCCACTAGGTGCTTTGCGTCTCTGCGATCCGAGACTTGAAACAAAGCCTCAACCACAACACTGTCTCGCCGCACTGGACGTGCACTGATGGGTACAGGGGCGTTGATGATCAGGAAACAGGTCACCGCGCAGCACAGTCCGTGGTCCGCCAGCCGGCGGAAGCCGGGATAGTGGTGCGCGTCCACAAGCGCGTCCCGGAGCGGCCGCTGCTCCGGCTTCGCATGGCGAACCCCGACCCCGGTCAGGGAGAGGCCGTCGGGTGGTTCCTCGCGTACCGGGCAGGAATCCACGCGCAAGTGAACCGCCATGGCGGGAGCATCGCACGTCCCGCGCGGCAACGCCGGAGGAAAGTGGCGGTTCCGCGGCCGCGCAAGCGCAACGCAGACACGCCCCATGTCAACGAAAAACACCCGGAATCAGCCTGGGACTGCCTGGGAGAAGCGTTTGCAGCTCTCGACGTGGCAATCTGCGCAAACTATGCTGGAAGAGTTCGGCAAGTCTTGTGACATGGATGTTGCATTAAGGAATGGTTGTTTCAAAAATAGCGGCACGCCTTCTGACCTGCAGTTGCATCGCCCTGGCGCAAGTCCTGCCCTTGCCGAACGTCGCCGACGCTGGATCAATGTCCGAAGCGCAGGCGGCTTATGACGCGGGGCGTTTCACCGAAGCGGCTCGAACCGCCGAACCTCTCGAAACCTCCAGGGGATTCGCGCTGGCAGCTGCATCGCTTGCGATTCACGGCTACTTCATCGCTGAAAAGGGCGAAGAGACGGCGTTTTTCGAGCGCGCCAGCTCGTTGGCAAGAAAAGCTGTTGCCGCCGACCCGCAAAACGCGGATGCCCACCTGCAATTGGCGCATTCCGTAGGAAGGCTCGCGCAGACGGTCAGTACGCTGGAGGCAGCCAACAAGGGATATGCGGAGACGATTCGGGAGGCGGCGGAAAACGCACTTCGAATCGATTCCGATCTGTCATCCGCCCATATCATTCTCGGTCGATGGCATGCCGAAGTGATTGGAAGCGTGGGTCCGTTCCTGGCGCGCCTCACCTACGGGGCAAGGGAAAGCGACGCCATCGCTTCGCTCAACCGGGCCCTCGAACTCGCGCCCGATGCGAAAGAAACGCCGCTCCAGTTCGCGTTCGCGCTGCTAGTGCTGGATGAGGAAAAATACCGGGAAACGGCGCAGCGCCTTTTGAGGCGCGGCATCGCGCTGCAGGCGAAGGACGCCTACGAACGACTTCTTCATGACCAGGCGGTTGAGCGACTAGCTGCTCTCGACGCGGCCGGCCGCTAAACCCTGCCCACTGGCCCCAGCCGACTCGGCGTCGCCGGTCGACAGGCGATGTTCGCCGACTTCTTCGGTCAGGCTTCTCGACCAAGGGTCCGTGTGCGCACGCGAACTTGGCAGGAAGGCGACGTGATCGGGCAGCGCATGCGAGAAGCCAAGGCAAGGGTACGAACTTCGAACGAATGCGAGATCAGTTCGGTTCCTGCTTGCCGGAACCACGCAACGAACGGCGCAATCGCTTGCGGGACGGACCTGGTCAGCCGAATGTCGCTGCGGAGTCGACCAAGAGGATTTTTCAACGACGGCGGAACTGCCTGAGACTGCCGGCGGTCGGAGAGTGCAGGAACGCATCCGCCGCCCGTCCCGGCAGGCCGTTCGAGTCCGGCGACCTTGCCGGGACAAATTCCCTGTCGCCGGAAGTTCTCGCTCGGGTTCGGAAAATTCGAGGTCTGCATGATCGGGAAGCGCGGCTTGCACGGCGCTTTCCTGCGCGACCGCGGAAGGCGTTTCGTTGCCTTGCAATGTCGTTTCCGGTCGCCTCACGACGCATCCGGATCGCCGCAGCTCGGGCCGGCGTCGGCAACGCCATGGCGTCAATATTGCTTGCGACCCGCCGCTTCCCGAACGAGTATCAGGCGAATCGACCCCGGCACCAAGGCGCGGCGCGCTGCTCAAGGAACTTCCGACAATGCTGACGGACGAAATCGAAAGCTACTGGATCGATGCCTTCGTGAGAGTCTTTTCTCTCTGCAGGATGTCCGAAGAGGAGACTGTCGCAGTCCTCGCGGAATCCGGATCGAGAAGACTCAACCTGCAACTCGCCGAAATTGCGCTCGGCCGGCTCGGCCTCAAGTACTTCAAGATCACCGTGCCGACGCCTCCCCCTCCCGATGGGCCGATCATCCGGTCCACCGGGGCGTGCCAGGCCCTTGCCGGGAACCATGGCGCAGTCACGGCGTTGTCCGGGGCGCATGTGGTCGTGGACCTGACGATGGAGGGCTTGATGCACGCGCCGCAGACGCGGAACATTCTGTCTCGCAGGACGCGGATTCTGACCATTTCCAACGAACACCCCGACGTGCTCGCGCGGACGATACCTGAGCAGGAACTTGGCCAGCGCGCCAACGACGCCGTCAAGCACTGCCGGGCAGCTCGCGAAATGACTGTGCGCTCGGCCGCCGGAACCGACCTGACCGTGTCGATGAAGGGCGCCAGGAGCGTCGGCGTCTGCGGCTGGACGGACGTTCCCGGGACGCTGGCGCATTGGCCCGGCGGACTTGTTGCGTGCTTTCCGGCGGCAGGCGCGGTCAACGGCCGGCTCGCATTCCGGCCGGGCGACATGAACCTGACCTTCAAGCGCTACTTCGAGACTGCCGTGGACCTGCACCTTGAGGACGATTACGTCACCTCGATCGAGGGCGACGGCATTGATGCCGTACTCATGCGCGACTATCTCGCCGGATTTGGCGAGCGAGAGGCGTATGCCACGAGCCACGTGGGTTGGGGGTTCAATCCGCGGGCGCGACGCGAGGCGCTGACCATGTATGACAAGCGTGACATAAACGGCACGGAACTGCGCACGCTTGCCGGAAGCTTCCTTTTCTCGACGGGCGCAAACGAGTTCGCGGACAGGTACACGCGCGGCCATTTCGACCTGCCCATGCTGGGCTGCGACATCGCCCTGGACGGCGTGCCGGTCGTCGAGGGAGGCCGCCTCGCTTGATTACCGCGGGCATCGAACACGAATCGGCGGGATGCGGTCCGCCAGTCGTTTGCCTTCACGGAATAGCCGGCGGAATCGAGAGCTTCCGTCCGCAGATCAACGATGCCGCCCTGCCCCGGCCTGCCGAGCGGAATGGCGGAGCAGGACCGACGCGCCGCGAGACTCGGACGCAGGCGATTCCGGCCGGCGTCCGGCACGCGGGGAGCCTGCGCGGCTTTCGCGTGGTTGCGTGGAACATGCCGGGCTACGGGATGAGCATACCGTCCAAACGGCCGCCGGACTTCCGCGCGCTTTCGTCGGCGCTCGGCAGATTCCTGACGGAAGCCGGTCTTGAACCGGCCAGTCTGGTCGGACACTCCATCGGCGGCATGTTGGCGTTGGAGCACGCACTGACGCAACCCGCGCAGGTCGCGTCACTGGTGCTGATGGGGACTACGCCGAGCTTCGGCGGCCGGGACAACTCGTTCAGGAAGGCCTTCCTCGAGGCGAGGCTCGCTCCCCTCGACAGAGGGACTGGTATGGCGGCGTTGGCGCGCGCCGCAGCGCCGCAGCTTGTCGGTCCCGACGCGGCCGCGAACGTGGTTGCGGAAATCGAGTCCGTCATGAAGGCGGTGAAGGAAACGACTTGGCGCGAAATCCTCGAGTGCCTGGTCACGTTCGACCGCAGGAACGACCTCGGCCGCATCCGTCAGCGCTGCTGCCTGATCGCCGGCGCACATGACAGGAACGCGCCGCCGCGGACGATGGAGAAGATGGCTGCCAAGATTCCCCGCGCGGAGTATCATCTTGTCGAAACCGCCGGGCACCTCATAAACCTCGAGGAACCCGAACTGACCAACGAGATAATCGGTAGATTCCTGCGACGGAGCATATCTTGACGATTCAGCCAATCTTCGATCCCGACGCCTGGCGCCTCACCGAGAAGCAGGCGGACCTGAACGACCGGTTCCGGAAGCTTGCGGCGGAAAAGTTCGCCGATAGGGCCGCCGGACACGACCGCGACGCAACGTTTCCGACGGAGAACTACCGCGACCTCGCAGAATCGGGGCTGCTCGGCATCTGCATTCCGGAGTCGGAGGGCGGAGTCGGGGCCGACCTCAAGACCTACATGCTTGCCGCCGCGGAGCTTGGGCGATTTTGCGGCGCGACGGCGCTGACCTTCAACATGCACGTTTCGAGCTGCCTGTGGACCGGCGACCTGCTCGACAGGCTGGAGATGGACGAGGCGACACGCCGCCGGCATCACGAGATGCGGCGCATTCACTACCGCCGGATTCTCGATGAAGGCGCGGTATATGCTCAGCCGTTCTCGGAAGGAAACGCCGCTGCAGCCGGGTTCAAGGCTTTCGGCACGACCGCTCTCCGGGTCGAGGGTGGCTGGAAGGTCAACGGGCGCAAGATCTTCGCCTCGCTCGCGGGCCACGCGGACTACTACGGAACCCTCTGCACGGCCATCGGGCAACCCGATGACGAGCATTTGCGGCGCAACACCATGTACATCGCCGTTCCGGCCAACGCGAACGGCGTTCGGGTTGAGGGAACATGGGACACGATGGGAATGCGGGCGACTGTATCGCGAACTCTTGTCCTCGACGATGTCTTGGTCCCGGAAAGGGAACAGCTCATGCCGGAAGGAGTCTACGCCGCCGCCGCAAGCCGCTGGCCCCACATGTTCATGACGCTGACGCCGACCTACATGGGAATCGCCCAGGCGTGCTGCGACTTCACCGTCGCCTACCTTCGGGGTGAGCTCCCCGGCGTGCCGGTCAGGCGGCGGATGTATCCGACCAAGCAAATTGCTGTCGCTGAAATGCACTTGCTGCTGGAGCAAACCAAGGCGATATGGTTCCAGGCCATTTCGGAGGCGAGGCCCGACCCCTCGAAGCAGGCCCTGATGCGCGCATGGGCTGCACAGCACACGGTGATGGAAAACGCCAACAAGCTGGCGCAGACAGCCATCCGCACCTGCGGCGGGCAGTCGATAATGCGCTCGCTTCCGCTGGAACGGATGTACCGCGACAGCAGATGCGGGTCGCTCATGCTGCCTTGGACTGCCGAACTCTGCCTCGACATGCTCGGGAAGGCGGCGCTCTATGAACCGGGCGAAACGGATGACGATTGACAGCTGGGTCGCGGCCGCCGCCGCCCTTACACCCCGCAAACCCGCGATCCTGGCCGGTTCCGACAGTCTCAGCTACCGAGACCTCGCAACCCGCATAGACCGGCGGGCCCTGGGGCTTGCCGGGGCCGGCGTGTCGCGTGGCGACAGGGTGGCGTGGTACGGCATGAACCATCCGGAGGTCTTTGTCCTCCTTTTCGCCTGCGCCCGCATCGGCGCCATCTTCGTGCCGCTCAACTGGCGCATGGCCGAAGGCGAAATCGCAACCATCGTTGCCGACTGCGCTCCGCGCCTGCTTGTCCATGACGGCAACTTCCGGGATGAATCCCGTGCGTTGCCCGACGTGCCCGTGGCATCGGTCGACGACCCGATGCAGCCGGCGCCTCCGGGGCCGCAAGAGGCAGGCCAGGCGGCACCCGTGCTCCTCGTGTACACTTCCGGAGCCACGGGATCGCCCAAGGGCGTCCTGCTGACGCAGAAAGCGCTCGCCTGCAACGCGGCCATGAGCATCGAGGCGCATGGTCTCCAGCCAGGGAGCAGGGTCTTGAATGTCCTGCCCACCTTTCATGTGGGAGGCCTGAACATCCTTCCCGTACCGGCGTTCCGGGTCGGCGCCACGGTCGTCCTGCACGAGCGATTCGACCCGGCAGCCGCCTGCGGCACCCTCGGGGCTGTCACCCACGCCATTACCGTACCCACCGTCCTGCAGGAAATAGTCGGAGACTGCGGCTGGAAGAATACCGACCTTTCGGGTCTTCGAACGATCTCGATCGGGTCTACGGACGTTCCGCTGCCGCTGATCGAGGCAGTTCAGTCGCGGGGGCTGCCGGTAATCCAGATCTACGGCGCGACCGAAACCGGCCCGCTAGCGATATACCAGCGCGTCGACGAAGCCTTCGAGACGACGGGGAGCATTGGCCGGGCCGGTTCGAAGTGCGCCGTCAGGCTTGTCCGGGACGGCGCGGATGCTGCGGATGGAATGCCCGGAGAAATCTGGGTCAGGGGAGACAACGTAATGACGGAGTACTGGCAAAACCCCGGGCTGACTGCGGAAGCCCTGAAGGACGGCTGGTTCCGTACGGGGGATATCGCCAGGCGCGACGGACGCGGTTTCTACTGGTTCCTTGACCGGATCAAGCACGTCATCATTTCCGGAGGCGAAAACATCTATCCGGCCGAGATCGAGCGCATTCTGCGAAATGTCCCCGGAATCGCCGAGGTTGCCGTCGTCGGTCGGCCGGACCGAAAATGGGGCGAATCCCCCGTTGCTGTCGTCGCCGCCGATCACGGCATGTCCGAAGATGCGGTGCTCGCCCCGCTGGACAGGCGAATCGCGCGCTACAAGCATCCAAAGTCGGTTGTCTTTGTCGAGGCGTTGCCCCGCAACGCGATGGGAAAGGTCGCAGTCGACCGGGTGCGCGCGCTGATCGCCGACAGCCCCTGACCGGCCGGAAACCCGTCACACGCGCATCGGAAGCCGCAACCCCGAGAATTCCCGACGGGCGCCGCGCCGATTTCCGGATCAACTCCTTCATCGGCTTCTCGCTTCACGATGATCGAACGAGATTTCCCTGTGCGGTACGGCCGCATTTCCGTCCTTGCGCGCGACTTCGCCAGCGAATGATGTGCCTGAGACCGTCCGATACCGCACGATAAGGACGAGCATTGCCGAAGTGTCGGACCGAGCCGTCGCCGAACCGCCCATGCCGGAGCTACCGCCACCCGACGACTTTCCTCGACCGCGCGGATCAGGCCGGATTTGCTCTTCCTCGCCCGTTGCTTGAACGCCCCTTGCCACGGGGCATCATGTGCTTCCGGTCACATTTGCCGGTCGGTTTCCACATATGTTACAGAAAATCCCTGTCTCTAATTTTTTGTAACCTTACCTTGCGCCGAGCCTCGGATTGCCGTATTTCGGACGTGCTCGAACCAGGCGTCGGGAGGACCGATTGGACGCTTTTGTCTGCGATGGAGTCCGAACGCCGATCGGTCGATACGGCGGTCGGCTGTCCGGAATTCGAGCCGACGATCTGGCAGCGATTCCCATTGCTGCGCTCATCAGGCGAAACCCCGGTCTGAATAGCGGGAAAATCGACGAGGTCATCCTCGGTGCGGCCAACCAGGCGGGAGAGGACAACCGCAACGTCGCCCGGATGGCGGCGCTTCTCGCCGGTCTGCCGGAGTCGGTGCCCGGTACGACGATCAACCGGCTCTGCGCGAGCGGCATGGATGCCGTGGGATTTGCGGCGCGCGGGATACGTTCGGGTGACTACGACCTGGCGGTTGCCGGCGGTGTCGAGAGCATGAGTCGCGCGCCTTTCGTCATGTCGAAGGCTGCGGCCGCGTTCTCGAGATCGATCGAACTCCATGACACCACGATCGGCTGGCGCTTCGTCAATCCGAGGATCGAGGCGGCGTTCGGCGCCGATTCAATGCCCGAGACCGCCGACGCCGTCGCAATGGAATTCGGCATCGACCGCGATGATCAGGACGCATTTGCGCTCCGCAGCCAGCGCCGCTGGACCGCAGCCGAAACGGCCGGGGCCTTCTCCGAAGAAATCGTGCCGGTCGAGGTGCCCCGCCCCGGCGGGGGAACGGAAACCGTCGCCTCCGACGAACACCCGCGGCCGCAAACGACGCTGGAACGGCTGCGTTCTCTCAAGGGCATCAACGGAACCAACCGTTCGGTAACGGCCGGCAATGCGAGCGGCGTCAACGACGGGGCCGCGGCGCTCCTCATCGCTTCAGGTGCCGCGGCCCATGAGAACGGGCTCGCGCCGATCGCGCGAGTCGTCGGGATGTCCTCGGCAGGCGTTGCGCCCAGAATCATGGGAATCGGCCCGGTACCGGCGATCCGAAGGCTCCTGAAGCGCGCAGGTCTCACCATCGCCGAGATGGATCTTATAGAATTGAACGAGGCGTTCGCCGCTCAGGGGCTCGCGGTGCTGCGGGAACTCGGCATTGCGGATGACGACGAGAGGGTAAACCCGAACGGGGGCGCGATCGCAATGGGACACCCGCTCGGCATGTCGGGCGCACGCCTGGTGCTGACTGCGGCGCACCAACTCAGGCGCAGCGGTGGCCGCTACGCGCTCTGCACCATGTGCGTCGGCGTTGGCCAGGGGACGGCCCTCGTCCTCGAACGCGTTTGACCACGGAGAATGACGAATGCAGGCACAGGCTGACTTGTCCGGCGCAACCGAAGCCACGGCAGCTGAAACTGCCTTTCAAGCGCGAATCGACGCTGGCGAGCGAATCGAGCCGAAGGACTGGATGCCGGAAGGTTATCGCAGGTCCCTGATCCGCCAGATCGGCCAGCACGCCCATTCGGAAGTCGTTGGCCAACTTCCGGAGGGCAACTGGATCACGCGAGCGCCAACCCTGGAGCGCAAGGCGATTCTGCTTGCCAAGGTGCAAGATGAGGCAGGGCACGGGCTCTATCTCTATTGCGCGGCCGAGACCCTCGGAGTGACCCGCGACGAGTTGACGGAAATGCTGCTGGACGAGCGAATGAAATACAGTTCGATCTTCAACTATCCCGCGCTGTCATGGGCCGACATGGGCGCAATCGGCTGGCTCGTCGACGGCGCGGCAATAATGAACCAGGTGCCGTTGCAGCGGACGTCCTACGGTCCCTACGCGCGTGCCATGGTCCGCATCTGCAAGGAAGAGTCGTTTCACCAGCGGCAGGGCTACGACATCATGATCAAGCTCGCCGGGGGCACTCGGGAGCAGCGGCGCATGGCGCAGGACGCTCTCGACAGGTTCTGGTACCCCGCACTCATGATGTTCGGACCGCCGGACAGGGACTCGGTTCATTCCGCGCAGTCTATGGCATGGAAGATCAAGATGAACACCAATGACGAGTTGCGGCAGAAATTCGTGGACCAGACCGTGCCCCAGGCTGAATTCCTTGACCTCGCGATTCCGGACGAGCGCCTTGCATGGAATCCGGACAAGAACGGATACGATTTTTCGCAACCTGACTGGTCGGAGTTTCGTGACGTCATTCGCGGCAACGGCCCGTGCAACAGGGAGCGCCTCGCTGCCCGCAGGAAGGCGTGGGACGACGGCAGATGGGTGCGCGAAGGCCTTCTCGCCCATTCGGACAAGAGGCGCACGCGACAGTTGGCGGCCGAATAGGCGCGCGGCTGCGAAACAGGAGCATGGCATGAATTCCGGGGATTCGAAAGCCGAACGCCCGACCCGAGCGGATTCAGGGGGCGGAGACTGGCCCTTGTGGGAGGTCTTCATCCGCGGACAGCAGGGCATGAGTCACCGCCATGTCGGATCGCTGCACGCGACTGACGCGGGAATGGCGATCCGGCACGCTCGCGACGTCTATTCGCGCCGCAACGAGGGCGTCTCCATCTGGGTGGTCGAGTCGCGCCATATCGCGGCGTCGTCGCCCGCCAAGAAGGGACCATTCTATGATCCCGCCCGCGCCAAGGTCTACCGTCACCCGACATTCTTCGAGATCCCGGACGACGTCGGCGCCATGTAATGTCTGAGGATGACGCATTCCTGCAGTTCCTTCTGCGCATGGGGGACAACACGCTCGTTCTCGGCCACCGCCTGAGCGAGTGGTGCGGTCACGCGCCGAACGTCGAGGAGGACATCGCGCTTGCGAACACCGCGCTCGACCTCATCGGACAAACGCAGATGTGGCTGGGACTGGCCGCCGACGTCGAGGGCGACGGCCGCAGCGCCGACGATCTCGCGATGCTGCGCGATGCCTGGGACTTCCGCAACCTCCTGCTCGTGGAACAGCCGAACGGCGACTTCGGCCGGACCATGATGCGGCAGTACCTCTTCGACCAGCTTCACCTTTTGCTGCTCGAAGGCCTGCAGGCCTCGACCGACGAACGCGTCGCCGCCATTGCCGCCAAGTCGGTCAAGGAAGTTGCCTATCATTTGGAACGCTCCGCCGAGACCGTGATCGGGCTCGGCGACGGCACCCCCGAGAGCCGCAGGCGCATGCAGTCGGCGCTCGATGTTCTCTGGCCCTACTCCGGAGAGGCCTTCCAGCGCGACAATGTTGACGCAGCAATGGAGGCGGCGCGAATCGCACCGGACCCGGCCGGCCTCAAGCAGCCCTACGAGTCGGCGGTCCGGGCCACCTTGATCGAAGCGACGCTCGGGTTGCCCGAGGATGACTTTGCGCATTCGGGCGGCAGGACAGGTGCCCGCCACTCCGAACATCTCGGCCACCTGCTAGCCCAGATGCAGTGGCTTCAGCGCGCATACCCGGGAGCTGCCTGGTGAGATGACCACCGCGATCGGCGAAATCTGGAAGTGGCTGGATGCCGTGCCCGACCCGGAAATACCTGCAGTGTCCGTCGTCGATCTCGGCATAGTCCGCGATGTCGCCTGGAACGGCGCCAGGCTGGATGTTTACGTGACCCCGACCTACTCCGGCTGCCCGGCCACGCGCATCATCGCAAGGGACATCGAAGCCGCGTTGCGCGCGCGCGGAATCGCGGACCTCAATATCGCCACCAGGCTGTCCCCGCCCTGGACCACCGACTGGATCAGCGAAAAGGGGCGCAGGGAACTCGAGCGCCAGGGAATCGCGCCGCCGCATCCGTCTGGGGGACCGGCGCGCTGCCCGAGATGCGGATCCGGAAACCTGTCATGCATCAGCCGGTTCGGATCCACCCCGTGCAAGGCGCTCTGGCGTTGCGGCGACTGCCTGGAGCCCTTCGAGTACTTCAAGTGCATCTGAAACCTGACGACCGATGGCGCGCTTCCGCGAACTGAATGTCACCGGGGTCAGGAAGACGACCCGGGACGCGGTGGTGGTGACGCTCGCGCCGGCGGACGGCGTCACGGAATTCAAGCAGGGGCAGTACCTGACCTTCCGGCGCGAATTCGGGGGCGAGGAAGTTCGACGATCCTACTCCATCTGCACCGGGCGCACCGAGGGCATCATCCAGGTTGGGATCAAGAGGGTCGAAGGCGGGGTCTTCTCGTCCTGGGCGAACGAGAATCTCGAAACCGGGATGACGCTGGAAGCCATGGGACCGGCGGGAAGCTTCCACGCGCCGATCGACCCGGCGAGGGCGGCGCACTATCTGGGATTCGCCGGCGGTTCGGGGATCACGCCGGTTCTCTCCATCATCAAGACCGTTCTGGCCGAGGAACCGCTGAGCAGGTTCACCCTGACCTACGGCAACCGGACCATGGGCTCGATCATGTTCCGGGAGGAACTGGAAGACCTGAAAAACCTCCATATGCGCCGCCTGAACATCATACATGTGCTCGAATCCGAGGCTCAGGACATCGAACTCTTTTCGGGGCGCATCGACGAAGCCAAGTGCCGTTCGCTGTTCGAACGGTGGATCGACATCGAGGGAACCGACACCGCCTTCATCTGCGGTCCGGAACCGATGATGCTCGCAGTTGCAACGTCGCTCGCGGCACGGGGATTGCCGGAAGAAAGGATCAAGTACGAACTGTTCACTACTTCCGAACCCGGCCGCGCACTGCGGCCGGCGCCGGCAGCGGCGAGCATCGAGGTTTCGGCCGGGTTGACGCGTGCCACGGTAACGCTTGACGGCGCTTCCAGGAGCTTCGAGATGGAACGGCGCGTCACTCTGCTCGACGCCGCGCTCGACAATGCCATCGACGCTCCCTTCGCCTGCAGGGCGGGAGTCTGCTCGACCTGCAGATGCAGGGTGCTCGATGGTGAAGTCGAAATGTCTTCCAATCACGCGCTCGAGGACCACGAGGTCGCGCAAGGCTACGTGCTGGCCTGCCAGTCGATCCCGATCACCGATCGCGTCGTCGTCGACTTCGATCACTAGAAGGAGGCGCGAATGTCCGGCGAAATGACGATCTCCGAATACCTGGCGCGAGGCGGACGCCTCACGAGCCCGGCGAATGCCCCGCAGCGGTACCGTGCCGAATTGATGAAGATCATGGCCACATTCGTCGACAGCGAGCTGGCGGGGGCCGCCGGATTCGCGGAAGTCATCAACGCCGGTCCCGGAACGAGGGAACGGATCACCGCCGCAAGAATCGTGCTCGAAAAAACCGCGAGCGCGGAAAAGGTGCTGCTTCTCATGGGCGAGTTCGGCGCAAACGTCGGCAAATACGCGGTTCACCACCCCTGGGCGGACCGGCTCCCCAGGGGCACCGCGCCGGGAAGCAGGCGCAGCCGCCACGACATGCGACTCTCCGTGCTCAACTACCCGCTCGAGGGATGGACCGACGCCGTGGTCATGAACCTGTGCATGGGATGCGGCGTCTGCGTGCATCTGGAGGAGTTGTCCGCGATTTCCTACCAGCCCCTCGCCGAAGCAATCCGCGAGATCTTGCCGGTCGAACGCCGGCACGCGGAACTGGCGGAGAACGGCATTTCGCGCCTTCTCGATTCGGACGAGGCGACCGCGGTTCGCTCCAGCCTCGCGTACTGGCGTCCGCGGGTATCGGCAATGTTCGGAGACGTCGGCGAAGAACGCCTGACCAGGCTTCGGAACTGGGGCCTCAGGCGGCGAAACGGGTCCGCGATGCGCCGACGGTGGAAAGAGAGGCTGGACGGCGCGCTTCGCCGGATCGGCCCGCCGGCGGATTCAACCGGGCTATAGCCCGCGCAAGCCGTTCAGCGCGATGCGTGCGGCGAGTTCGACATAGTCCTCCCGCCCGGCCCGGTCGACCTTGCTGCTCCACATGCAGATCCAGTTCAGCACTCCGAACACGGACATGCTTGCCGCGCCCAGTTGACTGTGGTCACCCGACATTCTGTCCGGCAAGATCTCTGCCAGAATGCCGTTCAGTTGCGCGACCATGTCGCGCTGGTTCCCCTTCAAGATGTCCTGCTGGTCCTTTGCAAGCCGGGGAATGCCGTCGATCTGGATTTTGTGCGCGCTGTCCGTGCCCTCATAAGCGAAATGCACCCAGGCCCGATCCAACCGAGTCCCGTACATCCTGACACCGTCGCAGGCGCGGCGCAGCGACCATTTCATGCGATCAAGCTTCAGTGCCGCGATTCCGTCGCGGCTGGCCATTTCGATCGGTTCGAGGCCGGTCCATCGCCGGCGCCGGTTCCTTAATGTTGTTCCCCTCGTGCCCGGCCTATTCCTGGAACAAACGGCCGGCAACGGCACGTGACATGCCGCGCATCGCAGCTACCGTCTCATCGTGCTGGTTTCGGACCGTGACATCGTAGATGCCGTTGCGGCCCTTCATCGAGACCTCCCGCGCACTGGCGGTCAGCCGGTCGCCGCGTCGCGCCGGCGCGACGAAGCTGATCACGCTGTGCTGCGCGACAGTCGACTGGTTGCGGCTGTTGCATGCAAAGGCGAAGGCACTGTCCGCAAGCGAAAAGATCACACCGCCGTGGCATGACCCGTGTCCGTTGCAGTGCCGCTCCCCGACCTCCAGCGAAAGCGTGGCGACCCCCTCGGCGACGAAACCCAGTTCCATCCCCATCCAGCGCGATGCCTTGTCATTGCGCCACATTGCCTCTGCTGCCCTGGCGGCGCGTTTGTCAAGCGTCACTGTCATCGCCCCCTGAAGTCCGGGGGTCGCCGTTCGTGGAACGCGCGCACGCCCTCGGCGTAGTCCTCGCTGCCGCCGCAGGTCTCCATCATCGACGCTTCAAGATCGAGTTGTTCGTTCAGCGTATTCGAACCTGCGGCCTGGATCGCCTGCTTGGTGAGACCGAGCCCAAGCGTCGGCCCGGCGGCAAGAGAAGCCGCCAGCTTCCTCGCAGACGGCATGAGTTCCGCATCAGGCAGCGTCTTCCAGATCAAGCCCCAGTCCTCGGCTTTGCGCGCCGGAAGCGGCTCGGCTGTCAGCGCAAGGCCCTTTGCACGCGCCTCTCCAAGGAGGCGCGGGAGATGCCAGCTTCCGCCGGTATCGGGAACGAGTCCAACTTTCGCGAACGACTGGATGAAGGTGGCGCTCTCCGCGGCAAGTACGATATCGCAGGCCAGGGCGAGACTTGCCCCCGCCCCTGCCGCAACGCCGTTCACGGCGCAAACGACGGGACATCGCAGGGACCGGATCCGGCGCACCAGCGGCGCGTACTGCGTTCGGACCGTACGACCGAGATCCGGTCGGGGCTCCTCTCCCGCGGGATCGCGGTCCTTGAGATCCTGCCCGGCGCAGAACCCTCGGCCGGCTCCGGTAAGCAGGACGGAACGCACATTCGCGGCTGCCGCGGTCTCAAGAACGTCGCGGAGCGCCAGATGCATGTCGTCGTTGAAACTGTTCAGCACGCGCGGACGATTCAGCGTGATCTCGGTCCAGGATTCATGCTGCCGAACGAGGATCGAATTGATCATGGCGGAATTGCTCCACTAGGCATTCGCGTTAGGAGTTTCATGAACCGACCGGTTGGTCAATAATTGCACGCCACGCTGGTTTGTTCGAAAGCTGTTCCATGAGCGTCGTAAGCATCAACAGGGAAGACGGCCGCGCATGGGTGATCGTGAACAACCCTCCGGTCAATGCCGCATCGGCGGCAGTTCGCCAGGGGCTTCTCGATGCCGTCCGGGAGGTCCGGGACGAACCGCTCGCAATTCTGAAGTGCGCCGGGAGAACCTTCATTGCTGGTGGAGACATGCGCGAGTTCGTCCGCGCACCCGTTGAACCGCACTTGCCGGAGGTCGTCGACGCGATCGAAGCCAGCGGGACGCCGTTCCTTGCTCTCCTGCACGGAAACGTGCTTGGGGGCGGCCTCGAGATCGCAATGGCCTGCGCGTTCAGAATCGCCTCTCCCGGAACCCGGTTCGGATTGCCGGAAGTGAACCTTGGCCTCGTTCCCGGTGCTGGCGGCACGCAACGTGCGCCGCGACTTTTCGGTTGGGAAGCAGCTGCCGAGATGGCGTGTTCTGGCCGCCTTGTCCCCGTCTCGGAAGCGTTCGCCCTAGGCGCGGTTGATTCCATCGAGAACGACCTCGACGCCGCGGCGCGGAGGT
This sequence comes from uncultured Amylibacter sp., assembly GCA_963662815.2. Classification (GTDB taxonomy): domain Bacteria; phylum Pseudomonadota; class Alphaproteobacteria; order Rhodobacterales; family Rhodobacteraceae; genus JAPPHA01. Next base: position 140,582 of record CAXXWA010000032.1, read on the forward strand.
TTTCCGGGCCGCGTCCGGTTCCGGTATCAGCCCGACCGCTCGAACCGCGAAGCGCCCGGTGGTTCAGCGAACGGCGCGAAAAGCTTGCGGAACGCGCGCGCGGTCAGCAATCGCCGCTTCACAACCTCGAAGCCCTCGGATGGGCCACCCTGCCCTATGCGTCCGGCCAGAAGCGGGAACGTGCACTGCACCTCAAGTTGAGGAATTCGGACGAGAGCCGTGCCCTGCGCCACGTCTTCTTCGCCGAGCGCGAATCGGCGAAGCCTGATGCCGCGGCCGGCGGCGCGGATCGAGGCGTGGAACGGGTTGCGGTCATCGGCGGTGGCCTTATGGGATCGGGAATTGCCGCGGCCTGCCTGGGGGCTGGTTGCCGCGTCAAGATAGTTGAGCGCAGCGAGGACGCTGCGGCGGCGGCCCGGGAGCGCGTTGCCGGACTCCTTCAGGGTCGGCTCAAGCGCGGTGGAATCGACCGGGAGTCGCTCGAAAGCCAGTCAGCGGCCCTGTCGGTCGGGTCGCGCATTGACGCCGCCTCCGACGCGGATCTCGTGATCGAGGCGGTCTTCGAGGATACGGATGCAAAGCGGCGCGTCTTCAGGTCGCTCGCAGCATCGGCGAAACCTGACGCGATCCTTGCAACGAACACCTCCTATCTCGACCCGCGAGACATTTTCGACGGCCTGCCCGGACCGGGAAGATGCGTCGGGCTGCATTTCTTTTCGCCGGCGCACGTCATGAGGCTCGTCGAGGTCGTGCAGCTGCCGGGCACCGAAGCCGACACCCTGGCCACTGCCATCGCCTTTGTCCGGCGAATCCGGAAATTCGCCGTGCTGTCCGGAGTTTGCGTCGGCTTCATCGGCAACCGCATTCTCGGCGCCTACAGGCGCGCGGCGGAGTACATGCTCATGGACGGCGCGATGCCGCACGAGATCGACGCCGCCATGCGAGCCTTCGGGATGGCCATGGGTCCCTTCGAAGCGCAGGACATGGCCGGCCACCAGATAGCCGAAGCAAATCGGCGCCGACAGCGAACGGTCCGAGATCCGCAGCAACGGCCCGTCGAGATTTCGGAACGGCTGTGCGCGCTTGGCAGATACGGTCAGCGGTCCGGCGGGGGCTGGTATCGCTACGCCACCGGCGACCGCACGCCGGAACGCGATCCCGAGGTGGAGACCCTGATCACCTCCTGTTCCAGGGAGGCGGGAGTCGAACGGAGGAACTTCCGGGAGACCGAAATCCAGGACCAGCTTCTCGCGGTCATGGCCAACGAAGGCGGGCGAATCGTCGAGGAGGGCATCGCCCCAGGCGACGCGGCCGTCGACGTGGTCAAAGTGCTCGGATACGGATTTCCGCGTTGGCGCGGCGGGCCCATGCATGCCGCGGAGTCGGCGGGATGCGCCCGCATTCGACGCGCGCTCGACGCACTGGATGCCGCAAGCCCCGGATCCTGGCGGCGCGCCGCGCGGTTCGCGTGAGCGCGCCATTCAACCTGCCGCCGCTCGCCGGGGAATCGGCCGCCAGTTGCACCGGTTCAGACAGATGCGAAGGAACCCTCCCATGACAACGCTTGACGTCAGCAGCTTCGCAGCCGGAACATGGGTGGGACCGGACGACACCGCACGCGAAATCGAGAACGCGGTCACGGGCAAGGTGATGGCGCGCGCGGGAAACTCCGGCCTCGACTTCGAGGCAATGCTGAATCATGCGCGGCAGAAGGGGGGGCCCGCGCTCAGGAAGCTCACGTTTCACGACCGGGCGCGAATGCTAAAGGCGCTCGCCGGGCGCCTCCGGGAACACAGGCAGACGCTCTACAACCTCTCGTTTTCGACCGGCGCGACGCAGGCGGACAACCTCATCGACATCGACGGAGGCATCGGAACCCTGTTCGTCTACGCCTCGAAGGGACGCCGGGAAATGCCCGACGCGCATGTTTATCCCGACGGAGGAATCGAGCGCCTGAGCAGGAACGGCACGTTTCTCGGCCAGCACATTTGCACGCCCATGCAAGGCGCCGCCCTGCAAATCAACGCCTTCAACTTCCCGGTCTGGGGTATGCTCGAAAAGCTCGCGCCTGCATTCCTGGCGGGCGTCCCGGCGATCGTCAAGCCGGCGACCGCAACGTGCTACGTGACCGAGACCGCGGTTCGGATCATGCTGCAGAGCGGACTCGTTCCAGACGGCGCCCTGCAGTTGGTAACGGGCGGAGCCGGGGAAATCCTCGAGCTGCTCGATTCCCGCGACGTTGTGAGCTTCACCGGATCGGCCTCGACCGCGCTGACGCTGCGCTCAACGCCGAACCTGCTGCGGAATTCCGTTCGGTTCATCGCGGAGCAGGACAGCCTGAATGCATCCATTCTCGGCCCTGACGCTAAACCCGACACGCCCGAGTTCGACCTCCTGGTCGAGGAGGCGTGGCGGGAGATTACCACGAAGGCTGGCCAGAAATGCACGGCTATCCGGAGAATCCTGGCGCCGGAATCGCGGGTCGATGCTGTCATCGGCGCGCTCTCTACGCGTCTGTCCGAAACCGTCGTCGGCGACCCGAAGGCAGAGGGCACGAACATGGGTGCGCTGGTCTCCCGCGTCCAGAGACGAGATGTTCTGGAAAGAATCCGGATCATCGGAACGGCAGCCGAACGGGTTCATGGAGACCCGGACCGGTTCGAGGTAAACGGCGCTGACGCCGTCAACGGCGCATTCCTTCCGCCGATTCTGTTTCATTGCGGGAATCCGGACAGCGCCGCACGAGTCCATGATACCGAGGCCTTCGGCCCGGTGGCGACCGTATTGGGATACAGGGACCTTGGTCACGCCATTGCACTGGCGAATCTCGGCAACGGCTCGCTCGTGGCATCGGTCATCACGCGGGATCCGGACGTCGCGCGGGAAGTCACGACCGGCGCCGCCGCCTTCCACGGCCGGCTCTACTTCAACAACCGCGACAGCATGCACGAGTCGACCGGTCACGGTTCACCTCTTCCGCACATGGTGCACGGCGGACCTGGCCGCGCCGGCGGAGGCGAAGAACTTGGAGGCATTCGCGGCGTCGCGCACTACATGCAGCGCACCGCCCTCCAGGGAAGTCCGGACATCCTGTCCGCGATTGGCCCGCAATGGGTGCCAGGCGCCAGGGAGCGGACCAGTGCCAGGCACCCGTTTACGCGGAGTTTCGACGATCTTGCGCCCGGCGACACGCTGCTGACCCCGGCCCGGAAAGTGACGCTCGACGACATAGAGCACTTCGCGCAATTCACGGGCGACAGATTCTACGCCCACATGGACGAAGCCGCGGCCTCGCGGAATCCCTTCTTTACCGGGCGTGTCGCCCACGGTTATCTTCTACTGAGTTTCGCGGCAGGACTCTTCGTCGAACCAAGCGAAGGCCCGGTTCTCGCCAATACCGGTCTCGACAGTCTCAGGTTCAGGAAACCCGTCTCACCGGGAGACAGCATTCGCGTCCGGTTGACGGTCAAGGGAAAGACGCCGAGAAACGAGGATTTCGGCGAGATCAGGTGGCACGCGACGCTGATGAACCAGCACGACGAGCCCGTGGCCGAGTACGATCTCTTGACCATGAACGCATGCCACGCGTGAACGCGCGAGCACCGTATGACTCGACCGCCTCATCGTATCGTGCACGGAGCCGCCGGAATTCGCGTCAACTGCTTCGTCGGTGGCCGCAGTCCCCGAGTCTGGTCCCTTCTCGTCACGACTTTCGGCGACCTCGCACAGGGCGAATCCGCCGAACTGAGCAGCGGCATGCTCGGCAGCATCATGGCCCTTGTCGGACTGAAACCGGAATCCGTGCGCGTTGCCCTGCATCGGCTCCGGCGGGACGGCTGGATTGACAGCAGACGCGTCGGGCGCCAAGTCCGATACCGACTGACGGATACGGGACGCGCCGAGAGCGCCGCTGCAAGCCGGTTGATCTATTCCGCGCGCCCGCTCGCAGACAAGGCCTGGCTCGTTCTCGTCGATCCGGAGACCGGCGCAACCGGTGCGGCGGGAAACGGCGTGTGGGTCGCGCCGACGGTGCTCCTGACATCGAACCCCGATGCCCACGGCGACGCACTCCGGATTCCGCTCGACGCCGCATTTCCGCTGCCGGACTGGATGGCGCGCAGGGTCTGCGATGCGCGATTGCAGGAACAGGCAAGCGACCTTGCGACGCGACTCGGCCGCCTCGACGAACTCATAAGCGGCGGACCTTGCCCGGGCCCGGTTGAGGCCGCGACGCTCAGGGTCCTGATCGTCCATGACTGGCGGAGAATCGTGCTGAAACTGCCCTGCCTTCCTGACCATGTCTATCCGAGAGCGTGGCAGGGACCGGCATGCAGGGAGAAGGTCGCGGCGCTGCTCGAGTGCATGCCCCGCCCGGAACTCGACAATCTGTCGGCAGATGCCGCTTCCTGAGCCGACATGCGCTTCGGTCTTGCGCGGCCAACGTCAATGCGCGCTTTCCGGAAAACCGTCAGGGAACAGGGCCGCCGCATGGCGCTGGCTTCGGACAATTCCCGATCGAAAACGCCACGTAGCTGACGCGGCTGTTCATGGCGGACATCGTCTTCTCCGCCCTGCCTGCAGTGTCCTGGGAGGGCAAGTACATTGTCGTTGACATGCTCGACTCGCTTTTCGATAGCAGCGTCGCGAGGGTCGGCGATGCGGTCGCCGACCCTCGCGTGCGGAGCAATCCTCTGGCTGGCCAAGCGCGCCCGGGAACTCGCCGAAGGATCCAGATGTTTCGGCGACGTGGCCGAATGCCTCGGCTATCCGCAGCACCTGGCGGGCTGGGTTCATCGCAATTTTGCACTTGTGATCGCTGGCGTCTTCATCGCACGGGGTCTCGCACGAATTTTCCTCCCGGCAGCGTCGCCAGGCTGATGCCAGCATCGCTGATCGGCTCTTCACCGTCCTCGCGCCATTCTTTCTCCGGATGGCGATCGGCGCGGCGATGGGGAACCTGGGAATCCTCGGATCGGTCCACATCCGCGGAGTTCGGGCATCGACTTCAATTGTTGGCGGGTTGATCATAGGCACGGCCCGAGACTACGACCTGTCGGTCGTGCCCCTTTTCATCCTTTCAGCCTTTCGCCGGTGCCGGATGGCCCGGGGCATGCCAGTTACGCCCGCGGCTTCTCCTTGCGCCGAGTCGATTGCAGGCCGAGTATCGGGAAATCAGTTTGCCGCACAGGCTCTTGTCAGGCGCGGGAAGAGTCGGAAGCGCCGGACTGCAAGCATATGGTCCTTACGCGGATGCGCACCATGAATCCTGTCGAACCCGCATCGCTTTGGGAGGCGACCTCGGAAGAAGAAGATGTCGGCCGGCAATGTCTTCCTGACGGCGGCTGCGACGTCATCGTCGTCGGTGGCGGATTCACCGGTCTTTCCGCTGCGGTTCACTGCGCCGAGAAGGGTCTGTCGGTTCATGTCCTGGAAGCAAAACGCGTTGGTTTCGGCGGTTCCGGACGCAACGTCGGTCTGGTAAACGCCGGCGCGTGGCTGCCGCCCGATGCGATACGCAGACTGCTTGGCGAGACGCATGGGCCGCGCTTCCTCGAGACGTTCGGAAACGCGCCGGAAATGGTCTTTGAACTGGTCGAGAAACACGGAATTCGATGTGAAGCCACGAAAACGGGAACAATTCATGCGGCGCATGCGCCTCGAGGCCTTGCCGAACTCATGATGCGCCACGCCGCATGGCGACAGCGTGGTGCGCCAGTCGAACTGCTTACGCGGAAAGAGATTGCATCGCTGACCGGCACACGAGCGTTTTGCGGAGGCCTGCTCGACCGCCGAGCAGGCACGATCAACCCGATGGCCTTTTGCCGCGGCCTGGCCCGCGTGGCCGCGGCGGCTGGCGCCGAAATCTGCATCGGAACAAATGTCGTGCGGCTGGCGAGAATCGATGGCGGCTGGCGGGTCGAAACCAACCGGGGCTCCAGTTCGGCGAAATCCGTGTTGCTCGCCACGAACGCCTATACCGACGAGCTTTGGCCGGGATTGAGCAAGTCCTTCACAACGATTCGCTTTCTGCAGCTTTCAACGCCTCCGCTGGGGCCGGAGGCGGACTCGGTGCTTCCCGGCCGCCAGGGGCTCTGGGATACCGGACGGGTCATGCTGAGTTTCCGCCGGGACGAAGCAAAACGGCTCATTGTCGGGACGATGGGCAGAGTGGTGGGGCAAGTTGACAGCGGCCTCTCGCGACGGTGGGCCGCGCGACAGGTCGAACGCATTTTCCCGAATCTGGGTCCCATCGAATTCGACAGGGCCTGGCACGGCAAAATCGCGATGACGCCGGACCGGCTACCGCGCATCCATCAACTGGAGGAAGGCCTCTGGACCGCGATCGGATACAACGGGAGGGGAATTACGACGGGCACGATACTCGGGCAGAGTCTGGCTGATCTACTGGCGGGCAGCGACCCCAGCGACCTGCCCCTGCCCCTGACCGATCAAACCGTGGTTCCGTTCGCCGGCCTGAGGTCGCTGCTCGTCGATCTCGCCCTCACCGCAAGCCAGTTCGGGCGAAGCCTTTGAAGGTTCGCTCAACCCGTTGCGCTCTTTAGGCCATCGTTCCCTGGGCCACTCAGTCCATTTGTCGCGCGGTTGAAGTGCGGCGAGCTCGCCTCGCACCATTCCATCATCGCCCATGCAAACCTCCCGGCCATTGGATTTGCCGGCATCCGCCCCGGGTCCGCGATCGGAATGGCGCGAATGACAGGCGCCGCGAAACGCCATGCAAGGCGGCAGGTCGGACTTCCGCCGGTTCGGCTTGCCATGCCGCTGGAACTCGGCCAGCCGATCGTGTACGGCATGGCGATGTTTGCGGACGCCATGCGCAAGGGCATCGCCGGGACTGGACGGATTGTCGGCATCGGCCCGTGCAACAGGGACTTCGGCTTCGAAGCTGCCGCTGGAATCCGCATGACCTGCGACGCGATCATCTCCAACTGCATGACCCGCGCCGGGAACCGTGATCGGCGGCGGAATTCGGCGTTCCTCCCGCCGTGACGGACCTTTCTTCCCTTCCGCTGACCAGTTTCCATTGGGGAACCTATCGCGCCCGCGTTGAAGACGGGCGCGTGAAGGATCTCCTGGCATTCGAAAGGGACGCAGATCCCTCTCCCATCGGGCCCGGCATTCTCGACGTCCAGGACGGCCCGACGCGGCTGGATGCGCCAATGATCCGCAAGAGCTGGCTGGAAGGCGGCCCCGGTGCAAGGACCGAGAGGCGCGGAGTCGATCCGTTCGTCGCGGTATCCTGGGACGCGGCCAACGCGCTCGTCGCCGCCGAGTTGCAAAGAGTGCGGAGTGAATTCGGAAATCAGGCGATCTTCGGCGGGTCCTACGGCTGGGCCAGCGCGGGGCGGTTCCACCATGCCCAAAGCCAGCTTCACCGATTTCTGAATTGCATCGGCGGATGCACGCGGTCGAAATTCACGTACAGCTTTGCCGCGGCCGAAGCCATGGTGCCTCATGTCCTCGGCAGTTTCCGGGATTATCTCGACAGCTGCACAAGCTGGAGTTCTATTCGCGAACATACGGAGCTGATGGTCTGTTTCGGCGGCGTGCCGATGAAAAACGGACAGATCTGCCAGGGGGGCACCGGCTGTCATGTCCAGCGCGATGGTCTCAGGGCGGCGGGGGATGCGGGAGTTCGGTTCGTCAACATATCTCCCATGAAGTCCGACGTCCTCGACGAAGTGGGCGGCGACTGGCTGGCGCCGCGGCCCAACACGGACACCGCGCTGATGCTCGGACTGGCGCACACGATTGAAACCGAAGGACTGAGCGACCGCGCATTTCTTGAGCGCTGCACGACAGGTTACGACCGATTCCTGCCGTACCTGACGGGCGCGAGCGACGGCACGCCGAAATCCGCCGAATGGGCGGCGAGAATCACGGAGATACCCGCCGGCACGATCCGGGCGCTGGCGCGCCGCATGGCTGCCAGCCGCACGATGATATCGGTCAGCTGGTCCCTTACCCGGCAGGACCACGGCGAACAGCCGTTCTGGGCCGTGATCGCGCTTGCCTCGATGCTGGGCCAGATCGGACTGCCGGGCGGGGGCTTCGGCTTTGGCTACGGCGCCATGAATTTCGTGGGCGGCCAGTTCGCCTTCCCGGCAGCGGCCTCGTTCCCGCAGACTCGAAACCCGGTTGAGGCTTTCATCCCCGTTGCCCGGATTTCCGACCTCCTGATGCGCCCCGGCGAATCATTCGAATTCGACGGCGTCCGATACAAGTATCCGGAGACAAGAATCGTCTGGTGGGCCGGCGGCAACCCGTTCCATCACCATCAGGACCTCAACCTTCTGATGCGGGCCTGGCGAAGACCGGACACGATCATCGTGAACGAGTGGTGCTGGAATTCACTGGCCAAAAGGGCCGACATCGTTCTGCCATGCACCACGCCGCTCGAGCGGCAGGACATGGCGATCACCCCGCGCGATCCGTACCTGGTTTCGATGTCGAGACTTGCCGATCCCGTCGGTCAGTCTCGTGACGATTTCGAGATTTTTGCGGGAATTGCGCGTGCAGTCGGTGTCGAGGACGCCTTTACCGAAGGCCTCAGCGCCGAGGACTGGCAGCGCTGGATCTACGAGAAGACGGCCGCGCGAAGCGCGTCGGAAGGCATCAAGATCCCCGACTACGATCGGTTCCGGAAGGTAGGCTGGCACAAGATTGACGATCCGGCCGAACCTGTGATCATGCTGAGAGCCTTCCGCGACGACCCGGAGGCAAGCCCGCTCGCAACACCGAGCGGAAGGATCGAGATATACTCCGAAACCGTTGCCGGATTCGGCTACGACGACTGCCCGGGCCACCCCGTCTGGTTGGAGCCGTTTGAATGGCTCGGGAATGCAGAACCGCATTGTCCACTGCACCTGATCTCGAACCAACCCAGGGAAAAGCTGCATTCCCAGCTCGACCACGGCCGGGTCAGCAGACAGTCCAAGATCAGAGGGCGGGCGCCCGTTCAGATGAACCCAGAGGATGCCGCGGCGCGCGGGTTGAAGGACGGCGACATCGTGCGGCTCTTCAACGACCGCGGCGCCTGTCTCGGCGGGCTCGAGGTCGATCCCGCGATCCGGCCGGGCGTCGTCAACATGAGCACCGGCGCCTGGTACGATCCCGAAGATCCGGCGGTTCCCGGCTCCCTCTGCAAGCACGGAAACCCGAACGTGCTGACGCGGGACAAGGGAACTTCTCGGCTCGGGCAAGGTCCCACAGCGCATACATGTCTTGTCGAGATCGAGAGGTTTGACGGCCCCCTTCCCCGCGTAACGGCCCACGAACCGCCTGAGATTCTCCGCTCCGAGGCGCGCGCAGCGCGCGGCACGCAATCGGTGTCAGGGCATCCGGACGGAGTCGTTCACGGAAGGGGTCTTCAAGAATGAATCGGATCTGCCGCGCGCGCAAGGCAAGCTTTTCGGGTGCGCAGTGCGGGAAACTGGCAGCGAATCCAGTTGCCTCGAAGCCATCGATTGCAGCCGCGACGCGGACACCGCTGTCAGGGAGCCGGAGCGCGTGAAAAAAACGGGAATACCTCGGACGCGCCGGCCCGGCGTCTTCCAGGGAAACTCCCGCCTTGCCGCTGAGGCCCCCCGCCCGGGACTCCAGTCGATTGCGCCGCCAAATTTGGCCGGCCATGGTCCCGATCGTCGAGTTTCGAGGCGCCCGCGAGTCCCGCACGCCGCGCTGAACGGCTGGAGAAAGGAGCAAATCTCTTGAATTCAACGGATCCCGCGCCGCGTCCGCGCCGCTCCTTCATCTTTACGCCAGGCCTCCGCCCGGAGATGTATCCGAAGGCGCTGGCTTCCGGTGCCGACATCGTATGCGTGGAACTGGAAGACGGGATCGCGCCGAAGGACAAGGCGGAAGCACGAAAAAGGGCGCTGGCGCTGTTCCAAACCCCGCAGGCGGATGACGGGGTGGAGAGAATCCTTCGAATCAATTCGATGCGCGAAGGCTTCGGCATCGAGGACGTGAATGCCGTTCTCGCATCCTATGCCCCGCCGCCCGCGCTGATGATGCCCAAGGTTCGCACGCCGGACGAAGTGGTGGTGCTGGACAATCTGCTGGCGGAAGCCGGCCACGCAACCCGGTTGCACGTAATCATCGAAACCAGCGCCGGGCTGGAGGCGGCCCATGAAATCGCCCACTGCTCGAGCCGGATTGACGCGATGTTCTTCGGCGGCGTGGACATGGCCGCCGAGTTGCGTTGCCGGAACGCGTGGGAACCGCTCCTCTACGCCCGGTCTCGCGTTGTTCATGCTGCCGCCAGCGCGGGGCTTGACGTGATCGATGTTCCCTATCTCGACCTCGACGACCCGGACGGAATGCGCATCGAGGCGGTGCGGGCCCGAGATCTGGGTTTCGCGGGAAAGGGTTCGATTCATCCCAAGCAGATCGCGGCGCTGAACGAAGTGTTCACGCCTTCTGAAACTCAGGTCGCGCACGCGCGCCGGATCATTGCCGAGTTCGAGGCCGCCGATACCGGCCTCGTGGTGATCGACGGCAAGCTCATCGAAAAGCCCGTGTTGCGCGACATGTACCGCATGGTCGCAATCGGGGAGCGAACGGCGAAAACGGGCATGAAGCACCTCTGACCGACCTGCGCGTCACCCGCCAAAGCGATGAATGCCCGTTGAGCGACGCCGCTCTTCGCTGTTGCGATCTTCGCCGGTGTGGGGATTCTGCAATCTGGTGAGACCGCCCGAGCAACTACGGGCCTCTACGCGATCTTGGATGACGCTCGGAACGGCGATCTGCGCAAACGCGTCTGACAAGCGAAAGAGGGGGCAGACATGGCCGGGTTCGCGACTTCGCAACTCTTCGACACCGATCGCTGTCCGATAGACCGTCCGGGCGCCGCAGAGTTCGATGCGCTGGTCGCGCACGCGCAGGCAGGGCTGGAGGAAGCAAGCTGTGCGCAGCTGCCGGCATTCCAGCGCCCCGACGTTCTGGCGCAGATGCAGGAAGAAGCCGAGCGCCTGTCAGGCGAAGCTGTGTTCCACTCCGCCAGTCTCAACCCCTACTTTTCGCAACCGCCTGAGGGTACGCCGGAAGATCATCCCCTGAACCGCTTTTCGCCGCGCCGGCACGGGATGGTTCGCGCCGACAAGTTCGAACGCGCAGGTGCGATATGGACGACTTTCCAGAATGCCGACCTGTGTCGCTTTGTGGCGGCCGCACTGAGTTGCGACACACCATATGCATTCGATGACCCGTTCGGCAGCGTAAACGTCAACGTCCAGCCCGAAGGTTGCGAATTCGCCTGGCACTTCGACAGCAATGACTTCACCGTCTCCTTCGGGCTGGTACAACCAGCCGAGGGCGGGGACTTCGAATACGTGCCCAACCTGCGCAGCAACGTCGACGAGAACTACAGCGGTGTGAAACGCGTGCTGGACGGCGATCGATCGAATGTGCGGTCGCTCAAACTGGTGCCGGGCGACCTGCAGCTCTTTCGCGGCGGACACACGTTGCATCGGGTCACCGCACCATTGGGCGCCGTCCGGCGCAGCCTGCTTCTCAGCTACTCCACGAAACCGGGAAACATGACCTCGGCGGAGACTGCGATTCGCATCCGGGGCGAGGCGCACTCCCGGCACTATGTCCATGATGCCAAAACGGAACATGCTGGATGAGCCAGCCCCGCAGCATCCTCTGGATCAACACTGACCAGCAATTCGTCGCCAACAGACCCCGCGCGGCGCAAGACTTGCCCTTGCAGCGACGCCTGGCTGCACGAGGCAAGAGGTTCACGCGGGCTTATACGGCGCTTCCCGTATGTTCGCCTGCGCGCGCCACGATGATGACGGGCCGTTATCCGCACAATCATGGTCTGACGGAAAACGAGGGACGCTTTGGCGGGCGGGCCGGACTGGATTCGTCCGACATCCTCTTGACCGACGTGCTGCGCGCGGAGGGATACCGTTGCGCCTGGTTCGGGAAATGGCATCTGAGTCTAGACCTCGACGCGAGCGCTTTCGGCCTTTCGGGCTACGCACCCGCTGACTACGGATATCCCTATGCAAGTCAGGACTATCGCGCCTATCTTCAACGCAATGCGCTGCCAGATCCAATTGCGCGGATCGAGCTTTCGGGCGAACTTGGCGTGCGGCCGGGCACACCTGTCAATCTTTCCCAGGCTGAAGACTGGTTCGGTTTCGAGGCAGGCAGCGCGTTACTCGAAGGGCCAGCCGAAACGCACGAAGCATTTTTCGTCGCCGAACTCGCCGAACGCTGGCTTCGCGATCTGCCCGATGCCCCTTTCTTTGCGCGCGTAGACACATGGGGCCCGCACCCCCCTTATATTGTCGGCGCGCCCTTCGCCGACATGTTCGCTGACCTGGAGAGCGCAGCGTCGCCCAACCTTGGCTTGGACCTGAAAATGCGTCCCGCTCACCATGCGGCCTACCGGGATTATTGGCGCGAAATTCTCGACGACAGATCACTTGATTTTGCGCGCCTGTCGCGGCGCGCTTTGCAACATGCCGCCCTTTGCGAGACTGCTTTGGTTCGACTTCTGGACGTGCTCGAGGAAAGAAGGCGGCTTGAGAACACGATCATTGTATTTTCGGCCGATCACGGCGACGCAGTGGCCTCGAACGGCGGAGTGATGAACAAGGGAGGGCTGATGGTGGAAGAGACCCTGCGCATCCCCCTGCTGATTTCCGGACCGGGCATTCGCTCCGGCAGGGACGACAACCTTGTCTGCAATGTTGATCTGGCGCCGACTCTTCTCGACCTGTGCGGGGTCGCCGCACCCGAGATGGACGGAACCAGCCTTGTTCCCTTGCTCCGGGGATCCGGCTGCTTGTCCCGCGACGGCCTGATGACCGAGCACTATGGGCTGAAGACGCCGGCCTGGCAGCGCGCATTCCACAAGGAGCGCTGGAAACTCGTTGTTCAGCAGGATGGATTCACGGAGTTGTATGACCTCGCCGACGACCCGGCAGAAACGAGGAATCTGGCGGAAAGCGCCGCGTTTGCCGGAACGGTTCGCGAAATGCGGGGCGGTTTGGCGGAGGCGCTGGCGAGATACGGCGACAACTCTGCACCGGCGATGGCTTTGCGTGAATTGGCCTAAGACGTCCGTATGTCCGCAATTTCGCGCATGGCCGACAAGAATGCGCTGACCTCGTCAAGGCTGTTGTAGTGGCACATTGAAACTCGAACGGCCGCTGGCAGGCCCAGCGGACCAAGGATGTTGCCCGAGTAGTGATCGGCCTTGCGCGTGTGCGTGCGGATGCCGCGGTCCCGCAGGGCAGTCACCACATCGGACGCGTCCATGTCGTCGAGCGTGATCGACACGAGCCCCTCCCTCGCCGGGTTGTCGGCGCCGCCAATGATTCCGACGCCCGGCAGGTCGGCCAGCCCGGCAAGGTTGCCCGCCCCGAAAATCATGGCGTCGGTGAGCGCCCGCTCGTGGGCATGGATCGCGGCGCCGGCGGCCTCGATCCGCGCCCGGCGGCCCGCGGCACAGTTCACCTTCCCGCCCAGCCAGTCGAAGTACTCCACCACGTCGGACATGGTTGCATAGGCTCCCGTGTCGCGGGTTCCCAGTTCCCAGTTGCCCTCCGGCCCGCCGATCAGCGCATCGTGAGGCAGCGCATTGAGGCGCGGCGAAGTCCAGGCCACGCCGTAGCCGTGGCGCGAAAACACCTTGTAGGGCGAAATCACGTAACCATCGGCGCCATAGCCCGCGATGTCGATATGGCCATGGCTCGCATGCTGAATGCCGTCCACAATGATCAGGGCGTCCGGCGCGATTTCCCGAATCTCGGCGGCGACACCCGCCACGTCAACGCCAATGCCGGTAACGGGCGAGGTGTGCAGGATCGTTGCCACGCGGATGTCGGCGCGCAGGTGCGAACGGTAGTCTTCAGCCGTCACGGTTCCGGTTTCGTTGTTGTGAGCAACTTGGATGTAGGGTTTGCCCGCCACTTTCGCCCAACGGGTGCAGGCGCTTCGGGTCGCGGGGTGCTCAAGCGTGGATCCAAGCACAGTCCCGCCCTCCTCCGCCCCGAGGATGGCGTTCATGACAAGGCGGAACAGAAGCTCCGTCCCGCTTTCTCCCACGAAGATGTCGCCGTCTGGCGCATTGAAGAATACGCGCATGTCATCCTTGGCGCGGTTGATCACGGCCACCAGTTCATGCGCCATCTCGTTGTCGCGGCCCTGATTGTCGGGGATTGCGGCGAAGCGGCTCGACGTCGCCACCACCGAATTCAGCGTCAGCGCACCGCCGGCATTCTCAAAGAAGATCCGCGGGCCGGCCTGCGGGCAGCAATCGACGTGCGCGAAGCGGCCGCGGATTTCGGCTGTCAGGATGTCGTTGTCGGTAATCATGGGCATTGGTCAATTCGCTGCGAGCTTCAGGGAAACGCCTTCCGGACAATGGCTTCGGCCAGTTCCGCGAGTGCGACATGAGTTGTGTCCCGGATGCCGTCCACATGGGGATCGATGATCCCGTCGACGGAGTTGATGAGGCCGTTTGCCGTCATGACCTCAAGCAGCCGCGCTTCCATTGCGGGAGTGTGGATCAGGCGCGCGTCGCCGGTGCGCAGGGCCATCGACGCGCATATCGCGGTGCAGCCCCAGTTCGACACCGCCGCCGTCACAAGAATGTCGGCGCCGCTGACCGCCCCGATCCCGCCGCCGCAGGGACAATCGCCCGGAGCCGCGAATGGCACCGAGGCCTTGACTGCATCGGCCACGAGTCCCATGCCGATCTCGTTGCCGCCATCTCCCACCGCAACGGTGGAAATTCCGCGCGCCATGCCTTCGTCGAACAGCATGTCGATCCGCGCCCGTCCTGTCCCGTAGTCGCGTCCACGCATGTTGTAGTAGATGCCGTTTTCGTTGCGTCCCACGCGCTCGCTCGAAAACATCAGGTCCGGCTTGAACCTGTCCAACATCTCTCCCGCCGCCGCCTGCCCTTCGGCATCGGTCACCGGATAAGGCTCCAGGACAGCGCAAGCCATTGTTCCGTCGGCACTTGCAGCCGTTGCCGCGGCATGGTCCACCACCGCAATGCCGCAGGCGTTGAGCGTTGCGGCCATCGGCGGGACCAGCGTCTCCTCGATCACCAGGACGCAGGTCGCCTTCCGTGAAAGCCACAGGGCGCGGACGATGGCCGCGGCACCCGAAGGCCCGTCGTTTTCTCCCAGTTCCGGCGAGAGCCAAGCGCGGCTGACCGACCCGGTCGTGACAATTGCCGTGCCGGATAGGGGCATGGCCAGCATCCTGTCCGCGGCCGCTCCCGACAGAGCGCCGCCTGCGAGGGCACGCGAAGCCTCGTACAGCGATTCGATCCCCCGGTTGCCGATATCGAGATTCACCAGCCGGTCCAAGCGGTCTTCAAGCTGCCGCAGGCTCCTCGGGTTCATAGCGTGCATTGATTGCTCTCGCTTGCGAACCCGCTGCCGGATTCCGGGCGGCACCGCCGGTTCGAAGCTGCGACACGGTGCGCGGCGGCACTGAAAGGTCTGGCCCGAATCACGCGCTCAAGTCCGACGCGCCCGCGCGGGATATTGCCTGAATCGGCCGGGATCGCTCCTCCGTCCTGAACTTGCTCGCCAGAGCCCACGTTACGGATTCCGCACCGCCCTTGAAGGTGGTTGCATGACCTGCTCCGTCCATCCGGAAAAGGACACACGGTCGGCATCATCGCCGCCACGGCGGGGAAAACCCGCGCGGGCATGTCACCGGTCACGATTCCGGGCGTAACGGCCGGCTTCGTCGCGCGTGGCGAACAGTGCTCTGTCGGGTTCAACATCTCTCTCCAAAAAGCAGATCCCGCAGCCAATCGGGATTGTCGAGATTGTCAGCGACCTCTAGTATTGCGCGGTTGAGCGCCTTCACCAAAGCCTCGCTGCCACCAACGGCGCGAAGCGCACCCGCAGTCGGCTTCAATCTAAGCGACACGCGACCACCTGGCGCTCCGTGAGAATTCGTCGTCAATATGCCGTTGTCTCGCAAAAGGACCATGCCAACGGCGGTTGCGGCCTCGGCTGGAACGAAGTCCGTTCGCTCCCGCCTGGCCAAGGCCAGGATGTGGGCCAGAACCTGCTCTTCCGCGATCATCGGCCCGAGGTCGGACCTAAGCACGGCATCCTCGCCCCATGACGCCGCAAGGGCATCGGCGATCAGCCGACCCTCGCGGGCTTCCGTCGCCAGATCCTCGGGGGCAAATCTCTGCAGGCTCCGCATTGCGCCTGCGGCGATCGGTGCACGGGCCTCCAGACCCAACTCAGAGGCTTTCGCCAGGACAGCAAGAACCGGTTCCGACGCGCCGCAAAGTATGCCCGCCCGCGGTCCCGAAAGCCCCGCCTTGTCTGCATTCGTGATCGCGAGATCAGCGCCCATCTTCAAGCTCGGCGCCCCTCCGTGCAGCACCGGCCGGAGCCGCGCGCCGTAGGCTTCGTCCAGCAAAACAGCGGCACCCACAGCCTTGCCGGCCGCGATTGCGCGGCAGGTGACGTCATCCCGAAGGCGCGCGAGCGTGCTGGTGACGGTTGTGACAATGACCAGCTCCGGCCGGTGTTCCTGGATGAACCCGGCGGGAATTTCGCTGCCTGGAAACTCCGCCAGCTCGACGCCGGCAAGCTTGCAACCCCGGACAACCGAAGCGTGGCTGCGATCCCCTGCCGGTACGATCGAGACTACAGGGAGGCCTCCTGACAGGGCCAGCACGGCCGCGACGATCCCGGCGCTGGTGCGATTGACAACGGCCGCCGCCTCACCGCCGCCGAAATGCGCTTGCGCAGCCTCCAGGAACTCGCCGGCAAAGAGGCCCGGGCCGACCCACTCTTCGCAACAGGTCTCGATGTCGCCGGGCTTCAGCGGGAAGCGGCGCGGATTTCCGGTGAAGATTCCGATGGCGTCGATTCCGCGTTCCGCCGCGACCCTTGCGGCTACCGACTGCGCGTGGCGGAGCCGCCGGATTTCGGCCGCGCTCGAGGTCAGGTGCCGTCCGCGGGCATATCCCACCGAAGCATCGATCATGTTGCCGAAGCGATCCACGGCCATGATCAAAGCGCCACTGTCACGCACTTTCGAAACGTGTAGGATTCCAGGGCGCCCTCGATGGAGTATTCCGACCCCATCCCCGACTGCTTGATCCCTCCGTAGGACATGCCGGGAATCTGCCCGCCGCCCTGGTTGACCTGCAGCCAGCCGGCGTCAATGGCGCGGGTCATGCGGATGATCGTGCTCATGTCATTGGTGAAGATGAACGCGGCAAGGCCATAGTGGGTGTCGTTGGCCTGCGCGATCACCTCGGCCTCGTCTTCCCAGGGAACGGCCACAAGAACCGGACCGAACACTTCCTCGCGGGCGATGCGCCAGGTATTGTCCAGGCCAGTCAGAATCGTCGGGATCGGATGGAAGCCGCCGTCGGTGGCCAAGGGTGGCGTCGCCCCGGTCAGAAAGGTGGCTCCCCGCGCTTCCGCCTCTGCCAGGTACGCGCAGATCTCGCCGTAACGCTCGGCGTTCACCACCGCTCCGATGTCGCTGTCCTCGTCCAGCGCGTCGCCGACTTTCATCGCGGCGGCCTTTTCGGCGACGCGGGGCATCAATTCCTCCCAGAAGGTTCTGTGCACGAAGAGTCGCGATCCCGCGGTGCAGCTCTGCCCTTGCCGCGCGAATCGCATGGCATTCACCACCCCCTGCGCCGTCGCATCGATTCTTTCGGGCGCGCAGGCGTCGGGGAAGACGATGCAGGGGCTCTTGCCGCCAAGTTCCAGCGTGACATTCGCGATCCTGTCGGCGGCGGAATGGGCGACCAGCCTGCCCACCTCCGAGGACCCGGTAAAGGAAACCTTTGCGATGCCGGCGTGGTTGGCGAGCGCGGCGCCCGCCTCCTCGCCCAGCCCCGCGACCACGTTGAACACGCCGGGCGGGAAGATGTCGGCGGCCAGTTCCGCCAGCCGCAACACCGCCAGCGGCGCATCCTCTGCCGGTTTCAGGACAAGGCAGTTGCCGGTCGCAAGCGCCATGGAGAGCTTCACCGCCCCCAGTTGCAGGGGCGAATTCCAGGGTATGATCGATCCGACCACGCCCAGGGGTTCGCGCGTTGAGTAGGAAAAGAGGCCCGGACCAAGCGGCAGCGTCTCGCCCTTCTGCTCCACGGCAACACCGCCGTAGTAGTTCAGGACGCCCGCAGCCCCCATGGTCTCGGCGCGGGACTGCGTGCGGATCGCGTTGCCGCTCTCAGCCGCCAGGATGCGCGCGATCTCCTCGGCGTGGCCGGTCAAGCGATCGGCCAGTTCGGTCAGCATCGCGCCGCGATCGGACGCGGGACGCGCAGCCCAGTCGCGCCGCGCGCGTTCGGCTGCGTCAACGGCAAAATCAATCTCGACGCCGGTTCCCCGCCCGATCTCGCAGATTGTCTCCCGGCGCGAGGGGTTTTCGACCTTGAGTCTCGCGCCGCTTTCCGGCCAATGCCAAGCGCCGTCGACGAAGGAACCGGCGAGCCCGTCCGTGGGCAGCGAGCAGTCGAGAATTGCCATTCTTCAGTCCCGTCCTTCGGCGGGCAGCGCCCGGAGCGTCTGGTAGTACGCGGAAAAGTCACGGTCTGCCATGGTCTTTGCGAATTCTGCGAAAGCCCGGGCGGCCTCGGCCCCGAATGGAGTGCTCTGACCGCTCGACTCCGCCGCCGCCTGCGCCAGCCGCAGGTCCTTGGCCATCAGGGCCGCGGCGAAGCCGGGCGCAAATCCGTTCGACGACGGTGCAGCGGGGACCACGCCGGGAACCGGACAACGGTTTTCGAGCGTCCAGCTTTGCGCCGCGGCGCCGGCGCAAAGGGCGTGGAACTTGCGAGGGTCAAGGCCAAGCGCATCGGCCAGGGCAAATCCTTCGAAGACCCCCATGGCGGTGATGCCGCAGATCATGTTGTGGCACAATTTTGCCGCCTGGCCCGCACCCGCCGGACCGAAATGGGCGATCCTGGTCCCCATCGCCTGCAGCAAGGGCCGCGTCCGCTCGAAGGCCGACGCCTCGCCTCCCACCATGAAACTGAGGCTGCCCGATTCCGCCCCTGCCGAACCGCCGGAGACGGGCGCGTCGAGCATTTCCAAACCCACCGCGCCGGCGCGGGCAGCCAGGTCCCTGGCCGTGTCGACGTCGATCGTGGAGCAATCGGTCACCGCCGTGCCTGGTTGTGCGCCCGGGCGGATGGCCTCCTCATGCACCGCGGCAACCTGGCGACCTTCCGGCAACATGGTGAAGATTGCCTCCGCGGACGCCGCTCCGGCCGGATCCGGGGCGACGGCACCCTCGAATGCCGCTCGCGCCTTTGCGCTCACGTCCATGCCCGTCACATCATGGCCCGCTTTGCGCAACGTCCGCGCCATGGGAAGTCCCATCGTTCCAAGCCCGATGAACGCGATTCGGGTCATGTCCAGCCGCGCCTCTCTGTTCCTGCTCTTGACGTTGCTCACGAATTGGCCGCTCGAGACTACCCTTGGACGGGGCCGTTTGCCTAGGCGGGTGCAATTGAAAGACTCGCAGAAAATTTGGCGGAATCCGCATTTGCGCCCCGGGCGTCTCGTCGAAGCATTGCACGGGAAGAAATCGCCGATTAGGGACCATCATGGCGCGCAGAAAGCGAACACGGTCCGCCGCAACAGTGCAAGGGCTTCGAACCGTGACTTCCCCGCCGCAAGGCGGCCGGTTTCGTCCCCTCGACGCCTGGGGGGTCGAACGGATTGTGGCCGCAGCCATGAAAGTCCTGGCGCGCACGGGCATCGGCGAATGTCCCGAAGACCTGGCCGGTCGGATGGTTGCCGCCGGCGCGATCCGGAGGGGCGACGGCCGCATCTGTTTCCCGCAGGCCATGGTCGAGACCGCAGTGGCGCGCGCCGGGCAGCGCGTCACCCTTCCCGGCTATGTCGAAGACACGGGCCTGACCATCGGCGGCGGCCGAGTCCATATCGGCACCGGGGGCGCTGCGACCGAGGTGCTTGACGGCACGGCGGGCGATTTCCGAAGCGCCCGGCTGCTTGACCTATACGACCTGATGAGGCTTGCGGGCAAGCTGCCCAACATCCACTATTGTCTGCGCCCTGTGATAGCGCGCGACATGGATCAGCCCTATCTGCTCGACCTGAACACCGGGTTTGCCTGCCTCAAGGCATGCCCGAAACCAATCGGAATCAGCTTCGACAACGCGGCGCATCTTAGTCCGGTGATTTCGATGTTCGACATGGCTTTGGGGCGCGAGGACGGCTTTCGCGCGCAACCATTCTGTTTCGCGGTAATCGTGCACGCAGTTTCGCCCCTGCGCTATTCGCCCGAAGGGATCGAAATCCTGCAGCACGCCATGGCGCATGGAATGCCACTGCAGATCTGCACCGCCGCGCAGGCGGGCGCGACGAGCCCGGCGTCTCTGGCGGGCGCACTTGCGCAGGGCCTCGCGGAGTCCCTGGCGGGCCTGATGGTCGTCGACACGATCGAACCCGGATATCCCTGCATCTTCGCATTCATGCCGTTCATCTCCGATCTGCGCACGGGCGCGATGACCGGCGGATCGGGCGAGGCCGCCGTGGCCGCCGCGGCGGCTGCGCAACTGCTGTTGCACATGGGCCTTCCGTCGACCGTGTCCGCAGGCATGACCGACGCCAAGACGCCGGATGCGCAGGCGGGATACGAAAAGGGTTACACGGTTGCGCTCGCCGCCCAGGCCGGGGCGGACATGATCAACCTGAGCGTCGGCATGCTCGCCTCGATCATGGCTGCATCGCGGGAGGCAATGGTGATCGACGATGATATGTGCGGTGCGATCCTTCGTGCGGTGCGCGGGATAGAATTGACCGACACGGCAATCGATCTCGACGGGATCGAGGCCGTGGCAACAGGTGCTGGCCACTACCTCGGCGAAGAGCAGACTTTGGCGTTGATGAAGAGCGAATTCACCTTTCCCAGGCTGGGCGACCGCCGGAGCATCTCGGAATGGCGCGAAAGCGAAGCGCGGACGATTTGGGATTCGGCCGTCACCCGCACCGCAAGCCTCTTGGCCGACAGACCAACTCATCTTCCGGCCGAACGCGAAGCCGCTATACGCGCCGCATTCGACGTTCGCCTGCCCGAAGGAACCTGAGCCTTGGAGAACACCGCCCGGGTCGTCGTAATCGGCGGAGGGGTCGTCGGCGCCTCGATCCTGTACCACCTGGCGCTAGCCGGGGTCACCGATACGCTGCTGCTGGAGCGCGATGAACTGACCTCCGGCAGCACCTGGCATGCAGCAGGCAACATCCCGACCTATGCCAACTCGTGGCTGGGAATGCGAGCAGGCAACTACGCCTGGGCAACCTACAGGAATCTCGACGAAAAGGTGAAATCCGCCATCACCTACCGCCACACCTCTGCCTTCTGGCCTGCCCACACGGAAGCACGGATGGAGCTGTTCCGTCATCTCTGCGGCGTGTCGGAAAGCGCTGGCTTCGAACTCCGGATGCTGACGCAGCGGCAAATGGACGAGATGCACCCGTTCTGGCAGCCGGACGAGACAGTGCTTGGCGGAATTTTCGACCCTTACGAGGGAGACATCGACCCAAGCCAGCTCACGCAGGCGCTCGCCAAGGGCGCGCGCGATCTGGGCGCGCAAGTCGAACGGTTTGCGCCGGTCACGTCGATAGCGCGCAAAGCCGCGGGCGAATGGGAGGTGACCTGCGGCAAGGGCACCGTCAAGGCCGAGATCGTCATCAACGCTGGCGGATTTGGCGGCCGCAAGGTTTCGGAAATGGCAGGGCTTTACGCGCCGGTGGTTGCTCTGGAACACCAGTATCTCGTCACCGAGCCGTTGCAGGCAGTGGAAGAACACGCATCCCTCTTCCCGCTTGTCCGCGACCCCGACATCCGCTTCTACCTGCGGAGGGAGCGAAACGCCTTCCTCTTGGGCTCGTATGCGCACGATGGCCGCCTCGCCTGGGAAAGGGACGGCCCGCCCGACGACTTCGCGCACCAGCTCTTTCCCGACGATGTCGAGGGCATCCTCGAGGTGCTTGAGGCAACGGTGGTCCATGTGCCGCTTCTGGGCGAAGCGGGGGTTCAGCGTTTCGTCAACGGGCCCATCGCTTATGCCCCCGATGCGCTTCCTCTTGTCGGGCCGGCCGCAGGCGCGCCGAACTTCTACCTTGCCACGGGGGTGCAGGTGGGCGTCACGCACTCGGCGGCGATCGGCAAGGCGATGGCCGAATGGATCACCGAGGGCGAGACGGAGTGGGATCTCGCCGCCTGGGATCCGCGTCGTTTCGGCGGCTGGGCCACCCCGGAATATGCCTGCGCCCGCGCATCGCAGCATTATGGCTTGCAATATGCCATTCCCTTCCCGCACAGGAACATGCAAAGCGGGCGGCCCGTGCAACGAACCCCTCTCCATGATCGTCTGGCGGAGCAAGGCGCAGTCATGGGCCAGATCGCAGGATGGGAACGCGCCTTGTGGTTCCAGACAGACGCGATCCGGGACAATGGCGATTCGGACCTGTCCTTCCGTCACGAGCCCTGGCAGGACGCGGCGGCTGCGGAGTGCCGCACGGTGGCCTACAGCGTTGGCATGATGGATCACGGCGGCTTCGCCAAGTTCGGCTTGCACGGTCCGGAAGCCGAATCCTTCCTCTCGCGCGTGTTGTGCGGCAGCTTGCCCAAGCGTGGCCGCGCGCGGCTCAACTACATGCTAACGCCGAATGGACGCATCTGGTCGGAGACGATTGTCGCGCGTCTCGCCGACGACCGTTTTCTGCTTTGCGGTCCGACGCTCGCGGACCTCCGCGATTTCGACTGGCTTTCTGCGAACCTGCCAAAGGGGGGCATCGCATTCACGCGCGACTACGCCCGGGACGCCGCGCTCATGGTCATGGGACCGAGATCCCGCGACGTGCTGCAACCCTTGACCGACTCGGACTTGTCCGCCGGATCCGCGCCATGGCTGTCGGTCAGCGAAATAACGCTGGCCGGCGCCCAAGTGACGGCCATGCGGATCTCCTTCGTCGGCGAACTTGGGTGGGAACTGCACCTTGCCTCAAGCCGGCTCGTGCATGTTTACGAGGCCATAATGGAAAACGTGCGCGCTGCAGGCGGCTGCCAGTTCGGATCCTACGCGCTCAACGCCATGCGCATTGAAAAGGGTTTTCACGGCTGGGGTGCGGACTTCGGCACGGAGTACACGCTCTTCGACTCGGGGCTTGACCGTTTCGCCAACATGAGGAAGGGCGACTTCATCGGACGCGACGCCGTCGCGGCGCAAGCCGAACGGTCGTCGGAATGGGAATGGATCGGGTTGGAAGTGATCGACGACAGCCCCGTGCCATTGGCCTCGGACCCCGTGGTCAAGGACGGCAACTGGATCGGCTATGTCACGTCTGCAAGCCATGGCTATCGCACCGGCAAGCACTGTGTTCTGGGTTACGCAAGACGCGGGGCGCTGGATGTCGGCGACACCTGCGCCATACGTGTCCTGGGACGGACCCGTGCCGCCATCCGACATGAGCCAACCGTATACGACCCCGAAAATCTGCGCATGAAGTCCTGACAAAGCTTTCCGACTGCGCAGGCAACAAGGTTCCAGGTTTCTTCCCGAACGCGGCTGCGCGAGACGAAACACCCGTTCAACCGAATCCGGCGGCGTCGTCAGGCAGTGGTCCGCGCCGCGTGCGACCGCTTCATTGAGGCCGGCCGCACGAGTTCAGTCGTCGGTTCGCGCTTCATCCTGCGCGAGCTCGATCGCCACCTCCTGCGCCACTTCGACTGCCACGGGGGATGCCGTCGGGGCAACCGGCGTATAGCTCGTCGTTTCCTCCACGCCTGGCGCGTCTCGACGCGTACTGCGGTAGAAGGCGTAGCTCACCATGGTGGCGAACAGGACGGCGAGGTAGCCGAAAAATCCTTCAGGGCCGAACCCGGTCATTATCCATCCGACAACTAGGGGCCCGGCAATCGCACCGATGCTGTTCACGAATATCAGCCCGCTGGCAGCGGCGGCCATGTCTTCGTGGTCAAGAAAATCGTTCGTGTGAGCGATGAACAGGGAATAGAGCGGATTGGACACGCCGCCAATCACGAACGTTATCATGAGCAGAACGGCAAAGTTGCCCGCCAACAGGAGACCGACGCCGGCGACGATCATGCCGACGACCGCCAAGAACTGAATCAGGCGCCGGCGGTCCATCCTGTCGGAGAGCCAGCCGATCGGATACTGCATGACCAGGCCGCCGAGGAATATCGCCGCCACAAATATCGAAATATCGCGCGCGCTCATGCCCCGCTCGGTGCCATAGACAGGCGCCATTCCGAATAGCGCGGCGAAGATGCCACCCAGAAGCACGCTCCCGACCACGCCGAGCGGCGAAACCCTGAATAGCCTGGACAGCGTAACGGGTTTGGTCGTCTGGAAAACGGGCGCCGGGTTGATGGATAGGAGTATCGGCGTGATCGCAACCGACACGAGCACCGAAATCAAGATGAACAGCGTGTATCCGCGCGGGTCGGCAAGGTTGAGAATCATCTGCGCTCCGACCAGACCGACCATCTGGACGATCATGTAGGCGGACATGGTTTGTCCGCGCGTCTCGTTCGTCGCCGTATCGTTCAGCCAGCTCTCCGCGACCACGTAAACGCCGGAAAAGCAGAATCCGACAACGATCCTGAGGAGCAGCCAGAACACCGGATTCGGATAAGCCGCGTACAGGACGAGGCACGCGGAGATGAGGGAAGCGAGCGCAGCGAACACGCGTACATGGCCAACGCGGCGAATCAGGCCGGGAGCGAGACGCGATCCGCCCAGAAAGCCGATGAAGTAGCCTGTCATCACCCAGGCCATCGAATTTGCCGAAAAGCCCTCGAGTCCTCCGCGAACACCGAGAAGCGTTCCCTGAAGGCCATTCCCGAGCATCAGCAGGAGAATGCCGATGAGCAGTGCCCATGAATTCTTCAGCACCGTTACCATGGCACCGGGCCTTCAACACTGTCGATTGATGCGCACGTAGCAGAGAATCACCGCGAATATGCCGCACGCGCGACGTCTCATGGTCGTTTTTTGCTCACGGCACAAGCAGGGAACCGTCCCCGTACGAATAAAACCTGTAGTGACGTGAAATCGCGTGCGAATAGAGCTCCCTTGTTCGCTCCAGACCGACGAACGCCGCGACGAGCATGATCAGCGAAGAACCGGGAAGATGAAAATTCGTGACCAGTGCATCCGAAGCCATGAATTGGAATCCGGGTTTGATGAAGATGTCGGTCTGGCCGCGCCAGGGCTGCACCTCGCCACGAGCGGAATCCTTGGCCGCGGCCGTTTCGAGAAGCCGCAAGACCGTTGTCCCGACCGGAATGACGCGCCCGCCCTGCCTCTTCGTGTCCCGAATCTCTTCCGCGGCAGACTCGGAAATCTCGCCGCTCTCGGCGTGAAGCCTGCCCGACGCGATCATGTCATCGCTTACAGGCATGAACGTTCCGGCGCCGACGTGCAGGGTTACCCTGGAGATTCCAACGCCCCGCACGCGCAGGCTGTCCATGAGCCTTGCATCGAAGTGAAGCGAAGCCGTCGGCGCGGCAACCGCGCCGGGGCGTTCGGCGAAAATGGTCTGATAGTCGTCAAAGTCCCTGAGGTCCGCAGGACGCCTGGAAGCAATGTATGGCGGCAACGGCATGTTGCCGAAAACAGCGAGTGCATCGTCGAATTCCTTGCCGCAGACATTGAATTTCAGCGCGACTCCCGCTCCAGACTTGCGCACGACTTCCGCGCAAAACGCCTCCCCGAAGAAGATGCGGTCTCCCTCTCGCAGGCGCCGGCCCGGCTTTGCGAGCGCATGCCAGCACTCCTGCCCGTCGAACGACAGGAGCGTTGCCTCCACATGCGCCGCGGTAGTGCCAGTTGGGGACGACCTCTGCCTTATGCCCCTCAAGTAAACCGGAAGAACCCGTGTGTCGTTGAAAACAAGCCTGTCTCCCGACCGTAGATGATCCTGAAGCCTGCTGAACCGGGAATCCGTGAGCCCATCCCGTTCGGCCAAAAGCAGTCTCGCTGCCGATCTCGGAGAGGCAGGCCGGAGCGCGATTCTCTCGGGCGGAAGGTCAAATTCGAAATCGGCGGTCTTCATGCGATCCGAATGGCGGAAAGGGCGCCGCGGCTCAACATGCCCCCCTACTCGGACGCAGGGGGCCGCGGCGCATCCTGCCGGAAAATCTCCCGGAAACGGCCAGGCGTCAGAATCGAAAGCGGATTGACGTTTATCGTCGGATCGTCGACCGGCCCCCGCATCCGGTAGTTGAAGCCGATGATCGAAGCGGAATCGCGGCCTCCCAAAAGGGGTCCGAACACGGTGTTGATGAACCCGTCGACGATTCCGAACAACAGAACCGGCGCGATAACCCCTTCGAAGTCCACCGAGCGACCAACCGGGTCGTACCATCCTGCGAGCGAGATTCCCACGGAAGGACCGACGGCTGACAACCCGGACACGCGAATGCCGTCAGGACGCATCCGAACGTTCCCGATGACATTGTCGAAATGCAGTCCTTCACCGGACAGCTGCTGCAGGAGGCCGGCGACGCTGACCAGATTCAGGAGTTCCGCAAGCACGGATGCGTTTTCGACGCGAACGTTCCGAAAACGGAAACTCGCATCGTAGCCTGCGCGCCCGTCCGCAGGCACGACTTCCATCCGAAAGTCACCGCCGTAAGCGGACTTGAAGTAGCCGGTCGCCCTCGCAACCCCGCCGCCGTCTTCCGACATGACAACGAAACCCATACCATCCTGGCTTCTGTTGACTTTGCCCGTAATTTCTACTTCGCCATTGATTTTGCCCGAGAATTCCCCGCTCTGCCTGCCGCCTTGGCCCAGCTTGCCGCGAAAATCCGTCAGGTTGATCTGATCGTTGACGATAACGCGGTCGAAACTCAAGTCCATCGGCACCATCGCAGCGCCGCCATCGCCGACCCGGAAGCTCCGTAAGTCAATCCTTCCCCGATGAAGCACGACCTCGGTGATCTGGTCGCCATCGAGCGCAACGATCACTGAGGTGTCTATTCGGTCACCGACTGCAAGCCGAGGGAGCTGCAGCTTCAAGACTCGGCCGTCGTCGTCAACCTCGATGAGGCCCTCGATCACGAGACCCGGCGACTCGAGCCGGATCCTGTAATGTCCCATGTGGTCTCGCGAACTTCGTTCAAGGATGAACGCGCCGGTCTGCTCGTGGGATTTCTGCCAACGCAGCGCAGGGATCGATACGGCGATTCCGACGAGGTCGGACCTTATGCTGAGAGCGCTTCCGGGCGATGCACCCAGGTCAATGTCGAGCCGCGCCCGAGATTGACCGTCCAGCACGATCTGGGGAAGCGCTATGCCGAACTCCTCCAGAACTTGTTCGGAGAGGTTGAAATCGACGTCGAGTTCGTTTCGCCTCAACTGTCCGTCCCGGAACTCGAGCGTCCACCTGGCTTCAACGGAATGTCCATCCACCTCGGCGCGGCCGCTCAAGGCAAGCGAATTGTCCTGCAAACTGACGGAAAGCGCATCCGCAGTGACGATTTTTCCCGACAATGCCGCCGCACCACCGGGAATCGGCACGCGCAGGTCGCGAACTTCGCCCGTGAACTTGACGCTCTGCAGGTGGACCTTGCCTCCGTCCTCGAACCGGATTCCGATGCTCCCGTCGCCCCGAACGTGCCCATCCGGGCCGGATTCGAGGAAGCCCGCCAGTCCGGACAAAAGGAACTGGTTTCCGTCAAAAACATGCATCAAAAGGGCAAGATCTGCCCCTACGTTCAAGTTGATTTCGCCAACAAGATCCGTCGCCGCCAGATCGGCAATGGTGAACCGGGATCCATACAGATTCGCCGCCCGGTCCCCAGACCGGGTCATGCGACCGGCGTCCAACAGCAATTCGAGCATTCCGTTCCGTACCCGTACCGAGCCTCGACCTCCGGTCACGGCAGGGAGCCGTTCCCAGGTTCGGAAGTCCGCATCTTCGAAGCCGAAGCGGATATCGTGATCGCTCACGCCATCCGAAAGCCTGAATGAACCCGACATGCGGCCAAGTTTCGCCGCGCCGACCGATCTGGTTATCCATTCCCGGACTTTCGGCGCAAGGTCAGTTGGCCAGAATCCCATGAAGCGCGGCATGGAAATGCTGTCGACCTCCACGCGCAACAGGGACTCCTGCGCAGGATCGTCAAGGTTCCCGGCGTAAGCTGCGGTGGCGCGCATCTCGCCGTCCGAAATCCATAGCGGATCGATCTCCAAGCCACCGTCGGCGATGTCGGCCGTGACTCGAACGCCGCCGTCCGCGATGTGCACAGGGTCGCCGGAGAACCAGGGCATTGACAGTTGTCCGCCGGTGAATGCGAGATCCAGCTCAACGAGCCCGAACTCACCGTCTTCATCAGCTGCAAGGGCCAGTTCTCCGGTGGCTTCCAGGGTGCCGACGAGCGAGGACACGGTCAGGTCTACAGTACTTGCGGCGGCCCTCTCCCGGGGGGTGCCAGCATCCGCCGCGGGCTCGTCAGGACGAATTTCGGCACCCTGACCAACCGCAATGGTCGTCCCTGACCGTTCAGCGCCGTCGCGAATGTCGACGCTCAGCGTTGCTGGCAACGTCTCATGGAGAAATCTTGGCGAAATCCAACGCGTTGAACCGCCAGCAGGCGAGGATTCCGAGGATTCATTGACCTCATCAACGTCTAGCGTAACTGTAAGTCGTGTCACTTCCGCACCGACTTCCCGCGTGAGAAGTGCATCCAGGCGCATTGGCGAGGAATCGCGACGCAACCACCTGCCGGACACGGACATCGCGACTCGGTCGCCGTCACGTACAAGGCCAGCCTCCGAGACCCTGAATTCGCTGCCTCCGTCCAGGCTCTCGCTTTCGATGGCGAGAGTCACGTCACTGAACTTGATCTCTTCGAGGATCGAATGCGGCCCGAACTCCGCGAACTGGTCGATCAGTTCACCCGAACCGCCGAGCAAGCCTGCCGGGAATACGCCTCCAAAGGGAAGTTCAAGTTCACCGGATGCCCCACGCCGGAGTTCGAGATACGCCGAATTGATCCGGAGTGCGCGCATTCGTACGCGTCCGGCGAACAGTTGACCGTACGAGAGCGTTGCCCGCACATCGGGCAGAGAAAGGTGTTGTCGACCGTCTGGACCGTGACGCAGTAGCTTCATTCTGAGTGAGACCCCTGTATTGCCGAGGTTCACCTTCAGATCCTGAACAGACAACGCCTCGCTGCCAGCCAGTCGGTTGATCTGCTCTTCGACCACCGGCTGCAGAGCGGAAAAGCTCAGGTCCCGATCCCCGAGAATCGCGTAAACCAGAAGGACAACGAGAACACAGGCAGTCACGGTCCCGCTGAACACGACAACGAGACCGTTGAGCAGCGTCCTGAAGACGATGGCGGGCGCGTTTCTCAACAGTCGTTCAGGATCACGTTCTGCGGGGTGGCAGCTTCGCGGCTGATGTTCACCTGATGCCTCCAGTTCAGGATGCGGGCGGCGGTTCGACAATAGCACTTCATGACAAAGCGCCGCAATGACCGGCAAGCTGACCGCAATGACCGACCCACGCCGGTTTGATCGACGACTTCGGTCGAGATCTTCGGAACCGGAACCTGGCCACGGCGCGTCGGGGACGGTTGCCCTTCACTCCAGCGCATTCCTTGCGGGCTACTCTCGGGACTTGGCCGGATGTTGCCGGATGCCTGCCGTCGCGCGATCCCCGCATTCGCGGAATTCTGCGGCGCCCGGACCGCCGGTCATACCTTCCGGGCGGGGAAGCCGACAGGGTTGACGCGTCCGAAGCGTCCTGGACAGCTCCATTGCTGCGGCACCATCGCCGTTCGCTGGTGCACCATCGCCGTTCGCTGGTGCACGCGGCAAGCGACAATCGCCGCGATTGGGCTGACGATGGATGCGGCCCAGATTTTTCTTGCGGCGCACGACTTGTTTTCTTAGGCTGTCCGGCAATGGT
The DNA here is from genome assembly GCA_963662815.2 of uncultured Amylibacter sp. GTDB lineage: Bacteria > Pseudomonadota > Alphaproteobacteria > Rhodobacterales > Rhodobacteraceae > JAPPHA01. The sequence goes on from CAXXWA010000032.1 coordinate 170,554, forward strand.
CGCAGTAGGTGCGGCCAGTCCATCCGGCCTTGTGGGTCGGTGGGGGGAGTTGCATTTGTTTGCCGAAATTGAAAAGCTACTTTCGCGAGTGCTGCCCGAGGCGCAAATCGAAATACATTATGGCGACCGCTCAAGGCAACTGCGCTTCACTCCGGTGAAGCAGGCGGCGGCAGTCATTTGTTCGGCGGCAGCGGTGACTTACGTTCTCGCGGTTTCGCTTCTGTACGGTCTGGAAATGAGCACCGACAAGCTCGAGGCGGCGGAGACACGGGTTCTTCAGACGGCGTATGAAGACAGGCTCGCGACGCTTGCGGCGGCCCGCGATGAAGCATTGAGCGAAATCGGCGAACTACGAGACCGCACCGAGCTTGCAGTCGAGAGACTCGTCGTCGAAAGCGACCGACTTCTGCACGCGAATGCCAGGATTCACGAATTTGAGACCGGCATCGACTTGCTTGAAACCAAACTCCATGACGTCGTCATGGAACGCAACCGTCTCAGGGACCGCACCGCGCTTCTCAGGTCCGAGCTTCAGGAAGTCTCGGGTGCCCTGGACAACCGCTTCGACGGCTGCACGAACACCGAACAGACGTTGGATTCGGCGCATGACATGCTCGAACTCGCCGTAGCCGCTCGCGAGGCCGAACAAATGGAGGTGCTGCGCCTCGAGTCGCGCATCTACGACCTAAGGATGGAAGCCAGGCTGCAGCAGGATCGCAACGAGTACGTGTTCAGAAATCTTGAAGGTGCAGTCGAAATCTCGCTGAAACCCCTTGAAAGGGCTCTGGAGAGGTCGGGAGTTGATGTCGACCGGCTCCTGCAAAACGTTCGCCAAAGATACTCGAATGCGGGCGGGCCACTGGTGCCCCTTGGGACCGCCGAGGAGCTGCTCGGCGAAAGTCCTGACCTGGATCGATTCAGGACGCTCGTATTTTCGCTTGACCACGCGCAAGTTGCGGGCCTCGCGGTGCAGAAAATTCCCCTCGCCATGCCTTTGCGGAGCCAATTCCGGTACACAAGCCAGTTCGGTTACCGGCGAGACCCGTTCAATGGCTCCATGCGCATGCACGAGGGTGTCGACATGCGTGCGGCGAGCGGCACGCCGATTCTGTCGACGGCCGACGGCGTAGTGGCGTTTGCAGGCTGGAAGGGCGGTTATGGCAGAATGGTGAAGGTCCGCCATGACTTCGGTTTCGAAACAGTTTACGGTCATCTCAGGAAAATTCGTGTCAGTGTGGGGCAAAGAGTCTCGCGCGGAGATCGAATCGGTGATATGGGCAACAGCGGTCGAAGTACCGGCACACACCTTCACTACGAAGTTCGTGAAAACGGGAAATCGGTAAATCCAATGACGTACATGAGAGCTGCGCAAGATGTTTTCTAAGAGCAAGATAAAAGATCCGTCAATCAATCCCGAGGCGCAGGGCGCGGCATCGGCTGCACCTGCTTCCCGCGCAGTGCCGGGCACTGCCCCCTCGTTGTCGGGAAAGCCGACGACCGTCGGGCCGGGAACACAGCCGCCGCACAAGCCGAAGCCGCCAGCATCAGTCCTCTCGGCGGACATCACCGTCAAGGGCAACCTGCGCACGACCGGTGATGTTCAGATCGAGGGCACGATCGAAGGCGATGTTCGAGCCCACATGCTGACGATCGGCGAATCCGCGAGAATCAAGGGGGAAATCGTCGCAGACGATGTCGTCGTAAACGGCCAGGTTCACGGAACCGTAAGGGGCATCAAGGTTCGCCTCACGTCCACCGCCAGTGTGTCCGGCGATATCGTGCACAAGACAATCGCCATAGAAAGTGGCGCCCATTTCGAGGGTTCGGCGAGCAGACGGGATGACCCGCTCAGTTCCGGAGAGCCGAATCCCGTGGCCAAGCACGCGGTCGGCGTCCAAACCTGAGAATCGCCGCGGTCGCCAGGCGTGGCTGACGCCCGCCAATGGCGGACTGCTAGTCGGGCTGTGCCTGCGCGCGGGACTTTCCGGCTGCATTCAGGGCGAGAACGGATGACATGAACCCGTCCAAGTCGCCGTCCAGCACCTTGCGGACATCGGATGATTCGCGATTGCTCCTAAGATCCTTGACGAGTTGGTAGGGCTGCAGCACGTACGAGCGGATTTGATTTCCCCAACCCGCGTCTCCCTTTGCTTCATGGGTTTCGCGAACAACCTGCGTGCGCTTGTTGAGTTCGTTCTCGTAAAGCTTTGATCTCAGGGCCGCCATGCAGTTTGCCCTGTTTTGGTGCTGTGACTTTTCAGACGACGTGACGACAATTCCGGTCGGAATGTGCGTCATTCGAACCGCGGAATCCGTCTTGTTGACATGCTGTCCGCCAGCACCGGATGCGCGAAATGTGTCAACCCGGACGTCGCCTGGATTGATGTCGATTTCGATGTCATCGGATACGACCGGATAGACCCACACCGAACTGAACGACGTGTGCCGCCTGGAATTCGCGTCGAACGGTGAAATCCTCACCAGTCGATGCACGCCGGACTCGGATTTCAACCAGCCGTAGGCATTGGTTCCAACTATCTTGTATGCGATTGACCGATACCCGGCTTCATCGCCAGGCTGCGACGAGATGAGTTCGACCTCGTAACCGCGTTTCTGCGCCCATCGCTCGTACATGCGCGCAAGCATCCCAGTCCAGTCACAGCTCTCAGTCCCGCCAGCGCCGGTATTCACTTCCAGGAAAGTGTCGTTGCCGTCGACCTCGCCATCGAGCAGCGCCTCGATTTCCTTTTCCTCCGCCAGCTTCAGGAGTTTTCCGAGCGCCGCCTCCGCTTCTGCGACAATCGATTCTTCTCCTTCAATCTCCGCTAGCTCAATGAGTTCGACATTGTCGCGGAGTTCCGCTTCCAGCCGATCGTAAACCGTCATGGCGTCCACGAGGGTCTGCCGGGCGCGCATTAGGGACTGCGCCCTCGCAGAATCCTTCCAGAGATCGGGATTCTCGCACAGCGCATCGTACTCTTCCAGCCGATGCCTTCCCGTGTCGAGGTCTTGCCGCCGATGAATCAGCTCGAGCGACGACCGGATCTGGGCGACGACTTGTTCGGTTTCCGCACGCATTTTCCGTGTCCCTGCCAGTCCAACGCTTTGATCCAGGTTTGTAACGACCGCCCCATTTCCGGTAAAGCGCGCGAACCGGATGCAGGCAACGGCGCGCGGAACCCGAATGCGCCCGGTTCGCTTCGGCGCCGTTCAAGCGCTGCAACCGCGGCTTGCACGCACTTCCCGTTCCCGGCGGAACCTGGTCTGCCAGGACTTTGCCTGACGACAGATCCTTGCGGCCGCCTGCGCTGGCAGCCGCAATGACTGCGCCATTCCCTTTTTCGAGGTCGAATGCGGCCTCGCCGACGGCGCGCATCCAGTGGCAATGGCGCGCGACAGTAACAAATTGACGCGAGAGAGCAATCGGCGCCGGTGCATCGCTCCCACCGGTCGTTTCCGGGCACCCTTCTCTCGAACGGCGTCCCGGCCACTCCGGCGTCCTTACGGTCGTCGGTCCGCGGCGCCTAATACAAACCGCCGCTCGTGAGCGATCCGAACGAAGCGTTCTCCCTTGCCTGGCTGGCCTCAACTGGGTCAGGTTCCGGTGCCGGACCATCGGACTCCGGGTCCGGTTCAGAATCCCGCTGCGAGATCATCAGCAGGTCCTCGCCTTCGGCAAATCCGCCGCCGATGACATTCATTTCACCCGGGTCCGGCTCCTCCCCGAGGCGGAACAGTTCGGAAATGACATGATCGCCCTCGGCGTCGGCCGGAAGACGCGCTCCGCTCATCCGGTCGAACTTCAGAAACACGCCATTCGCCGGAACCCTGAAATCCGGCGTCCCGAACATCTCGGCCGCCGCTGCCATGAAGGCGTTGAACACCGGCCCGCAAAGGCCGGACCCAGTTGCATGCCTTCCGAGGCTGCGCGGCTGGTCGAAACCGACATAACATCCCGCAACGATGTTCGGGTTGAAGCCGATATACCAGACGTCTTTCGATTCATTTGTCGTTCCCGTCTTTCCCGCAGTCGGAAACGGCAGATTCACCGTGCCCCTCGCCGTCCCGAAACGCACTACGTCCTCCATCATCGACGTCAATTGATATGCAGTCACCCTGTCCATGATCCTGCGCCGCTCGCTGATGATCTCGGGCACCGTTCCGGGCTCCAGGTCAACCGCACCGCACCCGGCGCAGTTGCGGCGGTCATGTCTGTAGATTGTTCGCCCCCAACGATCCTGCACGCGGTCGACAAGGGTCGGTTCCACGCGTTCGCCGCCGTTGGCGAACATTGCATAGGCCGCGACCATCCGGAACAGCGTGGTTTCCTTGGCCCCCAGGGAATTGGCAAGGTACGGCTCCATTCTGTCGTAGACGCCGAATCGTTCTGCATAGTCTGCAACCACTTCCATCCCGACATCGTTGGCAAGCCTGACGGTCATGAGGTTGCGGGACTTGATGATCCCGATTCTCATCGGTGCGGGTCCGAAGTATTCGCCCGAATAGTTCTTCGGCTGCCAGATGCCCTCCGGGGTCTCGATCTCGAACGGTGCGTCTATGAGGATTGTCGAGGGGTAGTATCCGCTGTCCAGGGCCGAAGCATAAACGAACGGCTTGAACGCCGACCCAGGCTGGCGCGAGGCCTGAGTCGCCCGGTTGAAGCTGGACTGCTGGTACGAGAACCCGCCCTGCATGGCGAGGACGCGACCGGAATTGACATCCATCGCCATGAATGCACCCTGGACTTCCGGAACCTGGCGCAGTGACCAGTGCCGGAATTCACCATCCTCGGTGATCGCCTTCACGTGGATGACATCTCCGACGGAAAGGATGTCCGACGGACGTCTTGCAAGGTTGCCGGGCTGATTGTTGTCCCCGAGCGGCCGCCAGTCGAGATCGCTCATCGGTATCAGGTTGGGTTCGCCCGTCTCCTCCGAATAAGAGATCCCGATGCGCGCCGCATCCTCGGACAGACCAAGTACAACAGCCGGATGCCAATCGTCGATGTCGCGCGGAATTGCGACCTTGGCAAGCGCATCGCGCCAGCTTGCCTCCGATTCGAGCAGCCCGGCGTCGATTTTCGCTGCAGGGCCACGGAACACCCTGGCGCGCCTGTCATATCCCTCGAGCGTTTCTCGCAGCGCAGCCTCCCCGATTTCCTGCAACCGCGGTTCCTGCGTGGCCCTTATGATCAAACCCCCGGAAAAAAACTCTTCCTCTCCAAACCTGCCGGACAACTGCCGCCTGATTTCGTCGGTGAAAAATCCCCTTGGCGGCCGGGTCGCCCTGACCGAGGCGATGTCGCCGCCCTGCACCGTCACCAGGGGCTGACGGCGCGCGGCATCCGCCGCCGCCGGCGACAGATGCCCGTTCTCGGCCATTTCCTTGAGGACGAAGTTGCGGCGGGAAACTGCGCGTTGGTATTGCCGCACTGGATGGTAGTCGCTCGGCGCCTTTGGAAGCGCGGCCAGATATGCCGCTTCCGCCGGAGTTAGGTCTTCCAGCCGCTTCGCGAAGTACGTCAGAGCCGCTGCCGTGACACCGTAGGAATTCTGTCCGAGAAAGATCTCGTTCAGGTATAGTTCGAGGATCTGTTCCTTGTTCAGCGTGTTCTCGAGCCGTGTCGCGAGGATGAGTTCCTTGATCTTGCGCTCGGCCGACCTCTCGTTGGACAATAGGAAGTTCTTCATCACCTGCTGCGTGATCGTCGACGCACCGCGCAGTCCCCGACCCTGCAGAGCTTCCACCGCAGCTTTCGCCATTCCAACGGGATTGTATCCCTTGTGGGAATAGAAGTCCTTGTCCTCTGCGCTGATGAACGCGTCCTTAACGAGCCTCGGTATTTCGTCGACGGATGTGTAGACTCGACGCTCGCGCGCGAACTCGTCGATGACCTCTCCCTCGATCGAATAGACGCGCGATACCGTTGCAGGTTCGTAGGTCGATAGTTGCTCATGGTCGGGAAGCCCCTGACCATAGAGCCAGAACACCGCGCCCAAGCAGAGGGCCGCAGCAAAAACGCCCGTGGTCAGCAGGCTGAACAACGCCCCCAACATGGAAAGAATGAATCTCGACACGCCCCTGCTCCGCAACGTGCTCTACACTGTATATCCGGAATTCACGCTCCCGTCAAAGCAAGGCGAAGCACCGCACGCGTGTCGCTCTCGACCGACCCGGCCACGTTCGACGGGGGAATTGGTCCGCTGGCACCACACACTCGCGGGACCTATCCCGCAGGAAACGAACGCAGGGTCCGGACGGAGAAGGACGAGACGAGCTTTTCGATAGGTCGTTCCGAAGCAGGGACCCGACGTTGCGGGCCGTAGAACAGTCGCCCGGACAAGCATTCGCGTCCCGAAACGAATTTCGTCCTGCAAGCGCTGCCAACCGCGTCCGGCACGCGCAGCGCCAACTAGGCTGTGGACTCAATTAACCGGCCTGCGACCCGCCGGAGCAGGAACCGGCTGATGGCCAGGCGCACGGTGGACAGGAAGTTGCGCGCGGTCTTGTCGTACCGCGTTGCAACTCTCCGGAACTCCTTGATCTTCCCGATGAATCTTTCGACCAGATTGCGCTCCCGGCATGCCTCGCGATCAAGCCCGCGCTGCTCGTTCCGGTTGGACTTCGGCGGAATGACCGCGGTCGCTCCGGCCTCCGCGATCATGTCGAGGATGGCGTTGCTGTCATAAGCCCTGTCGCCGATCACCGTCTCGTCCGGCCCGAGCCCCTCGAGGAGCGCCCCAGCCTGCGTGCAGTCGGCCGCCTGGCCGGGGGTCAGGAGCACGGCCTTCACCAGCGCGTTGCCGTCGATGCCGATGTGGACCTTCGTGGTCCTGCCGCCGCGGCTCAACCCGACCTCGGGAGGCTCGCCGTCCCGTGGGGCGCCCGCGCCGTGCTTGTGGACGCGGATCGACGAGGAGTCCACCATGCGCAGGCGAAGCTCCCCGCTGCCGCCGTCGCCGTCGTTGTCGTCGCCTTCCGCAAGTTCCTGAAGTTTCGACATTATCTTCTCCCAGAGGCCGTTCCTGCTCCACCGGTTGTAGCGGTTGAAGCAGGTCGTGTAGGGACCGTAGCGCTCCGGCAGGTCGCGCCACGGCGTGCCGGTGCGCAGCACGAAGAAGATGCCGTCCATCACCCGCCTGTCATGCACCCGCTTCGGGCCCTGATGCTTCTGCGGAAGCACGGAACGGAGGATTTTCCACTCCGCGTCCGTCATGTCGTGTCGGTCGCCGCTCATGCCTCGAACTCCTTGTCTGGACTGTTTCCTGCAGGAATCACGGAGGCGCAGGATTGTCAACTATTTTGGGTACAGTGCCTAGTCTTCTGTAACAGTAGTTGCCATCAAGGCGACAGATGACGCGAGCAGGAGGCGGTTCGATGAGAGGCAAGGCGGTGGAAGTGGTGCCGAGCGCCGAGTAGCGGGCGTTTCTCGAGGCGCATGTCCGAAAGCACAAGGCGCCGCGGTCGCTGTCCGACCGCTGCAGGATCATCCTGCTCTGCGCCGAGGGGCTCCGGAGCAGGGAGGTCGCGGAGCGTGCCGGGGTGCACGGGCACACGGTCGGAAAGCGGCGCAGGCGGTTCGCCGAGAGGCGCATCGAGGGCCTCTCCGACGAGTGCAGGTCCGGCCGGCCCCGCACCGTGACGGACGAGAAGGTGGCCGAGGCGGGCGGGCGGACGCCGACCGCGATGCCGAAGGACGCGACGCGCTGGCCGGTCCGGAGCATGGCCGGGAGGACGGGCGTGTCGCACGCGACGGTGCACCGGATCCGGTCGGCGTTCAGCCTGAAGCCGCACCGGAGCGGGACGTTCAAGCTGTCGACGGACCCGCTGTTCGTCGACAAGGTGCAGGACATCGCGGGGCTCTGCATGGCCCCGCCGGACCGCGCGGTCGTCCCGTTCGTGGACGGGAAGCCGCGGATCCGGGCCCTGGACCGGACGCAGCCGGTCCTGCCGATGGCGCCGGGCGCGGCCGAGCGGAGAACCCGCGACTGCGTCCGCCACGGCACGACGACGCTCTTCGCCGCGCTCGACGTCGCCGCCGGCGCGGCGGCCGGCAAGCGCTTCGGCCGCCATCGCGCCACGGAGTTCCCGGGCTTCCTCAAGGAGGTCGAGGCGGCGGTGCCCGACGGGCCGGACGTGCACCTGGCGATGGACAGCCACGCGACGCACAAGACGGAGAAGGCGAGGAAACGGCTTGCCCGCCGCAGGCACTGGCACATCCATTTCACGCCGACTTCGGCGTCATGGCTGAACCTGGTCGAGCGCTGGTTCGCGGAACCGGCCAGGAAGAAGCTGCAGCGGAGCGCGCATCGCTCGGTCGCCGAACTCGAGGCGGACATCATGTCGTTCATCGACGCGCACAACGAGAACCCGCGGCCCTGCAAATGGGTCAAGTCCGCCGACGAGATCCTTGCGTCGGTCAGGAGGTTCCGCCTCAAGACGAGCGAACCCGGCGCAAGCGAAAATGTTTGATGCGAACTTGAGATTCGGGAGACCAGGCTGTGGACTCGATTAACCGGCCTGCGACCCGCCGGAGCAGGAACCGGCTGATGGCCAGGCGCACGGTGGACAGGAAGTTGCGCGCGGTCTTGTCGCAGCGCGTTGCAACTCTCCGGAACTCCTTGATCCTGCCGATGAATCTCTCGACCGGACTGCGCTCCCGGCACGCCTCGCGGTCAAGCCCGCGCTGCTCGTTCCGGCTGGACTTCGGCGGAATGACCGCGGTCGCTCCGGCCGCCGAAATCATGTCGAGGATGGCGTTGCCGTCGCAATCCCTGTCGCCGATCACCGTCTCGTCCGGCCCGAGCCCCTCGAGAAGCGCCCCGGCCTGCGTGCAGTCGGCCGCCTGTCCGGGGGTCGGGAGCACGGCCTTCACCAGCGCGTTGCCGTCGATGCCGGTGCGGACCTTCGCGGTCCTGCCGCCGCGGCTCAACCCGACCTCGGGAGGCTCGCCGTCCCGTGGGGCGCCCGCGCCGTGCTTGTGGACGCGGATCGACGAGGAGTCCAGCATGCGCAGTCGAAGCTCCCCGCTGCCGCCGTCGCCGTCGTTGTCGTCGCCTTCCGCAAGTTCCTGAAGTTTCGACATGATCTTCTCCCAGAGGCCGTTCCTGCTCCACCGGTTGTAGCGGTTGAAGCAGGTCGTGCAGGGACCGCAGCGCTCCGGCAGGTCGCGCCACGGCGTGCCGGTGCGCAGCACGAAGAAGATGCCGTCCATCACCCGCCTGTCATGCACCCGCTTCGGGCCCTGATGCTTCTGCGGAAGCACGGAGCGGAGGATTTCCCATTCCGCGTCCGTCATGTCGTGTCGGTCGCCGCTCATGCCTCGAACTCCTTGTCCGGACGGTTTCCGGCAGGAATCGCGGAGGCGCGGGAATGCCGAATGTTTTGGGTACAGTGCCTAATGCGTCGCCGCTACTTGGCTCTTGCGGATGCCTTTGCCTTGTCCCTTCCCGAGGTCTCCAGATATCTGAACAACAGGGAGAGCGAGAAGCAGAGACTGAAATAGAGCACGGCCGTAGTGATCCATGCCTCGAAGATCGCCCGGGTGGTCGAGACGAGTTCGACAGTCTTGTAGGTCAACTCCTGAACCGAAATTAGCGAAATGATGGAACTGTCCTTGACCAAGGATATAAACTGGTTCGCAAGAGGCGGAAGAACCTTTTTCAGTGCCTGCGGCAGAACGATGTACCGCATTTCCGTCAACCAGCTCATGCCGAGCGAGCGCGCCGCCTCCCGCTGGCCGCGGTCGATCGACTCGATTCCGGCACGAACGATTTCTCCGACGAACGCGCTCTCGAAGAGCGCAAGAACAATGACGCCGGAGATCACGGACGGAAATCGCCGCATGTCTCCGAAAAAGAATTGCCAAATTTCCTGGTTTTCCTGCCGGGCGACACGCCTCGCCCATCCTTCCACGTTGAACGCGGCGATCAGTTGTTCCGAAAGGAAAAAGAAGAAGATGAATATGACGACGACCGGCGGAATGTTGCGAAGAAACTCGAGGTAGGTCCGCGCCAGCATGCGGACCGTCAAGTTGCTCGCACATCGCGCCACTCCGAGGATCGTTCCGAGAATTACCGCGAGAATGCTTGCGTAAATGCTGATCCGGATTGTGGTGACAAGACCCTGTATGAGGATGTTCGCGACCCAGCGTCCGGATTCGTCGTCGAACCTGAAAAGGTAGTTCGGGATGATCTCCCAACGCCATTTGTAGTTTAGCTGGCCTTCGATCCTGAGCCAGACGTAGCCGAAAAATGCCACGATAAGCGCAACGAGGACGAAGTCCAGCCAGTGCAGCCGCTTCATCAATTTCGACATGGCGCGGAACCTGCGCAGGTTCGGCCCGCCGGAAGCCCCCGGCGGGCCGTTTCAGCCTATTGCACGACCTGATCGGCCCAATCTTCGGTAGTGAACCAGTAGTCGTGGCGCTCCTTCAGCCATCCTGTACGCCAGTGGTGCCCGATCCAATTGTTGAAGTAGTTGAGCGCGTCCGGGTCACCCTTCCGAACCGCGAATCCCTCGCCGCGCTGGTCGAACAGTACATCGAACGGCACGACGAGCGTCTCGGGATAACGGCGCGCTTCGCGCGACGGCGTCGGTTCCGAAGCCATGGTGGCGTGAGCATTGCCGTTCAAGACCTCCTGCGCCGAGGCGCCGTCCTCGTCGAACTGCAACAGTTGAGCATTCGGGAACCGCTTCGCGATCACGATGGCGGGAGTCGCACCCCTGCGAGCCGTGAAAATCACTTCGGAGCTGTTCAGGTCTTCCAGCGTCATGCCTGCGGTCATTTCCCTGTTGGCAAGGATTGTCAGGCCCGAGAAGGCATAGGGATTGGTGAAGTTGATCGTCAGGTTGCGTTGCGCGGTGACTGACATTCCGCTGATGATCGCGTCGAACTTTCCTGCCACGAGCGCTGGAATGATTCCGTCCCAAGCCGTCGGAATGAACTCGACGTCGACGCCCATGTCTTCCGCCAGCTTGCGGCCGACATCCAATTCGAACCCGATGAGTTCTCCATTCTTGTCACGCATCGACCAGGGAATGAACAGGGACAGGCCGATCTTGATTACGCCGCGCTGCTTGATGGTCTCGATGACACTCTCGCTGGAGAGCGCCTGCCGCGTATCCTGCGCGGAGGCCGGCAATGAGATGCCTGCGACAATTGCGGCGGCAAGAACCGTACCCATGACTCGCTTTATGTAATTCATGATTTTCTCCCTTTTCATGATCTCATGTTTCTAGGTGGCGACCGCGTATCGCTTCTCGAGAAAAGTCACGAACACGGACAGCGCGAGGGTTACAACCATATACACGATCGCAATGGTAAACCAAATCTCGAAACTCATGTAGGTGTCCGAGATGATGTTCCTTCCGATCGTCGTCAGTTCGGCAACCGCGATCACGCTGACAATTGCGGAACTCTTCACGAGATGGACGGCTTCGCCGGTCATCGGCGGCAGCATGAACTTGATGGACTGGGGCAGCACGACGTAGCGATAGGTTTGCGCAGTTGACATGCCGATGGACTTTGCGGCCTCCCATTGCCCCACGGGAACCGCATTGATGCCGGCGCGGAAGATCTCCGAGATCAGCGCGGAGTGGAACACCGCGAGGCAGAGGACCGATGCCGTGTAGCGATCGAGGCCGAAGATCGGCCCGAGAACGTAATAGAAGACGTAGAGCAACACGAGAATTGGCATGTTGCGGACGAACTCAAGGTACACGATCGCGAACCCTGTTCCGACGACGAGGCCTGAGAGGCGCAGGAGGGCAACAACAAGGCCGAGCAGCACGGCAAGCGCAAATGACTGTCCCGAAAGGGTCAGCGTCTTCACGAGGCCGACCGCAATCTCGCCCCACTGAAATCCATCGTCGGTAAATTGGTAGAGGTAGTCCGGAATCCGGTACCACTGCCAGTTGTAACCCATGGCCTCGGCGCCGGTCAGCGCTGCCTGGACGATCAGGTAGATTATGGCGAGATAGATTGCGACGGACGCAGGCACTGACCTGATTGCCGATCTCGCGTATCGGAACGTCCGTGTTGCGGTTATGTCGCTCATCCCGGTTCCCGGAAGGCGACGAATTCAACCCGTTGACGCCGCATCATGCGTCAATGCTCGAGAATCTGATCCAGGAAGGCGCGGCAGCGCTCGCTTTCCGGGCGCGAAAAGAACTCGTTCGGTGGTGCCGATTCTATGATCTCGCCCGACTCCATGAATACCATCGTGTCCGCCACCTTGCGGGCAAATCCCATCTCGTGAGTCACGCAGATCATTGTCATTCCGGTTTCGGCGAGCTCGACCATCACGTCCAGAACCTCGTTTATCATTTCCGGGTCGAGCGCGGATGTCGGCTCGTCGAAGAGCATGATGCGCGGTTCCATGCATAGGGAACGTGCGATCGCAACCCGTTGCTGCTGGCCGCCGGAGAGCTGAGCGGGATACTTGTCAGCCTGTTCGGGAATGTGGACACGGTCAAGAAAACGACGCGCCCGTTCAATGGCATCGGCTTTGGAAATCTTGCGCACCCGCATCGGACCGACGGTCAGATTCTCGAGTACCGTCAGGTGCGGAAAGAGATTGAACTGCTGGAAAACCATCCCGACTTCCATTCTGACCGCCCTGATGTTGCGGGTCTCGTCGGTCAGTTCGATGCCGTCGACGACGAGCGTGCCGGCAGAGTGCTCCTCCAAGCGATTGATGCAGCGGATCAGGGTGGACTTGCCGGAACCGGATGGTCCGCAAATCACGACGCGTTCGCGCTGGCGCACCACGAGGTTGACGTTCTTGAGCGCCTGAAACGTTCCGAAGAACTTGTCGAGATTCCGGATTTCGATGATTGGTGCGGTGTCGGACATCACGTCCCCCCTTTACCGGCAGCCGGATCAAGCCTCGCAAATTCGCGCATACGAAGAGCGAGTATAGGCGCTTGCGCCGGCTTCGTGAACCCTCGCGAAAGGAAAACGGGAATCGCTCCGCGCCGGTAGAAGCCCCTCCCCGTTCATCCCGAAACAGCGGAGAAATAGGGCAGGTGCGGGGCGGCCGAACGGGTTCCACCACGCCATTCATGACCAGACGCAGGCGTCTCGAGCCACTTCCCTTGGTCGTGCGCGCGGGACGGCGTTCAGAATTGATCGGGATCACGAGTCGCCGAACTCGCTTGGGTAGTCCGGTCAGCGCCTGCAGGGGCCGCTGCCGCATCACGTTCGCCGCAACGCTTTTAGACCCGGCGATGCGCCCTTCGGGGAATTCGCGAAACGCGGCACCTGAACCGGAGCGCTCCCGCCAGCCGGAAGGAACTACGGATCACGTCGAATTGCTCGATTGAAGTTGTGTTTTCAGGATTCCCAAACTATGTGTCCGATGCGGCGGGATTACTGCCCCGTACGGAATTCTACCGGTCGCGCAACCTTCGTCGGACGTTTCCGCCCGAAAGGCTTGCCGCGACAGGATCGCATCATCAGGGACGGGCGGGTTGTCCCGTG
>CAXXWA010000033.1:0-63087 GCA_963662815.2 uncultured Amylibacter sp.
GAACATTTGCGTGGGAACACTCCTACGGCGGTGCCGGGATAGGAACGAAACAAGAGGTTGCCCATCATGACGCATGGAATTCGGGTTCTCTGGCCGAACGAAAATGGCGAATCCTATGAGTACGACGAGGAAGAGTACTTTTCACGGGATCGACGTGGAGTGTCTCGACCAGATCCCGGAGTTCACGACGGTTCAGGCGGTGTGGCAAGAATGCGGGACCCCCGTTGAATACACCGTTGACACACTCTGCGACCCCTGCCAAGCCCCGGAGAAGTTCATCTCATGGTAGTACGCTACGATCAGGTCGGCCAATGAAGATCCTCGTCCAAGAATTGGGTGGCGAGTTCCATCCTGGTACGAACACCCTCATTCTCAAGCAGGGAGAACAGAACGGGAAATGTCGTTGGTTGCCCGAGGTGGCCGCAGAAATTTGCGAAGATCCGTTGGGAAACATTCGATCTACGTGCAAACCAGACGAGACGGCCGCGCGCTCGTTATTTCGGATCCAAGCAGGAGGCCCGATTCCGGACCACGATCCTAAGATTGTGACGAGCATTGCTGCGTCCTGACGGGCGAAGACGACAGTCACAGGTCGCTCGACGCGGCTCATCTCATTCCGGCAGCCAATGGGTGAGAATGACATACCGTTGAACGGCATCACACTCCGGGCGGACCTCCACCGGCTGTTCGATGCCTGCCTGTTCACCTTCAAGCCTAACGGCAAGGTGAAGATCGTCAAGCGCGACACGGAGCTTTCGGAAGCCTATGATCCAGCTACTGCGCAACGCGCGCCTGCCGTCGGGCAACCTTGCAAAGGGTGAGCAGTTACGCTCGCCGAGTCCCGAATTTCAAAACCGGTGTCAGTGACGCGCAAGCTTCATTCGCGGAATATCCCTCAAGTAGATTCCGTTAGAAGCAGTATCGCGCGCTTGACGTTCATGCGATCTTCCAGATGGATCAGTTGCACTGCCAGTTTGTGATCTCCGAGTTCCAACCAACGAGCCATACATGCAGGATGGAATCTCTGCACTCCAGTCCGGAAACAACGAGGCTGCGGACTCAATTAACTGGCTTGCGATCCTCCGGATCAGGAACCGGCTGATGGCCTGATGCACGGCGGACAGGAAGTTGCGGGCAGTCTTGTCAGGACGTGTTGCAACCCTGCGGAACTCCTCGGTCGTTCCGACAAGGCACTCGGTGAGATCGCGCTTCCCGTACGCCTTGCAGTCAGGCGCACGCTTCCCGTTCTGGCCGGTCGCTGTCTCGCCTGGCGCGAGCCCGGCAGGAAGCGCCATGTCCTGCGTGCAGTCGGTAGTCTTGCTCAGGGTCGGGACTGCCGCTTTTGCATCTCGTTTCCGTCAATGCCGAAATGGGCCTTCGTGGTCCGGCTGCCGCGGCTCGCCCCGATCCGGGACGTTACGATCATTGGCAGGAGAGGGGCGGAACGTCACCCCCGAGTGCCTGCGGCATTCCGACGCCTGCTTCATGGTCAAATGCGGCATCGGCATCAATGCGGTCCGCGCCTGGCTCGGACATGTCGGCATCGACACCGCCGGCATCTGCGCCGAGATAAATCTCGAAACGAAGATGAAGGCGATGGAACCGTGCGAGGCGGAAGAGCCCGACGACGACCGCCCGTGGAAAGATGGCGCGAGCATGCCGGCGTGGCTCAAGACACTCTGACGGTCAAGAATCATGTTGCGGAGAGCCGGAACGGGATTGCGGAGGCCGGAGCCCTGGCGGCTCTCCGCAACGCTCTCTCCGGCCTGCCGCCGGCGAGGGCGCGCCTCGTGCCGTCGTTTCCCGGCAGCCGGGTGCCGCCTGTCGCCACCGGAATCCCGTCAGGGGCGCGTCACCCGCCATGACCTGACCGGGACCGGGCGCAGGCAACTCGACCGGCACGGGAAACCGCGGTGCAACTCGCCGCAGACAATCCGTGCGAGGGCGAGTTCAAGACAAGTGTTTCGCAGATTTGCGCCATGTCGTTGTTGCGGCGACCTTTTCCTGATCACCGCAACACAATTCCGACCGCAACATAAGATCCGAAACATCCCATAGGCCGCTCGCTCAGCAAGAGAGCCCAATCCATAGAGCCACGATTCTATGCAGTCAACACACGATCAGGGACGGACCTGACGGAGGCGACACGGCGATACCCGTCCAGCCGCCAACAGGAAACGGGGTGTCACGCCGGCCGAATCGATGCCGGGCTTGCACGCATGGGCTGCCGAAAGCGCAACATCCAACCCCGGAACCACAGCAACAGGACGCTCCTGGGCCTCGCCGCCCCTTGACCGACCCCGACACCGTTCCAGTGCGAACGGAGGCCTTCGACAGAGAAAATGGCGGGGGCGTGACCGTCTGCAAGAACCGCGGCGACTATACGCTCACACCGACGGCCACGGAGGTCCCCATCGAACGGCTCAAACCGGAAGGCTCACGTGACACCATGCGTGTCCTTTGCTGGTCCTGGCAAAACCGATGGAAAGATGTCGGTGACATAGGTGGTCTCATGCTCCCGCTTGACGAGGCCCTCGACGCAATCGCAAACACTGAAGTTTTCTGGATATGGACCTGCAAAAAATGCAAAGTCGAGTTCAGACGGAGAGATTTGTCCGAGAAGATCCCGGTGCCATGGCAAGGACGGCCAGTTCGCGTTCCTGCACTGCGCATCCGAATTGATCCGTGTCCGGAGGTGATTGTGGACGGAAGGAGATTGAGCCCTGCTGCCCTGCATTCCGGAAATGCCGGGCCTCGGATTTCCAGTCGCCGGGCGTTTGACTCGGAGAATCCTGTTATTCCGCCTTTCCCGCACCTGCGATCACTTCGGGCCAGAGGGCGTCGAGCGGGAAGGTGATGGCATCGAAGGGAGGAAGCGAGACCGGAGCGTCATCGGCGAGCGTGGCCAGCAGCAGCCACTGTCCCTCGCGCAACGCGAAGACCTCAAGCGTTCGTGCGTCGGGATCGGACGAACCAGAGATGGCCGACGCCTTCGCGGGCGTAGAGATCCCGCTTTTCAATCTGATCCAGCCGCCGCGTAGACGGCGAGAGCACCTCGCAGACCCAGTCTGGCGCGATCGTGCAATAGGCCGCATCCGGATATTCGGGCATCGTCTCGCGTCGCCAACCGGCGAAATTCGGCACAACGATGTCTTCACCCGGGTGCAGTTCAGGCTCGAAAATGATCCACCAGCCGCCGGGGCCGCCATCACCGAAATCAAAAGGCGGAGCGATCTTGGCCCCGATCCCCGAACTCGCCCGCGCATGCCGCATGGCCGGCCTCGGATGTGTGTGGAGAGTGCCGGCGATCACCTGGGCAACCTTGTGGGGCGGCGCGTCAAGCACGTCCTGATAGGTTGCCCGGCGGGTCTCCTCGCGTTTGGCCGGCACCGTCATGTTCCCACTTTCTTCCCTTGCTAAGTTAAATGCCGATCTACTCAGCTTCATCAAGCGAAACCTGCTCCCTCGCGGCGGTCGCAAAGACGCGTCGTCTCCGTGCGGGCATGTCCCGCAAGGTACCGCGCAACCTCGACGCGTGCATCGGGATGTTCCAGGTATACCGTGATCCCGGTTGCCCGGAGACTGTGACAGCTGATGTAACCTGAACTGATGACGCCCCCGCCACCCGCACGAATGGCTCGACGCTCGACCGCCTCCCGTGCCCGGTGGCGGCTCCACCTGCGGTTCGACAGCGTGACGGAGCCTTTGCGGCGATCCACCGCGCGAAACAGTGGCGTGGCGCGGTTCGCGCTCCAAGAGCCCTCCGGCCGCCATGTAATCCCGGAGGTACTGTTCCAAGCGGTGGTGGCAGGGGATGTTCAGGACCTTGCCAGCCTTCTCGTGCAACGGGACGTGCCAGCGCCCGTCTCGGATCGAGACATCCACCACATTCATAACCACTGCCGCCGAGATTCGGGCGAAGCTGTACTTCAGGGTCGCGATGAAGGCCGTTCGCGAAGTTCCGTGATCGTCCCGGACGGGAGCCAGCGCATGAACCGCCGGGCCTCGGCCGTCGTCAGCACTGGTGTCAGGCCGACACGCACCTCGTGCTTCGGCATGCGGACCGCCACGGCCGGGGATTCAGGAATGATCCGGTGGAGAGCCAGCCAGGCAACCAGTTGCCGGACGGCCGCGAGTTCCAGTTTCACGGTCGCCTTCGCCATGCCGCTACGTGTGGCGGTCCTCGATCCAGGCCGAGATGCGGACTCCTCAGAAGTCGCGGACGTCCCTCGATGCCGCGATCGCCAAGCCAGCGGAACAGGGCGTGCGCCGCTCGGGCGTAGGAGGCACGCGTGTTGGGGTTGCGGATGTGCGAGGCGAAGAATTCGACCCAGGCGTGGCCGGAATCGTCGCCGAGGAGGGCAATCGGGGCTGGAACGAGGGAAAATTCCGCAATTCCCGCAGTTGCCCGTGCTGAAGCGGCGACCAAGAGGCTGGAGCCGCCGATGGACGAAATTCGGGCAATTTCCGGGGTTATCGGAGTTCATTCCTGGATCGTCTCGGCCATTCCAATGCAGCGCATAAACGCCGTTATGCTGTGGTTTGTCGGACAGGCAAGGAAACTGCGGAACAAGTCGGCAATGGTGCAGCGGACGGCGCGAACGGCGCAACTCAGGCTCTGATCGGCAACGAAAGCCGATTTTGGCTTGCGGACGGACTCAGCCAGTTAACCCAAGTTTGATTTCAGCAAAGAATTTCAGTTTATTGGCGTACTATCTGAGGCCGGAAGCCCAATGCCGACAGTCCGAATCTCGTTAGGTTCAGCATGTGCCGCCCACCGGTTGACTACCTAATCAGCCGGCAGCGATCGGAGCCGAAGGAACAGCGAGCTTTTCGAACGCGCCGGTCATTCGGACTTCGAAGACCCGGTTACGGTTTTGATAGAATTCGAATTCGCCCTTAAGCGGCAATATGAAACCACGAACAGAGCTTGCTCACGCTTCTAACGAACTGGCCGACCGTTTGCCCCAGTTTTCAATCCGTGGAACGATAACACTGCGAACCGCAGGCGGCGTCTCGAACGGCCCATAGGATCCCAAGCGGTCCGGTGGGTCGGCGAATTCCTTGTATCGAGTGACTCAAAACCAAGCGACATAGCTTCAGGTCGAACTGCATGCGATCAGAACTTGGCTGTAATCTTTTCCAGGGTGTTCCAATTGCGGGCCGTGACAATGACGCCGAACCACTTTTCTAGGTACGAATATGAGAGAGTCATTGCTTTGACGCCATCCCGGAGTCCAGACGTATGCCTCGGATCCCGCGATGGCGATGGCTTCAGGACTATGGTCCTTCTCACACAGTGCACTGACCGCTTCGGAATCAGGTGTCTTTGAGAGAAAGTTCACCAGGTAGCGTGACGGGTCGGAGACGAATTCCCTCAAAGGGTTGCGCTGGAGGACCTCGCCGAATTTGGTTCGCCGTTCGGACGATGCAGGGAACATTGACGTCGAATTCATCACAGACCAATCGCTGCATGGCGTCGGCAACCTCTTCGGGACGATCCAATTGCGTGGAAACAATCACGTTTCCGCTTTGCTGGACTGTCACCACGTCAGAATAGCCCGATTTGGCCAACTTCAACCTTAACTCTGCCATCGGGACCCTGTTGCGGGCCCCGACGTTGATGCCTCGTGGCATCACGAGATAACGCCTAGGCGTCAACGCTCGTACTCTAGGCTGTGGACTCAATTAACCGGCTTGCGACCCGCCGGAGCAGGAACCGGCTGATGGCCAGGCGCACTGTGGACAGGAAGTTGCGCGCGGTCTTGTCGCAGCGCGTTTGCAACCCTCCGGAACTCCTTGATCCTGCCGATGAATCTCTCGACCGGACTGCGCTCCCGGCATGCCTCGCGGTCAGGCCCGCGCTGCTCGTTCCGGTTGGACTTCGGCGGAATGACCGCGGTCGCTCCGGCCGCCGAAATCATGTCGAGGATGGCGTTGCTGTCGCAATCCCTGTCGCCGATCACCGTCTCGTCCGGCCCGAGCCCCTCGAGGAGCGCCCCAGCCTGCGTGCAGTCGGCCGCCTGTCCGGGGGTCGGGAGCACGGCCTCGCCAGCGCGTTGCCGTCGATGCCGGTGCGGACCTTCGCGGTCCTGCCGCCGCGGCTCAACCCGACCTCGGGAGGCTCGCCGTCCCGTGGGGCGCCCGCGCCGTGCTTGTGGACGCGGATCGACGAGGAATCCACCATGCGCAGGCGAAGCTCCCCGCCGCCGCCGCCGCCGTCGTTGTCGTCGCCTTCCGCAAGTTCCTGAAGTTTCGCCCATGATCGTCTCCCGGAGGCCGTTCCCGCTCCACCTGTTGTAGCGGTTGAAGCAGGTCGTGCAGGGACCGTAGCGCTCCGGCAGGTCGCGCCACGGCGTGCCGGTGCGCAGCACGAAGAAGATGCCGTCCATCACCCGCCTGTCATGCACCCGTCTCGAGCCCGATGCTTCCGGGAAGCACGGAGCGGAGGATTTCCCGTTCCGCATCCGTCATGTCGTGTCGGTCGCCGCTCATGCCTCGAACTCCTTGTCTGGACGGTTTCCGGCAGGAATCACGCAGGCGCAGGAATGCCGAATGTTTTGGGTACAGTGCCTAGGACATAGGAGTGCTTTCCGCCTTCATTGTCGATCTCGAGCCCGCCGGAGATCCCGACTAGCTCACCGGTGCCGGAGTCCGGAATGATCGTCACTGTCAATGTGGCCTCTCCCTTCTCCATCAAACCGTGGTGCTGAAGAAACAAGGAACCCACCCTACCGTCGACCGAACCGGTGAAGTGCTCAATGGCAACATATCCAGCCGAACCCCGGAATGGCAGTGTGAGCCGCGATCATCTGGGCCTCGGAATTGCCAATCATGCCGCCAGAAAAATCCTTGCGAACTATGTTCCGTGCCAGTTTTATACCGGTTTCATCCGAGAATATAGGTTCGGACTCGATGGTAACGTCGAAAGATCTACGGGTGACAGGGCATGAAATGTTTTCCCACGATTGTCTGCTGGCATTCAAATGGCGTACTTCGTATTCCGTAACCGATTTATCTGTTGGTTATGAAAACGCCACCGGATTTACTTCGCGTTCACTTGCGCAAGAGCGTCGCCGTCTTGACCTGTTCCGATAGGGGTGTCCCCGTGATGACCGACTGCGGTCACCAGAGTGGTACCCGCATTTCGGTCGTCAGTAGCTGGCTTGTATCCATTTCGCAATCCCGATCCTGCATCGGAAGGCGGGTCAGTGTTCAAGCAGACTCTCGACGTTGTCGCCTTTGGTTGCAAGACCGTGGGAAGGATACGTGGAGCCTCTGCTCGGAGTTGTTGCTGAGCAGCATGGTTCGAACGTGGCTGTCGCAACGACCGGCCACAGGTCAATAGGGCATTTCATGCGCCTCTTGGGCCCATCCGCTGCAGGATTCATTTATTCCGACTCCGGCGGAAGCGGGCCGCCTGCGATCTTCCTCCACGGAGTGCTGATGAACGGCACTCTCTGGAGCGATGTCGTTTACAGGTTGTGTGACCGCTAACGCTGCATCTTCCCCGAACTTCCGTTCGGTGCCCACCGCAGGCCAATGCCTGATGACGCCGACCTGAATCTCGAATCGCTTGTCATGGATGGTGCGGACTTCCTCACGGAACTTGATCTACGCTATGTCACGCTCGTCTGCAGTGATTGGGGCGGAGCCCAACTCGTCGTCAGCCCGGGCGGCTCGTATCGCCAAGCTCGTTCTCGTTTCCTGCGAGGCGTTCGATAAACCGTGGGAGCCAAACGGCTATGTGGATCTTGAATTCCATTTCCTGTCATGACACGAGTTTTCCGCTGATCAATTTCCCGTAAGGGGCAAAGGCAACGGAAAATGCACCGAATCCGAAGGCTGATCCCCACAACTTCAAGCTGCCAGGCGGAAGCGTCGGTCGACTGGAAAGCCGGACACGCTACAATATCTTTCATATCATGATCTGCTACATTGCGATTGCAATGCATGCAAAAGCTGCACTGCGCGCTCGCAACGTCGTCACCAATCTGGCCACCCGCGGCCGGCATCACTTTACCTCGTCCGAGCTTCGCTCGACCCTAGGGTGTCCGAGGTGGCGGCACGCCGGGCGCTGAGTCGCCTTGCGGCCAAGGGGGAGATCGCGAGCCCTGCGCGCGGATTTTACGTCATCGTGCCGCCCGAATACAGACGGTTCGGCTGCCTGTCGGCGGATAAGTTCATCCCGGCGCTCATGGAGCACCGGAACGTCGGCTACTATGTCAGGCTCCTTTTGGCAGCGCAAATTCACGGTGCGGCCCATCATCGCCCGTAGGAATTACAGGTTGTCGTGGAGCGGATCCGGCTGGCAATCCTTTGCGGGGCCGTCCGCGTCGCCTTCGTCGCGCGCCGCAATCTCCCGGCCGTGCCTGTCGAGAGGGTCAACAATCCGCACGGAACCTTTCTTGTCTCTACAGTGGAAGCGACGGCGGTCGATCTCGTAGGGTACATGTGCCGCTGCCGAACATTTGTGTTCAGTTTTCTGTGCGCTGCACCTATGATTCCCATGGAGACCGGAGCGGACGGAACGCAATGGCCGGTCGGCCGAACGGAGGAAGAAATGAAACGAATCGGATTGACGCTTCTCGCAGGGTTGCTCGGCACCGCCGCGCTCGGCGCCGAAACCAGCGTAACCATGTACAGCTTGAACGAATCTGGCACCGGCGACGAGCTTGGAACAGTGACCGTCACTGACACGGACGGCGGCGCAATGTTCACGCCCAGCCTGACCGGCCTCACGCCCGGGCTTCACGGATTCCACGTACACACGAATCCGGACTGCGGTCCTGCCGAGAAGGACGGGAAGATGGTTCCCGGCCTTGCCGCAGGGGGGCACTACGACCCGGAAGAAACCGGCGCACATCTGGGTCCGGAAGGTGACGGACACCTCGGCGACCTTCCGTTGCTCAGCGTAAACGACGACGGATCCGCCGACACGCCCGTCACGGCACCGCGGCTGAAGGTCAGCGATGTCGCCGGGCGCTCGCTCATGATCCACGCCGGCGGTGACAACTATTCCGACGAACCGGCGGCCCTCGGCGGCGGCGGCGCGAGAGTTGCCTGCGGGGTGATCGACTGACCGGTTTGACGGGCCCGGCCGAACGGGGAATCGCCTGCGGGTCTTGCGCGTCGAACGCAAGCGTGCGCGCCCTGCGGAATGGCGGGGTCTCGAGAATTTCGGTAGCGGGAAAGGCTCGGTCGGAGCCTTCCCATGGGCCTACGGGCCGCGCAGGCGGGCAAGGACGTCGAGACCCTGCTGGGCGAGGAAGTGGAGCAGATCGATGAAGATCCAGTTCTCCGCGAGCCTGTTGCCCTGCCGCCGGTAGAGATCGACCACGCGCATCTCGGCGGCGGCGTTGTTCGCCGGCAGTCCCATGAAGCCGCCCGTACAGCGCATGATCAGGCTCGGATAGCCGAAGAAGCCCCCGTAAAGGCCCTCGCCGATGCGGCACACGTGCTCGGCGCGGCCGACAAACTCCAGGCCGTCCTCGAAGGGCCCGGTATGCCCGCGCCGGTAACCCGGGAAGAATGCGCTGGCGCCAATGCCGCCGGGGCCGAACCAGCACATGTCCGGCGTCCAGAACCGCTTCATGTGCGATTCGGGGGAACCCATGCGGTTGCCGCGGAGATCGACGATCATGGCCGTGATGAGGTCCAGGGTAGCCTGGCCCGCGTCGGGATCCTGCCGATCCCTGAGCAGCCCGTCGTGGGTCCGGGGCCCGGGCGTCAGGATCGACGCGCCGGTCGCCGGAGGCAGCGCCCGAATTCCCGCCTGGTCCAGGAAGTTGAGGATGTCGACATAGCACGCGGTCTCCTCGATGCGCCCGCGTGCAACCCGGTGAAACTCGACATAGCGGAAGAACGCGATCCTGCGGGACGGGCGGAGGCCCAGCCACTCGCCGTCCCAGAGTCCCATGAGATGCCCCATCTCGACAACCCAGACGCTCGCGCGCCCGTCCATGGCGTTCCGCCCGGCCATGAGGATGTCTGGCCTGCGCTGCAGGGGGCCGAGCGCGGTTTTCAGAGGCGCCCAGTACGCGCGCGCGACGGCGTCGGCGCCGATCTGCTCGCCGAAGGGGTGCATGCCGCGCCACCTGAAGTCGGGAGCCGTCCATCGCGCGAGCACGCCGGCGACCTCGTCCGGCGCTGCCGAATCGACAGCGGCATTCGCCTCGAGGACAAGCGCCTTTTCGGCCTGGAAGTCCGTCGGGTCAGCCACGGCGCGCCCTGGCGATCTGCATCATCAGGTCGAACTCGTTGAACAGTTGCCATTCCTTCCGGATGCGCCCGTTCTCGATCCGGTGCTGGGTAATGCCCCAGATCTGACACGCGGCGCCCGTCGGGTCGCCGTAGCGCCCGCCGCGGTCATGCGTGCCGTCGGCGCTCCACCTGGTTGCGACCAGCCAGCCGTCGCCGTCATTGCCCATCCAGTAGACCTCGTCGACCTGCAGGTCGAAGTCGGAAAAGACTTCCCGAACCTCGGCGATGCAGGCGCGATAGGCCTCCCGGCCGGTTAAGAGACCGTCCCGTCGTCCCCTCGAAATCGACGTCCGGCGCGTATGCCCAGTCGAGCGCATCGGCGGCGCCGTTCCAGATCGAGTGGTGGACGGACCTGGCAAACCGGTCGGGATCGAAGCCGCTGACCGGATCGGCGACGGAAATCGGCTGCCCCGGGTTGGCCGCCGTTCTCAGGTCGCGCCATACCCGGTCGCTGCGGGGCCAGCCCGGCGGCGGGTCGGCGGCCAGGCGTTCGGCCTCCTTCCAGAGGTCGATTCCGAGCTGCTGCAGCATGGCCGACGTGTTGTAGAGGACGTGCTCCAGGAAGATGTCGTTTTCGAGCGCCACGCAATTGGCGATCACCGGCACGTAGATCCGGCGCCCCGTAGGCGGACCGTAGCGGCTCGGCCGGGAATTGGTCCCGATGATCCGCGTCAGGTGCGACGTGTGGAATCCGATTTCATCGTCGCCGCCCCAGATCACCTCCTCCGCATCGAGAACGATGTCGGGAAAGGCGCCGGTCGTGTGAAAGGTGTCGTCAATGATCTTCCGGCTCCCGGACTGCAGGCCGTAGTCGTCGAAAACGATGGAGTCGGGTGCATAGCATTCGCCGATGTATTCGACGTCGCGGTCGTCGGTTTCCCAGATCCGGTGCGTAATCCTGACGATGTAGTCGATGATGTTCCGGTAGTCCGGATCGAACCCCCGGAGGCTCTGCGAAGGTCCCCGGTCCGACGGAATCCGCACTGTCCGGTCGCTGGTGTATTGCTGGAGCGAGATCGCGAAGGTCCCGGGCATGTTCGACCGCGCAAGCGCCTGCGCGGGATGATGGGATTTCCTGTCTCCCCTGCGTTGACCGTTCCAGCTCATGTCGTCGTGTCCTCCTGAATGCGCGCTGGCGCGCCCGTGGCGGGCTGGCGGCGCGGGACGCCGTTGCTCGCGAGGACGGCGCGCCTACTCGCCCTGCAGTCCGGCAAGAACATCCACGCCCTGCACCTTGAGGAAGTGGAGCATGTCGATGAAGATCCAGTTCTCGGCGAGGAGGTCGCCCTGCCGGCGGTAAAGGTCGACGACTCGCATCTCGGCCGGAATGTCGAGGGGAGGCAGATCGAGGAAGCCGCCGGTCGAGCGCATGGTCAGGCAGGGTCGCCAGAAAAACGCGGAATAGCTGCCCTCGGCAACCCGGCAGACGGCGTCATGGTCCTCGACGAATTCCAATCTCTCCTCGAAGGGTCCGGTGTGGCCGCGGCGGTAGCTCTCGAATCCCATGCAGGCGCCGATTCCCGTCGGTCCGAACCAGTTCATGTCCGGATGCCAGAAGCGTTCGAGGTGGTTGATGGGCGACTGGACTCCGTTGGCCACGAGGTCGTCCAGCATCGCCTTGGTCAGGTCCATCGTCTTCCGGCCGTCCTCCGGATTCCCGCATGCGGTCAGCACCCCGTCGTGGGTTCTCGGGCCGGGAGTGAGGAACTGGGCCGCGGTCTGGCCGTCGGCGAACGGGTTGAGCCCCGCCTGGTCGAGGACTCCGAGGATGTCGAGGAACTCGACGGTTTCGACGATTCGGTCCGCTTCGACGCGGTACGCGCTCGCGAACCGCAGGAACGCGATCTTTCCTGTCGGCGCCACGCCGAGCCAGGTCCGGTCGAACAGCCAGAGCAGATGTCCCATGGCGACGACCCAGACCGGTTCGGTTTCCTCGAAGGCGTGATGTCCGGCAAAGACCATGTCGAGGCGTCGTTGGACCGGGGTTCCGGCCCGGGCAGAATTCAGGAACGGGATCCAGACGGTGTCCGAGAGCTGCGCGGCGCCCCCGAGCGTATTGAACGGATGCACGCCCCGGTAGACGTGATCGGCGGAATGGGTTGCCCGGAAGGCGGCGGCAAGCCCGTCTCCCGTCGTCGTGGCGTCGAACCGTTCGAAGTGGTTGAGCACGATCGCCCGGGCGGCGTCGATCCGGTCTGCGGAGTTGTCGAAGCTGCGGCGCATGGTCATCCCTTGACGGCTCCCGTGGTAAGTCCGCTCACGATCTGCCGCTGGAAGAACAGGACAAGGAAGAAGAGCGGAATGATCGCGCTCACCACCGCGGCCACTGCGAACATGACGTTGCCCTGCTCGCGCACGGTTCCCAGGAAACTCGCGATCTTCGGCACCATGGTCTGGTTTTCCGAAGACAGCAGCATCGAGGTGATTGCGAAGTCGTTGTAGGCGAGCAGGAAGCTGAAGAGTCCGGTGGTGATCACTCCCGGCCACATGACCGGGATGATCACGTGCCGGAAGGCCTGGAAGCGCGTGCAGCCGTCGACCATTGCGCTCTCGTCCATGTCCTTCGGGATGTTGAGGAAGAAGGAGTGCAGCATCCACAGGGTGAAGGGCTGGTTGATCGCCACCAGAACGACGACCGTCGTCGTGAGATGGCCCCAGAGGTTCCATTGGAAGAACGGCAGCAGGTAGCCCGAGACCAGGGTGATGTGCGGCATGGCGCGAAAGACGAGCGCCGCGATCAGGATCCAGAAGGCGTACCGGAAGCCCGAGCGCGCCAGGGCGTAGCCGCCGAGCGTGCCGATCGTCAGGGAAATGATGACCGTGAAGGTGACGACGAAGGAGGTGTTGAGCACGTTTCGCCAGAACTCCTCCTGGATCCAGGCGCCGGCGTAGCCGTTCAGGGTGAATGCGCTTCCCGTCTCGACCGTCGTCATGACGCCGTAGACGGCGTTCCGCCAGTCGGCCTTGGAAAAGAAGTCGCCCTGGACCTTGAAGGAGCCCCAGACCGTCCACGCAAACGGGCCGATGGCGATCAGGAGCCAGAGCACGATCATGCTCGTGGAAAACCATATCAGTAGGCCGGATCTTCTGTTCGCCTGGCTTGCCATGGTTTCCGCTCCGTTGCGCCCGCCCCTGAAGGCCTAGACCCGCCGCGTGTTGAAGTCGCGCCATGTCCGGATGAGAACCGGAGTCAGCAGGAAGCAGACGCCTATGATGGTCATCATGGACGTGGCGGCCGCCGAACCGAACAGCTTCGCGTCGCCGAACAGGTCGTTGAATATGATCCAGGAGAGCGAGGTGGCTTTCGCCGAGGCCGAGAAGCCGACGATGGGTTCGAAAATCCTGAACCCGTCCATCAACTGCATCAGGATGATGAAGACCGCCAGCGGCATCAAGTAGGGAACCACCACGTAGCGGACGCGCTGCCAGCGGGTTGCGCCGTCGATCTGCGCCGCCTCGATCGTCTCCTTGGGCACTGTCTGCAGGCCGGCATAGAAGACGATGAAACTGAACGGCGTGTTGTGCCAGATGCCGTAGACGATCAGCAGAATCCAGGTCAGCGGCGCCGAGGCCTTCAGGGACAGATCGTTGTCGTCGAAGACGAGCTGCAGAGTCGCCCCGATGATGCCGTCGGCATCCACCATCCAGAACAGGATCAGCGAGCCGATGAGAGGCGTCACGATCATTGGCAGGAGAGAGACGAATATCGTCGGGCCCTTCGTGATGCGCGGCAGGGCGTTGACGCCGAGCGCAACGAACAGTCCGAGAACCAGAACGACGGGCGCAACCACGAATGTGTAGGTCAGCGTGAAGAAGAGGGCCTTGTAGAACGGCAGGTTGTAGACACCCGCGACGAATTGCCGCCAGGACTTCGATTCATTCCAGACGACGCCGATTTCCGCTAAGGCAAGATGGTTCCGGTTGGCATAAGTGCCGAGCGCGTTGAACCGGCCGAGGGGTGCGTCCTCGTTGAGTTTCCTGGTGGCCTCGACGTCGACAGTGAGCGCGGCTTCGCACTTGAAGGGATTGCAGTTTTCGACTTCGATGATGACCTGTTCGTGGGCGACGTACAGCGACTGGATGGCGACCGAAACGATCGGCAGCGCAATGAAGAGGATCATTGCCGTCAGCGTTGGCGCGATGAACCAGACAAAGGTCCGATGGGGCATGATCGACCTGTTCGAACAGCTTCACTTGCCGCCCGGAGCTGCGGCGGCGCGGAAAGTGCCGCGCCGCCGCAGCCGCTATCGGGTCAGAGGAATCCCTCTTCCTTGGCGGCGGTGATGTAGGCCGCCTCGATGTCCGCAAGCGTCTGTTCGGCGCTTTCGTTGCCCTGCAGGAAATCAGGAAGCTCGGTGAAGAACGCCTGGTGCAGCAGGCCCATGAAGGGGAGCATCGGATAGGGCTGGGTTCCCGCGGCAGCGGTTGCCGCGACGCCGGCGGCGGCCGGCCCGGCAACATATGCGTCGCTCAGCCATACAGCCTTGTCGTTGTTCGCCCGCACCATGTCGTCAGAGATGCCGTGAACCATGGCGATGAAGGTCGCTTCCGCGTCCTCTTCCGAAATGTTCTTGGCGATCGTGAAGCCGTCCCACCACAGCGTCGATGCCGGGGTAGATCCGCCGGCCACCATGGGGGCGCCGATCAGGAGCGTGTTCTCCACGACTTCCGGGGTCGAGCCTTCGTCGTCGAGGATCTGGCCTCCCGTCGATCCCCAGAGCTGGGCGATGGCGAGATTCCCTGCTTCCCAGATGGGCGCAACGGTCGACGTGTTGTAGGTCAGGAAGTCCGGGTTGGCGCATTCGGTCAACGCCTTGAGCATGTTGAGCGTGGCTACTCCCTGGGCGTTGTTCACGGCCGGTTCAGCCGTGCCCGGCTTGAAGAATTCGCCGCCGTGCCCGATGTACATGTTGACGAACTCCTCGCCGAGATTCCAGTCGGCCTTGAAGAGGGCGGTGAAAGGGTGTTCCATGATGCCTGCATCCTGGATCGCCTTGCAGGCGTCGAGGACTTGTTCGTAGGTGGACGGGATCGGTTTTCCGACCTGTTCGAGAATGTCCGTACGCACGAAGAGGTGCTGGGCATTGGCCATGAAGGCCACCGCCATCACCTTGCCGTCGATGGTGATCAGCTGGCTCTTCTTCAGATGCGAGCCGTGCTTGGCCACCAGGTCGTCGAGCGGACGGATCAGGTCGTTGTTGAGGAGCGGCACCGACGAGGAATTGGCGACGATCACGGCAGTGTACTCCGCCGGGTCGGCCGTCAGCGCGGCAACCTGGATTTCGCGGTGCTGGGCGGTATGGTTCTTGGCGAAGGTCACGCCGTCGCCGGCGCATTCCTCGGCGGTCGAGACAACCGCGTGCAGCGCCGGAAAGTCATTGGCAAGCACGCTGATGTTGCCGGATGAAATGCCGCAGCCCGCGGTAGCGGAACCGGCGAACAGGCAGGCGGCCGCTGCCGTTGCCAGTGTGGTTTTGGTGTTCATCATGTTGTGTTCTCCTCAAGAAAAAAGAAAGTCAGGTCAATGCACGTCGCCTGAAGGATTCGCGACCGCGGCCGATTCGCGGGATTCGCGACGGCGGCGTCCGATGCCGCACGCACAAGCCGAGCGGCCGCCTCCACGGCCGACGGCGAACCCGCATGGCCGGAAAGACCGCCAAATTCCAACTTCAAAGACCCGTCAGCATCTTCTGGCGCGCGACGAGGTCCAGGCCGTTCTGATCGAGGAAGTGGAGGTGATCGATGAAGTTCCAGTTCTCGGCAAGCAGCCCGCCCTCACGACGATACAAGTCAACCACCCGCATGAAGGTCTCGTCCTTCGATGCGGGCGTCAAGCCTATGTATCCCCCGGTTGAGCGAACCGCAAGACTCGGCCAGCCGAAGAAACCTCCGTACATTCCTTCGCCGCACTGCATGCGATGGCCGCAATGGTAGCCCCATTCGAGACCGGCCTCGAACGGGCCGGCATGCTGTTCGATGTAGCGGTCCTGGGTATAGGGCGCGCCGATGCCGCCCGGGCCCCACCAGATCATGTCGTCCGTCCAGTCGAGCACGAGGTCCGCCTTCGTCGTCTTCACGTCGGCCGCGACAAGACGGTCGATCATCCGCATGATAAGATCCAGCGTCTCCCGGCCCTCTTCCGGGCGAGGGTCTCCGAACAGCAGGCCGTCGTGCGTGCGCGGGCCCGGCGTGACGATGGTGGCCCCGGTCGACGCCGGCAGCGCCTCCGCGCCAGCCTGGTGCATCAGGTTGAGAATGTCGAGAAAGACGGTATCCTCGACGATTCTTCCGCCGTCCACATGGAAGAATTCGGCGTAGCGGAGCAGGGTCGACTTGCGTGTCGGCCGCATCCCGAGAAACGGACTGTCGAACAGTCCGAGCAGGTGACCCATCGAGACCACCCAGGTCGTGCGCTCGCCATCGACGCGGTTCCGTCCTGCGAAGAAGATGTCCTGACGCCGCTGCAGCGGCTTAAAGCTCCGCCGGATCGGAATCCAGAACTCGGCCGCCGCCGTTTCGGCGCCGACGACGTCCCGGAACGGGTGGACGAACCGAAAGCGGCAGTCGGCGGAGGCGCGCCTTCCGAGCGCATCGGAAACGGATTCGGTGGGGGCGTCGTCAAGGTTACGGTAGTGCTCGAGCACGAGCGCCTTGGCGGCTGCGAGGTCGGCGACGTCCGATGTCAATGCTGATTCCTCCACTCGGCCGGGTTTGTTGTCGGTGCCCGCGGCCGCCGCGGACATGGCCCGGACTGGGGTCGAACCCGGTCAGCACCGGCGGCGATTCGTCGCGCGCCCTGATTCCGGACCGGACACCCACGGAACCGAGGACTTCTGCACGGAGCCCGAAACATTGGTCCGCTTTGATGGGTTGCTGCTCCATTTTGTGCCGCAAGCGCCAGCTTGGACCAGGGCCGCGGACCGTTTCAACGAGACAAGGCACGACGCATGACCCGGCGCCAACGGTTGGTTCACTGGAAGGCCAGCGCGTGATTCTGCCGCAGCCAATCCGAAGACGAGTCTCGCTCGATCCGGCATTTGCGACGTCGCACCAGGCGGCGCAAACACGACGAGAGCGGCTATTGCTTAACCGCCGGGCGTTCGAAGCCTCCTTCCCTGTCCAGGTAGCTCCGCAAAGCCTCGCTGACCACGGTGTTCAGGTTCATGCCTCGGTTCCTGGCGAGCAACGCGGCACGACGGTGCAGATCTCGTCCCGGGCGGACGCTGAAACTGCCTTTCAACGGCGTGTCCGGCACGCGTTCCTCGGCTTCGCAAAGTGCAATGTAGTCGTCCACGGCCTCGCAAAAGGCGGTTTTCAGGCTTCTGGCATCCGTCCCCTCGTAAGTCACAAGATCGCGAATGTATTCAAGGCGTCCGTGCAGCACCCCTTCGTCCTCGCCGTACTCGATCGACCCCAGATATCCATTGTATTCCAGCATTGCATATTTCCGTTGTGTTCCGGCAACTTCGTCACAGCAGGTTTTCCCCGGTCAGCACCTCGCGCATATGCCTTGACGGCGTTTTCAGGGTGCGGCCCGTGCAAGGCAGTTTCCGGCGCGGCCTCGCGAACGAAGCGGCACCGCGATCCAGCCGCCTGTCAGTAGCCGAGACTGCCCCCTGGCCTTGAACAGCTCGACAAATTTTCCGCGCCGACTCACTCCGCAAAACCCGACCGAACTCCATCACCTGCAATGCAGGCGGGGATCGCGAATTGCAACCGCCAAAGGTTGCTGAGATGCGACCGGACTTGTTGGCGCTGCGACAATGGGCAGCTCGATCCGGGCGGCAAGAGGAAAGATCGTTGACGGCCCGGCGGCCGCGGTGCCGGCCTGCGCTTGTCGAACTGCGGAAAGCCGGTTATCCCTTTCCGGCCAAGGCAGCCTCGGGGTGGTCGGGGCTCCCGGTCTCAGGGTTGTCGCGGCACCGGGAACGGCGGCGGAATTCCGTGCCGCCCGACTGCGCTTTTCGGGGAAGAGAGCAATGACCCACATACTGGCGATAGATCAGGGAACGACGTCGAGCCGGGCGATCGTCTTCGACGGAAACCTCGTGCCCGCCGCGGTCTGCCAGAAGGAGTTCCGCCAGATATTTCCGAGATCGGGCTGGGTCGAGCACGATCCCGAGGATATCTGGACAAGCGTCCTGGAAACCTGCCGGGGCGCGGTGCGCGCGGCCGGCGCGGGCGCCCGGATCACGGCAATCGGCATCACCAACCAGCGCGAGACGGTGGTGGTCTGGGACCGGACGACGGGAGAGGCGCTCGGCAACGCCATCGTCTGGCAGGACCGCAGGACATCGGAGTTCTGCGCGGCCCTAAGGGACGGGGGGCACGAGGATGAGACCGCGCGGCGGACCGGCCTCCTGCTCGATCCCTACTTCTCGGGAACCAAGCTCTCCTGGCTGCTCGACAACGTGCCGGGCGCGCGCGAACGGGCCGAGGCCGGCCGGCTCCTGTTCGGAACCGTGGACAGTTTCCTGATCTGGCGCCTGACGAAAGGGGCGGTGCATGCGACCGACGCGACGAACGCGTCGCGGACGCTTCTCTACAACATTCGCGACGGGTGCTGGGATGCCGACATGCTCTCCATCCTGCGCGTGCCGGAAGCCATGCTGCCGGAAGTGCGGGACTGCGCGTCCGAATTCGGCGTGGCCGACGCGGAGTTCCTCGGTCGGCCGGTGCCGATCTGCGGCGTGGCGGGAGACCAGCAGGCGGCGACGGTCGGGCAGGCTTGCTTCCGTCCGGGCATGTTCAAGTCCACCTACGGCACGGGATGCTTCGCGCTCCTGAACACCGGCGCCACGGCCGTCCGCTCCCGCAACCGGCTTCTGACCACGATCGCCTACCGGCTCGGAGGCGAGGTCACCTACGCGCTCGAGGGCTCCATCTTCGTCGCCGGTGCCGTGGTGCAATGGCTGCGCGACGGCCTCGGGGTCATCAAGTCGGCAGAGGAGACCCAGGGTCTCGCCGAGGCGGCGGACCCTGCGCAGCAGGTGACGATGGTGCCGGCGTTCACGGGCATGGGCGCGCCATACTGGGATCCCGAGTGCAGGGGCAGCGTATTCGGGCTTACGCGGAACACCGGCCCGGCCGAGCTGGCGCGGGCGGCGCTCGAGAGCGTTGCGTTCCAGACCCGGGACCTTCTCGAGGCCATGCATGACGACCGTTCCGGAGCGGACGCGGCGGCAGCGGATCGAGTGGGCGGCGGAACCATGCTCCGGGTCGACGGCGGCATGGCCGCGAGCGACTGGACCATGCAGAATCTCGCCGACCAGATCGGCGCACCCGTGGACCGGCCGGTGGTCACGGAAACCACGGCGCTCGGGGCCGCCTGGCTTGCGGGCTGGCAGGCGGGGCTGTATTCTGGCATGGACGACTTCTCCGAATCCTGGGCTCTCGACCGCAGGTTCGAACCGCAACTCTCCGATACGGACAGGAACAGGGCGTACGAAAGATGGCGGGACGCGGTTCGGCGAACGTTGTCGCCTTAGGGACAACCCTTGTTTTCATCGGCATGGCGGGTTGCCAGAACCCCGGCATGGTGCCGGGGCGGTCGGGTTGCGACGCGGCCGCGTACCGGCATTTGCGGGGTCTCGAGGAGTCCGCGCTCGAGTTCTTCCGCCTTCCCGCCGACAGCCGGGTCCGCAGGGCGGATGCGGATGCGGGCGCGGATTACGTGTCGGCGCGGCTGAACATTCTCCTCGACGAGAACGGCGTCGTTTCCGCCGTTCGCTGCGGATAGCCGGCAGGCCAACGGATCAGGTTCCGTCCGCCGCGGCGCGATGCCGACGGCGCTTCGTCAGTGACTGGCGCTCCCGGCCGGGACGCGGCCGCAGTCATGCGCCGCCTGCCGCGGGTCCGGAGACAGGATGGGCCTGAGGAACGACACCGGGTGCTTCCTCAGCGTCAGGCGCAGGAATGAATAGTCCTCGACCACATGCTCGCCTTCCGACATGTCCGGCAGGTCGGCAGCGGGTTCCCGAACCGCCTCGCCCGGCTGTCCGAACAGCGGAAGCGGGTGCGCGCCCCGGATCGCATGGACTTCCCAGAGCGCTTCGCGGCGCGTCAGGCCGAGACAGGCGAATGCATCCGCGGCTGCCAGGGCGCCCAGCTGGGACGGCTGGGCATGCGTGCGCCGCCACACGTCGTCCACGGACCGGTAGCCGCCGCCGCGCTCCCCGACGATCCGGTCCACGCATTCCCTGTCGAGCGATTTCACCTGCCTGCAACCCAGCCTGAGCGCCAGGTCGCTGCCGTCGCCGGGCTCCATGGAATTGTCCCAGAAGCTGCGATTGATGCAGACGGGGCGGACCTGCACCCCGTGCTCCCGGGCGTCGCGGACGATCTGCGCCGGCGCATAGAACCCCATGGGCTGCGAGTTCAGCAGCGCGCAGGCGAAGATCCCCGGATGACGCCTCTTGAGCCAGGCCGAGGCGTAGACCAGCCGGGCGAAACTCGCCGCGTGGCTTTCCGGAAAGCCGTATTCCCCGAATCCGTTGATCTGCGAAAAGCACCGCTCGGCGAAGTCCTGGTCGTAACCGTTCTTCAGCATGCCGGCGATGAAGCGTTCCCGGAACAGCACCACCTGGCCCGTTCGCCTGAAGGTGGCCATGGCCCGGCGCAGCCGGTCCGCTTCCTCCGCCGAGAACCCGGCGCCGATGATGGCGATCTGCATGGCCTGTTCCTGGAACAGCGGCACGCCGAGCGTGCGTCCGAGAACATCGGCAAGGGCGCTGGACGGAAGCACGACCTGCTCCGCGCCGCGCCGCCGCCGCAGGTAGGGGTGCACCATGCCGCCCTGTATGGGCCCGGGGCGAACGATGGCGGTCTGGATCACGAGGTCGTAGAAGCGCCGCGGCTTCATGCGGGGCAGGAACGACATCTGCGCCCGGCTTTCCACCTGGAAGACGCCGATGCTGTCGCCCTCGCACAGCATGTCGTAGACGGCGGGATCCTCCCGGGGCAGGGTCTCGAGGGAATACGGCCGGCCGACGTGGGTGCGGATGAGGTCGAACGACTTCCGGATGCATGTCAGCATGCCGAGCGCCAGCACGTCGACCTTCAGGATCCCGAGCGCATCGATGTCGTCCTTGTCCCAGCAGATCACCGTACGGTCCTTCATGGCCGCGTTCTCGATCGGGACGAGTTCGTCGAGCCGGCATTCCGTCATGACGAAACCGCCGACATGCTGTGACAGGTGGCGGGGGAAACCGACCAGTTCGGCGGTCAGCCGGAGCGTCAGCCGCAGCCGCCGTTCGCCGGGGTCGAGGCCGAGTTCCCGGACTCGCGCGGCGCTGACCTCCCGCATGCTGCCCCAGCCCCAGAACTGCGACGCCAGGGAGGAGACGGTGTCGTCCGAAAGCCCCATGGCCCGGCCCACCTCGCGGATGGCGCGCTTTCCCCGGTAGTGAATGACGGTGGCGCAAAGGCCCGCGCGGTGACGTCCGTAGCGCCGGTAGATGTGCTGGATCACCTCCTCGCGCCGCTCGTGCTCGAAATCCACGTCGATGTCCGGCGGCTGGTCGCGCGCCTCGGACACGAACCTCTCGAAGACCATCTGGGTTTCGCCGGCCGGGTCCACCGGGGTTATGCCGAGGACATGGCAGGTGACGGAGTTCGCGGCCGACCCGCGCCCCTGGCAGAGAATGCCGCGCGACCGGGCGAAGGCGACCACGTCGTGGACGGTCAGGAAGTAAGGCGCATAGGCGAGCTTGCCGATGAGGGCGAGTTCCCGCTCGAGGGTTCCCTGCAGGTCTCCGGGCGCGCCGCCGGGGTAGCGCGCCGCCAGGCCGGCGCGCGCCAGGCGTTCAAGGCGCGCCTGCGGTGCCTCGCCGTCCGAGACTTCCGAAGGGTATTCGTATTTCAGGTCGTCGAGGGAGAAGCTGCAGCGTCCGGCGATCTCCGCGGTGCGGTGCACCGCATCCTCGTGGCCGATGAAGAGACGCAGCATGTCCGCTTCCGACCGCATGCGCCGTTCGTTGTTGGCGAGGGCCCGCCGTCCGATGTCGTCGATGACGATGCCTTCCCGTATGCAGGTCAGGACGTCGACCAGCATGCGCCGCCTCCCGTTGTGCATGACGGGCTGCGCGGAGGCGGCGGCGGGCACGCGGAGCAGGGCGGCCAGTTCCGCGAGATGCGCGAAGCGCCGCCTGTCTCGTCCGTCGTAGCGGGGCGCCATCACCAGTGCGAGGCGATCCGGGAACCGATCCTTCAGTTGCCGCGCCCGGCGCAGCCAGCCGGCCGGGAGCCGCCCCGGCCACGGCGGCGGATGCAGCAGCAGTTGCTGCCCGCGGCCATGGTCGAGAAGGTCGCGGACTCGCAGGATGCAGTCGCCCTTGGGCGCCCGCCGCCTGCCGCGCGTCAGCAGCCTGCAGAGCCGTCCCCAGGCAGTGCGGGTCTCCGGCAGGAGGGTCGCCGCGATTCCATCCGCCGTTTCGGCGCGCGCGGCCGGCAGCAGCCGCGGAACCCGGGCGGGCGTTCCCGTCTCCAGGCGCGCATCGCGTGCCATGTCCCGCAGTTCCACATGCGCCCGGACGATTCCGGCGACGGAATTCCGGTCGGCGACTGCCAGCGCCGGCAAGCCGAGTTCGGCGGCCTTCCGGGCGTATTCCGCCGGGTGGGAACCGCCGGTCAGGAAGGTGAAATTCGACGTGATGCACAGTTCCGCAAAGGCCATGCGAATCCGTATATTCACCTTTTGTTCTCATTTGGAGTCGGAATCCGCCGACCGGAGCGCAGCCGCCGGCGCCAAAAGCGGCATCAGTGCAGGAAGTGGCGGAATTCCTGGATGACCCGGGCGTACGCCGCCCGCTTGAACGGAACGATCCGCTCAACCAGCTCGTCCACCGGGAGCCAGCGCCAGGCCCTGAACTCGGGGACCGGGGAATCGATGTCGATCACCGAATCGTCGCCGAGAAACCGCATCAGGAACCAGGACTGCCGTTGCCCGCGGAACCGGCCGCCCCAGAGTTGCGGAACGAGATCGGGGGGAAGGTCATATGACACGAGATCGGGCGCCGCGGCCACGATGTCCACGAGTTGCGGGGGCACGCCGGTTTCCTCGCGGAGTTCGCGCAGTGCCGCCGAGCGCCGGGATTCACCGGGATCGATTCCGCCCTGCGGCATCTGCCAGGCGTCCGCCGGCCCGTCGATCCGGTTTCCGGTGAACACGCGCTGCGCCGGATTGACCAGCATGATCCCCACGCAGGGCCTGTAGGGAAGGGTGTCGAATCCGCCGCCGCTCACCTTGCCGTCCGCCTCCGGGAGCCCGGCCTGCGACCTGCCATGCGACGGCGGCGTGAAGTCACGTCCCGTCACTCGCTGGCGAAGACCGACAGCCCGCGCATGATGTCGAGCGCATAGGCAAGCTGGAAGTCGAGGTTGCGCACCTCCGCGATCTCCCGGCGTTCCTCCTGTTCCTCTTCGAGGAGCTCCATCGCCTCTTCGCCCATGCTGTCGTTCAGCAGCGAGCCCCGGAGATCGGACTCGAACCGGAGGAATCCGCCGTCCTCGTCTTCGCCCTCGTCTTCGACCGGGGGTTTCTGCTCGACATAGACGTCGGGAAAGATGCCGAGGGCCTGAATGGAACGTCCGGAGGGCGTGTAGTAGCGGGAGGTCGTCAGGCGGATGGCGCCGTTCTCGCCGAGCTGCAGCACGGTCTGCACGGATCCCTTGCCGAAGCTTTGCGTGCCGACAACGACCGCGCGGCGATGATCCTGCAGGGCGCCGGCGACGATTTCGGACGCGGACGCGGACCCGTTGTTGATTAGCACCACGAGCGGCTTTCCCTCCGCGAGGTCGCCCGCGTTCGCGTTGAACCTGTCGCTGTCCGCGATCTCGCGCCCGCGGGTGGACACGATCTCGCCCTTGTCGAGGAATGCGTCGGCGACCAGGACCGCCTGCTGCAGGAGGCCGCCGGGATTGTTGCGCAGGTCGATGATGAAGCCGTCGACCTTTTCCATGCCGCCGAGTTCTTCGACCTGGTCGGCGATTTCCTCCTTGAGGTTGTCGAAGGTCTGGCCGGTGAACGACGAGACCCTGAGCACGATGGACCTGCCGATGGTGCGGGATCGAACGGCGCGGATCTTGATCGTGTCGCGGACGATGGTGACGTCGAAGGGAGCTTCCTCCCCTTCCCGGCTGATGGTGACCACGACTTCCTTGCCGACCGGGCCGCGGAGGATCTCGACCGCCTCGTCGAGCGTCATGCCGAGGGTTGCCTGGCCGTCCACCCGGATGATGAGGTCGCCGGCCTGAAGGCCGGCGTTCGCCGCGGGTGTGCCGTCGATCGGCGAGACCACCTTGACGATGCCGTTCTCCTGCGTGACCTCGATGCCGAGGCCGCCGAACTCGCCCTTTGTCTCGACCTGCATCTGTTCGAAGTCCGGCGGAGGCAGATAGCCGGAGTGCGGATCGAGCGACGTCAGCATGCCGTCGATCGCATTGCGTATCAGGTCGACGTCGTCGACTTCCTCGACGTAGGATGCGCGGATGCGCTCGAAGATGTCTCCAAAGAGGTCGAGTTGCTCGTAGGTCGTGTCCGACAGTTCTGACTCTTGCGCCCCGATCGGGTGCGGAAGCGCCGTCGCGAGCATCGCGCCCGCGAGGAGGCCGCCGATCGCGCCCAGGAAAAGTTTGTTCATGCCGGCTGTCCCCCTGTCCCTGCTTCGGCCGCCGCGTCCCGGTCCCGCCGCCGACCGTGTCCGGGCGGGCCGCGCATGACCCGCCAGACGGTGATTCGCCTGTATTTTGCATGCCGGAACACGGTTTTCCAGCGGCTTCGCCCGCCTTTCCGGGCATTGGTTCCGGCCGCTCCGCGTTAGGTGCGGAGGAGCGAAATCCCGGTCATCTCCGGCGGTTTCGCCAGCCGCATCATCTCGAGCAGCGTGGGCGCGATGTCCGCCAGCCGGCCGCCGGCGCGGAGGCCCGCGCCGGGCGCGGCGCCGATCAGGGCTGCCGGCACCGGATTCGTCGTATGCGCCGTGTGCGGTCCTCCGGTCTCGCTGTCGATCATGGCTTCGCAGTTCCCGTGGTCCGCCGTCAGCAGCATCGCCGCTCCGGCGGCATCGAGTTCGGGCAGCACCCGCGCAAGGCAGGCGTCGACGGCCTCGCAGGCGGCGATGGCGGCATCGAGGTCGCCGGTATGGCCGACCATGTCGGGATTCGCGAAATTCGTGACGATGAGTCCGTAGCGGCCGGAACGAAGCGCATCCGCGAGTCCGTCGGCCACGGCTGGCGCCGACATTTCGGGCTGGAGGTCGTAGGTCGCGACCCCGGGGCTCGGCACCAGGAAACGGTCTTCCCCGGGAAGCGGCGGCTCGACGCCGCCGTTCAGGAAGTAGGTCACATGGGGGTATTTTTCGGTCTCCGCGATGCGCATCTGTTCGAGGCCGCACTCGGCGACGCGGCTGCCGAGCGTCCCGGCGACGGCTTCGGAAGGGAACACCCGGTCGAGATAGGCGTCGTGCGCGTCCGAGTACGAAACGAACCCGGTCATCGGCGCGAGCACGGCCCGGACGCCAGTGTCGAAGGTGGCGAATCCCGGCTCGCCTATCGCCGCCAGAATCTGGCGAACCCTGTCCGCCCGGAAGTTGACGCACATCAGGCCGTCGCCGTCCCGGAAGCCGGAATACCCCTCCACCACCGCGGGGGAGATGAACTCGTCCGTGACGCCGTTCGCATGCGACGACCGGATGACCTCGCCCGCGGTCCGGTAGCGCGGCGCGTCCGCGCGGGCGATCGCGTCGTAGGCCCTTTTCGTCCGGTCCCAGCGACGGTCGCGGTCCATGGCGAAATACCGTCCCGAGACCGTGGCGATGCGGACTTCTCCGCGATCCTGCGGGGCGCCGGCGGGGAAGAGCGCCGGCATGAGCCGGTCGAGATGCGCCGCCGCGGACACCGGCATGACGTCGCGTCCGTCGGTGAAGAGGTGCACGGCGACATCCACGCCCGCCGCCGCAATGGCGCCCACGGCCGCGTCCAGATGGTCGAGATGGGCGTGAACGCCGCCGTCGGAGACGATGCCGAGGACGTGCGCGACGCCGCCGGAGTCCTGCATTGCCGCGATGAACCGGCGCATGCCGTCGACTTCGGGCAGCCCGCCGCCCGCCACGACACGGTTGATGCGCGCGAGCTCCATCTCGATGATGCGGCCGGCGCCGATGTTCATGTGCCCCACCTCGGAATTCCCGATCTGGCCCGCAGGCAGGCCGACATCCGGTCCGTGCGCGGCGAGGCGCGTGGTCGGGCAGCTTGCCATGATGCCGTCGTAGGCCGGCGTGCGCGCGAGCCGGACGGCGTTTCCGGCGCGTTCGTCGCTGAGGCCCCAGCCGTCGAGGATGCAGAGGACCACCGGTCCTTGAGGGCGCATTCCGTGTCTCCTCGGCGTGGCCGGCGGACGGGCGCCGGTCAGGCCCTGTGGTAGGGCGCGCCGGCGAGTATCGACGCCGCGCGGTAGAGTTGTTCCGCAACCATCGCCCGGGCCAGCAGGTGCGGCCAGACGAGTTTCCCCATGGAAACCCGGTCGTGGGCTTCCGCAAGTAGGTCCGGATGCAGACCGTCCGCCCCTCCCAAGAGGATGGCGAGGCAGCCGCAGCCGTCATCCCTGTGCCGGGCGAGAAGCGATGCGAGGTCCGGAGAGGTGATTTCGCGCCCGCGGCCGTCCATGGCCATGATCCGCGCTCCGGCGGGAATCGCCTTTCGGAGAAGGCGGGCCTCGGCGGCTCTGCCGCGCCCGTCGCGTGCGCCCACCTCGATCACTTCGACGGCGCCGAACCCGAGGGGCCGGCCGGTCCGGTCGAAGCGCTCCAGGTAGTCGCGGGTCAGCTCTGCTTCCGGGCTCCGCCGCATCCGGCCCACGGCGCACAGGCGAATGCGCATGTCCGTCCGGGCGGGGTCAGTCGCGGGCGGCCCGAGATTCAGGCAGCCACATCTTCTCCAGCTGGTAGAACTCCCGAACCTCCGGACGGAAGACATGGACGATGACGTCTCCGCAGTCCATGAGAATCCAGTCCGCCGCTGCCTTGCCCTCCATCCGGCAGGCTAGACCCGGCCCCTGCTTGATCCGGGCCGCGAGCTTTTCGCAAATCGACGAGACCTGCCGCGACGAGCGACCGGATGCGACAACCATGTGGTCGGCCATTTCGGACTTGCCGCGCAGGTCGATCGTGACGATGTCTTCGGCCTTGTTTTCCTCAAGCGAATCCAGGATCAGGTCGAGCAACCCGACTCCCGGCATGTGTCCTGCGGCAGCGCTTTCCGCCGCACCAGCACGTTTGCTCAGTACATTGCCCTCCGTTTCAGCACCATTCCGCGCCGAATTTACCGGCGCCCGCATTCGAATCGTAGCAAATGGCGGACTCACTGCCAAGCATGTTCGCGCCGGGCCTGTCGTTGGTCGCATTGACGCCATGAGGGAGCGGGGAATGCGGTTCCCGATTCGAGATCGGGCCGAAAGAGCGAACATGGCGAACGGGTTTGCATGCAAAGAAGATGCCGGGACCGAATTCAGACGTCCTGACATCGGGATTGATCTGACGGCCCGGGCTGCGCGCTCGATGCGGAAATGGCCGGTGTTGCGCTTCGGAGTGGAAGCGGGCCCGAACCGGAGAACGGCATCCTGCGGGTGCGCATATTCGTCGGGACAGCCCGGCGACGCCGCCATCGCCGGGCTGCTCGACGAGCTCGGCCGTGCCGGCCCGGTCTTCCCTAGAACCGGCCTGCGCATGGTCTGCGAAATGCCCGAAGCCGCACGGAACCCCGGACAAGAGGCGTCTCGTTCATTGCTGGAAGTCTGATCCGATGTCAGGACGTCTGGTGCGCCAGGCCAACTGGTGGAATGTCGCCGGGCGAAAGTCCCGGCAGAAAGAGAGGTCAACCAGCCACTTTCTCCGCGAACCATGCGCCGGTCGTCGCGAGGCGGCAGGTGAGGCGTTGGCAAGCGGCAGGCGCGGGTCGGGCGATTGAGCCGCGAAAT
Organism: uncultured Amylibacter sp.; assembly: GCA_963662815.2. Lineage (GTDB taxonomy): Bacteria > Pseudomonadota > Alphaproteobacteria > Rhodobacterales > Rhodobacteraceae > JAPPHA01. The sequence goes on from CAXXWA010000033.1 coordinate 28,235, forward strand.
CCGCGAACGAAAGGGGTTGCGACACCCGCGGCGGAGTGGATGGAGCGAAGGGCCGGGGCCAACGGAAGAGCAGGGCGGCAAAGCACTCGCGGAGCGCGGAATCCGACACTGGGTGTCACATGCGTCGCTTGCTCACGCAGTCCGTGCGTGCCGTCTGTTTCGGCGGCAAGGCGGGCTGACGTTCGACCGAAGGCAGGAGCCGGATGCGTTAGCGCGCACGTCCGGATCCGCGCGGGGGGCGGTCAGCAATGACCGTCCCTACCGTGATAATTTCTCCCGCGCAAGCTGCGCGGTTCCGTTCGAACATGTCGGTCGTCCGACTGGCCTGGCTGCGCTTTGCTGCTCACAAGGCGGCATGCTCGGCCGCGTGACTGGACGAGTTCACCCGACAGCGCGCGAACCCATGATGTGCGTGACGATGTCCTGGCGAGAGACCTCGCTTGTGGGAACCTGTGCGTTGACTTCGCCCCGATGCATCACGGCGATGGAGTCGGCGCACCGGAATACATGCTCAAGGTTGTGGCTGACCATGAGCACGGTCAGGCCCTGGTCGCGCAGACGCTCAATGATCGTCAATACCCGGTCGGTTTCCTCCACGCCGAGGGATGCGGTCGGCTCGTCCATGATGATCAGCCGCGCGTCGGAATGGATTGCCCTGCCGATGGCCACCGCCTGCCGCTGCCCGCCCGACATGACGAAAGCGCTCGCGTAGGGGTTTCCGATGCTTATGCCGACCCGCCCCGTCAAGACCTCGAGTGCCTCTTCCCGCATGGCCGCTTTGTCCAGCACCTTGATCAGGCCACCGAGGTACGACCTTGTGCGTTCTCTGCCAAGAAAGAAGTTCTGGACCAGGTCAAAAGTGCCGACCAACGCCAGATCCTGGTAAATCGCCTCGATGCCAAGTCTGCGGGCGGATTCCGGGTTCGCGACGCTGATCTCCTGCCCCTCGAGGATGATTTTGCCCGAGGTCGGCGGATGCACGCCCATAACGATCTTGATAAGGGTCGACTTGCCTGCGCCATTGTCCCCCACGAGGGCCGTCACCTTGCCTCGAACCACATCAATGGAAGCGCCGCGCAGGGCTTGCACGCCGCCAAAGGACATCCTTATGTCCCGCAGCGACAGCAGCATCTCCCCCGCCGAGGCGGGGGAGGCCTGGAACGCGCGTGACTCAGTTGCCACTCTGCAGTTCCGTTTCGATCTCCGGCCAGTTTTCCATAAGGCGGAGCGAGCCCTCAGGTACCTTGGTCAGCACGTCCTCGCGGGAAGAGACCATCACCATGTCAAGCGGATACTGTCTTTCGATCTGCTCGCCATTGGAATGGCGGACGATGGCGTCCGCGATGTAGCGGCCGCTGGACTGGCTGTCACGGAATATCGAGCCGCGGATGAGCCCTTCCCAGATCATGTCGAGTTCCGGCGGCACGGCGCCAAAGCCGAAGACGTCGATGCCGTCCTCACCCATACCCTTCAAGGCGTTGGCAACGCCCATGGCCATGGAACTGTTGCCGGCATATATCGCTTTCACGTCAGGATTCGCGAGAACAAGCCGTTCGGTGGCGTCGAACGCACGGGCCTGTTCCCAGTAGGCATAGTGCTCGAACGCGACCTCGATGCCCGCCGCGACCCACAGGTCGCGGGCGGTGCCGACCCGCTGTTCGGAAATCTGGTTTCCGGGCTCCGCGAACATCAGTCCCACCTTGTCGCCCTCGGACAGGACGTTTTCCAATGCCCACTTTGCGGTGACCTCGCCGCCTTCGGCGTGGGAGTAGCCGCTATATGCAAGCACGTCGACGCCCGCATCTTCGGGATGAATGTCGAGATGGTTCACGACTATGATCGGGATGCCTGCCTCGTTGGCCGCCTGCAGCGCCGGGACGATGCCGAAGTAGTCGATGGGTCCTACGATTATGTAGTCCATGTCGAGCGTGATGAGGTCGTCGACGATGTCCAGTTGCTGCTGGACATTGGCCTCGGCGGTCGAGGCGCGGGCGGTGAACTCTATGCCGACGCCCTGACGTTCCATCTCTTCCTGGAAGGCAACCGCGAATTGGCCGAAGTAGTCCAGCGTGTCGTAGACGGGCGGTGCGAAGCCGATCTTCAAGGGCTCATCGGCTGCCATGGCGCCAGAGCCGGCGCCAAGTGCGAGCGTCAATCCCACGGCGATCCCAGACAGTTGCTTCTTCATTTTGGGTTCTCCTTTTCTGTCGAGCATTCAAGGTTCTGGCCGCGTCGATGCGCGGTCAGCCGCTCGCCATGCCCTGGCGGCGGAAGCGGTAAAGCTGAATGGCGACGGCAACGACCAAGGTCGTTCCGATGACGATCTGCTGCCAGTAGAACGGCACGCCCATGAGCAGCAGCCCGTTTTCGGCAACGCCGAGAAAGACGGCCCCGAAGAACGTGCCCAACAGCGTGGCGTACCCGCCAAACAGGAACGTCCCGCCAAGGACCACTACGGCAATGGCGTGAAGTTCCATCGTGGCGCCGAGCACCGCTTGGGCTGCGTTGAGGCGTGCGATCAGCATGGCACCGGCCAGTCCGGCCAATGCCCCGCAGATTATGTAAGCGCCCATTTCGTACCGGTGCACGCGGATGCCGGCGCGGATCGCGGCGCTTCGGTCTCCGCCAACGGCAAGGACATAGGTACCAAAGCGCGTCTTGTTCATGAGGAAGGCGCCCAAAATCACTACGGCAAGTGAGACGAGCCCCGCAGCAGGCAGGCCCCAGAACTTGCCCTGACCAATCCAGAGGAACGAATCCGGGAAATTGCGGACCTGGTCGGACCCCATGACGAGATAGGCGAGCCCGCGGATGGCGGTGAGCGTGCCTAGCGTCACGATAAGGGGCGGCACCTTGAGGGCTGTGACGGCAAATCCGTTGAAAAAGCCGACAGCCGCACCGACTCCGATCGCCGCAATGACGGCAAGAATGGACGCCAAGCCATCACCGAAGACCCCGCTCTTGACCACGAGTCCGGCGACACAACCGGACAGTGCCACCGTAGAACCCACCGACAGGTCGATGCCGCGGGCGGCCATGACGATCGTCATTCCGGTGCCGAGCACGAGGAAGATGGCAATCTGGCGAAACACATTGAAGACGTTCCGACCGTCCAGAAAGACCGGATTGATGACCGTGATCAGGGCGATGAGAAGAACGAGCGGCACCAGCAGTCCGAGCGGCGGCACCAGCCCTGGATTGCGTTCCAGAAAGCCGAACCCCTTCCCTGTGTCGGCTGACATGTCGCCGTTTGCCGTCGTCAACTGGGATGGCCTCCACTGTCGGCACGGCAGTGTGCCGACACAATGCCGCGACAACTTCACGATTCGGTATTTCATTGTCAAGTATGACTGGAAATTGTCAAGCAGAAATGTAGCAATGGATAACGTTCGGAAAGTCCGGTTTTCGCCTACTGATGAATAAATTTACTATAAATCAAATACTTAAGAGTCAATTGTTGCAAAACGCTTGCGTCTGGTCTGCGCCGACGCATGAAGGCGTGTCGACTGCCTAAGCGCGTCTCGCTTTACACATAGGATTGTGTCTGTAAAGTTAAGCGTGGCAGTGAATGCGAAGAGATAGGAGCCACCCATGACCCGGAGCCAGCCTCGAGAGCGGAATCGCGCGCGTTACGCATCTCGCCTGAACTCGTTTGCGTCGGCGCCCGAACTGTACTGGGGTGCGCGAGCGGAAAGTCCGTCTGTCGCCGAAATGATAGGACGTGCCGCGACCGTCTCAGGCCTCAAGCATCTCGACTTGAACTACCCGGATCATTTCACGGATGTTGCCACGGACACCATTGGCACCGTCCGCGATGAAGGGCTCGACGTAAGCGGCCTTGCAATGCGCTATTATACCGATCCGAGATTCAAGCTGGGCGCTTTCAGCAACCCGGAGGCGGCGGTGCGCCGCAAGGCGCTGGATCTCACCAAGGCAGGGATCGACACGGCCGCCGAAGCCGGGGTGGATCTCATGACGATTTGGTTGGGCCAGGACGGTTTCGACACCCCCTTCCAAGTGGACTACGCTCGCCTGTGGGAATGGGAGGTGGAAGGCATACGCGAGGTGGCTGACCACAATCCCGAAGTTGATGTCAGCATCGAATACAAGCCGAACGAGCCCAGGGCCTTTGCCCTCCTGCCGGACATGCCCACGACGCTGCTTGCCATCCGAGAGGCAGGCTCGCCGAATCTCGGGGTGACCCTGGACTTTGCGCATATGCTCTACGCGAATGAGCAGCCCGCCTATGCCGCCATGATGGCCGCAAGGCAGAGTCGTGTCCTCGGCATCCACCTCAATGACGGATATGCCAAGCGGGACGACGGCCTGATGGTGGGGTCTGTCCACTTGGTTCAGACGACCGAGATGTTGCGTCAAGTTCGCCATGACGGTTATGACGGGGTCATCTACTTCGATACGTTTCCGGAAGTCACGGGTCTCGATCCCGTGGCCGAATGCGAGGCGAACATTGCAGCCGTGGAAGCGATGCTTGCAGTCATCGACCGGGTCGACGCCGACACCCGCCTCTCCGACGCCGTGGCCCGGCAAGACGGGATTGCTGCACAGAGGATCGTACGTCAATGCATGTTCCAGAACTGACAGGCTGCTCCGCCTCCAACGGCCCGGAACTGCGCGCCGTGGGGCCACGCATTCGCATGATGCTGCCGCAGTTGACGACGCTGGAAGCGCGCGTGGTGGAGCTGGCACTCGGGAGGCGCGAATTCAACGAGGCGACGTCCTTGCAGAGTGTCGCGAAGGCGGCTGAAGTGTCCGAGGCGATGATTGTGAAGGTCGCCAAGAAACTGGGATACGACGGGTATCGAGACTTCCGCGCCAGCCTCGCCGCGTACAACCGCCTGCCGGTCGTCGAGCTGCACCAGGAGCTTGCTCGCGACGACAGTACCACAACCATCTTGCAGAAGGTCTTCCGCACTGCGGTCCAGGCTCTCGAGGAGACTCTCGCGATCTTGGACCCCGCAGACATAGAGCGAGCGGCAGACCTTCTTTACCGTGCCCGGACCCGTGATTTCTACGGTCTGGGCGGTTCTGCCCAGATCGCACGAGATGCGGCACACAAGTTCCTTAGAATCGGCATGAGGGCCAGCGTACAGGACGATGCGCACATGATGGCCATGTCCGCATCCCTGCTCGGCCCGGATGACGTCGTCGTTGCCTTCTCGCACTCCGGAGAAACGGACTCCGTGGTCGATGCGGTCGCAATCGCCAAATCTGCGGGTTCGTCTGTCGTGGTGGTTACCAACCACACGAACTCGTCGCTCGGCGGCTTGGCAGACGTGGCGCTGTGCTCCACGGCTCAGGGCTCGCCTCTGACAGGAGAGAACGCCGCTGCCCGCGTCGCTCAGCTCACCATCATCGACGTGGTCTTCGTGGCGGTCGCCCAGCGAGGTGGCGCGACTGTCGAATGCAACCTCGAAAAGACCATGCAGTCGGTGCGGACGAAACGTCGGGCGCATCGAAGATGACGGACAATTTGCATGGGGCGGCATCCGTAGCGGTTGTCGGCAGCCTTCACTTCGACATCCTCGTGACCGGCGCAGATCGCCCCCGCCGCGGGGAAACGCTGCTGGGCGAGGCATGGGCCTGGAAGGGTGGCGGGAAGGGTGGCAATCAGGCCGTTGAGGCCGCCCGCCATGGGGCCGCGACCGCGTTCGTAGGTGCGGTGGGTGATGATGATCTCGGCAAGGCGCTCCTCATGCATCTTGCAAAAGCGCAAGTGGACACGACCGATGTGCACCGCCTCTCGAACTGCGGCTCCGGAATGTCTGTGGCCCTGTTTGATTCCAGCGGCGACTACGGTGCGGTGATCGTGCCTGGCGCCAACTGGCGGATAACGTCCGCGATGCTCGAGGAAAGCCATGCGCTTGCAAACTGTCGCGTGCTCCTCTTGCAAAACGAGGTGCGACCGGAAACGAACCTCGCCGCCGCGGCCATAGCCCGCAAGGCCGGTGCCACCGTTGTCCTTAACGCCGCGCCGGCGCGCATGATGACGGACGAGCTCCTTGGACTTGTTGACCTTCTTGTTGTCAACGAGATCGAGGCGGAGATGCTGGCGGAGTGCCCTCCAGTTTCCGGCTTCGAGGCTGCGGAAGCTGCCGCGGCGACGTTGCTCCGGCGCGTGCCGCAAGTCATGGTCACGCTTGGACGCAATGGCTTGGTGTTGGCGAACAAGAGTCGCGCACCATTGCAGATTCCGGGTCACGCCGTTTCGGTGGAGAGCACGCACGGCGCGGGTGACGCTGTAATCGGTGCCTTTGCCGCTCGGCTTGTTGCCGGAGCGTCTCTGCAGGAAGCTTCGCACTATGCCAATGCCGCGGCGGCGGCCCTTGTGGCCACGCCGGAAGACGCACGTGCCCGCCTCTCGCGCAATGCAACGCTTTCGTTGCTGAACAGGCGAGCCTCGGATGGCTAGCCACCAAGTCGAAGCGTCATGGCAGCGGCATTGAGTTGAGGATTGGTCGACTTGCCAAGCTGCACTTCGGAGTGGAAGCGGGGAGATGTCACCGACTGGCTGCGGCCCGAAGTCCGGAAGAAACTTCTGGAATCCGCCTTCCGTGTTCACACCCACTGCGACCGCCGTGTCCCGACGGGATGCCGTCAGGCCCGCACCAGCTTCTCGTAGTCGGAGGCCATGGTCCTGGTCAGTTCGCCGACCTCGAAGCTGTAGTCTCCGATTCGGCCCACCGGCGTAACCTCGGCAGCGGTTCCCGTTAGCCAGCACTGCTGGAAACTCTCGAGTTCCGCCGGCAAGATGTGCCGCTCCTCGACCCTGATCTGCCGCTCCCCGAGCAATTTGATCACGGTCTGGCGCGTCAACCCGTTTAGGAAGCAGTCCGGCTTCGGCGTATGCACGACGCCGTCGCGGACGAAAAAGATGTTGGCGCCCGTCGCTTCGGCGACATATCCCCTGTAGTCGAACATCATCGCGTCGGAGCACCCCTTCGCCTCGGCGGCGTGCTTCGCCATCGTGCATATCATGTAGAGGCCTGCCGCCTTCGCGAAGCACGGAATGGTCTCGGGGGACGGCCGCTTCCAGGGCGAAATGTCGAGCCTGGCGCCCCTGTCCTTCGCATCGCCGTAGTAGGCGCCCCACGTCCAGGCCGCCACCGCCATCCGCACCCGGTTCCGCGCCGACGCGACACCCATGTCATCGCCCGACCCGCGCCAGCACACGGCGCGGACGTAGGCGTCCGTAAGGCCGTTGGCGCGCATTGTCTCGTATTTGGCGGCCTCGATCTCGTCCACCGTGTAGGGTATGGGAACGTCCACGTCCCGGCCGGACTTCAGCAGCCGCTCCGAGTGGTCGCGGCTGCGGAAGATCTTACCGTTGTAGGACCGCTCGCCCTCGAATACCGAAGACGCGTAGTGCAGCCCGTGCGTCAGGACGTGCACCCTTGCGTCGCGCCAGGGGACGAGCTCTCCGTCCAGCCAGATCACGCCGTTCCGATCGTCATATGAAGAACCGGCCATGTCTCCGCTCCGTTCACGCGCTGTAGCCCATTGCCGCAGTATCCGGAGAATCCGGCGCGGCGCGATGCGGTTAGCATTCCGATCTGGCTAAGTCAACGATGCTGACGTATTGTTGCATTTTCCGCGAAACGGACGTACGGGTGCGGTGCATGCAGGACCATTCGAACTTCCAGAAACCGTCAGGAGGCGAGACCCTCCTGTTCCTGACGGACGACCAGCTCCTGCACGGCATCGAGCTCATGTTCTTTGCGTACAAGGAATTCACCTCGGACCCGGATCGAATTCTCGAGGACTTCGGATACGGTCGGGCGCACCATCGGGCGATCCATTTCATCAACCGAAACCCGGGCATTACCGTGAACCGACTTCTCGACATTCTCGGCGTCACCAAGCAGTCCCTGAACCGGGTTCGCAGGAGGCTCATCGCGGACGGGCTGGTGGAGAGCCGGGTGGGGAGGCAGGACAGGCGGGAGCGCAATCTCTACTTGACCGAGTCCGGACGCGCCCTCGAACGGAAGCTCTCGGACGCCCAGCGGCGGCGGCTGCGGGCGGCGTACAGGGCGGCGGGGCCTGACGCGGTCCTCGGCTTCAGGCGGGTTCTCGAGAACATCATGGACGCGGAAACGCGGCGACTCGCCCGAAATCTCGGCGAGGAGTGACATGACGCTGCGATCCGATGCCCATATCCTCATCGTGGATGACGACAGGCGCATCCGCGAGCTCCTGAAGCGGTTCCTCGTCCAGCACGGCTACTGGGCGTCTTCGGCCCGGGATGCCTCGCACGCGTGCAATCTCCTCAAGGGTCTCGAGTTCGACCTCATCGTGATGGACGTGATGATGCCCGGCGAGGACGGAATCACGCTGACGTCCAGGCTGCGCGAAACCACCGAGACGCCGATCCTGCTCCTCACCGCGAGGAGCGAGTCCAATCAGCGGATCATGGGGCTCGAGGCCGGCGCCGACGACTATGTCGCGAAACCGTTCGAACCGAAGGAACTGCTGCTGCGGATCAGCGCCATACTGCGGCGCGTTCCGGTGGAGAGAGACTTCGAAACGGAGCCGACGATGCTGCACTTCGGCGACCGTCGCTACGACGTGCAGCGCGGCGAACTGTGGGTCGGCAGCGACCATGTCGGGTTGACGGCGACGGAGACCGCGCTCATGAGGGTCTTTTCCTCGCAGACCCGCAAGACGGTGACCCGAGCGGAGCTGATCGAGGCGCTCGGAAGGACCGGCGGGAAGACGCAGGAGCGCGCGGTCGACGTCCAGATCACGCGACTCCGGCGCAAGCTGGAAAGCGACTCGAAGTCGCCGCGCTACCTGCAGACGGTTCGGGGTGCCGGCTACATGCTGGTTCCCGACTGAGGCATCGCCGGGTCCGGGAGAACGGTGCCCCTCGGCAACGGCACAGCAGCCCCCGATGCTTCCCGACCGACCCGGCTGCAACGTCATGCCGCCGCAGCGCGTCAGAACTCGATGACGGCGAGGTCATGGCCGACGGTCAGCTCGCCGGTCCATGTTTCCCGGATTATCTCCCGGAATTCGTCCGGCCCTACGGCCGGGTCGTCGGCGGGGATGAGGTGATTCGCGACCAGGTGTCCGACGCCGGCCATCGTCGCGATGCGCCCGGCATCGGCGCCGGACGCGTGGGCGGCGAGCATGTGCTCCAGGAGATTCGGCTTGATGTCCCGGAGCCGGTCGCACAACCGCCGCATCGCATCGAGGTGCATGACTTCGTGGACGAGAACATCCGCGTCCTTTGCAAACTCCGCGAGCGGCGGGAAAAAGCACGTGTCCGCCGAAAAGACGACGGTGCGGCTGCCAGTCCGGAACCTGAGCGCATAGCAGTGCTCGATGGGTGGGTGCACGACCCGGAGCGCGGAGACCTCGACGAGGTCGTCGGAGAAGACAGGGCCCTCCGTGAACTCCCGGACCGCCAGCTGGTCCCGGATGTCGCTTTGGCGTTCGTCCTCCATTCGGATCCGGATGTCTTCGGCGAACGCCGAGAGGAAGTGCCCGAACAGGTCCTCTGTGCCGGGTGGGCCGTGGACGACTATCGGTTCCGGCGGCGCGGAGACCCAGATCGTGTGCAGGAATGCGCCGAGTTCGAGGCAGTGGTCGGAATGAAGATGGGTGAGGAGCACGTTGCGAACGTCGCCGAGGGAATACCCGGCCTCCACGTACTGCCGGGTGACGCCCAGGCCGCAATCGACGACGTATGGACGCCCTGAGACCTCGAGCACCGAAGACGACGGCCAGGACAGGCCGGCCGCGATGCGGGGGCCGCCCCGCGTTCCCAGCAGAACAATTCTGTTGGATGACATGGAAGACCTCCCGCGGCAGGTTTTGCAGTCGTCAATCATGGCTTGGTTCGCGCCGGAATTTCAACGCCGAATCATGCTGCTCCGCGAAGCCCGTCGACCCCGAGGCGCCCGGCGCCTCACGTCAATCCTCGCTATGGCGCGCGCCTCCCAATCCGGTTAAACGTGCGTGTCCTGACGGACGGCGGAAGTGCCGAGGGGGCCGATGACGACCGAAACCGACAGAATGATCGTAGAATGCATGCGGCGGAATGGCATCGGCTTCGTGACGTCCGTCCCGTGCAAGCAGCTGGCGGGCGTGCTCGACCTCGTCGAAGCCTGCGGCGATATCCGGCATGTCCCGGCTAACAAGGAGGACGAGGGCATGGGCCTCTGTGCTGGCGCCTACCTCGGAGGCCAGCAGGCCTGCATCATCATGCAGAACACTGCGCTCGGCGTCGTCGTGAATGCGCTCGCGACCCTGATCCAGTTCTACAGGATTCCGTTGCCGATGCTGATCAGCTACCGCGGAGAGGTCGGAGAAAAGGTCGCCTGCCAGGTGGAGATGGCGCTGCACACGAAAGCCATTCTCGCCCAGTTGCACATCCCGACCTACCACTTCCATGACTCCGGACAGGCCGGAGAACTCGACGGAATCCTGAGGCATGCGCAGATGTGCCGCAAGCCGGCTGCCGTGCTCGCCGACGCCGCGTTCTGGGAGAGCGCGGCATGATACGCCGCGACGTGTTGCGCGACATCGTTCCGGTCATCCGCGGCCGGCTCGTTGTCTGCAATATCGGATTCCCGTCCCAGGAACTCCACCAGCTCCACGATCAGCCGGGGAACTTCTACATGCTGGGAACTATGGGCCTCTGTTCCAGCATCGGCCTCGGCCTCGCGCTCTCGCAGCCGAAGCCGGTCATCGCGATCGACGGCGACGGTTCCGTCCTGACCAACCTCGCGACTTTTGCAACGATCGCGAACAACCCTGCGTACAACTTCGTCCTCCTGATCATCGACAACGGAAGCTACGGCTCCACGGGCGATCAGCCGACCTATGCCGGGACGGAGACTTCGCTCGAGGACGTCGCCCGGGCGTGCGGTTGCCGGCATGTCGTTTCCTGCCGGGGAGAGGAGACGGCGCAAGAACTGGAAGCCGCTCTTTCGGCGGGGAGAATGACGGTCATCGTCTCGAAGTGCGAACCCGGAAACGTTCCGGTTCCGGTCATCGGACTGGACCCGTGCGTCATACGCGACCGGTTCATGCGCGAGGTCGCAGGGGGCGGTCAGGAGACAGGGTGAGGGCGGTCCAGGGGGGAGCGCGGATGGAAGACCAGCTTGACCTGCCGGAGATCGGAACACGGCGTCGCTACGACGAACTCATGCAGGTTGTCAGGAACAGGGTCACCGTCCGGAAGTTCGACCCGGAATACCGCGTGCCGGACGAGCACTTCGAACTCATTCTCGATGCAGCGCGGCATGCGCCTTCGGGTGCGAATGTCCAGCCATGGCACTACATCGTTGTTCAGGACCCCGAGACGAAGCGCCGGATCTCCGAGTATTTCGTCGCCGAGCAGAGATTCCGGGCGAAGTCGAAGATGAAGTTTCCGACGCCCGACTACCGCGGGCTCGCGACGGCGCCGGGATTCATCGTGGTCTGCTCCGACATGCGCTGGGTCGATGCGTTTCCGGTCTTCCGGAGCGGCGACCAGGAGGCCACGGACCTCAACCGGATGTACAGGGAGAACGCGGAGCGAATCCTTCTCCAGTCGGTTGCCGCGTCGACCATGTCCGCGCATCTTGCGGCGGCGGCTCTCGGGTACTGCGTCTGGTGGGTTACCGCCATCGGGCAGGAGAACGCGCAGAACGCAATGCGACCCGTGCTCGGCATTCCGGACGAGATTTCGGTGCTGGACATCTTCCTGTTCGGGCCGCCGGCCGGGGAACCGTACAAGCGGTGGAAGAAGTCAACCGACGACATCATGAACCGCGAGATGTTCGAGCCGCGGCACTACATGTCACGGGAAGACATCGACCACTGGATTTCGACTCGCCGCCACAAAGTCATGTTTCGAGATCGGTCGAGGATCGACTAGCGCCTCGTCAATGCGATCATGACGGTTCGGGTCGCTTTCGCCTCGGGGTCGGGATCGAGGTTCGTCCGGCTGGGCAGCGTCTCTGCATGCCTGCCTCGTCCGGTTGCCAGTCAAGGCTTCGTGCGGATTCGAAGAAAGTCAAGAACTGAAGCATGCTTCAAGCGCAGTTCTTTCCGAGCCGCAAGCGGCCATGCGCGCAGTGGCATTCGACGTGTTACGGCGAACTGCCGCCCGACACCGGCGGTGCAGCGCGATCTTGAAGGAATCCGGTTTTGCCGCGCCGCCAGCTGGCCGGTCGATCAGGCCGAGCGTCATGCTGACTCGCTGGAAGAAGCCTTCGAGCATCTCCGAGTGATGCCGGAGATGGCGCATACGCGCAAGGAATTCGATCCTCGCACGCTTGTTCACCCAGCATGCGGCACATCGTCATCTGTCGCGTTGATGACGATCGTTCGCAGGTTTCCGGCTTCGTAATTCCACGCCCAATCGTTTCCGGTTCCTGACTGGTCGGCGCAGGATCGGGAATGTTTCTTTGCAATCGCAGTACGGGTCATTCCTTCAAATGAGCAGGAACCAGCGTCAACATTTCATCTTGCCGTTCACTTCCGTAATCGAGAATCAGTCGATCGCGTGTGAGGGTGGCCAATTCATCGCCTTGGCTGTTGCGATGATAATTCGATCAGCTGGATTAGCAGGTGGGATGCCCGCAAAAAAACGATGAATCCACGAGCAAGGGCGCAGACAACTCCGCCAACGTGATTCGGCCCATTTCCAGAAATTCCTCGAACCATCCCAGGACAGGACGCTTCAATCTCAAACGGGAGCGCGAAACGAACAATCCGATTCATGGGTTTTGCCGCCTTCGCGGAAATGTGCGTAGAGTCTCTCGGCAGCTTCCGGGTCGATCATGCCCCCGTTGGCGATCAAAACGACTGAACAGGTGTCGAGAAGAAACTCACTTATGGCGGATACCTTGTGTCGTCGTCGTTTTCTCCCAATCCGGCAAGGCAGGCTTGGTCAGGTCCGTACCACTTGATACGGTCGCTGTTCCGCCCATGCAGAAAAAGGCGGGATGCGTCTTTCCTGCCTTGTCTTCGGGAGCCGCGGGCCGTGGGCGTTCAACGGACTTGCCCTTACTGAAATTAAGAAACTCTTGGTCCATGCTGAAGCCTTCGGTTTTGTAACCTGCGTCGAGCCACGCACGGGTCATGGCGCCGTTGGATGGATTGTTGCTCCACCAGGCTCGGCACTTACGCGCTGAACCGGGCAATTCCGACCCGATGAACTGTTCAATCTCATGGAAAGTCATCTCTATCTTGTCGATTCCCACAGACTCCAGATGCGTTTGAAGGGGTTCGTATTTTGTTTGTCGCTGCATTTGATCTCGTACAGGTTCAAGATGGTTGCCGTCTAACTGTAACGAATACCACTTCTTTTCAACGTCTTTCCGTCCCTCCGATGATTCTCGTTCATCTCTCGGCGCTGATCTTGCAGACTTCTGGCAGAGTTCCGGACCGTGCAGATGTGGCGAAGACAAAATTCCGGGCCTATCCCCGTTCAATTGTCCGTGCATTCGGCGCGAGATTTCATGAAGGCAGCCACTCCGCTTCACTGAAAGCAACCACCCCTTGGCTCGGCTGGTTCCCGCCAGCATACAGGTCCAACCCGCGAAGATCCCGCGACTGCAGTTACATTGCCGGGATACTGCGCCCACAGATGCACGACCGCGGCGGGGAACCGGCGACGTGCATCCTCGGCACGAATCTCGGCGACCAGCGCAGGAACTCCGAACCCATGAACCCGGCAGGACCTGATCTGCTGATTCCCGTGTTCGAGCGGGAATCCGGCCGTACTTGAATGCGCATGAGGGCACACTCCACCAGTCACTGCAAGGGCCTCTGGACCAGTCGGATGACAGTGGCTTCTTTTTCTCCTGTGCCTTTCTTCGGTCAACCCGGCGTGATCGTGCCTTCGCTCCAAACGCTGAATCTTCGAACGGTATGGGGCGGATCGGAGTCCCCGGCTTGCAGGACTCGTCTCCGGCAACCCCCGGCCAGACTCACTGATTGTTGGAATGCCCCGTGGTACTCCGAAACCATGACTCTGACGCGCCCCGCCGCTGCCTTGACTGCCGTGTCACAGATTTGCGTGCATAGCGAAGAGGCGCGGCCGAAAGATACGTGCACCTTGCGCAGGATTCGGCGCGGAAATGGATGGTCCAAGGACTGACTTGACCAGGCAGATCGCCGCGTTTCCGCATAACCCTCCCGTTCCTTCGACTTGCCGCTCAGGCGCATCAATCAAGTTGAAAGCGCGCGACAATTCCGATGACGGTCGAACGGGAACTCAGGTCACTCTTCAGAATGGTTCCTGTTTCTGGTGGCTTATCGGCACGAGGCCGCGTGCAGCCAGGGCCATGCCAAAACGCTGTACAGATTGGTGCATTTCACCACGATCCTGTCCGACAGTTTGCCGTCAATGGCACATGCAAGCGTTGCCTGTTCATCACCGATGCTCATGCGTCTCTCGGGGTCCCGTTCCCAGAGCAGTGCCTGGCCGCATGTCAGATTGGCCGCACGCTCCGCCATGACTTCCGGATGCATGTTGAGCCTGCGCACGAATTCCGCGGCCCCGGGCGTTCTGCTCCACAGTTCGCCGAACAAATGGATGTAGTTTCTTGCCGCATCCGGCTTGACGAAGCTTGAGCCATGCCACATTGCAATCGGCAGAGGGTCCGGCGTTCCGCAGATCATCTCCGCAATGTAGCCGCTCTCGATGAAACCGCGCCGCAGGCTCGTTGCCGCCTCCCGGCATTCTCCCTGGAGCATTTAGAGAAGCCCAAGCTCATACTGCAATGAAGGCTCTTCCCCACGGATCTCCTTCAGGTGTGTGCGCTTCGTCCTTTCTGCCGGCTCGCAGCAAGGCCGACCCGAACAGGTAGCGCACTCCCTGGTTGTCCGCCGGATTCCAGAGGTCCATTGCCTTCATCAGGTCGATGGCCGCGTTCCAGCGGCGGAGCCGCAAGTGACACAGAACGATGCCGTGCGCGGCACGAAAAAATGGCTGGTTTTAAATCGGCCTCCAGTCGATCAGGCCGCTGTGCTCTGTGGGGATGGCCGCCTCGCCGAGCGAGAAGCGCTTCCGGTATGCATCGAGGGCGCACTTGGTCTTGCGGCTGTTCAGCAACACGTTGCCGATGTGCGCATGCGCATCAATGAACCACGGATATCGTTCTGCGAGATCATGCAATCCGTCGACGTAACGCATCCCGCCGACCCGGCTTGATCCGCTTTCTTCGAGAAGCCGGTCTAGCTCTTCCACGCATGTCTCGTATTCCGGAGGGTAGCGGAAGTAGGCCTCGTCTTCGATGATTTCGAGGCTTATGTCCGTGATCCCTCCTCGCGGCGTTGTCGGCGAACGCAGCGACGATTCCCGAAATTCGGCGTTTTCCGCATGAATGAACAGGAGGAGAATTCGAGCTCAAGGGAGCGAATTCACGAAAACGAGGCAAACCGAGCCGTTCAGTGATCTTGACACCGATCCGAACTGCCGATGATTCGACTTCCGAATCACAGGTACTTGAATAGTGAAGAGTCATGCGGTTGTTCGCGAGGTCGGGCGTAACGATGGCTTCCACCTTCTTGGCGGCCGCGGTTTGTCGAGGGTACGCGAAGAGGGCGGGTGACGGCTGATCGAACAGGACGGGATACTCGAGTTCCAGAGAGCTTCGGGTCACGCCGTCCCCGAAGCCGACATCGATCCGGAACGGAACAACTGCTGTGCCAAGTTGGGCCGAGGTGCGGATGCGAATTGCGCCAAGGGTCCCATCCTCGTCGAACGGTGCCGCGAGGATGTTTCGGCATCGAAGCGCAATCCGTCGTCCGCGACCAGCTGAGCGCGGACGTCGCGAGGTGTCTCAAAGAGGGGTGCCGTCTCGCTGTCCGCGAGGGAGAGCAGGTCGAGATCGCGGGTTGTCCTGAACGGGTTCGGCGGCCATGCGGCTTGGAGCGTGGCGCCCTTGAGGGCGAAGAGCTCCTTGTGAGGCGAGGCACTGGGTCGGAAGAGAAGCCGTTCGAGGGCATATCGGGCAAGCACGCGCTGGAAATCGGCCTGTTGCGCCTTGGCGAGGTTTCGCAACCACCGCGTGATCATGCGGCACCGTGACTTCGGCATCGGCGAGCACGTAGACGCCACGGTTGATACGGGTGAGCATGCGCAAGCGTCTCCGGGTGGATCCCGGCGTTGCCGAGCTCGATGCCGGGCATGGGGAATCCTTGCCGTTGCACATGAACTGTCCTGGAGCCGTAGCGCCACCCGAAGAACTCGATTGGATGACGGCAATCGATGGCGCTTTGCCGGGGCGGCGCTGACCCACAGGCGGCGCATCCGGACAGGATTCCGTCCTTCCCCGGGACCGATCCCTCCCGGCACCGCAACCCGGGAACGGTTCCGATCCCGGCCAACGCATACGCAGTTCAATGGCCTGAATTCAGTCCAGGTCCGAACTGGTTATCCGGGAAACGCCAGCCGCGCCCACTTCGCGCCATGCCCGGTCGGCCGATGCATCCGGCGCCGGGTCAATGGAAGCGGTCGCATCGTCGATGACATAGGTGTCGAACCCGGCTTTGACTGCATCCGTGGCGAGGCCGCCAACACAATAGTCAATGGCACATCCGGCAACGAAAACGCGCTTAATGCTCCGCTCTTCGAGGTAGCCGGCAAGGCCTGTCCGGGTCGTGCCGTCAACCATGCAGAATGCAGAGTAGCTGTCGACGTCCTTCAGGTATCCCTTCCGGATCACGAGCTGGGCATGCGGCAGGTTCAGGTCCGGATGGAATTCGGCGCCCCACGTGTTCTGAACCACATGATCCGGCCACAGGATCTGTTCCCCGTACGGCGTCTCGACGGTATCGAGCGGCTCCTTGCCCGGATGCGCCGATGCGAAAGACACATGGCCCTCGGGATGCCAGTCCTGCGTAAGGACGACATTCTGAAACTTCCGCCCCACCCTGTTGATGACCGGAACGACTTCATGCCCGTCGGCCGTCGGAAGGGCACCTCCGTCACAGAAGTCATTCTGCATGTCGACAACGACGAGGACATCGCTATCAGCCAGCTTCATGACACACCCCTCGCTTGCAACATGTTTGTATACGAACAATATCAGGATCCGGCATGCCGGTAAAGAACGCCATGGCGGGTGGGGAGCGACCTTGCCCTGGAAAACCCGGACCATACCACTTTGGGCACCCGAAATCGCCGGTGTTCTTCGTGGGGTACGACTTCTCTCAGACGGTGGCCCGGTCGCGTGACGCGGTCGTGACTGTCCTCGTTTCGCTGGCACTGAAGACCCGCTTCACAGTGCGCGAGATCAAGAGACATCTGCAGGCGATGTCACTCAGCCACTGCGGGTCGTCGTTGATGGCAATGCCACGGTTCATGATGACAACGGCACCCTCGGGAGCACCAGGCCCGGTCAGAATGCGCGGGAATCCTGTGTTCGGTGACATTTCCGGCAAACGCAGGGTTGCATCTGACCGGCCCGGAGAAGTTCGATCTTTCCTACGTGGATTCAACCGACGCACGGAAGGTTCTCTGCGCGCTCGGGCAGAACTGGAACCAAACCCCTTTCGATTGGATGCCACACGAGGAACAGAGGCGACTCCACTGCCGCCCGGATGGCAGAGGAAACGGCCCCTGACCATGAACTGGCATTCCAAGCGTTTGGCGGAACGAGTCTGCCTTGCAACTGCGACAGCTCGAGCAGCCGGTGCCAATGCGGAAGCGCTTCAGGCGGCCCGCTTCTTGCGCCCGGCCAATCCCGGACACGGCCCGCAACGGCACGACAAGATCGATCAGGGCCATGAACGCCTCGTCGGCGAAGGGTTGGAAGCCTGGATGCGTTTACGGGCCGTCGGGCCTGTGAAGCTTCCATTTCCGAACCAGGCAAAAAACCCTGGTGAGTCCGTCGAGCCGGTCCCGCGCCTGTCTCACGTCCCTCTCGGAATTGCACATCACGGCAATGTCGAAACCGCGGGATGCTATCTCTCCCATAAATTCCAGCTCTCTTTCAAATGAAAAGCCGGATGCTTCAAGCGCCTCCTGTTCTTCCTTTCCGAATCTTGGAAGTGGGGGAAAATTGCAGATGCCCCTGATCCCGGCGTTGCCGACAAGGTCCAGAAGCGGTTTCCATTGCGTGAACGGATCAAGCGCGAAGACCGCGCAATAGGTCGGTCGTTCCTGGGCCTCGGGAAGGGTGCGAATGAACTGTGCGGTTCGATCATTCAGGTTGGCGAACGGAAACGAAACAGCATCCAGAGCAATCTTCACCGGAAAACCCCGCACAGAAGGAGCGTAAACCGGGACTGTGTGGGGGTCGGCAGGTTTCCAGTCAGCGTCATCGGTGATGCACGCAATGTACTCCATCGAACAGGAATTACTCAAACTTACCCGTATCGGCAAGTTCAAACGCTGCCAAGAAGTTGCTGAAATGCGATAGTGTCGGCCGGGAAACGACGGGTAGCGCCCATGGATCATGAGACGGCAGGCATTGCACTGATCGCAACCCTGGACTCCAAGGGAGCGGAGGCGAGCTACCTCAAGGAGAAGCTGGAAGCTCTGGGCAGAAGAGTGCTGATTCTCGATGTGGGCACTTCGGGAGTCCCGAAATGCCCGGCAGACATTCCGCGCGAGCACGTCGCCGCGCGAGCACCGGGTTTTTCGGTATGTGAAGATCAGGGCAAAATGCTCCGCGCCATGGCCGAGGGCGCCGGGAAAATCGTCGCTGATCTCGCGTCTGACGCAAAAGTCGCCGCGGTTGCCGGGATTGGCGGCGGAAAGGGCGCCGGAGTGTTTCAGCAAGCCTCATGCGGACTGCCATTCGGTTTTCCCAAGGTTCTGGTCTCGAGCGCGCGCCCCGCTCTGCTGGCCGAAATTGCAACAACTTCCGATACCATCCTTATGCCGACCCTGGTGGATCTCTTTGGCGTCAACAGATTCACGCGCGCAATTCTCGACAATGCAGTCGCGGTCCTTTCGGAGTTGCGATGGAACCCGCCCGCGCGACGGCAAGGCAAGGCGGTGGCGATCACGGCCTTTGGGGTAACCACGCCTGCGGTCGAGGCAGTCAAGGCGGATCTGGAACTGGCCGGAATTGAAGTGATTGTGTTCCCTGCCAACGGCGCGGGCGGGCGGACGATGGAAGCCCTGATTTCGAAACGGCAGTTCGAGGGCGTTGTCGACCTGACCACAACCGAGATGGTGGACCTGCGACTTGGAGGAACGGCAAGCGCGGGCAGCGCTCGGCTGACCGCGGCGGGAAAGGCGGGAATTCCGCAATTGATTGCGCCCGGAGCCGTTGACATGGCCAATTTCGGGCCTCCGGACACTGTACCGGAAAGGTTTGGCGATCGGACGACCTACCGGCACACTCCGATGACAACCCTTGTCCGAACCACTGCAGAGGATATGGTGGAAGTTGCGCGGATGACCGCGGAACGGTTGCGCGGCGCCAAGGGTCCCGTTGCCGTCATTTGGCCAAGGCATGGTGTATCCGACTATGACAGGTCGGGACGTCCGTTCCACGACCCGGCGGCGAATTTCGCGTGGCGGGAAGCAATCGGGCAGCACCTTCGCAGCGACATTCCCGTCATGGATGCGGATTGTCACATCAATGACCGGAAATTCGCGTCGCTTTGCGCGGACTGGATGATCGAACAACTAGAAGAGGCGGAATGCGAAACTTCACCCGGCATGAAATCCTCGCCCGCCTGAATGCCGAAATCTCTGCCGGGCGTCCGATCCTCGGCGCCGGCAGCAGTTGCGGGCTGGTGGCAAAGTGCGCCGCGCTCGGCGGCGCCGACCTTCTGATCGTATACAGCACCGGCAGATCCCGCTTGATGGGACTTCCCACAAGCCGAATCGGAGACTCGAACGCCGACACGATCGGGATGGCGGCAGAAATCCGGAATGTCGTCTCCGACATTCCGGTCATTGCCGGGGTCGAAGCCTGGGATCCGACGCGTCTCGATCTCGATCTCTTGCTTGACGACTTCCAGGCAGCGGGGTTTTCGGGCGTCATCAATTATCCCACGATTTCGACAATGGGCGAAACCTGGCGCGCGCGCAGGGGCAAAGTGGGCCTTGGCTGGGACCGCGAAGTCGAACTCGTCGAGCGGGCCAGAAATCGCGACCTGTTTACAATGGCATATGTGGCGACAGACCGGGATGCACTCGAGATGGCATCCAGGGGGGTTGATTGCCTGGTGCCGCACGTTGGGGCGACCGGTGGCGGTCTGGTCGGGCACGAGACGGAGACTGTGATCGACGCGGAGATCGGCAGAATTGCCGAAATCAGCGATGCCGTGGCCAACGCAGGCCATGATCCGATCATTCTCTGCCACGGCGGCAAGATTGCCGAACCGGAGGATACGCGCCGGGTCTACGATGAAACCCGCTGCGTCGGTTTCGTGGGCGCCTCTTCCATCGAACGCATTCCAATCGAACGCGCGGTCACGTCGGTCGCAGAGCAGTTCAAGTCCGTCCGAATTCCCGAGATTTGACAACGAACATGGAGTCCAGGTCCTTTGACTTTCTCGTCTTCGGCACGGGTGCGGGCGGCGTGTCAGCCGCGCTCTTTGCGGCGATTCGCGGCAAGTCGGTCCTGCTTTGCGAAAAGACGTCGAGAATCGGCGGGACCACCGCCCTTTCGAACGCGATTGTCTGGGTTCCCTGTTCGGATCACGCAAAGGCGGCAAGGATAGACGACAGTCAGATTCTTGCGCATACCTACCTGCGCGGCGAGTTGGGAGAATATTTCGATGAGGCAAAGGTCAAGGCGTACCTGGCTCGCGGACCCGAAGCGCTGCGGAAACTCGAGGAAAACACGGACATCCGGTTCGTCCTGACGGCAGCGCCCGACTATCACTCCAGCAACGAGGGAGGTGTCGACAAGGGCCGAGCCCTGGGGCCGTTGCCATATGACGGCCGGAAACTCGGGAAGGACCTTGATCTCATCGGCGATCCGATCCGCGTGGTACTCGGCGGCATGATGATCACGTCCAGCGAAATCAAGCACTTCCTGAACCCATTCAATTCGGTCGCCTCCGCGCGCCACGTGCTCACGCGTGTCGCGCGCTACGCCGCCGACAGGCTGAGATACCGTCGCGGGACCGAACTCAGCGGCGGCAATGCGTTCCTGGCCGCTGCACTCGTCTCCTTGCAAAAAAAACAGGTCGAACTGGCAACCAGCTGCCCGCTCAAGGAGTTGATCGTCGAAAACGGGCGTGCAACGGGCGCCATCCTTTCGAAAGGCGGCAAAGACGTGCGTGTCCACGCCCGCAACGGCATCATCCTCGCCACTGGGGGATATGCCGCAAGCTCGGAATTGCGTGCGGAACTGGGAAAGAAGCACCGACACGAGGTCACGATCTGCGCCAAGGAGGTGACCGGTGACGGCATCACGGCGGCACGCAACGTCGGGGCTTCGATCGGCAGGGACGTCGCCAGCCCGGGCTTCTGGACACCGGTGTCGCGGCTCGAGAACAGGGATGGGAGAATTTCAATCGCGCCCTACGGCTGGCTGGACCGAGGTCGTCCGGGAATTATTGCAGTAGGTCCGAATGGCAAGCGGTTCGTCAACGAGTCCAACTCCTACCACGATATCTGCATCGGGCTCTTCGAGAACGGCTACCCGGACGACGAACGCTTCTTCTTCATATGCGAGGAGGCATTCGTGAGGAAACGAGGCATTGGCGACATTCTGCCCTGGCCCTGGACGCCGAGCCTCGGCAGCTACCTCCGCCGCGGCTACATCCAGCGCGGCAGGACTCTCGGAGAACTGGCAAGACGAATCGACATTGACGCCAGGGTTTTGGTCGACACGGTCGCGCAGCACAATCAGAATGCGAGAGACGGCGTGGACCGGGAATTCGGCCGCGGGAGTTCGGCGTTTAACCGCACTTTGGGTGATGCGACGCTCGGGTTGGAGAACCCCAATCTCGGTCCTATCGAGAACGGGCCATTCATCGCGCTTCGGATCGTGGCTGCGACGCTTGGCACGTCTGTCGGCCTCGACACCGACGCCAATGGAAGGGTCCTGAAGGAAGACGGGACGTCCATTCCCGGACTCTACGCGTGCGGCAACGACGCGACATCGCTCATGGCTGGCATTTACCCGGGTGCCGGGATCACGATCGGCCCGGCGATCGTCTTTGCCTATCTGGCGACACAGGACGCCATCGACACAGCCAATTCGGCCGCTGCATGATCAGGAGAGGATGTCGTACTTCTTGATCTGGTTGTAGAGCGTCTTGCGAGAAACGCCCAGGTATTCGGCGGTTCGCGTCCGGTTCAGATTGTTCAGCAGGAGCGCCTGAATTATCCTGTCCCTTCGGGAGATCGCGGAGAGTCCGCCGGCCGATTGCTGGTGGCCACCGAGGTGGGCGATCAGTTCGGTCTCGCTGACGCGGAAATTCCTGTCTTTTGCAAGCCAAAGTATCACCGCGTCCAGCTCCTTCAGGTTCCCGGGCCAGCCATGTCGGACCAGCGTCCTGATAATGGGTGTCGTGAGCCTCTCACCGTCCACGCCAAGCCCCTCCGCAGATTTCCTTGCCAGCTCCGGAATGTCCTCAATCCGGTCGCGGAGCGGCGGCACGCTGACTTCGCGGCCCTTGAGCACTGCGGCGAGACTTTCGGTCAAGGTCCCGTTACGGGCGGAGGTTTCCGCAGTTGAGTCCAGGATGAGGATTACCCTTGCATCGCTTTGCTTGACCGTCGGGCTGCCGGCTGATCGAAAGCTGCCTTCGGAAACGAACTCCGCCAACATGTCCTGAAGTTCCGGTGACAACCACGGGATCCCGCTTAGGATGATCGGCTTGCGTGCATTGGAGAGTTCAAGCATGCCGACAAGGCGGCGCCTGCGGCAGCCTTTTGGACGCCCGAACAGTTGTGGCGCACTTTCGGCCTCTCCGGTTAGCACGAGTTCCCAGGATTTTTGCCGTCTGCTGCCCTGGATGCGACTTGCGATCATCCGCGCGACATTGAGCCGCCCGGTATTCTCCTCTCCCGAAATCGCGATGTGAGATCCGGTCTTGATCAGCTTCTCCGCGCGATCGAGCATTTCGTCCATGGCAAAGGACTGGCAGACGATCCCGTACCTGTCACTGAAGCCAGGCACCTTCCGCTGCACCCGCATGAGGCGGTTCTGCAGGACCTCGATCTCGCGAAACGAGGCCACGCTGTTGACCAGAGACCTCTCGAGCGGCACGCGATCAAGGGCAGAGCCGCCGATGAACCCGTCTATTTCGGCCTTGCGGCACAACCTGTCCAGGTTTGCACCTCCAGAGACGGGACCGCCACCGAGGAAAATCGTTAGTTTCCGGCGCGGCTTTCGGACGTGTTCAACGATGTCCTTGGCAACGACCGCAATCCGATCCGCCTTTTCGGCGCCGACTTCATCTCTTCGTGCCGTGGGGTTCAAGCCGAAGTTTATGCAAAGTGTTGAAATGCCGGCAGCAACCATCGCGGTTGCGTCGGCACGGCTGCGCACGTACCCGATCGTCTCCAATCCGGCATTCGACGCTTCGGTCAGGAAGGCGATCTCCCGGCCTTGGCCGAAGCCGAATTTCTCAAGTGTCTCGGCACGTTCGCCAAAGTGAAAGACAGCGGGGAAATTTGTAAGTCCCTTGATGTCGAGCTTCTTCAGGCGTTCGATAAGCGCACTGCAGTCCAACCTGGGATCGAACAGCGGCAAACCGACGTAGACCGGCAGGCCGGTTCGCGGCAGCAGCTCCGAAATGGCGAAGTCGATCGTGAAGTCGACACCGTCGTAGACAGGGAGGAGAGATGCGGGAGAGGCCACTCCCATCGACCGCATCTTCCCGGCGCCAAGCGCCAGGATGAAGTCGGCGCCCGCCTGTTCGGCTGCCTGGGCCGCCATGCCGGATCCAACCGCTGCACCGACGCGAAATCTAATTTCCGGCAAGGAGGAACCGCCGGAGGACTGCGAATGCCATTCCCAAAATTACCCATGATCGGGAAATAATTCAAGTTTACGGGCACGATTGTCGGTTACACTCGAATCATCGCACCTGGATCCGTGAGAAGAAAGGAGAAATGGAAATGCTACGAATACTTGCCCTGACATCGTTGTCCGTGGCCATCGCGGGATCGACTGCGCTGGCCGACGAATTCGACTGGCGAAAGTACGAAGGCGCCGAGATCACCTGGGCCTATGACATTCACCCATATGCCGATGCAGTCGTGGCGCATCTTGACGAGTTCGAGGAAATGACCGGCATCAAGGTTACGCCGGAGCTCTACCCGGACGACACCTACTGGGGAAAACTCAACATTCAGCTTTCGACCGGTTCGCCTGACTGGGATATCGTCGGCACTGGCATACAGCCCGCCTGGGACGTAACGCCGGCAGGTCAGCTTGCGCCGCTCAAGGGTCTGCTTGCCGACCCGTCAATGACAAACCCCGATTACGACTATGACGACTTCTTCCCGGCTTTGACACGAGCCTGGACCTGGGACATCGCCGAAGAAGAGATCATCGACACCGCAGACGGCGAGGTATGGGGCATCCCGCACGCCTTCGAAAACATGCAGCTGATGTATCGAACCGACATTCTCGACCGGCTTGGCGTCGAGGTGCCGAACACGCTGCCCGGCCTGACCGAGGCCTGCAAGGCCATCCGCGCCGCCGACCCGAACATCACGCCGATGGCAGTGCGCGGCGTGCGCTTCTGGTCTTCGATCCACACGGCGCCGATTTCGATCGCGCAGTCCTATGGATTCAGTGACTTCGTCACCACCGGCGATGGTATCGACACCGCATTGGACACGCCGGAATCCATCCGGTTCCACAGGGACTATGTCGACATGATCCAGAATTGCGCGCCCGACTCCTGGGCCAACGACAACTGGTATCAGGTCGTGGACGGTCTTTCGACAGGCAAGACCGCGATGGCAGTCGATGCGAACATGTTCGGCTTTTGGAACAACATCGAAGGTGCTTCCGACGCCTCGGGCAAGATCGCGTTTGCCCCGCCACCAACGTCACCTGACAATCCCGAATATGCTTCCAACATATGGATCTGGTCGTTGGCAATCAACAACGCGTCCGAAAACAAGGGCGCGGCGTGGTACTTCATCCAGTGGGCAACTTCGAAGGAAATGAACATTCGTGGCGCCACGGCCGGAAAACTGGTCAATCCGTCGCGCAGTTCTGCCTGGCAGGCGCAAGAGTGGATTGACTATGCCAACCAGCCCGAGTTCAACAACTTCTACGATACGTTCAACGCAGTTCAGGAAAAGACCAGGCTGCTGTTTACGCCGCGCTACGGGTTCGGTACTGCCATGAACGCCTGGGCCGTTGCCATGCAGGACATGGTCGGCGGTGCAGACATCGAGGAGCGCCTGTCCGAACTTTCCGAAGAGATACGCGAAGAGCTCAACTGAGTTTTGCTCCCGCTCGCAGGCTAGTTCAATTTTCGGCCGGCGGACCACGTGTCGCCGGCCGCTCTTGCCATAGCGTCTGATCCATGGCCGTACGCAAGAACCCGAGAAAAAAGAAAACCACGCTGTTTTTGTGGGTTTCACTGCTGCCGGCAATACTGATTCTGGGAGGATTCATCCTCCTGTTCGTGTGGGGTTTCTATCAGTCGCTCACGGATCTCCGGTTCGGCAGGGCGAGGGTCGATTTCGAAGGCTTGCGAAACTACGACTACCTGTTCGGCCGAAGTCGATTCTGGGACTCGATCCGCGCAACGGCCGTCTATGCCTTCACCGCGGTTGCGTTCGAGGCCGCGATCGGGCTCGCGCTTGCCAAGCTGTTCAATTCCGGCGTTGTTCTTGCCCGGTGGTTCCGACCGGCGATCCTCCTGCCATTGGTGCTTCCGCCGCTCTCGGTCGCACTGATGTGGACCACCATGATGAACCCGGAAACCGGCGTGCTCAACTACTTCCTGAGCTTCGTCGGGATCGAAGGCTTCACCTGGACGTCAAAGGCCAATTCTGCAATGTTCGCCGTCGTTTTCATTGATGTCTGGACCTTTACGCCGTTCTTCGCACTCATTGTCTTTGCCGGCCTGCGCGGGATATCGCCGGAGATTATCGAGGGCGCAAGGATCAACGGGGCAAAGGCTTGGGGCATCTTCTGGCGCATCGAGTTGCCAATGATATTGCCATACATTCTGCTGGCGGCCCTTTTCCGACTGATTGACTCGCTGAACCAGTTCGACATCATCTTCGGCACCACCCAGGGCGGACCAGGCAATGCCACCGACGTGCTCTCGGTTTCCGCGTATTTCACGGCCTTCCAAAACCTCTATTTCGGCCGCGGGGCCGCAATGATGGTTGTCAATTGGCTGATGGTGCTGATCAGCGCGATTTTCGTCGTGCGCCTTTGGCAGTACGCCCGCAATCGGGTGAGCTGAGGATGAATAGGCGCCTGATATCGCTTTGCCTGAACATCTGCGTGCTCGGTGCGGTCGCGGTGCTTGCGTTCCCTGTGGTCTGGATCGTCATGAATTCCTTCAAGGTCGCCGCCGACGTCAACACTTGGCCGCCAGTCTTCCTCTTCGATCCGACGATCGAGAATTACCAGGTTCTGTTCGACTTGGCGGATGCGAATGCAACCAACTATGGCACCTTGAAAATCGAGTTCCTGAAACCTGTCATAAACAGCACTGTCATCGCCGTCGGCGCCGTTCTCCTGTCACTGATCGCCGGTGTGCCTGCCGGCTATGCCCTGGCGCGATACGAATTTCGTGGCAAGGACGACCTGGCCTTCTTCATTCTGGGCTTCCGGTTTGCACCCGTTCTTCTCGTTGTCATTCCGCTGTTCTGGTTTTTTCAATCGGTCGGCCTGTACGACAGCTATATCGGCATGATCTGGGTGTATCAGCTAGTCACGCTTCCGATGATCATCTGGCTAAGCCGATCCTATGTGGAAGACATCCCGCTGGAGATCGAGGAAGCCGCCGCGATCTGCGGTGCATCGAGGCCGAGGATCATGCTGCTGATCGTGCTTCCCTTGCTAAGGCCCGGGTTGGTTGGAGCATCGCTGCTCGTATTCCTGCTGGCCTGGCACAATTTCGCACTCGGCCTCATTCTTACGGCAAAGAATTCGCCGGTGACAGTGGCGCTCCTGAAGCTCCTGAATCCAGGCTTGAGCTTTTATCCGGTTGTGTCTGCCGGGCTCGTCATCTCGATGATCGTCCCGATTGTCCTCATCCTGCTCGGCCAGCGCCACCTTGAACGCGGCCTCACCTTCGGAGCTCTGAAATGAGCCGATCCCTGATTTTCTTTGGCACGACAAACCTGGACATCGCGTTTTACGCAACGTCCTTGCCGAAAGTCGGTGAAAGTCTGTTGGGCAGGATTGAGGAGTTCGGGGGCGGCAAGGGCGCGAACCAGGCGGTCGCGGCCGCCCGGCTGGGAGCAAATCCGGAATTCGCGACGTTTCTCGGCCAGGACGATACGGCCGAGAAGTTGAAAGGGATCTTGGCCGACCATGGCGTGCAATCCGGCAAGCTCCGGCAGATTCCCGGAACCGCATCCGGCAAGGCTCTCATTTTCGTGGATGCCGATGGGTCGAACATGATCGGGATCGATCCGGGCGCCAACGCGCATTTCGGGCCCGACGATGTGGCGCTGGCGCTCGCAGACGTACCGCAGGATGCGGTGATGGTAGTGGAAATGGGCCTGCCGACCGAAGCCTGCCGCGCAGCCTTTGCACAGAAGGGCGAACGCTTCCTGATCTTCAACCCGGCGCCGGTTCGGGACCAGCTGACCGAATCGGACTGCGCGGCAATTGACATCCTGACCCCAAACGAGACAGAAGCCGCGGCACTGACCGGCCTGCCCATCGACACTGTGGATCAGGCCATGACGGCAGCCGAGGCGCTTCACGAGCGGGGCGTTGCGGGCGTTGCGATCACATTGGGTGAAGGCGGCGTTGTCTATCTCGATGCAGTGCGGCGGATTCATCAAGCGGCGTTTGAGGTAGATGCGGTCGATACCACGGCGGCGGGCGATGCTTTCAACGGAGGCCTTGGCGCAGCGATCTCGCAGGGCATGGATATTGAAGACGCGCTGGGCTTTGCGGTGGCTGCAGCCGGTCTCAGCGTCACGCGGAAGGGCGCGCAGCAATCCATGCCCGGCAATGCTGAAGTGCGGGCACTTCTCGGCGAACAGAAGGTGGCGTGAAGTGTCGATCTTCGATTTGAGCAACAAGACGGTCGTCATAACCGGTGCTTCCGGCGGCATCGGCCTGGCGCTGGTCAAGGGATTCGTGAAGGCGTCTGCCAAGGTCGTCGCGGCTGATCTGAACCCCGCACCGGTGCACGAGGCCATGCATGGACACGAGCGGGTGTTGTGTCTGTCGCTGGACGTGACCGACGAATTCGCGATCAGGGCCATGCTTTCGGCGACACGCGCCCGATTCGGCCCGATTGACGCATTGATCAACAACGCCGGAATCAAGTCCGCGGAATCGCTCCTGGACGGGGACGGGGACAAGATTGCCAAGACGCTTTCGGTCAATACGGACGCGGTCCTGAACCTCACCCGCATGGTCTATGCGGATTCGCTGCACAAGCGCGGTGGCCGTATCATCAATATCGGCTCGTCAATCTCATCCAGGGGTGCGATCTTCAACTATCAGGCGGGCGGCGCTGACTACTGTTTTTCAAAGGCGATCGTTCACGACCTCACGCGACTCCTGGCTTTTGAAGCCGCGCCGCAGAACGTGACCGTCAATGCCGTGGCGCCGGGCATCATTCAGACACCGATGCACGAGCGCGACGAGGAGGAAACCAGAGAACGGCACGGCGGACGCATTCCGCTCGGCCGCATCGGTCAGCCGGAGGATCTCGTCGGCGCGACGATTTTCCTTGCATCCGATGCCGCGTCATACGTCACCGGGCAGGTGCTCCATGTGAACGGCGGCATGCTGATGAGCGATTGAGCAGATCATGAACGACTGGCCCAGGATTCGCGGAATCATCAGCGACCTCGACGGTGTGACCTATCGCGGAGACGTTCCCATCGAGAGTGCCGTGGACGCATTCCAGGCATGGGATGCGGCCGAATTGCCAGTTGCCTTTGTCACCAACAATTCAACCAAGTCCGCAAAGGAATTCAGTGACAAGCTGAACGGCATGGGCATTCCGGCAATCCCTGAACGAGTCATAACCACCACAGACGTCACTGCCGACTACTTGACCGGCACATTGCCAGAAGGTGCGCGCGTCATGGTCCTTGGCTCGACCGCTCTGACTGACGCGGTGGAGGCCCGCGGTTTCGAGCTGGCTGAAACCGATGTCTCTGCCGTAGTCGCCGGGCTCGATCGTTCCTTCACCTATGAAAAGCTCGCACGTGCGCAAGAGGCACTCCTCGGCGGTGCAAAGTTCATCGGCACGAACGGGGATCCGAAGCTACCCAATGCCAGCGGCTTCGAGCCGGGTGCCGGTTCGATCCTGAAGGCCATTGAGACGGCATCTGGCGTGGCGCCGGTCATTGTCGGAAAACCAGCGCCAAATCTGGTGACTATGGCCCTGGAGTTGCTTGGCACGCCGCCCGAAGCGACTTTCGTGCTTGGCGACCAGGTCGACACCGACATTGTCGCGGGCCATGCCGCAGGCCTGCCGACAATTCTCGTGCGCACCGGCGTAGGCAATGAAGGCCCCTTTCTTGCAGCACCTGATTTCGATATTCAAACTCTTGCGGAAATTCCCGTGTCCAGGACGATGAATTCGGGGAGGCGGAATGGCTAACGTCCTTGTTTCCGGCCTGGTCAAGCATTTCGGTTCGGTAGTTGCTCTCAACCAGATCAATCTCGACATCGAGGATGGCGAGTTCATCGTCTTTGTCGGCCCTTCCGGGTCGGGAAAATCGACGCTTCTGAGATGCATCGCCGGCCTGGAATCCATTTCCGAAGGCACGGTGAAAATCGCACACGTGGATGTCACCGGCCTGGATCCGGCGGACCGCGACTTGTCCATGGTGTTTCAGAACTACGCGCTCTTTCCCCATTTGTCCTGCCGTGCGAACCTGGAGTTCCCTCTCAAGACCGAAGGTGTGGGCAAATCGGATATCGACAAGCGTGTCGACCAGGCCGCCCGGTTGCTGCATGTCTTGGATTTGCTCGACCGGAAACCCTCTTCGCTTTCCGGAGGGCAACGCCAGCGCGTCGCGATCGGCCGCGCCATCGTCAAGGAGCCGAAGGTCTTCCTCTTTGACGAACCGCTCTCGAACCTCGACGCGGAACTGCGGATAAGAATGCGAGTTGAAATCGTAAAGCTACACCGCCAATTGCAGAACACGATAATCTACGTAACTCACGATCAGGTCGAAGCGATGACCATGGCGGACAGGATCGTTGTGCTGAGGGCCGGTGCAATCGAGCAGGTGGGCCGGCCGCACGACCTCTACCACCGGCCAGTCAACCGCTTCGTCGCCTCGTTTATCGGCGCCCCGCAAATGAACATGCTTCCATGCACACATCTTGCCGGGGATGCTTCCTCAACAACCATCCGCGTCGGCAGCCATGCGGAATCCAGGCTGCCGGTCGGACCTGTTCGCGATGACGAGAAGGAAGGTCTTGTCGTCGGTTTCAGGCCGGAGCACATTTCTCTCGCAAGGCCCGATGCCGAAACTACCGAAACCATCGAGCTTGAAATGTCTGTAGAAGTGATTGAGCATCTCGGCGCTGCAACAAACATGTATGGCACGGTTGAGACAACTTCCGGAAAGAGCGAGATCACGGTTTCGCAGTCTGGCCCGGTCACCCTTTTGGAGGGTCATTCGAGCAGGATCTGGATCCCGGTCGCAGATTGCCACCTGTTCAATTCCAACGACAATGCAATAAAGCGGCACGGCGATCCTCCGACCTGGAAGTGATCGCCCGTGACACTGCCTGTCCCGCAATGTTCGTGAACGGCTCCCTCGCGAGGTTAGCTTGCTGCGTATTGGCCGGAAGTTGGCACCATTGCCGTGGGCCCCGGAGAATTCCATCCATCTGGTGCCTGGAGATCGGCAGCAAACCTGGATGAATCAGTTGCGGAGGCGGGAGAAACACGATCGAAATCCGATCGCATCCGCGGGAATGGAGGGTCAGGGTCGGCTCGACGTCGAACGCAGATGCCGCCGGCACTGCAACCGCTGCAGCGCAAACCAACGTGCGTGAGAATCAGCCCGCGCGGTTCCGGCCCCGGGAGAGCCCATGCGGAACGGCGGCCCGAACCCGCGGCAATTCCCGTTGCCTGCGGGCCGAGCGAAGCCGCTTTCACGCCACTCCACGGCATTTTCGAATGACGGCGCCTCGCCAAGCGTCTGGACATCGAACCCCTGTCTCTGACAGAAGCGGAAATCGGCGAGCTGGGAGCGATCATGCAGACACTCAAGGGAACAGACTCAGTCGAGTGGCGGTTCAAGCGGCCGGACTCCGCGCCGCATGTGCCGGGGGCCGGCTGATGGCGCGCGTTCTGACGGTCGGCATTGCCGTTGTCGATTTCATGTTCCTGGTCGACAGGATTCCCGATACGGCGCGAAAGTACTGGGCGCGGGACGCGAAGATCGTCGGCGGCGGCTGCGCGGCGAGCGCGGCCGTTGCGATCTCGCGGCTCGGCGGCGAAGCCCGCCTCGCGGCTCGGCTTGGAACCGATCTCACGGGGGACATCATCCTTGCGGACCTTGCGCGCGAAGGCGTTGACACGGACTGCGTTCAGCGGATCGAAGATGGACGATCATCATTCAGCTCTGTCAGCATCGACGAGCGCGGCGAGCGCCAGATCGTGAACTTCCTCGGCGAGAACCTGGGTGCGGATACCGAAGGAGTTGCCGGCGTTCGCGATGTCGACGCGGTTCTTGTCGACAACCGCTGGCGCGAAGGCGCCGTTGCGGGGCTGGCGCGCGCGCGCGAACTTGGCGTCCCCGGAGTCGTGGACGCCGAACCGCCCTCGGACATCGGGATCCTGAAGGGCGCAAGCCATGTCGCGTTTTCCCGCGACGGACTCCGGGTTCTCTCGCCCGGCGACGACACGGCCGCGGCACTTGCGGACGCTGCCGTCCGGCTCGATGCGTGGGCGTGCGTGACCGACGGGGAGAGGGGCGTCTGGTTCACCGGCCCGGCGGGCGTCGAGCACGTTCCGGCATACGCGGTAGAGACGGTCGACACGCTCGGCGCGGGGGACGTCTGGCACGGCGCGTTCACGCTCGCTCTCGCCGAGGGAATGGGCGACCGCGACGCAATCGAATTCGCCTCCGCAGTCGCTGCGATCAAGTGCACCCGGTTCGGTGGCAGAAGCGGAACGCCAAGGCGCGCCGAAGTCGCGCGCTTCCTGAAGGAGATCCTAACGTGAGCCGCTTGCCGTGCAGGAGGCCTCTGCATGCTGCCGGCATGCCGCGCCCGGTCACGCCGGCGCCACGGGAGCAGGCAGCCCGCGAACTGCTCCGGCAACCGCAGGCGTTGAACGGCGTCTCGACAGTCGTTTGGGCATCGCCATGAAGCTTGGCGTCCTTCCCCTCGGGCGTTCAACCTTCGACGTTTCTTACGCCGAAGAGAAGCTGGCCGCGGCGATGAACCGGCTCGATGCGACGGGTCACTGCATATCGGGCCCGCGCAAGCTTCTCCTCGATGAGTGCGCGATGCGCGATGCGATCGAGGCACTGGCCCGCGAGCGAATCGAACGGCTCCTGATTCTCCAGCTGACTTTCACGGACGCCGCCATGACGGTTGCCGCCGCCCGGGCGCTGCCGCAGCCGCTCTCAATCTGGGCCGTGCCGGAACCGCGCACCGGTGAACGGCTGCGCCTCAACGCGCTTTGCGGCCTCAACCTTGCGAGCCATTCCCTCGGCTGCGAAGGCCGCGCGTTTTCCTGGCTCTACGCCGACCCGGACAGCGAGGCTGCCTCCCGCGTCGGCGACGTGCTCGCCGGCGGCCAGTGCGCGCGCGGACTGAAGGCGACGCATGTTCCAGCGCCGAATTCGGCTGGCAACCGGGTCGCGGACGCGGTCAGGGGCCGAAGGATCGCGCGGGTCGGGGAGCACCCGGCGGGGTTTTCGACCTGGTTCCTACGACCCTGGCGACCTCAGGTCCATCGCAGGCGTCGAGGTGGACGAGCTCGCAATCGACGACCTTTTCGCCGCGGCGCGTGCGGTGCCGGTAGAGGAGACGGAGGCGCTTCGCTCGGACGCGGCTGGCTGGCTGGAAGGCCTCGACCGGGTGGACCCGGACGAACTCGACCGCTCGCTTGCGCTCAAGTCCGGGCTGGACAAGCTGAAGTCCGCCGGCGGGTACGACGCATTCGCGATACGGTGCTGGCCGGAAACGTTTACGGAGTACGGCGGCGCGGCGTGCGGTCCCGCGGCAATGATGGGAGACGCCGGCATTCCCCTGCGCATGCGAGGCGGATGTCTTCGGCGCGCTGACGCAACTCGTCCTGCAGGAAGCCGCGGGGGCGCCGGTCTTCCTCGCCGATCTGGTCCGACATCGATGTCTGTGACGATTCCGGCGTCGTCTGGCACTGCGGACAGGCTCCGTTGTCGATGCGCAATCCGGCCTCCCCTGCCGGGGCCGCCGTTCACAGCAACCGCCGGCAGCCGCTCCTGTTCCAGTTTCCGCTGAAGCCGGGGCCGGCGACGTGGCTGCGCATGAGCCAGGCCCGAGGCCGGCACCAGATGTTCATGGGATGCGGCGACATTCTTGACCGCCCGCTGGCATTCGCCGGCACCGCAGGCGTGATGCGATTTTCCCGGGATGCCGGGGCCGTACTCGATGACGTTATTGCCAGCGGTCTCGAACATCACATCGCCTTGGCCTACGGCGATCACCGGGAAACCCTTCGCGGCGCGGCAGGCGCGTTCGGCCTGCCTCTCCTGGAACTCTAGCGCGGCGATCAGCGATGGAATTGTCGAGACCGGGTGCGTGGACATGCGCTGTCGGCGGTTTCCGGACCTGCTCCCGGAGCATCCTGACGCCGGGGGAATTCATCCGCGGGGCGGCTGCGAGGGAGGCGCGCCCGGGATGATCCTCGTTACCGAATTCATGGACGAGGACGCCGTTGCAATGATGTCGGCGGCTCATCCGACGACCTATGCGCCGGAACTGGCAGGCAACCAGGCGCTGATCCCGGCGCGGATGCCCGGAGTGCGGGCGCTTGTCGTCCGCAACCGGACCGTGGTCCACCGCGCACTCCTGGAGGACTCCGCCGAGTTGCAACTTGTCGCCAGGCTCGGCGTCGGACTTGACAACATCGATCTCGACGCCTGCCGGGACCGCGGCGTCGAGGTCGCACCGGCGACCGGCGCCAACGCGCTTTCGGTCGCAGAATATGTCGTGACATGCGCGCTCATGCTGCGCCGCGGCGCCTTCCTGTCCGGCCGCGCCATGAGGGAGGGCGGTGTGGCCGAGGACGGCTTGCACCGGTCGCGAGGCGGCCGGGGGCGTTTTCGGCCTCGTCGGATTCGGCGCGACCGCGCGGATGACCGCCGTGCTGGCGCGCGGGCTGGGCATGTCGGTCGTCGCCTGCGATCCCTTCCTGCCGTCCGGCGACCCGGCCTGGGACGGAGTCCGCCGAACGGATCTCGACGGCGTCCTTGCCGCGGCGGATGTGGTCAGCCTTCACGTGCCACTGACGGCGGAAACGCGGCACCTGATCGGGGAAGCGGCGCTTGCGCGGATGAAGCCGGGCGCGGTCATCGTCAACGCCGCGCGCGGCGGCATCGTCGACGAGGGGGCGCTTGCGTCGGCTCTAAGGTCCGGTCGCCTGGGCGGCGCCGCGCTGGACGTGTTCGAAACGGAGCCCCTGAGCAAAAGGGCTGCGGCGCTGTTCGACGGACTTCCGAACCTGATTCTGACGCCGCATGTCGCGGGCGTCACGCGGGACAGCAACAGGCGGGTCAGCATGATGATCGCCGGGATCGTCCTCGATCGCCTCGGACGTGCATGAAACCGGAGGCC
>CAXXWA010000034.1:0-28537 GCA_963662815.2 uncultured Amylibacter sp.
CTCAGACGTCATGCGGCGCCTCAACAAGAATATGAACGGCGACGATCCGGCGTTCTACCGTCTGCCGGACGACTCCAACCTTGCAGCCCAGTACCTCTTGTTGTACGAGTTGTCGCTTCCATTCGGAGCAGACCTTAACGATCGCATTGACATCGGGAAATCCGCGACGCGTCTCACGGTCACGGTTCGAGGCGTATCCTCGCGGGACTTGCGCGAACTCGAGGTGCGCGCGCAAGACTGGCTGCAGGCCAATGCTCCCAGCCTCGCCACCGAGGCGAGCGGTTTCAGCATCGTCTTTTTGCACATGTTCCAGCGCAACGTCCATAACATGTTGAGTGCTACGATCATCGCAATGGGTCTCATCTCGTTGCTCCTGATCTTGATCTTCAGGAGCGTTCGGTTGGGCCTCATCAGCCTAATACCAAACTTCATTCCCGCGATCATGACATTTGGCCTCTGGGGCTATCTGGTGGGCCAAGTGGGAATGGCTGGTTCGATCGTGACCGCAATCGCCTTTGGAATCGTCGTGGACGACACGATCCATTTCCTGACCAAGTATCGGCGGGAGCGGCAACATGGGCGGACGAGCGCCGAAGCCGTGCGCGCCACCTTCCGCACCGTCGGCAAGGCGCTATGGACCACGACCGCCGTCCTTTCGGTGGGCTTCCTATCATTCGCGACGTCCGGGTTTGAGGCCAGCTGGACGCTGGGCATCATGGTCACCATAACAATCCTGTTTGCCCTGCTCACGGACTTCCTGCTTCTTCCAGCCCTTTTGCTCACGCTTGATAGGAAGAAGCCGGAATCCGTCGAAGGCCATGAATCGCCAGCACCGTCGGCGTGACTTGACGCATTCCGGAAACCGTCTGGTTCCACCTGCTCCACTGCGCCGCTCTTAACCGTCAACGCCACCAGAGCCTTGGTCTCGATATTGAGAAACGTGACTCTTTCCAACGGCGATGCGACTCCTCCTCCACCATTTTCAAACACGGAAAATTCACACGAAGATCCAGGCGGCGGATCAGCCACCGGAATGCCTCCAAGGCATGACGGCGCGCGAAGCATCCCTCGCTGTTGTCAGAGCGGGAGCTGACTTGCCACTCGCGCAGCAGGACCATCACAGAAGGAGCGGATCCTAGGATCTGGCTTCCGTTTCTCGTGGGCACGTCGACCGTCAGCGATAGGAAGACCCCAAAGAATTTTACAAGACGGCAGCACACGCCCAAGGAGGAAAGCCAAGTTGCAGCGGCTCCGGCAACGCTCGCCGAAGTTCCCCAAACCCGTTCACGAAGGGACAAGGGCCGCCGGCTCCGCCTGCAGCGCCGATGCTGAATTCAGCCGGTGCCTGTAGCGGCAAACCGTCCGGAACGGCCTGCCCGACGCCTTGAAGGCGATCTTGCCAGAACCGTTCGAGCCCAAGCGGCGCGTCTAGGCGGACAAGTACAGGCTGAAGGCCAACGGAGTGATGGAGGTCATTGCCTCGCCGAGACTGCACGTGGCCCAGAGCATGGCGGTGGCGCGGTGCGTGAATTGCATGCAGGCGAACGTCGACCGCATGAAGTGCCGTATTTAACTCGACATGCACGTTGGCAGCGACGTCGTTGGAGGGGCATGTAAGAAACCGGTCTGCGAACGCTGCAGGGAAGACCGGAATCCGCTGGTCAACCAAGGTGGCGAACACCCTCCTAGCGCTGAACGGCTGCTTCGAAAACAACCGCTGAGCCGACTTCCTCCATTGGTAGGCAATGCAGAAAGCGAAAGCGCAACACCAAAACTTGGGGTGCACCCCGCGATTCAGATACCATGACCCTGGTTGCGGCGGGTCGGGATCTTCGACTTGATCGAGACTGTCGTTTGGGAGGCAGGGAGCCAAGCTCGGGATGCGGAGCTCCCTGCCCCGGAAAAAGAGGAGCAACCGATGACACGTTCCGTGAAGAACACGATCGCCCGCTCTGAAGGGGAGACTGCCACGATTCATGCGGCGCTGGAAGCCGGCAACAGGAGATGGATCCTGGGGCTGGGCGATCCCGGGGACGCGTCGAGGACCAGCCTGCACAAGCTGCCGCCGCAGGACGTGACCGGTCTCCCGGGGAAGATCGGACAGGCGCGCTTCCGGGCCTCGGCGTCCGGGTCGGTGCGCGTGGCGCTGACTTATGAGGCCGGTTGCGAGGGGTTCCGGCTGGCCCGTCGCCCCGTGGGCGAGGACCTGGAGGCGGTCGTCTGCGATCCGGCGAGCCTGGAGGTCGTGCGGCGGAAGAGGAAGGCGAAGACCGACCGGATCGACGCCCGGAAGATGGTCCGGGCGCTCAAGGCGCGGGACGGCGGCGACCGGGATGCGCTGTCGCCGGTGCGGGTTCCGAGCGGCGGGGAGGAGGATGCGAAGCGGCGGCTGCGCCGTCGGGAGCGCCTGGCGGCCGACCGGACGCGGATCGCGAACACGGTCGGCGGGCTGCTCCGGCTGCACGGGACTTCGGGCGAGGCGCCGGGGAAGCCGGGGTTCAGGGAGCGCCTGGACGCTCTGGAGACCGGCTGCGGCACGCTTCTGGCGCCGGGGATTCGCGCCGGGATCCCGGGCCTTCTCGACCGGCCGGGCCTGGTCCGCGGCGAACTGAAGGAGGTCGAGTCGGAGAAGGCGGCGCGGCTGGCGGCGTCGAAGGCCGCCCTCGATGCCGGCGGCGCGGCGGCCGCGACGACGCAGGATCCCGGGGCGGGCGAGGTCGCTTCGGATTCGGATGAACCTTCGGGTGCGGCACGGCATGCCCGCTACGCGGCGGTGCCGGCCACGCTGCGCGGGATCGGCGTCAACGACGCGCTGCTCCCGGCCACCGAGCTCTTCTGCCGGGAGTTCCGCAACCGCAGGGAGCCGGCGGGCCTGGCGGGCCTTGTTCCGGCGCCCCGGGCGAGCGGCGGCGCCGACCGCGGCCAGGGGACCGGCAAGGCCGGCAATTCGATGCTGCGCAAGCACCTGGTGCCCGAGGGCGCCGTGTTCTCGAAGGCATGAGCCGGGGGAGGACAGGAGACATTCGAACACCCGGGCGGCCCGACGGGGCCTGCCGGGGACGCCGGGCAAGGCGTGCGGCCGTGGAATTGCATGGTTCGCCGCAGACGGCGGCACCGTTTTCCCAGATGGGTCCCGCCTCCCGGAACGTCGCATCGACCTGAATGAGGCATTGTGGCCGCGAGGCCGGCGCGAGCCGGTCAGCCGAACCGGACAGGCGCCGGGCTTGCACGTTGACCGTGCGCTGATGCACCCGCGACGTTCTGCCCGGAACATCCCTGGATTCGGCTCTGGAGCCGTCCTTGCAGAAAGGAAACACGATCAATGCCCCACATGTGAAAAAGCTGCTGGGAAAAGAAAAGTGGCAGTCTTGACAAGTGGGGGTCATAAGAGCAATTCCCGCTTGATTTTCTTTTCGTTTATTATCAGCTGGTTGCGCGGTCGCCGCTCGCCGCAATTTTTCCTTCGCAGGCCTTTAGCGCCGGATCGGCTTTCCTGCGGCAAGACAGGCAAGGCCGGGCAGAAAAATGTCCGGAAACTCCTTCCGCAGGCATCTTTCGATGCCCGGAATGCTCGCCGCGGTGCGCGCATGCTTCGACCGCATCCCCGACCCGACCGCCGCGCGCGACTTCAGCCTCTCCGACTGCCTGATGTCGGGGCTCTCGGCGTTCTCGCTCAAGATCCCGTCCCTGCCGCAGTTCGACACTCAGGTGCGCGGCGGCGAGGACCCGGTCAAGACCAGGAACCTGCGCTCGCTGTTCGGCGTGGCGCGGGCGCCATCAGACACCCGGATGCGCGAGCGGCTCGACGAGATCGAGCCCCGCAGCCTGCGCCGCTGCTTCAGGCAGGTCCATGCCGCCCTTCAGCGCGGGAAGGTTCTCGAGGGCTGGACGGTGCTCGGCGGGCATCTCCCGGTCTTGGTGGACGGGACCGGCCGCCATTCCCCGCACAAGGCCGGCTACAGGCGCTGCTGCGCGAGGAACCGCCGCGACGGGTCGAAGACCTGCCACCACAAAGTACTCGGCGCGGCGATCGTCCACCCCGACCTCAGGGAGGTGTTCCCGCCGGCGCCGGCGCCGATCCGGAACGAGGACGGAACGGCGAGGAACGACTGCGAGAGGAACGCGTCGAAGCGGCTGATCGAGGACCTCCGCCGGGGGCATCCGCACATGAAGGCGGCCGTCGTCGAGGACGGGCTGGCGTCCAACGGCCCGCACGTCAAGCTCCTGAAGTAGAGGGACTTCCGCTTCATCCCCTGGGCGCAGCCGGGGGACCGCGAGCTGCCGTCCGGCCGGTTCGAGGCCGGCGACACGAAACAGGCATGGGAGAGGCGCGACAGGAGGACCGGCATCGTGCACCGCTTCGAGCGGGACTGCGGCCTGCCGCTCAACGACGCGAACTTCGACCTGAAGATCAACATGTCGAATGCGAGGAGACCGGCACGAACGGGAAGACGCAGAAGTTCTCGCGGGCCGCCGACCTCCCGCTCGACCGGGACACGGTGATGTCCGTCATGCGGTGCGCCCGCCGCAGATGGGCCATCGAGAACGAAACCTTTCAAACACTGAATTCGGGCGCGGCAGGAACCACCTGTCGGACGTCTTCGCGACGCTCGCCATGCTCGCCTTCCTGATCGACCAGGTGCAGCAGCACTGCTGCCCAGTGTTCGGGAAGGCACGCAAGCACCAGAAGCGCATCCCTGCCTCTGGAACCGGATGCGGGAGCTGGTCGGGACATTCGCGTTCCCGGACTGGAGGACCCACTTCCGCGCGATCGCGGGGGAGCTCGGCAAGGAGGACTGCGCTGGCCGCAGCCGCGCCGGCCTCGCTCGACCGATCCCGATCCCGCCCTTCGCCGAAACTCCGAAACCTCGGGCAGCCGCCCAGCCTTCAGTCTTGCGCGCCCGACGCGGTCGGTACATGTCGTCGCCCGGAACGGCCGTCGGACGGGCCGATGGCCAGGCTACCGGGAATTGCTGCCCGCGACGCCGATGGCCTTGACCGCAGCGAACCATCCATGTCATGTTTTCTCTTTGAAGACAGTGGTGGTTTTGCGGGCACGGAACCTGGAACTTCTTGTCGTTACTTTGGCTGTTGAACAGGCAAGAGTGGAACGGTGCCTGGTTCGGCGTTCTGCAAAACGCTGTTGACAAAAGGGGCACACTCAATTGATGGCTGAAATCGATCCGCTAACGGGATCCGCCGAACTGCCGCACCAATCGAACGCAGCGACTAAAGTCACAGTGGTTGGTGGTGGATCGGCAGGCTTGGCATCGGCATACACCCTTCGCAGGCGAGGGTTTGACGTCACCCTGTTTGAGGCATCGGATCGTGCGGGTGGCCGCATGGCCGGCGAAGTTGTCGATGGATTCTACGTCGATTCAGGAGCTTGCATATTTCACGAGACCCAGGACGCCGTTAAACGGTTTAGCAAGGAACTGGGCGTGTCTTTCGACAATTCTCCCAGGGATCACATTGGAACGCTCTACGTCCGGGGCAAGGCTCGCCGCATGAATATGGAACGAAAGCTTGCACTGGTGAACCTGCAAGCACTTTTGTCCTTCGACCTGTTTTCCTTCAAGGAACTCGTGCAGGCTGGCAGGTTTGCCAGAGTGCTTGGCCGCCGCCGCGCCGACCTTAATCAGAAGGACCACACGCGGCTCCTAGATTTGGACACAGGGGAGAATATCGCCGAATTCGTCCGGCGAAACGTTGGCGATGAGTTCGCTGACGGCGCCTTTCTCGAATTCTTCTTCAATGTGGGGACACTGGCCAAACCAGAACGTATGGGCGCGCTCCAGGGCATCATGATTCTCTGGGATTTCGTTTTTGGCTATCCCGATCGGGCGACGAGGAACCCTGACAGGTGCGTCGCCGACTTCTCGATCGCTCTCGCGGACGCGTGCAAGAGCGACACGCGGCTCGCCACGCCGGTTGAGCGGATTGTGATTGAAGACGGGGTGACAAAGGGAGTTGAAACCAAGGACGAATTCTTCGAGTCGGACGCTGTGATTTGCGCCACGACCGCCTCTGCCGCGCTGCGGATCGCGCCCAATTTGCCTGAAGGCATTAGGAAAGCCTTGGAGAAAGTGACCTACTCCAGCTGTTGCCACGCCGCTTTCGGTGTGACGGGGCACCCGCTGCCGGAGCCCACCTATGTTTTTACCATCATTCCGCGAACTGATTCCTTCATGTCAGCGTTCTTCGATGCCACGGTTGCATCGCCCCTGAGCGCTCCTCCGGGCAAGGGTCTAATCCACGCGTATGCAGCCGAAGAGCATACCGAAGAACTGTTCGCGTTGCCCGATGCGGAGATCAAGCGAAGGTTCATTGATGAGATTCGCAGGTACGCTCCAGAGATGCCCGAAGAGCCGCACTTCACCCGCGTGCACCGCTGGAAGGAAGCCGTGTTTCTCGCACCGGGCGGCGTGATGACGGAACTCCATAATCTGCGAATGCAAGGGTTCCCCGGGGTCGCCGGGCTGGCGCTGGCAGGCGACTACATGAACATTATGGGCGTGAACGGGGCCTTGCAGAGCGGAATTGCTGCAGCCGAGCAGATAGCGGAGACATTCGCTCCGCCACCCAAAGGCAAGTAGATCGCAAATCCCCAAAGGACCGCGACATCGAGCACACCGCTTAATCGGAGCTTCCAGCTGAAATCTTCCCGACGGCGTTGCGCAAGCCCTTGAAAAGGCCGGGCCTTCCCGCACGGACGCGGAAATCAGGGCGGGATGCATGTTGCCATGTAATACCAAAACCGGAAATTAATGACTCATGAACAAAACAAGAACATCATGCGGGGTGCGGCCGGTGCCAGCTTCCTGTATCTTGTGGTTGTCGTGCAAACATTCACAGGAGGAAGCCATGCCGGCTGGCATCGAGATCACGAACACCGACCACACGGCGGAAGAGATTAGGGCATTGGCCCGAAAGTGCAAGAGCCGGGCGGAGGCGCGACGCCTGGAGGCGATTGCGCGGGTGATGGAAGGCGCGGGGGGCCGCGGGGAGATTGCGCGGCGTGCGAAGGTCGACAGGCAGACGCTGTGCGACTGGATCAACCGGTACAATGCCGAGGGGCCGGCCGGCCTGAAGAGCAGGCCGGGCCGCGGGCGCCCGTCGATGCTGAGCGAGGTCCAGCGCGCCGAGGTCGGGCGCTGGCTCGAGAACGGCCCGCAGGACGGCGTTCCGGCATGGACGGTCGGGTTGGTCAGGAACAGGATCAGGCACTTCTTCGACATCGTGATGTCCCGGGAGGCGGTTCGCTGCCTGATGCGGGCGCTGGGTTTCCGTCGTCTTTCGCCGCGGCCGCTTCATCCCAAGGCCGATCCGGATGCTCAGGAGGAATTCCGCAGCGGTTTCAGTGCCGTTGCGACCGCATCGCTGCCGGAGGGCACGGACCCGGCCAGCGTGGACGTGTGGTTCCAGGACGAAGCGCGCCTCGGCCAAAAGGGGATGCTGACCCGGGTGTGGGCGCGCCGGGGAAGCCGTCCCCGGGTGCCGAGGGACCATCGCTACGGGTATTGCTACCTGTTCAGCGCGATCTGCCCGGAAAGCGGCATGTCGGCCGGCCATGTTTGCGACAAGGCGAACACCGATGAGATGAACCGCCATCTTGTCGACATCGCCGCCGCCGTGCCTCAGGGCCGCCACGCGCTGGTGGTTCTCGACGGCGCCGGATGGCATCGTTCGAAGAGCCTGGAGATACCGGACAACGTGTCGCTGTTGCGTCTGCCGCCGTACAGTCCGGAACTGAACCCGGTCGAGACCGTGTTCCAGTTCCTCAAGCAGGGCAATTTTGCCAACCAGGTCTTCGCCACAGCCGAGGTCGTGAAAGACAGGGTCGAGGAGGTCTGGAATGACTTCGCCCGCACGCCAGGCCGGATCGCTTCGCTCGGCAAGCGAAGCTGGGCAAAATTGGTCACCACACCGACGGCTCAACCCGTCCAGAACGCTTCGCTGGGTGTGTGATTATTTCCCGGTTTTGGTATAACTGTCCATGTCTGGTATTGAAACGCCATGAAATTCGCATGTCCCAACCTCGAACGTGTTGCCATGCAAGGATGAAACCCGTGGCCCTCAGCGTCGACGTCATTCCCAACCGGTCCTCGCCGCCCGCCATCCTCCTGCGCGAGGCGTGGCGCGAGGGGAAGCGCATCCGGAGGAGGACCGTCGCCAACCTCTCGAAGATGCCGCCCGCCCTCAGCGGCGGCGTGACGTTCCCGTCGCTCGACGCGGCCGTCGCCATCTGCCGTTCGTGCCCCCACGGCCACGCGGTGGCCGTCTTGGGAACGCTCCGCTCGCTCGGCATGGTCCGCGTCCGTCCTCGGCCGGAAGGCGGACCGCATGCACGACCTCGCCGTGGCTACGTTCGTCGCCCGCATAGTCGACCCCGCATCGAAGCTGGCGACCGCCCGGGTGCTGGACCCGGAGACCGCGACCAGCAGTCTCGGAACCCTGCTCGGGCTCGCCCCCGTCGCCGGCATCGCGACCGCCGCGCGCGGCAGACCGGGGCCGGCGAACCGCGACCGGACCGTGAAGGCCCTGGGGCGGAAGGCGAACCGGCGGAGGGTGGAGAAGCACTTCGACGTCGCCGCGCGCGACGACGGGATGGACTGGGCGCGCAGCACGGACAGGATTGCCGCCGAGGCACGGATGTTGCCATGCAAGTGGCAGGCTGGATCCGCCGGAATCGGCCGCAAGCCCCTTGAAACACGAAAAATTCCTGTCTGAAACCTGAATGAAGTTCCGCAAAATGCAAACGGAGCAGGACCGATCTCTTGCAGTAGCGCCGAAGCGCCGGGTCCCTACATTTCGACCTTAATCGTCCTGTCGCTGGCTGCGAGAACGATCATGAGCAGGGTTGCAAAAACGATTACCAGCAATCGAAATCGCAGGACGAAGTCCGTGTAACGCTCGAGCAGTCCGGCAGCCATGCGTGCTACACCCATCGAAGTTTCCTTGGCGGCCACTTCATGTTGCGCGAAATGTCGCTGTCGTCACGCGGAAATGCTCAGCATCGCCATGCCATTCTGCGAGCGGCCGGCAACGTCCGGGCATTCATGGTTGCGGCAGGGACATCGGCTGCCCGACGCCCCCCGCACAGATCCCCGCATGCCCGTCAAGGCACGAGGCTCCTGCCCCGGGCGGTTGACGGCGAAGCGCGTGTTCGGCCACGGATGCAGGACCCGCAACGGTGGCCGGAAGACCCTAGCCGGCAGGTCGACCTTGTCCCCGTCGAAGCGGTCCTTCCGCGAACGGCGTCGCAGGACGCGCAGCCATAGCCGCTTGAGACGGTGCACGAACGTCTTGAGGGACCGGAAGCCGGTCGGGACCGCGCAGCAGCGCAGCCATCCGCCCACAACCCGGCCAAGCCATGTGGCAACCTCGTAGACATTGTCGTGCATCCGCCGACGCAGTTCGGCCTCGATGCGCTTCAGGGTCCGGGCAGCGCGCTTCCCGACCGGCTTGCGCCCCGGTCCGAAACGTCCCTTCCGCGCGGTCCGGCAATGGTGCGCGACCCCGGGGAAGTCGAATGTCTCGGGACGCCGCTCTCCCCGTGCCCGGCGGTTCGCCATCGCGAACCTGCCGAACCCGACGAGGCGGGTCTTCTCCGGATGCAAGTCGAGCGGGAATGCGGCCAGCCTGTCCTTCAGGTCGCACAGGAACCGTTCCGCGTCCCGCTTGCGCAGGCGCCCGACCGCGAAATCGCCGGATTGGCGCACGACGGTCGTATCGCCGCGGGCGATCCGGGAGCGCCATTTCCTCCGGAACCGGAGATCGAGGACGAAATGCAGATGGATGTTCGCCGGAACCGGCGAGACGCTCGAGCCTTGGGGAAAGCCCCGCAGGGTGTCCCGCCATTCGCCCTCTTCCATGACGCCGGCGCCAAGCCGCCTGGAGACCGGCCGGACGACCCGCCGATCCCCGATCCGGCGCCCGCGAACTGCAGAAGCCGGCTTCGGTCCAGCCGGTCGAAAGACCGTACGACACACTACCCACCTCCGCGAACTTCCTGCGACGGTCAGGATCACCCGCAAGGCGCATGTCCTCGAAGGGGAGGCCGTTCCGGTTCTGAAGCAGCTCTATCGCCAGGGGCGCCTTCGGCTCCTGTTGCTGTTTCCCGACGGCAGCCGTCGC
Organism: uncultured Amylibacter sp.; assembly: GCA_963662815.2. Classification (GTDB taxonomy): domain Bacteria; phylum Pseudomonadota; class Alphaproteobacteria; order Rhodobacterales; family Rhodobacteraceae; genus JAPPHA01. The sequence goes on from CAXXWA010000034.1 coordinate 10,138, forward strand.
ATTGTTCCCCTCGAGTGGACGGACGCGGCAACGGACGAGTTCGTCCCGACCGCCAATCGTGAACTGGTGGCCGAGCCGCACGACCTGTTGCGCATGCGATTCGTGGCGGATGCTCTGCTTCGACGTTCTGAAACGGAGGAGCATCATGCAACTGCACCTGGACTATCCGGAGATCCCGAAACCGTACGACCAGTTGTGGGAACACCTCGACGAGGAAACACGCCGCACGGTGATCGCACAGCTGGCAAAACTGATCATGCAGGCCGCGCCCATTCACCCGGAGACCGGGAGCAAGAGCAATGACTGACAGCAAAATCACGGTTTTTCATCTCCAGCGCCGCGCCATGGTCTACATTCGCCAATCGACACCCACTCAAGTCGAAAACCACCGCGAATCAACCCACCGTCAATATGCCCTTGCCGAGCGCGCCCGTGATCTCGGGTGGCACCCCGATCAGATCACGGTCATCGACGACGATCTCGGCTTGTCCGGTGCTTTCGCCGACGGGCGTAGCGGATTCGCCCACATGACGGCCGAGGTCGCTCTCGGCGGCGTCGGCATCCTCCTCGGCCTCGAAGTCTCAAGGCTCGCCAGAAACAATGCCGACTGATGCAAATTGCTCGATCTGTGTGGATACACTGATACGCTGATCGGCGATGCCGACGGCATCTACCACCCCAAACTGTTCAATGACAGGCTGTTGCCGGGACTGAAGTTACATTCCCGGAGGCGGAGCTTCGCTTCCTGCGGGCCCGCCTCGACGGCGGGATCCGCAACAAGGCGGCACGCGGCGAACCCTGCCGGGGACAGCCGGTCGGATTCGTCCGGGGCGACGTCAATGCCGACATCCGGATCGATCCCGACGAGGCGGTGCAGGCGGCGATGCGCTCCGTCTTTGAACGCCTTGCCGGGTTCGGACCGGTGCGCCGCGTCCGGTCCCGGTTCATGTCCGAGGGTCTGGACTTTCCGGTTCGCCGACACCTTGGAGCCGACGTCGTCTGGATCCCGCCGTCGTGCTCCACGATCCGCCAGGTGCTGGCCAATCCGGTCCATGCCGGCGCCTGCGTGTACGGGAAGACACGGCGCGAACGCCGTGTCGATGCCACCGGTGCGGTGCGGAACCGCAGCCGCAAGCTGCCCAGGTCGGAATGGAGCGTCCTGATCCACGACCATCACCCCGGCTGCATCGGCCGGCAGACCCGCGAGGCGATGCTCGAACGCATTGCCGGCAACACGAGGCCGCGACCGCACGGCGGCGGCGGGGCTGTTCGCGAGGGCACCGGGCTGCTGCAGGGCATCGCCGCCCGCGGCCGGTGCGGCCGCAGGCTGAGGACCCGCTACCGTGGCCGGACCTCTTCGCCCGGCTGTCATTGCCAGGGCAGGGCACTGGTCGAAGGGCGGCACGGATCCTGCCTGACAATCGGCGCGGCGCAGATCGACCAGACTGTCGCCGCGGCGGTGCCGGAGGCGATCCGTCCGGCAAGCCTTGAAGCGGCGCTCCTGGCTGCCGAACGGATCGAGACCGGCTGCGAGCAGGGCCTTGAACAGTGGCGGCTGGCTGTCGAGCGTGCACGCTGCGATTCCGAGCGCGCGGAGCGCCGCCATCGGGCCGTCGAGCCGGAGAACCGCCTTGTCGGGCGCGGTCTTGAGGCGGAACGGGAACGCAGCCTGGTCGCGCTCGAAGACGCACAGGGGGAACTCGAGCGTCGGGCACGGAATCGGCCGCGCCGGCCCGCCGACGCGGAGCGCACCGCGATCCCGGCCTTGGGAAACGATCCGCAACGCGCCTGGAATGCCCCGGGCACCGCCGCAAGGGACAGGAAGGAGCTGTTGCGCACGGTGCTGGAAGAAGTCGTCGTTACCGCGCCTCGCGGAGAATGCCGGGCTCGCCCGGCGCTGCGCCGGCGCGGGGCCTGATCGCCGAAGCCGAGGTCGAGCGGCCCCGCAAGCGGCAGGCGACGATCCGCACGGATGACGACACGATCAACCTGGTCCGCCGCCTCGCGCAATTCCGTCCCGATGACGTCACTGCCGGCATCCTCAATCGCCAGGGCAGGACCACGGCCTGCAGACTTCGCTTCGACAGGACCCGTGTCCGGAGTCTCCGGAACCGCTGGAACATCCAGCGCTTCGACCCGGCAGCACGGGCCGCCGACGCCGAACCGGTCACCGTCAAGCGGGCTGCCGGGATCCTTGGCGTCGCAACCTCGACAGTTCATCGATGGCTCAATGTCGGGTTCATCGATGGCGAGCAGGCTACGCCGGGCGCGCCATGGCGCATCCGCATCACGGAGGCCTTCCGCCCCCGGTTCATGGAGCAGGCGCCACCGGACTGCGTGCCGATGCGCGAGGCCGTGCGCCGTCTCGGCGCATCCCGCCAGACCGTGATGCAGCGTGCAAGGCGCGGGACGCTGGAGGCGGTGCACATTCGTGCGGGCAGGAAAAAGGCATTGCGCATCAAGGTCGCAGACGATCAGCCAGGTCTGTTCGAACAGCTTGAGTGAGCCATGGGGCAGCATGAAGATGACTCCAGGAAGGCCCGCATGTCCGCGGCGACGATCCGGCCGGCCTTGCGCCGCTCGATCCCGCATGCCGGCGCGTCGAGCGCGCCGTGCGCTCCGCGACCGGGTCGGAACCCGTGGCCGACCCGAGGAATTCCGGCTCGAATATCGGCACAAGGATGGTCTCCGCCGCCGCGGTCCGGACGATCTTGTCCTCCAGTGCCGCGATGCCGGGCAGTCGTGTCCCCCCGTCCGGTTTCGGCATCTCTACCCGCCGGGACGGAAGCGCCCGGCAATCCCCTCTGCGGATGCGGTCGTGCAGGTCGAGCAGGCGCCCTTCCAGTCCGTTCCCGCATTCCATCCACGCCGCCCCGTCCACGCCTGCCGCCGCATCCTGCTTCAACTTGAGGCAGGCTGCCTCGAGCGCGTCCTTCGCGATGCGGTGCAGAAGCGCAGTTGGCTTCTCCTTCGGTTTCCTCGCGGCTGCCTGCCGCATCCGCTCCGCCGCCTGCGGCATGCTTCCCCGGCCCTGTGTCCGGTGCATGCCTTGGCCTCGCGGATTCCCCCTGGTTCCGGCCCTTCCCTCCATCGGCTCCGCAGGAACGGTCGTTCCCCTGTTCGCCGACTTCGCCAGTACTATGGCCGGATCCGGCCGCTTCAATCCGTTCGCCGTCGATTCGGACCGTCTCCTTTCTTCAGCGGCCCCGGCACGACTGCCGGGGCGAATTGAAGCCCTCCCGAGTCCCGGTGCGGGGCATGCGCGCGTCCCTGGATTCCTCGACAGCGCGGAGCCCGGCAGTCCCTCGCCATGGCGGTCCTGCAGGTGCTGCCTTCGGCATCGCGGAAAACCTCGGCACTCCGGATGACTGGATTTTCGCTGCCCGATCGTCCCGGCCGCACGCGCCGCTGCCGACGCTTCACGCACACCCTCGCGGGTGCGCGCGCACGGCTCGCGGTGGAAGTGGCGGCCGGCCTCTCCTTCCTGCCGGACTTTCACCGGCTACCCCAGCGCCAGCGGGCTCGGCGCTCCTGCGAACTCCTCTGGTCAGTCGGACTTTCCCGTAAGCAGGTCCCCCGTCAACGCCTCGCTCCCGGAAAACGCGCTCGGCCAGCCGTCAGCCGCAAAGGTCGGCGAACGACGGTGCGGAAGCATGATCACCGCTCACCAAGGGCTCGAAGACGTGTGCTTTACGTGATCGGGCATCCTGTAGCTGAAGCCTTCGGAGTCATAGACCGAGATGTCCAGTAGCTGGGTGAAATTGTTCGCCCTGACAAGCTTCGAACCCTTCAGAATTCTCATAATTCGCTGCCGCATCCTGAACGCGAATAGAGTTCCGAATGTGTTCGTCTTGGGAAACTCGTACTGATCGGCGAGTTCCGAACCGATCAGGGCCCGCGAAAGCCGGTAGGCAAGCATCAATACGTTTTTCTGCTCGGCCGGGTCGGAAATGTTCGCGACCTCCGGGATGGCATTGATCAGCGCATTCGCCATGGCGACGGAGTCGGCGTCCGGCGGCGGGGAGCACATGAAAGCGATCTTGTAGACTTTCCTCGCATCCGCGCCGTCGGTGTAGAGAATGGATTCCGGGATCCCCATCAAGTATCCGGTATAGCGCCAAACCGCGATTATGCTTTCCTCCTCTTCCTGGCTGAAGCTCGCGCCGAGCATTTTCGCGTAGTCCAGCAGGCGCCTGGAGAAAATGGAGATGGCAAGACCCAGGGTTGCTGCGCTGAGCGGCGTCCCCCACGCTTCGTGATCCCATTGGTCCGATTGCGCCAGCAGGTACCTGATCCGGGCATGCACGAAGCGCACCCGAACTGACAGCTTCCATCCGTCGCCGTCCCTGTGCAGGCCGTTCGGAAAGAATATCTCCATCAGTTGCCGATTGTTCTGACGAAGGCGCCGGGGCGTCAACGCCACGCGGCGGGTCGCGGCGAAGGACTTCGCGATGAGCGTCGAAAAGCCCTCCACCAGCACGCCTGTCACGAAAGCGGCGAGCATGAGGTCGACATTTGCGTTGAAAATGCGGATCCCCGGTTTGAGTGCCTCGAAGTCGAGCCAAGGAGGTTCCTCGAGTTTCCCGAAGAAGTCCTGCAACACCTGGGGCGCTTCGCGCAGGTCATCGCGTCTCTCTTCGATACCGGCCTTGATGAAACGGTGCAGTTCGTTCGGGGCGAGAGACGAGACCTCCTCCATCACCGGGTCCAGCTCGGGGTCGCCGATGACGGTATGGTTTATGAAGTTGTCGACCGCGTCCGGATCCTCTGGGCGAGCCGTTGCGTAGCCCGCAGAATATGCCGTTGGAGGTTGCAACATCGTTAAGGTCGTTGACGAATTCACGCTCAGTAGGTGCCGACTGTCTCGCTAATCGACCGAACGTATAATTCATCGGAATATGAATTCAAAGCCCCGCCCCCACTACGAAGTCCAACACCGGTCATTTCCGCAGCGAGCGCGCAGCCCGAGCGCGCAAGATGGCCCGGCGATGGTGAATCCAGGTCTTTGCGCGCCACCTGCTCGTTTCAGGAATCGGCGGACGGCATCGAGCTGCCGGGACGGACGCGCTTCGAATCCAGCGCCGGCAACCAGTGCCGGCGCCGGAACCAAGATCAGTTCAGTACACCGGCTTTCTTGTAGTAGCGGGCGGCGCCCGGGTGCAGTTCGGCCAGGCCCCGCCTTTCGGCAGCATATTCTATGTCGAGTGCGGCTGCCCATGGCGCGTCCGACGTGATCTGGTCAAGATTGTCCCAGAACGCCTTGGTGACCTTGTAGACGATTTCCTCGTCGAGGTCGGCGCGGACCGCAATGCCGACCGCCGTGTTCCACGCCTTGACCGGCTCGGAATTCATCTGCCCTTCGTACTGGCCGGGGGCGATCATGTCGCGATACCGGAACTTGCCGAGCCACTTGTCCACAGTCTCGCCGGAATCGTCCTCCGGCCCGATGAAGCGGAGTTGTTCCGTTTCCGTGAACTGGATGAACTGGCCGCAGGGATCGAGGCAGCCGTTCACGTAGACATCGACCTTGCCGTCGAGAAAAGCCTGGAACCCCGTCTGCCAGTTGGCCTTGATCGCTTCGTAGTCCTCGCCGACCGCCAAACCCGTGGTCGCCTCGATGTAGCCGCGGCGCGCCGTTGTACGCGCCGCCGCCCTGCGGACCGAGGAAGACCGATGCGCCCTCGATGTCATCGAGTGTCATGATGTCGGAGTTCGCGCGGACGGCGAAATGGTATTGTCCGTACGGGAACCACATCAGGAGGCGGAGGTTTTGCGCAAGGGTCCGGCGCGTCGGCTTCCTTCGCGTACATGGCCTTGCCGGCGGACATGAGATTGTAGACGACCGGCGACGTCATCGAAAGGTCGAGGTTGCCGCGGCCGACCTCCATCATGTGCAGCGTTGCCGCACCGCCTCCCGAGACTTCGATTTCGATGCCGTCCAGATTGTCCGTCACCACGTTGGCGAATGTCGCCATGGTGATCGCCTGGCCGAGACTCGGCGCGATCGTCGCCATCTTCAGGGTCACGTCCTGAGCCGCGACGGACGCCGCGACGCACATGGCCGCCGCGGCCGACACAAGTGTTGTTCTCATTCCTTCCTCCTTGGGCTGTTTTTTCGTTTGACTCGTGCTGTTCCCATTCCGCTTGCGTCACTGCGCCAGCGGTTTTCAATCATTCCGAATTTCGCACTCGCCGCCTGACCCGAGCTTTCACGATTCTCGTCTTCCGGTCGGTCAAGTCCTTGTCTCCGAAAACCGTATTGACCGTGAAGCGCGTACAACGGAATGGTCTCATGCTCAAGCCGCCGTCGTATCTTCGGATTGATCCGCAGACAGTCTCGCTGTCTGCCTTCCGGACCCCCGCGATCCCGGCACAGCCGTCTCCAGTCCCGGGCGCCAACCTGGTGGGCGTCACCCCGTGAAAGAGCGCTCCATCCGGTCGAAAAAGACTTCGAGGCGCATGAACCCGGCCTGTCGGCAACGGGGCCCCGGCCAGTCCAGCCATACTGTCAACGCAGGAAGTTGAAATCGATCCCCGCTGTGCAGAAATTCGTAACGGAGCGTCTCGACCGGAGTCTCTTCCGCTCACGCTTGGAGCCGCTGACGGAGCCGGAAAGGAACTGCCTGCAGGGCATGGCCAGCCATGGTCACGGGTTGACCCTGGAGACAATAGTGGTTCGCCCGTGCCGCGGCGTCTCGATGCAGATCGTGACAAAGACAGTCCGAACGGTAATTCTGTTCGGGAATTGTGGAGATCATTGCAATGGCCGCCATGGAAGCCGAGGCCCGAGTGCGGGTCTGTCCTGCTCCTCAGCCCGGAAGGGCTTCCCTACCAGGACGTGCTGGACGCGCCGCCTTACATGGTGGCAGAGATGCTCGCTGGAACCCGCACACCCATCCGAGACCGGCATCGCTGCATGGCTTCGCGAGTTCGGGAATCGGCGCGAAGATCAACCCGCCGTTCGGGTACGGTGATGGAGATCCCAGTGGCTGGTGGATCATATTGGAGCCGGAGTAGCATTTCGGCGACGACATCGTGGTGCCGGATGTGGCAGGCTGGCGGCGCGGAACCATGCCCGAGTATCCCCAGAGCGCCAGTTTTGCGGTTCCTCCGGACTGGGTCTGCGAGGTGCTCTCGCCCTACGCCCGGCGCATCGACCAGAACGAAAAACGCTCTATCTACGCATGCGAGGGCGTTTCCCACCTCTGGTTCGTCGATCCCGACGCCAGGGGACGCTGCAAGCGTTCGAGTTCGGCCGACAGCGCTGGACGCTGTTAGCGACGCTGGCTGAAGACGCGCCGGTCTCCCTTCCGCCCTTCGATGGCATCACCTTCCCGCTCGATGCGCTCTGGCTGCCCGGTGCCTCCTCCGGCGGCTGAGACCGGGCTCCGGCAATTCATCTTGTCAAGAAGATGCGCATGTTCGGCGATTGGCCCCGGCAGCCTCGGCCTTTGCCGCGCTCCAAAGCAGGCTCGCCGGCTCCGGCCCCGATGACATCGGTCGGCGGGTCAGCCAAATAGTCGGAAGATGCAAGCACTTGGCACATACCATTCTCACCGGGAATTGACGGAGTCAGCCCACCGAAATGATACGCCGCACCTCGCGGACCGTCTCCAACTCCTGGCCGGGTCTCCCGATTGGCATCCACATGAATGAACCTAGACTGGTCATGACCTCTTTGCGGAGACAACAGATTCATGTTCACGCCAACGATGGCGCAGCATCCGGTCGGGCTGTCGCAATTCCAATCCTGCAAAACTGCAACCGCGGCAACCCCAGTCAGGCCGCCTCGGCGCCGCACCTTGCAGCAACCGAACAGGCAAGTTCAGGTCTTCGGAAAGTCGGCTCCGGACGGCTCGCCCTTGAGCAGGCGGTGCCCGATGATCAATGCCGCACCCGCGGCCAGCGATGGCGCCGCGATGCTCATCTGCGGCATGAGCACCGTGATGCCGACCACCAGCCGGAGCAGGCGTTCGCCGGTCAGGAGCCGATTCCTCTCGAAGCCTGCGAGCGCCGACGACAGCAGCCACATGGACATGACGAAGGCAAGCACGATCCAACCGAGATCAAACCAGCTTACCGTCGCAATGTCGATCATCGCCTTCGAAACCGGCACTTCTCCGCCGAACCATCCGAAAAGGACCTGGAGCTTGTAAATCACCGCCGGGTGATAGACGAACACGAACGGGATGATGAAGCCGGCGAGAGACAGCCGCGCCGCCTCGAACCCGGTGCGAATCGGGTCGGCGCCGGCGATCGGCGCGGCGGCGAAGGCGGCAAGCGCCACCGGCGGCGTAACCGTCGAGATCACCGCAAAGAACACGACAAAGAGATGCAGCGTCAACGGCGCAAGGCCAACGGCATCAATGCCGGATGACAGCGCGATCACGATGATGAAGTAGGTCGCGCCGGGCGGAAGGCCCATGCCGAGCACGATGGAACCGAGCGCGACGACGATCAGGGTCGTCAGCAACGGTCCGTTGGCGAGCTGCGCGAGCAGGAGCGACAGCCGGCCCGAGAACCCCGAAACCTGGATGAGACCCACGATGAGACCGATCGCCGCCACGATGACGATGATCGACGCCGACATGCGGCCCGCCTGCACGAAAGCCCCGTAGACCCTTCGCCAGGACCGGAATCCGCGAAACAGAACCAGCGCGCTCGCGAGCGCGACGATGAAGCCGTAGAATCCCGCCTTGGGAACCGACGGCTGGGCGAACAGGAAATAGGAAAGCGTGCCGAGCGGGAGGACGAAGACGAGGCACTGCCGCAGTTCGCCGCGCGTAAGCCTCGGCCGGCTGGCGGCCGGCAGCGGACCGACGCCCTGCCGCCGGGCCTCGAAATAGACCGTCAGAAACGTCCCGAGGTAGTAGAACGCGGCGGGCACGATCGCCGCGATGACGATGTAGCGGTACTCCAGCCCGATCTGACCGGCCACGAAGAACGCCACGACACCCATGACCGGCGGCATGACCTGGCCGCCGGTCGAGGCGGCCGCCTCGACGGCTCCCGCGAAGGCGGGCTTGAAACCGGAGCGCTTGATGACCGGTATGGTCATGACACCGGTCGACACGACGTTGGATATGGCCGCGCCGGACAGCGTGCCGAATAGAGCCGAACTCGCGACCGAGGCATGCGCCGCGCCGCCGGTCAGCCCGCCGGCGATGCGGTTGGCGACCTTCATCAGGAGTTCTCCAGCTCCCGAGGCCATGAGCACGCTGCCGAAGACGATGAACACGAGCACGTTGCCCGAAACGACCTGCAGCGGCTGCCCGAACATTCCGCCCGTCTGAGACCAGAAGTTCAGCACCATCGACCGCATTGACTGCGCCAGCGTCGAATCCGACCCGGCCAGAATTCCCATCCAGTCCGGGAGCCATCCGCGAATGAAGAAGTACACGATCCAGAACAGGCAGAATGCGACAAATGAAACCGCCGAACATGCGCCATGTGAGATAGAGCGTCAGCACCGTCGCCACCGGGAACAGCACGAAGTCGATCGCGCGCGCCGAAGGAAGCGCGCCTGCGTCGACTGCGAACAGGGTTGGCCACCCAGAGCGCGAGCGTCGCAACCGACACCGCGGCAAGGAGCAGGTTTGCCCACCTGAGATGCGGTGCCTTGTGCAGGGTGAGAAACGAGACCGCGAAGGAAAACAGGATCGGCAGGCCCAGTATGAGCCCTGTCGGCAGCAGGAAGCCCCTCTCGAAGACCTTGAACGCCGCTCCGAGCCAGTGGTTCTTGAGCAGGAGCCGCTGATCGCGCCTGGACATCTCGTGGAATCCGTCGGTGGTCGCCTCGACAAGCCACCGCACGAACTCTCCGAGCGGCCCGGAGGCCGCGTAGACGAGGATTGTGGCCGCGAACAGGAATGCAAGCAGGTCGGCTAGCCGCCGTTCGGCGGGCAACGGCGCCGATTCGCTGCCGCCCTTCCCGCTCATGCGCCGCCCCCGGCATCCTTTCGGAGGTTTTTCGCCTCCCAGAGAAAGGCGTTCCTTGCTGTCGCATTGACTTCGGATTCCGCCAGCTCGGCGAGTGCATCGGCCTTGAGGCCCTTCGCAGGTTGCCCGAGCGCGATGAGGTGGTCGCAGAGCTCGAGCCGCCACTGCAGGTCGTCCGTCCCGCGCGCCGCAGCAAGGAGCGCATGCGCGCCGCCTGCCAGCGCCGCCATGTGGCGTGCGCGATCGCCGGTGGTCAGCGTGCCGAGGTGGGTCGGATTGCCGTCGTACCAGCCGAGCGTGCCGGCGGCGAAGGCGCGGGCCGACCAGGAGATCCTGCCGTAGAATTCCTTGAGCCAGGGCCTGTCAGCAAGGTCTTCCGGAAGTCCGGCCGCGGCCGCGATGTCGTCCACCGGCACGCCTGCGTCCATGGCATCCGCAGTCGTTCTCATGACGTGCAGGATGGCGTCGCGCGTCGTCGTCAGTGCGTCCCGGACTTCGGTCTCGCCGAAGACCGGCCTGGTATGGCCGGGAGCAAGAACCGCCGCATCGAGCGCGGCGAGCCGATCGAGGCTGTCGGCCCATGCCGCGAAATCCCTGTATGGTGTGCCGCGTATCGCGTAGAGGTTCGGGAACGCGTGGTACCAGTTGTCGCCGCAGAAGAGAATCCGCCGGCCGGGCAGCCAGACGACCAAGTGATCGGCAGTTTCGCCGGGCGCCAGGATCAGCCTTGCCGGAATGCCGTCGAGATCGATGTCGGTGTCCGAGGATATCAACGTGTCCGGCGCCACGTGTCCGGCCCCAAGCCCTTCCATCGGCCGGTCGCCGGGGCCGCAGCCGAGACTGATCCGCTCGTCGTCCGCGAGCCCGATGCCGAACTGCGCCCGGGTGCGCCGCCCGAGTGCCCGGCGGGGCGCGATCCCGCTTTCGTCGACGCCGACAAGATCGGACTGGAACAGGCGGCATGCGACGACCGGGACGGCCGTTTCGAAGAAAACCGAGGCTCCCGAAATGTGATCGCGGTGCGAATGCGTGTAGATGATGCGCCCGACCGCCTTGCTCGTCAGCTTTCGGAATTCTGCGAGGATGTTCGCCGCGGCACGAGTCGACTCCGTGGTGTCGATGATCGTCGCCGAATCTCGCCCCTCGATCAGATGGACGTTCGACGCGGCATAGCCGACCGCAGACCAGATGCCGGGTGCAAGGCGGATTATGTCCTTCCGCGTCTGACTTCCGTGGGCAACGAGATCTGGGTGAGGCATTGGTCTTTCCCGGCTGCCGCTTCGACCGCGGCCGAACGGTCGAGGGTCCGTCCGGTTGGCAGCAGGTACGCGGGTTTTCCGGCCTTCGCAACAGTGCTGCGCTTCCGGGCATGCCTCCTCGCGGCGACGCGATTCAGGACGTTTGCCCTTCGGAAGCGGCATCGCCGCAAGTGTGCCGCAGCGCGCTCTCTCCTCGAACGAGGCGAAGCGGATCGTTTCCGAGTGCAAGACGGGCCGTCCACGCATGGTTCGTCCCGCAGTGCCGACGCTGCGCAGTTGCGATTGCTGCACGGCGATGAAGGAAGCGAGAGATGGCTTGCGGCGGCCGGAACGACCCGGGTTGCCTTTGCTGGTCGTGCGCACAGGCGCTGTTTCTGGAAGAAAGCCGATGGATTCCAATCTCGCGACCAATGGTGCGAGGAGTGCAAACGCATGTGTGAAGGAGGAAAACGGCTCGTTGAAGACGCTCCCCACGCGGAGATGTCGGTCGAACGCGGGTCGGGCAAAGCCGTACGCACTGCGTTCAGGGAGCCCAACTTGCGCCATCGCGGCACTTGCAAACTCCTGATCGGGGCACGTGAACTCGTCGTCGACACGGCGAGAAAGTCGCAGGCCATGTGCGTGCAGGACAACGTGGAAAGCCTGCCGGATTCGTGCCTCATTCCCTGCTCCCTGCCGTCGTCTGCAATCGGATTCCCTGATCCCCGATGTCCGGTACAATTCTCCAAGCCTCCCTTGCTCCGAATGCCATACATGTGAAAAGCTGAGGTGGATTGGGTTCAATTTGCATTCGTCTTTGCGAGCGGCCTGGTCAACGCCGGACAGGAGGGACGGAATGAGCGATCGGCAGGCAAGCGGGGCAATGCGGCCTCGGACATACACTGGCAGGATACCGATCCCCGAACGGTTTCATTGCGAAGCGGAAGAACGCTCGCGACGCTTTCGCATAGATCTCGAATATGAAGAAATCGGCGAGGAACTGCTGGCCCTGCGCAAAAGGGCCTATGATCTCTACGGGGCCAGATGCCTTTGGAACATACCCGGTCACGCTACCGTCAGGGGCTTGCGCGGAATCGCCACCAACCTGCAGATGTACGGCGACCTGAACGCGGCCCGCCTCGCGGCGGACATCCTGGAGAGGACCGGGTGGGAAGACGGGCATGCCGCTTGACGAATTTCAGAAGGAAATCCTGGAAGTCATCCGGAACAACCGGACCGCGTCCAGTCCGTTCGCCGGCCGTGCCATGATCCAGCAGCACGGCTTCCGCCTGACCGATGACCAGGACAACTTAACCGCAGGCAATCCTGAACCTGTCATGCGGCTGGATGTACAGGTACTCGAGACCGCCGGGTTCACGGTCGAGGAGACGAAGTCATATGAAGGTTTCCGGGAATGCCGGGTGATGAAGCCGGGAACAGGCACTGCGATCCTTCAGTGGGCTCAGGCTCTGTCCCTGGGAGTACTTTGCGCCTGTACCTGACCCGGCTTTCGGCCAGCGTCTGCATTTCGCAGACCTGTCGGCCAACAAGGCGCTGGCCGCCGCCGGTCGAGTGGCCATGCGGGATTTCATTGATCTTTGGATGCTGGACAGGCACGTCATGCCACTTTGGCGGATGGCGTGCGCAGCCAGCGGAAAGTTTCCCCAAGAAGCGCCTCTCTCGCTTGTCGAGATGATATCCCGCAACCTCGTGCCTGCGGTCGCAAGGGACACTTTTGAAGCCAAGATACTGACCACGGCGGATCTGCCGGAGGGCGAGCCGACGGCGGGTCTTCGGGCCGCGATCGACAAGGCGAGGGAGATCCTGCCGCGCATGCCAGGCGAACGTCTCGGCAAGCTGCAACTGGACAGCAGAGACGCAGCCCTTGCGCTAGACTCTGTTGAACCGGTGGAGTCGGACGGCGACTCGTGGTTTCGTCCCAAATTGGGCGGAGCGATGCCGGCAATTGAGGGCATGGACCGGGAAATGATTGCGGCTCTTGTTGCCGAATACGGCGAACACGGTTCCCGATACACGGGATGGTAAGTGGAGAATCGACGTAATTGGCCCGGCGGGCGATGCCGACGATCGTCGTCTCGACGGAGTTCTGCATCCAGAAGTGCCATGGCCTCACGCCCCAAGGGGTCAGGACACTCAAAGTCTCCCGCGGCCCCAAGTTCGAACTAAAGGTCTGCGAACGGCAGAAGGACCGCCCGGACTGGACGTTCTGCTTCGCCCCGAACCCGGCCTCTTGGGCAAATACCGTCAAGCGCTTCTTCTCGAAGATCTCGCTGCGGACGCTCAAGCGCGCGACATTCAACTCGCTCGACGATTTGATCACGGTGATCGATGGCTGCAACGAACACCACAACACCAATGATGCCCATCCCTTTCGCTGGAGCAAGAAAACCGAAGACCTCGTGGATGCACAGAAGAAGCATCAGAAGCTGCAGGATCGGCATCGCGAAAAAGAATCACACCACTAGTGCGCAGACAGGATCGCCTCTGAGGCTCCTGAACAAGTGTGCCTTACCCCGCCGCCTTCCAGACTTCAAGCCAGCCGTGAACGTGCGGGAATCTTGCCTGAACCCATTTGACGTTTTCTGCCTGAGTTGCAAGAAGATGCAATGATGTGCCGTCGACGAACATCCGAATTTGGAATACCGCATCGTAGAATCGTCCGGCCCAGCAAATGGCCGGCAGGCGTGGATTTCACAGGATACAAGGATTCTCGGTTTTCGTTGCTGGCCTGCGGTCATTCGCAAACGCGTGCGCCGCAAACAAATTGTCATCTTCGGCAAAGCCGGGTTGTGACGTCACCAGTTGAGGCTAACCAGACAATCCTGATTGACGGTTATCAGATTTACTCTGATCTATCGTGGAAACCAAGGACGAACAACAACGCGCCAGCGGATCCAATGGCAGCAGATTCAGCGTTCTATCAACGGAGGATATCATGACTTTGATTTACAGATTTGTTTCCGGAGTCCAAAAAGTCCATGCTACCGGCATCGCGACAGAACATTCCTATCGTTCGGTTTTCGAGACCCTGTTTTCTGAACTGGGCGTCACGGCCCTGAACGAACCCAAACGGGTCCAATGCGGTGCGCCAGACTTTATTGTCTCAAAGACGATATCGTGGTCGGCCATGTTGAGGCGAAAGACCTCCATGTCAACATTCAAGACATGAAAGATAGCAACAAGTCCCAACAGGATCGTTACCGAGACGCCCTGCCCAACCTGATATACACCAACGGTCTAGACTGGGACTTCTACCGGTATGGCGACTTGATAGCCTCCGTGACCATCGCTGATGTCCTGAAACGCGTCAAGCCAAAACCAGATCATTACGAAAGGCTGGAAAACCTCCTTCGCGACTTCATTGCCCAGAAGCCTCAAACAATTACGAGCCCACGCGATTTGGCGGAACGAATGGCCGGAAAAGCGAACCTAATAAAGGATGTATTGCGCAAAACACTGACCGATGGCGAAGTCGAGAAATCTGCACTCACGGCGCAGTATCAAGCGTTTAAGGAAAATCTAATTCACGACATAACGCCCGCGGATTTTGCCGACATATACGCCGAAACGATTGCATACGGAATGTTCGCTGCGCGCCTTCACGACACCACACTGGATACCTTCAGCCGCCAAGAGGCATTGGAAAAGCTGCCCAAGTCGAACCCGTTTCTGCGATCCCTTTTCACCTATGTGGCGGGCTATGATCTCGACGACAGAATCACTTGGATCATCGACGATTTAGCCCGAGTCTTCCAAGCATGTGACGTGGCGAAACTCATGGAAGGCTTCGGAAAGCTGACTGGTCAGAACGACCCTTTCTTGCACTTCTACGAAACCTTCCTCGCCGCCTATAACCCTTCCAAAAAGAAGGCGTGCGGCGTCTGGTACACTCCTGAGCCAGTGGTCAACTTCATCGTTCGCGCGGTAGACGAGGTGCTGCAGAACGAATTCGGCCTGACAGAAGGTCTCGCCGACACATCAAAGGTTACAATTGACTGGGACACCGGCCAGATGAACAAAAAGGGCAAGGCGATCATGACCAAAAAGGTGGTCCACCGTGTCCAGATCCTGGATCCCGCCACAGGTACAGGCACCTTTCTTGCCGAAATCGTCAAACTGGTCGCACCAAGGATTCAGGGGGTCGCACCTGGCATGTGGTCAAGTTACATCGAGCAGGACTTGATCCCTCGCCTGCACGGCTTCGAGCTGCTCATGGCCTCCTATGCTATGTGCCACATGAAGCTGGACATGATCCTGACCGAAATGGGTTACAAGCCTACTGGCAATCCGCCTCGTCTCTCGGTCTTTCTCACAAACAGCCTTGAGGAAGGCGAGCCGGTCAACCAGACCCTGCCCTTTGCACAATGGATTAGCCGTGAGGCCAAGGGGGCCAACACGATCAAACGCGACATGCCCATCATGTGCGTTATCGGCAATCCGCCTTACTTGGGCGAAGGTGGTGTATCCAGGGGCTGGATCGGTCGTCTGATGGACGATTACAAGAAAGAACCAGGCGGCAAGGTGAAACTGAACGAGCGCAACCCCAAATGGCTCAATGATCTCTATGTGAAATTCGTCCGACTGTCCTCACATCTCATCGAGAAGAACGGTAAAGGTGTTCTCGGGTTGATCACAAACCACGGATACCTTGACAACCCGACCTTTCGAGGCATGCGGTGGCACATGCTGAAAACCTTTGACCGCATCTGGGTACTCGACCTTCATGGCAATTCGAAAAAGAAAGAGGTCACGCCAGAGGGAAACCCCGACAAAAACGTATTCGACATTCAGCAGGGCGTAGCGATCATCATCGCTGTAAAGACTAACGCGAATAAAGAAGGCCTGGCCGAAGTCCACCACGGCAACCTCTGGGGAACACGAGAAGGAAAATACACAGCGCTCGCTACAGGCCACATTGGCAAGCCCGTTACGGAGCGGATCGACTGTGTCGCCCCTCAATACGCTTTCGTGCAGCGAGACCACGAACTGGCAGAGGCTTACGAGCGGGGCTTTCGGTTGGATGAATTCATGCCTACGAGTTCGGTCGGCATCGTGACTGCCCGCGACAAACTCACGATCGATGAAGACAGGCAAAAGCTATGGGAGCGAGTGCAGGAATTCGCTGAGTTGAGCACAGAAGAGGCACGCAGCAGATTCGCGCTCGGAAAGGATGTTCGAGATTGGCGCGTTATCTGGGCACAGAAAGACGTTCGATCGCATCTGACAGAGGATCACCTTAAACCAATAGTATATCGCCCATTTGACAAACGGTGGATCTTTTATACTGGCCGCTCAAGAGGATTTGTCTGTTACCCCAGGGCAAAAGTCATGCCACAGATGATGCATCCAGATAATTTTGGCTTGGTTTTCAACCGAACTGTTGAGCAGAAACGGTCATTCACAGATGTGTTCGTTTTCTCAGATGCAGTTCAACACCATTCATTGAGTTTGAAAGAGGTCAACTATGTTGCTCCTCTCTACCTTAGCGTCTATCCTGGCGAGAAAAGTTCTGACCAAACTCGAAGGGTTAACTTTGACCGCAAGCTCTACAGACGTTTGCAAGACTTGGCCGCTCAACCAGGGGTGCGGCATCCGAACGAGGTAGCGGTTTTCGACTACATTTACGGCGCGCTTCACTGCCCTTCCTATAGAGAGACCTACGCCGAATTTCTCAAGATCGACTTTCCTCGTGTTCCTTGGCCCTCCAGCCCGGAGGCTTTCTGGCACTTGTCTGAAAAGGGCACGAAGTTGCGCAAACTTCACCTGATGGAACCGCAAACCATCGGTTCAACTCCCTTCACTTTCTTGGGTGAGGGCGACAACATGGTGGACCGGCCTGCCTTCAAGGACGGCAAGATCTGGATCAACAAGAATCAGCACTTCGCTGCCGTCCCCGAGGTGTCATGGAATCTATACATTGGCGGCTATCAGCCTGCCCAAAAATGGCTTAAAGACCGCAAAGGCAGAACGCTCAGCTTCGATGACGTGAAGCACTACCGGCGCATTTTGAAAATACTCTCAGAAACTGATAGGATTGTGAGCACCATCACCATGAAAACGCTTTAGCTTTGACCGTTCTTGCCAAGCGTCCTTGTCAACATCTTCTTGATCTGTTCTGATGTGTCTCTCGATGCGACGGAAACCGCTGCGTCAAGGCATTTACATGCGCGGATCAGTTCCGGTGCATGGCCTTCGCCCAGCTCACCTGCAGGACCAGTCTGCGCCACATCGAAACCTGCCTCCGCGCCCAGTTCGAAAAACCCTGCCATATGGGTGCATCCGCGGCGGGATCTCCCGCAACACGCTTGCCAATGCCATTCAGGCCCGCGACCGGAAAATCCACGCCGATGACACGCTTCCCGGCCTTCATCCACATTTCCGACGGAAAGCTCCATGACGTCAACGCCCTGGACATGCTGCTTCCGGAAGCCGGCGCATTCCATGTCATGGACCGGGCCTGTCCCGATTTCAAACGCCTCCATCAACTCCACCCCTGCGGCGGCTTCTTCGTCCCGAGAGCAAAGTCCAATGCCAAGCTCCGCCGCCTCCACTCCCGGCCGGCGGACCGCAGCACCGGCCTCGTCTGCGATCAGGTCGCGCGACCGGACGGCGTCAACAGCGCGACCGACTTCCCGGCCAAGCTGCGCCGCATCAGGCACCGCGACTCGGAGCGCGGCAAGACCCTGATCTTTCTCGCCAACAACTTCACGCTGCCGGCCATGTCGGTCGCAGACATCCACCGTTCGCGCCGGCAGGTTGAGCTTCTCTCTGGACCGCGAAATGGTTCAAGGTCGTCGAGGCCTTCCGCGCCGAAGACGAGCATAGCGTCCTGCAGTAACGCTACGCCATCTTTGTCATGGTCACGGCCACCTGCGTAATGACGAACGTCATCGACGGGGAGATCAAAGCCCCAACGAACGACCGGCCACCAAAGAGGATGAAATTCAGACACGCCGAAGCCGACTACTGGATTGTCGACGGCGTCGCCGCCCCCTCTGGCAGCAGGAAGTGACCGGCCGCAGCAACCTAAGCGCGTCGCTCAAGCCGGCATACAAATGGACACGAAAGGGGAATGTTTCCGCCGCCAGCTGAATCAACCGCTTCAAGCGGGAAACCGGCCTTCCGGTGCAGAACCTTCCACACCCTCGTCAAGTCAACAGCACCGGTTCCTTGAGCAAACCACCCAGAATGCCGCGCACTAG
>CAXXWA010000035.1:0-51112 GCA_963662815.2 uncultured Amylibacter sp.
CGTCGCCCGCGAGCGGTGCCCGGAACGCGACCTTGTCCTCGCCATGGTCGCCGGCCGCATCCTCAGGCCGAACTCCAAGCTCGCCGCCACCCGATGGTGGCGGAACGCCACCCTGCCCGAGGAGTTCGCCATCGCCGACGACGTCGCGCCCGAGGATCTCTACGCGGCGATGGACTGGCTCGACGAGCGGCAGGAGGGCATCCAGGGACGCCTGGCGCGGCGATGGATCGCGGAAGGCGATCTCGTTCTCCGGAACCTGTCCTCGACCTGGCACGAGGGAAGCCGCTGTCCGCTCGCGCGCTTCGGCTGCAGCCGCGACCGCAAGCGGGGCCTCCCGCAGATCAACTTCGGCCTCCTCTGCGACCGCGGCGGGCGCCCGGTCGCGGTCTCCGCATATCCGGGGAACATCACCGACAAGGAGACCCTCCTGCCCGGGCCCGACCGCCTGCAGCGCCGCTACGGGCTCTCCCGGGTGGTGATGGTCGGGGACCGCGGCATGATCGTCAAGGCCACCATCGCGGCCCTGCGTGAACGCGGCGGCGCCGACTGGATCACCGCCCTCAAGAGCCAGACCATCCGCAAGCTCGCCCGCCAGGGCCACTCGACCGTTTCCAGGACCCCGAACACGAGCAGACGCTGTTCGAGATCCGCGACCATCCGGACTTCCCCGGCGAGCGCCTCGTCGCCTGCCGCAATCCCCGCCTCGCCGGGCACCGCGCCCGCGTCCGGCAGGAGCTGCTCGAGGCCACCGAAAAGGCGCTTGCGAAGATCGCCGCACGCGTCGAGGGCGGAACCCTCGAGGGCGAGGCCGACATCGGTCTCGCCGTCGGCGAGGTCATCAACACGAAGAAGATGAAGAAGCACTTCGACGTCGACATCGCCGCGACCAGCTTCAGCTTCCGACGCAAGCAGGAGTCCATCGACGCCGAGGCCGCCCTCGACGGAATCTACATCATCCGCACCTCGCTCGGCGACGACGACATGGACGCCGAGGAATGCGTCAGGGGATACAAGGCCCTGACCCGCGTGGAGCGCGCATTCCGATGCCTCAAGCTCAGCGACCTCCAGGTCCGGCCGATATTCCACCGCCTTGCGCACCGGGTCCGCGCCCACTCTTCATCTGCATGCTCGCCTACCTCGTCGAATGGCACATGCGGAAGGCATGGGCCCCCCTGTGCTATACCGACACCGAACCCGACGAGACCGGGGATCCGGTCCTGCCCGCCCGGCGCTCGGAGCCGGCACTGACCAAGGTTCATACCCACACCCTGCCGGACGGCAGCGGCGCCCACAGCTTCCGGACGCTTCTCGACAGCCTGTCGACCATCGTGCGCTCGACGCACCGGATTCCGGGCGCAGGCGACGGGCCGGAGGCCGAGGTCGAGGTGACGACCCGGCCCTGACGACTGCCAGAAGAAGGCGCTCGATCTGCTGAAGGACAACGCGAAGATGCAGCGAAGCACAGGAATGTAGGCAGAGCGGGACAGGCCGCTTCGGCGTACTCCGTTGACAAAACACAATATTTTCGTCAACCACCAAAGAACTTCAGTCTAAAGTCTTCTGGATAATTCGGGAGGGGCATGCTTCCGCTGGATTGACATACACGCCGGCATTTCGCTGGCCTCGACGGAAGGACACGCCCCCATGGAAAGGAGAATGCCCGGATCGATGCGCACGCGCGAGACCCTGTCGCGGTTGATCGAAGGACGCCTGTCGGCGCCGGATGCCTGCAGCGAGCCGGTGCGCCCGGCGGCCGGCTGGTCGTCGAGGAGGCCCTGGAGGCGGAGAGCCGCGATGCGCTCGGACGCGGCGCTGCGGGCACGGCGGCGACCCCGACCGCGGCTGCCGCAACGGCAACCGGACCGGGACGGCTCAAGACCGCCGAAGGGCCGGCGGGCTGCACGGCGCCGCAGGTCGCGGGCCGCGACGAGCCGTTCCGCTCGGAGATCCGGCCGCAGCTGAAAGGCCGGAGCGAGGCTCTGGAGGATCTTGCGGCGGAGATGCCGGCACGCGGCCCGAGCGTGCGCGGCATCGGGGACGCGTTCCGCAATGATGGCGGCTCATTGCCGGTCTCCCGCACCGCGGTCTCCGGACCGGTGAGCGGCTGCGGCAGGACTGCCAGGCGCTCGCCAGCCGCGGCCCTGGCGGCTGCGACGTCGCCTGCCCGTTCGTCGGCGGCATCGCGGAGCGGATCCGCCCGGGCCGGCGGCGCGAGCCGGTTCCGGCCGCCCGGGGCATGACCCGCGAAGGCGGGAAGGTCCTGCCGAGCCCGATGTCGGGCTCGAAGGAGGACTGCGAGACGGTCTCGGCTTTTCCGGGACATGCGGGGCCGCGGCCCCGGCGATCCTCTGCCGGCGGTCTGCGACGGCGCTCCCGGCATCGTCAAGGCGATCGAGGCCCGCTTTCCGCGCTCGGAGCGCCAGCGCTGCCTGCTCCGCCGCATGAGCAGCCTGGCGGCCAAGTCTCCCCGCGGAGGCCTGGCCCGGGTTCCGCGAGCAGGCCCGTGCCGCCTGCCAGGCGCCGTCCGGGCCATCGCCCGCGATCTCGCGGCCGGTCCGGTCCGGCAACGGGAGAGCGGGCTCCCCGGCGCGGCGGCCCGTTTCCAGGACGGCTTCGAGGCCTGCATCGCGCATCTGCGGATGCCGGTGCGGCACCGCAAGGCGATCCGGACCGCCAGCCTGCCGGGCGCCTGTTCGGCGAGGAGCGCCGCCGCACGAAGGCGGTCCCCAACGCCTTGGGGGAAAAGGCCGTGCTCAAGCCGATGCTTGCGGCGATGCCCCGGGCTTCGGGGAAGTGGCGCTCGATCGGGTGACCGCCTTTGAGCGGCGCCGGATGGAGCAGGTCGGGACGGATCCGGACGAGGAGTGCGAACAGGCAAACGGACCCGTCCAGAGCCCGAAATCGGAAGCATGCCCCTCCAAATCATCCAGCAGAATCGGGACTTGACCCGGGATGGCGCTCGCCGGCATGCCGCAATCGGCCGTGTCGAGATGCAGCTTGCAGCCTCTCCGGCTGACGAGGAAGCCTCTGGCGTTCCCCCTGGCCCCGTGGCCGCACTCGCACGGCAGGACATCGAGCATCTCCTCGAGGCTCATGTCATTCGACTGGCGTTCGAGACGCCCGGGTTCCTTCACGACTTCCCTGCCCTTGCAGGGACGCCCGGGCCTGCGCTTCGGCTTCTCCACGGCTGCCGGTTTCGGCGCCGGCTTCTCCCGCCCCTCGGTCGCCGTCGAGTCCCGCGAGACATGGCCGATCAGTTCACGGCCCCGGGCCTCCTTCACCAGGGCCTCGTGCATCCGTTCGGCACGGCGGGCCCCGGAGAACCCGGCAAACGCCCGCGAGAATGTCGTCTCGCTCGGGATCGCGCTGACACGCGGACAGCCGCACGGCCGGCGCAGTGGCGCGTCAACCTTGAGCCTGTCAATCAGGTTTCGGGTCGTCGGCAGGTCCCGTACCGCCTTGGCAATGAGGGCGCGCGCCAGGGCCCGGCGACTCTGCTGCGGCCTTCCTGGGCCGCGCCAGCATGTATCGACGAAACGCTCGGCCTCGACTAGGTCGAGGACCTGGACCAGATGTTTGTGCTTCTCCATGAGGGGGCCGACCTCTTCGGCGAGATCAGGAAAAAGTTCCCCTTGAAACCGGGTCCGGAGACTGGACAGAGCGGAATTCAAGGACATCGGGGCCGCCTACCTTGGCAGTGTTTCTCGACAACTACACCATGCGTTGCGGCGGCTCCGATTTCCGGGATCATCCAAGCAGAATCGTCGAGATCGGCGGGAAACTCACCCGTCTAAGGAGTTTTGCAAGAGGCTCTGGTAACAAAACATACCCGCAAGGGCGGGTAACTGATCTGTGAAATTGTGCGCAAACGCCCGCACATCGGTTCATCCCCCGCTTGGGCGAGGAACGGGATCTCAGGCCGAACTTTACATCATATAGGAGCCCATCTCCAATCGTACCATCCTTCTCGTTGACCACGCCGACCCTGCAAGCCTCGCACCGCCATTCAGGCCAGGACTTCTTGACGTCAAGAATTTCAGGAGTGTCCTGGTCCGGCAAGCAGGTCCGCAAAGCGTTTCCGGGCAGCCGTGACCTCGGAAAGAGCCCAGGCCGTAGCCGGATCGTTATGGTCCGCCCACGGAACTAGGCAACCATATCGCCGCCTGGCAAGTACAATGGTCACTTGTGGTTCTCCAAGGCGGGTGGGGAACAACGCATCGTTGCCGACCGCACCACGGATACCAGTGATATATCCGGCGGCGGCATCCACCACGTTGCCCCGTGCAACCCCTATCCTGGCCATCGCCTCGCCATCCGCTTGGTCTTGTGCCCTGCAAATTGCCTCGGGCAAAGCCACGGTATCCTCACCATGTACGGCCTCGATCAGGGCGCGAAGTCCATCCGGAGCGTCGATCTCACCAGTGTCAAGGATTGCTCTCGCCGTCAGCCACTGCTCGTCGAGGGCGATATACCCAAGATCCCCGGTCGAGAACTTCGCGAAGCCAGTCTTCTCCCTCCACCATATCCGGGTCCGGCGAAACCACATGGAGGGTGGGTCCGGGGGTAGGACGTTCGGTTGCAGGACGTTTGTCCATGTGCCGCCAGAGCCTGCCCGCTCTCTGGATCAGTGAACCGATTGGAGCGAGGTCCGAAACCATCACGTCGAAATCCAGGTCGAGCGACGCTTCAACCACCTGTGTCGCAACAAGGATGCGGCTCTCTCGTCCTTTGCCGTTCTTGTCGAATCTTCCCATCAAGATTTGTTCGTGACGCAACCGGTCAATCATGGCGTACCGGGCATGGAGAAGTTCCGTTTTCATACCCCTTTTTCTCAAAGCCTCGGCCGCTTCGATCGCGTCATCGACGGCATTGCGTATCCACACGCACGCGGCACCCTTCGCCACACTTTCCGACAGCAGTGCCATCGCGTCGTTTTTCTTGGGAAGCCGGATGATCTTGACTGACCGTACACTCTCGGGGAGAGGTTCGACAGGATGACTTTCCACCGTGCGGCCGACAACATGAAACCCGGGATAGTGTCTGCCCGATAATTTCCCAGTTGCAGTTGCGAGACCACCCCGGAATGCCTCAACGTAGGATTTCCGCATTGCCATTGGCAAGGTCGCCGTCATCACAATTGCCGACCCGCCAAGAAGAGCCTGCATCCTCAACAGCGCTTCCAGTTCCACTTGCATGTATGGATCGTAACTGTGAGCCTCATCGATGATCAGCACCCTGTCCGCCAGGCCGAACAGTCTCAGTGTTGAGAACCGGGTGGGAAGGATTCCAAGTAATGCCTGGTCAATGGTCCCCGACGCCCACGGTTGCCAGCAGCGCCCGTCTCCGGTTGTCCGTCAGCCATGAGACATGGTCAACCTCTGGTGTTTCGTCAGTTTGAGCGCCACGTAACCCTCGCATGGCTTCATACAATTTCACCCGGCCATGGGTCAAAACAATCGATGGTAGAGCTTCAAACAGTCCCGGAACGGCCTTCTGCATGCGTTCGAACACGGCATCCGATGTCGCCATCGTGGGGAGGGCGAAAAACAGACCCCGCGCTTTTCCGGCCGCGATCATACGGTGAGCTAGGATCAGTGCTGCCTCGGTCTTGCCCGTGCCCGTACTGTCTTCGAGGACCACAAGTTGTGGGTCCTCGTGAAGGCTGACCGTCATCACAGCCTCCTGCATTGGACGCAACTTGGTCAGGCCTGCAATTGTGTCGACACTAACCGGGGCAGGACAGGGTGGAATGAGGCCTGCGGCTTCAATTGCACTCCCGGCCCGGCAACGTGATTCTGCCAGCGCAACCTCAATATTCCGGCAGTCGCGCTCAAACCGGAACCAGTCGTCGGCGTTCGACCCTACCCAGTCCGCGGCAACTGTCAGCCCGCTTAACGCCCAGCTGAGAGCCTTGGCATCTTCGACAGTCATGTCTTCCAGAGAGGCAGCTGGCAACAGCTTGAGCAATCGGGTGACCCAATCGATTGCTGCCGCCTTACCGCTCCCGACATTGCGGTACCGTCTTCGTTTCTCGGTCCGGTTTCCACCCACCCGTGCGGGTGGTTCGCCGTGATGTCCTGCCACAGCGGCGTACAGTTCGGTTCGGATCCATTCATTTGCGCCGAGTGCGACTAGAGCGTCATCCAGAACTTCACACAAAAGGAAGTCGGAAAGTTGCCAATGACGTGGGGGCTCCAGTCTTGCCGGTCCGGATCAGGTCACGAAATGATTCGGACAATTTGCCAACATCATGGAGCGCAACCAGGATAACCAGCGCCTGGCGCTGTGCGCCTGAAAGCCTTTTGAACGCCGCGTGGCCCTCGATCAGGCGTTCGGCACATGCAGCAACGTCCAGCATGTGAAGAACCGCAGGGAGTTCGTTGCCGTCTGCATCAGACTTCCCAGGCCAATCAAAGAAAGAGCTCAACCTCTCCATCAAATGTCCCCCGTGCCACTCTGAAGTGCAACACCAGAGGTGGCGGCGGCCTGCGTCCTTCGACTCAGGATGTTGCAAGTCGGCCAGATGGCGGCGACAGTTCTTGTGACAAAGCAAGGAGACTGTCATGCCGAGCGGCTGCCACCACCTGACCTATGGCGAACGATGCCAGATATACGCGCTGAGGAAAAGCGGCCGCTCGAACGGAGCGATCGCGGCGCAGCTCGGCCGCAGCCCGTCATCGATATCGCGAGATCCGGCGCAACGGCGGCGGCCGCGGCTACCGCCACAAGCAGGCGCAGGGCAAGGCCTCGGCGCGGCGCAACGCCGCCTCGTCCGTTGCCGGGAAGATGACCCGGGAGCAGTGGCGGACGGTGGAGGACAGGCTTGCGGAGGGCTGGAGCCCGGACCGGACCGCCGGCCGCTTCCGCAAGGAGGGCATCCCCATGGCGGGCCGGGAGTGGATATGCCAATACGTCCGCGCCGACAGGAAGGCCGGGCGCCGTTCGGGCCGGGGCCGCATCCCGGACCGCGCGGACATCTCCGAGCGTCCGGAGATCGTGGAGGCGAAGGAGCGGGTCGGCGGCCGGGAGGCGGACACGATCGTCGGCAAGGGCCACGGCGGCGTGCTGGCGGGCCGGGCGTCGAACTGCACGCTTCTTCAGAGGGTTGGCAGGAAGACGGCTGCCGCGGCGGGCGCCGCGCTGCTCGAGCTGCTGCTGCCGCTCGCCTCCCTGGTCCGCACGATCACCGCGGACAACGGCAAGGAGTTCGCGGGCCACGCCTGGGTGGCGCGGGCGCTCGGGGGCCGGGTTCCTCTTCGCGACGCCGTGCCATTCCCGGGAGCGGGGCCTGAACGGGCACGCGAACGGCCTGGTGCGGGGATGCCTTGCCAAGGACACGGACTCGGGGAAGATCACAGACGCGGAGGTGAAGGCCGTCCAGGACCGGACGGACGCGCGTCCGAGGAAGGCGCTCGGCCGCACGGCCCCGGCCGAGGCGTTCCGGAAGGCGCGGCCTCCCTGACAGGAGCCGTCCCGGATCGCGTTCCGGCAGGACCGGTCCGGCGAGAGACAAGGGGCGTCTGCGGCCCGCCGACCTCGGTCGGGCTCCGCCCTCCCTTCGCCCGGCGGGCCGCCGCCGCCCCCTGGGCGCGGCTTGCACCGTCCGGAGAGCGCGGCTACGCTGCGTTTCGACGGGACTTCAGCCGCCTCGGGCCCGGATCTCGGGCGCCCGGTGGCATGGATTCACCATCACAGGGCTACTTTCTGCACCCGGGCAGCGCGCTCGCAACGGAGGTGGCCGGTGTTGCACTTCGGAGTGGAAGTGGGGAGGTGATTCGGGCAGCCCGCCACAGGAGCGGCGCGCGCAGGAGCGCGAAAATCCACGAAATCCTGCCCGACAACGCCAATATCGCACAAATCCGCTCGGCGTGGGAAAGTTCTGAGCACTTTGCGCGTGAACTCGTAACCCACGGCTCAGGCCCGCATGTCCGTGAGGTAAGCGCCGCAGCCGCCCGTTCCCGTGCAGACCGACGGCGGCCATCGCGGCCGCGTGGCGCAGCACATGCCGGAAAGAATGCCGGGCAACCTGCCAATTTGTCGCCCTCTGGATGCGGACGCGGTGGTGGCCGGACTGAAGCTCGACGTCTGTGATGATCCGGTCCGCAACTAAACTGTTGCCGCTGGCCGAAACGCGCGTGATCAGCGTCGCGTTGCCCTCGGCCTTGCTGTCGATCTTGAACCAGAAATCGAGCAACTCCGCAGTGCTACCTCCTCGGCCTTGTACCTCTTGAACCCTCGGCGAATGCGAGCGCCTCGCTGTTCGGCCAGCGGAAGGCAAGAGTTGGCGCGTGCACATGTTCCTCGTCCACTCGGGGATGAACCGTTCACTCAAGAGGGTAGGAATCGAGATCGGTGGCGGCTGGCGCGCGCTCCGTCTTCCCCGAATTCTATCCGCCGGCAGCAGCAGTGTCGGTCCATGCGGCGCCTCCCCGACGGGGGTCGCCATGAGCTTCTGTACGCTCCCGCGACGCTCGAACCGCGTGGACGCCGCCAAAGTAAACGTTTCGATCCGACCAGATGCGATGGTCCGGCCAGTCTGAGAGGGTCGTTTCAAGTTCGTTCGGGTCGAACCCGTATTCGACACCAAGCCGGTTGCCGGCAACGTGGAGCCGAGGTGCGTTGATCGCCGCGTCAAGATCCATCCCGTGCGCCGCGAGATTGACTATGACCTGAAGGATCGCCGACGGAATTCGCCGGGATCCTCCGGAGCCGATCGCGGCACGCGTTCCGTCGGGCCACCGGACGACCGTGGGCGCCATCATCGAGGTCAACCGCGTGTCGGACGGCCAGCCGTCGATTCCGCCCGGGTTAAGTTCGGCCTCGCCAAGCATGTTGTTGAGCATGATGCCGGTGTCCGGAACCATGCACCCCGACCCGATTCCGTTGGATACCGTTGCGGACGCTACGTTGCCGTACCGGTCGATGATGCTGGCATGCGTCGTTCCCTGGTTCGCGCGGCGGAGATTGCGTATGCTCGCCTGCCATTGCTTCAGCAGACTCGGATCGACTTGACCGCGTGCCGGATCCCATCCGGCATCCGACTCGACTTCGACGGTGCGGCCGATGGCCGCCGCGAGCAGGCGTGCGTGCCGGTCGCCGGTCTGGCGGAGATTGCCGAGTCCGGTCCCGTCAACGAGACCGAGTCCGACCGCGGTCAGCACGCCTCCGGCAGCGGGCGCCGGGTTGGTGAGCACTTCCGCGCCTTCGAACGCGCCTTCGAGCGGGTCGCGAACCACTGCGGCATATGATTCGAGGTCCGCCCGCTGCAGCCCGCTGCCTGATGAGGCTTCGACGATCGATGCGGCGATCTCTCCGCGGTAGAAGAGATCGGAACCCTCCCGGGCGAGGCAATCGAGGACATCGGCAAATTCCGGAACCCGGAGGATTTCGCCGTTGCGAAGGACATCATCCGGGTGCCCCTTGCTGCCGAATGCCGCACGGCTTTCCGGAGTCGCCAGGTATGCGTCCCTGACAACCTGAAAGAGATCCGCCTGGGCTTCGGTGACCGCGACGCCTGCCTTGGCTGCATCGATGGCGGGCGCGAGGATGTCCCTGAACGGCATGTGTCCGAATCGCTCGTGGACTTCGAATATGCCGGCGACGACGCCCGGGACCGCAACCGTGCCCCAACCGATCCAGAACTCCTGGGTCTCCGTTCCGAACTGTGCGTGAACGCTTCGGAAATCTTCCTGGGCGGTCGAGGACCGGCGCCGGCGCGGAGTCTGCGTGAAGAAATCGACCACTGCGGGCGAGCCATCCGCGGGCGCCGCAAGGAGAAAGCCGCCTCCGCCGAACGAGGCGAGAACGGGCTCGCAGATGCAGGAAGCCGCGATGGCGGCGATCCAGGCGTCGTAAGCATTGCCGCCCTCGGAGAGGACATCCGCGGCTGCCTGCACGACCTGCGGGTGTCCGGCGGCAACGGCGGCTTTCCCCTGCATGGCGGCTCTCCGGTTTCGTGACTGGCCCGGCCGGTGCGCCGTCGGACGCGCTCCGGAATTCCGCATGACTACGCTTGCCGGCACAGTCGACGCAAGCCTCGCGCGGACTTTGGGCGGATCGCGTTCGGCAGTGCGCTGCATCCGGCTGGCGGCCTCGCGCGAGGTTCCCTTTGGGCAGGGGCCCGAACTCAGCGTCCGCGGTGGACATTCCGGGTTCGCCTGACATACTCGCCGCCATGCAGACGGACGCGGACGTATTCATCGCCGGAGGCGGGCTGGTCGGGTCGACGCTGGCGCTGGCGCTTGCCCGCGCCGGGTTGCGGATCGTCCTTGCCGAGCCGCGGTCGCGCAAGGATCTCGCCGCCGACGGCTTCGACGGGCGGTCCTATGCGCTTGCGCCCGCTTCCAGGAACCTCCTCGACGCCCTCGGAATCTGGAAGGACATCGACGAACACCACCAGCCCATCCTGGAAATCAAGGTCAGCGACGGCCGCGCCGGGGAGGGCGCGTCACCTCTCCACGTGCACTTCGGACGCGACGAGCTCGAGGACGGGCCGCTCGGCTGCATGGTTGAGGACCGGCATGTCCGCCGCGCGCTCATGTCGCGCCTGGACCAGGACGAGCGGATAGCGCTTCTGC
Organism: uncultured Amylibacter sp.; assembly: GCA_963662815.2. Lineage (GTDB taxonomy): Bacteria > Pseudomonadota > Alphaproteobacteria > Rhodobacterales > Rhodobacteraceae > JAPPHA01. Next base: position 10,578 of record CAXXWA010000035.1, read on the forward strand.
CGGAATCGGCGCTGACCGGCTACCGTTCCCTGCCGGGCGCTGTCGAGGTTTCCGTCTCCGGCGACCGCAAGTTCCACGCGCGGCTTGTGGCCGGCTGCGACGGTCGCCGCAGCCTCGTAGCGCGCGGCGCCGGCATCTCGCGGGTCGGGCGCGAATACGCGCAGGCGAGCCTCGTCTGTTCGGTCGCACACGAGCGTCCGCACGGCGGAATCGCGCACCAGTTCTTCACTCCGTCCGGACCGCTCGCGGTGCTGCCGCTGCCGGGAGACAGGTGCTCCATCGTCTGGACGGAGGATCGCGAACGCGCATCCGCGATCCAGGCGATGGACGACTCCGGGTACCTGGAATGCCTGAGGCCCGTCTTCGGCCGGTTCCTCGGAAACATTTCGCTGGCCGGAGACCGGTTCGTCTATCCGCTCGAGCTCTCGGTGGCCGAACGCTTCGCCGCCGAACGCGTGGTGCTCGCGGGAGACGCCGCGCATGTCATCCATCCGCTGGCGGGACAGGGGCTGAACGTCGGCCTTCGCGACGTCGCCGCCCTCGCCGAGGTGCTCGAACGCGCGGCGAGGCGCGGCGAGGATATCGGCATGGAAACGACGCTCCTGCGCTACCAGGAATGGCGGCGGTTCGACGCATGCTTATTCGGCGCGGCGACCGACGGCCTGAACCGGCTGTTCTCGAACGATGATCCGGTGTTGCGCGCGGCGCGGCGCATCGGCCTCGGCCTCGCGAACGGCATTCCGGCGCTCAAGCGGGAAATGGTCCGCCGGGCAGCCGGTTTCGGCGGGGTCGTGCCGCCGCTCATGCGCGGCGCCGCCGCCTGACGGCCGCCGGACGCGGCGGTTCGCGTATCTTCCTCCTGCCGTCCGCGCTCCGGGTTCCGCTCGGGTCCCGAAGAAGACGGTCTTCTCCGTATCCTAGGCGCCCGCATTGCAGCCGCGCTGCATCCGCTCCGCACCCGAGGTCGAGGAGCCGGCAGGACACAGCAGTTAGGCTTGGCGCGCGGGCGGAATCGGGGAAGCTTCCCGGTGCCGAATCCATTGCGAGCCGGTTCGTTCCCGCCTCCGCGTCCCCGTGTGCAACAGCTGGCATCTGCACCGCTCCGCGACGCTCACGAAATTTGGAACGACCCTGTCCCCGAAAGACTCGGGATTGTTGCCTGCAGTCCGGAACCGGCAACCCGACCCCGTTTCCGACGAAAGCCGCGGAATTGCCGGATGGTGCGTTCGGCGCCGGCTGGGCAACAACCGAAGTTCGGGCGGTCCGCCCTCCCGCGGATTTCTGCACTTGCAAAGAACCGGGCCGGACTCCGCACGAAGCCTTACGGCTGATCCGGTTCATCCAGATTCCGCGCCTCGTCGCGGAGCATGACCGGGATGCCGTTCCGGATCGGAAATGCGAGGCGCGCGTTCTCCGAGACAAGTTCCCCGCGTTCCGCATCGTATCTGAGCGGACCGTGCGTGACCGGGCAGACAAGCGCCTCCAGCATGGTCCGGTGCGCGCGCACCTCCCTGCCGTCATCAGCGCTCACTGCAAAGAGTCCTTCTCGGCGGAACCGCCGTGCAGGGCGAATTCCATGAGAACCTGGAGCGTTTCGCGGCGAGTGCGGAGCGAACGGGACTCGAGCAGCGCCTGCTTCTCCTCGGGCTTGAACGGGCAAAGCATTGAAAGCGTGTTGATCAGCATTTCCTCATCCGCCTTTTTAAGGACGTCCCAGTCCGTGCGGAGCTCGCTGGCTTCGAGGAAGCGGACTAGCGTGTCCAGGAAAGTCTTCCTGTCGAAATCCGGATCAGGTTCGGACCGGGCAAGGTCGTCCTCGAACTCGCACCAGTCGACCTCAGCCCGGATGAACGGTAGGAAGCCGGGAATCCGCCGGCCGACCCTGAAGCGGCAGACGCCGGTCAGCGCGATCACGTACCGGCCGTCATTGGTTTCGGAGAAGGACGTGATGCGGCCGGCGCATCCGATCTCGTGAAGGTCGGCGTCCTCCCCGGACTGTTCCGCGTTCCGCGGCTGCACCATGCCGACAAGCCTGTCGTCGGACTTCAGCGCATGGTCGAACATGGCGAGATAGCGAGGTTCGAAGATGTTGAGGGGGAGGCGCGCGCGCGGGAGAAGCAGCGCGCCCGGAAGCGGGAATACGGTGACTGCTTCCGGCAGGTCGGCGATGGAGTACTTCCGTTGCATGCCTGCAACCGGAGACTCAGGAGAATATGAGGGACGAAAGGCGGCGCCGGCCGGTCATGGCCAGGGGATCAGCCGCTCCGATCGAGTCGAAGATCCTGAAGAGCAGCTTCTTCGCAGCCTCGTCATTCCAGTCCCGGTCCCGGCGGAAGAGTTCCAGGAGCTCCTCGATCGCGTCTTCCGCGGCGCCCGTTCCGAGCAGCGCCATCGCGAGGTCGTGACGGGCCTGGTGGTCGTCCGGGTTCCTTTCGAGCCGGGCCCGGTGCTTGCGGGGGTCGCCGGCGCCCTCGGCTTCCATCGCAAGGTCGATGCGCGCCTTGAGGCTAATCAGCGTCTGATGGCTGGACATGGCGTCGTCCGCGTTGTCGATGAGCGACTTCGCCTTCCGGGTTTCGCCGAGAGCGAGGTAGGACTTAACCAGTCCCGCATAGGCGTCCGCATTGCCGGAATCCCGGCTCAGGATGACGGAGAACGCCTGCGCAGCCTCGACGGCGGCGCCTGATGCGAGCAGCTCCTCCGCGGCCCCGATGTCGGCCCCGTCGTCCCCGCCCGCCTTGGACGCAAGCCCGGAAACGAAGGCGTTGATTTCCGATGCGGGGCGGGCTCCCATGAAACCGTCTACGGGCTGCCCGTCGACAAACGCGAAGACGGCAGGGATCGACTGGATCCGCATCTGCGCCGCAAGCATCTTGTTCTGGTCGATGTCGATCTTGACCATGCGGACCTTGCCGCCGGCGGCCCTGACCGCGGATTCGAGCGCCGGGCCGAGGGTCTTGCACGGGCCGCACCAAGGTGCCCAGAAGTCGACTATGACGGGTGTCTGCGCGGATGCCTCGATCACATCCGCCATGAAGGTGGCTTCCGACCCGTCCTTGACGAGATCTCCGCCGCCTTCGGGTTTCCGCTTTGCGAAGTTGAGCATGATGACCTGCGCCTTCCGATTGTTCCCGATACGGAAACCGGGCCGTCAGGTGATGTAGCAACTCGCCGGTTCACCTGCAAGAACCGGGCAGAGAACAGATTCGGCCGTTAGCGGCCACGTGGTCGGGACAGGGCTGGAGGCGAACCCTCGAGGTCCGCCGGGCGCAATCAGTCGCAGGGCGCGGGCTGGATGAATCCGAGGACCGCCCCGGTGCTGTCGGAGACGATCGCGATCTGGCCGACGCCCCGCACTTCGAAGACGTCCCGCACGACGTTGCCGCCGGCCGCGCGGCTTGCCGACACGGTTGCTCCAATGTCGTCCACGGCGATGTAGGTGAACCAGTGAGCAGGCACCCCCTCGAGGTGCGGCAGCGAGTTCATGTCCATGATGCCGGCAACGGCATCGTCGCCGGACTTCGCGGCGTGATACGTCCCGTTCTCCATGGGCATGGAGTCATAGGTCCAGCCGCAGGTTTCGGCGTAGAAGGCCTTCGCTGCCTCGACGTCGCGCGTAACGAGTTCGCTCCAGAACACCTTGCCGTGCATTCGTTCGGTTTCCGCCATTTGGTGCTACCTCCCTGATGTCCAGTCTTCGAGCTTGTCGGCAAGCATGGCCCGACGCGCCACGCGAGAGCCATAGCGGTGACCGGTATCGCCTTCAAGTCAGACCGATGCGCGGGGACCGCCTTTCAGTGTGTGCAGATGGGTCCTGTCGCCACTGGCTGCGCGCCGCTCCCGGGAAAGCCGGAATCCGGAATCGAGTTCGTTGTGTTCGAGGCAACCGCCCGCCGTCATTGAGAACTGTGCCAGAGATCACGCACGTCAGGACTCACGGTGAATTGTTCGCCGGGCCGGCGTCCGCCGGCAGGTTTCGCGCTCGACCGCCTATCCTGACCCCTCATGGGGATGCTGCACGGCCGGCGTCCGGGCCGGCCCGGGCCCGCGAGAAGACCTTGCGCATGGCATTGCGGGACAACCCGGGTTCCCGGCCACCGAACGGATCGACCGGCCCTCACAACCAGACGCTTCCGACGCATCCTTGCAATCGTCTCCACAACCAGCATCTCCGAGTTCACCCGACAGTTGCCAAACAGCCGCGAGCATTGCCGATTCGCTGCTGGAAGGACGGACCAATTCTGGACGCCGATTTCCCCCGAAATGGGTCAATTCTGCATGCCGCTCAACAAACGCGGTCGTCCCATGGCGGAGCTTGCACCGCGCGGAGAACCGGTGAAGCTCAGGTTAAGTCGGTCTTCTGCGATCCCGGTTCCACGGCTGGATGGCGTTCGAACAGCTGCTTGGGGTGTTGCGCTCAAGAACTTTGCACCTATCCTTGATAGGTGCAGGCGTAGGCGTCAGTTCACATTGCGGTGCCATGAACGGACGGCAGTTCATCGCAAGTGGGCGCGGCGTCGGGACACGGATGTATGGTTCGTGGCCTCGGACGGCGTCGGCTTGCATGGGACGCTCTATGCGGGCGATCGCAAAACGACCGTCAAGGATCGAAAAATGGATATCGGAACGGGGCTGCTCATCGAGATGCTCGCCGATCTTCGGATAAATCGGGGTGAGTTCCAGACAGCGGAAATTTCTTCGGAGGATTCCAGACATGCCTGGCACCTGCAAGTACCCGTTCGAGATCGAACGCGACGAGGACGGACGGTTCGTTGCTGCGTTCCCTGATTTCGGTTGGGGTGCTGCGGACGGTGCCAGCCAGGACGAGGCACTGGCCGAAGCCAAGGATTTGCTGCGCGAACTCATCTCGACCATCGATCCGTGATGGCGAGTTGCTTGCAGCGCCATCGCATTCCGGCAAGGAGCGTCCCCTGGTTGTCCCGCCGATTTAAATCGCGCCGAAGGCAGCTTTCCACGAGGCGTGGCGCGAGACCGGGCTTTCGCAACGACGGCTCGCCCGCGAACTTGGAGTTGCGGAGAGCGAGGTGCGCCGCATGTTGAACCCGGAGCATGGTACAATGGCGGCAACTATCGAACATGCACTGCGCCGCCTGGGCAAGCGCGTCACCGTCTCGGTTGGTGCAGCGGGCTGATCAGACTTCAGGCGACGCATCGGCCTTCAGTTCAATCGGACTGCCATTGAAAGTCGATCTCGCTGATTGGTCCATTCGGTTCGCTCGGGACTCCACCGGCCACCGGTTTCCGTTGAAACCAAGGCCATTTCCAACGCTGACAATCATTTCTCGTTCTCCGCTCCATTCTTCGTTCTCGGATGTTGGCTCGATTTCAATGTCAACGGCGGCTGGCTGACCGCCCCGCACGATGCCTGCCTGCGCATTCCGCCGGGCTCCAGCATGCCTGAATCCTGCCTGACGGATGTTCGGCGGCGCGGATGTTGGTGATCTTCCAGCCGGCTGGCTCCGATCAATTCCTGGCGGAGCTGGCCCGAACGAGCGGGACGGACTTCGAAGGCCGCGCCGGGATGAAGGCTCTTGAAGACAATTGCGACATCGTCAAGAACGGATTCGCGCCCGGCCGCAAGGTGCCGGGAACATGATCGACTGGAAGAACGTCGGGATTGCCGCGCCTCTCGCGGAAATCAAGTGCGGCTGGGAACACAAGCATGGCGAAACTTGGCGACGACATCATTGGCGCAAGCGGCTTGCCGCCGTTCTTCAAGCTGGCGAACGCCGGAGAGGTGGCCATCGACGCGCCGGAAAATCGCAAGGGCGACGCGTTGCGCACCTGGGTTCGCTCGCTCTCGGGCTTCCAGAAAGAGGCGCTTGTGCGATCGGCCCGAACCGGGGACGCGTGGCGCCTGGTCTCGGACGAGGGGCCCTATCTGAACGGCCACGACGCCGCCCCGTGTCCGCTGGCCTTCCTCAGCGCCGGCATGGCGGCGAGCTTCATGAACGAAATCGTTGCTCTGGCAAATCGGGAAGACGTCGAGGTTCGCAGGCTGAAGCTGATCCAGGACAACTACTACACCATGAAGGGCTCGATGCCCAAGCGCACCATGACGGGCGGGGCCGAGGACATCGAGCTTCGGGTCGAAATCGACTGCGGCCTCGACGGCAGCGCGCTGAACGCATTCCTCGTCAACGCGATCTGTGCCTCGCCCCTGAACGGGCTGATGCAAGGCCGGCTGGCAAGCCTCTTCAAGCTGGGCAGGAACGGCGCCGGGCTTCCCACTGCCAAGGCCGAAGAACTCGAGGCGCCGCTACTTCCGGACCCGGGCGACCACTTCGCCAGGGCCGTCCCGGTTGCGGACGCATCGACGTTGATGGAACCGGTCGGCGTCACCCCCGGGAAGGACGTGGCGAAGGGCACGGCGGCCAGCGGCTCGTCGCTTTCGGACGAACAGGACCGGCGCCTGAACATCGGCGCGGTGGCGGTCATGCGCGAGGACGGGATCAAGGACATCCAGCAGATGCAGTACTCGCCCCATGGCACCTCGTTCCGCGTCCTGAGCTCCGAGGACGGGCGCGCGCCGGATGCCAACACGTTGATCAGCGCGGGCATCGGCTTCTGCTTCATGACGCAGTTCGGGCGGTTCGCGTCGATGCTGAAGCTCGACCTGCCGGACTATCGCATCGTGCAGGACACGCATTTCAGCCTGGGCGGCGCCTCGGGCGGGACGGGCAGAGCGGGCGAGGCCGATCCCGTCGAGACGCATGTCCATCTGGACACCGGAGAAAGCGACGAGGTCGCGCAGGAAATGCTGGATGTCTCGGAGCAGACTTGCTTCCTGCACGCGCTTTGCCGCACGGATCTGAAAACCCGGCTCAAGGTCGCAAGAGTCTGAGTAAAGGCCGGACTGTTCGTCAGCGGTTTCGCCTGGCCGCCGGACGCTGGTTCCGGGCTGCCTGAAAGCGGCGCGAGGGACTGCAGGACCGGCTGCCGGCAAAACCCGGCACCGCCGCGCGGCCCGGCTTCGAGGCCGGTTTCGACGTGACCCGGAAGGGCCCGCAAACGGCCACGCGGCCGTCGGGCGCGGGGTTATGCTGCATTCGGCCGTCAAACCATCCACGAATCGGCATTCAGTCAATTTCCGGGCAGCTCACAAGGGATTTGCGGGCGCGGCAACATCGGAAGAAGGAACGGAGACATCGATGACGCAGATCCGGATCCTGAATTGCTCTTCATGCGACAGCGTGTTTCTCAAGAGACTTTCGAGTTCGGCCGGACTGGTCGGGATTGGACCCGCCCCTGGCGGTGCCGGACGATGGCCTTCTCTCTCGCCGAACCAGAACACAACGTAGATGCCATGCCCTCCCGTCCCCGGATCCCTGACGTAGCGGGCGATCAGTTGCGATCGAATTGCACTCCAGAGATCGCGATGATTGCTTCTCTTGATCTCGATGGGCACATTGAACCTGGGGAAGGAAACCCGGATGTCCGCGCGCTTGCCATCAGCGTAGCTGCCTTCGCCCTGAACATCCACTCCCAGCGGCAGAAGCCTGTTTTTAAGGTCCGACAGCAGCGCGTCACGGCACGTGTTTTCAGGGCGAGGATTCAGCGGACGGCAGTACTGATCTACATTCCAGTATTGGCGCCAGTCGGACGTGTTGCCGTCACGTATGTTTCCGGCAACCTGGTGCAGGTGCTCGAGGGTCAGGGCAGCCAAGTCCGCGGCATTCGCCGGGGCGCCGCAACTCAGCGTGTCAAGCACTTGGGCGACATCGCCATGGACAAAGCCAGCCTCCCGACAGAGTGCGTTTTGTCGGTGGGTGGAATCCGCGAGATGGGAATGCCAAGGGCGCAAGTCTCTGTCGGACGCCAATGCTTCCAAGGCGTTCGAAGCATCTTTCGTTGAAATGGCCGCCAGCTGCTCGATCAAGCCTCGGACGCTGTCAGAAGCATTCATGTCTTGCGTGACCATCACGGGTTCATCGGAGTCGGCGCCAAGCGAATACGGTCTGCACGAGGAGCCGAGGAGCCGAGGAGCCGGATCAGCAACTGAATCGCGTGCACGCTCTGACGACATCGGAGATCGGGCGAGAGGTCGAACTGCCTGTTCACGGCCTCGGCCAGGGAGCGGATGCGGCGTTCCCTGCCAGTGGCGTAGGAATCCAGGCGATCGACGTAAGTATTGGGTTCGATGCACAAGCCGGCGGCAAGCCAGTGGACACGCTGCGCCACGTTCATGCCATTGCTGGCGTGCTTCTCCCCGATCAGTGCAAGAAGCGGTTCGACATCGCAGTGGCGTCTGGCTGCCAGCAGGAGATGGTTCAAGCCGGACAGCTGGCCGGATGCGCAACGCAAGGGAAACCGTTTCAGAAGGGGCATTGCGCAGATCCGGGCAACGTCCGCATGGTCCGCAGAATGAGCCAGTTCGTGGAGGCCGGCAGGAGAATCGGCGCCGTTGCGAAGTCTGGAGATAACGGATCGTGCCAGTACGTCGGCAACAACGCCGGGACGGCTTGACAGCAACCAACGGAGCCAACGCGGCGGACGGTCTTCAGGACGCCGAACAGCAGGCCGCATGGACACCGTGTAGTGAATCGCCAGGGCAAGCCGCAAGAGCCCTTCGTCGATATCCGTCTCGCCGATCGGTGCGGTGCTGGCTGCCTCTTCCAATCCCGCCAGGAACGGAAGCGCGAGAGGGTGCATCCGATTCGAGGCGCCAAGACGAATGACCTGCCTGTCCGAGGGAAGATCGTCCCGCTCAACTGTCTTGCGAAACCCTGACAGGACAGCATCGACCAGACTCGTGTCGTCGGCCAAGAGCGCACTCAGCCGTTCGGTCGGCGAATTGCTCGCACGTCGAGGTATCCGCCGAAATACACGGTAGCAAGTTCGTGGAGAAGCGCAGGTCTTGCCAGGTTTTCGCGCAACTCGCCCTCGTGCGGTTTCACATGGTCGTGCCAGTTCGGCTGCTCTGTCTTCAACCGGGTGTGGCGGCGGCATTCGAGAGCGCTCCTGCCGGAAGCATACGCTTCAAACTCAGCCATTCTCTCGTTGAATCTGTCCTTGAGAGCCGCGTTTCCCGCCAGACGAGTTGATACAACCTTCCGGGAGAGGCCTTCGTTGAAGCGACCATCGTGCAGGCATTCTGAAGTTTTGCCCAGCAACCACTCGGCAGCATTCGCGTCCTCGGCGACGATTGCCTGGTCAAGGCACCAGAGACCGAAATCCAGCGGCCGCGCGGCTCCCAGGAGCCTGCCATGCTCTTCCTTGTGCATGCAGCTGGCGAATCCGTGCGGTTCGTCGCATTCGGATTGGGTCGTGCACCCCTCCAAGCTCATGGCCAGCAGGGTCTTCCAGGCGTCGGGGCGGTTCTCGAGCCATTCCCGGATATCCCGGGAGTCCTCCCCACCGAGACCCGGATAGTACGGCCAGTCGCTTGCATATGCGACCGATCCCAACCAATCGAACAAGCGGGTCAGGTCCACCTTGTCCTCGGACGACGAAAGAAATCGGGCGAGGAGCTTCGAGGGCAACCAGAAGAGGAAAAAATCGGACAGCCCGTGTGTTCTGTCATGCGAGAGAAGTCGACTGTAACGTTCGGCAAGATCGTCAAGAAGCACGGAGAGCTGATTTGGCTTCGACCGCTCGGGGAGTTGCCCGATCCAAAAATATTCGTACTGGGGGCGATGGCAGGGACTTGGCTGGAGACGGAGATATTGCATGACCTCCGTTTCCAATATCGTTGCTGGATAGAGAGTGAACAGAAGGCGGCCGAGCAGATCGTCGTCGGGATCCGGCACCCTGCCTGCATAGGCGTCGTCGGCGAGCGCCTTGAGCTCGGCTGCAGCTTCCGCGTCGTTCCTCCGGTGCCGCAGGAACGGCTCGATTGCGCGAATCCTGATCCTCGGCCACCACGTGCCATCGCGCAGCAACGCCATCAGCGGACCGGCGAGTCCGGAAAGACGCTCTCCGTGCCGGAGTGCTTCGATCAGTATGACAACGAAGAATTGCCACGGGTCCTCTCGCGACGGGGCACTCAGGATCGCGCGGAAATGCCTTTCCATGTCGGGAGAGACCAGATCGCCAAGCCGCGAATCGAGTTGCAGGGTCATGACAAATCGCGGATTCGCACTGGCTTCCCGCTGAAGCCCATCGAGCAGACTGCGCTTTTCGGCCGGGGAGAAGACGCTGGCATCGTCGTAGAGAACAGTCCCAAGAGGATCGCGCGCGATCGCCTCTGCCCGGAAAGATTTGCTGTGGGCCGCGAGCCATGCTGAAAGGCCGCGCAGTTCGGAAACCACGACGCCGTCGTGCCCGGTTGTCAGTGCGAGAATTCGTCCGGCCGGCAGGTCCTTTTTCACAAGACCTGCCAAGTACTTGGCCGCGAGAAACTCGGCGATCTGGCGATGAACGGGAACGGCCCGCCGCTGTGTCGGGAGTTCGAACAGCCTGCTCTGCAGGCATCTGCGAAGTATCGCTCGATCCTCTCCCGACACCCGGTCGAGGTCAAGGAAGTCCGGGTCGCCGTTCATGCCGGACAATGCGTATCCGGCCGCGCCCGTCAGCAACTGAATGGCGCAAAGCCTGCCGCCGGCATCCATCAGATCCGAGATGCCGCCGCAGTCCGGTTGCGCCATCCGATGATCCTCATTGTGTTCCCCCAGAAGGGTTCGGCAAGCCATGTCGAACGCCTTCATCCTGGTATCGGGCCAACCCCTCGTCCGGTCCGACCGCGACCGCGAGCATCTTGAGGCTTTGAGGATTGGTCAGCAATTCCTCAAGGCCCCTGCCCTCGGCCGAGGCGATGAAATTCTCCGGATCATCGACTCCGGGACTTGCAATCAGGATTTGGCGAACATCCTGGAGGGACAGCGGCTCGAGACGCACGAACGCGACGACCCCGTCGGGCGCGACAGTCTCGACATGACTTCTGTCGTTTGCGCCAAACCAGTCCGCCTCTCGGCATGACAGGCGGAAGCGCGGGCGTCCCACACTGTCGAGCTTCGCGCGGATGTTGTCCAGGGGTGTGCGTCCGTCGGTTGTTCCCGCCCGGGTCTCGTCGAGCCCGTCGATGAAGAGAGTCGTGTCGCGCCACTCGGGCATGTCGTCAAAGGTCAGGAAATCGCGGGCAGCAACGTAGAGCCCGCCCTCTCGTTCGGCTTCGTGCTTGAAAACCGTTGTCTTGCCCGAGCCAGGCGGGCCAAGCAGCACATACGCTGCATTGTCCTCCCATTCCTCTACGGGCCGGGACGGAGTCTCCGATCGCTCGCTGGGGCCGCGCCGGCCGATTTCGCGGCATGCCCGGGGAACGACGCGCGTCATCGGTCTTCAAGCCACTCCGAAGCGGGAGTCGAAAGAAACTCCGAAAGAGGAATGCCTCCCGCACCGACTGCCGTGGTCTCCTTGACGTCGAAGAGCTCCGAAAATCGTTCAAGCCCGCTTGTTCTCGGCTTGCGTGCGCCGCTCTTCACCTCGAAGGCAACAATTCTTCGGCCGCGTGTCAGGACGAAATCCACCTCCTTGCCGCTTTCGCGCCAATAGTGCAGGCGGTGTTCGGGCGTGCCGGTATTGAACAGGTGCGTGCCCACCGCGCTTTCCACAAGGCGTCCCCAGTGGCTCCAGTCCGCCTTCGCTTCCTCGAAAGTGTATCCCGAGGCAACCGCCATCAGCGCGGTGTTGAGTACGTTGAGCTTGGGGCTCGAGGATCTCCGGCGATGAGCCCCTGAGGCGAATTTGGGGAGGCCGGTGATCAGGCCCGCGTTCGACAGGAGGTCCAGGTGCCGCGCCAGGGTCGTCGTGTTGCCGGCGTCCTGAAGCTGGCCGAGCATCTTGTTGAACGAAAGGATCTGCCCGGAATACTCGGCGCCGAGCTGGAACAGCCGCTTCAGGAGCGCAGGTTTGTCCACTCGTTGCATCGCGAGAATGTCGCGCTCGATATTGGGTTCGATCAAGGCGTCGGCAATGTACGCACGCCACCGACCCTGTTCGGAGACGAGCGGCGCGCTTCCAGGATAGCCGCCGAAATAGACGTAGCGCTGGAGATCGAAGCCGAACGCCGCCGACATTTCTGCAAACGACCAATGCATCAGTCGAACGGTCTCGTATCGGCCGGCAAGGCTCTCGCTCATTCCCTGCTTCACCAGCAGCGGGGCCGAACCCAGCAGAATGACATGCAGGGTGCTATCCCGCCGGCGATCCGCGTCCCAGAGCCCCTTGACCACTTCCGACCAGTTCGGAATTTTCTGAATCTCGTCGATCGCCAGGACAAAGCCCCGTTCAGAACGACTGGCAGCAATCCGCGCCTGTTCCCAAACCTGGACCAGCCATGGCGCGTCTCTTGGACCGGCGAGAGGGACGTTCGGGCGGAACTCCGTTGCCCGCATCTCCCGGCATTCGAGGTTCAGGCACGCATGCCACTGCGCCGCGAGTCGTTTCGGATCCCTGCATGCAAATCGCAATTCATGCGCGTTCCGAGACCCTTCCGGGTTCGCCAGGCGCTGAAGCCGGGCAAGCGAAGTCCGCACAATGACAAGCCGCGAACCGGCCGGACATGCGAACGCCCTCTCGCCTGAATTCGATCTCCGCCTCAATCCAGTCGCGGGTGAAACCGTCTGTCCTTGCTGCGGCACCCGCAGGAATGGCCAAACGCAAAGGGCGGAGACATGAAGTTGCGGCCTGCCGGACGATCAGTCCCACCACCTGTCAATCGACGCAATGTCTTCGTCCGTCCAGCCGAAATGGTGAGCCAGTTCATGGATCACGACATGCGCCACGAGTTCCCCAAGCGTCACGTTGCCACGTGCTGCCCACTCGTCCAGAATCGCGCGCCGAAACAGCCAGATCGTATCCGGTTGTGTCGCCTGCTCTGAAACCGACTTGTCAGTCAGCGGCGTGCCGTCATAGAGCCCCGTGAGTTCAAACGAATCCTCGAGATCAAGACTGTCGAGCACTTCTTCGCTCGGGAACTCCTCGATCCGGATCACAACCGCCCTTGCGGCGGAGCGAAATGCAGCCGGCAACGCAGCCACCGTCGCCAGCGCCATCGCCTCCATGTCCGAGACGTCGGGAGCGGTTCTGTGATTCCAGTTCATGGGTTCGATTCAACGAGGAAGCGTACTGGCATAGCCTGTCGCTTTCCGAAGTTGCGGGGAAACCTGCGCAGGGATGTCAACAATGACGGCGCACCGCTCGTTTTCCCCATGTCTCGCGAATGCGGCGCCGGTCGTTGGCGGCCACGGCTGGAGATCAACATGTGATCGCAGGAATTGTCCCGCAGGGTGCGGAAGCGGGACCGTTCGCTGGCGAGTCGCATGCGGACTCCCGAAAACTGAGGACTGCTGCGCCATTTGCCATTCCTTGACCTGCTTTGACTCGTTTGCGTTGGAAGCGCTATCCGAGTGCTCGATGGACCGCGCATGGAACTCGAGCTTCTTGAAATTATTGAGTTGAGCGCCCGATGAACAGGGCCGGCTTCCCGGCGCGGCCAAAGGCGCCCCCGGGCTCTCGAATTCGCGGACTCTTCGGCGTGACTTCCCTGCGGGCATGAACAAAAGCCGAATATGCCATCGTGCCGGCCAGGCTTCGCCGTTCGCCGGCCTCGCGGCGGTGGCGGACACTGCCGCAAGCAGGCGCAGCGCAAGGCCGCGGCGCGGACCCTGAAACAACGGAATCGCAACGACAGGGTCGACACAACAGGATTGCCGCAATGGGGAAAAACGCTGCAAACCACCCGGAATGCCGCGCCCTTTGCCGGCCGCCAACATGGCTTCGCCGGTTCCGGGGAAGATGGTGCCGGAGCGGTGGCGGATGGCTGGAGCCCCGACCGTATCGCCGGTGGCCATTCGGGCCGGGGCCGCATTCCGGATCGCGTGGACATCTCCGAGCTTCCGGCGGCGACGTAGGCGAAGGAGCGGGTCGGCGACCGGGAGGTGGGCACCATCGTCGGGAGGGGCCGCGGCGGCGCGCTGGTGGCCCTGGTGGACCGGGCGTCGGAATGGACGTTTCCATGGGGTACGGGCGGAAGACCGCGGATGCGGTCAGCGCCGTGCTGCTCGGAATTCAACACCGCTCGTTGCCCTGGTCCGCGCGTTCACGGCGGACAACGGCAAGGAGTTCGCGAGGCTCGTCCGGGTGGCGATGGCACTCGGCTGCCTGACCCCGGCCGAAGCGTTCCCGGAGGCGCGGCCTCCCTGGCCGAAGCCGTCCCGGACCGTCCTGCGGAGGGATCTGTCCGGGGAGAAAACGGGGCGTCTGCGGCCTGCTGACCTCGGCGGGGCTTGCACCTTCCGGAAAGCGCGGCAATGCTCGGGTTCGACGCGACTTCAGCCGCCTTAGGCCCGGATCGCGGATGCCCGGCGGCCGGGATTCCCGCCACCGGCCATTTCCCCGCCCGGGCTGCGCACTCGCTGCGGAAATGGCCGGTGTTGCCGCAATTCGGAGTGGCACTGCGGCCAACAATGAATTCGATAGGTTTTCGCATTTCCCGTTTGTTCAAGCCTGGTTGGAGATTTCCGTCACGAATTCTTTCAGCAGCCCAAACTCAAACCCATCCGCCGCCCGCAGCGCCGCAATGTAGCGCGCTCGGTGGCCGCTGTCCGCCGTCAGCGCCCCGCCGCCCGACCAGTCGAGGAAGGTGTCCGGGTCGATTGTGGTCAGGTAGGCATCGGCCATGATCCGCGCCCAGCGTCCGTTGCCGTTGGCGAAGGGGTGGACCCAGACCAGCTTGTGGTGGAAACGCGCGGGTGGCTTCCAGCGAGTCGTAGGTGCCATTTTCGCGCCAGTAGAGGGCGTCGTCGAGGCAGGTGCGCATTTCGGTCGAAATGTGCCAGACCGGAACGCCGATGTTCTTCTCGGTCTGCCGGTAGACCCCCGCCCAGACCCAGACGTGGCCGAAAAGACGCATGTGGACCTCGCGCGCGGCATCGTCGGTCAGGACGTCGAAGGACCTGGATCGCCGATCCAGCCAGGTCAGCCCCTCGATGATGTTCTCCCCCTCCAACTCGTTCAGCTCGGCGCGCGTGGTGATGTGCCTGGCCTTGAGGCCAAGCAGCTCGTCCGGCGTGAGAGGTGTCGCGCCGGCGGGTTCGCGCGATTCCAGGGTCACTTCCAGAAATCCCTCGGCATCTCGCGAGCGATTTCGCTTGCCAGATCCTCGACCATCTCTTCCTGGCTGCGGAGACCCTCGGTCTGCTCTTCCAGGGCCATGTGAGCGCGGGTGCGCTGGATGATGCGCTTGGCTTTCTTGCGGGCCCGGTCCATGACGATGTTCTCGACCGGCCCTTCGCGCGAGATGATCGCGTAGACGAGCTTGCCGCCCATGGCCTCGGCCATCTTGTCGAGTTGGTTCAGGGAGATTGTCCCGGCCTGTTCGTTCTGGATGGAGCTATAGACGCTGTTCCGGGACACGCCCAACCGCTCAGCCAGCGCAGGCGCGCTCATGCCGATGGCTTCCTGGAACGTCGCAGTCCAACCGCCGAGCGGCTTGGCAAGGGCATCTGCCATCTGTCTGGCTTGATTGATCTTGTATTCGGCTTGTCGCCGTTTGGCGCGTGAAACGGACATCTGCCAACCTTTGATTTTGCAAATCGGATTATTTTGTAATAGCATAAAATATGTAAAAAATGTAATTCTGCAATGCCATGGATTGGCAACTCAACATCGACTGCCAATATGCGGGTCGATTCCGACAAGGCGCGAAAACGTGCGCCAAGCCCTTGAAGCAGTCGTTTCCGCCATCGGCATTCGCCCGCAAGAAGGATGCGGGCCCGGCCGAGCGGCGAAACATGCACAGGCAGGTCCGGCGGCGCATCAAGGCCCGCGAGTTCGCGCTCCCGGCCCGCGTGTCCGAGCATCTCGGCGTTCAGGCAGACGACGATTGCCATACCCGCTCACCACGCTGCACCGGCTTGCAGGACGGAAGGTCTCGGCCGTCGCGATGAACGGCATGACCTTCGAGCTCGATACGCCCGCCACATGGCCGGTCGCATGCTGTCGTTCCTTCAGGACATGCAATGCGAGGAAGAACGGCGGAAGTTTCCGGGCCGGAATGCGAACCGGCTTGCCGGCGACCGAAGGCGCGCCTGGAGTCTGACGGTGACGAGAAACATGCGACTGACATTCAGGATCGACCGGGTCGGCGGCGAAATCGTCGACCTCGATTGCGAAGACTGCCATGAGCACAGCACAGGGCATTCGGATGAAGAACCCGACGCACCCGGGCGGGTTCGCGAAGAGCGAGATCGTCGAGGCAACGGGCCTGACCGTGACCCGGGCCGCGACTGCACAGGGGGTCGCGCGCCCGGCACTGTCCGCGCTGCTCAACGAACGGGCGAGCCTCTCGCCCGAAATGGCGCTCAGGATCGAGAAGGTCTTCGGGGTCTCGATGGACACGCTGTTGCGGATGCAAACCAGTTGCGACATCGCCCGGACCCGCAAGCGCGAAAGTGAAATCGACCTGGATCCATTGGCCCGGCGGATTGCCTGAGCCACATCCCAAGGGTCCGGGATCATCGCGTCTGGCGATGCCGCGCTACGCCTTGGCGGCGTGCATCAAGAAGCATGGCCCGTCCCGCGTGATCTGCGGCTCCTTGATCAGAACCAATCGGGCCTCGTACCGGGAACGGTCTTTTCCGAATCATCGGGAAATTGCACGTGCAGGATCCAATCCAGGGGTTTCGACATCTCGCGACCAGGTGCGTTGCTGTCTTGAGACGCTGGAGGTGAAAGACTTGCCGAGGCGGCCGGAGCGTCTGGTGCAGTGCGCCGCCACGCGCGAGGCCGGCCATGTAGCGATGCGAGGACTGCTGGAGACGGACAAGCTGCCGACCGCGGTTGCGTGCCACAACGATACCTTGGCCTTTGGCGCGATGCCTGTCCTTAACGTGGCCGGACTGAAACCGGGGTCGAAAATCTCGATTGCGGGATGCGACGATGTGGTCGAAGCCGCACTATGGAAACCCGGACTGACGACAGTTGACGTGCCCCGCAGCGATCCTGGCCGACAGGCGGCCCAGGCGCAGACGCGGCGTCTGGCCAATCCTTCCGATCCGCTGGTATTCAAGAGGATTGACTCGGAATTGACCATGCGGGGTCCGACAGGCGGCCCGCCGACAAGTGCGCAAGCAGACAGCGTGGCGGGTGAATGTCGCGCAAAAGCATGTATTACTGAGAAAGAGCGCATTCGGCTGGAAGACCACGGAGCGGGCGGTGGACCGGGACAGGATCAGGAACATGGAGGATTGCGCGGCCGTGTGCGGCGTCTCACGGCTGGCAGCGTACAAGTATTTTCGCACCACCGGCAGCGTCAGGCGCCGCCCTCCGGATCTCGACGGGACGCGAGGTCATGGCAACCAGGATGTCCGGATTCGCTGTCAGGCTGACGCTGGCGCCCGCGGTGGTCCTGCTGCTCGGCTGGATGCTCGCCCCCCTGGCGATGACGCACTGCTTATCCTTCAGGAAATTCATTCCTCGCATCTGCGACCTCGGGTGGATCGGGTTCGACAACTACGCGCGCTTCGCGATGTCCGGTTCGTTCTGGCCGAGCGCCTACGCAATCATCCTCGCCAGCATCGTTGCGCTCCTTCCATTGCACATCGTTGCCGAGAACCTCGACGCCTGAGGCAGGCGAACCATGGCGCTTGCAGCGACATCCCGGCGCAAAACCCGGATCACGGCGTTCGCCTGTGCGGTTGGTACGGCGACCGCGTTCATCGCACCCACCGCGCCAACGACATCCTCAGGCTCGACGACGGGAGGTGGCGGATCGGATGAAGCGTCTTGCGGGGAAAACTGCGCTCGTGACCGGCGCCGCCCGGGGAATCGGGCTGGCGTTCGCGCAGGCCTATGTCCGCGAGGGCGCGCGTGTGGCGTTGGCCGACGTCGACACAGCGCGCCTCGACCGTTCCGTCGCCGCGATCGGCGGCGGCGCCGCCGTCGCGGTAGACATGGACGTCGCGCGCCAGGAAAGCATCGAAGCCGGGGTTTCCCGGGCGGTGGAGGCGCTCGGCCGGATCGACATCCTCGTCAACAGCGCCGCCGTCTTCACGGCGGCGCCTGTCGTCGGGATCGGCCGGGACGACTACGAGCGCGTCTTCGCGGTCAACGTCGCCGGAACACTCTTCACTCTGCAGGCGGTCGCGCGGCACATGATCGAGGCCGGCATCCGGGGCCGGATCATCAACATGGCGAGCCAGGCCGGACGGCGCGGCGAGTCCCTCGTGGCCGTCTACTGCGCGAGCAAGGCGGCGGTGGTCAGCCTGACGCAGTCCGCCGGGCTGAACCTGATCCGCCACGGCATCAACGTGAACGCGATTTCGCCGGGCGTCGTCGAGGGTGAGCACTGGGATGGGGTGGATGCGTATTTTGCCCGCCTCGAGGACCTGGCGCCGGGGCAGAAGAAAAGGGACGTGGGCCGTGCCGTGCCCTTCGGTCGCATGGGCCGCGCCGACGACCTGACCGGCATGGCTGTGTTCCTCGCCACCGACGAAGCCGAATACATCGTCGGGCAGACATACAACGTCGACGGCGGAAACTGGCTGAACTGACGGAAGGGCCCGGGAGCGACGCCGAACCTGTCAGGTCGCCCAACGCGGCGCTCGACCGCATTCCTTGAGGGTTGCCCGGCCAAGCCCGGCATGGAGTCGGCGGAACATATCGCCCTCATCGACCGCTTCTCGCTCCGGCAGCCTGCTATGCCACGCGGCGGGTTGACTGCAACGGCTCTGCGCCACGCGGGGTTCTCGCTGCCGATGCTGCGCGACGCGCTGGCAGCGGAGCTCGGTCCTGCGGGCTGAACCTCTCGAGGCGCTCCGGGCGCGGATGTGCGCCAGCGCGCACGAAGACGGACCGGCGATCCCCTATGGTCCGAACTTGCGGCCTGCGCCCGGCAAGGTTCTATGGCGATCTCGGATAGGCGGCGGCGGTCGCGGAGGAATTCGGCCGGCTGCCGGCAGGCGCTCCGCGAGTTCGTCTCGAACCGATGTCCCGGTGTCATCGAAGGGCGAGGATCGCGATTCCGGCCCCTGCCGCGACCGATCCGGAACCGAGGATCCCCTGAAGACGGGCAGATGCCGGGCGGAGGCCCCTGTTTGCGGGAGCTTGCCCACAGTCGCCAGGAGGACATGGCCATTCCGGGCGGGAACGGGCGCTGCGCCTTCCGCGGTGGGCCGGGCTCGAACGGGGATCACGGCACGGTCGATGCAGGGTTTCGAATGATCAGGTTCGCGCAGGGCAACCTGCTGGATGCCGACGTCGAAGCGGTGGTGAACGCCGTAAACACCGTTCGCGTCTTGGGCAAGGGGATTGCCCTCATGTTCAGTAAGAAGTCTCCGGAGAGCTTCGAGGCTTGCGCGCACGCCTGCGCCGCGGGCGAAGTGCGTCTCGGAAAAATGTGCGTGACCGAGAACCGGGAACTGCTCGGGCATCGTTTGATCATCGGTTTTCGGACCAAGTCCGACTGGCGCAAGGACCAGGATCGAACGGGTTGACGCGGGGCCGAGGGATCTCGTTCGGACAATCCGCGAGAAGGGCAATCGCTCGATGGCGATCCCACGATCTGGTTGCGGCAACGGAGGCCCGGATTGGCGCGACGTGCGACCCCATGTCGCGTCTGCGCAGGAGGACGTCGAAGGCGTCAACGCAATCGTCTACGAACCTGCGCGGAAATTTCGAGACGCGGCGAGGCGCGCAGCGATCGCTTCCGACCGGCCTAGGCCCCAGCAGGTCTCCGGCGCTTCAAGCGAGTCATCGCCGGACAGGCGTGTTATCGGGAGGCAAGCGGATTGTCTTGGTGCGAAGTCAGGCTTCGAGGCTCACGATGCAGGTTCCCAAAGTTCGATCACGTTGCCTTCAGGGTCGCGGATGCGGGCGAATCGGCCGATCCCTGCCATCTCGCTTTCGTGACTGACTTCTACGCCGGCGGCCCTCAGTTGGGAGATCATTGCGTCCAGATCGGCGACTCGAAAGTTCAACATGAAGGAGTTTTTAGCCGGGAAGTAGTCCGTGTCAGCGTCAAACGGCGAGAATACGGTGACTCCTGCCTCGGTCTGCCATGGCGCCATGTCCATGTTCGTCGGGGCCGGGTCGATGCCGAGGTGATCCCGATACCATTTCGCAAGTCCCTCTGGGTCTCTTGCCCGAAAGAAGAACCCGCCGAGTCCCTGAACTTTCTGCATGCTGCGCCCTCCTGTCCGCGCAGAGGGTAACATCGATTTCGGGGACCATCAAAGCCCGGGTCGGCAGTAACAAGTCCGGATCCGCCGTCGCAACGTCCAAACGAACCCGCGCTGCCGCCCTCTTCCGAAGCCAGCGGGATTGCATCGGTGTCATTCCGTTTCGCGCGAACAACGATTCCGGCCCGGACCGCGAGCATTCCCGCTCCGAAGCTGCCTGTCAGGCCGTGGTCGTGGCCGGCTGAGCGGCGAACTATCCACAAGCGGCAATTCCCGCGCCCGGCTTGGTCTCCATGCTGACCGCCGATCCGCATCATCTCGCTGACGATCACGGACGGTGGCCGCCGAGTCGGAAATCGCGGCTTGAGAGCGACAAGGGGAATTGACCGCAATGCCCGGATCAACCGGATGGGCACGACCGAAAATCCCGGGACAGACTGACGATAGCCTTCCACGAACCTGGTGTTTCCGGGCCGGGTTTCAAAACGAGAAACCTCCGCGACGAGTCTCGAGGAAACGAGGCCGCACCTTCCATTGAGCCGCTCGGTCACTTGACCCACTTCAAGATCTCGCAAAAATTGGTGCCGAACGGCTTGGAGGCGCCAGTCATGACTCGAGATACATGCAATTACCTCTTCAAATTCGGTCGCCGAATTGTGCATGCCGGCATCACGAACGACCTGGAACGCCGCGAAGGAGAGCACAAGCGCGACTTCGGTGATGACGGGCATATATTGAAGGTTGGTCGTGCAACCACGAGGGATGCCGCGTTGAAGTGGGAACGCGAGCAAGCCGCCAGAGGCAGGCCTACCCGTCGGCGGCCGTGAATGTCGTGCGAAGAAGTTCCGGTTGCGGGTTGCTTTCAAGAGTCGTCGTTTCCAATCGGCTTGGTTGTTGCAGGCATTCCTGCGGCAACTGCCTTGGCAGGTTTGCAGGATTCCCGGCGATTTGGGCTCGAATTGCCAGCCTTGCTACGGATCTTGACGAAGCTCTTGATCGAATTGGCGCTTTGGAAGGCAGCGGTTCGAACGGCAGCTGAAAACAGCGCAGCCTGCCTGAACCTAACTCGTCGAGTTCTCGACCGTCGGGCGGCAACGACGGTGTCGCGCTACGGCCGTCCGCCATTGACCGCCATCTCCCGTCGCGGCCAGCGCCCGGAAATTCCGAAGGCGGACGTCCAGTCAGGTTCGTCAGGAATCCTGATCCATCCCGGCCGCCGTTTCCGTCAGTTCCTCTGCCTGAACCCTGCGGGCCTCGACTTCCACCTGTTCGACTACGGGAATCGAGGCGCCCGGTTCGGCAATGCCCAGCGCCTCGAACCGTCGGGCCGCAGGCAGCACCCGGCCCTCGAGCGAGCCGATTCCCATGTTGTAGCGATCGACCGCCTGCTTGAGCGACTGGCCTAGACGGTCCATGTGCCCGCCGAACACCCTGATCCGCTCAAACAAGTCGAGACCCAGCTTCCGGACGGCCTGCGCGTTCTCGGCAAGCTTCTCCTGCTGCCAGCCGTAGGCGATCGCCTTGACCAGCGCAATGAACGTCGTCGGCGTGCTGATAAGGACGCGCTGCTTCACCGCGTTTTCGAACAGGTCCGGCTTGTTCTCGATCGCCGCGGCGAAGAACGCCTCTCCCGGCACGAACATCACCACGAAGTCAGGAGTCTCCGAAAGGGATTTCCAGTAGTCTCTCGAGGCAAGAATCCGGATGTGGTCCTGAACCTGGCGCGCATGGTCTGAAAGGAGCTTCCCGCGCTCGCTTTCGTCCGTCACCTCGATCGCCTCGAGGTAGGCTTCGAGCGGCGTCTTGGCGTCGACTATGATCGACTTGCCGCCGGGGACGCGGATTATGACGTCGGGGCGAAGCCGGCCGTCCTCCCCTTCGAGCGTCGGCTGCTCCACGAAATCCACGTGCTCGGTCATGCCCGCCATCTCGAGCACGTTCCTGAGCTGGTACTCGCCCCAGCGGCCGCGTGTCCGCGGCTGCCTCAGTGCCTGCACCAACCGGGTCGTCTCCGACTTGAGCACGCTCTGGCCTTCCGCAAGGTTCCTGACCTGCTCGGAAATGGCGCTGTACGCACCCTCGCGCGCCTTTTCGATTTCTCCGATCCTCCGTTCGAACTTCTCGAGGCTCTCGCCAAGGGGCTTGACCAGGGTATCGATTTCCCTCCTCCGCCTGTCGAGGTCGTCGTTTGCCTTTTCCGCGTGCTTCTCGAACCTCTCGGTCACGAGCTTCATGAAACTCTCGCTGTTGGCGCCGAGCGCGTCGGCCGCAAGCAACTTGAATTTGCGGTCCAGCTCGTCACCCATCCGTGTCAGCTCTTCGATGCGGGCGGCGTGCTGCCGCCGCTCCGAATCCAGGGTCGCTTCGAGCCGTGTTTTCTCCGCCCCCAACCGTTCGGCCCTCTCCCGGAGATCGCCGTTTTCGTTCTCGAGCCCGGGGATACGGTCGGCCGAGACGGCGAGGCGGTCCGCTCTCGACCGAAGGGGCAGCGCGAATGACAGGTAGGAGACTGCCGCCCCCGCAAGGGCGGCAAGCACCAGTGGCGCCGCCAACTCAACAACGAATTCAGA
Organism: uncultured Amylibacter sp.; assembly: GCA_963662815.2. Taxonomy (GTDB): domain Bacteria; phylum Pseudomonadota; class Alphaproteobacteria; order Rhodobacterales; family Rhodobacteraceae; genus JAPPHA01. Next base: position 33,286 of record CAXXWA010000035.1, read on the forward strand.
CACTTTCCACTCCCTGTTTCTCGGGGGAGATCATATAGCGCCTGCGCGATGCGCCGGGCAATCGGTTTGACCATTTGCGCGACTGATGTCTCGTCCCTGGTACCCAACCGGAATTGCGGGTCGGCCCGACCAGTGCGCCGAACGCGCCCCGGGACATCTTGGGCGGGCGCGCATGTGTCTGCAGGCTTTGCCGGCCTGACGGCAGTCGGGCAGCGTGCCTCGCGATCCGCGCCGCGGAATGCACCGCTACGCGGTTCCGTCGCCGGGTCGCATTCCGCGCGGACGATTCCGGACCCAGGTGCCGACCGCAGCGTGCACCCGGGAGACCGGCGTGGGGTCGTTCCCAAACGAGTCTTGGCAGGCGACGTCTTGGCGCGCCCGATCCCGCGAACCGACCCGTCATATGGGCGGCCCGGCCCTGCGAACTTCGCGCCGTCATGCAGCGTGTGCCGTGCGTCGACGGCGATGTCCGGAGCCCGGGTCTGCGGCTCGATTCCTTGAAGACGCAAATCCGCGTCCGACCGGTCCGGCTGCTGACGGACCGGATTCGGCGTGAAGACGGCGGCCTCATGCGGCCTTGCCGCTTGGAGAACCGCGCGCCGGCCTCCGGAGCCGGTCGAGGCGGACTCAGGCGAGGCGGAGCCGACGCGGGATTCCGTCCGGAGCGCTTTGGCCGGCGCCTCGTCCTCGGCCCGCGCGCGGGACTTGAAGGGTTAGTGATTCGGGGCGATGTTCTACCGCGGACGGGCCTCCGGCAAGGGGTCAAAGGGAGGGGAACCGGGATGAGATACGACGAGATGCTCGATGCGGAGATGCGCGCATTCATCGCGCACACGGCCGAACACTACCCGCCCGACGCAACGGACCTGTCGATTCCCGAGCAGCGCTCCGTCTACGATGCGCTCTGCCGGGCCTTCCATCAAGGCTACCCAGAGGGCGTCCGTGCGGAAGACGCGGATGCGGACGGCGTTCCGGCCCGCATCTACCGGACGGAGGGCGCGGAGGCGACGGTGGCCTACTTCCACGGCGGCGGGTTCATCCTTGGCGGAGTCGAGAGTCACGACGATGTCTGCGCCGAGATCTGCGCCCGGACCGGTTGCCGCGTGGTGTCCGTCGACTACCGGCTGGCGCCGGAACACGTTCACCCGGCAGCCTTCGACGACTGCCTCGCCGCGACTCGCTGGATGCTCGCAGCCTTTGACGGCGCGGTGGTCCTTTCCGGGGACAGCGCCGGCGGCACCCTGGCCGCATCGGTCACTCATGCGCTCCGGGGCGAGACGGACCGCATCCGTGGGCAGCTCCTCATCTATCCGGCGCTGGGGTCGGACATGGACAGCGGCGCCTGGCTCGAGCACGCGGATGCGCCGATGCTCACGCGGGAGGACGCGGTCTTCTACACTCGGCTGCGAACCGGCGGCGGTGAACCGGTCCGTGACTGGACGTATGCGGTTCTCCACGACCGGGACTTTTCCGGGGTGCCGCCGACGATCGTGGTGGCGGCCGCGCTCGACCCTCTCGTCGACGACGGCCGCATGTACAGGGACGCGTTGCGCGCGGCAGGCGGCAGGGCCGAGTGGATCAGCGAAGCGGGGCTCGTCCACGGTTATCTCCGCGCGCGGGCCATGTCGGTGAAGGCGCGCCGGAGCTTCGACAGGATCGTCTCCGATATCCGGTCGCTGGTTCGCGGTATCTGGCCCTATGGCTGACTCCGGACGTTCGGCGCTTCGGCCGGTTCGGGGTTCGGGTCGGCGTTGCAGGGCCACCGAGAAGGGGCAATGTCCGCACGGAAGTCCTGGCCAACGGCACCCGAAGTGATGGGACCCGGTGACGCACGTCAGGCGGCCAAGATCGACCGACATGCCCTTGTGGCACGTGCCGGAGAAGCCGGCTGCGAATGACTCGTCCTTCAATGCTCCCGGCGAAGTTCGGCTCCCGAACACAAGGGCTTGCGGGCGCATTTGGTCTTCGCGCGCCTGTCAACGTGCAGCGGACATGTGCGCGGCCTTGACCGCGCGGAGTTGTCGCGAAAATCCCTTCGCGTGCGCCCGGCGCCGGACCTATCAAGCACACACACCTGACTCTGGGGTGATTTCGCGCGATTCGCCCGGGCATGCAGATTGGCATGCGACAGGTCTCGTCGGAGACGATGGAGTGGTTCGGGACGGCGTGCAACGGCGGTGAGTTGTCAAGGACGGCGCTGGCCCGCGAGTTCTGCGAGCGGGAGAACCGGCACAACCGTGTCGGCAAGCCGTGCCTGGCGTCGGCGCGCAAGCTTCTGCCGGCGCTTGCGGAGAAGCTGGGTGTGCGTCTGCGTCTTCCGGAAGCGGAAGCTCTGGAATTCGACCCGCATGCCCGTCCCCCGTCGGACTTCCCCGACCGTTCTGTCTCGTGCCCGCTTCGGGACCTCGGCGCCCTGTCGCTCGAGTTGGTGACGGCACCGGAGGACCGCCGCCGCCGGGAGGCGATGATCGAGAGCCAACATCCGGAGGGATGGCGCCGCCCGCCGGGCGGGCAGGTCCGGTGCCGGGTCCGTCCGGAGCACGACGCGGTGCTGGGCGGCATCGGCTTCACCGCGGCCGGGATCCGGCTCGGGCCGCGCGACGGCGTCATCGGCTGGTCGGCCGATGCCCGCGTGGCCAACATCGCCAAGGTCGTGTGCAACCGCCGCTTCCTGCTGCTTCCCGGCGTCCGCGTGAAGGGTCCCGCCTCCCGGGTCCTGCGCCTGGCCTTTCAACGGGACACTGTTGACTCGATGTTTCCGACGTCGCATCCCCGGCTGCATGAGAATCGGTCTCCGACACTACGCCTCCGAGACGGTTGACTGGCTGAAGGCGAGGCTTGCGGCCGGGGACTGCACCCGGACCTTCCTGGCACGCGAGCTCTGCGAGCGCGAGGGCTGGCGGAACGCGAAGGGCGAGCCGTGCCTTGCCTCGGCCCGGGCCGCCCTTCCGAAGCTGTCCTCGGCCATCGGCCTGCCGCTGCCGGAGGCGCGGCCGATGGGGGCCGTCAGCGCGGACTCCCTGGTGCCCGCGCCGGGCTTTCCCGACAGGCCGCTGTCGTGCCCTCTCGACGCTCTCGGCGAGATCGAGGCGGTTCCGGTCGCCGACGCCGAGAAGGGCCTGGCGCGCTCGATGATGGCCACGCACCATCCCGAGGGCGACGCCGGCTGTCCCGGCGGGCGCATCCGCTACTGGATCCGCTCCTCGGTGCATGGCGTCCTCGGCGGGTTCACCGTCGGCGCCGCCTCCTGGCACCACAAGGCGCGCGACCTCCACATCGGCTGGTCGCAGGCGGCGCGGGACGCCAACATCGGGCGCGTGGTCAACAACGACAGGTTCCTCCTGTTTCCGGGCGTCCGGGTCCACGGGCTTGCCTCGCGCGCGCTCTCCCTGCTCGCCGACCGCGTTGCCGGGGACTGGGAGGGGCGCTACGGTGTCCGCCCGGAGCTGGCCTACAGCTACGTGGGCCCGGAGCACGCGGGGTTCAGCTACCGCGCGGCGGGCTGGACGTGCTGCCGGGCGCCGGGCAGGGGGCCGCGGCTCCGGGTGTACGCGAAGGCGCTGTCGGCGGGATGGCGGGAGGCTCTCGGCCGCGCGCCGGAGCGGGTGATCGGCGGCGGGCCGCCGCTGGAGGCAGGGGAGGACGCGACATGGGCGGAGACGGAGTACGGGCGGAGCGGGCACAGCGACGCGCGCGTGCGCGAGCGCCTGGTCAGGATGGGCGAGGCCTGGTGCGCGCGCCCGGGGGCGCCGCTGCCCGTGATCTTCCCCGGCGAGGCGGAGCAGCGGGCGGCGTACAGGCAATGGCATTTCCTTAACGTTTCGGTGTCGTTTCCTTAAGGTCGCATGATTGTTCGGGGCCATTTCGCCCCTTTCCGGTCCGGACGGCGGGTTTCGGGCTACGCGGTCTGCTCTCGCTTGCGGCTCCACTTTCCGACGGGTTTTCGCGAGCGGCGCGGGAACGACCGTCCCGGCCGCAGCCGCGCCCTGACCGCGAGGATCGAGTCCGCCATGCGCCCGACGGTGTCGGCCAGGGCCGCGGTCTGGGCCAGGATCATCTCCTCGAGGTTGACGGCGAGCATGGCCAGCGCGTTGGAGAAGTTCGTCCGCATCTTCGGCCTGTCGCCTTCGTGCATGTCGTCGAGGAGGCTGTCGCCCTGGTTGGAGAACAGGCGTGCCATGGCGATGAGGTTGAAATGGGCGCAGGGTTCCTGGCGGACGCCGCGTTCGGTCCTGCCGTGGAATTCGTCCACCGCGATGACATGTTTGGAAGTCTTGTACAGTTCCTCGATCGACCAGCGGCCGTGATGGAGGTCCGAGAGGTCCGCCACGCTGTACCGGTCCGGGTCGTCGAGGGTCGTGGCGAGCACGTATCGTTCATCGGCGATGTCGTAGCGGACCAGGCGCAGGACGACCGGAGGGACCGGGGTTGCGAAGCCTGCGGCCCGCAGCTTGCGCAGGGCCTCCTTTCCCGGGGTGATCCTGATGCGGGCGTCGTCGCGGTCGCCGTCGCGGAAGCTGTTGAAGGCGGCGGCGGAGCTGCGCTGGATGCGGAACGCCGGATGCAGGCCGCGCACGGTCATGGCGTGCAGCATGACGAAGGAGAAATATCCCCGGTCGAAGGCCACGACATCGCCGGGGGAGAGTGCGTCGAGATGGGTGAGCGCGGCGGCGCGTTCGTCGGCGTCGGACGCGAGGAGGAAGTCGACGGGCATGCGGCTGTCGAGCCTGTACAGGCAGGACAGCAGGCCCTGCGGGTGGCGGGCGCCGTCGTTCGGGAGCGGATATCCGGCATCGACGAGCGGGCGCGGCAGGTTGAGCTTGGAGCCGTCGACGGCGAAGGTCCGGTGTCCGTTCCGGTTCGGGTCGTGGATGCCGTGCGGAGGATCTCGCGGTGCAGGTCCCGGAACAGGTCCTCGTGCACGCGGGCGCGGGCCCTGCGGATCGAGGAGGCGGCGACCGGCTGCGGCTGCGGCAGCGCGATGCCGGACCGCCGGCACCGCTCCCACAGCTCGGCCGTCACGGTGGCGCAGCCTTTCCGTCCGCGCGCCAGCACCAGGCGGAAGACGAACAGCATGACGACGAGGCTGTCCGTCACCCGGCGTCTCTGCAGCCGTTCCCGGTCGTGGCGGGCGGCGATGCCGGCGGCCGCGTCGGCGACCCGGGACCACATCGCGACGAAGCGGCCGTCGGAGGCGGACGCAGGGGACTTGCCGCGGCGCTTCGGCTTCGGCTTCGGTTTCGCCTCTCCCTTCAGGATCCTGCGGAACTCCGGGTCGAGCGCCCTGACCAGGATCTCCTTGGCCGGCTTGGCGCCGCGCCCGCTGCGCTTGCCGGCGGTCATGCCGATCCGCTGCCAGCCGGCGGCCCTGTAGCAGGCGCCGTCGAAGCGGGTCGGGTCGACGAAGGTCTCGCACAGGACCGGGCGGCAGGCGTGCCGCTCCTCCCATCTGTCGGCGAGGGCGCGCAGCGCCATCGCCAGCGCCTTCGACGCAAGGTTGTCGACGCGGACCCATGGCACCACCAGGAAGCGGCTGTTCGACACCGCGAGGTGCAGCCGGCGGTCGCGGTCGGCCGCGCTCCACCCGATCCACTCGTCCCGGGCCGGCAGCGTCCGCGCCGCCGCCTCGAACAGCAGCACCGCGAGGTGCCGCCCGCGGCGGTCGCGGACGAACCAGCGGACGGACGGCCCGAAGGGCCGCGGGCCTATCAACCTATCACACTTGACTCCGTGTCGTTTCCTTTCGGTTCGCGCCGTCCCGGTCCTGCATGGCCTGCATGGCCTGGATCGTGATGACGGCGTATGACAGCAGCTTCACGCCCTCCCAGAGCTTCTGCGTGCCGGGCAGCGGCTGGCGCTTCGAGGGATGGAAGCCCGCCAGGCCGCCCGTCAGCACGACGAAGCCCGCGACGGTCATCTCCGGCGGTCCCCTGGGAACCTTGAAGCCATGGTGGGCGGCGAGGGCGCGGAGCGCCCGGATGTCGTCCTCGGCGACGTGGCGGCTGGCCGGATCGTCCGGCCTCTCGCGCGCGAGAAGCGACAGGTCCCACACCCTGAACGCGGTGACCGCGTCGAAGGCGAGGCACTTCCTCAGGTCGTCGGCCTCGTCGAGGCGGCGGTCCTCGATGCGGGTGCCGGTCTTCAGCGCGTGGAAGAAGCGCTCGATCCGCCAGCGCAGCTCGTACCAGCGGAGCGCCGTGCAGGCGGCGTCGAGGCCGGCCTCGCCCTCGGTGGTCAGCAGCATCCAGTGCAGCGGCCCGTTCCTCTTCCTCCTCTTCCCCGTCGCGAGGCGGCGGGGCGGGTTCTCCTCGCGGGCGGAGACGGCGATCATGCGGACCGGCGCCTCGCCCGCGCGGTCCTTCGGCGGAAGCAGGTCCGCCGGCGTGCAGCGCAGCGTCAGCCTCGCCGTGCGGGCCTTCCTGCGGTTCGGTCCCCCGCAGGCCGGAACCTCGATCCTCCGCCCGCCCACCGGCTCCGTCCCCAGCACGTGATCCCACAGGTCCGCGTCCCCGCCCGAGGGCAGCGCCACCCGGCGCTTCGAGCCCCGGCTGGCCCGGACCAGAAGCGCGGCCCCGGTCTGCTGCGCGCGCGAGATCAGGTCCCAGAAGTCGCCCTCGCGGTCGCAGACGGAGATCACGCGCGTGTCCGGGCAGGCGCGCGCGAGCTCCTGCGCGCGGTCGAGGCCGTCCGTCCAGCGGACGCTGTCCGCGTCCTCCGCCCGGCGGAAGTCCGCGTCCGCCTCGAACATCCCCAGGGGCCGGCCCGCCGCGTTCACCGCAACGCCGACGTGGGCGAGGATTCCCGAGGAGCCCCTGCCGCCCCCGCCAAGATCGTCGAGGCCGGAAGTCCCTGTCAGGCCGTCATGGTTCAGCGTCGTCGTGTCCTGCACGGCCAGCACCAGCCGCTCGGCGCGGCAGCGCTCGACCGTCTGCTCGAAGTGCGAGTCCAGGATGTGCTCCATGGTCACCCCGTCGTTCGACAGCAGCCTGTATGCCGCCGCCTGCTCCGCCCGCCCCGGGAAGATCGCCGGCAGGCGCTCGCCGAGGCGGCGGGTCCAGGCCGCGCCCATCAGCGCGATCCGGCGCCTGACCCGGCCGTCGGGATGCGTGCTCCGGCCGTACTCCCGCTCGGCCCATCCCCCCTCGGCATGCATCGAGCCGGACCAGCCGAGAACCCGCTCCGGCCCGCGCCGCAGGACCTGCCGCCAGCCCGCCGCCAGCGGCTTGAGCCAGACCGCGCGCCGCACGCCCGAACGCCGCCCCGAGGTCCGCTCCGGGCAGCACCTCCACCCCGCCGCCCGGTAGCTCAGGCCGGACTGCCCCGGCCCGGTGAAGGTCTGCGCGAGCACCGGGCGAACGCCGTACGCCGCCGCCCAGTCGCCGGCAATCCGGCCCGCAGCCAGGCGCAGCGCCCGGGAGGCGAGGCCCTTCACCCGGACGCCGGGAAGCAGCAGGAAGCGGTTGTTGCACACGACCCTGCCGATGTTGGCCACGCGGGCGCCGGCCGACCAGCCGACGGCGCCGTCGCGCGGCCCGAGCTGGATCCCGGCCGCCGCGAAGCCGATGCCGCCCAGAACACCGGCATGCTCCGAGCGGATCCAGTACCTGACCTGCCCGCCCGGCGGGCGGCGCCACCCCTCCGGATGATGGCTCTCGATCATCGCCTCCCAGCGGCGGCGGTCCTCCGCGTCCGCCACCGGGACGAGCGACAGGGCGCCGAGCTCCCGAAGCGTGCAGGCGACGGAGCTGTCGGGGAAGTCCGGCGCGGGACGGGCGCGGGGATCGAGCTCCAGCGCCTCCGCCTCCGGCAGGCGCGCGCCCAGCCTCTCCGCGAGCTTCGGCAGGATCTTCCGCGCCGACGCCAGGCACAGCCTGCCGGCCTGGCCGAGCCAGCTCTCCCGCTCGCAGAGCCCGTGGGCCAGCGCCGTCCGCGTCAGCGCGCCGCCGTTGCACGCCGTCCCGAACCATTCCACTGTCTCCGCCGAGACCTGTCGCATGCCGATCTGCATGCCCGGGCGAATCGCACGGAATCACCCCGGAGTCAAGTGTGTGTCATTGATAGGCCGCGGGCATCCGAGATAGTGGTAGCGGTCGACGAGCGCCTTCCACAGCGCCACGTCCTCCGGAGACGCCGCCTCCTCCAGCGACAGGGGCTCCAGGGCCTCGAGACCGCAGGCGATCTCCGGCTGCGGGTCGGAGGCCCGCACGCGGACGATCGGCCCGCGCGCCGACTTCGCCGCGGTGTCGCGCTTCTCCGGAAGGGTCAGGATCCCGCATTCCTCCAGGTGCTCGAGAAGCCGCAGGCCCGCCGCGACGCGGTAGTCGCCCTTCGGCGTGGTCCAGTTCAGGTGCTCGCAGATGGTCTTCGACAGCTCGTTGCGGCTGTCGTTCGGGAACAGTTCAACCGTTTCCCGGATGTCGGCGATCTGGCGCCGCGTGAAGCGCCGGCCGAGGAAGGTGGTGGACTTGAGGGCTGCGATTCGCGGGTCCATGGCTGAAAGCTCCCGGCGGGACGGATTGATGCGACCGTGGCATGCCACGAAAGGGAGGACGTGTCAACCCCCGGGGCGGAAAGGCGGAGCAGGCGGAAAAAGGACGCGGAATCAGCCGGCTGGCGCCGCGCGCGGAACGGCATCGCGATCCTGCCGGCCAAATGAAATGCCATTGGGCGTACAGGTTCCTGTCGAACCCGAGGGTCGGCGTGCAGGACATCCTTGAGCCGCACCAGGAGGCGATGGCCGAGCGCTGCCGCAGCCGTCCCGTGGTGCTTGCCGTGCAGGACGCGACGATGCTGAACTGCAGCGGCCTGGAGGCGACGGAGGGCCTTGCCGGCCTCGGCGGCGGCGGCTCCGGCAGCAAGGGGATCGCGGCCCATGCCGGCGTCGCGTTCAGCGAGGGCGGCTGCGCGCTGGGGGTGTTCAGCCTCGACGCCGGCTTCCGCGCCGAGGACAGGGACAAGGCGGCGGCGGGCGGGGAGAGCGGGCGCTGGACGGACGCCTTCGCCAAGGCCGCCGAACTGGCGGCGGCCTGCCCGGCAACCCGCGTGGCGAGCGTCTGCGACCGGGAGGGCGACATCCGGGCGCTGCTGTCGGACGGCTGCGCCTCCGCCGGCGCGCCCGGCGGCGCTGGCCTCCTGGTCCGCGGCAGCCGCTCGGCCAGGCGGCGGGCCCTGACGGCGGACGGCGGTGCGGAGGACCTGTTCGCGCACACGGCCGGGCTTGGCGTCGTCGCGGAAAAGAGGATCGACATCGAGGCCTGCGGCGGCCCCCGGAAGCGCAAGGGACGCAAGGGCGTGCGGCTCGAGCTGCGGGCCGGGTCCGTCGACCTGGTCCCGCCGGCCGGCCTGCCGAAGGGCACGGCGCCCCTGCGCATGCTCGCCGTGCGCGTGCTGGAACCCGACCCGCCGGACGGCAAGGAGCCGCTCGACTGGCTGCTGCCGGCCACCGAGGGCGGGCCCGACGCGGAGAACGCGCTCCGCGTCGCCGGATGGTACGAGAGCAGGTGGCTGATCGAGGAATGGTTCGCGGCCGTCAAGACCGGGACGCGGATCAAGGACCGCAGGCTCGACGCCGCCGACGACCTGCGAAGGTGCCTTGCCTTCGACGCCGTCACCGCCTGCACCGTCATGTCCGTCGAGCGCCTCGCGCGGAGCGCGCCGGACACGCCGGCGCGGACGGTCGTCCACCTCGACGAGATCCATGTCCTCGCCGTGCACATGGCGAAGCCGAACCACCGCAGGCAGCGCGGCCCGCCCGACCCGGACCAGACGGTCGCGGCGTTCGCGGTCAACACCGCGCGCCTCGCCGGCTTCATCCCCTCGAAAAGGCAGCCGCTGCCTGGGACGCACAAGCTTTGGGAAGGATGCCTGATACTGTCGCTCTTCGTCGAACATCACAGGGCAATGCGCGAATACGCAAACACCGAGTCAACAGTGTTACATTGAAAGGCGCCTGGCTGCGGGCCGGATTGCCGATGACTGGGCGGCGGCCTGCGGCGAGCGCCCGGTTCTTGTGCAGAGTTTCACCGGGCCGGGACAGTCCGGCCTGAGCTGCCGGGCGGCCGCGCAATGGCATTGACTTAAGGAATCGGTGCTGTTGACTTAACGGGGCGTGGAAGGTCCTGCACCGGAAGGCCGGTTTTGCGTTGACGCGGCTGGTTCAGCTGGCGGCGGCGGCCTTTCCCTTTCGCGACCATTTGCTTCCGGGCTTGCGCGAGACCCTCGGATGGCTGCGGCCGGGCCTTTCCCGCTGCCAGAGGGCGGCGACGTCGTCGACGATCCGCGAGACGGTTTCGGCGACGGCCTCGGCCTGGGCGAGCGCGAGCGCCTCGAAGTTGCGGAAGACGGCGGCGGCGGCGTGCTTGAAGTTCACCCTCTTCGGGTGTCCGTCCCCGGGCGCGGCGTTGATCTCCCCGTCGATCCCGTTGGCCGTCAGCCGCGTGGCGGTGACCATGACGAAGCTGGCATGGAGTTCCTGCAGCACGCCGCGCTCGCTTTCGGCGCGGAAGGACTCGACGGCCAGGAACCACTTGGCGGTCTTGCAGCGCTCTTCAATTCGCCAGCGCGCCCGACAGATCGCGGCCAGGTCTCCGACCGTGAAGCCGTCATCCTCTGTCAGCGTGGTGCCGAGTGCGAAGACGGTGCCGCCGGCGGCGCAGCGGACCAGCCTCAGCCTCAGCGGCCCGAACGCGGCGCCGGGGTGGCGGGCCTTCAGCCGGGCCAGCGCGTCGCGGTCGGGCCGGACCTCGACCGTCCTGTCGTCCAGCGGGCCGGCGAGGAAGGCGACGGTCTCCGCGTTCGCGTTCCGCTTGAGCCGGAACACGGCGTCCCGGCCCCGGACGACGTGGGCGAGAAGCATCTCGTACGAGAAGCATCCCCGGTCGCAGGCGACCACGTCCCCGGCGGACAGGGTCTCGAGGTGCCGGGCTGCGGCGGTGCGCTCGTTGGTGTCGGCGTGCAGGGCGAAGTCGAACGGCAGCCGCGGCTCCAGCTCGCAGGGGCAGCCGGCCAGGCCCTGCGGGCAGTGCGCATGGTCTCCCGGCGTCGCGTATCCGGCCTCCACGAGCGGCCGCGGCAGGTTGACCTTGGCGCCGTCGACGCCGAAGATCCGCCGCCCCTTCCGGAGCGGGCGGCCGGGGGCCTCGGCCAGGATCTCGCGGTGGAGATCCCTGAAGACCTCCGGATCGACCCTGGCGCGCGCCCGGGACATCGCCCCCGGCGTCGCCGGACGGTCCTGCGGGCGCTCTCCCGTGTCCCGGCGAGGGCCTCGCCGCAGCTGCGCCCCGTGCCGAACACGAGGCGGAGCACGAAGAGGACGACCGGGAAGGTGCCGGCCAGCCGCCGGCGGCGGCGACCGCGCTTCACGTCCCGGCGGCCGTCCGCGCGCTTTCCGGAGCGCGGGCCGGCCTGCGCCCCGTCTCCTTCCGCTCGCCGCGCAGCGCGGCCCGGGCGTCCGGCTCGAGCTCGAGCACGTACACGTCCTTGGGCGCGCGGGAGGCGGTGGCGCCGATCCCCGTCCATCCCGCCGCGCGGTAGCAGCTGCCCTCCTGCTCCCGCGGGTCGACGAAGGTCTCCGCAAGCAGCGGGCGCACGCCCCAGCGCCGGTGCCAGTCGTCGGCCACCCGGCGGGCCGCCAGCGACAGGGACCGGGACGCCAGGTTCGGCACGGAGACCCATGGAAGCACCAGGAAGCGGCTGTGCCGGAGCACCCGCTGCAGGCCCGCGTCGCGCTGGCGCTTCGTCCATCCGATCCAGGCGTCGCGGACCGGCAGCGCGCCCGAGCTCTCGAACATCAGGCAGCCGAGGCGGCGTCCGCTGCGGTCGACGACGAAATGCGCGAGATGGCAGCCGATCGGCGACCTGTAGCCGCGCGGATGGTACCGGTCCGCGAGCTCGGTCCATTCGGCCAGCTCCCGCCCGCCGGCGGCGATCTCCAGCGTGACCGGCTCAAGGTCCCGGAGCGGCGCGTCGACCGGCTCCCCGGGCTCGCCGGCCTCGGTGCGGACGGGAGGACCGCGCCGTCCGCCCCTCTCGCGCCGCTCCGGCAGGGTCAGGATGCCCAGCGCCTCCAGTTCCTCGAGAACCCGCAGGCAGAACTGCTCCCTGTAGGTTCCGGACGGCGTGCGCCAGTTGAGGTTCTCGCACAGCGTGCGGGCCAGCTCCCGCCGGCTGTCGTTCGGGAACAGCTCGACCGTCTCCTGCATGAGCGCGATTCGCTTCCGCGTCAGGCGCTTGCCGAGGAAGGTGGTGGTCTCCAGGTTCTCGATGCGCGGATCCATCGCGGCCTCCCTCGGGACGGACTGGTTCGACGCTACAATGAACCGGTCCCGTCCATGAGTCAAGCCCGAACGAAGGATTCCGCCGCAAGCGCGGAAACGCCTCAGGACATGGGCTTCAGAAGGTCGCGGAAATCAGGAAATTCCGATCCGGCCAAATTCAATGCCATTGGATGGCGGGGTGGAAGCGCTGCCCGGAGCCGACGTCGGGGCGGCGTTCGGGCATGCGTCGCGCGGTCTGGCTCCGGCCGCTGGCGGCGGGCTGGCAACAGGTTCTGCGCGCTGGTCCGGAACGGGTTCTCGGCTGGTCCGGACCGCTCCGTTGTGCGGGGGGATGGGCTGCCCGGGAATGCGGTCGCAGCACCCACCCCCGACGGCCGGGTCCGGCGCCGGATTGCGCTGATGGGTGCGGCCTGGATCAATCGCCTTGGCGAACATCTGCCGTCGATCTTCCCGGGGCGTGCGGAGCGGACGGCGGCCTGCCGGCTGCCGTCCAATGACGCGGTGACGATGGATCACATCCTGGATTCGCATTTCGAGCAGACGGCTGAGCGCTGCGGCGCGGAGCGGCTTGTGCTTGCGGTGCAGGACGCGACGACGCTGAATCATGACGACCTGTCAAGGACTTCGGGGCTCGACGATCCTGGCGGGGGCGGCAAGGGCGCCTCGGGAATCCCGGCCCGTTTCGGCGTTGCGGTGAACGCGGCGGGCCGGCCCCTGGGGATGTACACGGTGGACACGGACTTCCGTCGGGATGAGGAGAAGGACAGCGTCCGCTGGGTGGACGGCCTTGACCGGGCGCAGGAACTCGCGCGCGCCTGCCCGGACAGCCGGTTGGTGACGGTCCGCGACCGCGAGGGCGGCTTCCGGGAGCTGATCGCGCGGGCGGAGCAGACCGGGGCGCCATTGCTGGTCCGGGCCGGCCGGGGAGCGAAGCGTCGGGTGGCCCTGGCCTCTGGAGGGGACGCGAACCTGTGGGACCACGTGCCGGGGACGGAACCGGCGGGCGGTCGGAGGATCGAGGTTCCGGCCTGCGGGGGACCGAACCGCAGGAAGGCCCGCGCGGCGAAGCCGACATTGCGCTGCACGCCGGCGGAGCTGCTTGCTCCGAAGGACCGGGGGGACGACCCGCCGGTCCGCATGATCGCGGTCTCGGCCCGCGAGGAGGATCCTCCCCGCCGCCCGTCGCTGCCGGCATCGAGGACAGGGAAGAAGAAGACCCAACCGCTGCACTGGATGCTGCCGGCCACCGAGGGCGAGGCCGATCTCGACACCGCCTGCACGGTGCTGCGCTGGTGCGAACTGCGCTGGCGGATCGAACGGTTCTTCCATGCGCTGAAGACCGGCACCCGCATCGAGGATCGCCGCCTCGACGAGGCCGGCGACCTGAGGAAGTGTCTCGCCTTCGACGCAATCACCGCGTTCAGGGTCTGGGATCCGTCGCCTCTCGCCCGCGAGAGGCCGGACGAACCGGCTGATCGCCACGTCACCTAGGACGACATCCGGGCGCTCTGCGCTCTCGCCTCCCGCCACGGGTTCAAGGTCCCCCGGGGACCGCCGGAGATGACCATCGCGGGCTTCGTCGTGCTGACGGGCGGCCTGGCGGGCTTTCATCCCTCGAAGCGCCAGCCGCTGCCCGGCACGCAGAGGCTCTGGGAGGGGGTGAGGTTCCTGTCCCGCGCCGTCATCGCCATCCAGGCCAGGGAAGAGCGGGACAGGAAAACCGAAAAGGAGACGAGAACCCGGAGTTAAGTGTCCCCACTTCCACTCCGAAGTGCAACACCGGCCACTTCCGCTGCGAGCGCGCAGCCCGGGCGCAGAAGATCGCCCTGTGATGGCGAATCCAGGCCCCGGGGCGCCGGAGATCCGGGCACGAGGCGACCGAAGTCCCGTCGAAACGCAGCGTAGCCGCGCTCTCCGGACGGTGCAAGCCGCGCCCAGGGGGCGGCAGGGGCATCCCACGCTGATTTCGGCTGGTTTTCCTTGACACCGGGCTTGTCTGCGTTGCATGCGCGCGCGACCGCGGAGCCGGAATTTTCCGCTGGCGTTCCCGTCCCGGACGTGCGATGCTCCGGCCATGTCGATTCGCAAGCGCCTCGAGTTCCATGCCCCGTTTCGCGGGATGCCGGCGGGGTTTTCCCTGTCGGACGTCGAGATCCGGCTGGCCAGGCCGCAGGAGCGCCCGCTCTGGGACTCGCTGATGGACGAGCGCCACTATCTCGGCTTCCAGCGGCTGGCGGCCCGCGGCCTGCGCTACGTGGCAAGCTTCGGGGACCGGTGGCTGGGCCTGGCGGCGTGGCAGAACGGCGCCTTCAAGTGCGCGCCCCGCGACAGGTGGTGCGGCTGGAGGCCGGAGCAGCAGTTCCGGCGGCTGGAGATGGTGGCGAACAACACCCGGTTCCTGATCCTGTCCGAGCCCGGGGTGTTCCCGAACCTCGCCTCCTTCTTCCTTGCGGGGATGACCCGCCGGCTCGCCGACGACTGGCTGGCGGCGCACGGGCACCGGGTGCTCCTGGCGGAGACGTTCTGCGACCCGGCCAGGTTTTCCGGCACCATGTACAGGGCGGCGGGCTGGGAGTGCCTGGGCCGGACGAAGGGGTTCGCCCGCGCCAACGGTCGCTACACCGACCCCCACGGCAGGCCGAAGGAGATCTTCGTGACGCCGCTGAGGCCCGACGCCCGGGCGCTGCTCTCGAGCCCGCAGCCGCTGCCGCCGGACGTGGCGCCGCCCTCCGGTCCCGGTCTGGCGCCGCGGGACCCCGGGACAATGCGCTCGCTGCACGCGGAGCTGGCGGCGGTGCCCGACTTCCGCCGGGCGCAGGGCAGGAAGCACGCGGTGGCCTGCGTGCTCGCCGTGCACGTGCTCGCCGAGCTCGCGAACATGAAGGGCTGCCTGGCCGCCGCGCAGTTCGCGCGCTCGCTGTCGCAGGAGGAGCTGGAGGCCGTCGGCGCCTGGCGGAACCCGAAGACGGGGCTTCGCGAGCCGGTCTCGAAGTCCACCCTCCACAGGGTCGTGCAGTCGGTCGACCCCGAGGCGCTGGAGGACGTGGTCGGCCGCTGGTCCCGGCCCCGGCTTCCCCTCGCCCGGGCGCTCGCCGCCGACGGCAAGCGCATCCGCGGCGCCAACCGCAACGGCGACGGCCATCACGAGACCGTGGCCCTCGTCGACCACGCGACCGGCGCGCCCTTCGCGCTCCTGAACTTCGGCGACGAAGGCGGCGAGCTGGCGGCCACGCACGACCTCCTGGAGCGCAGCGACGTCCGCGGCAAGGTCATCACCCTCGACGCGCTGCACACGACGCGCAAGACCGCGAAGATGGTCACCGGGCGCTGCGGAGCCGACTATGTCTTCTCGGTCAAGGGCAACGCGCCGGAGACCTTCGGCATCCTCGACGGCATCGACTGGGAGAGGGACGCCACCGGCCGCTTCGCGGAGGATCTCGAAAAGGTTCACGGCCGCCTGGAGCAGCGCTCCATCAGCGTCCTGACGCCGCTCAAGCGCCTGATCAACTACCCCGGCGTCAGCCAGATCGCCCGGATCACCCGCTACCGGGAGCCGCTGAAGAAGGACGGCGACGATGGGGGAAACGACTGCACCGAGATCGCGTATGTCATCACCTCGCTGGATGCCGAAGCCGCGTCGCCGGAGGAGCTGCTGAAGCTGAATCGCGGACACTGGAGTGTGGAGAACCTGAACCACCGCCAGAGGGACTGCGTCTTCGGCGAGGACGCCTGCCTGACCCGCACCGGCAACGGCCCGGCGAACCGGGCCAGCCTGAACAGCATCGCGCTCGCGGCGGTCTTCGCCAGCCGCCGCGAGGCGGAGAGCCTCGCCGAGACCCGGCGACGCCTGCAGCTGAACCGCAGCGAGGCCATCGCCGCCCTGACCCGGCCCTGAGAGCCGGGCCGCGTCCGGGCCGGCTCCCGGACGCCGCCGGCAGGCCGCCAAGCCCCGAAAACGAATCACCAAGGGACCGGAACCGGCGCCCGCGACGGCGCGCGGACGGCTCCGCAAACCCGGAATCCGGCCGGAACGCCCCGGTCCGCCCCCCGTTCGGCGGCAAATCGGAAAATCGCCAACAGCGTGGGAAAGTCCTGAGGGGGCGGCGGCGGCCCGCCGGGCGAAGGGAGGGCGGAGCCCGACCGAGGTCGGCGGGCCGCAGACGCCCCTTTCTCTCGCCGGACCAGTCCCTCCGGAACGCGATCCGGGACGGCTCCGGTCAGGGAGGCCGAGCCTTCCGGAACGCCTCTGCCGGGGTCATGTAGCCGAGCGCCTTCCTCGGACGCGCGTTCAGCCGGTCCTGGACGGCCTTCACCTCCGCGTCGGTCACCTTCCTGAAGTCCGTGTCCTTGGAAAAGTACCCTCGCACCAGGCCGTTCGTGTGCTCGTTCAGGCCCCGTTCCCACGAGTGGTACGGCGTCGCGAAGAAGAACCCGGCCCCGAGCGCCTGCGCCACCCAGGCGTGGCCCGCGAATTCCTTGCCGTTGTCCGCGGTGATCGTGTGGACCAGGGCGGCGAGCGGCAGCAGCATCTCGAGCAGCGCGGCGCCCACCGCGGCCGCGGTCCTCCTGCCAACCCTCTGAAGAAGCGTGTATTTCGACGCCCGGTCCACCAGCGACACCAGCGCGCCGCTGTGGCCCTTGCCGACGATCGTGTCCGCCTCCCAGTCGCCGACCCGCTCCTTCGCCTCCACGATCTCCGGACGCTCGGAGATGTCCGTGCGGTCCGGGATGCGGCCCCGGCCCGAGTGGCGCCCGCCCTTCCAGTTCGGCTTCCTGCCCCGCCGCCGCAGGAAAAGGAAGAGCCGGCCCCCGGCCTTCCGGTCGGCGCGGACGTGCTGGTAGATCCATTCCCGGCCCGCCATGGGGATGCCCTCCTTGCGGAAGCGGCCGGCGATCTGGTCCGGGCTCCAGCCCTCCGCCAGCCTGTCCTCCACCGTCGTCCACCGCTCCGGCGTCATCTTCCTGGCAACGGACGACGCCGCGCTGCGCCGCGCCGAGGCCTTGCCCTGCGCCTGCCTGTGTCGGTAGCCGCGCCCGCCGCCGTTGCGCCGGATCTCGCGCCAGACAGTCGTCCGGTCCCGGCCGATCTGCCGGGCAATGGCCGGATCGGACAGTCCGCTTTTCCTCAGCGCGTATATCTGGCATCTCTCTTCATGGGTCAGGTGGTGGTAGCCGCTCGGCATGACAGTCTCCTTGCTTTGTCACAAGAACTGTCGCCGCCATCTGGCCGATTTGCAACATCCTGCGCCGAAGAACGCAGGTCGCCACCACATCCGGTGTTGCACTTCAGAGTGGCACGGGGGTGTGATAAAGTGATAGGTGCCGGACGGGTACTGTGAGACTTCGGGATCCACAGGCGCGCGATCTGCCGCCGGCACGGTGCAGGCAGGCAAAGCCCGCCGGGCCCTTATGGCTCGATGATGTCGGGAAGGATGTGCGTCGTCGCCTTGGACCGGGATGTCGGTGGCGCTCTGCTTCGCTTCCCCGAAGCGCCCGCTTCGCTGGACCGGCGTCAGCCCTCCGGAACGATGTCGACGACGAGCGCTCGCACG
>CAXXWA010000036.1:0-90481 GCA_963662815.2 uncultured Amylibacter sp.
AGGTGAAAGACCAATGGGCAGTGAGCGCCCGATGAACGGGGCCGGTTTCCCGGCGCGGCCGGAATCGCGAATCAGGCCGCCCGAATCCACGGACTTTCGCCGCTGCCGCCGAACGGTTCGGAACAAGGGGCGAACATGCCGCGGCGCCGGCCATGCTTCGCCGCTCGCCGGCCCCGCGGCGGCGGTTCGCAGGGGATAGTGCCGTCCCGAAGGACGGGGAGAGCGTCAGGAAGGGGCGGCGAGGCGCATGAGCTGGTCGACCGTCAGCGCCAGAACCCCGAACATCAGGTGGCAAAGAACCTTCGCGTGTCCCCGGACGCGCACGTGGCGGGCCCCGAACTCGTCCTTCAGCCGGGCGTTGCTCCGCTCGACCCCCGAGCGGATCCGGCAGCGAACGCTCCCGGGCATGGCGAGGCCGCACGCGCGCAGCGCCCGGGCCTCCCGCTTCAGGTCCTGCTTGAGATCCCTGTCGCGGCGCGGGTTGACGTCGATGATCGGGACGTGGCCGAGGCGCTCGCTCGTCTCGCGGATCTCCTTCGAGTCATAGGCCGCGTCCATGAGGTCGTAGAGGTTGGTCACGCGTCCGGCGGTCATCGTCGCGAGGGGGATCGCCGCCTGGCTGTCGTGGACCGATGCCGAGGCCGGGATGGCGCTCACCGGCACGCCGCAGTCGGCCGTGTCGAGGTGCGGCCTGCAGCCGATCCAGCTCGTCAGGAAGCCCTTTGCGTTCCGCTTCGCGCCGTGGTCGCACTCGCCCGGCAGGTCGGCGAGCATCTCCGGGAGGCTCATGCCGCCCGACTGGCGCTCGAGGCGGCCGGGTTCCCTCTCCGCCTCCTCGCCCTTGCGGGGACGCCCGCGCCGGCGCTTCGGCTTCTTCCCGGCCGCCGGCTTCGGCGCCGGCTTCTCCCGCCCCTCGATCGCGGTCGAGTCCCGCGAGACGTGGCCGACCAGCTCCGCTCCCAGGGCCTCCTTCACCAGGGCCTCGTGCATGCGTTCGGGAAGGCGGGCCTCGGAAAACTCGGCGAACGCCCGCGAGAAGGTCGCCTCGCTCGGGATCGCGCCGACGCGCGGCCAGCCGCAGAGCCTGCGCAGCGTCGCGTCGACCCTGAGCCTGTCGATCAGGTCCCGGGTCGTCGGAAGATCCCATATCGCCTTGGCGACGAAGGCGCGGGCCAGGGCCTGCCGGCTCCGCTGCGGCCGGCCGGGGCCGCCCCGGCGCGTCGAGACGAAGCGCTCGACCCCGGCGAGGTCGAGAGCCCGGACGAGTTTCCTGTGGTTTTCCAGCAGCGGGCCGACTTCCTCGGCAAGCGCGGGGAAAAGTTCCCCTTGAAACCGGGTCCAGACATTGGTTAGGGTGGATTTCAAGGACATCGGGGTCGCCTCCCTTGGTAGTGTTTTTCGACAACTGCACTATACCTTGTGGCGGCTCCGATCTCCAGGATCATCCAAGCAAAATCGTCGAAATCGGCGGGAAATTCGCCCGTCAAGGGCGTTTTGCAAGAGGCTCCTTATATTCAAATTGGATGTAACACGCATCATCGTCGCACTTTTGCTTCTGCTTTGATTTGGGCGCGCGCCTGATTAAGGGTACATTCGCCTACACCCGTCAAGATTGTGAAAGATCCCGATGCTCTGGGGAGTCGCCACTGTCGCCCGGAAAACTTGGCGAATATGCTCGTTATGTACTCCGGGGTCCGCATCAATTTCGACGGCTACCCCGCTGGGAACCAGATCGTTCGGGCTATATTGGAGGCCCTTGAACGACAAGGGCGCGTCAAAAGAAGCGACCACTATCCGCAGGGTTCGTGGGAATTAACGGACGAGGAACGCAATCGCCGGTTGTGACTCCGGGCTACCCGCAAATGCACCGCTGGCTAAGAGCCTACGGGCAGTCGATCCCAGCCCAGGTCCACGCGGCGGTCTCGATGATCTGCTTGTCGGTACGGGCGAAGGCCCAGTCCCTTCCCTGTCCGCAGATCTGGAATTCCTTTACCGCGGCTTCCTTTGTTTCGGGTGGGAGCTGGTGCCACCACCACAACGCTTCCAGGTGTGGCGGCGGCCGATCGTCGGCATCTTCCTGATCGTCATCCGCGCGGCGGGCGACGTAGCGTCGGCAGAAGCCCAGGAACGCCGCCTGGGTGTTGCGGGGCAAATCTTGTTGCCGGGACGCCCAGTCCCGCCAGAGCTGCTCCATCAGGCACAGGTCCAGCTTCGGATATTCGCGGCGCGCTGTTTCCAGGGTCTGGCGTTTCAGGCGGCGGTCGGAATCGACCCGTTTGTGGGACTTTTGGTACCGATGTTGGGTTAAGGCTCTCATAGGATCTATGTTGGGTTGGGGCCATTCTCTCAACCCTTACTTGTGATGGCTCAATAAAGCCGTTCGTTGCCAGAGCGTGCGCTCGTTCAGCGTCTCGTCGGCCGATAGTCCCTCGGATCGAGGCAGGCATCGTAGAACTGGCGATCCATCGGGAACCAGTCGGTTCCGGCGATTCCACGAATGGCCCTCGCGTTCGGCCCGTGGGGGAAGGCCGAGACGGCCTTCAGCCAGCGGTCCTGGGTACGTGCAATGTCCCGGATTTCGCGCGCCACTTCGGCAAGATCCTGATCCTGACTGAAGATCACCGCAACGTCTAAATCGCCGTTGCGAGCCATTCTGACCACATCCAGACCGAGCCGGAGATCGATCCCCTTTTCCCGAGACACCGGGACATTGTGCACCGTTCCGTCTGGAAGCCGGACCTGTTCGACCCGGTCGCTTAGCGGCCGGGAGATCACGGTGACACCCGCGCGGCCCATGGCGGTCAATCGCCGTGTCCAGTAGCCATGCCACATCCGCGAACTCGTAACAGTCGGGACGCCGGTATAGAAGTGGACGCCAGTATCAATCCATCCGTTGGCGTAGCAGACGGCTGCCGCGAGCTTGACCGGATCATAGTTGGGATGATGGTGGCCGAAAGCATCCTTGGCACGCCGGAACAGGTTCTGGCCGTCGAAGAACGAAACGGCACGCTTGCTTTTTGGCTCTACGGGCATGGCCTGCGTAAAAAATAACCCCGTCGGGGCCTTACGGCGAGTCCGACGGGGAGGAATTGAGGGATATTATGTAGGCCCTTCGGCGCGTGTCGTCAACTCCGATTATTGGACCGCAGCATTTCGAGGCCGGGATTCGCGCCCAGGAATCGCTCTCTCGTGCTGCTCAACACAAAATGCATGGGCATTTACCCGTCAATCGCATTGTGGTGAGTGCACTGAAGTCGATTGGTCGGTATGTCCGCGGCCGCGGTGGTCCTATGATCAGGAGACTGTCTCATCGTTTGCAGGCCTGCGGACGAGAAACGTTGGATCGATCTGCAACGCGAGCGCGATCGATTCAATCAGCGAGACCTGCGGGTTCGTTTTTAATGACATTTGTGTTGCACCACCGCAGGAATTAGGGAATTGGCGGAATGAAATTCGTGAGGGGCGGCTGACGGTCCTTTGCGTACCGGGTATATCTTGCGAGAACTGGTTCATGGCTAGAAAGAGAAACAAGGGCAAGAACCAACAACGGCAGAGCATGCGCAAGCAGATCAGCGGTTCTGACGATCCGAATGCCCTGATTCTCGATCAGCTCAGGCTAGGCAATGGCCGCAAGGCACTGGACTACATCCGTCAAGCCCGGAAATCCGGAAGCGTTCGCGTGTCCCCCGCACTCGAGTTTTGCGCTCTGACCGCCCGTGCACGGGACCTGCGCCGCACCGGCAATCCCGGCGCGGCCGACGAAATGGAACAAAGAGCCGCCGCAATCAGGAAAACCGTCGCACTGGACGAGATTCCGTCACGCTACGTAACCGAATTCACGAGGTTTGCATATCCGGGATCGGCTGCAGATGCCTATCTAGAGATCGTTTCCGGACCCGGGTCGAGCCCCGACGCCGAGCGTGGCCTCGCGTATCATGTCGTGTGCGAGCGCGATTGGAACAAGCTCGACAAGCTCGATTCGCGTCACGCGCTGCGGGTCGGCCTGCCCGCCATGCGCGATGCGGCCGAGGCGATGGACGTCGGGGACTGGAACGCGGCTTCCCGAAAACTTGGGGGAATTGCGAGCGCCTCGCCGTATGCGCCCTGGAGAATGTTCTGCATCGCCATGCAGCAGCTCGGGAGAAAAGACAGGACTTCGCTGGCGCGAACGCTGTCGCATCTTCCGGAGGACTTTCCCTTGGTCGAAACCGTCAAGGCGCTCAAGTCCTACGTCGGGGACACTGTCCACGGAACGGACCCCGACGTTCTCGCCGAACTCGGCTTGCTCAAGAAGGGGGCCGGGACAATGCACCGGGGCGAAGTGCTCGACTGGCTCCGCGCTGCCGTCAAGGAAGGCTTCGAGTCCAAGGAAATTCGTCAACTTGTCCCGGTTCGCTTTCGTCAGCTGGGCGAAAACCTCGTGCCGGGAAATGGAAGGTGGGCAGAAAAATTCCTGTACGACATTCTCGTTCACGTGCAGGCGGACGGTTGCGAAGACCCCGACGGTTTCATGTTTAGGTTGCTCGGAAAGGCAACAACGCCGCCTTCCATGTCATTGGCCATCACCCGATCGATGATCCGTTTCCAGCACAAGCATCGCGGTGCCTGGAATCCGGAAAACCTTGCGCTTTACCTGTCCAGATACAAGGACGATTTCTGCGGCGAGGATGATCGAAGGCTGGCGAGGTCGATCCTGCTCGCCGAACTTGTGGAAACCCGGCCAAGATATACGCATCCCGCCGGCGATTTCGCGGACGAGATCGAATTTCTCTCCCTCAGGCTCGGCAAGCCATTGTCAATTCGGGAATTTGACATCGATCTGATCGAACTCAGCATCCAGGAAGACCCGGATCACAAGCCGGGCTATCAGGCATTGATCGAGGCGCTAAAGAGGCAGAACTACGGCGCCAAGGAGGTCGAAGATGTCCATCTTCGCATGGCCGAACGTTTCCCCCATGATGTCGAACCCCTGATAGCGATCGCTCAAATGCGTTTCCGGCGCAATGCCTATCGGCTCGCCGAGGACACGGTGGCACAGGCGCTGGAAGTGGCACCCGGCAACCCGAGGATTCTCAACCTCAAGGCCGTCAGCCACCTGGTTTCCTCGGACCGTGGCCGAAAACGTGGCCGGGTCAAGCCAGCCTTTCAGGACTTTCTCGAAGCCGAAGCACTGAATCGCGACATTGATCCCTGCGTGATGGCCCAGAAACGGCTGTTCCTCGATCTCGCGTCTTCTCCAGCTCGGCCCGAGACCGCGATTCAGAAGGCTTTGGAGGGCAGGCCCCTGCACGAACAACTCCGGATTTTGGCCCTGCAACTGAAGGACCAGGAAGAAACAAGTCACGTCAAGACGCACAGCGACACGCAGATCGAGCTTGTTCGTTCGATGTTTGGCCGGAAAGCCGCCGAAGCGACGTGCCTGGAATCCAGGGACGTGCTTTCCGTTCTGTCCGTCGTGCCCGACGATGTCGCCATCCTTTATCAGGACTCGCACGTAGCCAAACATGTCCGGCCGCACTGGAGGGGTCTTCTTGATGCAATGGTTGCCGAGCGAACCGTCTTTGCATATGATATCTTGCTTGATTGCAACGGGAAGGACGAGATCCTGCTCGACATCAGTAGACGGAGCAGGTCCGTAAATGTTTCCCCGGTCGCCAGGGCGCTGTTGGAATTCTACAGAACTGCTCTCCTGTTCCTTAGGCCGGGCAACATACAATGGCCTCGCAGTACCTATTCTTCCTACTTCGAACCGTTCTCCGACGAGAAGAATCCCGTGACCCGCACCCAACTCGTTGCCGCCTCGAAGCGATTGTCCCGGCATTTCACCGGCGAGTTCAGCCGTTCGCTTGAAAACTTTGACCTGTGTTGAAGGTGTTGAACTGTTGTCATGCATGAATACGCGGTCGCGAACCAGCGGGTGCACGCGGGGCTGCTTGCGGCGATGAGAGGCAGGTTCCGGATTGCAGGCGGGCATGATTCGCTGGAAACAGCTTGCCTGCGCACAGGTCCCGATCCCTTCGGCTGCGCCGGCTTGGCGGGCTGGCGCGCGATCAGATTCCGCGGAGACGATCAGGGGTCTCGCCATCGTCTGACGATACGGACATGGCCGCTCTCGAAGGGATCATGCTTCGGCAGCCCGAAGTCCAGCCTTGAGGTTAAGTTTCAATGATCAATCACATGTTGGTGCTTGGATTGAGTCCGCCCGTCAGGAGAGAGGACGTCCGCAGCGCCTACCTTCGACTCGTGCGTGCATTTCCTCCCAGCAAGCACCCAGAACGTTCCGCGCAAGTCCGTGCAGCCTACGAGGCGCTGACCGATGACAGGAAACGGGTCGAGTCCGACATATTCTGGCTCAGCGAGTACAACGATGTCTCGGAGGCTCTTGACGCGTTGGAATTGGCAATCGACGTGTCGAAGCCGGCAGTTTCCCTGAAATCGCTGCTGGCCGCGGAGAAACTGGCCGGAGACCGCGAGTGAAGGACAACTCCGGGAAATTCGTTGCCGATGCGGAAATCCTTGAAGATTTCGCGCGATGGTACAAGGAATTGCCCCATGCCGCCGCACCCTTGTCGGGTGACGAGGAGGCCGCTGACTGGGACCTTGCAACGGTTCTCGCCGAGTCGGCGGCGCTTCGCCGCGAGGTGGCCCTCCAGAATCGCGAGCAGTCAAAGTCCATTCGCCAAATCGAGCAAGCCACCGGGGTTTACCGGAAAAGCGCCGAAGAGTTCTCCGCTCGGGGGACCGAAATTGCCCAGCTGAGGAAACAGGCCGCCTCGGATGCGGAAGACGGCTGCCTGACCCGGTTTCTAGATGTCATGGATGCCCTAGAGAGGGGTCAAGCCGCCGTTAACGAACTTCGCAGGACGTCCTGGCTGATCGGTCGAAAAAGTGAGTCGATGGAAGCCGTTGCAGACGGCTACGACATGGCGATACGGCGCATGACCCGCTTGCTTGCGGACTACGGGGTGCGCCCAGTCGAAACGAAGTCGGTCGATTTCGATCCGAACTGCATGAACGCAATCGAAACGAGAACTCCCTGCAACGCGGACGATGAAGCGATAGCAGAGGTTTTCCAGGTCGGTTACAGACGCCGGGGAAAGATCCTGCGCTTCGCGGAAGTCGCGGTCAATCGAAAAAAAGGGTAGGAAAATGGCGCAAAGCGACGATCTGATTCTTGGAATTGACCTTGGCACGACGAATTCCGAGGTCGCCATTCTCAGGGGGAGAACCCCGGAGGTCATTTCAGAAGACGGCGCATACATTCTCCCGTCCTGCGTCGGGGTCGACGACGCCGGAAACGTCATTGTCGGTCGACAGGCGCGCAACCAGGCGCTCATTGCGCCCGAGCGCACGGTCTCGTCGATCAAGCGAAGAATGGGAACTGATGACACGGTCGAGCTTGCCGGGGAGACATATTCTCCACAGGAGATTTCGGCCTTCATCCTGAAGGAGCTGATGGAACGGGCCAGGCGCGTTACAGGACAGGACATCAACCGTGCCGTCATTACCGTACCGGCCTATTTCACCGAAGCCCAGAGGCAGGCAACCCGCGATGCGGGCACCATCGCCGGTCTGGATGTCGTACGCATCATCAATGAGCCGACCGCTGCCGCGCTCGGTTATCAGGGAGTTGCTTCGGAACGGAGCATCGTGCTGGTCTATGATCTGGGCGGCGGGACTTTCGATGTGTCGATCGTGTCGATCGAGGAAGGCGTCGTCGAGGTCATGGCGACGGTCGGGGACAATGCTCTCGGCGGGGACGACTTTGACGCAGTCATCGCCGAGCGCCTCAACGAACACTTGGAAAACAGGCTGCGGGTCGGAAACCAGCGAACGAACACGGCCGTGCAGGCCCGGCTGACGCGCGCCGCCGAGAACGCCAAGATCGCCTTGTCGAACCGACCGTTCATCCAGATCGAGGAAGACCATCTTCCCGTCGTCGGTCATGGCAAACCGCTTCACCTGTCTCTGGAAATCAGTCGAGCCGAATTCGAGCAGGACATCCAGGGACATCTCGAGAAAACGATAAGACTTGTTTCGAATGCCCTGGAAGATGCAGACGTGGGTCCGAGCGAAATCGACAGGGTTCTGCTGGTTGGCGGTTCGACCCGAATTCCCCGCGTGTCCGAATTGCTGAAACAAAAGCTGGGGCAGGAACCGCATGGCGGAGTCGATCCGGACCTGTGCGTCGCGCTTGGCGCAGCAGTCCAGGCCGGGCTCGAGGCCGGCAAGGACGTGAGTTCCGTGCTTGTCGACCTGACACCTTACTCGTTCGGAACGAGCGCGCTGAAGAGTTCCTACACATGGAGCCGCGAATTCGTTCCGGTCATCAGGAAAAACACGAAGTTGCCGGCGAAGCGGTCCACCGCGCTCTACACCGTGTTCGAAGAACAGGAGAAGGTGAACTTCCGGATCTACCAGGGTGAGGATCCCGACCCGGAAAAGAACATCCAGATCGGAAATTTCGTCCTGACCGGGTTGAACGAAGAAGAGGGCCATCACAGCCAGGGGATCATTCTGACATTCGAACTCGACGTGGACGGGCTGCTGAAAGTTCACGCCGTCGAGAGAGCGAGCGGCAGGGAGATTTCAGGTGAAATCACGAATGCCACGGGCCGAACCGGGGTGGAGCAACTGGAGCATTCCGCGAAACGCGTTTCTTCAAAATGGGAGAACGAAGGCTTCGTTTCGATCACCGAACCGGATGAATTCGACGACGCCGACGAGGAAGAATCCGTCGAGGAATTGGTAGCGCGCGTGAACTCCGCTCTCGAAAGCGCGGAAGGCGAAAGCCGCGAGGAATTGTCGGGCCTCCTCCAGAGGCTTCAAACGGCAGTTGAAGATGGCAGGGAAGAGGACATCGAGGATTTCGCCGGACAAATCGACGATCTTCTCTTTTTCATGGGGGCGTGATTCGCTTGGAGAACTGCCCCACATGTCGCGTACGGCTGTCGGACGAACTCACGTGCCGCCGATGCAGCACCGACCTCAGCAGCGTTCGCAATGTCGAACGCGCCGCCAAACGGGAGCGGTTTCGCGCGGTACGGTCATTAGTGGTAGGAGATTTGCCGGCCGCAATGGACCGGGCCAGGCTGTCAGTCATGCTGCATCGAGTCCCCGAGTCCCTGGCCGTTCTCTGCCTGATCGAGCTTCGGTCCGGCCAGTTCGAGTCGGCCCTGGACCACTGGCTGGAAATCAAGTCGAAGTGGCCGGACCTTCGCGTTCGGTTGACAGGTTCGGTCCCTGCAGCCAAGGAATTCGATCCCGACTCGGAGTCGCAATACGACCCATCGGAACCCTGGATGGACGACCGAATCGTTTACGGGCCCGGATTCGCAACCTGGCGTCGCCCGTTTCTGCTTGACAAATCGTGGCCTTCCTGACGCGCAAGCGCCGCATTTCTGCGGATCGGCGCAGCAACTGAAGCAAGCAACGCAACACTTCCGGCCCGGCACTTCGACCTCCCGTTCCGTTCCCGATGGACAGGCGGTCACGAGTTCCGGGATGCGCATGTTCCTCAGCGGTTTCCCGGTGTTCGCGCAGTTCATCAAGCGCTTGATGCATGACATCCGGAAGTTCCGACTCTGCTCAACCTGTCCTGGCGGTCTCGGCGGCGGCGCCGGTCGCACGGACGAAGTCGTCAACGCTCTTGCTGATTCCGTTTCCCGAAAGTGCCGCGGAGGCCGAAAGCCATGCCGCAGCCAGCGCCCGGGCCGTTGCACCGCCGGGAGCAACACGCGACCGCAGGGCGGCCCGCGCCGGCACGCAAATCCCTATGTTCCCAACGAATTCCCGCGAATTTGTCCATGTTGGCTTTCCGGCAGGCACGGTTTTCCTTCCAGCAGGGATCGGAGACCGGACCTGAAGTCAGGGTACTTGAGGCGAACGCCGAGCTCCGTCCTGACCAGGTCGTTACGGACGCGTTTCGATTCCGCGTAGAAGCTTCTCGCCATCGGGGAGAGATCCGCGCGCGCGAAGTCCTCGGTTTCCGGGACCGGCGCGCCGAGGAGACTCGCGGCGAATGCAATGACCTCCTCGGGAGGCGCGGGATCGTCGTCGCAGACATTGTAGACCGCGCCCGGCCGCGGCCGTTTCATGGAAGCATGCAGAACGGCGGCGATGTCATCGACGTGGATGCGGCTGAACACCTGCCCCGGTTTCACGATGCGGCGCGCGGTTCCGTCCAGGACCTTTTGCAGCGGCCCGCGGCCGGGCCCGTAGATTCCCGCCAGCCGGAAGATGTGCAGCGGCAAGCCGGTGTCGCGCCAGGCTGCTTCGACGGCAAGACGCCGCCGTCCCCGTTCCGTTGCCGGCGAGGGCGGCGTCGATTCGTCCACCCAGGCGCCGGCGTGGTCGCCGTAGACACCGGTCGTGGACAGGTAGCCAACCCAGGAGATCCGCGCACCCCTGGCCAGGATGTTCCGCCCTGCACGCTTCAGGACCGGATCGCCGTCAGCGGCGGGCGGAACCGATACAAGCAGGTGCGATGCCTCGCGCAGGAATTCGGTCAGGGAAGTTCCCGGCCACTCGACTCCTTCGACCCCGGTCGACGCGAGGTCTGCGGCGCCCCGGCGCGACCGCGTGGTCCCGATGACGCGCCATCCTTCGGCGAGCAGGACCCGCGCGAGGGCGCGCGCCGAGTAGCCATGCCCGACCGAGAGCAGCGTGCCGGCCATCCGAACCTCCTCAGTTCCCGTCTCCGTCGCGGGACAGCCTGCCGACGGACCACCGCGCGGCATCCCTGACGGCCGCGTCCCCGTCCTCGAGGAGCAGCTCGGCGGAAGCGCGGAGGGCCCGCCTGCCCGAATTTCCGATCGCGTAGAGCACGTTCCGGACGAGCCGGTTCCTGCCGATGCGCCGGACCGGCGTCCCGCGGAACAGTTGCCTGAACCGGCGGTCGTCGAGCCGGGCAAGCTCCCCGAGGCCTGCGCTCCGCAGCTCCTTCCTCGCCTGGTAGCCCGCGTCGCGAGCGCGTACCGCAAACTTGTTCCACGGGCAGACCGCCAGGCAATCGTCGCAGCCGAACACCCGGTTTCCGAGGAGCGGCCGCAGTTCGGCGTCGACAGCTCCCTTGTGTTCGATGGTCAGGTAGGAAATGCAGCGTCGGGCATCAAGGCGGTAGGGTGCCGGAAACGCTTGCGTCGGACAGATGTCCAGGCACGCGGTGCAGGAACCGCAGCGGTTCTTCGCGCCGCTGTCGGGCTCCAGTTCAAGCGTCGTGAAGATCGCGCCCAGGAAGAACCAGTTTCCGAGTCGCCTCGAGAGCAGGTTTGTGTGCTTCCCTTGCCAGCCGAGGCCCGCAGCGGCTGCAAGAGGTTTTTCCATGACCGGCGCCGTGTCCACGAAGACCTTGATTTCTGCGCCTGGCACCTGTTCGATCAGCCAGCGCCCGACGCGCTTCAGACGTTTCTTCACAAGGTCGTGGTAGTCGCGATTCTGCGCATACACCGAAATCGCCGCTCGTTCCGGCTTCCGGAGAACGGCAAGCGGATCATGCTCCGGGGTATAAGCCTCCGCGAGCATGACCACCGACTTGGCGGCGGGCCAAAGCGCCCGCGGACTTCCCCGCCACGCCATGCGCTTCGCCATCCAGTCCATCTGTCCGTGATACCCGGACTCGACAAAACCCTTGAGTTGACGGCCGGCCTCGGGGATTGAATCCGGCGTACAGATTCCTGTCGCGGAAAACCCCTCGCTCCTTGCCCTTGCCTTCAGGGCTTCCTTGAGGGACGACCCTCCGGCCGGCATCAGAAGTCCAGGTCGGAATAGTGGTACGGCGGCGGAAACCCGGGAAGGTTGTCCCTCAGGATCGAGCGGAACGCCGGACGCGACTTGATCTTCGCATACCAGTCCTTGACCGCATCGCTCCGTTCCCAGTCAATGTCGGAAACATAGTCAAGGCACGAAATCTGCGCGGCGGCGGCGAAGTCCGCAAGGGTCATCTGGTCGCCGGCCAGCCACCTCCGCCGCTCAAGGAGGCCGGCGATATAGTCGATGTGGATGCGGCAATTTCTCGAACCCGACTTGATTTTCGCGCTTTCGGGCTGGCCGCCGCAGATGATCTTCTTGAGGAGGCGCTCGCCGACGAGGTTGCGCGTGACTTCGCGGAAGAACCTGTCGTCGAACCAGCCAACGAGGCGCCGAGCCTCGGCCCGCGCCATCGCGTTGCCGGGCAGAAGGGGCGGGTCCGGGATCGATTCGTCGAGATACTCGCAAATCGCGTTCGACTCGGCGAGGACATGGCTGCCGATCTTCAGGACAGGAACCGTTCCGGCCGGGTTGAGCTTCAGGAACTCGGGGGCGCCTTCCCAGTATCTCTCGGTGATCTCCTCCACCTGCAGCCGCTTTTCCGCGAGAACAAGACGCACCTTCCGGCAAAACGGCGAAATCGGAAACTGGTAGAGCCGGATGACCTGGTTCATCGGATGTCCCCGAGCGGTTGGCGCCTGCTGTTTGCACTGCCTGCCCGGTGAATTCAACCTGTCGTCCGCCCTCGCGTGCCGGGAGTCCGCCGGCCGGAACGGACGACGGGCGGCCGCAGTACTCGGACGCCCGGTCCGGCAGTCCGCCGCACGATCAGGCGCGGAGCGCGCCGGCGTCCTCCGACAGGGGGTGTTCGAGCCGGTCGATCATCTCGCGCGGACAGATCTGGACGAACTCCGGCAGAACCCGCTCCCACCGCCGCAGGATGTCGGTCGCGAGAGGGCTGCCGGTCTCCGTCGCGTGCGCATCGACGAGACCCTTCAACTGCATTTCCCAATGGCTTGTGCCGACCGGACAGGCAATGATGGAGTCCGTGTTCAGATGCGGCGGAAGGACGCCTTCGGGATCGTGCACGTAGGCCATGCCGCCGGTCATGCCGGCGCCGAAGTTCGGGCCGACCGGCCCCAGGATGACGGCGACGCCTCCGGTCATGTATTCGCAGCCGTTGGAGCCGCATCCTTCGACGACGACCTCCGCTCCGGAATTCCGGACGCAGAACCTTTCGCCCGCCCGCCCGTTCGCGAACAACCGTCCAGCGGTCGCCCCGTAGAGCACGGTATTGCCGATGATCGTGTTTCGCGATGAATCCAGACGGCTGTTCTTGGCCGGCCGTATGACAATGAATCCGCCGGATAGCCCCTTGCCCACGTAGTCGTTCGCATCGCCATCGACCTCGAGCTTGAGCCCCGGCGCGGCGAATGCGCCGAGAGACTGGCCGGCGGAACCCGTGAGCTTGATGGTGAGGTGGTCGGTCTCGAGCGAGTTGCGCATTCCGAACCGCCGGACGATCCGGCTCGACACCCGTGTCCCGACAGTCCTGTTCGTGTTCTGGACGGCGTAAGAGAGCTGCATCTTTTCGCCGTCGGTAAAGAACGGGTCGGCATCCTTTATGATCTCCGAATCGAGGGTGTCAGGAACAGGTTGCCTCGGCTTTTGCCTGTCATAGCTGATGGCCTTGGCGGCATCGACCGTGATCAGCATCGGATTGAGGTCGAGATCGTCCAGGTGCTCGGCCCCCCTGCTCACCTGGGTCAGCATGTCCGACCTGCCGATCACCTCCTCGAGCGAACGCACGCCGAGGGACGCGAGAATCTCCTGGATCTCCTGCGCATAGAAGGTGATCAGGTTGACGACCTTTTCCGGCGTTCCGGTGAACTTGTCCCTGAGATCCTCGCGCTGCGTACAGACTCCGACAGGGCAGGTGTTTGAATGGCACTGACGCACCATGATGCAGCCCATCGCAACCAACGCGGCGGTGCCGATGCCGAATTCCTCGGCGCCCATCATCGCGGCGATGACGACGTCGCGTCCGGTGCGGAGGCCGCCGTCAGTCCTCAGAACCACGCGGTCGCGCAGGTTGTTCAGCGAAAGCACCTGGTGCGTTTCCGAGAGTCCCATTTCCCAGGGCAGGCCGGCGTGCTTGATGGATGTCTGAGGCGATGCGCCGGTGCCGCCGTTGTGTCCAGAGATCAGAATGACGTCCGCCTTCGCCTTGGCGACGCCGGCAGCGATGGTTCCGACGCCGCTCGCCGAAACCAGCTTGACGGTCACCTTCGCGGCCGGATTGATCTGCTTGAGGTCGTAGATCAGCTGCGCAAGATCCTCGATCGAATAGATGTCGTGATGCGGGGGCGGGCTGATCAGCGACACGCCTTCCGTCGAGTGCCTGAGGCGCGCGATGAGGCTGTTGACCTTCATCCCCGGCAGCTGTCCGCCCTCGCCCGGCTTGGCGCCCTGGGCAATCTTGATTTCCAGTTCGTCGCAGTTGTTCAGGTATTCCGCCGTCACGCCGAACCGCCCGGAAGCGACCTGCTTGATTCGCGACGACGGGTTGTCCCCGTTGGGCGCCGGCACGAAGTGGGCGGGATCCTCGCCGCCTTCGCCGCTGTCCGACTTCGCGCCGATCCGATTCATCGCCACGCTGAGAGTCCTGTGCGCCTCGGGGCTGAGGGCGCCGAGGGACATGCCCGGGGTCACGAAGCGCTTTCGGATCGACGTGATGCTCTCCGTCGCTTCGATCGGCGCCGTTTTCCCGACGGGCTTGAAGTCGAGTAGATCCCTGAGGTGCACCGGCGGGCGGTCCCGCATCTGCCGCGAATAGCGCTTCCAGAGGTCGAACGACCCGCTCTGGCACGCGAGCTGGAGCAGATGCATTGATTTCGCCTCCCAGACGTGCGTCTCGCCGGATTGCCGCGCCTTGTAGAATCCGCCAATTGGAAGGACGCCTTCCGGCCCCAGCCAGCCCTTGGCATGGATCGCCCTGATCTTTCTTTCGATGCCGGCGAGGCCGATCCCCGATATCCGGCTCGGCATGCCGGGAAAGAACTCCGAAACGACGGACCGGCTGAGGCCGACGGCCTCGAAGTTCAACCCTCCGCGGTATGACGAGACCACCGAAATGCCCATCTTCGACATGATCTTGAGCAGACCCTGTTCGATCGCCGTCCCGTACCGCCCGACCACTCGCTCGAACGGGCCCTCCAGAAGGCCGCGCCGGACACGGTCGCCCAGGGAATCCAGCGCCAGATACGGGCAAACCGTCGTCGCGCCGGCGCCGACCAGAACCGCAAAGTAGTGCGGATCTATGCATTCCGCGGACTCGACATTGATCGAACAGAAGGTCCTCAGTCCCTTTCCCGTAAGCCAGCTGTGGACGGCGGAAGTCGCCAGTATCATCGGCACGGGCAACCGATCCGTTCCCTGGCGGCGGTCTGTGAGCACGATGTGGCCGGTGCCGGATCTCACGCTGTCCTCCGCCTCGTCGCGAATTCGGTAGAGCGCCTCCCGCAGGCCGCCGGCGCCGTCCCGGTCGAAACAGCAGTCTATGAAGGCTGCATCATCGCCGAACGACTGCATCATCGCGTCGAATTCCGCGTTCGACAGGAACGGGCTTTCCAGCGTGAGAATCCTCGTCTGCCCGTCGTTCGCCTCGAGGACGTTGCCGAGGTTTCCGAACCGGGTCTTCAGGCTCATGACCCGGTATTCACGAAGGCTGTCGATCGGCGGATTGGTCACCTGACTGAAGTTTTGCCGGAAAAAGTGGCTGAGCGGCCGGTACTCTCCCGAGAGGACCGCAGGGGGCGTGTCGTCGCCCATCGAACCGACGGATTCCTTGGCATCCTCCGCCATCGGGTGCAGGATCATCTCCAGTTCCTCGATGGAATACCCGGCCGCGACCTGGCGCCTGCGCAACTCCTCGCCGGCGAAGTGCGTCGTTTCCCGGGACCTGCCGATTGCCTCCTCCAGGCAGGTGATCGACCCGACCCAGTCGCCGAAGGGCTGGCTGGCCGCAAGCTCGTCCTTGACGCTGCGGTCGTCGAGAATCCGCCTTTCCTTCATGTCCACGGCCAGCATCTGGCCAGGACCCAGAGCGCCCTTTTCGACGATCGTGGTTTCGTCCAGGGGCACCATCCCTGTCTCCGACCCGGCGAGCACCAGGCCGTCCCCGGTTATCACGTAGCGAAGCGGCCTGAGTCCGTTCCGGTCCATCCCGGCGCAGACCCAGCGCCCGTCCGTCATGGCCAGCGCCGCCGGACCGTCCCAAGGCTCCATTATGGAATTGTTGCACGCATACATGTCCTGCCAGGCCTTCGGCATTTCCTCGCCGAAGTTCGACCAGCTCTCAGGGACGAGAATGGATTTCGCCATCGGCGCCGAACGGCCGGCCCGGACCAGCACTTCGAAGGCGGAATCGAGGGCGGCCGAATCCGACGACCCGGCGGCAATGACCGGCTTGATGTCCTCGGCGTAGTCGCCGAAGTTCCCGGACGCCATGCGGATTTCGTGGCTCTTCATCCAGTTGATGTTGCCCTTAAGCGTGTTGATCTCGCCATTGTGCGCCAGCATCCTGAACGGCTGCGCCAGCCACCACTGCGGAAAGGTGTTCGTCGAATAGCGCTGGTGATAGATGGCGAACGCGGACACGTAGTCCGGGTCCTCGAGGTCCGGGTAGAATGCCGAGACCTGTTCGGCGAGCATCATGCCCTTGTAGATGACCGACCGGCATGAAAGCGAGCAGACGTAGAATCCGCTGACCTGGCTTGCGGTCACCGCCTTCTCGATCCGGCGGCGAATGACATAGAGGTCACGTTCGAAGACATCCTCATCGACGTTTTGCGCATTCGAAATCAGGATCTGCTCGATTTCCGGCCGCGTCGCGTTCGCGCGCTCGCCGAGGACCGAGACGTTCACCGGAACCTGGCGCCAGCCGTAGATGTCGTATCCCATGCGCAGGATTTCGGTCTCGACGATCGTCCTGCATGTCTCCTGCGCGCCGAAGTCGTCCCTCGGAAGGAATATCTGGCCAACGGCGATGCGTTCCCCGTCCCGCGGTTCGTGGCCCGTTCGGCGGACCTGGTCCTGAAAGAAGAGCTTTGGCAGCTGAACATGGATGCCCGCGCCGTCGCCGGTCTTGCCGTCGGCATCGACGGCGCCCCTGTGCCAGACCGCCTTGAGCGCCCGGATGCCGTACTCGACAACCCTGCGCGAAGGTTCTCCGTCGACGCTCACCACGAAGCCGACCCCGCACGACGCGTGCTCGTCAGCCGGCGTGTACATTCCCTCCGCCGCGAGGCGCCTGTGCGCCGCCTCGCGGCGCTGCGGCCAACCGGATTTCGGCCTGTCCATTTCTTCCTCCGTCAAAGCTCCCCGCCGGTCAAGCCGCCGCATCCAGACTGCGTGCGTCCAGATAGGCCAGGATCGCGTCGGCCGCTTCGCGTCCGTCGCGTATCGCCCAGACCACGAGCGATGCGCCGCGGACAATGTCGCCGGCTGCGAACACGCCGTCCAGGCTGGTGGCGTGGGTGCGGAAATCTGTGCGGACCGTGCCCCAGTTTGTGACCCGAAGATCCGGCGCGCTCCAGAGTCCTGGCAAGTCCTCCGGCTCGAATCCGAGCGCCTTGATGACGAGCTCGGCGCCGGTCAGCGTTTCGGCGCCGGAGATTTCCTCCGGGCTCTGCCGGCCGGTAGCGTCCGGCGCGCCCAGTTGCATGCGGGCCACCTTGACCCCGTCGACCGCCCCGTCGCCGGTGAAGCCCTTCGGGATGGAAAGCCATACGAACTCGACGCCCTCCTCTTCCGCATGGGCCGTCTCGCGCCGCGACCCCGGCATGTTGGCGCGGTCGCGCCGGTACAGGCAGCGGACGGTCCGGGCTCCCTGACGCACGGCCGTGCGCACGCAATCCATCGCCGTATCGCCGCCGCCGATCACCACCACGTTCTTTCCGGCTGCGTAAAGTTCCCCGGTCTCGATTTCCCGCACTAGGTCGCCGAAGATCTGCCTGTTGGATGCGGTCAGATAGTCGATCGCCCTGACAATTCCGGCGTTTCCGGACCCCGGCCCGCCGATTTCCCGCGACTTGTAGACACCCGTTCCGATCAGCACTGCATCATGGATGTCCCGGATTTCGGCGAATCCGATGTCGGTCCCGACATTGCAGTTCAGCCGGAAACCGACGCCGCCCTCTTCCAGTTGCCGGACCCGGCGCATGACGACATCCTTTTCCAGCTTGAAGCCCGGTATCCCGTACGTAAGGAGGCCGCCGGCGCGGTCATGCCGGTCGTAGACGGTGACCTGGAGGCCATGCCGGCGCAACACCTCCGCAGCCGCCAGCCCTGCCGGACCCGCGCCGATCACGCCGACGCTTTCGCGACGCTCGGCCGCCGCCTCGATCGGCCGCACCCATCCCCGCTCCCACGCCGTGTCCGTCAGGTACTTTTCGACTGATCCGATCGTCACCGTGCCGTGACCAGCGAGTTCTATGACGCAGTTTCCCTCGCAAAGCCGGTCCTGCGGACAGATCCGACCGCAGATCTCGGGGAACGTGTTGGTTGCCTGGCTGAGTTCGTAGGCTTCCTGGAGACGGCCCTCCGCCGTAAGGCGCAGCCAGTCCGGTATGTTGTTGTGCAGCGGACAGTGAGCCTGGCAATACGGCACTCCGCATTGCGAGCACCGCGAGGCCTGTTCCGCCGCCGAAGCGTCGCCGTAGCTGGCGTAGATCTCCCGGTGATCCCCGAGGCGAACGTCGGGCGCGCGCTTGCCGGGCATGTCCCTCCCGAGCGTCACGAATTTAAGCATGCTTTCGGGCGCCATTTCCTGCCTCCGAATCCAGTTCTCCACCCGCCCACGGTCCAGAGCGTCCATCAATAATCTTCCGGGAGTGGAAATCCGGTTTCTAAAGCAATTTTTTGCGTCATAAAAGTAAGTAATACTGTCCTATAGGGAAAAATCCTGCTTTCGGAGCAAGATCTCCGTTTGGCTGCGACCCGTTTCAAGACAATATTGCTTACCTATTAACCGCGTTTTCATCCGGAAGCCCGGAAACTATGGTGTTCTGAAAGAATCGGGAAGTCACGAGATGGCGCTGTTCCAAATGGTCGTACTGGCCGTCATTCAGGGCCTGACGGAGTTTCTTCCCGTATCTTCTTCGGGTCATCTTGCGCTCCTGCCGCAGCTGACGAACTTCCCGGACCAGGGTCAGTTCATCGACGTCGCGGTCCACATCGGGACGCTCGGCGCCGTGTCCCTCTATTTCAGGTCCGACGTCCTGCGCGCCGGACGGGGTGTGGCGCACATCGCATCCGGCAGGCGCGGCACGGAGGAGGCGCGGCTTGCCCTTGCTCTCGCCGCCGCGACGGTTCCGGTCGTTGTCGCCGGTTTCCTGCTCTGGGCGACAGGCATTTCCGAGCACTTGCGGTCGATCCGGGTCATCGCCTGGACGACCGTGGTCTTCGCGCTCTTGCTCTACTGGTTCGACAGGTCAGGTTCTTCGGCAAGATCCGCGGCGGACTGGAACCTGCGGCATGCATGGATTCTGGGGATGTGGCAGGTGCTGGCTCTCGTTCCGGGAACTTCGCGGTCGGGGATAACCATTACGGGCGCGCGGTCGCTTGGCTATGCCCGGACCGACAGCGCCCGGATCGCCATGCTGATGTCGATACCTGCAATCGCGGCCTCGGGCACGCTTCTTGGAGCGGACGCGGTTCTGACTGCGGATGTTGGCATGTTGCGGGACGGCGCCGTCGCGGCGGCTCTCGCCTTCCTGGCGGCGCTTGCCGCCCTTTCGTTTATGATGCGGCTTCTCAGGCGATGCAGCTATTCGCCGTTCGTTGCATACCGGCTAGCTCTCGGCTGCGTCCTGCTCTGGATCGCCTACGCATGATCGGCGCAGGTCAAGTCCTCTCAGCGCCGCTCTCCCAGGTTCTTCGCAGATTCGGTCAGCGCGGAATACTGGCCGTACGGCCGGTAGCAGTAGAGGTATTCGTCGAGGACAGCGTGCATGGAGGTCGCGTCGATTCCCAGGTCGGCAAGAGTCTTCGCTCCCTCGGAAACCACGTTGTCGCTGCGCAACATCATGACCTGGTCCTTAGTGAGAATCCTGTTCACGAAGAGGCCTCCTGAAAGAAACTGAGCGATGTCAAGCGCACGGGCCTTGAGCGCGACGACGGAGAACGGCGCATTGACAACGAGCCTGCGGCGGCGGACCGACTTCAGCATTCTCTGCATGAGTTCGCGAAACGTCTCCGTGTCCGGTCCGCCGAGTTCGAATACGCCGCTGGCTGACGCGGCCGTTTCGCCGCGCCCGCAAACGAGAGCTTCGACTGCGGCAGCGACGTCGTCGACGTATACCGGCTGGATGCGCGTCCCTCCCCCGACAAGCGGTATCACCGGAGATATGCGTGCAAGTCGCGCGAAGCGGTTGAAGAACTGGTCCTCGGCGCCGAAAACCACCGACGGCCGCAGTATCGCGGCGTCGGGGAACGCCGCCAGCACGAGGCGCTCGCCTTCCGCCTTCGTCCGCGCGTATTCGCTCGGCGATTCCGGGCTCGCGCCGAGCGCCGACACGTGAACGAAGGTTCCGACCCCGGCATCGCGCGAAATCCCGGCGATCCGGCCCGCGGCTTCGGCGTGAATTCCGGCAAAACGCTGCCGCCCCGCCTCTACAAGGATGCCGACGCAGTTCACTACCGCATCCGCTCCCTCGACGGCGCGGCGCGTCGACGCTTCGTCGCGAACATTGGCGAGCACAGGTTCGACCTGTCCGACCACGCCGTAGGTCCGGACGAAATGTGCCTCGTTCGGCCGCCTGCAGGCAACGCGGACGCGCCAGCCCCTCCGCGCAAGGCGCCTGGCCGCATATCGTCCGACGAATCCGGATCCGCCGAAAACAGTCGCAATACTCGAATTCACAGCCAGTGCAGCCTCCGGCTTATGCCACCGTTGCGGAATACAGCCCTCAAGTAATGCATACAAGGAGGCAGGGCGCCGAATCTCGGGCGATCGGAACCGCGCGGGATGTTCATGCGAATTTCGCCTGCGGGGCACCTTGGGCAAGTCAACTGCCTTGCTCGGCGACAGCGACCGGGGCCGCATGCTCGCGAGCAATGCGGAAGCGAGCACCGGGCATGTGGTCGTGACGGCGTGCCTGCAACCTTGGCCACGCTAGGAGAATAAATTGCAAGCCGCTTCCGGGGAAGCATTCGATGGCAAGATCAAGCCGCATCCTGCCCCCTTGCATTCCAACGGATGCGTTTGTTCGGTTACGCCGCGGCGCAAGCCCCAATTTCCGAAAGAAGCCGTGCGCGAAGTCAGCGAATGCTGCAACTACCAGCTGTGCCGGCCAAGGCCGAGAAAATGGCGGGGAACTGTCCTGACCAGCGACACGCGGCGCGCACGCTGAACTTGACTGAGCGTTGCCTCAAGTGCTACTTGAAGCAAATTTTCGGAAATTCGGTGAAAGTTCGGGCCGAATGCGCGGTGCAAGTGCAGACCACATCGGAGGGGTCCGCATACTATTCGCGTTTTGGGGCGGAGCCATTAAACCATGGACAGTCAATTTCGCGTGTTCCTCGGGAAGTCTCCGGCCGGTTCGCTCGAATGACTTCCGCTGCGGCCAGTCTTTCATTGGGACGGAGGCCTGCGCCCTCGAGGAACCGGAACATCCGGACCACACATCTTCGAAACCGCGGGCCATTGAACGAGCCGCTGCCTGAGTGCCGCCATGAGTGACACGGCACAGACGACCCTGCGAGACGTCGCATCCGAAGCCGGCGTAGCCGAGTCGACGGCGTCGAGGGCACTTGCAGGCCATCCCGGAATTGCCGAGGGCACGCGCGCGCGCATTCTCGCGGCTGCCGAACAAATCGGTTACAAGCGGTCAAACAGGTCCACGAACGAGATATCCGGCCGGCGCGGTCTCGTCGGCGTGGTCGTCGAGGCGCTTCACAATTCCTTTTTTTCCTACATCGTCGATCGAATTCATGCGGAACTGGACATTCTCGGCTACGACGCGATGCTCATCGTCGACGAATCCGTCAATCCGGGAAGCCGGCGAAAGATTCATTCCCTGATCGATACGGCGTTCGACGGCGTGATTGTCACAACCGCCTCCATCGGGTCTCCGGCGGTCGACTTTCTGGTTGAGCGGCGAATTCCCACCGTTCTTGCCGTTCGGTCGAACAAACAGGGCAATGTCGACGTGATCGAAAGCGACAACCGGATGGCCGGAATCGAGGCCGCTTGTCACCTTCTCGAACTGGGCCATCGCAAGATCGCCTTCATCCTGGGACCGCAGGAGACGTCGACCAGCATGGACCGTTATGAAGGATGCCTCTCGAAGCTGGCGGCGGTTTCGCTTCTTCCTCCCGAAAACCACGTTATCTGGGGCGGTTATTCGCACGAATCAGGTTATTCAGGCCTTGTGCGCCTGATGACCGCCGACAACCCGCCAACCGCGGTTTTCTGCGCAAACGACGTGATTGCCATTGGGGCGCTGGATGCCTGCCGAAAGCTGGGCGTCGGCGTGCCGGGAGATCTTTCGATCATCGGCGTTGACGACATGCCCATGGCCAGCTGGTCAATGATCGGGCTTACCACGATTCGACAGCCAATCTGGGAGATTGGCACCCGCGCCGCGCGACGGGTCGTTGAGCGCATCAAGTTCGGCAGAAGCGAGGGAGCCCAGCACGACATCCTGCCGACAAGCTTCATTCGAAGAAACACTACGGCGCCTCCCCGGGAAACCGGCTGACCAGAGCCTTTCCCGTTCGCCCGACCAGCTGGGCGCAACTCTCCATTCATATGCGTCTCATATGCGTCGCGGGGGAGGCTGCTCGGCCCCGCATCCTCCGCAGCGCAGTGCGGCAGGCCGCTCCCGGGCCGGCATGAAGCAGGGCGGATCGGGGTTGGCGGATCGCACCCGGCGGCCGGAACATCCTCAATGATGACGGCGTCGACGACGAACCGGCCCGTGTTGGTTTGCTGAGCCGTTTCTCGGATACCCGGGAGCAGGAAATCCCATCCCGCCAATGCCTGACGGAATCCCGCATTTGCCCGGATACGCCGACGGCCTTCAGATCATTTTAGGTCCGGCGCCGGGTGCTTGGGCGAATTCATTTTGAGCCGCAGGCACGGTGGAAGTCGCGTTTGTCGAAATCTTGCTTGACATTTTTGCAATAACGCCATTTACTTTTTGCAAATTGCTGCAATATTGAGGCAATAACTTTCGGAGGAGCTCATGGCACAAACTGTTGGCCAAGTCGTTGCGAAATCGCTGAAGCAATACGGCGTCCCCTACGTCGTCGGGCTGCCGGGACACGGCAACTGGAGTCTCCTGGACGCCCTAAACGACGAAGCCTCGTCGCTTCCGTTCATCCAGGTCATGCACGAACAGAGCGCGGCCCACATTGCCGATGCCCATTATCGGGCGACCGGACAGCCGGTCTGCGCATGCACTTCGATCGGGCCAGGAGCGACAAACACGGTCATAGGAATGGCGACTGCATCCTGCGATTCCACAGCATTTCTGCTCGTCACGGGTTCGGCGGCAACTCACATGCGCGGACACGGCGTCATGCAGGAGCTCGACCGCTACCACGCTCCCGACTTTCCGCATGTTGCGAAGGCGGTCACGAAACGGAACTTTGATGTCATCACGGCCGACATGGCGTCATTCGTGATGCACCGCGCCTTCAACGCCATGCTGACCGGACGGCCCGGACCTGTTAATGTCGACATTCCGCTCGACGTTCAGGTCCAGAAAACCGAAGTCGACGTCAGAAGTCTCGACAACCGCATGCCCGTTGGCCGGGTGCGCGCCGACAGCCGAGCGATCGAGACGGCTGTACGGCTTCTTCTGGATGCCGAGCGACCCTGCATCGTTGTCGGAGGAGGCGCAATCACCGCCAATGCGTCGCGCGAACTCACCTCGCTCGCCGAGACGCTGGCAATACCCGTCGTATTCACCTGGAACGGAAAAGGCGCCATTGCCGAAGACAACAGAATGTGCGCGGGCACTGTGGGCTGGCCGGGATCCCTGCCAGGCAACAGCGCGGCCTCGACCGCAGATGTTGTCATGTCCGTCGGCTGCCGGTTCACCGACTGGTCGGCGTCATCGTACCGGAAGGGCTCGGCTTTCTCGATTCCCCCCGCCAGGCTGATTCACGTCGACATCGATCCGCATGAGATCGGCAAGAACTACGAGACGGAGTGCGGAATCGTTGGGGACATCAAGCTCGTCCTCGAGGACATCCTCGCCGGAATCTCTCCGGACCAGGCTCGCATAGCCCGGGAAAGGCGGACGGGCCATCTCGACGAGATCGATCGGCTCAAGGCGCATTGGGAGACGACGCTGGAGAACCGCCGCAGCCACGACTCGATTCCCACGACCATGCTCCGCACGCTTCGTGCGCTTCGCAGCGTGCTCCCGCGCGACGGCATCGTCACGGTCGGGTCCGGTCATCCGCAATCCTCGACCAAGCAGGCCTTTCCCGTCTTCGAACCCCGTACGCACATCACGTCGGGCAGCTTCTCGTCCATGGGCTTCGCAGTTCCTGCAGCGATCGGGGCCAAGCTGGCGAAGCCGGACGCGCCTGTCGTCTGCATTATCGGAGACGGCGACATGATGATGTCGGTACAGGAACTGGCACTCTGCGTGATGTACAACCTTCCGGTTGTCTTCCTGGTACTTAACAACTCCGGATACATTTCAATCCGCGACGGTCAGGACGGCCTGATCGGCCGGAGCATCGGCTCGGAATTCAACTACCACGCGGGAAACCGCAATGCCTATTCCGTCGACTTTCCCTCCTTGGCACGGTCGTTCGGATTCGAGGTTGCCACCCGCGTGAACGACGTCTCG
Organism: uncultured Amylibacter sp.; assembly: GCA_963662815.2. GTDB lineage: Bacteria > Pseudomonadota > Alphaproteobacteria > Rhodobacterales > Rhodobacteraceae > JAPPHA01. The sequence goes on from CAXXWA010000036.1 coordinate 24,621, forward strand.
GACCTGGAAGCATCCATCCGGCGCGCGCTGGACTCCGGCGCGCCGGCGCTGGTGGAAGTGCCGATTACGCGGGACGTTTCCATCGCCGCAGCCGAGGTCGTCGGCTGGTGGGACTTCCCTTTGCTTCCCCATGCGCCCGAGCCGGCCTTGTCCGACTACGCCGCCGGCGTCGCCGCCGAACAGCACTTCTGACGGCCCGGCCCGGCCCGGCACCTCATCGAGCAGGAACCACCCATCTGATTAAGGAGACTACACAATGACGAACCATGTATCGCGTCCAAGGGGGCTCGCACTCGGCTTGATTGCGTCCGCACTGCTCTGCAGTCCAGCGTTCGCTGCCAGCCCCGAAGGCTACACTGGCCAGGACAGGATCTTTATCTGGAACCCCGGATTCAATGATGTCGTGGACACAACGGACTACAAGAAGGAGGCCCCTTTCGTCATCGGATTCTCGAACGCCGGCGTCGCTGACGGTTGGCTGGTTACGTTCAAGCACGGTGTTGAATGGGCCGCGTCCCAGAACAGCGAAAGGATCGAGAAGTTCATCATCACAGATGCCAACTGGGATCCCGACAAGCAAATCCGCGACATCCAGGATCTGCTCAATCAGGACATCGACCTTCTGTTGGTCAATCCGGTTACGCTTGAGGCGCTGGACCCCGTGCTTCGCAGGACGATGCGATCGGGCATTCCCGTGGTCAGCGTCGTGCGCCGGGTCAAGAGCGACGACGCATTCGTTTCGTTCGTTACGGCTTCCGATACGGCGCTTGCCCGACTCAGCGCGCAATGGCTGGTGGAGACGCTCGGCGGTTCGGGAAAGATCATCGTCCTTCCGGGACAGGCCGGAGCCAGCCCTGCAGAGTTTCGGCTCCGCGCAGCTCGAGAGGTGTTCGATCAGTATCCGGGAATCGAGATTCTCAGCGTGCAGTACACTGATTGGAGTCCGGCCAAGGGCAAGGAAATCATGGCCGCGCTCATCCAGGCCCATGGCGACGACATCAGCGGTGTCTGGGCTGACTCGGGTCTCCAGGGCTCCGGTTCCGTGGAGGCGTTTCTGAACGCCGGAGTCGCGTCCGCCGACATTCCGCCGCATACCGGTGGCGACCTGAACTACATGTATCAGCTTGCGCACGAGCACGGCTTCCCCTTCATCGGAATCGACTACACGGCTGCCATCGGAATTGACGGCGTCCGAATCGCCTTAGACGTCCTGGACGGGAAACGTGTGCCGGCGCGCTATGATCGCAACTTTCAGATCGTGATTCCGGAAGGTCACGAGACGACGTCCATCAAGGCCGATGTCTGGCTTCGGGACTATGTTCGGCTCGACAAGCCCGGAGAGCTGATCATGGGTCATGGTCTTGGCGAGGACTACGACCCGCAGACCTTTGCCGCCGAATATCCTCGCTAAAGATATTCCTCCCGACTTGGCATCCTCGATGCGTGCACAATTTCTTGCCCGTTCGAGGATGCCCTGTTTTTTCGGAAAACGGGTGGGGCGCTGTGACTGAGCGCCCCACCATCAGCCTAGATCTCGTCGAGGTCTCCAAGCGCTTCCCCGGAACACTCGCGCTGGACAAGGTGAACTTTTCCGTTCGCGGCGGCGAGATCCATGCTCTGGCCGGAGAAAACGGAGCCGGCAAGTCGACGCTCGTGAAAATCATCGGCGGCGCCGTCGCCGCAGACTCCGGAAACCTCTCGATGGACGGGGAAATCCGGCATTTTTCCTCCCCGCGAGATGCCCGGGCAGCAGGCATACATGTCATTCATCAGGAATTGATGCTGTTTCCCCAACTGTCCGTCGCAGAAAACGTCTTTCTCGGCATGCAGGAAAGGCTGGGAATCGTACGCCGCAAAACTTGGGAAACCGAAGCGTCAGACATCCTGGAATCGCTCGGACACCCTTTAGACCCGCGACGCAGGGTCGGCGAGTTGTCAGTCGCCGACCGACAGATGATCGAGATTGCAAGGGCGCTCGCAAGCAACGCAAGAGTGCTTGTCCTGGACGAACCGTCGGCGGTCATTGCCGGCGAGGAGGCGCGGGTTCTGATGGATCGCCTTCGCGAGATGCGCAGGCTGGGCGTCGCGATTGTCTACATCTCGCATCGCCTCGAGGAGGTCTTCGCGATCGCCGATCGCGTGACCGTGCTCAAGGACGGTCGACGCGTGGCGACGCGTGGCGTGCGGGAACTGACTCCGGATTCCCTGACCGTCATGATGGTCGGCCGGACCATTGAAGACGTTTTCCCTCCGGCTCCGACGCGAACCGAGGACGCCGAAATCGTACTGAGCGTTCAGGATCTCAGCAGTCCGCCGCGTGTGCTTGACGGCAACCTCGACTTGAAGGCCGGCGAGATTCTCGGCCTGGGAGGACTCGCGGGTGCCGGCCGTTCTGAATTGGCGGAGGCGATCTTCGGCGCGGCTCCCGTCATGGGCGGGCAGGTCCGGCTGGCCGGCGAGGAGGTGACAGGCTGTTCGCCGGAACAGATGATCAGCCGCGGCGTGGGTTTCCTGACCGAGGACCGAAAGTCCCTGGGGCTCCTGATGCAGCTGGATATCGCCGCCAACATGAGTGCGCCCGCACTGAGCAAGTTCAGCAGAAGAGGTATCTTCGCACGAAAGAAGGAACTTGCGATGTCGGAGAACGAAATTGTCCGCCTTTCCATCGCGGCGCCGAACGGTGAGGCGCCCGTAGCGACGCTTTCAGGCGGGAACCAGCAGAAGACCCTGTTCAGCAGATGGTCGCGAACCGCACCAAAGGTACTGATCCTGGACGAGCCCACGAGAGGCGTTGATGTCGGCGCAAAGGCGGAGATCTACCGCATAATCCGGACGCTGTCTGTCAGCGGTGTGGCGATTCTGCTCATCAGTTCGGAACTCGCCGAACTCGTCGGGCTCGCCGACCGCGTCGTGGTCATGCGCGAAGGCCGCATGACCGGGTCCTTGGACAAGTCTGCAGTAAGCGAGGAAGCAATCATGCGCCTGGCAGTCAGAGGCACCGCATGAAACCGGATTCTGCCTTGGTTCGCCTTCGCGACGTCCTGCGCGGCATTGGCGTTTCGCGCCTGGTTCTGGCGTTCATGCTGGTTCTGGCGCTCGTGGCAGGCATGCTCGTGAACGAGCATTTCGCGAGCTGGCGCAATTTTGCGAACATCCTTGAGCAGTCCGCAGGATTCGCATTTGTCAGTATCGGCCAAACGCTGGCGATCCTGACCGGCGGAATTGACCTGTCGGTCGGTGCCGTGATGAGCGCATGCGCAGTTTTCCTTGCGGCCGGCATCGACGGCCGCGACGCGCTGGTCTGGCCAATTACGGTGGCGGCCCTCGCTCTTGGCGCGTTGATCGGAATCGTCAACGGCCTTCTCGTGACCCGTCTCCGGGTTCATCCGCTGATCGTCACGCTCGGCACGGCCGCGATCATCGAGGGTCTCATACTTCTCTACACGCTCAAACCGACCGGCTCCGTTCCGATCTGGTTCGAAGATTTTGCCTGGGCCCGTCCTGCGGGAATCCCCGTGGCAGCCATGGTCATGGCGGCCATTTTCGCGGCAGTTGCCCTGTTTCTCGCCTTCACGGGTTTGGGCCGGAGCATCTATGCGGTCGGCGACAACAGCGAGGCGGCCTCCCTCCGCGGCATCCCGGTGAACCAGGTTCTCGTGTTCGTTTACGGCGCGTCGGGATTCTTCGCGGCACTGGCTGGAGTCTATTTCGTGAGCCGCACCGGTGTGGGCGACCCGAGGATCGGGGTGCCGTTCACCCTGGCCTCGATCACGCCGGTGATCATTGGCGGAACAGTGCTCTCCGGCGGCAAGGGCGGAGTCATCGGAACCTTGTTCGGTGTTCTTCTTCTGGCTCTCATCGGAAACGTCCTGAACCACATGAACGTGCCAACTTCCATTCAATGGGTCGTACAGGGCCTGATCATCCTGGCGGCGGTCAGCTTTCACGCAAGGGGCGCGCGCAAATGAGCACGCAGTCGGAAAACCGGCCTCCGGGGCGCAAGGAAACCGGTTCGCTGGGATCCGCCATATCCGCGGCGACGCGCAGGATCAGGAGTGAAGTCGGCCTTGCGGCGTTTCTCGGGATGCTGATGCTGGTCGCAACGCTCATCCAGCCTCGGTTCATCGATCCGGCCAACCTGCGGGACATCCTCACACAGGCGGCGCCGCTTCTGATAGTCACCATGGGTCAAGCATTCGTAATCCTGGTTCGGGGGCTGGATCTTTCGGTCGCGTCTCTCATGGCCACGGTTGCCGTCCTCGCAACCGCTTTCAATGCCCAGTCAGACATCATGATCGTACCGATCTTCGCGGCCGCGATTGCATTTTCGGCCACCGTTGGATTGATCAACGGCCTGTTGGTAACAAAGCGACGCGTCTCGCCGTTCCTCGCTACGCTGGCCATGATGATCCTGCTTCAGGGACTTCGCTTTTCCTACACGCAGGGCGCACCCGCAGGGACCCTACCGCCGGGATTTCGCTGGCTTGGAACAGGAGATTTCGCCGGTGTGCCTGTAAACCTCATGGCTGCGGCGCTTTTGGCAGTGGTGCTCTGGATAGCGCTTCACAAGGGGGTCTTCGGACGCAGGGTGTTCATCGTCGGCGGGAATCCGAGGGCGGCGGAACTGGTGGGAATCAAGGCCGACCGGACGATCGTGGCCTGCTACGTGATCTGTTCGGTCATGGCGGGAATTGGCGGACTCTTCCTTGTGGGCTACGTCGGCACCGTCGACAACTGGGTGGGGCGCGGCTACGAGTTGGATTCAATTGTCGCCGCGGTGATGGGCGGCGTGGTGCTCAGCGGCGGACGCGGCAGTATTGCCGGGGCGTTGCTGGGCGCGCTGATCCTGGTCACCATCTTCAACATCATCATCATTGTCGGCCTTCCGGTCCAGGGCCAGTTCGTGGTCAAGGGCGCCGTGATAATCGGCGCGGCGGCAATCTACGCAAACCTGGCAAACCGCAATTCGTCGACGCCATGACATCCGCTGCCACTGCCGTTTCATCCGTAGTCGCTATGTATGCGCTGCATCGAAGAAACGACCACCACATCGACTTGGAATGAATATTTGGAGATCTCAACATGGCCGAAATCCTCAAGCACGGGCTCGCACCTGATCAAGGGGCTGAAGACCAGTGGAAAGTACGCGAAACCGTGGCCGGGATCATCGAGGATGTCGAGGCGCGGGGGGAAGCCGCCATCCGTGACCTCAGCGAGCGATTCGATCAATGGAATCCGTCAAGCTTCCGCCTGACGGACGAGGATGTCGAGACATGCCTCGCCGAACTGACGTCTCGGCAGGTCGCTGACATCTCCTTTGCCCAGGAACAGGTTCGCCGCTTCGCTGAGGCGCAACGGGCAGCGCTGAAGGAAATCGAAGTCGAGACGATACCCGGCGTAACGCTTGGCCACAGGAACATCCCGGTCGACAGCGTGGCCTGTTACGTGCCTGGCGGCAAGTTTCCGATGGTCGCCTCCGCCCACATGGGCATAGTTACGGCGAAGGTCGCTGGCGTGAAGCGGGTCATCGCATTGTCTCCGCCCTTTCAAGGGCGGCCGAATCCCGCCGTCATATCCGCCATGCACCTTGGAGGCGCCGACGAGATCTACTGCCTCGGCGGCGTCCAGGCGGTCGTGGCAGCGGCAGTTGGAGTGGAATTCTGCGAGCCCGTGTCGGTGATCGTCGGTCCGGGAAACGCTTTCGTGGCCGAGGCCAAGCGCCAACTCTTTGGCCGGGTCGGAATCGACCTTATCGCCGGGCCAACGGAGACGCTGCTGATCGCCGACGAAACATGCGACCCGGAAATGGCGGCGACCGACCTGCTCGGCCAGGCCGAGCACGGATACAACTCTCCGGCCGTGCTCGTTACAACGAGCCGAAAACTTGCCGATGCGGTTCCCGCCGAAATCGAACGCCAGCTCGCCGTCCTTCCGACGGCAGAGACGGCACGCATGTCATGGCAGGACTACGGCCAGATCATTCTGTGTCGCGACAATGTTGAAATGATAGAGGTCGGAGACCGGCTCGCCTTCGAACATGTTCAGATCATGACGGCCGATCCGGAATACTTCCTCGAGAATCTCTCCAACTACGGAGCGCTCTTCCTCGGGCATGAGACCAACGTTGCATTCGGCGACAAGGTCATCGGCACTAACCACACCCTGCCGACTTCCCGCGCCGCTCGCTACACGGGCGGCCTATGGGTCGGGAAGTTCATCAAGACCTGCACATACCAGAGGGTCTCGCCGGGGGCTGCCGCCGAGGTCGGCGCAGCGTGCTCGCGCCTTTGCGAACTCGAAGGCTTCTGGGGACACAAGGCTCAGGCCGACCTTCGCGTACGGCGGTACGGTCAACTCAACTCGGCCTAATTTCCGGCGATCACCACCGAGCGATTCGCATGGATGTTGGTCCCGCAATGCGGGGCCATATCCGCTCCGGATGTCGTCACGAGCGGCGATTGCCAATCCGGGTCTGTCGTTCGACCCGTGGAAAGTGTCAAGTTAACAGACTCCTGCCGGAAAGGGCGCCGTTGCCTTCGATATCCATTCCAATCCCAACCAGCTACATGGAAGTTCGAACGCAGTTGAAGGGATTGGGTCGCATGCAAAATTCGCGGATTCGGGCGCTCGCGACGCTTACCCCGATTTCGGCAACCTTTGACATGCCTGTCCGGTTGCCTGCGCCCGCAACTGCGTTCTACGGGGCCCGTTCCACTCTGAATTGCAACACCAGCAGTGGTGGCGACTTCCGTCCTTCGACGCAGGATGTTATGAATCGACCAGATGGCGGCGACAGTCCCGGCGTTGAAGGAAGGAGACTGTCATGCCGTAGGGCTGCCACCACCTGACATGCGGAGAGCGCTGCCGGACATGCGCGCTGAGGAAAAGCGAACCGCCGGATCCGGCCATTGCCCGGCTCCGGCGGCACTGCGCCCAGCCAGACAATTGTCAGAAACTGAAAACCAAACCACACCGGCGGAAATCAAACCAAGCTTTGACTTGCTGTCCCCAACCTTGAACGAAAATTGCTCGCACTCGAAACGCACGGCCATGTTATCGGTGAACGTGTATTGCCCGCCCAAACCACCGACAAACCCGACGTCCGACAAAGAAGTTGTTCCGTCGTCATCGCCAATACCTGAAAGGGACCGATCAACAGCCCAGCGGTGAACCCCGATCCTGCCGAATACGACAAAGTCGTCTAGCGGATACGACAGCATAGCTGTTCCGAATACGCTGTATTTGCGCTTGAGCGACGTCACATTTGGTGCCCCACTTCCACTCCGAAGTGCAACACCGGCCACTTCCGCTGCGAGCGCGCAGCCCGGGCGCAGAAGATGGCCCTGTGATGGCGAATCCAGGCCCCGGGGCGCCCGAGATCCTGACCCGACGCGGCCGAAGTCCCGTCGAGGACTTTCCCTGCGCCTGCCTGTGCCTGTATCCGCGGCGGCCGCTGTTGCGCCGGATCTCGCGCCAGACAGTCATCCGGTCCCGGCCGAGCTGCCGGGCAATGGCCGGATCGGACAGCCCGCTTTTCCTCGGCGCGTATATCCTGGCATCGTTCGGCGTAGGTCAGGTGGTGGTAGCCCTACGGCATGACAGCCTCCATGTTTCATCACAGGGACTGTCGCCGCCATCTGGCCGATTCACAACATCCTGCGCCGAAAGACGCAAGTCATCACCACCTCTGGTGTTGCACTTCAGAGTGGCACGGGGGCACGGAAAATCGACCGCACTCGCTGAAGATCAGTCGGCGGAACCGAAAGATGCGATGACCGGCGCGTGATCCGACGGCTTGTCCCAGCCGCGCACGGAGCGGAGAATCCGGCTCCCGCTGCTCCCTCCGGCAATGTCCGGCGTCGCCCACAGGTGGTCGAGACGCCGTCCCCTGTCCGACGCGCTCCAGTCCCGCGCTCTATAGGACCACCAGCTGAAGAGCCTGCCATCGGGAATATGCTTGCGGGCAACGTCGACCCACCGGCCCGCCGAGCGCACGGTCTCGAGCCTTTCGACTTCCACCGGAGTGTGCGAGACGACGTTCAGGAGTTTCCGGTGGTCCCAGACATCGTCTTCGCGCGGGGCGATGTTGAGGTCGCCCGCGAGGATCGAGCGCGTCGGCGGCTCCGCTTCGAACCAGCTCCGCATCTCGTCCAGGAACTTCAGTTTGTGGGCGAATTTCTCGTTCAATTGCGGATCCGGCACGTCTCCGCCGGCCGGCACGTAGAAGTTGTGCACGATGACGCCGTTCGGTAACCGCCCGGCGACGTGGCGCGCGTCACCCTTAGCGCAGAAGTCCCTGTGACCCGCATCCTCCACCGGCAGCCGCGAGAGTATGGCGACGCCGTTGTAGCCCTTCTGTCCACGCGCAATCAGCCGATCGTAGCCGATCCCGGCAAATCCTTCTGTCGGAATGTTCTCGACGGGAGACTTGCATTCCTGCAGGCAGAGCACGTCGGGGGCCTGTTCCAGGAGGAACCTCATGACAAGGCCTTCACGGAGCCTGACTGAGTTGATGTTCCAAGTGGCGATGGTGAACTTCATGGCATTCGCTTCCAGTCGGATTCGTTCAGGATAGGGACTCGGACGAAGGCGGCCAACCGGAATTCTCGGCAAGCTTCCCGAGCAAGCGGGCGGGAAGGGCATGTCCTCCGGCGGGCTTCGACGGAAAGGGCCATGAAGCGTCGCGACAAGCCGGGGCCTGTTGTAGCACTGCGGGGATGCTGCTAGCGTATCGAAACGGTCGCGCCAGGCATGACCGATCACGAGTTGAAAACGGAGAATCTACATGTACCGGATCGCAAGAAGGCCCATGATTTCCGGCGCCGTGCTGGCCGCGGCGGCCACGGCAATGGCTGCCGACGCCGTAGCCGTCGAGTGGAATGTCTCGCTTTGGGGCAAACGCCGCGCATTCACCGAACACGTCGAAAAGCTCGCCGAGCTCGTCTCCGAAAGGACCGGCGGGGAGTTCACGCTGAACCTTTCGTACGGCGGCCTTTCGAAAAACCGGGAGAACCTCGACGGCATTTCCATCGGAGCCTTCGAGATGGCCCAGTTCTGCGCCGGATACCACGGCGACAAGAACCCCACCATCACCGTGCTTGAACTTCCCTTTCTAGGCGTGAACACGCTAGAGGAAGAGGTTGCGGTCAGCAATGCTGTTTACCAGCACCCGGCGACGGTTGCCGATCTCGCGCGATGGAACGCGAAGCTGCTGATGACCTCCCCGATGCCGCAATACAACATCGTCGGCACCGGAGCGCCGCGCGACGAACTGTCGGAGTTCGAGGGCATGCGCGTCCGGGCCACCGGCGGCCTCGGGAAAGCCTTCAAGGCAGTCGGGGCCGTGCCCACGTCGGTCACCGCGACCGAAGCGCAGCAGGCCATGGAAACCGGCGTCGTCGACACTGTCGCCTTCGCGCAGCACGCGCATCTTTCCTTCCAGACGATCGACCTCGCTGACTGGTGGACGGAAAACCTGAATCCAGGCACCGTCAACTGTCCGGTCGTGGTCAATGTCGACGCCTACGAAGCCCTTTCACCCGACCATCGCGCAGCGCTCGACAAATCGGTGGGGATCGCGATCGAGCACTACCTCGACAACTACGGAACGCTCCTCGCGACCTGGGAGAGCATCCTCGCCGAAAAGAACGTCCGGAAAGTGTCGATCAGCGAGGAAGAGCTCGCCAAGTTCCGGGAGGTTGCCGGCCCGGTGCGGGATGCCTGGATCGAAGAGATGACAGCGCAGGGGCTGCCGGCGCAGGAGTTGTACGACCTGGTCCAGTCCACGCTGCAGGCGATGCGCTGACATGAACGGGGCGCGCCGCCCGGCGCGCCCCGGACTACCGAACAGGCAAGCTGGATGACCGCCTCGTCCGTCCGGACCGACGGGACAAGACTGTCGCGCGCGGACCTTGCGTTCCTGCGCATCGAATCCGTTCTCAACGTCGCCAGCGGCCTGCTGATATTCTCGCTGGTCTGCCTTGCGGCGGCCAACGTGCTCGGCCGAAAGCTCTTCAATTTGCCGATCCCGGGATTCATCGACTGGGTCGAGCAGTTCATGGCGTTCTTCGTGTTCGCCGGCCTCGCCTTCTGCCAGAGGGAAGGCGGACACATACGCATGGAAATGTTCGTCGGCAGACTCCGGGGAAGGCGGCTCTGGTTGGCGGAAATCCTCTCGATCCTGCTGATGCTGTTCCTGACCACGGTCCTGATTTACGGCGGATGGTATCACTTTCTCCGGAGTTTCGACTTCGCCTCGCCGCTGTGGAGCCGGGACAGCTCGATCGACATTTCCCTCCCGCTCTGGCCCGCGAAGCTGATCGTTCCGGTTGCAATGGCCGTGCTCTGGTGCCGGCTCGCACTGCAGCTCTGGGGATTCGGCCGCGCGTTCCGCCTGAATTCCGACACACCCGTCGCCGTTCCGCTGGTGCTGGACGCGGCGGCGCATGCGGCGCACGAGGCGAACACGGTGCGCGGCGCCGATGGATGAGCTGATCGACGTCCGCGCGCTCCTCGAGGGTGCCGATCCCTTCCAGACCGCGCTCTGGCTGTCCGCGCTCCTTCTGGCCTTGGTCGTGGCTGGCGTGCGCGTTGCGTTCGCGGCGGCCTTCATCGGCTTTCTCGGCCTCTGCATGTTCTTCATGCAAAGGCAGGGGTTCGACCGCGGCCTGATCACCGCAATGAAGCTCGCCGGGCAGATCCCGCATTCCAAGTCCACGACCTACGCCCTTTCGCTCATTCCGACGTTCATACTGATCGGCTACCTCGCCTACTTTGCAGGCCTCACGCGATACCTGTTCGAAGCCGCGAAGAGATGGGTGGGATGGCTCCCGGGCGGGCTGGGCGTCGCGACGGTTTTCGCGACTGCGGGATTCGCCGCCGTCTCCGGCGCATCGGTCGCGACCTCAGCCGTCTTCGCGCGCATCGCAATCCCGGAAATGCTGCAGCTCGGATACGACAAGCGGTTCGCCGCAGGCGTCGTTGCCGCCGGCGGCACCCTGGCCTCGCTCATCCCGCCGTCGGCCATCCTTGTGATCTACGCGATTATCGTCGAGGAATCGGTCGGCAAGCTTCTTCTGGCCGGGTTCGTTCCGGGCGCCGTATCAGCCCTGATCTATGCAGTTCTGGTCACCGGAATGGCGAGCCTGCGGAAAAACATGGCGCCGCCCGTAACGGGGTTCAGCTGGCGTTCGCGTTTCCGCAGCCTTCCCGGCGCCTTTCCGATCCTCCTCGTCGTCGTAATCATCATCTATTCCATATATTTCGGTTGGGCGACCCCCACGGAGGCCGGCGCCCTAGGCGTGTTCATCGTCCTACTGATGGCGTTCTGGCAGGGAATGAAGTGGCGCCAGTTGCGCGGCGCGCTGATGGAAGCGGCAAAACTCACCGTCATGATCTTCACGCTGATCTGGGGCGTGCTCATCTTCGTCCGCTACCTGGGTTTCGCGGACCTTCCGGGCACGATCGCCGCATGGATCGACGGCCTGAACCAGCCGCCGCTGCTGACGCTGACCCTGATTCTCCTCTGTTACGTCGTGCTCGGCATGTTCATGGACGCGATCGGCATGCTCATCCTGACGCTTCCAGTGGTTTTCCCGGCCGTGATCGCGCTCAACGGCGGTCCCGACGTCACCCGGGAAGCGTCCGGCCTCGGCATGACTGCGGAGGAATGCGCGATCTGGTTCGGAATCATAGTGGTCAAGATGGCTGAACTTTGTCTCATCACGCCGCCAATCGGGCTGAACTGCTTCGTCGTTGCAGGCGTCAGCAAGGAACACCGGCTGCCGATTTCGGCCCAGGACGTTTTCCGCGGCGCAGCACCTTTCTTCGTTGCGGATGTCGTGACTGTCGTCGTCCTGATCGCGTTCCCCGGAATCGTGCTCTGGCTTCCCGGACTCGTCTGACGCCCCGATTCCCGCTGCGCCGCGAAAACATCGTCGCAGATTCGTTGACAGCCGCCATGCGTCGGTTTAATCCGGGTTCCCGTTGCTTGAGCCCAGGTGGCGGAATTGGTAGACGCGCTAGCTTCAGGTGCTAGTGCCCGTATGGGCGTGGAAGTTCGAGTCTTCTCCTGGGCACCAGACCGCTCACGTCGCATGCGGCGGAAAGGATGCGGCATCGCAAAGGCGAACATGGCAAGTCATCTGCATGTCGGCGATATTCCGGACGGGCTGGACCTGGGCCCGGTGGTCGCCGTCGACACGGAAACGACGGGCCTCGACCTGCGCCGGGACAGGCTTTGCGTCGTGCAGCTTTCTGCGGGCGACGGCGATGCGCATGTCGTCAGGGTGCCAGGCAGCGCAACGCGCGCCCCGAACCTCGAAGCCCTGCTTGCAAATCGGAACCAGCTGAAGCTGTTCCACTTCGGCCGATTCGACATCGCGGTCCTCGACAGCCGGTTCGGCAAGGAAACCGGGCCCGTCTACTGTACGAAGATCGCGTCCAAGCTGGCGCGGACCTACACCGACAGGCACGGCCTCAAGGACCTCGCGGCGGAGTTTCTCGACGTGGAGCTGTCGAAACGCCAGCAGAACTCCGACTGGGGCGCGGACGAGTTGTCGGCGGCGCAGGTCCAGTATGCCGCCAACGACGTGCTCTACCTGCACCGAATTCGCGACCGGCTGAACGCGATGCTGGAACGCGAGGGCCGGATGGAACTCGCCCAGGCCTGCTTCGACTTTCTGCCGACCGTGGCGAAGCTCGATCTCGCAGGCTGGCACGACATGGACATCTTCGCACATAAGGCATGACGACCGGGTCCGAAGCATCCGCGCCGCTGCCGTTCCGGAACCGGTCACGGCGCGCGGACCTGGACCGGTATTCCCGTTTCATCCGGACGACCCGCATCCTTCTGGTCGCGGCCGCCGCAATCCTGCTGGCGACCATCGCGGTACTCGCCAGCTTGAACCCTTTCGGTTCGCTGCAGACCATCGCCGACATCGACGTTTCCCGCTTTGCGTCCGGCCAGGAAATGACGAACCCCCAGTTTTCGGGCGTCACGCTGCAGGGAGATGCGTACTCCATGTCCGCAAAACGCGCCCGTCTCGACGCTCCGATTCCGAACTCCCTGCATCTTGACTCGCCTCGAATCGAGATCGACTTCCGGGACGGCCGGAAACTTCGAGCGTCGGCCCGCAGCGCATCGCTCGATGTCGGGAAGCGAAGCACTGTCCTGGAAGGCGGCGTCCGGATCTGGACGTCAGACGAGTTTGTTGCAACGACGCAGAAAATTCTGGTGGACTTTCGCACCGGACGCGCGATAAGCCCACTCAGCGTGAGCGCCATGGCGCCATTCGGCAGCATCGAAGCCGGGTCGATGGCGGCCTACCGGGATTCCGGCGGCGCGCGCGGCGACTCGACCAGCGTCCTGAAGTTCGAGCGTGGTGTGAAAGTCGTGATCCGGCCGGGAAAGCAGGGGCGGCAATGACTGTCCGAAAAACATGCCTGGCAGTCTCTTGCGCCGCGCTGTTCGCGGCGCACGCTGCCGCGTCTTTTGCGCAAGCCAGTCTGACTCTCGCCGGCGACGCCCACGACAAGTCGCTGCCGATCGAGATTTCCGCGGATCGTCTTTCTGTCGAAAACGAGACCGGTCGCACCGTCTTCGAAGGAAGCGCGGTTGTCGTGCAAGGCGACTTGCGACTGGCGGCCGAGAGAATAGTCGCCATCTACGACGAAGCGCTCGGGGACATCAAAACCGTCTCGGCCGAAAGCGGCGTCTCCTTCTCGAACGGCAAGGAAACGGCCAGCGCGGACTTCGGCGACTACAGCGTCCAGGACGGCATTCTGGTTCTGCGCGGAAACGTCGCCCTGAACCAGGGTCCGAACATCATTCAGGGCGACATGCTTACGCTCGACCTCAATGCGGGGACCGCGGCTGTCGAGGGAAACGTCACGACGGTGTTGCATACGAATTCCGGCGAATGATCCGGAGCGACGGCAGCGGGTCGCCGCATCCTGCCGCCGGGCTGGTAGTCGCCGGCGTCGGCAAGTCCTTCAGGCGCAAGCCGGTTCTGCGCAATGTCAGCCTGGAATTGAACCGGGGCGAGGTGGTGGCGCTGCTCGGTCCAAACGGCGCCGGCAAGACGACCTGCTTCTACGCGATCGCCGGCCTGACGTCGCCAGATCACGGAACGGTCCATATCGACGGCACGGACGTCACCGGGCTGCCGATGTATCGCCGGGCGCGCCTCGGGCTCGGGTACCTGCCGCAGGAGGCAAGCATTTTCCGCGGCATGACGGCGGAAAACAACATCCGGGCGATCGTCGAGTTCTGGGAAAGCGACCGTCGGCGCCGCGACGCCCGCGTCGAGAACCTGCTCCGCGACTTTTCAATAGGCCATGTCAGGAACACGCAGGCCATCGCACTCTCGGGAGGCGAGCGCAGGCGGGTCGAGATTGCCCGCTGTCTCGCCAGCAGTCCGAGCTACATTCTTCTCGACGAACCCTTCGCCGGAGTTGATCCGATCGCCATTTCGGACATCCGTGAGCTCGTCGGCCAGCTAAGGGGGAGAAACATCGGCGTGCTGATCACTGATCACAACGTTCAGGAAACGCTGGAGATTGTCGACCGCGCGTATATCCTGAACGCAGGCGAGGTTCTGATGTCCGGAACCCCGGCGGAAGTTGTCGCCGACCCGGACGTGCGACGCATCTATCTCGGCAACGAGTTTCCCGCCGCCTGACGCAAGGTCGCGGCAGGCGTCAATCCGCGCGCTCGGGAAACTCTGCCCGGACAACCGGGTTGCGCCTGACGGGAACTCGAAATATCCGGATACCAACCCCCCAGGCTGCGCCGGCGGTCGAATCGTCCATCGCGGATCTGCGCCGGATGCGCCCGCACACCAGAATGCAAGGAACCGACATGCGCTACCAGATAAGCGGCAAGCATCTGGATATCGGATCATCCCTTTCCGAACACGTCGAGAAGGAGACGGCCGACATCCTGGGCAAGTACGCGATTCGACCGGTCGAGGTCTTCGTGACCTTTTCGAAGAACCGACACGAGTTTACATGCGAGGCCGCAGTGCATCTTTCTACGGGATTGACCGCGATTGCGCACGGCAGCTCGACCGACATTTACGGATGCTTCGACATCGCGGCCGAGAAGCTGAACAAGCAACTGCGTAGGTACAAGCGCCGGTTGAAGGACCACCACCGGAATCGGACATCTCCGGTTGAATCCGCCGGTGCGCAGCAATATATCCTCGCCGCTGAAGGTGATGGAGGAGAATCACCCGAACCGGAGCTGCTCCAACCGGTCATCATCGCCGAACTCGAAACCGACATCAAATCCGTCTCGGTCGGCGAGGCGGTCATGCAGATGGAACTCGCAGGTGAACCTGTTCTCGTGTTCCGCAACGACAGCCACAAGGGCATCAATGTGGTCTACCGGCGGAATGACGGAAATATCGGCTGGATCGACCCGGAGCGACTTGACTGAACATCTTCGCCGACCGGCGGGAGAATCTGATGGACCTGACAGGGATTCTTGACAGCCGCGCCGTTCGGGTCCTGTCGGGTGCGCCATCCAAGAAGCGGCTTCTTCAGATCATCAGCGAACACGCTGCGGAAGTCTACGGCCTGAACGCTGCCGGGGTCTTTTCCGTCCTTCAGAACCGCGAGCTCCTCGGGTCGACGGGTATCGGGCGCGGAATTGCGATTCCGCACGCGCGAATGGACGGGCTGGACAGGGTGATCGGACTGTTCACCAGGGTCATCGGACCGGTCGACTTCGCCTCGCTGGACCACCGGCCGGTCGACCTCGTTTTCACGCTGCTGGCTCCGGATGCGGAAGGGGCCGAACATCTGAAAGCCCTCGCGCTCGTTTCCAGAACGCTCCGGGACGAAAGCGTCTGCGACAAGCTCCGGGCGAACCCTGAGGCGAATACACTGTTCACGATCCTGTCCGAAGCGTCCCTTCAGAAGGCGGCGTGACCCGTCCGCCAGCCTACTTGAGCTCCACGCCCGGCGAGTGCGCAACGAAAAACGGGTTCCGGTAACCGGGTTTGCCGTAGGTCAGCGTCGTCTCCCCGTCGAGTTCTGCAACCCGCCCGCCAGCGGCGGTCAGGACGGCTTGTCCGGCAGCAGTGTCCCATTCCATCGTAGGCCCGAGTCGCGGGTAGATGTCTGCCTCGCCGGCGGCCACAAGGCAGAACTTAAGGGATGATCCAGCGCTCACGATTTCCCTCACCCTGTAGCGGGCGATGTAGTCCTCGGTAGCCGCGTTGCTGTGCGATCTGGACGCGGCGACGACAAGGCCCTGGTTGTCGGGACAAGAAACCCGCAAGCGCCGCGCGCGCCGGTCACGGGAACCTCGACCCGCCCTCGCGCCGGACCGCCGCTCCTCCACCGCGGACCCGTCCGGCCGCGTCGCGAAAAGCCGCCCGCTGACTGGTGCGTAGACAACGCCGTGAACGGGCACGCCGTCTTCCACGTAGGCGATGTTGACCGTGAAGTCCCCGGCGCCGGAGATGAAGCTCCGGGTGCCGTCCAGGGGGTCGACAATGAAGAATCGGCGGTGGTTCATCGCCTGCGTGGCAACCTTTTCCTCGCTGACGACGGCGGAGCCGGGGTACCGGCGGGTTAGGCCCTCGAAAATCAGCCTGTCGGCCGCGAGGTCCGCTTCCGTGACCGGGCTGGAGTCCGCCTTGCGCCACTTCGAAAGCGATCCGCCCGCGCGGACCTTCATGATCTCGGAACCCGCATCCAGGGCCAGTTTCCGGATTGTCCTGCACAAGGGTTCCGCTTCTGGCCGGCTGTTCATGACGCGCCCTTCACTTTCGGCATGCGTCCCGGCCGACGACCCGAAGCGTCACGTTGATGCGGCCCCCTCCGGGAAGGAGTTCGGAGGACCCGTATCGGATCCGGTCGATCCCGTGGAACAGGAGCCGGGCCGAACCGCCCATGACCGCAACGTCGCCAGACTCCAGCCATGTGGATTCAGTCGATCCCCCGCGTTCGAGGTTGCCGATGCGGAACAGCGCCGAATCGCCCAGCGAAATCGACACGACAGGCCAGGAAAAGTCGCGTTCATCCGCATCGCGGTGCATCCCCATACGCGCGTCCTTGCCGTAGAAATTGACGAGGCAGCAGTCCGGGTCCCGCCGTTCACTCCCGTAGGTTCGCCAGATGGAAAGCACCGTTCCGGGGATTGCCGGCCACGCCACTCCGTCGGGGTGGAGCGCCTCGTAGCGGTAACCGCGCCGGTCGGCGTACCAGCCAAGGCGTCCCGCGGACGTCATGCGAACCGACATGCGTCCGCCCCTGGGCGTCAGCGGCGAAAATGGCGGCGCAGCGTCCGCGACGGACTGCAGCGATTCCACGAGCGCCAGCTGATCGCCGGCGCCGATCACTCCCTTGTGAATTTCCACACCCCGGATTCGCATCACTGCCGTTCCCGTTGCTCCTGCGCCGCCGGACGCGTCTCGGCCACCGCGCCCGCCACTCTGGCCCGGCTTCCGGGCAGACGCAACGCCCGCAAGCGGCCAAATTGTCGCCCGGCGGTTGAAGGGTCACACATGCATTCCTATATTAGCCTCACGAAATCGCGGGTGCACCGCAACCAACTTCAGTGAAGATGGCCCGCGACTGGCTTGTCTTCCAGTTCCGCAAAAGAAGGGGATGAAGATGTCGAAAGTCATTGGTATAGACCTCGGAACGACCAACTCCTGCGTCGCGATCATGGACGGTTCGCAGCCCAAGGTCGTTGAAAACTCCGAGGGCTCCAGGACGACGCCGTCCATCGTCGGCTTTACCGACGACGAGCGCCTAGTCGGCCAGGCCGCGAAACGCCAGGCGGTGACCAATCCTGAAAACACGCTGTTCGCGATCAAGCGGCTCATCGGCCGGCGGGTCAGTGATCCTGTCATCAAGCGCGACATCAAGTCCCTTCCATACAAGATCACGGACGGCGGAAATGGCGATGCCTGGGCGGAAGTGAGGGGAGAGAAGTATTCTCCGGCGCAGATCTCGGCCTTCATCCTGCAGAAAATGAAGGAGACCGCCGAAGCGTTTCTCGGCGACACGGTGACGGACGCGGTCATTACCGTTCCTGCATACTTCAACGACGCGCAGCGCCAAGCGACGAAGGACGCGGGCAAGATCGCCGGCCTCGAGGTGAGGCGGATCATCAACGAGCCCACGGCGGCGGCTCTCGCCTATGGTCTCGACAAGGAAGGCGGCAAGATCATCGCCGTCTACGACCTTGGCGGCGGCACGTTCGACATTTCGATTCTCGAAATCGACGACGGGCTGTTCGAGGTGAAGTCGACCAACGGCGACACGGCTCTTGGCGGCGAAGACTTCGACCTGCGCATCGTCGACTACCTCGCCAGCGAGTTCAGGAAGGAAACCGGCGTCGACCTTACCAAGGACAAGATGGCGCTGCAGCGCCTGAAGGAGGCGGCCGAAAAGGCGAAGATTGAGTTGTCGTCGTCGCAACAAACCGAGATCAACCAGCCGTTCATCTCCATGGACCCGTCGTCGGGCCAGCCCCTGCACCTGGTCATCAAGATGACGCGGGCGAAGCTCGAATCCCTCGTCGAGGACCTTATCGCGCGTTCGATGAAACCCTGCGTCGCGGCGCTCAAGGACGCCGGCGTCACCAAGTCCGACATCAGCGAAGTGGTGCTCGTCGGCGGCATGACCCGCATGCCGAGGGTGGCTGAGGAGGTCACGCGCTTTTTCGGCAAGGAGCCGCACAAGGGGGTCAATCCTGACGAGGTCGTCGCAATGGGCGCCGCCATTCAGGCCGGTGTCCTCCAGGGCGACGTCAAGGATGTCGTGCTCCTCGACGTCACGCCTCTCTCGCTCGGCATCGAAACCCTGGGCGGGGTCTTCACGAGGCTCATAGACAGGAACACCACGATCCCGACGAAGAAGTCGCAGATCTTCTCCACCGCCGAAGACAATCAGAACGCTGTCACCATTCGCGTGTTCCAGGGCGAACGGGAGATGGCGCTCGACAACAAGCTCCTTGGGCAATTCAACTTGGAGGAAATCCCGCCCGCGCCGCGCGGCCTTCCGCAGATCGAAGTCACCTTCGACATCGACGCGAACGGGATTGTTTCGGTTTCGGCGAAGGACAAGGGCACCAACAAGGAGCAGAAGATCACGATTCAGGCTTCCGGAGGGCTGTCCGAAGACGACATCGAACGGATGGTGCGCGAGGCGGAGGAGCATGCGGAAGCCGACAAGGAGCGCCGCGATCTCGTCGAGACGCGGAATCAGGCCGAATCGCTCATTCACGGAACCGAAAAGTCGCTTGAGGAGCATTCCGACAAGATTGATCCGGCCATCGTCGAATCCATCGAGCTTTCCATCAAGGCTCTCAAGGAAACGCTTGAATCTGACGACGCCGACAAGATCAAGGCGCAATCCAAGGACCTCGTCGAAGTGGCCATGAAACTCGGCGAAGCCGTCTACAAGGCGCAGGCCGAGGAAGAGAGTTCCGCGGCTGAGAGCGACGATGAACCGAAGCCCGTTGACGACGACATCGTGGATGCCGACTTCGAAGATCTCGGCAAGGACAAGTCGTAATTCGATCCGGACGTCTTTGCGGCCCGGCTCACCCGAATTGCGGCCGGGGGCCGGCCGCAGCGTGACGCGGGGACGAGATGGCCAAGCGTGACTACTACGACGTTCTGGGCGTCCCGAGAGACGCATCCGACGCCGATATCAAGAAGGCCTTCCGGAAGAGGGCCATGGCGCTTCACCCCGACCAGAACAAGGACAATCCCGACGCGGAAGCGCAGTTCAAGGAACTCAGTGAAGCCAACGACATCCTGAAGGACGCCGAAAAGCGGGCAGCCTACGACCGTTTCGGACATGCCGCGTTCGAGGGCGGAAGCGGCGGCGGCGCTCACGGCGCGGACTTCGCGTCTGCATTCTCAACCGTGTTCGACGACCTTTTCGGCGACTTCATGGGCGGCAGCCGCGGCGGCCGCCAGCGATCGGCGCGCGGATCAGACCTCCGGTACAACCTGCCGTTGTCGCTCGAGACGGCCTTCAGCGGCACGCGGCAGACCATATCCGTCTCTCGATCCGACTCCTGCGAACAGTGTTCCGGAACGGGGTCGCGCGGCGGGTCGGAGCCGGCCACCTGCCCGACCTGCTCCGGACTGGGCCAGGTTCGTACGCAGCAGGGCTTCTTCACCATGGAACGAACATGTCCGACCTGTCACGGCCAGGGGCGGGTCGTTTCGAATCCATGCAGGTTCTGCAGTGGTTCCGGTCGGCAGAAACGCGAGCGCCAGCTCAATGTCAGGGTTCCGCCGGGCGTCGAGACCGGAACCCGGATTCGCCTGGCCGGCGAAGGAGAAACAGGAGTCAGGGGCGGACCTTCGGGCGATCTCTACATCTTCATCGAGGTGGAAAGGCATCCGATCTTCGAACGGGACGGCGTGAATCTCCTATGCCGCGTTCCGCTGCCGATGGTAACGGCCGCGCTTGGCGGCGAAATCGAAGTGCCCACGATCGACGGCGGCATGAGCCGGGTCAGGATTCCGGCTGGCGCCCAGAGCGGCAAGCAGCTGCGTCTCAGGAACAAGGGCATGCCGGCGCTGAGGGGAAGCGGACGCGGCGATCTTTTTCTCGACCTCAACGTGGAAACGCCCGTCAATCTGACGTCCCGGCAACGGGAATTGCTGCAATCGTTCGAAGAGGCCAGCGACGAAAACAGCCCCGAATGGTCGGGGTTCGGCAGGAGTGTCAAGCAGTTCTGGGAAAGGATGAGAGGCTGACACGCGCGGTTGGCGCGGCCGGCTAACCCACGTCGCAGGCCGCCAGCACCGCCATGTTCAGTATGTCGTTCACCGTCGATGTCACCGAACAGAGCTTTATGGGCTTGTCGATTCCGGAAAGGATCGGCCCGATGACCGTTGCGCCCGCGAGTTCCTGGAGCAGCTTGGTCGAAATGGACGCGGAGTGACGCGCCGGCACGACCAGGACATTTGCCGGACCGGACAACCGGCAGAACGGGTACTGCTTCATCACTTCCGCATTGAGCGCCACGTCCACTGTCATGTCGCCGTCGAATTCGAAGCTCACGCCCCTTTTCTCCAGGACGCGCGGAGCCAGGAGCATTTTTTCGGCGCGCTCCGAAACCGGATACCCGAAGTTCGAGAAACTCACGAAGGCGACCCGCGGCTCGATCCCGATGCTGCGCGCAACGCCTGCCGCACGTTCTGCGATATCGGCAAGGTCATCCGGCTCGGGCCACTCGTGAACGAGCGTGTCCGCGACAAGGATGATGCGTCCGCGCAGGAGCAGGACGGAAATGCCGACGGCGCCGTCGCCTGGGCCTGCATCGAAGACATGGTTGATGAACTGGAGAATGTTCGCAGACTTCCTTGTGGCACCGGTCACCATGGCATCCGCATGCCCGTGCGCGAGCATGAGCGCCGAAAAGACGTGCCGGTCGCGGGAGGCGAGCCGGTGGCAATCCGCCTGGTCCAGCCCCTTTCTCTGAACGCGCGAATAAAGGAACTTCCTGTAGTCTTCGAGGTGCTCCGTCTTCGCGGCATTGATGATCTCGATGTCCGCGAGCGCATCCGAAAGGTCCTGCTGTTCCAGCCGGCGGATCACGTCGTCTTCCCGCCCAACGACGATCGCGTGCCCCAGACCCTGGCGGACGTATGCCACGGCGGCGCGGACGACACGGTCATCGTTGCCTTCCGAGAAGACCATCCGCGCCTGCTTGTTGCGCGCGCGCGCATAGAGAGCCTGCAGAATGGATGCCGTTGGGTCGAGCCTCGACTTGAGATCGAGTTCATAAGCCTTCATGTCGGCGATCGGGCGGCGGGCGACTCCTGTGTCCATTCCCGCCCTTGCAACCGCGGGCGGCACCACGTGGATGAGCCTCGGGTCAAAGGGAGTCGGAATTATGTAGTCCCGACCGAACCGGAGTTTCTTGCCGTATGCCAGCGCGACTTCGTCCGGCACATCCTGACGGGCAAGCTCGGCGAGCGCTTCCGCGCAGGCGATCTTCATTTCGTCGTTGATCGCCCGGGCCTGAATGTCGAGGGCGCCGCGGAACAGATATGGAAACCCGAGCACGTTGTTGACCTGGTTGGGATAGTCTGACCGCCCGGTCGCGATGATCGCATCCTCCCTGACCGAGTGCGCCTCTTCCGGCGTGATCTCCGGGTCGGGATTGGCCATGGCGAATATCACCGGGTTCTCGGCCATGGACAGTAGCATGGATTCCGTGACGGCCCCCTTTACCGAGACTCCGAGGAAAACGTCGGAACCGATCATGGCGTCCTCGAGGGTGCGGGCGTCCGTCTTTGCCGCGTGGGCGGATTTCCACTGGTTCATCCCCTCGGTCCGGCCCTTGTAGATCACGCCCCTGGAGTCGCAGACGATGCAGTTGTCCGGCCTTGCCCCCATCGCCTTCACGAGTTCCAGGCAGGCGATGCCGGCGGCGCCGGCTCCATTGACGACAATCCTGCACTCCTCGATCTTCTTGGAGGACAATTTCAGCGCGTTGATCAACCCTGCGGCGCAGATCACCGCGGTTCCGTGCTGGTCGTCATGGAAGACGGGAATGTTCATCTCGCTCTTGAGCCTCTGCTCGATGATGAAGCACTCGGGAGCCTTTATGTCCTCGAGATTTATGCCGCCGAATCCGGTCCCCAGAAGCCTGACCGCGCTGATGAACTCTTCAGGATCCTCAGTGTCCAGTTCGAGGTCGATCGAGTTGATGTCCGCGAAACGCTTGAAGAGCGCGGCCTTGCCCTCCATGACCGGCTTCGCCGCAAGTGCTCCGAGATTCCCGAGGCCGAGAATTGCCGTACCATTTGTCACGACGGCAACTATGTTGCCCTTCGTCGTGTAGTCGTAGGCGAGTTCCGGCTCTTCGGCGATGACCTGCACGGGGACCGCCACGCCTGGCGAGTATGCCAAGGACAGGTCACGCTGTGTCGTCATCGCACTTGAGGCGACCACCTCCAGTTTCCCGGGATTCGGCTCAGCGTGATACTGAAGCGATTCCTCGGGAGTCAGTTTGGCGTTCTCACTCATCGCTTTCTTCCGCTCCCGTCCAGGAGGTATCGCCGACGCGGCAAGGCCTCTTCCGGGCCCGCCGCCGGCACAGCCCGTCCAGCCCACTTTCGGTGGCGCTCCGTATTTTGTTCAACGTTGAACGATATGTTAGATCAACTGCTTCAAGAAAACAACATTGGGATCAGGTTTCGAAAGCACTCGCGACGCAAAGCCGCGCGGCATACTGTTTCAAGCGCTGGAGCTGGATGTACCCGTCACCCTCGCGGAACGGGTAGACATGTTAGACCTGGCCCAGCACTGAATTCGCGCCTTCTGCACCCTGTCTGGATCGAAACCCGTAAGTCCCCCGTCGACGCAATGCTACGGAGAACGGGCCGCAGCACGACATGGAATACGCGGGACGATGTGGTGGGAACGGCGAATGGCAAATTGACGGCGATTGCAGTGTCTGGAAGCGGCGTTGCGTGACGATGTCGCCGGCAATTGTGGGTTAAGTCGTAGGAGAAAAACATGAAGAGCACAATTTGGCTGTCCTACGATCTGGGGGTGAGCAGCGACTGCGAAGGTTTGTATTCTTGGTTGGAGAACACGGAGCGAAGGAATGTGGTTCGAGTGTCGCGTTCCTGAAAGACTACGAATTCGAGGACAATCTGCTGGATTGCTTGAAGGCAGACATTGGCGATGCTGTTGCACTGAATCGCCGATCACGCATCTATGTGATTTTTCGGGATAGGGACAACGGACGCTCACGAGGAAAATACCTGATTGGAAGGCGAGGGGCTCCACCGCGGACTGGTTTCGGCGATGAACCGGAACACGAGCTTGACGAAGACTGATGGTCGACAGAGGGCGGGTTTTGGTTGATACCGGCTACTTCTTTGCGCTGTTCAATGAGCGGGATCGATTCCACGAATCTGCCCACGAGATGGAAGAGTTGCTTGATTCGGCACCGATTATCCTGCCGTGGCCCATCCTGTATGAAGCCTTGAACACCCGTCCTGTGCGCCGGCCTGGGAATCTGGCGAGGTTTCGCGCGATCGTCGGATCGGCAGAGACGATTTTGCTCGATGACACGCCACGCCACGCCATACCGGGAAAAGTCGCTCTCGGCGTTGCTCACGCGACATTTGGCGACAACCTTGCCCAGTCTGGTCGATGCAGTTCTTTTCAACATCATCAAGGATGTGAATGTGCCGATATCGGCCATGTTGACTTTCAACGAGCGGGACTTTCTGACGATCTGCCATCAAAACAATGTCGAGTTGCTGAACTCCACCTGAAGCCAGGCGGAGTATCGGAGAGGCCTGATCTTTCGATGTCGCGAAGAGCAGTCGCCAATCGTCGGAAAACGCGACGCGGAAAGTGCAGAAAAACTGCACTGCTTGGGGAAACCATGCATCCGCCACTTTCAGCCCGTAGCACATCGCTGGCCGGTTTCGCGAAAATGCAACGCAACATCGCCTCCTGGTGCATGAACCGGATTCGAATTCTGCGCCGCAATCTGGCTGACGATGTCAGGAAAACTCCACGCAAGGCAGAGCGTAAACTGACGGACAGATCAAGAAACTCGCAAAGCCGATCGCCAGCTCTGGATGTCGCTCGCGACATTCATCATTCCAATCGAGCCGAGCAACCCGCGATGCCAGGACGCGCGGCGCGGGATTGAACAAAAGGCCGCCGAGTCGGCAATGCGACAGGCTGACCAGATAGTGCAGCTGACCGCCCGCGCGGCGCTGGCGAAACAGCACTTCATTCGGACGGCTTGGCACTTCCGTTTGACAGGGCTTCCCAATTTGGCAGACATAGCGTCTGCCGAAGTCCGGGACAGGAGAAAGCCAGGTGCCGAAGTCCGCGTTGTCGGTCACGCCAATGATGGCCCAGTACCTGGAGATCAAGGCCGACTACCCTGACGCGCTCCTTTTCTACCGCATGGGCGACTTCTACGAAATGTTCTTCGACGATGCGGTCGCTGCGGCCGATGCGCTCGACATCGCCCTGACGAAGCGCGGGAAACATCGCGGCGCGGAAGTGCCCATGTGCGGCGTACCCGTTCAGGCCGCCGACGGATACCTCCAGACACTCATCCGGCGCGGCTTCCGCGTTGCCGTCTGCGAACAGCTCGAGACTCCGGAGCAGGCCAGGGCGAGAGGTTCGAAATCGGTCGTGAAACGCGACGTGACCCGCGTGATCAGTCCCGGAACCGTGACCGAGGACAGCCTGCTCGTGGCACGACAGCACAGCTTTCTCTGCGCATTCTCGGAGATTCGGGGGCATTCCGCAGTCTCCTGGGCCGACATAACGACCGGCGACTTCCGGGTTCAGCAGTGCCTCCGAGTGTCTCTCGGGCCGATGCTCGCGCGCCTGGCGCCCAGGGAAGTCCTGATTTCGGAAGCGATCGACGATTCCTTGCGCAGCGTGATCGAGGAAGCCGGCGCCAGCGCGACCGTGCTATCGCGGGCGAGTTTCGACAGCGCGTCCGCGGATTCCAAGTTGCGGGAACTGTTTCGCGTGGCTTCGCTTGAAGGATTCGGCTTTTTCGGGAAATCCGAACTTTCGGCAATGGGCGCCATCGTCGACTATCTGGAATTGACCCAGAAAGGGAGTTTCCCCAGACTTCGCCGCCCTGTCCGGGAGAACAGCAGCGATACCATGCAGATCGACGCCTCAACCCGGCGCAATCTGGAACTGACCAGGAGTCTCTCGGGCGATCGAACCGGATCGCTCCTTGCCAGCGTGGACCGGACGGTCACGAGCGCCGGCGCCAGGATGCTCGAACACAGGTTGGCGAGCCCTTCGACGCGCGTCGAGACGATCGAGCGCCGACTCGACTCCGTCGACTTTTTCCATGCCTCCGGGGAGCTTGCCCGTGCGTGCAGGAAACTTCTCCGGCCGGTACCGGACATGGGTCGCGCCCTCAATCGCCTGTCGCTCCGGCGTGGCGGTCCCCGCGATGTCGCGGCCATTCGCGATGGCCTGCGTCAGGCGGACATGATCGCCGCCGAGTTTCCGAAAGACGGGTTGCCCGCCGAAGTCGCCGAAGCCGTTGCAAACCTTCGCGGTCACGGGGAATTGCAGACATGTCTTGACGCGGCGCTGGTTCCTGACCCGCCGTTCCTCGCCAGGGACGGCGGTTTCGTCGCTCCTGGACATGATCCCGACCTCGACGCGGCCAGAGACCTGCGGGACGGCGGCCGCAGGGTCATATCCGGCCTCCAGGAAAAATACCGCGATCTCAGCGGAATCGCGTCGCTGAAGGTCCGGCACAACAATGTCCTTGGATACTTCGTCGAGACTCCGTCACGCTACGCAGATGCGATGCTCGGAGCCCCTCTCTCCGAGACCTTCATCCACAGGCAGACGACTGCGAATTCTCTGCGCTTCACGACGCGGGAGCTGTCGCAGCTCGAGACCGGCATTCTGGAGGCTGCCGGTCAGGCGCTGGAAATCGAATTGCGGATATTCGACGCTTTGTCGGATCAGGTTGTCTCCGGAGCGGAGTCCGTCGCTGAAGCCGCCGATGCCCTCGCGGCCATCGATCTCGCCGCTTCTTTCGCCGACCTCGCGGCAGAGGAAAACTGGGTCCGCCCGTCCGTCTTTTCCGATAGGCGGTTCCGGATCCGCGCGGGCCGGCATCCCGTGGTGGAAGCAGCACTTCGAAAGGGCAGTTCCGGGTCGTTCGTCGCGAACGACTGTGATCTCTCCGGCGAAGATGGGCGTGAATGTTCGATTTGGCTCGTGACCGGCCCGAACATGGCGGGAAAGTCCACTTTCCTTCGCCAGAACGCGCTCATTCTGCTTCTCACGCAGACGGGCAGTTTCGTTCCGGCGGAAAGCGCGGAAATCGGAATTGCGACGCAGTTGTTTTCACGGGTCGGCGCATCCGATGACCTAGCACGCGGGCGTTCGACCTTCATGGTGGAAATGGTCGAAACCGCCGCGATACTCAATCGCGCTGACGAGAGCGCATTCGTCATTCTGGACGAGATCGGACGCGGCACCGCAACCTATGACGGTCTGTCGATCGCCTGGGCGACTCTCGAATACCTTCACGAGGTCAAGCGGTGCCGGACAATGTTCGCGACGCACTACCACGAGTTGACCGCGCTCGAAACGAAGCTCGAAAACCTGTCCAATGCCACCGTTGCGGTTCGGGAATGGAAGGGAGAGATCGTCTTTCTTCACGAGGTCCGGCAAGGTGCCGCGGACCGGTCGTACGGCGTGCAGGTCGCGCGGCTCGCCGGCCTGCCAGAGGGCGTCATCGAACGCGCGACCTCGGTCCTGGACGCATTGGAGCGCGGAGAACAGCAAGGCGGCAACCGTGTCGAGGCGGCGTTGACAGGATTGCCGCTGTTCGAAAACGCGCCCGTTGCGACAGCGCCCGCGCAGAGCGTCGAGCGCTCGCCGGTGATCCGGAAGCTGCGCGACGTCCATCCCGACGAATTCACGCCGCGCGACGCGTTGGACCTCATCTACGAACTGAAGGCGCTCCTCGACCCTTGATCCGGCATGATGCCGGAATCCGGGGCGGCGAGGAATCACGTGTTCGGCGACCCCGACGACACCCCGACCTCTGCCGGCCTGAGGAGGCGGTCCGCCATGACGAAGCCCTCCCTGAGGACGGTCGCGATGCAGCCGGCCGGGACATCCGGATTGGGCGCATTGAAGACGGCGGAATGTTGCTTCGGATCGAACTTGTCGCCGACCGACGGTTCGACCGGAACAATGCCGTTCCGCGAAAACGCTTCGACAAGGTCGCGCTTCGTCAACTCGATTCCCTCAATCAGCCCGCCCGCCACCTCGCGTTGCGAATCATCTACCGCCGAAAGAGCCCTGTTCATGTTGTCGAAGACCGAAAGCAGGTCCATTGCCAGCCTCCTGCCGCCGTAGACCTCCGCATCGCGGCGTACGCGTTCGCCGCGCTTGCGCGTGTTGTCGACTTCCGCAAGGGCGCGCATGAGCCTGTCGCGCAGGTCGTCGACTTCGGCGCGCGCCGCCGCAAGCTCTCCCGCGACGTCGGCATCGGCGCCGCCCTCGTCGGACACGTCATCATTGGCGCTGTCCGCGGCGCCGGCGTCCTCCGGAGCATCCGCAGTCTCCTTGCCGTCAAGGTCCGCGGGCGCTGCCGCATTGGCGGAAACCGCCTCCTGCTCCCCGGCATCGCCGATGCGCTTGTCATCCGAGGATTCTCCGGAAAATTCGGGCTCCGGGCCGGATTCTTCTTTGACGTTCTTGTCCATCTCGTCCTTCGCGCCTGCCTAGTTTTTTGCAGACATCAGCCTCCCTACCAGTTGGGCCGTGTAGTTTACAATGGGAACCACGCGCCCGTAGTTGAGGCGCGTCGGTCCGATCACGCCGACTGCTCCGACAATCCTGTGATCGGAATTGATATAGGGCGAAACGACCATAGATGAACCCGAGAGCGAAAAAAGTTTGTTTTCGGATCCGATGAATATCCTCACGCCTGCTCCGTGTTCCGCCAGTTCGAGGAACTCCACGATCTCCCGCTTCCGCTCCAGATCGTCCAGAAGCTCGCGAATTCTCTCCAGTTCCTCCTCGCCGGCCGCGTCGTCGAGAAGGTTGGATCTGCCGCGCACGATCAAACGCGACTCGGGCGAGGCCTCTTCCGACCACACGGCGACGCCGTTCTCGATCAGTTCACGCGCAAGGCTGTCGACTTCCTGCCATCGCGAGTTGATCTCGCTTTCCACGACCGCCTTCAGCTCGCTCACCGTGTGATTCTTGGTAATCGCATTCAGAAAGTTCGCCGCCTCGCGCATTGATGACGGCGTCTGTCCTCTGGGCAACTCGAAAATCCGGTTCTCCACCTTGCCATCTACGGTGACCAGCACCACGAGTCCCCTTTCGGGCGACAGCGCCACGAGTTCGATGTGCTTTATCGGCGCATCGGATTTCGGCACCAGCACGATGCCCGCGTTTCGTGTCAGGTTCGAAAGCAGCGACCCGGCGCGTTCAAGCATCGATTCAATGCCGCCGGACCTGTTCTCCAGCGAATCCTCGATCCACGTCTGTTCATGCTTCTCGATATCGCCGACTTCCAGCAGCCCGTCCACGAATATGCGAAGGCCGACCTGGGTGGGGACCCGTCCCGCGGAAATGTGCGGACTCGCAAGCAGTCCGAGAAACTCCAGATCCTGCATGACATTGCGGACGGTGGCGGCGGATACCCTTTCCGACATGCTGCGCGTCAAGGTCCGCGACCCGACGGGGTCGCCGTGTTCGAGATATGATTCCACAAGGAGCCGGAAGACCTCGCGGCTTCTGGCGTCCAGATCATCGAGAGGATTTGTTTGGGGCAGAACCAAGCCGCAATCCCGGTCATTCTCCGGCAGCGCATTCAGCCTAATGACCGGGCAACATCCGGTCAATCGGCTTGCAAGGGTCCGTACAGGATTGTATCTGCGGTCTTCGGCGACAGAACGGGATTGAAGCCTTGCGACAATTCGGACGGAAATCCGACGAACTCAGGCTGACGGACATCGAGACTGGCGTGAACAGGCATGCCGAGGGATCCTGCCTGATCAGGTCCGGCGACACGCATGTCCTGTGTACGGCGACCCTTGAAACGCGCGTGCCGCACTTCCTCAGGAATTCGGGACTCGGTTGGGTAACCGCAGAGTACGGCATGTTGCCTCGCGCGACGACGGATCGAAACCGACGCGAGGCTTCGGTAGGAAAGCAGTCCGGCCGAACCCTTGAAATTCAACGCCTTGTCGGCCGGTCTCTCCGGGCATGCGTGGACCGCGTCCGCCTTGGGGAACGGCAGATCACCATCGATTGCGATGTCTTGCAGGCCGACGGCGGCACGCGATGCGCATCCGTCACGGGTGGATGGGTTGCTCTCAGGCTGGCCGTCGACCGCCTCTTGTCCCGGGGTGTGGTCAAGAGCGACCCCATCCTCGACCTTGTTGCCGCGGTAAGTTGCGGAATCGTCGGCGGACGGGCGATTCTCGACCTGGACTACGGGGAAGACAGGCAAGCCGGAACAGATGCCAATTTCGTGATGACCGGCTCGGGCAAATTGATCGAGATCCAGTGTTCCGCAGAGGGCGCGCCCTTCGACCGGTCCGAGTTCGACGCGATGTTCGGGCTTGCGGCGCGCGGCATCTCGACAATCGTGTCGCTCCAGAAGGACGCTGTAGCCGAATAATGCGAATGCTCCGCGAGCCGGTTGTCGTCCTTGCGACAGAAAACGCGGGAAAGCTCGAGGAGTTCCGGGATTTCCTGGCGCCGCACAACCTGAAGGCGGTTCCCGTCCGGGATTACGGAATCGAACTTCCCGAAGAGACGGAAACAACATTTTCGGGCAACGCACTGCTGAAGGCGAGGTTCGCGGTCGCCGCCACCGGCGTCCCTGCCATCGCGGACGACAGCGGCATCGCGGTCGATGCGCTTGACGGCCGGCCGGGCATTCACACCGCCCGCTGGGCCGAGACGCCGTCGGGGCGGGACTTCGACCTGGCGATGGGAAAAACCTGGCGGCTCCTCGAAGAACGGAACGCGCCTGAACCTAGGATTGCCCGGTTTTTCTGCGCTATAAGCGTGGCCTGGCCCGATGGCGGCGAGGCTGTGTTCGAAGGCGAGGTGCGTGGCCGCTTCGTCTGGCCGATGCGCGGCGATAGGGGCTTCGGCTTCGACCCTGTTTTCCAGCCCGACGGCAAAGATCTGACTTTCGCGGAAATGGACCCTCTCGACAAGCACCGCATGAGCCACCGCGCGCGGGCATTCGACAAGTTCCGTGCGGCGTGCCTCCGCGAATAGGGATGCGGGGGACGGCAGACTTGCCGTCTACGTTCACTGGCCGTTCTGCGAATCCAGATGCCCCTACTGCGACTTCAATGTCCATGTCCGCCGCGCCGTGGACCAAGATCCCTGGGTGCGTGCGCTCGGACTCGAGATCGACCGGGTCGCCGAACGCCTGCCGCGTCGAAGCGCCGCCTCCATCTATTTCGGCGGCGGCACGCCGAGCCTCATGTCCCCGGAAACCGTCGCCGCGGTGGTCGACAGGATACGATCATCATGGCCAGCGCCGCGACACGTGGAAGTCAGCCTCGAAGCAAATCCGACCACTGTGGAATCAACGCGGTTCCGCGACTTCGCCTCCGCAGGCGTAAACAGGATATCCATAGGCGTCCAGGCGCTCTCGGACACGGACCTGATCCGGCTCGGCCGACGTCATACTGTCCAAGATGCCACGCAAGCTATTGATATTGCATGTAAATATTTTGACTCTGTCAGTTTTGACCTGATGTTCGCGCGCCAGGGCCAGACATTGTCCGCATGGAAAGACGAACTTGAACGGGCACTCCTGTTCGGTGTCGGGCATCTGTCGCTCTACCAGCTCACGATCAAGCCTGGCACCCGATTTGCCGATCTGGCCCGGCGCGGCCGGCTGCGCCAGCTGCCCGGGGATGCGCTTCAGGCGGACATGCTCGAGGCGGCCTGGGACATCTGCGGGTCGAGAGGATTCGGGTCGTACGAGATTTCGAACCACGCTCGAGCGGGCTTCGAGTGCGTTCACAACCTCCACTACTGGCGATACGGAGAGTTTCTGGGCATCGGACCCGGCGCGGACGGGCGCGTTGACCTGGATGGAAGGGTCATCCGGTCCGCCGGTGAGCGCAATCCTGAAGCCTGGCTCGACGCTGTCCTTTCCGGCTCCACCGGATTGTCTGACATGGAGGAAATTCCGCCGATCCAACAAGGCGTCGAGTACCTCATGTCTTCGCTGCGTCTTGCGGAAGGTGCGGATCTCGATCGATTCGAGGCGCTCTCCGGCGGAGCCCACATTCCTCTCCGCACCGACCGGCTCGTGGATGACGGGTTTCTCGAAATCGACCGGCGACGGATTCGGGCAACCCGCAGAGGCCGCCTCCTCCTCGACTCAGTCCTCCTCGAACTCCTGGACGAGTATTCGCCGGAAGAACAGCCGCAGCCGGTCGCAACCGGCGTCTGACCGCTGCCCCGGCGGTCGCGACGCGGGCAATCCGATCCCGTCAGGTGTCTCCGAATCCGCCGAGGCGCAGGCACAGCGCATCGAGGTCGTCGAGCGTCTTGTAGGAAATCCTGATCGAGCCGCCGGTCGTGCCCATTCGGTGGTTGATGCTGACCGGCAACTTGAGATTTGCCGACAAACCGGCTTCCAATGCCCGCGTATCGGCATCCTTCTGCGTGGGCACCGCCCGCGTCCCGCTCGCGCCGCCGTCTTCCCTTCTGACAAGCGCCTCGGTCTGGCGAACATTCAGGCCCCTGTCAACGACCAGCGCCGCAAGCCCGGACGGATTCCGGCTTGATACGAGCGCCCGCGCGTGACCCGCGCTTAATCTGCCCTCCTCCAGCATGCGACGGACATCTTCCGGCAAGCCGAGGAGCCGCACCATGTTTGCAACGTGACTCCTGCTCCTGCCGAGAAGCTCCGAGAGGCTGTTCTGCGTATGGCCGAACCTGTCCAACAGTTCTCGGTATCCGGACGCCTCCTCCACAGGATTGAGATCTACGCGCTGCACGTTTTCGACGAGGGCGATCTCGAGTGCCTGACTGTCGTCGAACTCACGCACCAACGCGGGGATTTCATGGATTTGCGCCAACTGCGCAGCGCGCCATCTCCGTTCTCCGGCAACGATCTGGTAGGGCGTCTCGCCGGCAGGGTCGGTCCTGACCAGAATCGGCTGCAGGATGCCGTGACGCTTCATCGACTCCGAAAGGCCTTCGAGTTCCTTTTCGGAGAACCTGCGGCGAGGCTGCTCCGGATTCGTGCGGACCAGTTCCACGGGGACCATGACGCTGCCGATTGAAGTTTCCTCGTGCCGCCCGGCCGGGCCGGCTTCTGGGGCGAGGGGGCCGCCGCCGACGCCGAGTTCGCCGATCAACTCCGTGAGACCGCGTCCCAGTCCTCTCTTTTCCGCCATGTCCGGCCTTCCCTTGCTTGGTTCAGTTGTCTCGCGTCATTCGATCATCGGCCCGCCGGCGGAGCGGCCGCGTTCAGGAACTCGGCAGCGAGTTCCCTGTAGGCGCGGTTGCCGGTGCTGCCAGGATCGTACTGCGCGACGGGCACCCCGTGGGACGGAGCTTCGCTGAGGCGAACATTCCTCGGAATAACTGTCCTGTAGACCAGCGTACCGAGGTTCTCCCGGGCATCCTGCTCGACCTGGACGGAAAGGTTGTTCCGACGATCGAACATGGTGAGCAAGACGCCCTCGACCCGCAATCCGGCATTCAGACTCTCCCGGACCTTTCTTATGGTCAGAATGAGTTGCGACAGGCCTTCAAGCGCAAAGAACTCGCACTGTACGGGAATCAGGGCCGAGTGGCTCGCTGCCAGTGCGTTCAGCGTAAGCAGGTTGAGAGACGGCGGACAATCGATCAGGACATAGTCCGGCATCTCCGGAAACCCCGCCAGATCGCGAAACGCGTCCTTCAGTCGCAGCGCCGGCTGCCGGAGCCTGACCAGTTCAACGTCTGCCGAACTGAGGTCGGTCGCGGACGTCGCAATCTTGAGGCCCTTGACCAGTGTCTCGACGCTCGCCGCCTTCAAGGGGGCATTGTCGACAATGACGTCGTACATTGTCGTCTCCCTCGCCCGGGGGTCGATACCAAGGCCGGTCGATGCGTTGCCCTGCGGATCCAAGTCGACGAGAAATACCCGCTTCCCGGCCAGGGCGAGCGATGCGCCAAAATTGATCGCCGTCGTTGTTTTCCCGACACCGCCCTTTTGATTGGCTATGGCAATGATCTTGGACACTTTTCGCCTGTCATCCCCGGTGCGAACGGGACATGCACTCGATTTCGAGAATCCTGGCCTCCCGGTCGGTCAGGCTTGGAAACTCCGACAAGGAAAACTCCCATGTCCTTCTGGCATCGGCTACTTCACTAGCATGACCGCGACCCTTCAGGAACAGGCAAACGCCACGTCCCCGAAGCAGGTGCGAAGCCAGCGGAAGCAGCTCCTGCAGGGGCGCAACGGCGCGTGCGGACACGATGTCGAAGCAGGCGCCATCCATGTCCTCCGCTCGCGAATTGACGACCCTGACCGATGTCGATGTTTCACGTGAAACATTTTCCAGGAATGCGCACTTGCGCGAATTGCTCTCGATCAGACTGACGCACAGCCCGGGAATCTGGTCCAGCGCCAGCATTGCCGCGACCATTCCCGGAAAGCCGCCACCGCTTCCGAGATCCGCCCAGGTTTCCGGACTGCGCTTCGAAGCAAGCGGAAGGAGCTGGGCAGAGTCGAGGAAATGCCGGCTCCAGACGGCATCCAGCGTGCGCCCCGAAACGAGGTTCAGGGAGGAATTCCACTTCCGGAGAAGCTCCGCATATCGTTCGAGCCGGCAAAATGTTTCACGTGAAACACCGATGTCCTCGAAAAGCCGCCTGCGCGCATCGTCCTCCGGATTCATGCGCTCCGCCGTTTCGAACCGGTCTCGAGGCGGCGGAGCCGCCCCAGGATGAGAATCAGGGCGGCTGGAGTCATCCCGTCGATCCGTCCGGCCTGGCCAAGCGTTCCGGGCCTGATGCGCAGGAGCTTTTGCCGGAGTTCGTTCGACAGGCCGGGAATTTCGTCATAGGACATCCCGGCCGGAATCCGGATTCCCTCGTCTCGACGCAGGGCCCTTGCATCTCGTTCCTGCGCCTCGATGTAGTGCATGTAGGTCGCGTCCCTTTCGAGCTGGACAGCGATCTCGTCGGGAACTTCCGCAAGATCCGGCCAGATTGTCGCAAGCCTGGCGAAATCTATGTCCTTTCGGGACAGGAGCTCCATGCCGTTGCGGCGAATTCCGTCGTGATTCAGGGCGATTCCCGCCTTTTCCGCCTCATTGGGCGTCAGGGACACGTCCCGCAACCGTGATCCGGCCGAGTTCAGGAGATCCATCTTCCGATCGTGAAACCGGCGGCGCGCCTCGCCAACGCATCCGATCCCGATGCCGACGCCCGTCAGGCGCTGGTCGGCATTGTCGGCGCGAAGCGACAGCCGATACTCCGCCCGCGACGTGAACATCCTGTAGGGCTCGGCCACGCCGCGCGTCACGAGATCATCGATCATGACCCCGATATAGGAATCCATGCGGCTGAATGTCACGGAATCCCGGCCGGCCGCGAGGGAAGCCGCATTGAGACCCGCGACGAGCCCCTGGGCTGCCGCCTCCTCGTATCCCGTCGTGCCGTTGATCTGGCCGGCGAGAAAGAGTCCGGGCACGTCCTTCACTTCCAGCGACGGAGACAGCGAACGCGGATCGACATAGTCGTACTCGATCGCGTATCCCGGCTGCGTGATTGCGGCGGTTTCAAGCCCGGCGATGGTGCGCACGTAGGCCTTCTGCACGTCGGCGGGCAAGGACGTCGAAATCCCGTTCGGGTAGACGGTCACGTCATCAAGCCCTTCCGGTTCAAGGAATATCTGGTGCGACTTCCTTTCCGCGAACCGGGTGACCTTGTCCTCGACCGACGGGCAGTAGCGCGGCCCGATTCCCTCGATGTGACCGCCGTACATCGCGGATCGCGAAAGGTTTTTCCGGATTATGTCGTGCGTGCGCTCATTCGTCTGCGTTATTCCGCAGGAAACCTGCCGGACAGCGGGCATCCCGGAAAGAAACGAGAACATCACGGGATCGCTATCACCCGGCTGCTCGCCGACAGCGCCCCAGTTCACGGTTCGGCCGTCCAGTCGCGGAGGGGTGCCGGTCTTCAGCCTGCCGAGGGGAAGCGAGTACGAGTCGAGACGCTCGGCAAGACGAACCGCGGGTGAATCGCCGATGCGCCCGCCCTGCATCCTGGCGTCGCCAACATGCACCACGCCGCGCAGGAATGTCCCGGCCGTCAGAACAACGGCGCCAGCGGGCACTTCCGCGCCGTCTGCGAGGATGACTCCCGCGACCCGCGAGCCCTCCACGAGGAAATCCGTGACCTCGCCCTGCACCACGTCGAGACCGGGAAGGCCGCGGAACTCCGCCTGCATTCCCGATCGGTACAGGGCGCGGTCCGCCTGAGCCCTCGGACCCTGCACGGCCGGCCCCTTCCGCCGGTTCAGCAGCCGGAACTGGATGCCGGCCCGATCCGCCACACGGGCCATGAGTCCGTCGAGGGCGTCGATTTCGCGAACCAGGTGGCCCTTGCCCAGGCCGCCGATCGCCGGGTTGCAGGACATTTCGCCGATGCGGTCGAAACGGTGGGTCACGAGAATCGTCCGGGCGCCGGTGCGCCACGCGGCATGCGCGGCCTCGGTTCCCGCGTGTCCGCCGCCCACGACGACCACCGCGGTTCCGTCTTCGCGGTCCATGTCGTCCCTATGTTTCACGTGAAACACTGTACGGTCCCTCGGAGTGAGCGGGTTCACTTCCCCATGCAGAAACTGGCGAATATCTCGTCCAGAACGTCTTCTACATCAACCCGCCCGATTATGGAATTCAGAGCGTGCGCGCAGCTCCGGAGTTCCTCGTAGACAATCTCCGGCTCTCCGCGTTCGCGCCGGAGCTGTTCGCGGGCAGCGACAAGGCACTCGAGCGCGCGGGAAATCGCGTCGCGGTGACGTCCGCGAACCGCGGACTGCGACGGCACCACACGCGTCGACAGGTTCTTGTCGAGCATTCCGATGATTTCTTCGATTCCCTGTCCCGTGACGCCGGACACGGGCAGCCCCGACCCCCGGTCATGGATGTCGCACTTTCCCCGGCAGACGATGTCTCCCGGCCGGCAGTCCACGCCCAGTCCGGACATCCCTCCGCCAAACGTAAGGAACAACCGGACGTCGGCGCATTCCGCCCTGCTTCTGGCCCTTTCGATTCCCAGCGTTTCGACGTCGTCCACGCCGTCCCTGAGCCCCGCCGTATCGAGAAAAATGACGGGAATTCCGTTCACGTCCATCCTGACCTCGATGACGTCGCGGGTGGTGCCGGCCGTTTCGGACGTAATCGCCGCTTCCCGGCCGGCAAGCGCGTTCAGAAGTGTCGACTTACCGACATTTGGCGGCCCGATGATCGCAACCTCGAATCCGTCGCGAACGCGTTCCGCGGCAAAAGAGCCGCTGATCTCGCCTCGGAACCCGGCTTCGAGGTCATCCAGGGTGCGAAGCACGCCGGTCCGCGCGTCGACAGGAACGTCGTCCTCGTCCGGAAAATCGATTGTCGCGTCGAGCAGGGCCATCGCCCGAATGAGAGACGAGCGCCACTCCTCGACTAGGTTCCGCAAGCCACCGCGCATCACGTGCAGCGCCTGCACGCGCTGATGTTCGGTTTCCGCCTCGATCAGGTCCGCGAGACCTTCGACCTGGCTGAGGTCAAGGCATCCGTTGTCGAGCGCACGACGCGTGAACTCGCCGGGTCTCGCATGTCGAAGCCCCGGAAGGCACGCAAGCGCAGCCTGGATCGCCTGGACAACGGCGGGGCTTCCATGTACTTGAAATTCCACGGTTTTTTCGCCGCTGAAGCTCGCACCACGGTCGAATGCAAGGACAAGCGAGCTGTCCAGAACGTCTCCGTTTGCGTTCCTCAGCGTGCAGAGCGACGGTCGTTTGACGGGGATAGCCTTGCCGCAGAGACTTCGGGCCGCCAGAAAGGCCGAGGGCCCCGATACCCGGACCACCGCGATGCCGGCCTTGCCCCGCGCGGATGCGAGAGCAAATATCGTGTCGGGCTCTGCATCATTCATGTGCGGCGGCAGTCGGAGCGGATCAGGTGTTCATCGAGTCGAAGAACTCAGTGTTCGTCCTCGTCTTCCTGAGCTTGTCCAGAAGGAATTCGATGGCGTCGGTGGTTCCCATCGGGTTCAGAATTCTCCGCAGGACGAAGGTCTTCGCAAGTTCCCCCTTGCTGACCAGAAGATCCTCCTTCCGCGTGCCGGACTTCAGTATGTCGATCGACGGGAAAACCCGCTTGTCCGCGACCTTGCGATCAAGAACGATTTCGGAGTTCCCGGTACCCTTGAACTCCTCGAAGATGACCTCGTCCATCCGGGATCCGGTGTCGATCAGGGCGGTTGCAATGATGGTCAGCGATCCGCCTTCCTCTATGTTCCGGGCGGCACCGAAAAACCGTTTCGGCCTCTGCAGCGCGTTTGCGTCCACGCCACCGGTGAGTACCTTGCCCGACGAAGGCACGACGGTGTTGTAGGCGCGTCCGAGACGCGTGATGGAATCGAGAAGGATCACCACGTCCCGCTTGTGCTCCACCAGCCGCTTCGCCTTCTCGATGACCATCTCGGAGACCGCCACATGACGCGTAGCAGGTTCGTCGAATGTCGAGGAGACGACCTCGCCCTTCACCGAACGCTGCATGTCCGTGACTTCCTCGGGACGTTCGTCAATCAGCAGCACGATCAGGTAGCACTCCGGATGGTTTTTCTCGATTGAGTGCGCGATGTTCTGCAGGATCACCGTCTTGCCGGTTCGCGGCGGCGCAACGATCAGCGAGCGCTGACCCTTTCCGATCGGCGCGACGAGATCGATGACCCGCGCCGACTTGTCCTTTATTTCCGGATCGGGGATTTCCATCTTCAGCCGCGTATCGGGGTACAGCGGCGTCAGGTTGTCGAAATGCACCTTATGGCGCGCGCTGTCCGGTTCGCTGAAATTTATCGACGAGACCCTGACGAGTCCGAAGTACCGTTCGTTTTCCAGGGGCGCGCGAATGACGCCTTCGACAGTGTCCCCGGTCTTGAGGGAGAATTTCCTGATCTGGTTCGGGCTGACGTATATGTCCTCCTGCCCCGGAAGGTAGTTCGCCTCGGGCGAACGCAGGAAACCGAACCCGTCCTGCATGACCTCGAGCACGCCGTCGCCCGAGATCTCCGCACCGCCCTCGGCCTTCTCCTTGAGAATCGCGAACATCATTTCGCCCTTGCGCATGGGCGCCGTGCTCTCGAGTTCGAGTTCCTTTGCCATGCGCAGCAGGTCCGCGGGGCTCTTCGCCTTCAGTTCGGAAAGCGTAAGCGATTCCTGCTTCATCAAAGTGTCTGGATTCATTGCAAATTCCGCGCCGCCGCACCGTCGACTGGCGGCATGAGTCTGATCATTGGAAACGGCTCTCTTGACGGTCGGGAAACCGAGCCGAACGACAATTACCGCACCGCACCGGGGAATGTCAAATCCGACGGCGGCGCGTCAGGGAACTTCACTATGTCATATTTGCTGTCAATTTCTGATTCGGACGGTGCAGACAATGCGGGAATTCCGGGCGGAATCCAGAATCGCCGTGCACGTCCGCAATCGGGCGGAAAGGCTGCCTCTCGACCGTGCGGGACTGTCCCATACATCTTGGAAGAATGGTCGCAAGATCGAAACGGCGGCATAGTTGGCTTGCTGACAAAGTCCAGGCTCAACACGGCCGGTCACTCTGCGAATTTCTTGCAGGCAGCGCGCGCATTTGGCGTTCAACCTCCGCGCCAAGCCAGCTTGACACGCTGCCCGGACAATTCTCCCGTAAAACGGGAAGAAACATTCATGGTCATCGTCATGACCGTCTTTGCGTTCTTTGATGAGCCGCTGCCGTGACCACAAAGTACACGGGTGCCCAATGAGCCAGAACGACATTGTATTCCCGGCCCGCAGAAGTTGCGAAAATAGGGGAACGAGGTTGTGAACCCCCCGCACGAACTGACCTGTGTTTCGTGACAACCAACCGCTTTTCCTATGGCGACTGCACGCACCTCAAGGCTTGGCATTTGGCATCCCTAAAACAGACAAAGCTTTGCGACGAATTCGCCGTAGGATCCATGTGCTGTCCAATTTTGTTCGCTGCCTTCACCTTGGACAAGCCGTTCACATAGTAACCGTGCTTCTTCATGACGCGTTCGAATGCCTCCCATGTACCACCCGCAATAGAATCAGGATTCCTGTAGGCCCTTTTGCGAGGAACATTCGCTGACACCCTCGGGTAAGCCCTTGTCACTGCGCGCCAGTCTCCGAAATACCACGCTTCCACTTCCTCTATGGCAATACGCGTTACCACCTGCCAGTCATGTCCAACTGAGGCACTCTTGCTTCGTAACCCTGCTCGATCGCAAATCTCCTCCAGTCTTGACTTTAGGTTCTTGCAGTTCTCGCCGTCTCGGTCCACGACGACAACGACGCAATGCTCGGGCGTTAGCCATGTAGCGTAGCCCCTGAGGCGCGCCTCAAGCTTTCGCAAAAATGCATGCTTGCCCTGATAAGAGTGAATCTGGAATCCGCAGCTTTTCGGAAGAAATGTCGGCAGCCATTTCAAAGTCTGCTTACATCAAGGGTTGGCGATCCGGAATTTTTCAATGGATCCCCGACCCCGAAGTGACCCTCCATCCAGAGATCGCCCAATTGAGCGCCTGCATTCATGAATGCCTTTACTATTTTATTGTCAGTCAATGCATTACATCTCGTATAACCTTCTTCGTCGCGCCATAGAACCCGGACCTCGGCCGGCCGCAACGCGTCCAGAAAGAAAGGTGAGTGTGTGGTCACGAGAATCTGTGTCGCTTCCGTAGCTTCCCGACACTCCTCCGCCAACCCATGAAGCAGGCGGGGATGCAGAAAGTTCTCTGGTTCTTCAATTCCGATAAACGGGGGTGGGGCGACGGGTCACATAGCAAGGCAAGATAAGCGAGCACTTTCAGCGTACCATCCGATGCGAATCGAGCCATGACAGGCTTTTCGAACGGACCATCCTTGATTTCGAGCAAGAGCCTTCCATCCGGCATCTGGTTTGCCGAGACGTTCTGAATTCTCGGCACGCGCGCCCGGAGGCGTTCAAAAATTGACTCTAGGAGATCAGGGTGCTCTTCGGACAGGAACTGGATCACGTTGGCGAGATTGTCACCGGTTTTGCTCAAGCGCTCCTGCGGGCCTGCCTCGGGCTGACCTCTCGCGTCCTCGCTTGAAAGATATGATACATGCCAGCCCATGATGAAATTTCGAAGTGCGACCACGCGAGGGTTTTCAGCCAACTGACCGAGCGCATTTGCCGCAAGGGTGTCGGGCGAATTTAGAGGGACTTCGATTCGGGCGTCCTGCGCATCTGGCAATTCGCCAGAAATGACGCGGCCACGGCCTCCAGCGTAATCTAGAAACCTAAAGGGGGCGCCATAGCGCCCACGCTTCCAGCGGACCCACTCCGAAACAATTGCTGGCCGCCCGTTTTTCTCGTCTACTTCCAGATGGTAGGTGATCAGCGGCGTGCCCGGACGCTCCCGGTATGCAATTTCGATCATTAACGGACCTCTCCCGCCACGCGACTTCAATTCCTTCGCCTTGCCGTGTTTTTCCCAGGCCCGACGCAATCCGAATTCAAAACACTCCGCGAGGAAGGCAAATACATCAAACACCGTCGACTTGCCGCTACCGTTCGGACCAAGCAGAACAGTCAACGGAGTCAGATGCGACAGTTCGACATTTCGAAGTGCACGGAAGTTATGTACCTTCAACCGTTCGATTCGCGGTGGCACCGCTTGGGCAGTCTTCACCTGAGTCATCACTTTGGCCTCTTGGACGACATTTCTCATTTCTTTCGCACTTCTGTGCCGATTCATCAATCCATTCCGGTTCAATGCACTTTGGCAGGGAAATTGGTGTGTCACTACCGGCACGAGACTCCATCTGGTTAACCGGAAACGAAGGCGACTTCAGAGAGACGTCAAGCGGGCGGCGCTAGCGATCCGGAATCCTGGCGTCGCTCAGTCTCGCCGACCCAATCTGCAGATCGAACTGGAAGTTTTGTGACAAACAGGTTGAGAAGCCGAGCGCCACCGGGACTGGCGCGGTCAGCAGCAGTTGGATATGATTGGTTAGCAGGAAAGGGCAGCACATGTTCGAAACGCTCGCACCAGCCCAGCCGGACAAGATTCTCGCGCTAATTTCCATGTTCCGCGAAGACCCGCGGCCCGAAAAGTACGATCTGGGCGTCGGCGTCTACAAGGACCCTGCAGGCGCCACGCCCGTCATGGCCGCGGTCAAGGCGGCGGAACGCCGCGTGCTCGCGTCGCAGACGTCCAAGACTTACCTCGGACCCGAAGGCGATCCCCGGTTCAACGCCGCGATTTCACGGCTGGCATTCGGCAATGCGTTTGACGGCACCAGACTCCGCGCAATTCAGGCACCGGGCGGATCCGGCGCGCTGCGCATCATCGCCGAACTCCTCGCCGACGCGCGGCCCGGCTGCGCGGTGCATCTTCCGGATCCGACCTGGCCGAACCATCGCCCGGTTGCGGAAGCTGCCGGCCTCAAGGTCCGGACCTATCCCTATTTCGACCCGGTGAACGGCGAGGTCAGGTTCGAGGAAATGCTGGAAGCAATTCGCGAGTTGCCCGCCGGCGACATCGTCCTGCTTCACGGTTGCTGCCACAATCCGACCGGTGCCAACCTCGATGCCCGGCAGTGGAGCCGCCTCGCCGGCGCGCTGGCGGACAATGACCTGTTTCCCTTTGTCGACATGGCCTACCAGGGCTTCGGCGACGGACTCGACGAAGACGCGGCGGGGCTTCGCCACCTGGCTTCCGAAGTTCCCGAACTGGCGGCCGCAGTCAGTTGTTCGAAGAATTTTGCCGTCTATTGCGACCGTGTTGGCGCGGCGATCCTCGTCGCTGCGAACGGCCGCGATGCCGAAACCGCAATAGGCCGGTTGAAAACAGTCGCCCGCCGAAACTACTCCATGCCGCCGAACCATGGCGCCGCAACTGTCCGCACCGTCCTCGAGGATGCCGCCCTGTCGACGCAATGGCGGCAGGAGCTCGACGGCATGCGCACGCGAATGCTGCGTCTTCGAGTCGACCTCGCGGATGCCTTGAGACGCCAGTCGAATTCGGATCGTTTCGACTTCCTGGCGATGCATCGCGGCATGTTCTCGTTGCTAGGACTATCCGACGACCAGGTCCGCGAATTGCGCGAGGACTTCGCGATCTACATGGTTGGCGGCGGCCGCATAAACGTTGCCGGTTTGCGGGACGAAGGGCTCGACAAGCTGGCGGCGGCCATTGTCGAGGTGTCGTCGCGATAGGTGACATGGCGTGTTGTGCGCCGCCAGCCTGAACAAATGACCGGCCCGCTTTCCCGTCAACGTTGCGCCAACCCCGATCCAGATGTCGCGCTGAGTATGTTTTCACGCGTGATTATTTCGAACGACAGGGTTTCGACACGGAATGTCCGTTTTTCAAGGTGGGCCACCAGCACCTCGACGGTCTGTTCGGCTGCAGCCCGCATGTTCTGGTGAAGAACGATGTCCATGCTTCCATCCAGAAGATAGCCCTGGGTCTTCGGTGTCAGATTATGTCCGATGAAGACAAGTTCGCCACAGGCGCCACTGTCCTTGAGCGCCCGGACGACGCCCTCGTTTCCGCCCCCGACATTGTATAGTCCGACAAGGTCGGGCCGTTCGTCCACAAGTCTGCGGACCGCCCGGTAGTTTCCTTCAATGTCGTCGTTGCCGCACAGAGTCCCGATCACATCGAGTTTGCGGAAGTCTCTTTGCAGGATAGACCTGAATCCCATCTCGCGGTCCTCGTGGACCCGATACAGCTGCCCGCCGGAGATCACGGCCACCGGGCCGGCGCGATGGGAAATCCTTCCCATCAGGTAGCCGGCAGTCCGGCCCGCGGCGCGATTGTCGAACCCGACGAACCCCAGCAACGACGGGCTCTTGATGTCCGACAGGAGTGCGAGCGAAGGGATTCCGAGCCGTGAGAGAGCCTCGACTCCGTCACGAACCCTGGGATCTTCCAGCGCCTGGAACGCGACCGCGTCAATGCCCTGCATGGAGCATGCGTGGAGTTTCCGGGCGAGAATCGAAGGTTCCATTTTCTTCGTGAAGACACATTCGATTGTCGCGTTGCCCCGTTCGCCGAATTCCTGAAAACACCGCCCGAGAAACTCCGTGGAAGGGCCGGCCTCTCCCGGCAGAAAGACCTTCAGCCGCCAAGTGCGTCTCCGCTCTTCCGGCCAAAGGCCCGCTTCAATCGCATTCCGGGCCTGAAGCACGCGCTGACGCGTGGTTTCGCTGACGTGCGGACGGCCGTTGACAACCCGGTC
The DNA here is from genome assembly GCA_963662815.2 of uncultured Amylibacter sp. Lineage (GTDB taxonomy): Bacteria > Pseudomonadota > Alphaproteobacteria > Rhodobacterales > Rhodobacteraceae > JAPPHA01. The sequence goes on from CAXXWA010000036.1 coordinate 68,620, forward strand.
CACAGTGGCTGTTCCGACTCCCGCCAGCCTGGCGATCTCCAAGACTCTGGCGCGGCGTGGACCGACCAGTTTTCCGTCGCGTATCGATGAATTATCCATCAATTCACACCAAGTTCCGAGAATCCGGGTTGGCCTTTGGCATCAAAATACATCAATGCGCATTCGGACGTTACAATTTTCTTGTCCGTCCCGGGGCCCCGGCCATACTCTGAACGGCAAAATGGACCAAGAATGCTCAAAACAGGGAGGAACAAATGGCAATAAACCCATTCTGTTGTCCGGTCTGGCCGGAGCGTTGATGTCCGCCGGAGTGGCGATTGCCGCGGATTTCACATTCAAGTGCGGGAACTCGCAACGCGAACAGGCTGCGCGGTCGCAATCGATGATCTTCTTCGAGAAGGCCCTCGAAGAACGGTCAGGAGGACGAATCGATGTCGAATACTACTTCGGCGCAGTTCTCGCCAATGAACAGGAAATGTTCGATCAGGTCACGACCGGCCAGTTGCAGGCGACCCGGGGCGGGTTCTTCGCAAACGCAAATCCGAAGTTTAACATTTTCCTTCTGCCCTTCCTTACGAGCGGGTAGGACGAAATGCAGTGCCTTGTTGGCAGCGACTTCGCCAAGTCCGTCCAGGAAGGCGCAGCAGCTAACGGATTCCATGTTCCGGCAACAGGCATCAGAGGCTGAATCATAATTCACTTTTCGATTTTCCCGCTCGTTTCAGCAGCTTGCCGCACGCGCCACCCGCCGCATCATGAACCGGCAGGCCGCCAGCCGGCACCACGTCAGCGCCTTCTCCAGCATCCCGAGGATCACCGAAGGGGCGCCGTCCCGGTCCTGCACGTCGGCCTCGTGGATCTCGATCGTGATCGGGAACCCCTCGATTTCGACGGTGATGTGGCGCTTCCGGCCCTTGACCTTCCTGCCGGCGTCGCAGCCGGCAGGGCCGCCCCTTTCCGCCGTCTTCGCCAACTGCCTGTCGATCGCCGCCGCCGTCGCCTCTCCCGAGCGTCCCGCCAGTTCCCGCGGTGGTATGCGACCAATCCCGGTTTTTCCTCCGCAAGCGATTCCGGACAGTTTTTCGATTCGTCCCAGTGATGGCCGACACCGCGATCCGACTATCCGTTTGAATCGGAGAAAGTGAGCAACGACAATGTCGACCGCCGGAATAGTTGGCCTCGGGGACATGGGAAGCGGCCTCGCGCGAAACCTCGTCAGGAACGGTTTCCGGACGGTCGGATACGATCTGAGCGACCGGCGCATGATGGAATTCCGCGCGCTGGGCGGCGACCCGGCCGCGGATGTGGCCAATGTCGCCAGATGCTCCGATGCCGTCTTCGTCATGGTAATGACAGGAGACCAGGCCAGGTCCGTGATCCTCGGCGAAGACGGGCTCGTCGTGAACATGCGCACCGGTGGCACAATCATCCTTACAGCGACGATCACGCCGGCCGACGCACGTGAAATCGCCGACCGGATGGCCGAAACGTCCGTCCGGCTGGTGGACAGCCCGGTTTCAGGCGGCTTCCCCGGTGCCCAGAACGGCACCCTGACACTGATGGCCGCCGGCAAGAGTCGGCACATAGACGATGTCCGCCCGTTCCTGGAAGCCGTGTCTACGCGGATTCACGTGGTCGGGAACAACCCCGGAGACGGGCAGACGGTCAAGGCCTGTCTTCAGTCCCTGATCGGCGCGATATTTGCCGCAACCTTCGAGACTTCCGTACTCGCCGCGAAAGCCGGCGTGTCGGGCGAGGCATTCCACGAAGTGGTCGCAAGCAGCGGCGCAGGATGCGGCGTCGCCAGCACCGCCCTCGAAAACATCATTGACCGGCGGTTCGAGGGCACCGGAAGCCACATCGACACGATGCACAAGGACCTGACGATCGCGCTCGACATGGCCGCGGAGCAAGGGGTGCCCGTACACATGGCCTCGACGGCCATGCAGATCTTCCGCGCCGGAAGAACGAAACACCCTCGCGGCGACAACTGGGTTTGCACCCGGGTCCTCGAAGATATCGTCGGCGCCGAACTGCATCGCTGAGTCGCGGAACCTGTCATGAAACTCGGAGTCATTACGGACGGCATAAGCCGCAACCTGTTTCGCGCCGTGGACGTGATGGACGAGTTCGGGCTTGCCTACGCGGAATTGCAATACGTTGGAGAAAAGGAGGTCGGCGATCACACCAGCACCGAAATCGCTGACATCAATCGCCTGCTGCGCGACCGCGGCAAGTCCGTCAGTTGCATCTCCAGGCACGTATTCGCAGGCATGACCTCCGAGAATCGTCCGGGGGACCCGCTGCACGCAAGCCACATGGACTCCCTGAAACGCGTCATCGACATGGCGCATGCGACCGGCGCGCCGCTTGTCCGGATCATGACACCGCGGAAGGAGCAGATTCTCTGGGGACGCAACGGGGCCGAAAAGTGGAATGTTGCCCGCGGCGCATGGGACGCTACGGCACCCCTGATCCGGCCCGCAGTCGAGCTCGCGGCAAGGGAGAACGTGACGCTTGTGGTCGAAACCGGGAACGGAACGATGGTCAACTCCAGCTATACGGCGCGCCGACTCATCGACGAACTCGACGCTGCCGACCAGTTGAAGGTCCTCTGGGATCCTGGCAACAACTGCTGGTGCCACGAACCCGCCTATCCCGATGGATACATGGAGTTGCAGCCTGGCTATATCGGACACATCCACATGAAGGACCTCCTGGTCGACACCCCGCGCGCGACTCTCGAGGTCCGGCGATTCGGCCATGGACAGCTCGCAAGCATGTTCGGCCCGATCGCAAGCGCCCTGCGTGCCGACGGCTACGACGGGGTGATATCATTGGAAAGCGTATTTCACCCGGGCAACGGCGATTTCGAAAGCGGCTTTCGCCAGTGCGTCGGCTCATTCAAGGCGCTCTTCGGACCCCGTTCCTGAAGCCCTCGTCCATCCATGGAGCCCGCACGTTACTCTCCAGTGCCGCGGCAAGCACTCAGAATGGCCGTACGACCACCAGCACGACCACCAGCACCATTATCGTGGCCGGCAACTCATTCATGAACCTGAACGTCCTGCCCGTAGTCCGGTTCTCGCCAGCAGCGAATTGCCTCAGGCACTTTCCGAGCCATGCGTGGTACCAGGTCAGGCCAACAACAAGCAGGATCTTTGCCCATATCCAGATCGAGTTCATGTCCACTGCTCCGGGCATGAAGAACAGAACCAGGCCGAACCCCCAGGTCGCCATCATTGCCGGGTTCATGATGATCTTCAGCAGCCGGCGCTCCATGCCGGTGAAGACTTCCGAAAGTTCGCTGCCGACAGGAGCCTTTTCCGCATGATTCACGAAAAGGCGCGGAAGATACAGGAGTCCCGCCATCCAGCAAATCACTGAAATGATGTGAAACGCCTTTATCCAGGGATAGACTACAGCAAGCATGAAATGCGGACTCCGGTTTTGTGTGAGGATTCCGGCGAACACATATATTCAATAGAAGAATATGAAAAGAATCCTGTTGGAGGAGTAGTATGCTGTTGAAAACGTGGATTACTGAAAACTTAACATTTTCAAAAACATGCAAATATGTGGAAAATCTTCGCACAACCTGTGAATTCGACAAATAAATCATTATTATTCCTATGGTTGCATAAAACACAGGCGGGGAAAAGATTGTGGATGATTTTCTTCGAATGCGGTAATCCCCGGAATTCACGGGTGTTGGCAAATTTTCCTCCCTGTGGATGAAACGGGGAATCCTGTTGACTGGCGTCGCAGAGACTGCGAACGATCCGCGGAGATTGTGGAAAGTCGCCGCTAGTCCACATCTCCGTCCCCGGATCATCCACGGGATTTTCCACGGTTCGGGCCGGTCTCCGCGGATTGGAGGGCCGGCCAGGAGGAGATTGAAATGACCGGACACCGACCCGTCCTTGCTTCCGGTTCCGCGACCCGCCGCGCTCTGCTCCGCAGTGCGGGCGTGGAGTTCGATGTCAGGGTCGAGGGGGTTGACGAGACGGCCATCATCGATTCCTTGAAGGCAGAAGGCGTGCAACCGGAGGAGATTGCGCGGACCTTGGCGGAAACCAAGGCCCTCCGTGCGGGCAGACACGAGCCTGACCGCGTAACGATTGGGTGCGACCAGCTTCTCGTCTGCGATGGCGAAATTATGGTCAAGGCGGCTTCGCTCGATGCGGCGCGGCGGACACTGGGCTTCCTTCGAGGCCGAAGCCATGACCTGGTTTCGTCCTGCGTGGTCGCGATGGGTTCCAGATCCGTCTGGCATGCCACTCGGCGCGCGACCTTGACGATGAGAAGCTTTTCGGACGACTTCCTCGACGCGTATCTGTCTCGCAACTGGCCTGCAGTGAGTTCCTCGGTCGGATGCTACAGGGTTGAAGAGGAAGGCATTCAGCTGTTCTCGGCGGTCGACGGCGATCACGCCACGATCCTGGGCTTGCCGCTACTGGATCTTCTGGAATACCTGAGGGTACGAGGAGACTTGGCACGATGATCACGGGAAGGAGCATACCGGTTGCGGGAGTTGTCGGCTGGCCCATCGCTCACAGCCGCTCGCCGCAGATTCACGGTTACTGGCTGGCGCGATACGGGTTGCACGGGCACTACGTGCCTCTCGGAATCGCGCCTGACGACTTTGATGCCGCGTTCCCGGCGCTTGCGAAACTTGGATTTTCCGGTGTGAACGTAACCATTCCACACAAGGAACGCGTTCTGAACCACGTTACCAGCCGCAGCGATGCCGTGGAAAAGACCGGCGCCGCGAACACCATTGTCTTTCATCAGGATGGGTCGGTGCACGCGGACAACACGGATGGAGCCGGTTTTCTCATGAACGCGAAGTCATGCGCACCGGAGTGGTCTGCAGGAGCTGGGCCTGCACTTGTACTTGGCGCCGGCGGCGCGGCGCGGGCTGTTGTCACTGCGCTTCTCTCCGATGGTGCCGGAGAAATCCTCCTGGCCAACAGAACGCGCTCCCGGGCCGAAGCGCTATGCGGCGACTTCGGGCCACCGGTCGCCTGCATCGACTGGGATCGCGCGGGGGATCGCTTTCCGGACGCGGCGACGATCGTGAACACAACGTCTCTCGGCATGATGGATCAGCCCCAGCTGCCATTCCGATTCCGGCCGGAGAGCAGCTCCGCCGTGGTGATCGACATCGTGTACAACCCGCTTTTGACCGATTTCCTGAAGACGGCGCGAGAAAACGGAAACAAGATTGTCGACGGGCTCGGCATGCTGCTGCACCAGGCCGTGCCGGGTTTCGAGGCGTGGTTCGGAGTAAGGCCGGAAGTCGACGCCGAGCTCAGGAAGGCCGTGCAGGCGGAGATCTGATGGGACCCTTCTACATTCTTGGCCTGACAGGGGGGATCGGGTCGGGAAAGTCAACGACGGCCGCGTTCTTCCGAGAAGCCGGGATCCCCGTCTGGGATGCGGACGAGGCCGTTGAGCGGCTCTACGCAAGCGAAGGCGCCGCTGTCCGGGGCATGTCGAGGCTGGTTCCGGCCGCGACGGAACAGGGATTTGTCGACAGGGAAATTCTTCGCGCCGAAATTCGCCGGCGTCCTTCCATTCTCGCGAAGATCGAGGAAGTCATTCATCCCCTGGTCAGCGCCGACAGGACGGCCTTCTTCGATCGAGCAGGGGCAGAAGGGCATTGCATCGTGGTCTGCGACGTGCCTCTGCTGTTCGAGACGGCCGGCGAAGCGTGGTGCGACGGGGTGCTTGTTGTGACAGCGCCGCTCGAGGTGCGCAGGTCGCGAGTACTGGCGCGGGAGGGAATGACGGAGGCCATGTTCGAAGTCGTTCTCGAGCGGCAGATCAGCGAGCCGAAGCGTCTTGCGAAAGCGGATTTCGTCATCCATACCGAGACCCTGGATAGTGCCCGATCCCGGGTCAAAGACCTCATCGGGGAACTGGCGGCGGGACTCGGGAAGGCCCGCAGCTCCACCTGGCGCTCGGAGACTTGCGGGACGGAAGCCGGCGATGCGTGAAGTCGTGGTCGACACAGAAACCACCGGGATCGACCCCGCCGCCGGACACAGGATCGTGGAAGTCGGCTGCATCGAACTCAACAATCACCTTCCGACCGGACGCAGCTTCCACAGCTACTTCGATCCCGAGCGCGACATGCCGGCGGACGCATATGCAGTACATGGCCTGAGTTCGGAATTTTTGGCCGGAAAACCGACGTTTGCCTCGGTGGCGGACCAGTTTCTGGACTTCATCGTCGATGCGGTCCTGGTCATTCACAATGCGCCTTTCGATATCGGCTTCCTCAACGCGGAACTCGAACGCGCCGGAAGGCGCGGCCTTTCGGATTTCCGTGTCAAGGACACTCTGGAGATGGCGAGGAACAGGCATCCGGGCGCGCAGAACTCTCTTGACGCCCTTTGCCGGCGTTTCGGAATCGACAATTCCGGCAGGTCGGAAGCGCATGGAGCCCTGATCGATTCCGAACTTCTTGCCGCAGTGTACCTCGAGCTGATCGGGGGACGGCAACCGGATCTGATCCCCGTTGCCGAAGCCGGAAACAGCGACATTGACGATTCAGGTCCGGATGACGCGGTACGAGAAGTTCGCGAACGACCAACCAGTCTTCCGGGGCGGCTGACGGAAGCCGAACTGGCGGCTCACAGGGAATTCGTCGCCAAACTCGGCAGGGACTCCATCTGGAAAGCGGTCTACGGCTATCCGGACTGACCCTCGGCCTGCTGCCTGGCCTTCTGCCGCGCCAGTTCCGACTTGTACAGGCTGACGAAATCGACGTTGTCGATGTTCAGCGGCGGAAAGCCGCCGTCCGCCGTAAGGTCCCGCGCAATTCGGCGGACGAAGGGAAAGAGCAGCCTCGGACATTCCACAAGGAGCAGCGGGTGAAGGTGCGCATCCGGAACATTCGAAAGGACGAACTGGCCGGCGTAGTCGACTTCGAGAAGAAACACCGTAATGTCGCCGTCCCGGGCGGATGCGTTGAGTCTCAGGATCACCTCGTACCTGTTTTCCGACCGCTTGTTCGCTTCAACGTTGACCTGTACGGTCAACTCGGGCTTGACCTCCATGTTGACGTACTTCTGGGCCGCGACGTTTTCGAACGAAAGGTCGCGGATGTACTGGAGGGCCACGTCGATGCGAGGCGGTTGCGCATCGTCCGATGACTGCGAGTTTCCTGCGCCGTTCTTCTTTCCGGCCGTGTCAGTCGCCATGGATCAAGCCCCCTGTGCGTGCAAAGTGCCGTCAACCATGCTGAAGTTCCGGCATCCTTCGGGTGGATAGTGCAGCAAAGCGAGAACCCGTATCTGGATTCTCGTTTCCCCGCAGTCGTCTGGCCCTACATGACACGGGGAAAAGCGTCGTTGCAAGCAAAGGAATTCCAAGAAGCCGTCCGTCTCTGCGCCGCCGTCCGGAACCTTCACGGAATCCGCCGAAAGGAGCCCCGTGCGGTAAAGCGGCACATGGCAGGTTTCCGCGAACTTCGCATGCGCTCCGGATCTACCTGTCCGCGGGATCCCGAACTTCGTCGTACTCGCCGTCGATGGTGTCGGACCTGCGCGACATGCCGCCCGTCGGCTCGGCGACTTCCTTTTCGATGATGACGGAATCGGCGAAGCGGTTCGACAGCCAGTTAAGAACGGCAATCCTGACAGGCGGCATCAGCAGCAGGAATCCCACGCCGTCGGTGAAGAATCCCGGGGTGAGCAACAGTAGGCCCGCAGCGAGAATGAAGGCGCCGTGGGCAATCGACTCTGCGGGATTGCCGTGTCCGGCCAGGGAACGGCGAAGCCTGTTGATTTCCGACACGCCCTGCATCCGGACCAGGAAGGTTCCGACCACGGCGGTCAGCACGACGATCGCGAGGGTCGGCCAGAGGCCGGCGAGGCTGCCAATCTGAATGAACAGCGCGATCTCGAGGATCGGAACCGCGACAAATGGTACGAGTAGCCACATGGGCGTTGCTCCGGCAGACTTGTCGGACATCATGCGCAGGTGGACATGATCCGGCAGGTGACATACATATGCCTGAGGACAACCAAACACAAATGATCCTCCGCGAATCCCGGGAAAGGATATCCTCATGGGCTCAGGCTATTTTCAGCTTCTGATTCTGGCCGCCGTGGCCCTGTTCCTGATTCTCCGCCTCAGGAATGTCCTCGGCACGCGTGGCGGATTCGAGCCGCCGCTCGAACGCAAGCCGGTCGAAATGCACGCCGACGTCGCCGACCGGCAGGATGCGATCGACGGGCGAGTCGATCAGGACATCGCAGACCACGTGGATCCCGACGGACCTACCGGAAGGGCGCTGGCCGAAATGAAGGTTGTGGAACCGGACTTTTCCGTGTCGGGTTTTCTCGAGGGCTCCAGACAGGCCTACGAAATCATCCTCATTGCGTTCGAGGAGGACGATCTCGATACGCTTGAAAGTCTTCTGTCGGAAGACGTTTACGAAAGCTTCGAGGCGGTGGTGCTCGACCGGCAGGAAAAGGGGCTCACGGTGGAAGCGAGCTTCATCGGCGTCCGCGAAGCGAAGCTTTCGGACGTGCGCTTCGACAAGAAGACCGAAGAGGCAGAGATCACCGTCCGCTTCGTCGGCGAACTGACGTCTGTCGTGAAACTCCCCGATGGTTCGATCGTCGAGGGCGATCCGAACACCATCAAGCGGCAGCGGGATTCATGGACATTCGCCCGGGTCATGGGCGACGAGGATCCGAACTGGATACTGGTGGCGACCGGGGAATAAATGGCCGGCCGGAGGAAGCGGATTCTCTCGGAGGGGGAACTGGCGCTCTGGAAACTGGCCACAAGCGACGTGAGCCCGGCTGGGCGGTCATGCCAGGACGCCGGAGACTCGCGCGACATACGGGAAGAAACTCCGGCTGACGAAGTCGAGGCCGCCCGCGACGGGCGCGCGCGCCCGAACGGGTCGCGGCGTGCGCGGACGCCAACCGCTCCTCGGCCGTCCCCGCCAAACGTCTTCGACCGGAAACTCTATAAGCGGCTTTCGACAGGCCGGGCCGTCGTGCATGCAAGACTCGACCTGCATGGCCACACCGCCGAGGCGGCGCACACGCACCTCGTTTCATTCGTCAGGGGGGCGCATGCATCGGGAAAGAGGACGCTCCTCGTTATCACCGGGAAGGGAAGAGGATCGGGCACAGATGAATTCAACCGGCCTCGCGACGGCGTTCTGCGGCGCAAGGTTCCCGAATGGCTTTCCGCGCCCGACCTGTCGCACATCGTCCTTGCGTTCGTGTCGGCTCACGACCGGCACGGCGGTTCGGGTGCCTACTATGTTTCGCTGCGGCGGCGGCGCTAGAGACGATGCGCTGCCGGAATGTCTTCCCGCGCTCGGGGGTTCACAGGACGTAGCGAGAGAGGTCCGTCGATCTCGCCAGTTCGCCCAGGTTTTTCTCGACGAATCCGGCGTCGACGGTCACCTTCTGACCGGGCTGGTCGGGCGCGTCGAAACTGAGTTCCTCGAACACGCGTTCCATGACCGTATGCAGCCGTCTCGCACCGATGTTCTCGACGGAGCGGTTGACCTCCGCGGAGATCCGGGCAAGCGCCATGATGCCGTCTTCCGCGAACGCGACATCCACGTCCTCGGTCGCCATGAGCGCGCGGTACTGGCGGGTCAACGCGTTGTCCGTCTCCGTCAGTATGCGGACAAAGTCCTGTTCCGTGAGCGGCCGCAACTCGACGCGAATTGGCAGCCGGCCCTGCAGTTCCGGAAGGAGGTCTGAAGGCTTGACGACATGAAATGCGCCTGACGCGATGAAGAGGATGTGATCCGTCCTGACAGGGCCGTGTCTCGTCGAAACCGTTGTGCCCTCGATCAGGGGAAGAAGATCGCGCTGAACCCCCTCCCTGGACACTTCCGCACCCTGCACGCCGGACCGGGCGCACACTTTGTCGATTTCATCGAGAAATACGATCCCGCTGCTTTCCACGGACTGGATCGCCTCGGCAACCACGGTGTCGGAATCGACGAGCTTCTCAGCCTCCTCGTTCACGAGAACTGCGTAGGAATCCGCTACCGTAAGGCGGCGTTTCACGGTCCGGCCCTGAAACGCCTTGCCGAAGATCTCGCCGATGTTGACCATCCCCATGTTCACGCCCGGCTGACCGGGAATGTCGAGCATCTGAAGGGGATTCGACGAATCAGAAACATCGAGTTCGATTACCCGGTCGTCCAGCTCGTTCGCGCGCAGCTTCGCGCGGAACATCTCGCGCGTGGAATCGCGCGCGTCGGATCCCGCAAGGGCGTCGATGACACGGTCTTCGGCGGCAGCGCGGGCATCCGCCTCGACGTCCGCATGCATGCGTTCGCGCACCATGTGGATGGCGTTGTCCAGTAGATCGCGGACGATCTGGTCCACGTCCCGGCCAACATATCCGACTTCGGTGAACTTCGTCGCCTCGACCTTCAGGAATGGCGCTCTCGCCAGCCTCGCCAGCCTTCTCGAGATTTCCGTCTTTCCCACGCCTGTGGGCCCGATCATCAGGATGTTCTTCGGATATACCTCTTCACGGATGTCGTCATCGAGTTGCCTTCGCCGCCATCGGTTCCTGAGCGCGACGGCCACGGCGCGCTTCGCGTCCCTCTGGCCGATGATGAATCGGTCGAGTTCGGAAACGATTTCGCGCGGGGTCAGATTGGTCATTCAGGCATCCATCCTGGCAGCAACGCCGAACCGCGGCGATCCGTTTCTTCAGGGACGCGCGACCTCCAGGTCCGAGCCCCGTCGCGTCACGGAGATTCCTCGATCAGTTCGACCGTGATTTCCTCGTTCGTGTAGACGCAGATTTCGGCCGCGATCGCGAGCGCCGACCGGGCAATCGTTTCCGCGTCCGCGTCTCCGTCGATCATGGCGCGCGCCGCCGCCAGCGCGTAGTTGCCGCCCGAACCGATCGCCGCAACGCCGTGTTCCGGCTCCAGGACGTCGCCTGCGCCGGTGACCACGAGCAGGTCCCTTCCGTCGGTGACGATCAGCATCGCCTCGAGATTGCGGAGATACTTGTCCGTGCGCCAGTCCTTTGCCAGTTCGACCGCGGCACGCGCGAGTTGGCCCGGGCTAGCTTCCAGTTTGGCTTCAAGGCGTTCGAGAAGCGTGAAGGCGTCGGCGGTCGACCCGGCGAATCCGCAAATGACGTCCTGTCCGCCAGACTGGATGCGCCGCACCTTCCTTGCCGCGCTCTTGACGATTGTCTGGCCGAGACTCACCTGCCCGTCCCCGGCGACGACCACCTTGCCGCCCTTTCTGATGCCGATGACGGTGGTGCCGTGCCATTCGGCACGTTCCGGAGAGTGATGCACAGGCCGCAAGGGACTACGCCAGGGTACGCTCGATTTCCTCGGACTCGAAGATCTCGATCACGTCCCCCGCGCGTATGTCCTCGTAGTTCTCGAACGCCATCCCGCACTCCTGTCCGGCGACGACTTCCTTCACCTCGTCCTTGAAACGCTTGAGCGTCTTCAGCTTTCCTTCGTGGATGACGACGCTGTCTCGAAGCAGCCTGACGCCGGCGCTCCGGCGCGCCGTGCCTTCGTTCACGAAACAACCGGCAACCTTGCCCGTTTTCGAGATGGTGAAGACTTCCTTGATCGCGGCATAGCCGATGATGCTCTCGCGGACCTCGGCGGTGAGAAGTCCGGACGCCGTCGATTTGACATCGTCAATGAGGTCGTAGATCACGGAATAGTACCGGACTTCCACGCCCTTCTGGCCGGCCCTTTGCCTTGCTTGCGCATTCGTACGAACGTTGAAGCCGACAATGAAAGCGTCCGTCGCTTCCGCAAGAGTAATGTCGGTTTCGTTGATGGCGCCGACTCCCGAGTGGAGAATGCGCACGTTGACCTCTTCGTTTCCGATCTTGGAGATTGCCTGGCAGATGGCCTCGACGGACCCCTGGACATCGCCCTTTATCACGACCGGCAATTCCTTCGCCTCGGCGCCGGATCGCGCGCGGGCGAGGAGTTGTTCGATCGTCTGTCCGGAGCCTGCCGCGGATTTCTTGTCCTTGGCCAACTGGTTCCGGAAGGCGGCGATCCCCCGGGCTTCGGCCTCGCTCGACAGGACGTGGAGCGTATCGCCGGCTTCCGGAGTGCCGTTAAGTCCGAGGACCTCCACGGGTTCCGACGGACCTGCCTCTCGAACCGGCTCGCCGCGGTCGTTGACGAGAGCGCGAACCCGTCCCCACTGCTCGCCGACAACGAACACGTCACCGCACTCGAGCGTTCCCTTCTGCACCAGGACAGTGGCCACGGAACCGCGGCCGGTTTCGAGCTTCGCCTCGACGACAGCGCCTTCGGCGCGCCGGTCCGGATTGGCTTTCAACTCGAGAATTTCCGCTTGGAGATGGACGGCTTCCAGAAGCCGGTTGAGGCCCTGGCCGGTGATTGCCGAGACTTCGACGTCAAGAACATCGCCGGAAAGGGATTCGACGACCACGTTGTGCTGCAGCAGCTCTGATCGCACCTTGTCGGGATTTGCGGCCTCCCGGTCGATCTTGTTTATCGCGACGATCATCGGAACGTTGGCCGCCTTCGCGTGATTGATGGCTTCCACTGTCTGCGGCATCACCGAATCGTCAGCCGCCACCACGAGAATGACGATATCGGTAACGTCAGCGCCCCGGGCACGCATGGAGGTGAAGGCTGCGTGGCCGGGAGTGTCGAGAAAGGTGACGCATGCACCGTCCGCTGTCCTGACCTGGTACGCGCCTATGTGCTGCGTGATGCCGCCGGCCTCGCCGGTGACGACGCTGGTGCTCCGAATTGCGTCGAGAATCGATGTTTTTCCGTGGTCCACGTGTCCCATGACCGTGACCACCGGCGGCCGCGGTTGCAGCGTATGCGGCTCGTCCTCGACAGTGATGATGGCGTCCTCGACATCGGCATCGGAAACCCGGGTCGGGCGGTGGCCGAACTCCTCGACAATAAGCTGCGCCGTGTCGGCGTCGATGGACTGGTTCTGGGTCGCCATGATCCCGTTCGTCATCAGCGCTTTCACGACGTCCGCCGATCGCTCCGCCATGCGGTTCGCGAGTTCCTGTACGGTAATCGCTTCTGGGATCTGGACATCGCGGACGATCTTTTCCCGTTCCTTCGGTTCGGAGGCGTGGGTCCGGCGCCGCTCGCGTTCCTGCGCGCGCCGGATCGACGCGAGGGAACGCTCTCTCCCGCCTTCTCCGGACAGGGCCTGGGTAATCGTCAGCTTGCCGGAGCGGCGGGGCTTGTCCTGGGCGCGGCCGCGATTCTGGCGCCTGCGTTCATCGTCCGACTTCTCTGGACGGCGCGCTCCAGGCTTGCCCTGGCCGCGCGGGGCGGCGGGCGGCGGCTTGGTTTCGGAGGTCGGCCGCGGCGGTCTCGCGGGTTTCCTGGTCGGTTCGGCGGCGCGACTTGCGCTTTCCTTGCGCTCGCGAATCATCCTCTGGCGTTCTTCAATCTCCCGCTCCCGGGCCGCGAGCGCTTGGCGACGACCCTCGCGTTCCGCCTCGCGCTGCCGCTCCTCTTCAGCTTCGCGGGTCTTGCGGACCTCCGCCCTGGACGATTCGGCGGCAAGTGCCTGTTTCCGCCGCTCGAGTTCCGCCGCGGAAATTCCCTGTTCGTCCGCTGCGGGAGTGTCTGGCACTTCCGGACGCTTCGGAACAGGCGGGGTTGGCGCCGGTCGTGCGCCGGGTTTCGCGATGACCCGCCGGCGCTTCCTCTCGACAACGACCGACTTGGTGCGGCCATGCGAAAAGCTCTGCTTCACATGACTCGTTTCCGAAGTGCCCCTTAGGCTGATCAAGCGGCCCGGCCTGCCGATGGGCTTGTCGTTGTCGCTCATGTGTTCAACCAGCCCTTTCATTCCGGTCAGGCGAGTGTCCACCGGCCTGCCTGTCGACGCAGACGGAACGGACGCCGCAAAGCCGGCGCGCTTCTACAACCATTCTTGAAGAAAGCCCACCCTTCGCAACAGCGGCATGTATCACATGTTCTCGCCCGAAAGCCAAACCCAATTCCCGCGCGCTAAGGCACGTGATTGCTGTCCCGTCGCCGGGGGGCAGGCGAAGCCTGGACTTCTGGCGCTCCGATCCGTCCTCCGCTTGAAGAAGCACCGCGGCGGCGCCCCGCGCGAGAGCCTCGCGGGTCCGTTCGAACCCGCAAACGGCGCCGCCGCTTCTCCGAGCAAGCGAGAGAAGCTCAATGATCCTTGCGGCCAGTTGCTCGTCGACGGATTCCGGAATTCCGTCCGGAACAGTCACCCGGGTCCGCGCCGCCTTCGAGAACAGGTTTCGCGTCGACGCTTTCGACAATGCCGCGTGATCGGCGGAGACCCACATTCCCCGCCCCGGCAGCCTGCCGCGGACATCGGGCACGACCGCACCGCCGGGTCCGACGACAAACCGGATCATCTCCGCCGCCGGACGCGAGGCGCCGGTAGCGATGCAGCGCCGCATCGGCACCCCGCCGTTCCCGTCGCGGCGCATTCCCTGCGCACTCCGGGCCAGTCAGACGCCAGCGTCCGCAGCTTCTCCCGCGGCTTCTTCGCCGGTCCAGCTCTCCGCGTCTTCCGACATGGCGGCAACATAGTCCTCTTCCGTGACCCAGCCGAGTTGAAGGCGCGCGCCCATGACCAGTTGGCGCGCTTCGTCGATCGAGATGTCGAAGGACTCCAGCAGGCCTTCGTCCCTTTCGCGCTTCCCGTCGACGATCCGGTAGCCGCCGGCGAGTTCCCAGTCGGCGCAGGTGGCAAAGTCCTCTATCGTGAGTACGCCGTCCTTCGCGAGCACGATCAGCATCTGCGGCGAGAGCCCCTCGAAGTCGATCAGGCTCTGCTCGACTCCGAGCGCCATGGCTTCCTCGAGCGCCCTGCGGTTGATTTCCTCGAGAGACTCGAGCGCCCGAGCCTGGAGTTCCTCTGCGGTTTCCGCATCGAATCCGTCTATGGATGTGAGCTCCTCGACGGGAACATAGGCAACTTCCTCGAGGGACGTGAACTCTTCCGAAACGAGCAACTGCGCAACGACCTCGTCGATGTTGAGCTTTTCCATGAACATGTTCGAGCGTTCCATGAACTCCGACTGCCGGCGTTCGGATTCTTCGGCTTCCGTCATTATGTCGATGTCGAGGCCGGTCAGCTTGGAAGCGAGGCGCACGTTCTGTCCCCATCTGCCGATAGCAAGAGACAGCTGATCGTCCGGAACCACGACATCGACATGGTTGATCTCTTCCTCCATGACGACTTTGGTGACGACGGCCGGCTGAAGCGCATTGACGAGGAAGGTCGCCGTGTCCCCGTTCCAGGGAATGATGTCGATCTTCTCGCCCTGAAGTTCGTTCACGACCGCCTGTACGCGAGAGCCGCGCATTCCCACGCATGCTCCGACGGGATCGATGGAATTGTCGTAGGACACGACGCCGATCTTGGCGCGGGAACCTGGATCGCGGGCGATCGCCATGATTTCGATGATGCCGTCGTAGATCTCCGGCACTTCCATCTTGAACAGTTCGGCCATGAATTCGTTCGCCGTTCGCGACAGGAATATCTGCGGGCCGCGCGTTTCCGCCCGCACTTCGCGAATGTAGGCCCGGATGCGGTCGCCGTTGCGGAACAACTCGCGGTTTATCAGTTGATCGCGGCGCAGCACCGCTTCGCCGCGCCCGACGTCGACGATCACGTTTCCATACTCCGTGCGCTTCACGATTCCGTTGATGATGGTGCCCTGCCGGTCCTTGAATTCCTCATACTGCCGTTCGCGTTCCGCTTCGCGGACTTTCTGGAGGATGACCTGCTTGGCCGACTGAGCCGCGATCCGGCCGAATTCGAGCGGCGGCAGTTCCTCCGCGATGGTGTCGCCCGGCTTCGGATCGTCGAGAAATTGCCGGGCATCGCCAGTCCCGATCTCCACGAAGTGATTCTCGACCGTCTCGACGACATTCCGTATCCTCGTCAACTCGAGATCTCCGCTGCGGCGGTCGATGCTGGCGCGGATGTCAAGTTCGGCTCCGTACCGGGACTTCGCCGCCCTGGCCATGGACTCCTCCATCGCCTGGATGACGAGATCCGGATCGATCAGCTTTTCACGGGCAACCGCGTCAGCGATCTGCAGCAGTTCCAGCCTGTTGGCGCTTGTAATGTTCATGTCACTTTCCCCTGATTGCGCGGCCCGGACTTCTCCGGCCTCCTTACCGCGACTGTTTCGTCTGCTTCCGCGGCTTGAGCGATGCGAGCACCTGCTCGCCTGCCGGCGCGAGTCGCGCACTGACCAGCCAGTCCAGACGGATGCCGATCGTGCCCTCTTCGATCTCAATGAGAATCTCGTCGCCCTCGATGCCGAGAAGCGTGCCCTTGAATCGCTTTCTCCCGTCAATGGCCACGCTGGTTTCCAGCTTCGCGGAGTGATCGCGCCAGTCCTCGAAATCCGCGACGCGGGTCAGCGGCCGGTTGATTCCGGGGCTCGACACTTCAAGGACATAGTTGCCGGAAAGCGGATCCTCGACATCGAGGACTGCGGAGAGCGCGGCGGAGATGGACGCGCAGTCGTCGATGTCGATCCCGCCGTCCCTTCGGTCGGCCATGATCTGGAGCCGCGTTCCGGAGCCCGACATCAGGCGAACGCGGATCAGCTCGAAGCCCATGCCTTCGACCACGGACGAGGCAATTCCTGCTAGGCGCTTTTCCGCCGCTGTCTTCGCGATCAGATCCTGCATGTCGTTCAGGCAAAAAAAAGGGGCCCGCGGCCCGTTGCGATCTTCCGGTGGAGGTCTGGGGGTGGAGGCCAGTCCTGCCGCTTTGGCGTCCCATATACGGTCCCGGTCCCCGACTTTCAAGAACCAGTTCGGGGTCGGCGGCATGCCGAAATGCGGTTCCCCGGGCGGAATTCGCTCGCCGCCGGGCGTCATCGGAAATAAAGGCTGCAAATGGGCTCTGTCATGCCATTCCGAAAAGTACCGCTCGGTGACGCGAAATCCTTGCCGCTTTGGCAGCGGCCGATCATCCTGCTGTTTCTCATGGCTGCGGCAATGCCTCTGGCGTTTTCCACGTGGTCCGCGCTTCTCAACAATTTCGTCGTCGAGATCGCCGGGCTTGACGGCGTCGGCATCGGCTGGCTGCACACGGTGCGCGAGATCCCCGGCTTCCTCGCAGTCGGCGTCATCATCCTGCTGATCTTCATCCGCGAGCAGGTGCTCGGGCTGGTTGCGCTCGCCACGCTGGGTGCGGCGACCGCGGTGGTTGCGCGGTTTCCCGGCTTCGAAGGCCTCTTGATGACGACGCTCATCAGCTCGATCGGCTTCCACTACTTCGAAACCGTGAACCAGTCCCTGCAACTGCAGTGGGTTAGCAAGGAAAGGGCGCCGCAGGTGCTCGGCTGGATCGTGGCAATCGGTTCCGCAGCGTCGCTGCTTGCATACGGCGTTCTCGTGGCGGGATGGAAGGCACTGGGGTTCACCTACGACTCCGTATACCTCGCCGCAGGAGGCGCGACGGTGCTGATCGCGCTGTTCTGCCTGCTCGCATACCCGCAGTACGAGGTGCCGGCCGAACAGCGTCGGCAGATGGTCCTGAAGTCCCGGTACTGGCTCTACTACGCCCTGCAGTTCATGTCCGGCGCGCGCCGGCAGATCTTCGTCGTGTTCGCCGCCTTCATGATGGTCGAACGATTCGGACTCGAAGTTCACGAGGTTACGGCCCTGTTCCTGATTAACTTCGTGGCCAACATGCTGTTCGCGCCCCTGATGGGGAAGGCGGTTGCGCGATTCGGGGAGAGGCGGGCACTGCTCTTCGAGTACGCCGGCCTGACGGGCGTGTTTCTTGCCTACGGCGGAATCTACTACTTCGGCTGGGGGGTCATCGTTGCCGGCGTCCTTTACGTGCTCGATCACCTGCTGTTCGCGCTTGCGTTCGCGCTGAAGACCTATTTCCAGAAGATCGCCGATGCCGAGGACATCGCCGCGACGGCCGCCGTGTCCTTCTCCATCAACCACACGTCGGCGGTGTTCCTTCCCGCGGTTCTGGGGTACCTTTGGATCGTGTCGCCGGGCGCGGTCTTCTGGGTCGCGGCCGGTCTGGCGTTCGGTTCGCTGGTGCTCGCAACGCTGATTCCGCGCCGTCCCGCGCCCGGAAACGAAACGGTTTTTTCAGGCCTCCGCCGCCGCACCGCAGCCTAACGGCCGCTGCGGACGCCGGCGCTAGCGGAAGGACGCGTGGTACTCGGCGTTCGGGCGCTTGTCCGTCGCCGAGGAGATTCGGTTCGACATGTTGAAGAAGCCCGCCACGGCCGCGATGTCCCAGATGTCCACGTCCGAAAACCCCGCATCGCGCAGTTCCTGCCGGTCGCGCTCCTCGATCAGATGGCTTTCCGTAGTCATCTTCGCGGCAAAGTCCAGCATCGCGCGTTCCCGCTCCGACAGCGGCGCGACCCGGTAGTTCATTGCCAGCATCTCCCCGAGCGGGCCCGCGCGTTCCCGCTCCGACAGCGGCGCGACCCGGTAGTTCATTGCCAGCATCTCCCCGAGCTCGGGATTTCCCGACAGTTGCCTCACGGCCGCGCCGTGGGCGACAATGCAGTAGTAGCAGCGGTTGATCGAAGACACCACGACGGCGATCATTTCCCTTTCGAGCTTGCTCAGGCCGCACTCGGCGAGCATCAGGCCGTTGTACATGGCGGTGAACGCGTTCAGCTTCTCGATGTCGTGGGCGTAAGCCCGAAGCACGTTCGGCACGAAGCCGATCTTTTCCTCGCAGATGTCGAAATACCTGCGCGTCGCTTCAGGCAATGGATCCACTGCCGGCAGGTCGAGAGCGGTAACGGGAGTTTCGGTCATGGAATGCCCTCAGCGTTCTTCTTTCTGCCGATAGTGATATCTGCAGCAGGGCTCCATTCCAAGCGACCGATAGAGGTTGCGGGCGGCCGCGTTGTCCCGCGTGACGGCTGCGGACAAGAACTGCGCTCCGCGCCGCAGGCTCCACCCCGCCATCGCGGCCATCATCGCTGACGCCACGCCGGCGCGGCGGAATGCCGCCCGCACCTCGAGGGCATGCGCCATCGCGATCCGTCCGTGAAGCGCTACGAAACCGGCCGCGGCTGGCCGGTTGTGCCGGCGCGCGAGGAGACAGGATCGCTCTCCGGCGGCCCGGCGCATGACGTTGAGCCGCGCTCGGCCGATGTCGCCCGCAGCCCAGATTTCGGCAAGCACCGGCAGCGGCTCGTCGCAGAAGACCACATCCGGCCCTTCCGGTTCGCGCCTTGCCAGCGAATCCGGCCGTGCCGCGTAAACGACGACAGGGTCGGCGATGCGGTATCCCCTCCGGTGAAGAAGTTCGTCGAGCCGCTCTTCGCCGCCGCGAATCAGGAAGAGAGGCTTCTGTCCCATTGCGGACATGACGGATTCCGCCCGGGAAATGTCGGGCGTCGTCCCGTTGCGGGCCGCGGTTGCGGACGAAACGCGCTTTCCGCCGCCGCGGCCGTCCCGCAGGACCCAGCCGGCGGCTTCGCGAACCTCGGCCGCGGGCCAGGTCCGTTCGAGCGTCTGCAGCACGTCTTCCGGATCCGGGCTCCCGGCGCTCATTGCCGGAGTTGCTCCGCAAGCTTCCGGACACTTTCGGAGGCTCGGCCGACGAGGTCGCTGTCCCTTCCACGGACGACGATGTTGCTTCCGGGCCGTCCGTCCGAAAAGAACGGATAGGATCCGATCGACACTCCGGGATGTCGCGCCGCAATCTCTCCGAGCGGGCCTGCGATGTCGCCCTCCGGACGATGGATCCTGACGGAAACGGATTCGGTCGCCGTTCCGCCGTCGAGCCGGTCGATCAGCCCCTCCAGCATGGCGCTGAAGACCATTGGGACTCCCGCAAGAACGTGGACGTTGTCTGCGGAAAAACCCGGCGCCCCGGAGACCGGATTGCGAATCAGCGCCGCGCCCTCCGGAATCCGCGCCATTCGGAGGCGTGCGGCATTCAGGTCCGCCCTGCCTCCCGGGTAGTTGGCGGCCAGCGCCTCGACGGCGTCTTCACGGATCGAGATCCGAACGCCGAGCGCCTCGGCGACGGCCTCGGCGGTCACGTCGTCGTGAGTGGGGCCGATGCCGCCGCTCGTGAACAGGTGGTCGTACCTTGAACGAAGTTCCCTCACGGCGGCTACGATGTCGTTCCGGTGGTCGGCCACGACCCGCGCCTCACGAAGGTCTATTCCGACCGCGTCGAGGTGCCCTGCGAGCACGTTCAGGTTGACGTCCCTGGTCCGGCCGGAGAGGATTTCGTCGCCGATGATCAGCATGGATGCAGTCGGGTTTTCCATCCAGACTTGCCGTTCCCTCCCCGCAGTCCATATGATCAGCGGATGGACTTCGACCGCGAACTCGTATCCGGCGTTCTTCTTCGGCGGTACAAGCGATTCCTCGCCGACGTCACCCTGCCCGACGGTTCGACGACAACCGCGCATTGCGCCAATCCCGGATCAATGCTCGGCCTCGCCGTGCCCGGATCCCGGGTCTGGCTCGAACCCAACGACGACCCGAAGCGGAAGCTACGTTACAGTTGGAAACTTGTCGAGCTTGACGACGGGGAACTTGTGGGAATCGATACCGGGCTGCCGAACCGGCTTGTTTCCCGGGCGCTTGCGAACCAGGGCATTGCAGAACTTCGCGGCTACGGAAGCATCCGGCGCGAGGTCGGCTACGGAAGATCGAGCCGGGTCGACTTCCTGCTGTCGGAACCCGGCCTGCCGGATGCCTACGTGGAAGTGAAGAACGTGCACCTGTCGCGAGAGCAGGGTCTGGCGGAGTTCCCGGACAGCGTCACGGCGCGCGGGGCGAAGCATCTCGATGAACTTGCCGGCATGGTCTCGCTCGGCCACCGCGGCGTCATGCTCTATCTCGTGCAGCGGATGGACTGCACCGCGTTCCGGCTTGCCGCAGACATAGATCCTGCCTATGCTCGGGCGTTCGAGAGGGCGCGTTCCGCAGGCGTCGAGACGCTTTGCTACGACACTGCCATATCGGTCTCGGGCATAAGGCTCGGCTCCCGTCTCCCCGTGGATCCGGCGTCCCAGGGCGGCCCGTGACACTGGAATGGCGGTCTTCGAGCAACTATCCTGCCGCCGCGGCGGACTTCGACGAGGGTGCCGATGAAGGATGTTCGGAAACCCAGACTGACGCGGCGGGGAATCGTTCTGCACGACCCGGCCGACTTCGAACCGATGCGCGCCGCGGGAAGGTTGGCGGCCGATGTCCTGGACATGATAGCGGATCATGTGGTCCCCGGCGTCGAGACGCAGCACCTCGACAGGCTCTGCCACGACTTCATGTGCAGCCGGGGCGCGACGCCGGCGACCCTCGGCTACAAGGGATACCCGAAATCCTCCTGCATCTCCATCAACCATGTAGTCTGCCACGGGATCCCGTCGGACCGCAAACTCCGGAACGGCGATATCCTGAACATCGACATCACCTGCATCCTGGACGGCTGGCACGGGGACAGTTCAAGGATGTACTTTGCCGGCCGGCCGAGCAGGAAGGCTGAGCGCCTCGTTCAGGTCACGCATGATGCATTGATGTACGGTCTCGAACGGATCCGCCCCGGAAAACACCTTCGGAGACATTGGCGCGGCAATACAGAAATACGTCGATTCAAAGCGCTACTCCGTCGTAAAGGACTTCTGCGGCCACGGGTTGGGACGGGTGTTTCATGCGCTTCCGAACGTACTACACTTCGGCCGCCCCGGGACGGGGGAGGTGCTGGAGGAAGGCATGTTCTTCACCGTCGAACCCATGGTGAACGCCGGCCGCCCCGACACCAGGATCCGAGACGACGGCTGGACCGCGGTGACAAGGGACAAGTCGCTGTCAGCCCAGTTCGAACACTCGGTCGGG
>CAXXWA010000037.1:0-590943 GCA_963662815.2 uncultured Amylibacter sp.
GGGGGCCAACACCGTGTCCGACGCGATCGCCGAGATCGGAGCCGCTTCAATGCCCGTGCAGGGAGCCCGGCGCCGAATTGCGGCGGGCTTCGACAATGTCCTGCGCGGAGTTGGCAATCGGATCGACGAATTGAACGTTGCCGACATCCGGGTGAAGCTGCGTGCCGGAATTGATGCCGGGGAACTGGCAGCGTAGGGGTGACGAGGTTTTCGCGGCCCTGGCGGGGAATGAGCGTCCGGTGGTCCTCGCGATCGATGAGTTGCCGATCCTCGTGGACCGGTTGCTCAGGGGCAGTGAAGGGAGTGTCGCGACAGAGGGAGTACGGGCGGCTGACGCGTTTTTGAGCTGGCTCCGCAAGAACGGGCAGACCCACCGGGATCGTGTAATTGTGGTCCTTTCCGGCAGCGTTGGCCTGGAACCTATCCTGCGTCGAGCCGGTCTGAGCGCTCAGGCCAACATTTTTTCTCCATACGATCTCAAGCCTTGGGACGGGGAGACCGCGGTCGCCTGCCTTGGCGCGCTGGCGGAAACCTACGGCCTCGGTCTTACTGCCATCGTCCGTAACGACATGTGCCGCCGGCTGCGGTGCCCGATCCCCCACCATGTTCAACTGTTCTTCGACTGCCTGCACGAGCACTTGCGCCGCACCGGCCGGAGTGTGGCGAGTCTGGACGACGTGGAGGCTGCTTACCGGGACGACATGCTGGGAGCCAGAGGACATATGGACCTCGACCACTACGAGACCCGTCTCAAGTCCGCGCTCGGGAATCACGGATACCGGATCGCCCTTGACCTGCTTACCGAGGCGGCGGTCAACAGAGGACTCCTTGGTGACGATGCCATCGCTGTTTACCGCGAATATTTCGAGACGCGAAACACAGAAGCCCAAGGGGACATCATCCCGGTGGAAGAAGTGCTGCGTCAACTCGAACACGACGGCTATCTGGAGCGGAGTGACGAGGGCTTCACGTTTATCTCCGGCCTGCTTCAGGATTGGTGGCATGCCAGGCACGGTCGGCACTTCGTGCCCATCATCCAGCGTCGAGTCTGAACAGTAGAGGGAAAGTTGGCCGCGGCTGCGAGAAAGTACAATCCCGGTTTCCTGACTGAGGAAGAGCTGGTTGAGTCGTTCTGCGTCCGGGCGACGGAGTTCGATTCGGCAATCGAGATGCTGCACGAATGCGACGGGACTGCGAACCCGCACCGTATCGTCATCGGCCCACGCGGCAGCGGCAAGACCAGCTTGCTGCTCCGGATCGCAGCCGAGATACGCCGCGATGACGACCTCTCTCGCCGCTTCTATCCCGTCGTTTTTGCGGAGGAGAGCTACGAAGTCTCTATGGTGGGCGAATTCTGGTTGGAATGCCTGTCCCGGCTGGCGGGTCAGGCAACCACTTGGGAGGACGCCGCCGACCTTCGGCGCACCGTCGACGACCTTCGTACCGTTTTAGACGACCAGATACTCGGGGATCGTTGCCTGAGTGCCCTCTTGGACTTCGCGGACCGCACGGGGCGGCGGCTGGTCGTTATAGTCGAGAACATCGGCACGATGTTCGGGCAAATGCCTGACGTGGACGCGGGATGGCGGCTTCGCCAGACACTTCAGACGGAATCCCGGATACTCCTTCTGGCGAGTGCCACCAGCCGCTTCGACGAGATCGACAAACCGGACCGCGCCCTATACGACCTGTTTCGGATTGTCCCCTTGCGCCCTCTGGATGAGGGCGAATGCGCCGTTCTCTGGAAACGGACGTCCGGCCGCCGTCGCGATCCGGGCAGCATACGGCCGTTGCAGATTCTGACCGGGGGCAGTCCCCGGCTGATCGCCATCCTCGGGCACTTCGGTGCCGGCCTTTCGTTTCCCGAACTGATGGCGGAACTGCTCGACCTGGTCGACGACCACACGGAGTATTTCAGAAGCCATCTGGAGGCCCTGCCCACGCAAGAACGGCGTGTCTATCTCGCACTCGCCGATCTGTGGAAGCCGGCGACAACGCGTGAAATCGCGGGTCGGGCCCGGCTCGACACAAGCAAGTGCAGCGCCCTTTTGAACCGCTTGTGCGAACGTGGTGCGGTCGAGGTTTCGGGCGGCAGCGCCCGGCGCAAACAGTATTACCTGACCGAAAGACTTTACAACATCTACTACCTGATGCGGCGGTCCCGCGGGCCGGAGCCCATGGTCGAAGCACTGGTCCATTTTATGGAAGCATTCTATTCGCCCGGTGAGCTCGCCGAATTCGGGGTTCGCCTCGCCGGCGAAAACGCAGTCGATTCAGAGTCGGATTCGCTCCGCCGACTCGCGCTCGTGCATTTGATGGATTCGCCCGAGCTAGCGACGTACCGGGAAGAAATCCTGAAAGGCGTTCCAGGAAACCACGCGAAGCACTTTGCCCGGGGCAAGGGTCTCTCGAAGGCAGCAGGGTTTGCAGCGGTCGGAGCGACGCTGTCTAAAGAATTAAGAGACTCCATCGAATTAAGTGCGAAAACCACCGAAGGTCGGGAAACCGCCCGGACACTTCTGGATCATGCCGTGTCGCTTTGCGCCGAGAATCGGACGGAGGACGCTCTTTGCAAATGCGAAGAAGCAATTGGCCGATCCGGGAATTCAGACACTCCGGAGGTGCTTGAAACGATCGCGAGTGCCCTCGTTCTCAAGGGAGACATACTTGCCGGATTGCGCCGGTCTGATGAGAACGCATGGACTGACTTCGCGAAATGGGTTCGAAACGTCCGCGATAGCGGCAAAATCGCACTTTCAAGTGTCGTTTTGATGGGAATCACCGGCAAATTTGATGGATTGGACAGGCTGCCGGAAGCGCTGGCCGCCTATGACCAAGTGCTCGATCGTTTCGGGAGCAGCAATCTGCCCGCTGTGCTGGACCGGGTCGCGGCGGCGCTGATCCGCAAAGGGATTGTGCTTCTCGCACTTGATCGAACCGATGACGCTTTGGCCGCCAACGACGAGGCGATAACGCAGTTCGGCCAGAGCGACCTCCCCTCGCTTGCGGAGAAGGTCGTCGGCGCATTTTTCTTCAAGGGGTTCACGCTCTTTGCACGCGACAGGATGAGTGAAGCACTGGACGCGCTTGGTGAGGCGGAGCGGCGACTCAGGTCAAACGATGCGCCCGAAGCTTTCCTTCTGATTGTTTTCTGTTGCCTTCTTCGAGGATTCGTCCTCGACCGGCTTGGTCTAGAGGAGGAAGCGCTGGCTGCCTGGGACGACTCAGTGGAGTTCTTTGCGAGAACCGAAACGCCGGAGTTTTCGGAATTGGAGGCAATTGCCCTAGCCCAAAAGGCGACCGCCCTCGCCGGTCTCGGTCGGTTGGAGGAAGCCCTGGACACTTGGGCGGGAGCGTTGCGCCGGTACGAGGCAGTTGAGTCGCCAATGTTTCCCGAAATCGCGGCGCAGGCGCTCGTCGATAGGGCGCATATGCTTGGAAAGATTGACCGAATTGATGAAGCACTGGCTGAATACAATGAGTTCATTCAGCGATACGGGAATGTGGATGCACCTGAGCTTCTGGATCTGTTGGCATCCGCACTCCTCGGCAAGGGGCATTTACTGAAGAAGTCTAACCGGCATGACAAAGCAGTAGCCGTCTTCGACGACGTGGTGGATCGTTTCAAGTCCGCAAACGGGCCCGGCACTCTGGAACCGGTAGCGAATTCCCTCTTCCATAAGGCAGGCTCACTTGAGCTGTTGGGGCAGCCGGAGCAAGCACTTTCCATCCTCGACGAGATAGTGTGCCGATTCGCGGAAAACGATGCACCCGTGCTTGTCAAGCATGCTGCAATGGCTCTGACGCAGAAGGGGCAAACGCTGCGCAAACTCGGTCGGTTGGAGGACGCTTTGGCGGCCTACCGCGAAGTCATGCATCGGTTCGGAGAGCGAGAGATTCCGGGCCTCGATGGTCCGGTCTCGGCGGCTCTTGTGGCTCAGGGATTATCGTTGCAAGAGACAAACCGACCGGCAGATGCGCTACTCGCCTTCGACGAGGCTGTAAGGCGATCCGGCAAAATAGACGTGTCGGAGGCAAGCGGTACGTTCGCTTATGCGCACTTTGGTCAGGGCCTGGCACTCCGCGATCTCGGTCGTTTGGAGGAAGCAATGACTGTGTTCGAGAAGGCGGTTGCCCTCTCTGAACAGAGCGAGCATGACTGGCTTCGAAACATGATTGGACCTGCGCTAATCGACAAGGCGGCGCTCGAATTGAGGTGCAACCGGTACGTGGCTGCCATCGAAACCTCCGAACGGGCGCTCGATACCGATCTGATGCAGTCTTTGGAGAACCGGCTTCGAGGACACATAGTCAGGGCGAAGGCCACGCTGGCGAGTGGCCATGGACCTTCATGCAAGCCGGATATCGAAAGCATCCTCACGATTTTGGCGGAGCATGACTCGATCCCGAAAGACGTATTGGAATTCTTGATGGCATTGAGCATCGAATTGGGACCGGCGGACATGCATTCGCTGATTCTGGCTTCGCCTGCTGCACCGCTCCTGTCGCCACTCGTGACGGCGTTGGAGTGTGAGATGGGCATGGAACCCCGGGTTGCACGGGAAGTTGAGGAAGTCGCCAATGACATCCGAAAAGCTTGGCAAAAAACCACAGTTAATGCGGTGAAGGCGATGTTCTCGGACAAGGCATAGCGGGACTGGCGGTTCGCGGGAGCCAAGGCGAACCTCTAGGCGGGCCGGCCGCCAGGGTGATCCGGGACTTCGTGCCCTTCAGCGGCAGCTGCGAGGAGGTATAGTCCTGCCGCAGGAATTGACGGAACGACATCGAACGGATTCGCTGCGACCAATACCTCGACCGGGGCATGCAGGTTGGATCTGAGATCGCGGAAAGCAGCTGCAAGCGGTACGGCTCGGCCAGCAGCGTCCCGGTACTCACTGGTCGGAGACAGATGCCAACGCAATGCCGGCGCTCAAGAATGCGTCACGAACTTCAACGTGCCCGACTTCCTCGATTGGCTGTTAAGGTCGGCCGTCGACTCATGAGCAACCAAATTGGACTACAACCAAGAGATTGCCTTGAAATACATTTTTGCGTGGCCTATGTTAAACTCATCCGAGTGTCGGAAACGTTTAAGAGAACTGAACATGCCAAGTTCGACCACCCTGGAAATCGCGCCCAGCAAAGCGATTCTGATCAACGAGGCTGCTGCGGCCACGGGAGTCTCGGCCCGCAAGATCAACCGACTGATTGATGATGCCGTGCTTCCCAAGTCTGCTTGCGTCAAGCTCGGCTCACGCCGCGCAGTCCGCGCCTACGCTGTTCCCATGGTCAGCTTTGGCGCATCCGACGGATCCAAGCTGAGCAAAGGCACGCGGCAGGAAGTCATGCGAATGATCGAGAAGTTCATCAAGGAGAACTGGCCCCGCCTTCGCGACGAGCCCGAGTATGCGAGGTTCCTGCGGTTTGAAAGCGGCTGTGTCATGATCTCCCTTGGAGAGCCTGTAAGCGCGGCGATGGCAGGGTTGAACAAACTGAAAGATGCGTTTTGTCGCATCGTCGAGGACTCGGAGACAAGAGGCGACATTCCCGTCGTGCGCGGAACCCGGATCAGCGTCTACGAAGTCGCGGATGCACGCGCCGCAGACGGTCTTGACGCCACTTTGGTGGACTTCCCGGCTTTGAGCCGCGAAGATGTTGAAGCATCTGTACTATACGCCAGGGTGCACCCGCGAACCGGGCGACCTCGCGCCGATTCCAAACTTCGGCGTCTTGTCTCGGAAAAGGTTGTCGACCTGCCGGACGCACATTGAACAAAGGCAAGCACTTGTGAAGTTCCTTGTCAACGAGTGCTTGTCTGTCGCTTTGGTCGACATGGCCGTGGCAGCTGGACACGTTGCAAGCGCACATGTCACACGGAGAGGCATGAAGGGTTGGAAAGACCATCATCTAATGCAAGCCATCATTGATGACGACTGGACGTTCGTAACGCGAAACTCGGATGATTCCCGGCCGAGACATGGAAACGCCTGTCAAGCGTCATGCTATGTTGGCCAGCCGCTGCATGCGGGTCTATGTTGCGTCAACCTACCTGCATGCGGGCTCAGGTAGGGTTGGTCAAATGAAGTACTTTCAGGCGGCGTTGGACCGCATCGGCAATCCGGGTGACTTGGTGAACAAAGTACTAGAGGTCGATCCTGACTCCGCAAAAACGGAACAAGTGGTTCTCAGGATTTATGACTTCCCAAGGGGCGAGTCTTGAACGCGGGAGTGTCGTCAATAGAGCTCTTCGTATTCAAGGCATCTGTATGGGTTTACGTGTACGTGTGCACGTGAGCGGCTCGCCGAATGTGCAGATGATTTCGGTGAAATGCTTGGCTGCACCATCCGACATGAAGATCAGCCGTCGCCGTAGTCGGGTTCGAACTCCATCTCCCGCTCGACCTTAGTGTATGGTTGATGTCGATACCTGCGTATTCCAGTTCTTCGGTGCCGCAAAACGCAAGTTTGCAAACTGGGAACTTGAACTTTTCGGCAGAGTGCTCCTTCTCTACGGTCTCCAAGACCGCGTAATCGTCAAGCTGCGTGTTGACGACGCCTTCGCCAGTCTGAATGCCGGCCAAGAAAGCCTTGAAATTGCATGCCGGGCACTCCATGGGCCATTCTTCGTTCGAGACCCACGTGAAGAGATTTCGACAATTGTAAGGCTTCTCGGATTCCGCCTCTGCAAGAGCCGCTTCCCTTTTGAACTCGTTAAGGTTGGCGAACACCTCTCGGTGTCGCTCAACGCGCGGTCCAGCCGACTGTCGACGTGCCAACTTGCTGACCTCAAGAAGCGATTTCGGCGCGTTCGGGTACTGATCCTGGTCGAGGAAACCGGTGCAGGGCGAAATCCAGGGCACCTGACTGCGCCCGTCCGCGCGGGCGAACACGCATAGGGGGCAACTCTTGTGGACGGATTGCCGGCAAGAGGCAGCATCGGGCCTTCCGATCCGTTCACGGAAGGCGCGTACCTGCATGTCCGGTCCCATAACCGGCTGCCGCCGTCCGTTTGTCGTGCTGCGTCCCGAAAACCTCAACGAAAAATCCCGTCAATTTTTCAGTCGAACCGACTGCAAGAACCGCTGCGACAAAATGGTCCGGCCGAATGATCACCAGCGCGCCTCTCGTGCGATCGATTCCGCGCATTTCGAAGATGTCGGGACCGCTGCCATGGTCGGCGCAGAAAACCTTCTCGTAGTCGATCAGCCCGTAGCGGCCCTTGCGGGGCAGGAGCAGTTCGGGCATCTCGTCAAGCTTGAGCTTTCGATGCGGCAACTGGAAAACTGCCCTGAAGTCGATCACGCTGTCAGGGTCTTCATCCTGTCCGGCAAGGCAAAGAGGATCCCCCGAACCGCCGGACTGCAGGAACGAGCAGAGATTCCAGACCGCGCCGGTCCCGGAATCGCCATGCGGCGCAAAGGCGATCAAACGCCAGCGCCCGTCGGCATCGAGGCAGTCACCGAGTTCCATCAACCGCCCATCAGCGGCGCGAACCACGGGGGCAGAGTGAAACCGCATGCCGACAACCAGTCCGAGCGCGAGTTCCTGCTGGCTGTCGCCAAGCGTAATCAATGACGGTTCGTAGCGGGTTTCAACGCCCGCTGTGTATCGCTGATGTTTACTGAAGTATCGCTGGAACCGGTTCGCATTTTCAGCAGACGCGGATCTTTCGGAAAAGAGCCGCGCCATCTCGCGGTCGAATTCGATCAACTCCTGCGCCTGTGCACGACGTTCATCGGAATAGGTGTACAGGAGATCGGCCGCGGCTTGCCCTCTTAGAACGGCGGCGAGTTTCCAGCCCAGGTTGAAGGCGTCTGCCATCGAGACGTTCATGCCCTGGCCCGCCTTCGGCGAGTGCGTATGGCAAGCATCGCCCGCAATGAAGATCCGCGGGTGGCGTCCGTCCGACCGGTCGTCGAACCTGTCGCAGACGCGCTGGCCGATCTCGTAGGCGGACCACCACGCGATTTCCTTGATCTCCAGAGAATAGGGCGAAAAGATCGTCCGCGCCCTTTCGATCAATGCCTCGGCGGTGACGCCGCGGTCAGCGGCGCGTTCGCCCTCGCGCAGTGCGTCGAGTTCGATGTAGAGTCGCACAAGATAGCCGCCTTCGCGCGGAATGATCAGAAGGCTGCCGCGGTCGGGCGACTGAATTGCGCACTTGAAGCGAATGTCAGGAAAGTCCGTGGTGCAGAGCACGTCCATTACGCCCCACAGCTGTTGCGCGGACTCGCCCTTCAGTTCCAGGCCCATGCACTTGCGAACCGTGCTGCGCGCGCCGTCGCAGCCGACGACGTAACGGGCGAAAACAGTTTCAGACCGGTCGCCGCGGTCAAGACATGCCAGTCCGGCTTCGACCGGATCGCCGTCCCGACATCCGCGTTTCAGGCGGATCAACTCGCGGTTGTAGCGCGGTTCGAGGCGGCGCGCGCTCCTTGCCATCGCCTCCAGAAAGAACTCATGGACTCGGGCCTGGCTGAGAATGACATGAGGCATTTCCGAGACGTCATCCTCGACATCCCGTATGCGTTCGACGCGGCGAATTTCGGCTCCGCCGACGCTTGGCCGCCAGAACGTCACCTCGTTCACCTGATAGGCCTCCTTCGCAACCCTTTCCGCAAATCCGAAGGCGCGGAACATTTCCATCGATCGGCAGGCAATTCCGTCGGCCTGCCCGTATTCCAGCGGACCGGACTTTCGATCGACAATCGCCACGGAAATGTCCGGGAACGCGGAAAGCTGCGTCGCAAGCGTCAGTCCCGCCGGACCGCAGCCGACAATCAAGACGTCGACGTGACTTTCGGCTTCATCGACTTTTGCAGCGTCGACCAGCCCGGGATCCCCCGTTCGCACCCCGTTAAGATGGTATTGCATGAGATCTCCCCGCCGTCATGCAGGCGCCCCGGCCGCATCCGCCATCAATTTGTTGCAGGCCGGGCGGCCTCGAAGTCAGCATGCGTCCGCGGCATCTAGGATTGCGCCTTGATCGATCAGGCGCGCTCTCAACTCCGGAATTGTCCAGCTGCCGGCAGCATCCAGGGCGGCTGCCGTCCCCGCAGCCTGTCCAGTAGCCAACGCGGTCCCCATGACCCTGATCGCGGCGCCGGCCTTTCTGTCGGCGTCAGCAAGCCGGCCGGCGCAGAACAGGTTTGCCGTGTCGGCGCTCCACAGGCAACCAAATGGAATATCGTACGGATCGCATTCCGGCGGATGGTCGAAACGGCTGTCGAAGGTCCGACGATCATGCCATTCGGCGCCCCAGGCGCCGAGCGCAATGCAATCCCCGAACTTCTTGCGGGACTCGATTTCGCGCCATGTGAGTTGCCGGCGGGAAACCAGATGCCGGGACTCGCGCGTGCCGAACTCCGGCCCGGACAAAGCAAGATATGCGTTCTCGCACCCACGGATGCGGCGTATGGCTTTCAGATAGCTCCGGGCCTGCCGACGTCCTCCGAACTCGGCGCGCGACATGGACAGGCGGTCCCGGGGGTCGTAGTCTTCCGAGGCGAGGTAGACCACCATGTCGCCCGATATCGGCAATCGCGCGACGACGCTCGTCTGCTTGGTAGTCTCGCCCTCACGGAACCCCGCGGCCGTCACCGCGTCGGCAATGTCGCGGGACGTAACCGTTACGTGCTTCGGTATGCCGCCGAAGCGTGTCCCCAAAGTTCCGAGATTGGTGTCTGCGCCGTTTCCATAGCGAGTTGCGGAACCGCTGAACGCCGAGAGGTCGCCCTCGCCGGTGCAATCGACGAACGCCCTGGAACGATAGGTCGCGACACCTCCATGGCCGGCCACATCCACACTTTGCAGCAAGCCGTCGGCCCGGCGCGCGTTGCACACGAGCGCTCCAAACATGGTGGTTACGCCTGCGCGGCATACAAGATCATCCAGTACGAACTTGAGGGTTTCAGGCTCGAACACGACATAGACGCCACGATGCCTGACGGGCCCTGTCAGCGCCGAGTTCGACTTGAGCGCATGCTGGATTTCATCCGCGATGCCCCTGACGACGCGTCGCGGCGGATCGGTTGCCGTGTAGAGGCCACAATACGTGACCACGCTGCGCATGGCAGCGGCGCCGCCGAGGCAGCCAAAGCGTTCGATCAGGAGAGTGCTTGCGCCGGTGCGCGCGCTTGCGACGGCAGCCGCCACCCCGGCAGAACCGCCGCCGGCCACGATGACGTCGAATTCCCCCGCTATCCCGGAACGACTCATGTTTCCCCTGCCGGCTTCTCATTGCGAACGAATGCAAGAAGGACCGGCCGCCGGGCAAGCGCGCATTCGCCCACCAATTCGCCGGTCAACGCGGCGGCCGGCGCGACAAGTCCCGCTGGCGCGGCGTCGGCGGCTGAATGCCTGCCCGCCGCACCGCCGGCGCGCAGCAGTTCCGCCGCAAGGATGAGAGCAAATGTTGTGGAGAAACCGACACGTCCGAGCCGGAAATTCGCGGCCTCCGTCATGACGGGGTCGCGCCGGGCCATTCCGGCTGCCGCACAGGCACTCCGTTCAGCTGGAGGCGTGGCGAATGATCCGACGGCATTCGAGCCGATCGGCTCCACCCCAGGCGTCCCGCCGCACATCGCCGCGCGCAAGCCGAATCCGTCATCCCGCTGGATACGGTTCGCGCGGGTCCGCGATTCGTCGAGAGCGGATCCTGTCGCAAAGCAACCGAAAACGGGCGAGGCCGGCGCGTGCACGTCCGCAACGACATTCTCCTGATCCTTGCAGGCCCTCCGCATTCGCGAAGCGTACAAGACTTTTTTCTTGGAAATAATGCATTAAATTATGTGATCATCTAACGTGAATTGGATTAGACAATGGACATGCTGAAGTGCCTCAAGGCATTCGTGGCTACTGCGGAGTGCGGCAGTTTCTCCAGTGCGGCGCGCAGCCTGGGAGTTGCGCCGTCCGTGGTTACGAAACGGGTCAATCAACTCGAGGAGGGCCTGTCGGCAAGACTGTTTCAGCGATCAACCCGATCGGTCGTGCCTACCGAGCCGGGACTGCATCGCCTGCGGCAGGCGCAGGGAATCCTGTCGGAGGTCGACGAGCTCGTTCGTTCGTTCTGCGAACGCTCCGAATACGAGGAATTCCTCAAGATCAAGGTCCCGTCGGCGATGGGACACGCGTTTCTCGGCGACATCCTTCACGACTTCTGCATGGCGAACCCCAGGGTCCGCATGGACGTGACAGTTGCGGACGGGCCAATGGACCCTGCGACAAGCGGTTTCGACCTCGCGTTCGGTGCGTTCCCGCTTTCCTTCGCGGCAGTGAGGGACGAGGAAATCTGCCGGTTCGAGCGGTTTCTTTGCGCCGCGCCGGACTATCTGCTCAGTCGCGGCGCCCCGGAGCATCCGAGGGACCTTGTCTACCACAGCTGCCTCAACTTCTCGTTGACCGGCAATACCTGGTCGTTCGAGACAAATTCCGGACCGATTTCGATCGAGATACGCCCCCGTTTCGGATCCAACGACAACATGCTTGTGCTGGGCGGCGCGCTCAAGGGGGCGGGAATCGCGCTGGCTCCCAGTTACTCGGCCGCAGGGAACATCAGGAACGGCTCCCTGATTCGGGTGCTTGAGAACTTCAGCATCCCGTGCATGTGGATCAAGGCCACCTTCCCGGAAAGGAAGACGTCGCCCGCCGTGCGGCATCTCGTCGAGTTCGTGCGCGATGCCACCAACCCGATTCCGCCATGGGACCGGCAGCGCTCGCGTCGCGAAACGCGGCGAACCTGAACCAGGTTTTCGCGAGAGGAACGAGTCGAGATCCGTTGAGCCTGCCGATTCCCCGAACGCGGCTGTCCTGCGAACCGCAAAAACTTCCGTCGATTGCCGTCGCGTGCACATCCGCGTGTCGGAATCGCACGATCACGTGCTGGAACAGCCAGCTCCCGCGGAACTTGCGCTACAGCGCGTCCAGCGACTCCTGCAATCTCAGAAGGTCTCCGGGGAGTTCGCTTTCAAACCGCAGCGTCGAACCGTTGCGGGGATGAACGAATCCGAGCGTTGCCGCGTGAAGCGCCTGCCGCGGGAACCCCGACACGAATGATGCCGCCTGCCGTTGTCCGGCACCGGCAACTGGCAGGCGACGTCCGCCGCCATACACCATGTCGCCGATGATCGCGTGGCCGACATGGCAAAGATGCACCCTGATCTGATGGGTCCTTCCCGTCTCGAGCCAGCAGACGACCCTGGCGGCGACTGTCCTGCCTCCCATGAGGAACGACCGGTCTACTCGGAACCGGGTGACTGCGCGGCGCCCGCCCGAGACAACGGCGGCCATCCTTTTTCGGTCGGTTCGGTGGCGCGCGATCCCGGTATCGATCCGGACCACGCCGTCGTCCTCCATTTCGACCCCTCTGACGCCGCGGAGGCGCGGGTCCCCGCGATCCGGAGCACCGTGACAGAACGCTACATAGGTGCGTTCGACGCTGTGGCGCGCGAACTGTTCCGCCAGCCCGTGATGGGCCGCGCAGGACTTCGCCATCACGAGCAGCCCGGTGGTATTCTTGTCGATGCGATGGACGACTCCGGGACGCAGCTGATCGCCTGTGTCGTGGAGAGCGTTCCCGCCGCAGCGGTGCAGGACGGCGTTCAGGAGCGTTCCGTCCATGGATCCCGGCGCCGGGTGCACCGCCATTCCCGCAGGCTTGTCGACCACGAGGACATCCGCGTCCTCGTAGACGACGTTTATCGGAATGTCCTGGGCCTCGGCATTCGGCGCCGGCGGTTCCGAGTACTCCATGAACCATTCTTCGCCAGGGGCGCATCTGGCGGCGGGGTCGGTCACGACCTCCGACCTGCCCCGTCTGACGGCACCCTCGCGAATCAGCTTGCCGATACGCGTCCGGGAAAGTCCCAACCCTTCTGGCGCATTCTCGGCCAAGGCCTTATCAAGTCGGGACGGTGTGGCTTCCGGCAACCTGAAGGATATTGTTTTCCCGTCGTGGCCGGGCATATGCACTTCAAACCCGATGGAGTGTGCGATGAGCGATCACGACGGCGACTACCGGGAGCCTCCCAACCTGAGGCTGCTTCGCCGCCTGGTGACCGCGCTCCTGCTGGTCATGATCGTTGGATTTATCGCCATTGCCGCCTTCCTTATCATTCAGGTGACCAACCTGAAACCGGCGCATGACTTTCCCGACGCAATCAATGTGCCCGAAGGAATGGTTCCAACGGCGGTCACGCGTGGAGACGGCTGGATTGCGGTGGTGACGACGAGCGGGGAAATCCTTATATTCGACGCGTCCGGCCAGGAACTGCTGCAAAGCATAGCGGTCGGACAATAGCCGCGCTGGCGCCAGCAACCCGCCTGTCGCGCCCGGAGTTTCCCGAACTGGGCCGGTGACGATGCCGGTCCCCGAGGACCGCGAAGCGACATGAACCTTCCAGACGGATTCCTGAAAGAGCTGTCGGAACGCGTGTCGATTGCGGAAGTCGTTGGCCGGAAGCTCTCCTGGGATCCGAAGAAGTCCAATAGGGCCAAGGGCGAATACTGGGCCCTTTGCCCGTTCCACCAGGAAAAGACGCCGTCTTTCAAGGTCGATGACCGAAAGGGATTCTACATCTGCTTCGGCTGCGGCAGCAAGGGAGACGCCATCAAGTTCCTCCGCGAAACGGGGAACATGGGATTCATGGAGGCGGTCGCAACCCTTGCACGCGAAGCCGGCATGGAGGTTCCGGCCGCATCGCCCGCCGAAAAGGAAAAGGCGGACCGACGCAGCGTTCTTGCGGAAGTCATGGAACTTGCGCTCGCCTTCTACCGGCTGGAGATGCAGACGAGACGTGCAGCCGAAGCACGCGCCTACATGGAAGGGCGCGGCCATGGACAGGACATCCTTGACCGGTTCGAAATCGGTTTCGCGTCGCAGGGAGGCCAATCCCTCTTTCAGCAACTGACAAAGAAGGGGGTCGGGGAAGCGGAAATTTTCGACGCCGGGCTGGTCGTCCGCCCCGACGGCGGCGGGCATCCGTACGACCGGTTTCGCAACCGGATCATGTTCCCGATTCGCGACCTGCGGGGCCGCTGCATTGCATTCGGAGCCCGGGCCATGAACCCGAACGCGCGAGCCAAGTATCTGAATTCGCCCGAGACCTTGCTTTTTGAAAAGGGCCGGACCCTTTACAATGTCGGCCCCGCCAGGGAAGCCGCGGGCAAGACCGGAAAACTTGTGATAGCGGAGGGTTACATGGATGTGGTGGCGCTCGTATCCGCCGGAATACCCCACGCTGTCGCCCCCCTCGGGACCGCGATAACCGCCGCGCAACTTCTGCTTGCATGGCGCATCTCCTCCGAACCGGTCATCGCGCTCGACGGGGACGAGGCCGGCAGACGAGCGGCCCTGCGAGTGATGGAAACCGCATTTCCGCTTATCGAAGCCGGAAAGTCCCTGCGATTCTCCATGCTGCCGGACGGTTCCGACCCGGACGACCTGATCCGGGACCACGGCGTGGAGGCGATGCTCGACCGGCTCGACAGAAGCCAGCCGATGGCGGACCTCCTTTGGCAGCGCGAGACGGCGGGAAGGGTCTTCGACAGTCCGGAACGCCGCGCCGCGCTCGATGCGGCGCTCGGGGCGGCGATCAGGAGAATCGGAAGCGACGAACTTCGAAGGCTCTACCTGGCAGATTTCGCCAGTCGGAAGCGCAGCCTGTTCGGGCATTCCCCGGGCAAGCGCGAATCCGGGAAGGGCGCCGGTCCCGCAACCGGTCAGGGTTACCAGCCGACCGCAGGAACCCGGACTTCACCG
Source organism: uncultured Amylibacter sp. (assembly GCA_963662815.2). Taxonomy (GTDB): domain Bacteria; phylum Pseudomonadota; class Alphaproteobacteria; order Rhodobacterales; family Rhodobacteraceae; genus JAPPHA01. Next base: position 14,759 of record CAXXWA010000037.1, read on the forward strand.
CTTGCGGGTTCGACACCGTCGCGGGTTGCGCCACGGTGGAGAAAGCGCGAAGCCGTCCTTCTCACAGCCGCCATCCTGAACCCCGAAGCGGCTGCAAGCCAGGAGGCCAGGCTCGAGACCTGTCCGGTCACGACCACCGGCCTCAAGGAGATTCACGCGAAACTGCTTCGCGTGCTCGCGCGCGTTTCTGCGGAGAACGTCGATCCCGCAAAGTTCCGCATCGCTCTCGAGGTCGAACTCGGATTCGATCCCATCGACGTTCTGCGAAGGGAATCCGGGGTTCGCCATCACCCCTTCCTGTCGGAAAAGGCGGATCGGTCACGCGTGGCACAGACGCTCGAGGAGGTGCTGAACGTGCATCTTGCCGAGACCGGCATGGAACGGGAAGTCAGGGACGCGGAACGGGACATTGTCGAAAGGGCGGACGAGAGTCTGACGTGGCGCGTGAGGCAGGCGCGGCAAGATCTCGAAATCGCGCTGAAAACCGCCACGGCCGAGACAAGCCAGGAAGAAGAGGAAAAAAATCTTTCCGAGCAGTTGCAATCCTACATCGACAATCAGATATGGGAAAAGAAAAAACGCGTGACGGAGACAACGCAAAAGTCCTGACGCCCCGATGCCGTCCGATTGCGCGCGCGGACACCGCGCCTGACGGTCACCGACGGGATTTCGTGCGTGAGCGGAACGTACGGAGAAGACAAGGGTTTGTCGGGGGCGGGCCAGGCGGAAGTTCGGCTTGGCGCGCATACAGCGTGGGCGGTTGCCCTGAAGCGATCCCGTGCCGGTCAGTTCAAGGAAGTCCAGATGGTGCAAAAGGAAGCTGATACGCAGCCGCGGGTCGACCAGCAGGATACGTCCAATCCGATGATCGAAACGAGCCAGGCTGCGGTCAAGAAGATGATCGCGGACGCCCGCGCGCGCGGCTACATCACCTACGACGAACTCAACGAGATGCTGCCACTGGACCAAGTCTCATCCGAGCAGATCGAGGACGTCATGTCGATGTTGTCCGAAATGGGCGTCAACATCATCGAGGAGGAGGAGACGGAAGAAGAAGGCGGGCGGGAAGTCGCAGTCGTCAACACCGCCAACAAGGATGTAGCGGTCGCGACACCGGCAACGGAGACCCTTGACCGCACGGACGATCCGGTTCGAATGTATCTGCGCGAGATGGGTTCCGTCGAGCTTCTTTCGCGGGAAGGCGAAATTGCGATCGCAAAGCGAATCGAGGCGGGTCGCAACACGATGATTGCGGGCCTCTGCGAGAGTCCGCTGACGTTTCGCGCAATCACGATCTGGCGCAAGGAGCTTCTCGAAGAAAGCATCCTGCTGCGCGACGTCATCGATCTGGAACGCACTTACAGCGGTTTGAACGAACCGGCTGCCGAAAGCAGCGAACGGTCGGCCAATTCGGGGACGGACGGCTCTGCCGGCGAAGGTCAACAGGAAGACGACAACGAAGAGGAAAACCAGATCAACCTGTCGCTGGCGGCGATGGAAGCGACGCTGACCCCGAAGGTGCTGGACACCCTGGCGCAGATCGCCCGGAAATACAGCCAGCTCACGGACATGCAGGAAGACAGGATTTCCGCGACTTTGGACCGGGCCCAGACATTCTCGGTCGCACGCGAGAAACGGTACCAGAGGCTTCGGTCCTCGATCGTCGGTCTCGTGAATTCGCTGCACCTCCACAACAACCGGATAGACGCGCTTGTCGACCAGCTCTACGGAATCAACAGGCGGATCACCAAGCATGACAGCAACATGGTCCGGCTCGCCGACCGGTCCAGGATCATGAGGCGCGAGTTCAACGAAGCATACATAGGTTCGGAACTGGATCCGAACTGGTTTGACAGGATTGCCGGAAAGCCCGGCCGGGGTTGGGCGACATTCACGGAGAAATATGCCGGCAAGGCTTCGGAAATCCGCGAAAAGATGGCGGAGATCAGCATGTATGTCGGCGTGGACATTCCCGAATTCCGGCGCATCATACGTCAGGTTCAAAAGGGCGAGGAAGAAGCCCGGCTCGCCGAGAAGGAAATGGTTGAAGCCAACCTCCGCCTCGTCATCTCGATTGCCAAGAAGTACACGAACCGGGGCTTGCAGTTCCTCGACCTGATCCAGGAAGGCAATATCGGGCTGATGAAGGCGGTCGACAAGTTCGAGTATCGCCGCGGCTACAAGTTTTCCACCTACGCGACTTGGTGGATCAGGCAGGCGATCACCAGATCGATTGCGGACCAGGCGCGCACGATCCGGATTCCCGTCCACATGATCGAGACGATCAACAAGATGGTCCGGACAGGACGTCAGATGCTGCATGAAATCGGCAGGGAACCAACGCCCGAGGAACTCGCCGAAAAGCTTCAGATGCCGCTCGACAAGGTTCGCAAGGTGATGAAGATCGCGAAGGAGCCGATTTCCCTCGAAACGCCGATCGGAGACGAGGAAGACAGCCAGCTCGGCGACTTCATCGAAGACAAGAATGCGATCCTGCCCCTCGACAGCGCAATTCAAGGCAATCTCAAGGAAACGACGACGCGGGTGCTTGCGTCGCTCACGCCGCGCGAAGAGCGGGTTCTGCGCATGCGGTTCGGAATCGGAATGAACACGGACCACACGCTGGAGGAGGTCGGACAGCAGTTCAGCGTCACGAGGGAGCGCATCCGACAGATCGAAGCGAAGGCCCTGCGCAAGCTGAAGCACCCGAGCCGGAGCAGACGGCTAAGGGCATTCCTCGAGCAGTGATGAATCGACGATGCCGGGCTCGCGACCGCGCCGCGCGGGTTCCGCCCAATTCGGGCAGCCGGAAAGGAAGGCCGATCCGGAAAGACGGCACTGCAACCCTGCTCGAAGTGCTGCCCGCGTCCGGCTGAACGTTGGCAGGTCGAGACCGAGAGCGCCCGAAGGCGAGACCCGTCGCCACACTTCATCTTGGGCGTGAATCCGACCTATACACAGCGTGTGGAATAGGTCATACTGATTTAGCGAGGGAGATTTTTCCCGACGTGAACTAGGGGACGCTGACATGAGATGTCCGTTTTGCGGCGACACTGAAACACAGGTCAAGGATTCGCGTCCGGCGGAAGATCACACGGCGATCCGCCGGCGCAGGTTCTGCCCGTCCTGCGGCGGAAGATTTACGACCTACGAACGCGTGCAGCTTCGGGATCTTGTCGTCATCAAGAAGACCGGCAAGCGCGAGGACTTCGACCGGGACAAGCTTGAACGCTCCGTTCGCATCGCGCTGCGCAAGAGAGCGGTCGAGTCGGAAAGGGTCGACAAGATGATTTCCGGCATTGTCCGGCGGCTCGAAAGTACGGGAGAGGCCACCGTCGAGTCCGAGAAGATCGGACAGATCGTGATGAATTCACTCGCCCGCATCGACACAGTCGCATACGTCCGGTTCGCCAGCGTCTACAAAAACTTCCAGGCAGCCGACGATTTTGAAGACTTCGTCAACGAATTGCGCCCAGCGAAAGACTCCGAAGACGGCTGACGTGGACCCTCGTCAGGAAGACGAGCGCTGGATGCATGTCGCCATCGCACTGGGAAATCGGAACCTCGGACGTGTTTGGCCCGGGCCGGGCGTCGGCTGCGTCCTCGTACGCAACGGACGCGTAACGGGACGCGGATGGACGGGCGCGGAGGGCAAGCCCCATGCGGAAACGGCCGCGATCGCCGAAGCAGGCGAAGGCGCCAGGGGTGCCACTGCTTACGTCTCCCTTGAACCATGCGCGCACCACGGAAGGACTCCTCCCTGCTCGCGCGCGCTGATCGCCGCCGGCGTCGCGCGAGTCGTAACGCCCATCTCCGACCCGGACCAGCGCGTCTCTGGCCGCGGGCACCGGGAACTCGAACAAGCGGGCGTTTCCGTGTCGACCGGAGTGCTGCAACGGGAAGCGAGGGCGGCGCACGCGGGATACCTTTCCAGGGTCGAGCGCGCGCGGCCAAGCTTGACACTGAAGCTTGCGACCTCTCTCGATGGTAGGCTGGCCACAGCGACAGGCGAAAGCCGGTGGATCACCGGAAGCGCGGCGCGCAGGCACGTGCACATGGAACGACTCCGGCATGACGCCGTCCTTGTCGGCCGCGGCACAATCGCGGCCGACGATCCGGACCTTACTGTGCGCATCCGCGGTTTACGCGGAAACGAGCCAGCCAAGATCTTCTTCGATAGCGCGCTGCGGACACACGTGTCGTCGCGACTTGGCCAGGCGGCGAGGACAAGCCGGGTCTTCGCCGTCCATACGTCCGAAGCCAAGGCGCTTGCGGTCGCGAACTGGCAAGGCGCCGGCGCCAGGACAATCGAGGTTGATCGGACGGCGTCCGGCCTAGCGGACGCGAAATGCGCCATGGCGGCGCTTGCGAGCCTTGGGCTGACTCGGATTCTCTGCGAGGGCGGCGGACGACTCGCAGCCAGCCTGCTTGACGCGAAACTTGTCGACCGGATGCTTCTTTTTTCGGCAGGCCTGCACATCGGGAAGGAGGGGAAACCGAGTTTCGGCGACATCGGGCCCGAAGCGCTGTCCATGGCCCCCCGATGGCGGCTCGAGTCCTCTCGCTCCGTCGGCGGCGACACGATGAGCATCTGGGTTTCGGAAACTGCCTTCGACGCATGATGCCAGGCCCGCGGCGGGCGGCATCGCTCGTGGCCCCGACATTCAATCTGAACGTATCGGAAACAGCTCCCGCGCCATGTGATCAAGAACCGCATTCACGAATGCAGGCTCCCGACTCGCTGGGAAAAAGGCCTTCGCGACGTCGACGAATTCACTGATCGTGACCCGCGGCGGCACTTCCGACAGCAGCAACTCCGCACCCGCAGCGCGAAAGATCGCTCGCAAGGTAGGGTCGATTCGGCCAATCGGCCATTTTTCGACCAGAGCCCGGTCGGTCATCTGGTCGATGCGCGGCTGGCTGTCGACTGCTTCCGCCAACAGGCAACCGAAATGCTGCATGTCCGCCGAAGCGGACTCGATGCCGTCCGCCGTGTCCGCGAAAGCGGTCTCGGTGAAGTCTCCGCGGGTCCTTTCGAGGGAAGCGCCGCTGGCCTCCATCTGAAAGAGCGCCTGGACCGCCCTGAGCCGGGCGATCGCCTTCCCGGCCCGCCTATTTCCGTCCCTGCCCAAAGTCGCTCGGGCCCTGAACGCCAGACCTGCCCCCGGGGGGCCTGAAACCGATGTGTTTGCCGGAGTCGGCGTATCGGCGAGCGAGCGCAACCAGTTCCAGCGCCGCCACTGCCGCGGCTCCGCCCTTGTCGCTCCGTGCAGGATCTGCCCTCACGAGAGCCTGCTCCCGATTCTCGACGGTCAGAATGCCGTTGCCGATGCAAAATCCGTCCACGCCGAGCAGCAGAAGTCCCCGGGAACTGTCTGCAGCGACGGTTTCATAGTGCGTCGTCTCGCCGCGAATGACGCAACCGAGCGCGACGAATCCGTCAAAGCGGCCTGAAGCGGAGGCAAGTCTGATTGCAGTAGGGACTTCGAGCGCTCCCGGTACTTCGGCCAGCTCCCAAGTTGCGCCCCCGCGCTCAAGCGCCGCCTTTGCGCCTTTGCAAAGGGCGTCCGAAATTTCCCGGTAAAACGGCGCCGACAAGATCAAAATGTGCGGCGCCCCGCCCGGAATGCCCGACGGTTCGCCCCGACCGACGCGTCCGGAATCCGTCAATTCAGGACGCCCTTTCCGGAATCGGACGCGTCTCGACGATGCGCAAGCCATAGCCGTCGAGCCCGACAACCTTCGTTATCGGCGAGTTGGTCAGAAGAATCATTTCACGCACCCCGAGAGTGTTCAGGATCTGCGCACCTAGCCCGTAGCGTCGCAACGTCTGAGGACTCGCGCTGCCCGAAAGGTCCAGCTTGTCCGACATGTCCCTTAGAACGACAACAACGCCGCAACCCTCTCCGGCGATCGCGTCCATGGAATCTTCAAGCTGGTGCGCCCGCCCAGGCGTCAGCGCCAGCAGGTCGTCCAGCGGATTTGCGACATGCATGCGAACGAGGACCGGTGCGCCCGAAGAGATGTTTCCCTTAATCAACGCGATATGTTCGGCACCACCCGCGTCATCCTCGAATATCCTCAACATCCACTCGCCGCCGAATTCCGAGGTCACTGCCCTTACCGCGCTCTCGCGGACCAGATTATCGTACTTGAGGCGAAAGGCGATGAGATCGGAAATCGTGCCGATCCTGAGGGCGTGGCGCTGCGCAAAAGCGACAAGGTCGGGCAGCCGGGCCATGGTTCCGTCGGCATTCATCACTTCGCAGATGACGCCCGACGGGTTCAGGCCGGCGAGACGCGACACGTCTACGGCCGCCTCCGTGTGTCCGGCGCGAACAAGCACTCCTCCCTCCCGCGCCCGGATCGGAAACACGTGCCCGGGCGTCGCAATGTCCTGCGGGCCTGAAGTCGCATCGATCGCCACGGCAATCGTTCGAGCGCGATCATGCGCCGAAATCCCGGTGGTCACGCCTTCCCGCGCCTCGATCGAAACCGTGAATGCGGTTTCGTGCCTGGACGAGTTCGAGGCGGACATCATGGGCAGTCCAAGGGAGTCCAGCCTTTCGCCGGTCAATGAAAGGCAGATCAGTCCACGGCCGTGTGTGGCCATGAAATTGATGGCATCAGGCGTTGCCATCTGCGCCGGAATGACCAGGTCTCCCTCGTTTTCCCGGCTTTCGTGGTCGATCAGGATGAACATGCGGCCATTGCGCGCATCCTCTATGACCTCCTCGATCGAGGAAATCGCATCCCGGAAAACGCTGTCGCTGCTGTTCATCTGTCCTGCCGCGCTTCTAGAAGCTGGGCGACATATCGCGCGATGAGATCAACCTCCACATTGACATCGTCGCCCTGGGCGATGTCACTCCAAGTGGTCACCGCAAGCGTATGGGGGATGAGATTCACGCCGAAACATGCATTTCCGACCCAGTTGACCGTGAGTGAAGTTCCGTTCAGGCAGATTGATCCTTTCGGAGCGATAAACCGGACAAGTTCCGGGGCGGCATCGAACGTCATCTTCAGACTATCGCCTTCATCCCGAATGTCACTGACAGAGGCAACTCCGTCGACATGGCCCGACACGATATGGCCCCCGAGCTCGTCCCCAACCTTCAGCGCCCGTTCAAGATTGATACGGCTTCCCGCCACCCACGCCTGCGACTTCGACGCGTTGACGGTTCGCGAAACCGTTTCCGCCGACAGATCCACCTCGAACCAGTTTCCCCCGGAATCGCCGCCGCGATCAACGACAGTCAGGCAGATGCCGTCGCAGCTGACGGACGAACCGATGTCGATCGCTTCGGGATCCCAGGGCATCGAAATCCTGACGCGCTTGTCGCCGCGCAGTTCCACGCGCACAACCCGGCCGATCTCTTCGACGATTCCCGTGAACATTCCCGCCTCCGGTTCGTTTGCACACGTAACCCGGTACCGACTTCAAGGCCGCAGGGCAAGCGCGACCAAGCAAGGGCTGCAGGCCACTCCCGGAAGACCGGCACATTCGCGCAAACCCGCATTCGCGGTGGACATTCCCGCAAATCGTCCTCGATGCTATCGCCGACACTCGCCCGGCCGCCGAGTCACTGCTTGCAAGCGGATCGCACGGCCAACTGGTTTTCCAGCAGCCGAGCCGAGGCGACATCCCTCCGGGAACGGACTTTTCGGCTTCAACGGCCGAAAGCCCCGATCCGTCGGGTTCCGCCTCGCCCGAGCGAAGGCTCTTCACGAGTTTCCCGGCACGGCCGCGCCCTCCAGGAACTGCCGGATCGCGGAAGCGTCCGGCGGATCGCGGCGTCTCGCAAAGGCATCGCGGGGGCTGCCGGGCGAGTTCAACTGTTTGAACCGCCGGTTGTCGATCCGGTGCAATTCTTTCCCGAGACCATGCGGCAGTCCGGGCAAAACCGGTCGAGACTCGGCGCGTTCCCCGCCTTCGCGCAATGGCACCGGTTCGGACTTGCCGCGCAACTTCTGGATTGTCTGGAGATTTCGGCCAACCTGCGATACACGGGCCGACCACAAGGGGGGAATACATGGCGCGCACTCTCATTACATCCGCGATTCCCTACATCAACGGTGTCAAGCATCTCGGCAATCTCGTGGGCAGCCAGTTGCCGTCCGACGTCTACGCCCGTTACTGCCGTGCCCGGGGGCACGAGGTGATGTTCATCTGCGCGACAGACGAACACGGCACCCCCGCAGAACTGGCTGCGGAGGAAGCCGGTATGCCGATCGCTGAATACTGTGCCTGGATGCACAACGTGCAAGCCGACCTCGCCAAGGGATTCCGGCTCTCGTTCGATCATTTCGGGCGATCCTCTTCGGCTCGCAACCACCACCTCACGCAGCACTTCGCCGGCCAGCTCGCGGACAACGGGTTGATTCGTGAAGTCGTTGAAGAGCAGGTCTATTCGCCCCGGGACGGGAGGTTCCTTCCGGACCGCTACATCAAGGGCAAATGTCCGGAGTGCGGATACGAGAACGCGCGCGGGGACCAGTGCGAAAACTGCACGAAACAACTTGACCCGGTCGACCTGATCAATCCTAGGTCGGCGCGGACCGGCGCCACCGACCTGGAGGTGCGGCAGACCAAGCACTTGCACCTCCGCCAATCAACGCTCAGGGGCGCGCTCTCCGACTGGATCGATGCCAAGACGGACTGGCCGGTGCTTACGACGTCGATCGCACGGAAGTGGCTAAACGATGGCGACGGGTTGCAGGACCGGGGAATCACCCGTGACCTCGATTGGGGAATCCCGGTAAGGCGCGGTCAGGAAGAATGGCCCGGCATGGAAGACAAGGTCTTCTACGTGTGGTTCGATGCTCCCATCGCATACATAGCGGCGACTGCGGAATGGGCCGACGCCCATGGCCTCGGCGATGCCGCTTGGGAAAGGTGGTGGCGAATCGACAAGGGAGCCGACGACGTCCGTTACGTGCAATTCATGGGCAAGGACAACGTGCCGTTCCACACGCTCTCCTTTCCCGCCACGATCATTGGCTCCGGCGAACCCTGGAAGCTGGTCGACTTCATTAAATCCTTCAATTTCCTGAACTACGAGGGGGGCCAATTCTCCACATCCCTGGGACACGGTGTATTCATGGATCAGGCGCTGGCGCTGCTGCCCTCGGACTACTGGCGATGGTGGCTTTTGAAGCATGTCCCCGAAACATCCGACAGCGAATTCACGTGGGACAGTTTCAGGGCCGACACGAACAAGGACCTGGCCGACGTCCTCGGCAATTTCGTGAGCCGCATCACCAAGTTCTGCGACTCCAGATTCGGCGGCATGGTCCCTGACGGCGGATCGTATGGCACCGCCGAAAACGCTGTGATCTCCGAAATCTCGGCACGCCTCGGCGCGTATGAAGACTACATGGAACGCATTGAAATCCGGAAGGCGACGGCGGAACTCCGTGCGATCTGGGCAACTGGCAATGAATACCTGCAATCGGCTGCGCCGTGGGAGGTTCTTCGACATGACAAGGCCGGGGCGGCAGCAATCGTCCGGTTCGCACTCAATCTGCTGCCGCTCTACGCCGTTTTGTCTGAACCGTTCATCCCGGACGCTTCGGACGCGATCAAGGCGGTTTTCGTCGACGAGCCGGAACCTTCCTGGCCCGTCGATGTCGGACTCGCCCTAGATCGGCTTGTTGCAGGCCGCAGGATCAGCGTTCCCGATGTCATGTTCCGGAAGATTTCGGAGCGCGAGCAACTGGTCATGCGCGAAAGGTTCACGCAGGCCTGACTTTCCTCGATCCGCTGGCGCTGGACTTCCTCGGGGCCTGTCACGAAGCGACGGATTCGCTTGTTCGGCAATTCGCGGCGCCCTGGTCCTGCCTTCGGGCGGCGTTCGTCCGGCTCTGCATCGATTGCCGTCTCCGCGCGGACGCCGCCGCGGAAAGGGCGTTGGCGGACGCGCCGGATCCGGGGCAAGGACCGCGGCCGGAGCCCGGGCCCGGCGCAACCGCGGGAGACCCGGACATGGCCCTGCCACGCGCCCGGCACGACGCCCTCTTCCGTCTGCTCGTCTCCGACCCCGCCCGCGCCGCCCGGCTGCCGCGCGAATGCCTTCCCCCCGAGGTGGTCGCCCGGCTCGACCCCGAACGCCCGCCGGTGCATGTCGAGGGGGCGGCCATCGACGGCGAGGGCAGCAGGACGCAGTCCGGCGCCATCTTCCGCCTCCGCCGCGGGGACGGCGGCGAGGCGGCCGTCCATGCTTTGCCCGAGCATGAAAGCCGGGTCGATCGCCGCACGCCGCTCCAGCTTGTCCGGCACGTGCTCGATGTCCGGGCCATGGAGACGGACGGCGGCCTGCCGCCCGTCATCCCGGTCGTGTTCTTCCACGGGCGCGAGCCGTGGACGGCGCCCCGCTCGGTCCGGGACATGATCCATGCGCCGGAGGGCCTGGAGCATCTCGCGCAGTCCTTCGGCCGCCACGCGGTTCACGATCTCGGCCGGACCGAGCCGCGGGGGCTGTCGCGGAGCGCCGAGGCGCGCGCGGCGCTGCCGGCGCCGGCCCGCGCGTTCCGCGACAACGTCAGCGACGCCGAGGCCGACCTGCTGGTCGCCGGAGTCGCGGAGACGGGGTTCGGGCGGCTGCATGCCCGGCCTGCACCGTCGAGCAGGCCAGCCTGCCGCCGGAGCGCATCGAAGCCGCGCTGCGGCGTGCGGGGACGGACCCGGAGAAAGTGGAGGAGGTCATGGGAACCGCCGCGCGGATCCGGACGGAAAGGGGAAGGGCCGCGGGCATCGCCGAGGGCAGGGCCGAAACGTTCCTGCGCCTGGCCCGCCGGAAGTTCGGCCGCCTGCCTGCCGCGCGCGCCGAGCAGGTCCGCGGCGCCTCTCCCGGGCAGATGGATGCCCGGCTTGACGCGCTGGTCGACGCGCCGGACGTCGATTCGGCGTTCGAGGGCCGGACCAGGCATTGATCCGGGCAGGAGTTTCCCGGACTCCCCGTCCGCGCACGGCATCCGGTCTTCGCGGGCATCCGCCGTCCGCACGGTGGCCAGGTTCGCCAGACGCCGCAGCCAGGCAGGGATGCCTCCCGGACACTGTCGAATTGCCTGGAGAACGCACGCGCTCCGAACTCATCGCGCCGACACGGATTCCTCCTGATGGCACTTCGATTTGTTTGTTTCGTTACAGGCCTTCAGTGCCAAGTCCAAGGCCTCGTGTAGGAGCCGAGAACCGCGCTCACCGCCGCATCGTCCACGCCTTCGGAACGCGTAATGCGCGCCACAAGCCCACGTGTTCTGTCTTCAAACACTCCGGCAACCCGCACCGGAATTCCGGCAGCTGACAATGCGTCGCCATAAACACGGCTGATCGCCAATTTTCGAAGATCCGGCTTGAAGACCTTGCCGACGGCAGTCTTCGGCAACTCGTCCAAGGTTTCGACATAGACGGGTGCCGCAAACCTGTCGCTCACATGCTCACGCGCATGCGCCATGAGATCGTCCGCTTTCGTGGCGCCGCCTTGCACAAGCTCCACGTAGGCGCACGGCAACTCGCCGGCTTTCGCATCCGGCTGCCCCACTGCGCCGACGAAGGCGACATCGGGATGCGTGGCCAGCGCCTCCTCAATCAGGGCCGGATCAATGTTCCGGCCGCCGCGAATGATCAGATCCTTTTCCCTCCCGGTGATCCAGAGATACCCGTCCTCGTCGATCCGACCCAGATCGCCGGTCCGCAGGAACCTGTCCAATGCATAGAGATTCCGGTTTCTGGCCTCGTCCGTGTAGGTCTCGCCGACGTTCACGCCAGGGTTTGACACACAGATTTCGCCAACTTCTCCGGTGGAGCATTCGCAGGCAGCTGCTGCATCCTCGCCAATCGCCAGAATCTTGACCTCTGAATACGGGAAGGGAAGCCCCACTGACCCGATGCGCGCAGTTCCGCCCGGCGGGTTCACGGAAACAAGGCAAGTCGCTTCGGTCAGGCCGTACCCTTCGAGAATACTGATCCCGGTTGTCTCCTCGAACCGCCTGAAGAGTTCGACCGGCATGGGTGCGGATCCGCACAGCGCAAGCTGCAACCGGGAAATGTCGGCATCGACAGGGCGCTGCATGAGCGCAGCAGCAGCTGTGGGAACCGTCACGATGAAGGACGCTCTCCAGTGCTCGCAGAGCTTCCAGAAATTGTCGAAAACGCCGTCGCCGCGGTATCCCTGCGGTGTCGGAAGGACCATGTGCGTTCCCGAGCTCATGCAGCCCGCCCAAATCGGGTAAGCTGCGAAAACGTGGAACAGCGGCAACGGGCACAGAACGACATCCTCTGCGGCAAAGAGAAGGTTGCTCGCCAGCCAGCCATTGTAGAGAATTCCGGAGTGCCGATGCTGCGCGATCTTCGGCATGCCGGTGGTTCCGCCGGTGTGGAAGAAGGCACAGTAACCGTCGTCGCCGGATTCCTCGAAATCGAGGGATTCGGCGTTGGCGCCTGCCAACGCCCGTCCGAATTCCATCACGTGCGCCGAGTGCTCGACACGGTTTCTGGGCCGGATCAGTGGAACGATGAGGCTCTTCGGCAGCGATAGGTGCGGGAGTAGGTCGACCTCGACCACGACCTCGACATTGTCGGCCAACACGACCGCCGCCGCCGCCTTCTGGGCAACGTCGGACCTTGGAAATGACTTGAGCGTAACGAGAACCTTGGCGCCTGTCTCCTTGAGCAGCGACGCGATCTGGGACACCTCCAGGAGCGGATTGATCGGATGCACGATTCCGGCCGTCATGCCTCCGAGCATCGTGACAAGCGTCTCGCCCGTGGTCGGAAGCATATAGGCAATCACGTCGCCATCTCCCACGCCAAGGGAGCGAAACAGGTTGGCGGCGCGCGTCACGCTCGACAAGAGTTGCGACCACGTGAGGGTTTCTGACTTGGAGCCAGGCGCCGAAGTCAACTGAAAACTGACTGCCTTCCCGTCTGGTTGTCGCAAGCACGTCTCACGGAGTCTTTCGTAAACTGTTGTCTGATTCCAGCGCTGATCGACTGCCATCTCGCTTTCGATCGCCCTCACGTCTGCAAGCGACGTCATCTTCATCTTGCATTCCTCCCTGCCGCGCAGACCAGGACGGGAACACCTGCGCCGAAGCCATCGTGTGACCCGTAACCCATCCAAGAGCATAGCTTCATTTTCGCGCAGCGCGCAAGGTTCGCTGACGTTCGCCTATCCCGCACAAGGTGCGCTTGCCGAACCGGGCAGACCAAATGAGGTTTCGAATCCCCATTCCTGAACGGACCAAGGCGAATTGAACTTGGACGTTTCGTGTCAATGAAGTTCGACTGCAGCAAGTGTCGAAACATAACATTCGCTTGCAGGAGATGGCTTGTCGGCAGAGTCCTTGAGTACTCCGCCACATGCTGATGCCCTCTCCGAAAGGCAACAGCGCTGACCGACGCATTCGGCAACCCGAAGAGTCTTCCGGCGCCGGCTCTTCACGCACATGACTCACGCAATTCGGCGGCGTGGACCGACGGGGCGGTCCGCAACCAGTTCCTCCTTCTTTCCTCCGTCAAGGCGGGCTAACCGAGCCGGGAAATGATCTTTGCAGGCATCCTAATGGTCACTTTGCCCAATTCAGCACACCGCGTCACAGCCGTGCTTGTCTGTGGCGCCCGTACGTGGATCCAAAAAAATCTTTGCAGATGCATCAACATCACAGGGAGTTCGCCGCACCTCTGCAATGAAACAATCGAGAGATTTAGCTAAAACCGCCCTTGCCGCCACCGACATTTGGTCAAGGTTAACCAGCGAACCGTCGGGACGGTAAATTCTTGAACGGCATTGCCGAATTGCTGCTTTGCCAAGTCAAGGCGGAATCGGTTCGGAAGCTGCGCTTCGTTGAACGCGCTGTAGTACGCCGATTCCTTACAGTTGAATTCGCGGTCGCATCTTGTCATGCCGGTCGGCGTTGCAGAAGAGAATGCCAGACTAGCATCATCCCGCCGCGTGCCGGAAGAATCGATTCGGACCGAACGAACTTCTCCAGGGAATGTTCGTCAGGAAACTCGGTGAATTGGGCGGCTTGGTTCGTTTCCCCGACCTTCGAAAACTCCGAGAGTGCGTGTACGGCAATCGATCATTCAGCTGGCAAACGCCTCTGCCACGCAACCGGCCGCTTCGCCTGTGACGAAGGCCGTACCCATGACGCGGACCGATGCGTAGGCTGCTTCATCGGCCCCCATCGTGCGCCCGGCGAAATACGGGTTTTCGAGTCCCTTGGCCCTGAGGCAGTCAAGAGGAATGTCGGCGAACCCCTCTCCCCCGACGCTCTTGCAAACAGGACAGCCAGGCACCGAGTGGTCTTCGATCGGCCATGCCGCGCGGGCAACGCCGACCCTTCGGCGGCGACCGGCGAGAAGATCCTCGCCGGTCGGTTCATGGCGCGCCGGCGGGTGACAGCTTTCCCGAATTCCGATCTGCGGTCCGGTCTGGGGGAGATAGGCGTCTTTGAAACCAGTAACACCTTCGCGAAGCACGTCGACGTATTCGCGCGCAGGCGCCCTCGCAGTTCTCTCGGCAAGGGTAGAGCTCTGCAACGTGAGATCGGTTAGCTTGTGATCGCACATCATCCACCACATGTCGCTCGTTATGAGAACTTCGGCGAAAATTCCTCCATCCCGGCGCGGAGCTGGATAAGCTCCTTTGATGCTGTATTCGTCGAACTCCGCAACAATCTCTTGACGATCCAAGGGAATCAACTTGTCGCGACCGCCGACCCTGATGGGAAACGAAACCGCCTGCAGTCCGGTGGAACCGCTTCCCGTTTGGAATTGGAGCCGGCAATCAGTGCAAGGTTCGCGTCTCCCGCGGCAGCGACAAATGCTTCGGCGGCCATACGGAAGCGCCCGTCCATTCCTGCAATCGTTACTGATTGAAGCCGTTCCGCAGTCCTTGCTACCGCGGCAACACGCGAATGCAGCAGAACCTCAACCCCGTGCTCCGGCAACAAGTTGTCCAGTGCATGCTTTACCGCTTCGTGTTCCGGTAAATCTATTCAGTTCTTGGTCGTCGGCGAGCAAAACGGTTCGCAATCAAGTCCAAGCGATCGCACCTCGTCAAGGACAAGATCGGCGACGCCGCCAACTGCCTTTTTCGGCACTTCACCTTGCAGGAAGAGTCCACAGTACGCCAGTGCTTTCGAACTCGTGGCGGCGCCTCCGAGAAAGCCGTACTATTGTATCAAAAAGAACCCTTGCTCTTGCCCTCTCCGCACCTAGTGCGGCACCAACGCCACCTGCACCTCCCCGGCAACAATGACATCGTAGTCGCACTCTGGCTCTGCGTTCACGTCCGCCAACCCAACAGACGTTTTTCGATTGCGCCGATAGCGCCGCTCACGATCACGCCGAGAAGCGAAAGAATCACCACCCCGGCGAAGAGCCGTTCCAGGTCATAGAGCGCTCCGGCTTCGAGGATATATGCGCCAATGCCATACTCGGCGCCGAGCATCTCTGCGGCGACCAGAAGTATTATCGCGATGGCGAGGCTGATGCGCAGGCCAGACAGAATTCCAGGCATGGCTCCGGGAAGAACGATCTTTCGAACAATTGAAAACCACGACAACCCGAAGCTCTGGCCCATGCGAACAAGCGATCTGTCAACGTTGTCGACAGCGCCGAAGGTTGCAACAACCGTCGGAGTGAACGTTCCGAAAGCAATGAGGGCGTACTTCGAGCCCTCATCGATTCCGAACCAGATCACGAACAGAGGCAGCAACGCAATCTTGGGGATCGGAAAAATCGCGGCCACGAGCGGAACGAGTCCCGCACGGACATACGAAAACAGCCCGATGAGAATCCCTACCGAAATGCCTGCACTGGCGCCAAGGGCCGCGCCGATGACGAGACGGCTCAAGGATGGATTCAGATGCTTGAAGAGCAGGCCTGTGTCCCAGAGCTCTCGGAACGTGACCAGAACATCGGAGGGCTTTGGCAAAGTCAGCGCCGAAATCAGTCCGGCCTTGGTTCCCAATTCGACGGTCAGGATGACGGCGGCGAAAACGAGAACTCCAACCCAGCGGCGGGACTGCGGAGCGAAGCCGCCGCCCCGAAACCTGATTTCAATCGTGCTTGACGCGTTTTCGTCACGCATACACCAACTCCTGTTCTGCAGCGCGCGCCTCGTCGCGTATGAGGTTCCAGAGATGTTTCTGGACGTGCTCCAATTCCGGGTCGCCATAAGTGCGTTCCGCGAGGGGCCGATCGATCTCGACAATTTCGCGAACCCGGCCTGGACGGCGCGACATGACGACAATCTTGTGCCCAAGCCGCACGGCCTCGATGAGGTTGTGCGTGACGTAGACCGCGGTAAACGGTTGACGCGTCCAGAGCGCGACGAAGTCGTCCATGAGCAATTCGCGCGTCTGCGCATCCAGCGCCGAAAGCGGTTCGTCCATCAGCATCACTGCAGGGTTGACCGCGAGCGCGCGGGCAATTCCCACGCGCTGCTTCATTCCGCCCGAGAGTTGTTTCGGCAAAGTGTGTGCGAAATCTTCAAGCTTAGTCCTTGCAAGGACATCCCCGATGATCCTGGCGGCTTCGGAACCGCGAATTCCGTGATCTTCAAGGACGAGAGACACATTGCCGCGAACAGTCCTCCATGGAAGCAACGCGAAATCCTGAAAGATATATGTCAGCGGGTTCAGGCTTCCCGGCGGGGCATGACCCATCTGGAGCACGCGCCCCTGCATCGGGCGTTCAAGTCCGCCAATGAGCCTGAGCAGCGTGGACTTTCCGCAACCTGACGGACCGACAAGGCAGGCAATTTGCCCGGCTGGGATGTCGAACGAGACATCCTGCAGAACCTCTGTTTCGCCATAGGAGTGGCGTACGGACTCAAGCCGTATATCCATGGAGTTTTCCAATGTCCAAAACTTGCTCGTATGTGCGGCGGCACATTGAAGATGTGCCGCCGCCAAGAGGAAACTCAAGCTTCATAGGACTCCGTGTAGCTGGTGTCCAAAAGTGTATCGAGCGTGATGGACTCATCCACAAGACCCGTTGACTGGAACCAGGACAACTGGTCCTTGATCGAGGCGACATTGAGCCTGGCGCTCTCATTCAGGCGCATCGTCCCGTTGATGATTGACGGCGCTGCCTTTTCGCGCGGTCGATCCGCGTAGACGTACTTGTGGATCAGATCGACCATCTCGTTGACGGCGTCATCGCCGCCCGCACGATCGATCATGGCTGCGTTGTAGTCACTGACGCCTCTCGTGAACCCCGAGAGGAAGGCCTCGGTTTTTGCCCGTTCGTCCTGTGCATTCCCTGTCGAGGTAAAGACGGTCGTAATCTGGTAGTTGGGCAGGTAATCCGAAATACTGCCGATGATGTGTACGGCGCCCGAACCGGCAAGAGGCTTGGCGATGTGGGGCACGATCGACCACGCGTCGATCAAGCCGGACTTGATCGCACCCACGATTGCGCCGACCTTTTGCAGAGGTCGAAACGTCATCTCGACCCCTTCCGCGGCCGCGACTTTCGACCCCATGTAGTGGAAAGAGGAACCGGACGTAGTCATGCCAAAGGTCTTTCCGCCAAGCTGGGCCGGAGATGTCAGGCCGGACTTGAACGCCGCATCGGACGCCAGAATCTTTTGCCCGTCAATTCCCGGCTCTTCCGACAGGGCGCCTCCAATGATCTTGATCGCTCCCTTGTCGGCCAGGGAAATGAGCCCACCCGACACAGCCGTGACGGCGTAGTCGATGTCGCCCGATGCAATGGCGACGGCCATAGGCTGAGCCGCCTGGAAGAACTTCAGTTCGACGTCGAGACCCGCTTCGGCGAAATAACCCCGCTCAACCGCAACGAAGCTACCCGAATGGGACGTGAAGCGCAGGGCGCCCACCCGCATCCTTAGATTCTTTCCCAGCACGGGCGCGGCGAGCGACGAAGCCGCCGAAGCCCCGATCATTGCAAGCGTCTGGCGTCTGTTCAAAGTTTGCATTTGTTTCTCCGTTGATTTGCAGATCGCATTTTCTCCTCCGCCTTTCTCGTTGCTCGACTTGTTTGCTCCGTCGAGGTTCTCGAGATCGGGTCAAGCTCCCATGTCTGCCCGAACGTCTTCTTCCAGCAGTCCAACCGCCCTGTCTTCGTCTCGCGCCAGAATTGCCTCTCTGAGCCTTTCCCGCCTACCGGCGCGCGCCGCAAAGTCGAGCCGGCCCTCCCGTAGAAGCGCGAGACGAAACCTGCGTGACTGACCGAAAAATTTCTGTGCCATGTCCAGCAGCCTGGGAGAGCCGCACGCCGAGATCAGCGTCTCGCTTGCTTCCCGGCATCGCTCGTCCCAAGCGAGCGCAGTTGTATCTTCCGGGTTCAACTGAACCTCTTCTTCGGCACGTTCAAGCGCGTGAAGCGCGGCCAAAACCATGCTCTCCCAATTGACATCGCCAAATTCCAGCGATCGCTTCAATCCGAGCTTCTCCGTCTCAAGCCGCATGAACAATATGTCTCGCAGGTCGTCCTCGGTGGCGGATGTGACCCGGAATCCCCGCTGGCTCGTGGCTTCGACGAGCCCCTCGGCTGCAAGCATGCGCAGTGTCTCGCGCATCGTATGGTTCGAACCGCCATAGCTTTGGCGCAATGCCTCTATCTTCATCTTTTGATCCGGGCGGAGCACTCCGAAGGAAATGTCACGCCGGATAGCCGATGCCAGAACAGCCACTACCGTGTCATCTTCGTTGTTTCGTCCACCAAAAATCATTGTACTGCCTTCTCACAGAAACATTGAATATTTTCAATTTCATTGTATAGAAATGTCAAGAGAGAATCCTTCCCGGAGATCGGAATTTGGAAATCACGGGAAAGACAAGGGTCTTCCCAATCATTGGTCGTCCGGTCGGGAACGTGTTCTCGCCGCACGCGTTCAACAACTGGTTCGAAATCCACAACGTCGACTGCCGTATGATTGCGCTTTAACTTGATACCGAAGCGGTTCTCCAGTTCTTGTCGGTCTTGCGCGCAAGCCGGAGCTTTCCCGGATGCTCCATAACGTTTCCACACAAACACATGGTGTATTCTGAAGTGGGCAGCGCAACCGATCGTGCAGCCCGGTTCGGTGTCCTGAACCCGATTCGCAGGGAGGTCGACGGCCGGCTTGCAGGCGATGCCACCGACGGACTGGCGATGGTCAGCGCCATTGAAGAGCGCGGCGGATTGATTCAAGGGAGGCCGGCGATGATACTGGGAGCAGGCGGCGGTGCCGGCCGCGCGATTGCCGACGCACTCTGCGGGCGGGGAATTTCATGCCTGGGTCTGTCGGATCTTGATCCCACGAGGCTGAGGAACGCGAAGTCCGGCATTGCCGACAACTGGCCTCAGGTGTCGCTGACCGCTGTCGACAGCAAGGTCGACATTCTGGTCAACGCGTCGACTGTGGGTCAGGCAGAAACAGACGCCTGTCCCTTTGAACTCCACCAGATAAGGGACGCCGGCGTCCTGTGCGATGTCAACAACCGGCACGGCCAGACTTCATTCGTCAATGCCGCCAACAAGCCTGGCAAGCTCGCAATTTCCGGGGCAGAGACGGGAGCAGCTCAACTGAAACCTCAGTTGTCTTTCCTCGGATTAGGGACGGGCCAAGATCCGAAATCACCGGCATGGGCTGTCCCTAAGTCCCGGGCAAGTCGGGCGATTGAGCCAAACCCGGGGAATCGGGACCGAACGAGGCGAGTCGCCCGTCGAATTCGGTCAAGCCCGTTCAACCTGGCCGATCCGTGTTGCAGTTCCGGAATTCCATCTACGCATGCAGCAACGGTTGCAAAGGATCCGGTGTCCCGATTAAGTGCCTGTCTCGAATACTGCCAACTGGAGATTCCGAATGACGAAAATCAGGGTCGAGAACCCGGTCGTTGAACTCGACGGCGACGAAATGACCCGCATCATATGGGAGTTCATCAAGAACAAGCTCATCCTCCCTTACCTCGACATCGATCTCAAGTACTTCGATCTCGGAATTCTCGAACGCGACCGCACCGACGACCAGGTAACAATTGATGCCGCGCATGCCATCAGGGAGCATGGCGTGGGTGTGAAATGCGCGACGATCACACCGGATGAAGCCAGGGTCGAGGAGTTTGGTCTCAAGAAGATGTGGCGTTCGCCCAATGGCACCATCCGCAACATCCTTGGCGGCGTGATCTTCCGCCAGCCGATCATCTGCACAAATATCCCGAGACTCGTGCCGGGCTGGACGCAACCGATCGTCGTCGGCCGCCACGCATTCGGCGACCAGTACCGCGCGACCGATTTCCGGTTTCCCGGGGCGGGAAAACTGACGATTCGGTTCGAGGGCGACGACGGCAGCATCGAGGAGCGCGAGGTTTTTCGCTCGCCCGGCGCAGGAGTTGCGATGGCGATGTACAACCTGGACGAATCGATTCGCGACTTTGCCCGGGCGTCTTTCAATTACGGCTTGTCGCTGGGCTGGCCCGTTTATCTTTCAACCAAGAACACGATCCTCAAGGCATACGACGGACGCTTCAAGGATCTGTTCCAGGAAATCTTCGATGCGGAGTTCAAATCGAAGTTCTCCGACGCAGGCATCTCGTATGAACACAGGCTCATCGATGACATGGTCGCGGCGGCTCTGAAGTGGTCGGGCGGCTACGTCTGGGCATGCAAGAATTACGATGGCGACGTTCAATCAGACACCGTCGCCCAGGGATTCGGGTCGCTGGGCCTGATGACGTCGCAATTGATGACGCCTGATGGGAAAATCGTCGAGGCCGAAGCGGCGCACGGGACGGTCACTCGTCATTTCCGCCAGCACCAGAAGGGCGAACCGACGTCCACGAATTCGATCGCATCGATCTACGCCTGGACCGGCGGGTTGCGGCATCGGGCAAGTCTTGATGACAACGCGCCGCTCAAGCATTTCGCCAAAACGCTGGAACGCGTTGTAGTGGAGACCGTCGAAAGCGGTTTCATGACAAAGGATCTGGCCCTTCTCGTCGGTCCGGATACAAGCTGGCTGACAACGGAGGATTTCCTGGAGAAAATCGATGCCAGCCTCAATGCGGCATTGACCAATGACCCATTTTGCGGCTGAGAGCCGAACCCGCGGTTGATTGACGGAGTCCGCAGCGCAGCCGGGACGGGCAGTTTCGACGCCCGCGAGAGGGTCGTGACGCGAATCGGAGCGATCGCCCATTGCACTTCAGGATCGCGTCTCTATCGGGTCGGGACACGATACAGTCTGCACTCGGTGGCATCCGGGCGTCGTCAGGCCGGCAGGGACAGGAGATCGACTTCGGTCCGGAACATTTCCCGTCGAACCGTCCGGAGGCGGTCATGGTCGGATTGCGCCAGCTTGGCAAACAGTGTTCAAGGCACGCCTGAACGCGGCCAATCATCGGTCACGGTTCCTGTCGGCCGGAAGCGGAGACATTTCGCGCAGAAACAAACGGCCAGAAACCGGCTCGTAGCGCAGGCAGGGATTGGGCCGCGCTGCCTCACCGTGGGTGATCGACGGTTAGGAAAGGGGCCAGGCGGTTCCGCGAGGGCAACTGCGTCGCGGCTAGACCCCGTCTACCAACACGACGTCCCTGGTAGAATTCGCCAGGGCAACAGGCAGGATCTCGCGGTATTCGGCGCAGTTGTAAAATGCGCGGGCAGCCTCCCGGTCGGGAAACTCGATGACCACGTGCCGATCCGGCCCGCTGCCCTCGACCTGTTCGAATGCGCCTGCCTTGACAAGAAATTGTCCACCGAATCTTGCCACGATTTCTGGTGTTTTCGACGCGTACGTAACGTACTTTTCAGGACTCGAAACGTCGATCCGCGCAATGAAGTACGCCGACATCAGACACCCTCGACAAAGGTGTAGTCGCGCGTCGATGCAGGCAGGCCGTATGACAGCGCCTCCTGATAAGCATCGGAATTGTAGAAGGCGCGCGCGGTTTCCATGTCGGGAAACCGGATGATCACGTTTCTTGCGCGGCCCTCCCCTTCCATGTGCTCGCACTTGCCGCCGCGCGCGAGGAATTCTCCGCCGTAAGACTCCACTGCAGCACCAGCACGGGACGCGTAGCGCGCGTACATCTTGTCGTCGTGCACGTCCACGCGTACGATCGCATAAGTCGCCATTTTCTAACCCTCCAGAAATTCTACCGCCGCCGCGACCGCCGCATTCGCCCGGGATGCATCCGGGCCGCCCGCCTGCGCCATGTCAGGCCGCCCTCCTCCGCCGCTGCCTCCAACTGCACTTGCTGCCACCCTGACGAGGTCGACTGCGGAGACGCGCGATGTCAGGTCGTCGGTGACGCCGGCGACAATGGCCGCCTTGCCGCCGACGTCGGAAATCAGCAATATCACGCCGCTGCCAAGTCTGGACTTTTGCGCATCGAGCAACCCGCGCAATTCCTTTCCCGGCAACCCGTCAACCACCTGCGCGAGAAAACTGATCCCGGCGACGTCGCGAACCTGCCCGGCCGCGCCGTCGGCTCCGCCACCCGCAGCGAGCTTGCGCCTGAGGTCCTCGACCGTTCTCTGCAAGGTCCGTCTCTCGTCCGCTAGCGCCCGAACCCGCGAAGGCACCTCGTCCGGTCGCGACCGCAAGGCATGCGCCGATTCGTCCAGAATGCGTCGGCGAGCCGAAAGATGCTCAAGCGCCGACTGTCCGGTCAGCGCCTCGATTCTCCTGACACCGGAGGATGACGCGGTTTCGGCCGTGGTCACGAACAGTCCGATTTCGCCGGTTCTTCGAACATGCGTGCCGCCGCACAGTTCCATCGAGTACGTGTCGCCGTTCCGTCCCCTTCCGCTTCCTGTGCGCGTTCCCATGGAAACGACGCGAACCTCGTCCCCGTACTTCTCGCCGAACAGGGCGATCGCGCCGAGTTCGCGCGCATCGTCGGGCGTCATGATACGCGTCTCAACGGCAGAATTCTGCCGGATCATGAAGTTTACCTCGCTTTCCACGCGGGCGATTTCGTCGTCGTTCAGACCCTTTTCGTGGGAAAAATCGAAGCGCAGGCCCTCCGCTGCGTTCCGGGACCCGCGCTGCATCACGTGGCTGCCAAGAAGGCTTCTGAGCGCCTCATGCAGGAGGTGCGCAGCCGAGTGGTTGGCGCGGATGGCGGTGCGGCGGGCATTGTCGACACTGAGTTCCGCCGCGTCGCCGACCGAGACCATGCCTTCGAGAACCGTGCTCGCATGCGCGAACAACCCGGCCTTCCGCTTCACGTCCCGGACCTCGATGATCGCCTCGCCGGCCCTGACGATTCCGCTGTCGCCGACCTGACCGCCGGCTTCTGCGTAATACGGCGTCTGATTGAACACCAGTTCCAGCTTCGAACCGGGGCCGGCGTCGTGCAAGCGAGAGCCGTCCTTGATCAGTGCGAGAATGCGGCCTTCGGCTGTTTCAGTTTCATGTCCGAGGAACTCCGTTTGGCCGTGTTCCTCTGCAAGATCCAGCCAGAGCTTGTCGTCTCCCTCGTCCCCGGACCCTTCCCAGGCCGCCCGGGCTCTCTCCCTTTGCAGCCGCATTTCCTTGTCGAAACCATCCGAGTCGACGGACAGCTTCCTCTCCCTGAGGATGTCCTCGGTCAGGTCGAGGGGAAAACCATAAGTGTCGTAAAGCCGGAAAGCGGTCTCCCCGGGGAGCCGTTCTCCGTCGTCGAGACCGGAAATCTCGTCCTCCAGCATGCGCAGCCCGCGTCCGAGCGTCTTTCGGAATCTCTCTTCTTCAAGTTGCAGCGTGTCCTCGATCTGCCGCTGCGCACGCGCAAGTTCGGGAAACGCCTGGCCCATGCTGCCGATCAAGGACGGCACCAGGGCGTGCATGACCGGTTCACGCGCACCGAGCAGATGCGCATGGCGCATGGCCCTTCGCATGATCCTGCGCAGCACGTAACCCCGCCCTTCGTTTGACGGAAGGACACCGTCCGCAATCAGGAAGGAAGTCGACCTGAGATGATCGGAAATGACCCGGTGATGGATGTTTCCCTCACCGTCCGGTTCGGTACCGGTCGCCCGCGCGGATGCCTCGATGAGTGTCCGGAAAACATCCGTGTCGTAGTTGTCGTGCCGGCCCTGCAGCAGGGCGCCAACTCGTTCGAGCCCCATTCCGGTATCGATCGACTTCTTCGGAAGATCGCATCGGCTCCCATCCCCGCGCTGCTCGAACTGCATGAACACGAGGTTCCAGATCTCGACAAAGCGGTCTCCGTCCTCCTCGGGCGTGCCAGGAAGCCCCCCGGGAATGTGTTCGCCGTGATCATAAAAGATCTCGGAGCACGGTCCGCACGGCCCGGTCGGACCCATCATCCAGAAGTTGTCGCTCGTCTTGATCCTGATTATCCGGTCTTCCGGAAGACCCGTGTACTTTCTCCAGACATCCGCGGCTTCGTCGTCCGTGTGATAGACCGTTACCCAAAGACGTTCGGCCGGTATTTCGAACTCCCTGGTTATCAGATCCCAGGAAAACGGGATTGCCTCCTCCTTGAAATAGTCCCCGAACGAGAAGTTTCCGAGCATCTCGAAGAACGTGTGGTGGCGGGCGGTATACCCGACATTGTCGAGGTCATTGTGCTTGCCGCCCGCGCGGACGCACTTCTGCGATGTCGCCGCCCGCACGTAATCCCGGGTCTCCAGACCGGTGAAGACGTTCTTGAACTGCACCATGCCTGAATTGGTGAACATGAGCGTAGGGTCGTTTCGCGGCACCAGCGGAGAGCTGTCAACGACGGCATGCCCGTGCCGTTCGAAGTAGCTGAGGAATCCGGACCTGATTTCGTTCAGGCTGGCCATGCAAGTCGCCCTGTCGCAAGAAAATTTCCGCGTGACTTACAGAACCGGCCGGAACCTGTCCACCGCTTACAGATGTCCGGAATTCGGGAAGGAGGCGCGGTTCGCTGGCCTGCACGACGCCTTGCAGTGCGTGGAAACAGAAAAGCCGGGCCTTGGCCCGGCTTCCCGATCGCATGCGGCCGGTTCAGTTGTTGACGGCTTCCTTCCCGTCTGCAGGAACTTCGGGTCCCAGACCGTGCGCGGCCCGAATCCGCGCCTCGATTTCCTCTGCGGTCTCGGGATGGTCCTTGAGAAAGATCTTCGCGTTTTCGCGGCCTTGCCCGATGCGTTCATCGCCGAACGAATACCAGGCACCCGACTTTTCCACGATCCCGGCCTTCACGCCGATATCAAGCAGTTCCCCGGTCTTGGAAATTCCCTCGCCGTACATGATGTCGAACTCGACCTGCTTGAATGGAGGAGCGACCTTGTTTTTCACGACCTTCACCCGCGTCGAGTTGCCGATGACCTCGTCCCGGTCCTTGATGGCGCCAATTCGCCGGATGTCGAGGCGCACTGACGCATAGAATTTCAGCGCGTTGCCGCCGGACGTCGTTTCCGGAGACCCGAACATCACGCCGATCTTCATGCGGATCTGGTTGATGAAGATCACCATGCAGTTCGAGCGCGAAATTGATGAAGTGAGCTTCCGCATGGCCTGCGACATCAGCCGGGCCTGGGCGCCGACCTGGCTGTCGCCCATGTCGCCCTCCAGTTCGGCCCGGGGCGTGAGCGCCGCCACGGAATCCACGACAACCAGCGAGACCGCCCCTGAACGGACCAGGGTATCGGTGATCTCGAGCGCCTGCTCGCCGGTGTCGGGTTGCGAGATCAGGAGTTCGTCGAGATCCACCCCGAGTTTCCTTGCATAGGCGGGGTCCAGCGCGTGCTCGGCGTCGACGAAAGCGCAGACGCCTCCCTTTTTCTGCTCCTCCGCAACCGCGTGCAGCGTCAGCGTCGTCTTTCCGGAGCTTTCCGGTCCGTAGATTTCGATGACCCTGCCCTTCGGCAACCCGCCGATGCCGAGCGCTATGTCGAGGCCGATGGATCCGGTTGATGTCGAATCGAGCTCCAGTACCGCGCCGTTCTGCCCAAGGGTCATGATCGAACCCTTGCCGAACTGCTTCTCTATCTGGCCGAGCGCGGATTCCAGCGCCTTCTTCTTGTCCATTTGGCGCCTCTTGTTGAAGTCCAGCAGGTTTGACGTCATTTTTTGCCCTCTTATTTGATCGCCTTCGCGGCGACAATCGTGACCGGAAACTTGTTCTTGTTATGTTCTCTGCATAAATAGATCAAAACATGAACATTGCAAGCACTTTTTTCGGTGCAAGGAGGAATTCAGCGCAGGGAGCACGAGACGCACCTCAAGAAAACCGCGTGGACGGGTCGGGTTGCAGTCAAACGTTCAGGTTCGGCAGGATTGACCACATGCCTTCCCTGGCCGGAATCCGGTCAGGCGGGCCGTCCCGCCAGGCCTTCGACCGCCGCACGAAGCGGTCGACGCGGCCGACGCCTATTCCGCCTGGTAGTTGGGACTCTCGCGGGTGATCGCGACGTTGTGGACGTGGCTCTCCTTCAACCCGGCCCCGGAAACTCGGACGAATTCGCATTGCTTGCGCATGTCTTCAATGTTCCGGCTGCCGGTATAACCCATGGCGGCGCGAAGCCCGCCCACCAGCTGGTGAATCACGGCCTGCGCCGGCCCCTTGTACGGAACCTGACCTTCTATTCCTTCCGGTACCAGCTTTTCCGTGCTGGCCTCCGCCTGGAAATAACGGTCGGCGGATCCTCGCGCCATGGCGCCGAGCGACCCCATGCCGCGGAAAGACTTGTAGCTGCGGCCCTGGAAGAGAATGACTTCGCCCGGTGCCTCGTCGGTGCCCGCAAGCATCGAACCGGCCATCGCGCAGTGGGCGCCAGCTGCAAGCGACTTCGCGAAGTCGCCCGAATACCGGATTCCCCCGTCGGCTATCACTGGAACGCCCGATCGGGCCGCTTCCTCCGCGCAGTCGAGGATCGCGGTCAACTGCGGGACGCCGACTCCGGCCACTACGCGGGTTGTGCAAATCGATCCCGGGCCGATTCCGACCTTCACGGCATCCGCACCTGCTTCGATGAGCGCACGGGTAGCCGCCCCCGTGGCAACGTTGCCGGCAACAACCTGGACGGCATTCGACAGTTTCTTGATGCGGTCCACTGCCTTCGAGACACTTGTCGAGTGACCGTGCGCCGTGTCGATGACGATCACATCCGCTTCGGCATCTATCAGCGCCTCCGTACGTTGGTGCCCGTCGTCCCCCACAGTCGTCGCCGCGGCGACCCTGAGCCGGCCCAACCGGTCCTTGCAGGCCTGCGGATTGAGGACTGCCTGTTCGATGTCCTTGATCGTGAGAAGGCCGGTGAGGTGTCCCATCGCATCAACGACGAGCAGCTTCTCTATCCGGCGCGCATGCATGAGCGATTTCGCTTCATCCAAGTCCACAGGTTCGTTCAGGATCGCGAGGTTTTCCGCCGTCATCATTTCCGAAACTGGCGTCACCTCGTCGCTCGCGAACCTCATGTCCCTGTTGGTGACGATGCCCAGAACCTTCCGGTTCGAGTCAATCACGGGAAATCCGGTCACCCGGTACCGTTCCTGGAGCCTTCTCGCATCGGCGACCGTCTGATCGGGCGCGAGCGTGACCGGATTGTAGACAACTCCGCTGACGAACCGTTTAACGCGCCGAACCTCTCTCGCCTGCGAATCGGCGTTGAGGTTCCTGTGGATGACGCCAAGTCCCCCGGCCTGGGCCATCGCGATCGCCATTCGCGCCTCGGTCACGGTATCCATCGCCGAACTCAGGAGCGGGATGTTGAGCGGAACGGCGCGCGTGACGCAGGTGGAGACATCCACTTCCCCGGGCAACAACTCCGACGCTGCGGGGACAAGCAGAACGTCATCGAATGCGAGTGCTTCACGAATCGCCATCAGGGGCTCCGGCGCCGGTTCCGTCTCCGCGCACGGCAGACCCGCAGGCGCGCCCGACGCTGGTCAACTTGTCCATGCTTCGCGGCCGGGATACAAGCGCGAACTGTTCCCGAACCATGCGAACGCCGCGTACGGTAGACGAAGCGAAACCGGTCCTTCCCGCCATCAATCGCGAAGCACTTCTGGCCGCGCACGAAACCGCGACGCTGGCCGTTTGCGGAAACGATCCGATGCGATTGGGCTCGCACGCAAGGCGGTTGCGCATGCACGACCCCTGCCACCGCCGGACTCGCCCACGCCAGGATTCCTGCCCGGCCTTTACCGAGTCCCCGTCATGGAAGACCCCTGTCGTTTCTGGCCACGCCGGAACATGTATGTACATAGTGGTCGCCCCTCCGGAACGGCAGCGGCAAACGCGCGAACCGGTCTCGTCCGCGGTTTCCTCGCGCCATCCTTCTCCTCCT
This sequence comes from uncultured Amylibacter sp., assembly GCA_963662815.2. Lineage (GTDB taxonomy): Bacteria > Pseudomonadota > Alphaproteobacteria > Rhodobacterales > Rhodobacteraceae > JAPPHA01. The sequence continues at coordinate 42,984 of CAXXWA010000037.1, forward strand.
GGTTTTGTCAAGTTGACCTGGCCGGCCACAAGTGCGCAAACGACACCGAACATCTTGCCGGACAGAAACACCATCTCGAGATCGACGATTCCCGCAACTTCCGGTCCACTGACTTCCGGGTCTGCGCTTACCCGCCATCTCCAATCCCGGGAATGCCGGAAACGGCCACCTGAGGTTTGCGCTGCCCTGCGCGGCATTCCTCGGCGGGTGGTTCCACTGCAAGTCGTGACTGAAGATGGCGCCGAGCGCCGCCCTACCCTTCCGGATCGCCGCGAAATCCGATGGCGACCACGTACTTTTCCGAACTCCCTGCGCGGCTTGCAGGCGGTTTCGCCGTGGCTACCCTCTCGAAACTGCGGTTGAGAGTCGCGTAGAGGTCGCTCTCTGCGCCGCCGGACAGGACCTTCACGACAAGCGATCCCCGCCGAGCAAGCACGCGCAACGAGAATTCGGTAACAGCCTCGCACAATGCGATGATTCGAAGGTGATCGGTCTGCCTGTGACCCGACGAAGGTGCCGCCATGTCTGACAGGACCACGTCGACCGGCGCGCAGGCAAGGCGTTCGAGTTTCTCCGGCGCGCCTTCGGCAAGAAAGTCGAGCACATGGAGTTCGGCACCGGGAATCGGATCGACTTCCAGCAGGTCGATTCCAATCACGCGGCCAGCCCGTTTCCCCGGCTGGCAACGCCGCGCATTCGCCCGTTCGACGGCAACCTTGGTCCAACCACCTGGAGCGCAGCCCAGGTCGAGGACGCGCGCACCCGGAAACAGGAATCCGAATCGATCGTCAAGCTCGCTGAGCTTGTAGGCGGAACGCGCACGGTAACCGTCCGCCCGCGCTCTTCGCACATAGGGATCGTTGAGCTGCCTGGAAAGCCACCGCGCTGAGGAGAGCTTTCGTCCGCGGGCGGTGCGAACCTTGACGCGAAGCTCGCGCGCACCGCGGCCAGATCCGCGCCGGCCGGGTTTCATCAATCGGCCCTGTTCTGGCCCTGGGCATCCGCCGCAATCATCTGCGAGTAAAGCAGGCCCTCGCGCAATCCGCAGTCTGCCGCGGTGAACCGCTCCGCCGGCCACACCCGCAGAATCGCCTGGAGAATCGCCGCCCCGGACATGACCAGGTTCATGCGGCGCCGACCTTGGCCGACCGAATTCCTGTCGCGTTCGTAGCTCTGCCGAATATAGCGGTCTACGACAGTGCCGATTTCGCATGCTCTCATGTTGAGGCCGTTGACCTTGTTGCGGTCATAGCGCTTCAGGCCAAGGTGGGAAGCTGCGATCGTCGTAACGGTGCCCGATGTCCCGATGACCTGGAACCTTCCGGCAGCCAGCGACCCGACAGACGATTCCAGCAGGTCAAGGTGTTCCTCGAAGTGGCACGACATCAGGGCATATCTGGGTCCGAGGCCAACGACATCCGCGTAACGCGCATCAAGTGTAGCAACTCCCAAAGGAATGGAAATCCAGTCGATGACGCGTGCTGGGGACGAATCGGCCGCCGCGAACCCCTGCCGAAGGCGGTCAACCCGGTTGCGACCAAACTGGAGCCTCAGAATTGCGTCGAATCTCTCGTCGCCGGAACACTCGCTGAGGTCGATCCAGACCAGTTCGGTGGAACCCCCGCCAATGTCGACAACGAGGAGCGCATCGGTGTCTTCCGCGACATGAGGTGCGCAACCGACGACGGCAAGACGGGATTCCTCTTCCGGATCGATGATCTCGAGAGAGAGTCCGGTCTCCATCTTCACGCGCTCGACAAAGCACGCGCCGTTGCTCGCCCGCCTGCACGCCTCCGTCGCCACAAGTCGCGATCGCGAAACGCGGTGGCTCCTGAGCTTTTCCCTGCACACGTGAAGGGCGCTCAGTGCACGCGACATTGCCGCACGCGAGAGCGATCCGTGTCTCTCCAGCCCGTTGCCCAGATAAACGGTCCGGGAAAACGCATCGACAATCTGGATGTCCCTGCCGTTGGGACGGGCAATGATCATCCTGCAACTGTTGGTACCGAGGTCGAGCGCAGCGATCAGGTCATTGGACTCTGACACCGGAGTCCGGCACACGCCGAGTGAATACACGCGTCCATCGTCCAGTCCCGCGTGCTCTTCGGTGGTCCGAAGGGTCATGTCCAGATCCGACTTGTAGCCGCAGGATGCTAGTCGCGACAAATGGATTTGGCAAGCAACATTTGTCTACATCGTCCGCCAATCATTCGCGCTTCGATCTGTCGTATATGCGACATCCGTGGTCGAATCTCCACACCCGCGCGCATCACTATACAGTTACCTGTCGCCGCGAGGAGAAAATCAGACATGCCGGACGTGACGATCGTTTACTGGAGGGACATTCCTGCGCAGGTGATCGTAGGAAAGGGCCGTCGCGGCGCGAAAGTCCAGTTGCCGGAACGATTCGAAAAGGCAATTGACCGCTGCGCAATGAAGGTCGGCGCCCGCGACACGGATTCCTACCTCGCCGACTGGAGAAAGTCGGAAGCGAAGCATGCCGACGGCGCACCCGAACAGGTAGCGCGGACGGAGGCGGCCCGCCTGGAGAGCGAGTACGACCCGGAAAAGATCAGGAAATTGATCGAGAACGGGGGTTGGGCGCAGACCCGATCGTGACCGGACCAGGCGGTACGCGCAGGATGGATTACGAGCTGTCGCCGATGCAGAGTTCAGGCATCGAATGCGGAAACCGCCCGACCCGGTCTGCAATGGAGTCCCTTCTCACGGGATTCTCGATCGAGGTGACGCCGCGCACCGCCGAGAAAATCCCGGATTTCAGGTCGCTGCTGCCGTCCGGGACCCGGGTCTACATCGCTCATATAGAAGGCACTCCGATCGTCGACACGGTCGCAACGGCAAGACGAATCTCCGCAGAGGGCTTTCCGGTCATGCCGCACTTCCCTGCCCGGATCATCAATGACCGGAGCATCCTGGCCGACTGGATCGCGCGCTATCAGGGGGAAGCCGGGGTCGAAGAAGCTCTGGTGCTTGCCGGCGGCTCATCAGATCCGCTCGGCGAATTCGAGAATTCCATGCAACTGCTCGAGACAGGCCTGTTCGGCCGGGCGGGATTCGCGCGCATCCATGTTGCCGGCCACCCGGAGGGCAACAGGGACATCGACCCTGACGGGTCGACCGCGCAGGTCGACCGGGCGCTCTCATGGAAACAACGATTCGCGGAAACGAGCAGCGCCGACATGGCAATCGTGACGCAGTTCTGCTTCGACGCCAGTCCGGTCGTCGCATGGGCAAACCGGATCAGGGAACAGGGAATTTCCCTTCCCGTACACATTGGCGCCGCAGGTCCGGCGAAACTCCAGACAATGATCCGCTTCGCGGTCGCGTGCGGCATCGGGGCGTCGCTCAGGGTCTTGCGCAAGCGCGCGCGGGACCTGAGCAAGCTCCTGTTGCCATTCGAACCGGGCGAGTACCTGAGCGGCATTGCGGATCACCGCACGCGGCGCTCGGATTCGAACATCGCGGCGGTTCACTTCTTTCCGCTCGGCGGGATTGCGGCTTGCGCGAAATGGATCAACGCCAACGGCGGCGCACCGGCGCAATCCGAGGCAGGGCAAACAAGGGTCGACACATGACACGGACCATAATCCAGTCCAAATCGAAGACGGCGGTAATCGGCTTCGATCAGCCGTTCTGCGTGATCGGCGAACGCATCAATCCGACCGGCCGCAAGAATCTTGCGGGAGAACTCGAGGCTGGCAACTTCGAGACGGTCAAGTCCGATGCGCTGCAGCAGGTCAACTGCGGCGCGAACATGCTCGATGTCAATGCCGGCGTCGTCTACAACTCCAACCCGAATCCGAACGAGACCGAACCGCCGCTCATGCGCAAGCTGATCATGCTGGTTCAGTCCCTGGTCGATGTTCCGCTCTGCATCGACAGCTCTGTACCCGGCGCGCTCGAAGCTGGGCTCGAGGTCTGCGAGGGACGCCCGCTCCTGAATTCGGTGACCGGCGAGGAGGAGCGGCTCGAGGCGATCCTTCCGCTCGTCAAGAAGTACGACGTTCCGGTCGTTGCAATTTCGAACGATGACAGCGGAATATCGGAAGACCCGGATGTCCGCTTTTCCGTGGCGAAGAAGATCGTGGAGCGCGCCGCCGACCACGGAATTCCAGCCCAGGACATCGTCGTCGACCCGCTGGTCATGCCCGTGGGAGCCATGGCCACGGCCGGACTTCAGGTCTTCAGGCTCGTGCGCAGGCTGCGAACCGAACTCGGCGTGAACACGACCTGCGGTGCATCGAATGTCTCCTTCGGTTTGCCGGACCGTCACGCGATCAATGCCGCCTTCCTTCCCATGGCAATCGCGTCGGGAATGACATCGGCAATCATGAATCCGATCAGGGCGCAGGAAATGAACGCGGTCCGCGCTTCAAATCTGCTGATGAACAACGACCCGAACGGCGCCGAGTGGATCAGGTTCAACAAGCCGCAGTTGCCGGAGGCCGTTTCGGTCGGACGCGCACGCGCACGCGGAGGCCGGAGGCGCCGCCGCGCAGGCACCTGAACGCCGAGGGCGCGTCGCGAAACAGTCTGGTCGATTTGCCTTCAGGTGGTTGCCGCGGCAGGGCATTGCGTTCGGAGCGCCTGCTTTCACTGAACAGTCCGGCACGGACTGAAGCCCAGTCTCCGCACCAGGACGGGGCGAATCCCGACAGGCTGCAACGTCCGGAGAATCCGGCCATCGCGGCAGGCGGCGGGTTCCCGTGACGATCGACGGCCACGCGTGGCCGCGGAAACCGGGAAGCTGTCTCCCGGAACAGTGCCTTGTCCGTTCCTCGAACAACGAATCTATGTCCGGCACGTCGATAAGGGAGTCAAGCCAGGCATCGAGTCGCCTTGGCGCGGCGCCACGGAGTTGTTCAGCGCGCGCCGCAGCGCAGCCACAATGCGTTCGCGCTGCGGGGACATGCCCGCGTCTACCGCGGCTGCGCCGGGTTCCGGCTCCGACCGCGGTCCCTGCCACGAATCCGACACGTCCGCCAATGCCCTTTCCCGCATCCGCGCGGGGACGGCAATCGATGCGTGGTCGGACGGATGCCGCCTGGTGACAAGACCAGGGCACTCGAAATGATGAGCAAGCGAATCAATCGTTTCGTCGATGACCCCAAGTCCACCCTGCCGTCCACGCGTGAAGCGACTGGTACCCGAGGCCGGACTCGAACCGGCAAGCCTTGCGGCGGGGGATTTTGAATCCCCTGCGTCTACCAATTCCGCCACTCGGGCATGGGGCGTCTCGTTCGCATAGCGACACGCTGATTTTCCGTCAATCAAAATACGGGCGGCGCACGTGCGGATATCCGTGATCCCGAGCGGAATCGGCGCCGACGACCGGCAATCAGCCGCCGGCCGCGACGCCTCCGCAATCGAGTTCACGCATCCACATGCGGGCCGTCCGGTCGGGCCCGGATTCGCCATTCGCAGAGAACGCGCTGGCGCGGCCGCGCAGCGCGCGCGTTTCTCTCACGGCAGGATCCCGCACCTCGGACCCGACCGTTTGCGAGGCGTTCAGGGCTCGCTGTCCAGGGCCTTGCGCATCCACTCGTGCAGCTTCCGGATCGAGTGTTCGGAATTCACCCCGCAGGCCGGATCCAGAACGAGCGGGCCGGGCCGATAGCCACGGGATCCAAGACCCCGCTGGACGCTCTCGACGAGACGAATATCTTCCGCAACGGTTGTTTCCCGGTCCTGAACGGCGAGTCGGCGCACCATTGGATATTCACTGTCGACCGCGCTGAACCAGCCCCTCCAGACAACGACGCGGTCGACCGCCTGCGGCCGCCAATGATATGTGTTGAGCACGTTTCCGGGGTAGACTTGGAATGAAAACGTCGGCCATAGATACCATGCCGCATATTCGTGCGCGCGCGGCCGTTCCGGATCGAGCGCATAGCTCATCCTGTCCGGGAGCTGACATTCCGTCGCGTGCCTGAGGCAGTAACCGTTCGGCTGGATGTCATAGGTTTCCGGTTTCACGATTCCGGTCGAGAACGTGGGATGATTGAGCCTGCAGTGATAGCACTCGGAGTAGTTCTCCACGGAAACCTTCCAGTTGCAGCGTTCCGGAATCTCGATCCACTGGACAGGCTTCAGCCGTTCCCAGTGGGGTACGAAGGCGGCGAGTTCAGCGCGCGCGCCGGGAAACCATGTGTCCATCGGCGCGGCAGAGGCGTCGAGGTTGACGAAAACGAAACCCAGAAACACCTCCGACCGGATCTCCGAAAGGCAGATCTCCGACCGGTCGAACCCGGGCACTGCTGCCGTGTTCGGTCCCGACCGGAGCTGTCCCGACAACTCGTAGGTCCAGGCATGATAGGGGCAGACGAGCACCTGCGCGTTGCCCTTGCCGCTGACGAGTTGGTGTCCGCGGTGCTGGCAGACATTGTAGAAGGCGCGGATGCGGCCGTCCCTGCCGGCAACCGCGAACAGACTCTCTCCGGCGACCTCGAATTCCGCGTAGTCACCGGGGTTCTCGACGTCGGTCGCGTGGCACGCGAATTGCCAGCTCCTTGCAAGGAGGCCGTCGGACTCGGCCTCGAAAACCCGGGCATCCGTGTAGTAGCGGGCTTCGAGCGCGCGGACCGGCGCCGTCACTGCCCCGCCTTGTGGTAGAGGCCGAGCGCGTGCCTTCGCGCGTGAAAGTCATCCACGCGGGCGACAACGTCGGGCTTGGCTACAGCGATGACGAAACTCAGAAGCGTTTCGAGAAACGCGATGATCGGGACTGACGACGGAAAGAACTGCGGCGAGTCGGCGGAGACGACGAAACCGTGATCCGCGCCAACGACGACGGGAGAGGCAGGGCTGTCGCCGATTCCGATGATCTTCAGGCCCTGGGAACGGGCCATCCTTGTCGCCTCGATGACTTCCCGCCGGTACGGCTTGCAGGTCATTGCGACCATTGCATCGCGCGCATCCGCGCGCGCGAGATCGTCTACGTAGTTCGATCCAGGCCGCGGAATTGCCTGGAAGCCGTCCATGCCGGTTCCCGCGAGATAGGTGAAGTTGCAGGCGTTGCGGTAGTGGACCCCGATTCCGAGCACGAAGGTCTCGCGCGAACGCCGGATCGCGCGCGCAGCCGCCGTAAGGTCCGCTTCGTCTATGCCCGCAAACGTCTCTTCGACATTGCGCAAGGCCGCATGTGCCATTTCGGCATACAGGTTGCCCAGCTTGCCCGTCCGTTTCAGCGACTGCAGCCAGCGCGCGCGATCCGGAAACGAGGCGGTTCCCTGCCGAATCTCGGCGCGGAACGGTTTTCGAAAATCGTCATAGCCGTCGAATCCTGCGGCGCGCGCAAGACGGACCAGGGTGTTCGGCTTCACGCCCGCCGCCCGGGCCAGTTCCCGGATCGAAGAAATCCCGATTTCCATCTTGTTTTCAATTACGTAGCTTGCGGCCCTGCGGATTTCCGGCGACAGTCCGTCAAGACCGGAAACCAGCGACTCCAGAACCTGATCAGTATTGGGCCTCAAAACTTCTGTACCATTCATGATTGAAGATGGTACAAATGTTTGCAAAACATGTCCACCGGTTTTCAGGTCCAGGGGCACATGGCGGACGGAACTGTCGGGCTGCCAGCGTCAGCGCGGGTGGTCATCGTAGGCGGCGGAGTCATGGGGTGCGGCCTCGCCTATCACCTCGCCCACGAGGGATGGAGCGAGATCGTTCTTGTCGAGAAGGCGGAACTCACGAGCGGTTCGACCTGGCATGCCGCAGGGCAGATCACGCGGTCGACGACGAGCATCGGCCTCGGCAGATGCATCGACTACAACATCCGGCTCTATTCCGGAACGCTCGAGAAAGAGACCGGCCTCTCGGTGGGGTGGCACGGGTGCGGCTCGCTGCGGCTTGCCTACGTCCAGGACGAGATGGACTGGCTGCGGCAAACGATCAGCGTCGGGCGCGCGCTCGGATTCGACGCAGACATCATTGGCCCGGACGCGATAGCGGAACTGCATCCCTTCTACCGGCTGGAAGGGGTCCTCGGCGCGCTGCACACGCCTGACGACGGCCATGTGGATCCATCCGGCGTGACCCAGGCGCTTGCGGCAGGGGCAAGGGCGCTGGGCGCGAAAATCGTCCGCCGCTGCCGCGCTGTCGACATCCAGAGGTCGAAATCGGGTTGCTGGCAGGTCGTGACAACGGCAGGAACTGTCGCTTGCGAGCATGTGGTCAATGCAGGGGGGACCTATGCCCGGCAAGTGGGAGACTTTTCCGGGCTGCAGCTGCCGGCGGTTTCGATGACGCATCACTATTTCGTGACCGACCCCGTCCCCGAATTCGCCGCGCTCGGCCGCGAACTTCCGGTCGTAAGAGACGACAGGAAGATCTCGGGCTATGTCAGGATGGAAGGCGCCTCGGGGCTTGTCGGCATCTACGAGAAAAGCAACCCGAGGTCTGTCTGGGACGACGACTGTCCCTGGGAGGCGGAAAACGAACTGTTCACCCCCGACTACGACCGCGTCATGCCCTGGCTCTCGTGCGCGTTCGAACGCGTGCCCCTCCTCGCCGAGCGGGGAATCAGGCGGGCGGTTCACGGCGCAATCAGCCACCCGCCGGACGGCAACCCGCTGATCGGCCCGGCGCCGTCGGCGCCCAACTACTGGTGCTGCTGCGGCACCCAGATCGGAATTGGATGGGGGCCGGGTCTCACGCGGGAACTTGCCCGCTGGATGGTCCACGGCTCCGCCGACATTTCCATGCGGGAATTCGACCCTCGGCGATTCGGGACTCATGCAACCCGCGACTGGCAGTTGATAAAGGCTAGGGAAGACTACTGCCTGCGGCACGAGATCCCCTACCCGGGGTACAACCGCAAGGCCGGGCGGCCGATCAGGAACTCGCCGCTTGATGCCAGGCTCCGGGACAGAGGCGCCGTATTCGAGCAAGTGTGCGGACACGAACGCCCCCGCTGGTTCGCCCGCTTCGGCATCGCGCAGGAAGACCGGTATTCTTTCAGGCGCAACGAGCTGCATCGGCTCGTGGGCCACGAGTGCCGTGCCGTTCGCGACCATGCCGGGATCATGGACATTTCCGCCTTCGCGAATGTCGCCGTCACGGGAACGGACGCCGAGTGTTTCCTGGACAGGATGACTCCGAACCGGCTGCCGCCAGCGGACGGCAGGATCTCTCTCGCGTTTTTCCTGAACCGGCGCGGACGCATCGAGTTCGAGGCCACCATCGTGCGCATGGGCTGCAACAGCTATTTCCTCACGGCGGCGGCCTTTTTCGAACAGCGTCTGCTCGACCATCTGAGCTTCGCGGCGCGTCCTGGCGAGGATGTTCGCATTCAAAACCTTTCAGACGCCTGGGGAGCGCTCGCCGTCAACGGGCCTGAATCGCGCGCGGTTCTTGGCTCCTGCACAACGACCCCCCTGGACGACTCCGGGTTTCCGTGGTTCAGCGGTCGCCGGATCGAATTGGCGGGGGTCCCGGCCTGGGCGCTGCGCATGTCATTTGCCGGCGAGCTCGGATGGGAAATTCACTGCGAACGCGACCGTCTCGCCGACATATACCATGCGCTGCAGGCGGCGAACCCGCATCGGGATGTTGTCGACTACGGGTCCTTCGCAATGAACTCCATGCGCATGGAGAAGGCGTATCCCGGCGCCGCAGAGCTGACCAACGAAGTGACCCTGCGCGAGGCCGGCGTGCTCGGACGAGCCCGCCTCGACAAGGATTTCAGGGGCAAGGCGGCCACGTGCAGGAACATCGAGGCGCCGCCTGCCTGGACTCTTGCCTATCTTGACATTGACACCGACGGCGTGACGGATGGTCACGGCGGCGAAGCCGTGTTGCTTGACGGCGCGGCGGTCGGCGCGACGACATCGGTCGCGCACGGGCACCGCGTGGGACGAACGCTCGCGTTCGCATACGTGGAGCCCCGGGCGGCGGCGCACGGCACGGCGCTCGAGGTCATCGTCGGGGGCGAGGCTCGACCCGCGCGGGTTCTCGGCGAAGCCGCCTACGACCCGGCCGGCCTGCTGCCGAGAGCCGATACAGGGAGAGTGTGACGAAATGGCGATTCCACGAACGATGCGCGCTGTCGTGCTGACCGGCCATGGCGGGCTCGACGAACTCGAGTACCGCGATGACTGGCCCGTCCCCGAGTGCGGGCCGAGCGACGTTCTCATCCGCGTGTCAGCCTGCGGCATGAACAACACGGACGTCAACACCCGCATCGGCTGGTATTCGAAGCAGGTGACGTCGGGAACCACCGGCTCCGCGCTGGAAGAAGCCGGCGACGCGGATCCCGCATGGGGCGGCAGTTCGATTGAACTGCCGCGGGTCCAGGGCGCCGACGCCGTGGGCATTGTTGTCGACTGCGGCGCCGACGCGGATTCCAGCCTTCTCGGCAAGCGGGTGATGACCGACAACTGGCTGCGCGACTGGAGCGATCCTTGCAACCGGGAAAAGACGGGTTACTTCGGTTCGGAACGCGACGGCGGGTACGCGGAGTTTGCGGCGATCGACCACCGCAACGTCCGCGCCATCGACTCGGCTCTCGCGGACGCAGAGCTTGCCACGTTCTCGTGTTCCTACACAACGGCTGAAGGCATGCTTGAGCGCGCCGACGCCGGATCTGAGGACTGCATTCTGGTCACCGGCGCCTCCGGCGGCGTCGGCACCGCCCTCGTTCAGCTCGCGAAGCTCCGCGGATGCACCGTCGTCGCTCTCGCCTCCGAGGAAAAGCACGACCGCGTCGCGGAACTGGGCGCCGATGCAGTGCTCCCCAGGAACCCCGACGACCTCGCGGACGCGCTCAGGGACGCCGTCGGGCGGGAGCGCGTATCAGTCGTGGCCGATGTGGTTGGGGGCGAAAGCTTCGGGACGTTGATCGAAATTCTGGAACGGGGCGGTCGGTTTACCTGCTCAGGCGCGATTGCGGGACCGATCGTCAGCCTGGACCTGCGCACCCTCTACCTGAACGACCTGACCTTCACCGGCTCGACCGTCGTGCCACCGCATGTCTTCGCCAACGTCGCCGACCACATCGAACGCGGCGAACTCCGGCCGCTGCTCGCGCGGACGTATCCGCTCGCGGAATTCCACGCCGCGCAATCGGCGTTCGTCGCGAAGAAGCACTTCGGCAACATCGTCGTGGTGCCGTAAGTGGCCGGGACAGACCCGGCCCTCCAGGCGCGCCTGAGCGAGGCGGCGGTGGTCGGCGGCAAGTCCGCGGCCGGCTACGCGAGGAGAGTGGCCCCATGAAGATCACGCGCATTTCCGTGTTCCGGAAGGACTTGCCGCTCGCCAAGCCCTATTGGTTGTCGGGCGGCCGCCTGCGTTTCGATTCGCTCGATGCGACCTTTGTCAGGCTCGACACCGACTCCGGCGTGACGGGTTGGGGGGAGGGCACGCCGTGGGGCCATACCTACGTGCCCGCACACGGTTCGGGGATCAGGGCCGGAATTGCCACGATGGCGGGCAGGATTCTCGGTCAGGACCCGCGTCGACCGGGTCTCGTCGAACGCGAGATGGACCTCTGCCTTCCCGGTCACCTCTACGCGAAGTCTCCGATCGATATGGCCTGCTGGGACATCGCGGGTCAGTGCGCGGGCCTTCCGGTCGCCGATCTCATCGGCGGCCGCCATTCGGAGGGCACGCCCGTAACTTCGTCGGTTTCCACCGGAACCCCCGAAGAAATCTGCGCCGAGATCGACCGCTTCCGCAAGCGCGGCTACATGTCCCACTCGGTCAAGATCGGCGGTGACGCGGAACTGGACATTGCGCGCATCCGCGCGGTCGAGGCGGACAGGCAGCCTGGCGAGCGGTTTCTCTACGACGTGAACCGCGCATGGAGCAGGCGCCAGGCGCTGAAGGTCATGAACGCGGTCGCGGATCTCGGCATTGCCGTCGAGCAACCGTGCGAATCCCTCGACGACATCGCGGCAATCCGGCCCATGACCACGCTCCCGGTGAGCGTGGACGAGTCGCTCGTGACGCTCCGAGACGCGATCCGGATCGCCCGGGACGGACTTGCTGAAGTCTTCGGCATCAAGCTCAACCGCGTCGGCGGGCTGAGCAAGGCTTCGCGCATTCGCGACATTGCACTTGCCTACGGCCTGGACTGCTACGTGATGGCAACCGGCGGCACCGCGCTCGCTGATCTCGAGGCAGCCCATCTGGCGCAAACGATTCCGGCCGCGCACAGGCTCGGCGTCTGGGCCTGTCAGGACATGATTACCGTCGACTTGGCGCCCGGACGCGGTCCCCGCTGCGAGAACGGCATGCTGACGGTGCCCGAGACGCCGGGGCTCGGGCTCGCACCCGACGAGGACGCGCTGGGCGCGCCTGCCGCAGTTTACGCATAGGCGCCGACGATGAAGAGGGTCCGGAACCAGGATGAATGGGTCGCGCGGGCACGCAAGGTGCTTCCAGCCGGCGGATTCGGAAACTTCGAACATGGCGTATTCATCCGGGACGGCCGGGGGTCCCGTGTCCGCGACGAGGACGGAAACGAGTACATAGATTATCTTCTCGGTTCCGGACCGATGATTCTCGGGCATGGCCATCCGGAAGTCCTGGATGCAATTCTCGGGCAACTCCCGCGCGGAACCACCTTCTTCGCCAACAATGCGGCGGGCGTGGAACTCGCTGAGGAGATTTGCCGCGCGGTTGCTTGCGCCGAACAGGTACGGTTCCTGTCCACCGGCGGCGAAGCCGACATGTACGCTATGCGGCTCGCGCGCGCCGCGACCGGACGCGAACTGATCCTGAAGTTCGAGGGCGGCTACCACGGCATGTCGGCCGAGGCGCAGATGAGCCTTGCTCCGGCCGCACCGGCGAATTTCCCCCGCGCGGTTCCCGACAGCGCCGGGATACCGGCGAGCGTGAGAGACGGAGTCCTTGTCGCGCCGTTCAACGACCCGGAATTCCTCCGCTCACTGTTCGCGGAACGCGGCCGAGAAATTGCCGGGGCGATCGTCGAGCCCGTTCAGCGCGTCATTCCACCCGAACCCGGATTTCTCGAATCCCTCCGGGAGTGCTGCAACCGCAACGGAAGCGTCCTCATCTTCGACGAAATCGTGACCGGATTCCGCCTCGCCTACGGCGGCGCGCAGGAGCGCTACGGCGTCATTCCCGACGTCTGCACTCTCGGAAAGATCATCGGCGGCGGCTTCCCGCTCGCGGCGATCGCGGGGCGCGCGGACACAATGGCGCACTTCGACCGGGACCGTGCGGGAGCAGAGGGATTCCTCATGCAGGTCGGCACGCTGTCCGGCAACCCCGTCGCCGCAGTAGCGGGTCTCAAGACGCTCGAGATCCTGAGGCGGAAGAGCGCATATCACGCGCTTCGGAACAACGGTCGAAGGTTCATGGACGCGGCTGCGAAAGCCCTCGCTGCGACCGGTCGCGACCACCGCATCGTCGGCAGCGAGACGCTTTTCGAGGTCGTGTTCACGGATCGGGACGTCAGGAACTATCGAGACATGCGCGCTGCGGACGCCGCGACGGGGTGCCAGTTCCACGACGTTTTGCGTGCGAACGGCATTCTCAAAGCCTACGGCAAGACCTATGTCTCGCTTGCGCTCACGGAAGAGGACCTTGAAGAGACCTCCGGAATTGTCCGGAGGGCGGCAGGGGCGATCGATCCGAACACAGTGCGGGATCGGCCCGGCCGCGATGCGTGAGTCCTGCCCGGGCAGCAGGCCCGACCGGGTTCAAGTCGGCTCCGGCCGCACCTTGCAGGCGGCACGGCGTGCGGACGCCCGGTTCACGCTTCAGTGAGCCGATATGCATGCGCGGGGCATTGCCAATGCTGAACGCTTAGCGGAAAGAAGTCCTGTCGCGCGGCGAGAACACCGCTCGCCAATGCGGCGCGTATCGAGGGGCGACATGCTCAGGACCCTATACGACAATACGCTAGCACTGGCACGCGGCCCGTACGCTCTCTGGGCATTGGCTGCCGTAAGCTTCGCGGAAAGCTCGGTATTCCCGATCCCCCCGGATGCGCTCCTGATTCCAATGGTGATCGCCGCACCCCGGCGCGCATTCCTGTTCGCGGCCGTCTGCACCGGCGCAAGCGTCGCCGGCGGGGCGCTCGGATACCTCATCGGCGCCCAGCTCTTCGAGCGTATCGGCCGCCACATGCTCGAATTCTACGGGCTGCTCACCGACTTCGAGGAATTCGCCGGCAGCTTCAACGAGCACGGGCATCTGGCGGTTCTGATCGCGGGGCTGACGCCGTTTCCCTACAAGGTCGTCACGATTGCATCCGGCGCTACAGGACTGCCGCTCGCAGGCTTTCTTGCCTGGTCGCTCATTGCGCGCGGGATACGGTTTTTCGCGGTCGCGGCGCTGCTTCGGGTTTTCGGCGAACCAATCCGCCGATTCGTGGAAAGACGGCTCGGGCTCGTTTTCGGCCTGTTCCTGGCGCTGCTTGCCGGCGGCCTTGTTGCCGCGGGATGGATGGGATGACGCGGAACAGGTTGATACTTGCAGCGGCGTGCCTGTCGTTTGCGCTCCTTGCCGCCGCGTTCGCATTCGAACACATCGGCGGGCTCAGGCCCTGCAAGCTTTGCATCTGGCAACGCTGGCCGCACGCAGTGGCGGTTCTCGCCGGAATTGCCGCGCTTGCAGTTCGGCGGAAGTCGCTGCTTGCCGCTGCCGGTGGTTGCGCGGTTCTCGCGGGAGCCATGGTGGGCGCCTATCACGTCGGCGTCGAACTCCACTTGTGGCAGGGACCTGACGGATGCACCGCGCCGGCTGCCGCCGACCTGCCTGTCGAGGACCTCCTCGAACAGATACTCTCGACGCCCGTCGTCCGGTGCGACGACATCGCGTGGTCTCTTGGCGGCCTGAGCATGGCCGGATGGAACGCTCTCGTATCGGCGGCGGGCTCTCTGCTCTGGTTCCGGGCCGCGCTTGCGTCCTCCCGCCGGGGCTGATGTCCGGCGGCCGCAGCCGCCGGATCGGTCATTCTTCGAGTTCCGCGTCCCAGTAAAGGAAGTCCATCCAGCTCTGATGCAGGTAGTTGGGAGGGAACTTGCGCCCCGCATTCAGCAGTTCGTCCGGCGTCGGCTGGCGCGGTTTCCGGCGGAGCCGCATTCGCGCCTCCGCGAGGGTGCGGGACCCTTTCCGCAGGTTGCACGCAGCGCAGGCCGCCACGACATTGCTCCAGGTGGTTTTCCCGCCGTGCGACCGCGGAACGACATGATCGAACGTCATTCGGCCGCGGGACCCGCAATACTGGCAGACGAACTCGTCGCGCAAAAACAGGTTGAAACGGGTGAACGCCGTTTCCCTGACAGGCCGGACGAAATCCCTGAGGACGACTACCGACGGAATCCGGATCTCCACGGACGGTGACCGCACCGTGCGGTCATACTCCGCAAGGATATTGACGCGGTCGAGGTAGATGGCCTTGATGGCGTGCTGCCAGCTCCAGAGCGACAGCGGGAAATACGACAGCGGCCGAAAATCCGCGTTCAACACGAGCGCGGGGCAATCGCGGGGGTTCGCGCCGTTGCGGGCGAATTCCGTTGAAAACTCGGTGTTCATCTCGTGCCCCGGTTCGTCGAAGGCGCTTCCGGCCCGATCGACAACCGGTTCCGGCAGCGCCTTTTCGTCGCGCGGACTATATCCGCTTTCCGGCGCGGAGCAAGGATCAGCCGGCAGCTTTGCATCGCTGCAACACATTGGACAGGAACGTGTCATTTTCGTGACAGATGCCGAAATTGCTGCGTCAATCCTTCGTCGGCCGAGCGGAACCGGGATGAATTCCTACGGAGGTCGGCTAGGCACCGGTGCGTCCCGGGCGATTCTGCTGCCTGTATGCAGGCGAACGGCAGCCGCCCAATTCGTCGGCCGGCAGCGTGACACCGCGGCCGTCCATCTCCCGCCGGCTGCCAGTCAGGGCGGTGCCGAATCAATCCATCGAGCGCGATCATGGCCGAACCCCACCGCACCGAATCCTGCGCGGTGCAGACAAGAAGCCTTTCTGGTTCTCGCCGGCGTCGAGAGCGGCCACGAGTATATTGCCAATTTCATCGGGCCACTCGCTTGATGCCGGCATTTGAGCGTCGCCGTCCGGATGGGGCCGGTACGGCTCGAACGGTCGGCCGTGCATGCGTTGCCGGCCGATTCCTGAGCGATGCCGGTTTTTCCGGTAGGTTCAAACACCGCCAAGGTTGCCGCAGCCGACCGGATGAGGAAAAACTGGACATGCAGGCCTCGAATCGAGCGTCCGAGAGCCGGAAGATGCCGCAAGGCCGCGCTCCGCATTTCTGGCCATCGCTGTCCTGAACCGATACACCAAAGCCTGCGCCAATTGCGGAAACCGGCTTTCGCCACGATCCGGCGCCAGCGCGCAAGTCGGGCAAGAGGCTGATGACCGCCTCTCCGGAACTGTCGAAACTTGCAGGGAACTCCCATGACCGGCCCACCGACACCCAGAGAAATTCTCGAGACCGCGGTCTACGCAAATGATCTCGACGCCATGGAACGGTTCTACGCCGGGTTTCTCGGCATGGAGAAAATCACGAGGGTGGAGGACCGGCACGTTTTCTTCAGATGCGGCCGCACGGTGCTCCTCGTGTTCAATCCGGAAGCCACCCGGCGTCCATCGCGCAATCCGGAACTCCCGGTTCCGGTGCATGGATCGGACGGCCAGGGCCACGTTTGCTTCTCGGCGACGCCGGCCGAACTCGATTCGCTCCGCGAGTGCTTCGAGTCCCGGGGAGTTCCGGTGGAGGCGGACTTTTCCTGGCCCGGGGGCAGCCGGTCCATCTATGTCCGCGACCCCGCGGGAAACTCGGTGGAGTTCGCCGAGCGGCGCCTGTGGTTCGGAGATGAATGAACCCAGACGCCGCGTCAGCTGCGCGCGAGCAGGCGCGACTCGAGAAATTCCGTTGCGGCTGCCAATCCGTCCGGAGCGATGCCATGGCCCGTCGCATGCGAAGTATGCGTTCGGACATCGAACCCGTCGGCGACCAGGTGACGTTCCGCCTCAGCCATGCAGTCGTAGGGAACGACCGGATCCGCATCGCCGTGGACGAGCAGGACGGGAGGTCGGGACACCACCGGGTCATCCCTGTCGCCGTAGACGAGCAGCCGGCCCGAAATTCCGATCAGCGCCGCGACCGGCTGACTGCGCCGCGGCGCCACATGCAGGCCCATCATGGCGCCCTGCGAGAACCCGAGAATCGCCGTATCCGAGATCGCCAGGCCTTCGGCGTCAAGGGTCTGATCGAGCCATTCGTCCAGCACAGCGAAAGCCGTCTTCGCCTCGGCCCGGGCATCTTCCTCCCGGGAGCCGTCAATCCAGGGAATCGGAAACCACTCGCGGCCAAGGGGATTGCCCGAACAAGGCCGATGCGCGTCGGGCGCAATGAACGCGGTATCGGGCAGATTGCCGACAAGCGGTTCCGCGAGGGGAATGAGGTCCCTTCCGTCCGCGCCGTAGCCGTGCAGGAGAACGACGATCCGTCTTGCACGGCCGAGAGGCGGACCCGCGCGCTCGCTTCTCAGTCCGCTCATGCGCGAATCCCTTCCCTGTCCTTCGCCAGCCTGTAGTAGGACCACAGGATCCGCGCCGCGACGGCGCGCCACGGCGACCATCGCCTCGCCTGCTCGGCGAGCTGCCGCTCGGTCGGGCGATCCGGCATGCCGAAAAGGAGCCGTGTCGCTTCCCTGAGCGCAAGATCGCCTGCAGCGAACACGTCGGCGCGCCCGAGCGCAAACATGGCGTAGATCTCCGCCGTCCAGCGACCGATTCCGGCGATCCGGGTCAGTTCCCGGACCACCTCCTCGTCGGGGACGGCGCGCAGAGCCTCGAAATCCGTGCCGCTGTCGGCAAGCGCACGAACATATCTGACCTTTTGCTTCGAAAGGCCGCAACCGCGCAGTTCCGCATCGTCCGCGCTGCAGATCGCAGGCGATTCGGTCAGGCCGGAAGACTCCATCCGATTCCAGATGCTGTCGGCGGCGGCAACCGAGAGCTGCTGGCTGACGATCGCGCCGAGCAGCGCACGAAACCCCTCTTCGCGACGGCGGAGCGGCGGCAGCCCGGTCAGGTCGAGGGCATGAGCAAACCGTTCTTCCCGTGCAGCCAGCCAGGCCGAACCCTCCTCGATGCAGGCCTCCGTCTCGATTGTCCGCATCACGCTCATCCCTGTCTCCCGCTGGCGTGCAGATTCGCGGCCGCAGCCGTCCGGAGCCAATCCATACAGTCATCGACGGTTTCGACAACACTGCATTCCGGAAGGGGAGGTCGCCGCAGGACCGCTAACGGAATCCCGAGGATCCGGGCAGCGTCGAGCTTGCTCCGCGCGGCATCGCCGCCAGCGTTCTTGATCACGAGCCAGTCGATGCGTTCGCGGCGAAGCAGTGCAATCTCGTCGTCCACGGGAAATGGCGGCCGCCCGACCAGGAATTCTCCGTTCGGCCCCGGGAAGTCCGCGTGCGGCGGCTCGATCACACGGCAAAGAAGCCGGCATTCCGGCAGCGCGGCGACAATGTCGGCTAGTCCCTGGCGCCCGGTGGCAAGAAAGACCCGTGATCCCGGCGGAACCAGGCAGGCGAGTTCCGAGAAACGCCGGACTTCGTGCCAGCTGTCATCCGGCTCCGCCGACCACGCCGGACGCCGCAACACCACATGTCCGCACCCGAACTGCCGCGCCACATTGGCCGCGGTCTCCGTGATTCGCGCCGCGAACGGATGAGTCGCGTCGATGACGACATCGATGCCGTGTTCAGCGAGATGGGAGCGGAGGCCGTCCTCGCCTCCAAATCCGCCGACGCGCGCGGGAACGCCGTCAGGAAGACGCGGCGACCGCGTCCTTCCGGCAAGCGACAGCGTGAGCGCATACCCGGACACCCCTGCGATGCGTCCGGACAGTTCACGCGCCTCCGCAGTACCGCCGAGCAGGAGAACGCGAAGTTCCGAACAGTCGGCATCGCGGGTGTGCCGGCGTTCAAACGGCATGACCCAGAACGTTTCCGGCGCGGTCGATTGTCATGACGTCCACGCGCGCGACGCATCCTTCGAGCCGTGACCTGACCTGGTCCCGCGCGTCGGCGGCAATGGCCGCGGCGAGGGCCGGCCCTGCCCTTTCCACCGCCTCCAGCACCGTGTTCGCGTCGGCCACGTCCGGAAGGCCGAGCCCCCGCCGCCCGGAGGTTGAGCCGCCTGAAGTCAACCTGCGAGCGCGCGGAGTGCAGGTCGGACGCACCTTGCGCGAGCTTGGTGATCTTGCCGACGCCGCCGCCGATCGTCAGCCAGGGAACAGGATGTTTCGCCAAGTACTTGAGCATGCCGCCCGCAAAGTCGCCCATGTCGAGCATGGCGTGGTCCGGCATCGTGTAATGCGCCTGCACGACCTTTTCGGATGTCTGGCCCGTGCATCCGGCCACATGCTCGAGCCCGTCGGCGCGCGCGACATCGATGCCGCGGTGAATCGACGCGATCCAGGCCGCGCAGGAATACGGGCGAACGATTCCGGTCGTGCCGAGAATCGAGATCCCGCCGACGATGCCGAGGCGGGGATTCCAGGTCTTCTCGGCAAGTTTCCGCCCGCCCGGCACCGAGACCGTCACGCAGACGTCGGCACCTCGGCCAAATCGGACGGCTTCGCGCCCGATGGACTCGGAAATCATTTTCCGGGGAACCGGATTGATCGCCGGTTCGCCCGGCGCCAGAGGCAAACCGGGCCTGGTAACCGTTCCGACGCCGTCCCCCGCAACAAACGTTATTCCGCCTGAACCTGCCTCCTCGACCCGCGCAATGATGAGGGCGCCGTGCGTCACGTCGGGATCGTCACCGGCGTCCTTGACGACGCCAGCCTCTGCCCATCCGTCGCCGCGCGCCTGCCGGGCCAACGCGAACTCGGGAATTTCGCCGCCCGGCAGCGCGATCCGGGCCAGGTCCGGGAACACACCGCTCCAGAGCGCGCGGGCGGCCGCGCCGGCGGCGGCAGCGGCGCAGGCTCCCGTGGTCCAGCCGCGCCGCAGTTCCCCTTTCGGCTTTCTCGTCATCCGCCTGTATATAGGCTCCAAAGCCGGCATCGCCAAATCCGCAATCCTGATCGCCACAAACTTGGAAGTCCCCGGCATGTCTGCAATAACGGCAACATGGATATCGACGCGATCCTGACGGGCGGCGAGTGGCCGGCATTCGAACCGGGCTGGGTCTGGCTGTGCGGCGCCGGCCCCGGCGATCCCGGGCTGCTGACCCTTCACGCTCTGAACGGGCTCCGGCAGGCGGACGTGATCGTGCACGATGCTCTCGTGAATCAGCGAATTCTCGACTGGGCAAGGCCGGACGCCGAGTGCGTTTTCGCCGGCAAGCGCGGCGGCAAGCCATCTCCGCAGCAGCGCGACATCTCGCTTCGACTCGTTGAACTCGCGCGCGACGGCCGGCGCGTTCTCCGACTCAAGGGCGGAGACCCCTTCGTGTTCGGCCGCGGCGGCGAGGAAGCGCAGGCTCTCGTGAGAAACGGCATTCCGATCCGCGTCGTTCCCGGAATATCGGCGGGGATCGGCGGGCTCGCCTACGCCGGAATCCCGCTTACCCACCGTGACGTGAACCAGTCGGTTACCCTCGTTACCGGGCACGACCAGAACGGCGAGGCGCCGAATGCGCTCGACTGGTCCGCGATCGCCCGCGGAAGCCAGGTCATCGTGCTCTACATGGCGACGCGCCACATCGACCGGATCGCGGCGGCGCTCGTGGAGGCGGGGCGCTGTCCGCGCGAGCCCGCTGCGGTCGTCGCCTCGGCCACGACGCCAGAACAGCGCGTGGTCGAAACGACCCTCGGCGACGTCGCGCGGGACATTCGCGATCACCGCATCGAGGCTCCGACGATCATCTGCATCGGCAGGTCGGTGCGCCTGCGCCAGATGCTCGACTGGGTTCGAATGCTCGACGGCACGCCACCCAGGAGCCTCGACCCGCTGGCGGTGCAGATGGCCGCAGCGTCTTGAACCGGGGAATCGTTTTCGCGGCCCCGACTTCGGGATGCGGAAAGACGGTCGCGATGCTCGCGATCCTCGCGGCGCTCAGGAACCGCGGGATTCGCGCAAGACCCGCCAAGAGCGGACCCGACTACATCGACCCCGGATACCACGCGGCTGCCAGCGGCGAGCCCTGCATCAACCTGGATGCCTGGGCAATGCCCGCGGAACGCATTCGCGAACTGGCAACCGGCGACGGCGTCCTCATGGTCGAAGGCGCCATGGGCCTCTTTGACGGAGCGCCGCCCGAAGGACGCGGATCGACAGCCGATCTCGCCGAGATTCTCGGCTTGCCGGTTGTCCTGATTGCGGACACATCACGACAGTCCCAGTCCGTCGCAGCTCTCTACGAGGGATTTGCCAATCACCGGAAGTCAGTCAAGCTGGCGGGCATCATCCTCAACAGGGTTGCCAGCCCCGGTCACGAGAAGGCGCTGAGGCGCGCGCTCGCGGCGGTCGGCGCGCAGGTGATGGGCGCCGTGCCGTCCGCGGAGTCGCTTGCTCTCGGCTCAAGGCATCTCGGACTGCGGCAAGCCCGCGAGCGGACAGATCTCCGCGGCTTCCTCGAGCAGGCCGCCGCGACCGCGGAGCGCAGCATCGACATCGACGCGCTCCTCGCCGCCGCTGCCGTTCCGGTGCGCGGCGGAGCGCATCCGGCGCCGGCGGGCATCCCGCCGCCGGGGCAGAGAATCGCCGTCGCGGAGGACGCCGCCTTCACGTTTACCTACCCGCACTTGCTCCTGAACTGGCGGGCGGCCGGTGCCGAGGTCGGATTCTTTTCGCCGCTTGCCGACGAATTCCCCGATCCCGGGGCGGACATCGTCATCCTGCCCGGCGGATATCCCGAACTCCATGCAGGCCGGCTCGCGGCCGCAACGAGGTTTCATGCCGCGATGGCGAATGCCGCTGCGGTTTACGGGGAATGCGGCGGGTACATGGTGATGGGCGACGGGATGGTCGACGCCGGCGGTGCGCGGCACCGGATGCTCGGCCTGCTTCGCCTCGAAACGAGCTTCGAGAAGCGCAGGCTGCACATCGGCTACCGGAAGTTGACAGCCCTCAGAGGCCCGTTTCCCGGCGACTTCACCGGCCACGAGTTCCACTACACGACGACGCTTGCGTCGGAAGGCACGCCGCTCTTCGCCGTCAGAACCGCTGAGGGCAGCGAGCTTCCCGCTGCAGGACTATGCAACGGCAGGTCCGCCGGAAGCTTCGTCCACCTGATCGACCGCGACTGTCCGGCGTCTTGACAGGGAGGTGAAGGAATTCCGGATCCGGGTCCCGGGATGGCGCTTGGAACTCGGGTTCCCAGCCTGTACATCTTCGCGCCATGACCGCAACAGCCGGATTCTCGAACGCACGGGCCAGACGCAATACCGCTGTCCTGGTCGCGGCGCAGGCAATACTCGGATCGCAGATGCCCATGCTGTTCACCATGGGCGGCCTCGCAGGCCAGCAGCTGGCCCCCAATCCGTGCTTCGCAACGCTTCCGATCTCGCTCGTCGTCCTCGGCTCGATGCTGACATCGGTTCCGCTCTCCGAGGTCATGCAAAGGCATGGCCGAAGGATCGGATTCGCCATCGGCGCCCTCGGCGGCGCAACCGGCGGCATGCTCGGCGCCGCAGGTCTCTATCTGGACTCGTTCCCGGTGTTCCTGACCGGAGCGCTCGCAAGCGGCGTGTTCATGTCGTCGCTTGGATTCTTCCGGTTCGCGGCCGCCGACGCAGCGGACGACGAGTATCGCCCCAAGGCGATCTCCTACGTAATGGCCGGCGGTCTCGCACAGGCCATCATCGGACCGCAGCTCTTCAAGGCGACAACCGGCACGTTTCCCGTCCCGTTCCTCGGGGCCTATCTTGCCATTGTCGCGCTCAACGTTTTCGGTTCGCTCATTTTCCTTTGGCTCGACCTTCCGAAACCACCGCGCACGGCGCCAGGGCGAGCCGGCGGTGGCCGGACGCGGCTCCAACTCCTTATGACGCCGCGGATCTTCGTCGCCATAACCTGCGCGATGGTGTCCTACGCCCTCATGAATCTGGTGATGACGTCGACGCCGCTCGCCGTCGTCGGCTGCGGGTTTTCCGAGAACGCCGCCGCCGATGTCGTGATGGTTCACGTACTTGCGATGTTCGTACCATCCTTCTTCACCGGGCACCTGATCGGCCGCTTCGGCGCGCAGCGGATCGTCGCGGCAGGGCTGACGCTGCTTGTGGCTTGCGGCGCCGTCGCGCTCTCGGGAGTCGAACTCATCAACTTTCATCTTGCGCTAATTCTCCTCGGAATCGGATGGAACTTCGGATTCATCGGCGGCACCGCAATGCTCACGACCGCGCATACTCCGGAAGAGCGCGGCAGGGCGCAGGGCATGAACGACTTCTTCGTCTTCGGACTCGTCACGCTCGCTTCACTCGCGTCCGGAGGCCTGATGAACTGTTCCGGCAGTTCCGCAGAAACGGGCTGGACGACCGTCATCCTGGCGATGATCCCGCTCCTCGCGTTCGCGGGCGGATCGCTCGTCTGGCTCGGTTTGCGCTCGCGGCCGCGGCTGGCATGACCTTGCTTGACCAAGCGCCCCGACCGCTTGCGCCATGAGTGCGGACACGGGATGACTGTACTTCCATCTCCGGAATTGCGGCGCGTCTCGCCGAACTCTGAACGGCAGCGTCCGGTACCGGGAGGCGACGCGGGAGGATCTTCATGAATTCGACGCTCGTCGGTCTTGGCGACAAGTACGACCTGTCGAAGAATCGCGTTTTCCTGACAGGCGTTCAGGCTCTTGTCAGGTTGTGCCTCCTGCAAGCGGAACGCGACCGCCGGGCAGGGCTCGACACCGGTGGCTACGTTTCGGGTTACCGCGGTTCGCCGCTCGGCGGCCTCGACCGGCAATTCAGTTCCGCCGCGCGGGAACTAGCCGCATCGCGCGTCGTCGTCGAACCCGGGCTGAACGAGGACCTTGCGGCGACTGCAATCTGGGGAACGCAGCAGGCGGAGCTTCGGGGCGAAGGCAAGCACGACGGCGTCTTCGCCATGTGGTACGGCAAGGGGCCAGGGGTCGATCGCACGGGAGACGTATTCCGTCATGCCAATCTCGCCGGGAGTTCGCGGCACGGCGGCGTACTCGCGCTCCTGGGAGATGACCACACTTGCGAGAGCTCGACCACGGCTCACCAGAGTGAATTCGCGATGGTGGACGCCATGATTCCCGTGCTCAACCCGGCCGACATTGCCGACATGATCGGCTACGGGCTGCATGGCTGGGCGCTGTCGCGCTACGCGGGCACCTGGTGCGCGCTGAAATGCGTCAAGGACAACGTGGAATCGACGGCGGCGGTCGAGGCGGCTCCGCAT
The DNA here is from genome assembly GCA_963662815.2 of uncultured Amylibacter sp. Lineage (GTDB taxonomy): Bacteria > Pseudomonadota > Alphaproteobacteria > Rhodobacterales > Rhodobacteraceae > JAPPHA01. Next base: position 67,308 of record CAXXWA010000037.1, read on the forward strand.
CACTTCTCGAACCTGTTGCCCGAGCGGGACGCCCGTCCGGACGGCGGGCTCAACATCCGCCTTCATGACTCGCCGCTTGCACAGGAAGCTCGTCTGCATGAGCACAAGCTGGACGCGGTTCGTGCATACGTGCGGACGAACGGGCTCGACAGGGTCGTGATCTCCGGGGGCGGCAGACCGTCGCTCGGGATCGTCAGCACGGGAAAGTCCTACATGGATACCCTGCAGGCGCTCGAGGAACTCGGCCTCGACCCGACACGCACCGATGCGCTCGGGATTTCGCTTTACAAGGTAGCCATGCCATGGCCGCTGGAGCCCGACGGCCTGCGAAGGTTTGCCCGCGGCCTCGATCTCATGATCGTCGTCGAGGAGAAGCGTGGCCTCATGGAAGAACAGGCGCGCGCGATCCTCTACGGCGAGTCGGGCGCGCCGCCGATCATCGGCAAGCGGGACGAGGCAGGCGCACCGCTGTTCCCGTCTCAGGCAGCCCTGAATCCGCTTCAAATCGCGGCCGAGATCGCTGCGCGCGCGGCGGAGCTGTCCGGCGACGCGGACCTCGGCTCCCGGAGTGCCGGGATCAGGAAGCGCCTGCTGCCTGACGGCAATTCACCGACTTTCGAGCGGAAGCCGTATTTCTGCGCCGGTTGTCCCCACAACTCTTCGACCCTGATTCCGGACGGCGCGCGCGCATATGCCGGAATTGGTTGCCACTGGATGGTGCAGTTCATGGACAGGAACACGCTCGGGTACACCCACATGGGCGGCGAGGGCGCAAACTGGATCGGAGAGTCCCGGTTCTCCCGGCGCCGGCACGTCTTCCAGAACATGGGCGACGGCACCTACAACCACTCGGGTCTGATGGCGGTTCGAGCCGCCGTCGCCGCCAGCGCCAACATGACATTCAAGATACTCTACAACGACGCCGTCGCAATGACCGGTGGCCAGAACCACGAAGGCAATCTTGATCCCGCAATGATCGCACGTGACATGGCGGCCCTCGGCGTCAAGGCGGTCGAACTCGTGACGGACGATCCCGCGCGGCATCGAACCGCCGATCTTCCTGCCCGGGTTCATCATCGGGACCGGTTGATGCAGGTTCAGGAGGAACTCGCAAAAACCGAAGGGGTCACGGTCCTGATCTACGACCAGACCTGCGCGGCCGAGAACCGGCGGCGGCGCAAGCGTGGAACGGCGCCGGAGCCTCCTGCGCGCGCCTACATCAACGAGGCCGTATGCGAGGGTTGCGGCGACTGCGGCGTCCAGTCCAACTGCGTCGCAATTCTCCCCGTGGACACCGAGTTCGGCCGCAAACGGCAGATCGACCAGCACGCATGCAACAAGGATCTGTCATGCATCAAGGGGTTCTGTCCGAGCTTCGTCACTGTGGAGGGAGCGGTGCTTCGCGGTCATGCGGATGACTTCCGGGTTGCCGCACCCGCGGCGAGCAATCCACCCGAGCCGGAAATCCCGGAACTGGAGAAGCCGTTCGCGATCGCGGTCGCGGGCGTCGGCGGGACCGGCGTCGTGACCCTCGCGGCGCTCATCGGCATGGCCGCGCATCTGGAGGGACGCGGGTGCGGCATCATTGACATGGCAGGTCTGGCGCAAAAGGGCGGAGGTGTCCTCTCCCACGTCAAGATCGCCCGGCAGCCGTCGGAAATTCGTGCAATCCGCATCGCAGAGGGAGGTGCGGACCTGGTTCTCGGCTGCGACCTGGTGGTCGCTTCGGGCCAGAGCATAATTCCGCTGGTGCGCGGGGGATCGACCCGCGTCGTGGTCAACTCGCACGAGATGATGACCGGAGACTTCACCCGCGAACCCGACCTCCAGCTTCCTGTCGACCTCATGACGGAACGGATTCGCAACGCTGCGGGACCGGGAAATGCGAGTTTCATGAACGCTACTCGGATTACGGAGAAACTGCTCGGAGACACCGTCGCCGCCAACCTGTTCCTTCTCGGCGTGGCTTATCAGAAGGGGCTGGTTCCGGTCGGCGCTGAAGCGATTCGGCAGGCAGTCCGGCTGAACGGCGTCTCGCCGGAGCGCAATATTTCCGCGTTCACGCTTGGCCGGCAGTGGGTTTCGGCGCCTTCCGAAGTCATGGCTGCGATTCCGGTTCCGGCGAATGCTGGCGGAAACGCCGGGCGAAACGAAACCGGAGACAGCTTCGCCCCCTATGTCGATCGTCGCGCCGCCATGCTGGAAGAATACCAGGATGCGGCATACGCCGAACGATACAGAAGCATCGTCGCGGTTGCGTGCGACGCCGAACGCCGGTTTCCCGCCCACCGTGACGGAGCCGGCCGGCAGCTTTCCCGGGCGGTCGCCTTTCATGCCCACAAGCTGATGGCCTACAAGGACGAATACGAGGTCGCGCGCCTCTACACCGACGGCTCATTCAAAGCTGCGCTGGAAAACCGGTTCTCCGCCTACGACCGCCTGAGGCTGCATCTTGCCCCGCCCCTCCTTGCGCGGCGAGATCCGGTCAGCGGACGGCCGCTGAAACGCGCCTACGGCCCCTGGATCTTCTCCGTGCTTCGCCTCATCCGCCGGTTCCGCGGTCTGCGCGGCACGCCGTTCGACCCGTTTGGGCGAACGGCGGAACGCCGTTTGGAACGTCAATTGATCGACGAGTACGAAGCACTTGTGCGTAGCGTTTCAGAGTCCGCCGACAAGATCGAGTACAAGACGGCAGTCGAGCTCGCTGAACTTCCCGACATGATTCGAGGGTTTGGTCCCGTCAAACTCGAAAGCGTCGAGAAAGCGCGCGCGCGGAAGGCGGAGCTTCTCCATGAACTGGAGGAGCAGGATTCCGCCGCAAGCAGGGTCGCCTGACCAATCGGGCGGCGCGCATCCGCGACAACATCGCGCGGCACCGGGTCCGCGCGCGATGCGAGCAGATCTAAAAGAAAAATTGGCGCGGTTGACGGGGCTCGAACCCGCGACCTCCGGCGTGACAGGCCGGCACTCTAACCGTCTGAGCTACAACCGCCCAACGCCGCCTTTTACGAACCGCCCGAGGCGTCGTCAAGCACCGGATCTTGAGCATCCTCCTTGCGGAATCGCGGACTATCCTGGTCGAATGTGCTCAGGATGCATCAATGTTGTCGGCACCATCCGTCCGTGAACTCTGCGGGCGCCGAGAACCGGCGCGCCGGCATGTGCCCGCTCCCGACGGGCTTTGGGCTGCGCCGAAATTGCGGCTCGGTCCGTGCCAGACCGAGCCAAACCCGCCGCATGGCTCGCCGGACTGCTTCATCGCCGAGGGAAGAGCGCCTGTGGCCGCTGCCGACAACTTGTCGACGTCTTTCCGGGAACGGGGTTTCCGGCAAGGCCGCGTGGGGATGGTGGGTGATGAGAGACTCGAACTCCCGACATCTTCGGTGTAAACGAAGCGCTCTACCAACTGAGCTAATCACCCTTGGACGCGTGTTTACTTCCGGTCCGAGGACAGTGCAAGGCGACTCGTCAGGGACGACTCTCTCCAAAGCCTCCGGCAACGATACACCGGGGGCGTCCACGCGGAACCCGCCAACCTCGGCTGAATCGGCGGGGAGTTTCCCGGCGGGATCCTGTCGCGACTGCTTCATCGCCGAGGGAAGAGCGCCTGTGGCCGCTGCCGACAACTTGTCGACGTCTTTCCGGGAACGGGGTTTCCGGCAAGGCCGCGTGGGGATGGTGGGTGATGAGAGACTCGAACTCCCGACATCTTCGGTGTAAACGAAGCGCTCTACCAACTGAGCTAATCACCCTTGGACGCGTGTTTACTTCCGGTCCGAGGACAGTGCAAGGCGACTCGTCAGGGACGACTCTCTCCAAAGCCTCCGGCAACGATACACCGGGGGCGTCCACGCGGAACCCGCCAACCTCGGCTGAATCGGCGGGGAGTTTCCCGGCGGGATCCTGTCGCGGTGCGGTGCGCGCGAATCCTCCAGTACTTCTCGATGCCAAGCCGCGCGCGTTCCCGATTGCAGGCTCAACCACGTCCGGCATGCGCGAGAGACGGGGCTCCCTCTCCCCTACTTGCAGAAAACTCCCCGGCAAGGGCTCCGCGGGTTCTGGACCAGGACGCGTTTCAGTGGGTAACGGCCGTCACATCCGGTTCGGAAACCGCCTTGATGGCGGCGCCAGCGGCGTCTTCCGCAATTTCATCCCACTCGATGGGCTCGGGGGTCCGGGTCAGCGAGAGCTTCAGGACTTCATCTGCGGTCGCCACGGGTATGATCTTGAGGCCATCCTTGACGTTGTCCGGGATATCCCGCAAATCCTTTTCGTTTTCCTTCGGAATCAGGACTGTCGTCACGCCGCCCCGCAGCGCGGCGAGGAGCTTTCCCTTCAGTCCGCCGATCGCAAGAACATTTCCCCGAAGCGTGACTTCGCCGGTCATCGCGACGTCCTTGTGAACCGGCACGCCCGAGAGCACGGAGACGATCGACGTAACCATGGCGATGCCTGCAGAAGGTCCCTCCTTTGGCGTGGCGCCTTCAGGCACATGCACATGAATGTCGATCTTCTCGAACTCGCTCGGCGCGACGCCAATGCGCGGCGAAATCGACCGAACAAGCGAAGAGGCGGCGTCGATCGATTCCTTCATCACGTCGCCGAGCTTTCCGGTGGTCTTCATTCGCCCCTTGCCGGGCATCTTGAGCGCCTCGATCGATAGCAGGTCCCCGCCAGCAGGCGTCCAGGCGAGCCCCGTCGCGACACCGACCCGATCCTCCTCCTCGGCAAGGCCGTACTTGAAGCGCCTGACTCCGAGAAAGTCCTCCAGGTTGTCCTGATCGATCGTGAGCGAGTCTTGATTTCCCCGAACGATTTCCGTGACCGCCTTCCGGGCAAGCTTGGCGATTTCGCGCTCCAGGTTTCGCACGCCGGCTTCGCGGGTGTAGGTTTGAATGATTTCGACGAGCGCCTGGTCGGTGATCGAGAATTCGCCCTTCTTGAGGCCATGACGGCTGGTCTGCTTCGGAAGGAGATGCCGGCGCGCGATTTCCTGCTTCTCGTCTTCCGTGTATCCGGCAAGCCCGATCCGCTCCATCCTGTCCAGAAGCGGCTCCGGCATGGCCTCGGTGTTTGCGGTCGTGAGGAACATGACGTTGGACAGGTCATATTCCACTTCCAGGTAGTGATCGGTGAATGTCGAGTTCTGTTCCGGGTCCAGCACCTCCAGCATGGCGGAAGCCGGATCGCCGCGAAAGTCCCGTCCCATCTTGTCGATTTCATCGAGAAGAATCAGGGGGTTCGTGGTCTTCGCCTTTTTCATCGACTGTATGATCTTGCCCGGCATAGAACCGATGTAGGTTCGCCGGTGTCCGCGAATTTCGCTTTCGTCCCGCACGCCTCCCAGGGAAATCCGGATGAATTCCCGTCCGGTCGCCGTGGCGACCGACTTGCCGAGCGAAGTCTTTCCGACGCCAGGCGGCCCCACGAGACAGAGAATCGGCCCGCGAAGCTTCGCCGAACGCTGCTGGACCGCAAGGTACTCGACGATGCGTTCCTTGACCTTCTCCAAGCCGTAGTGGTCGCGGTCGAGGATCGCCTCCGCCTTTCCGAGATCCTTCTTGACGCGGCTCTTCTTGCCCCAGGGAATTGACAGAATCCAGTCGAGATAGTTTCTCACGACCGTCGCCTCGGCCGACATCGGCGGCATTTGCCGCAGCTTCTTCAATTCGCCCTCGGCCTTTTCGCGGGCTTCCTTGGAGAGCTTTGTCTGCTTGATCCTCTCCTCGATTTCGCCTGCTTCGTCGAGAGCCCCGCCGCCGTCGCCGAGCTCCTTCTGAATCGCCTTCATCTGCTCGTTCAGATAGTATTCGCGCTGTGTGCGCTCCATCTGGTTCTTGACGCGGCTCTTGATCTTTTTCTCGACCTTCAGGACAGACAGTTCGCTCTGCATCAGGCCGAAAATCTTCTCCAGCCGTTCTCCGACGTCGAGCGTCTCGAGAAGCTCCTGCTTCTTGTCCACCGGAACGCCCAGATGGCCGGCGACCGTGTCTGCAAGCCGCGCCGGCGACTCCGCTTCGGCAACTGCCGCCAGGGCTTCTTCGGGAATATTCTTGCTGAGCTTGGCGTAGCGCTCAAACTCCTGTGTCACGGAGCGCATCATGGCGCGTACCGTGTCCGGATCGTTTTCCGTCTGCGAGAGCTCTTCCGCCTCCACTTCGTAGAAATCGTCGACCGACACGTACTCGGTGACATGTACGCGGTCCTTGCCCTCTACGAGCACCTTTACGGTCCCGTCGGGCAGCTTAAGGAGCTGAAGGACACTGGCGAGCACGCCTGTCCGGTAGATCTGCGAAGGAAGGGGATCATCTTCGGACGGATCCAGCTGGGTGACGAGAAGGATTGGCACGGAATCGTTCATGACCCTTTCGAGTGCCCGCACCGACTTTTCGCGCCCGACGAACAACGGCACAATCATTTGTGGAAAAACAACAATGTCGCGAAGCGGCAACACCGGAAATCTGTTGTTGTTCCCTTTGGCCATGGGAAATCCCCGTCATACCTGCGAATTGATCGACACCGGCGTAATCCCGGCTGGACGACTCGCGGCGGATCCCGGCCATCCGGCAACGCCCACCCGGACGGAAAGCTGAAAAAGCCGAAGGACCGCCAGAAGTGCAATTGGGTTCGATGTTATCATTTGTCAAGGCGAATGCCAAATATCCGGCGATTCCCGTCACAACTTCCTCGCCTGTCATTTCCGGATGCGGCGCGGGCGGCGCCCGCCAGTTGAATCCAAACGCGGAGGAACGAAAGGCCCACGAAGCCAGCCGCAATGCGGCGGCGCAACCCCGGGGAAAGGCACCTGCACGGGAACCGGGCGGTTGCTCGAACGTGTGGCCGAGACCATCGGCACCGATGTATCGGCGCGGCGGAAGAAAGGGTCCGGTGGTTCGATCGGCACGGGAGTCCAGCCCGGGAGAGGCAGGAGATCGGGAGCGCGGGACTCGTTCCTCCCACCGAGTTTTCCGCCGCAGGAATGCAGCTGCACATCGCACTTGCCGTCCTGGGCCGCCGAGACGCGCGGGCAAGATGGGTCCGGACCTTTCAAGGCACCCGCCCTTCTGAAGCCCCCCGACAGGCCGGGGTTTCAGTCCCGTCCGTGGACAGTTTCAAATGGTTCCAGGTCGCCCGACTCGTAGGATGCCCGAAACTGCTTCGCGAAGGCGGCGAGGCCGTTTGACGATATGGCACCCCGAATTTGCCGCATGAGATCCTGGTAGTAGTGCAGATTGTGCCAGGTAAGCAGCATGGACGAAATGATCTCCCTCGACCGAACTACGTGGTGAAGGTAGGCGCGCGAATAGTTTCGGCATGCCGGACAGAGACAGGCTTCGTCGAGCGGCCTGGGGTCGTCCGCGTGCCGGGCGTTCCGCAGGTTTATTGCGCCCCGACGGGTGAGTGCCTGCCCGGTGCGCCCCGACCGGGACGGCAGCACGCAGTCGAACATGTCCACGCCGCGTTCGACGGCGCCGACAATGTCGTCCGGCTTGCCGACGCCCATGAGGTAGCGCGGCCGATCTTTCGGCAGTTGGCCGGGCGCGAAATCCAGAACTCCAAACATCCTCTCCTGCCCCTCGCCGACAGCCAGGCCACCGATCGCGTACCCGTCGAAGCCGATTCCGCCGAGCGCCTCGGCGCTCGCCGCGCGCAGGTCCTCGTAGATGCCGCCCTGCTGGATGCCAAAGAGCGCACGGCCGTCCGCGCCATGAAACGCGTCCCTTGACCGCTCGGCCCAGCGCATTGACAGACTCATGCTGCGGCTTGCCCCGGCATGATCGATCGGGAACGGCGTGCACTCGTCGAAGCACATGACGATATCGGACCCGAGCAATGCCTGGATCTCGATGGACCGCTCAGGCGTCAGCATGTGCCGCGATCCGTCCAGATGAGAGCGGAATTCGACGCCCTCCTCGCAAAGCCTTCTCAAGCCGGCGAGACTCATCACCTGGAAACCGCCGGAATCCGTCAGGATCGGTCTGTCCCAGTTCATGAATCGGTGCAGGCCGCCAAGCCGGAAAACGCGCTCGGCACCTGGTTTCAGCATGAGATGATAGGTATTGCACAGCAAGACATCGGCCCCTGTGCTCCGGACGCTTTCCGGCAACATTGCCTTGACTGTCGCAGCGGTTCCGACCGGCATGAATGCGGGAGTCCTGATTTCTCCCCGAGGCGTTCCGATGATTCCGGTCCGCGCCCTGCCGTCCGTCTCGACTATCTTGAAGGAAAACGCGCCGTCCATGGCGGTTCTCTATTTGAGGCCGGGCGAAAACGAAAGCGGCCATGATTCCTACCGGCATTGCTATGCAAGTCGTTCCCTTCGAATTTCTGCAGGCGTGCGAAACGGAAGGCCGGAGCAATTCACGAAAGCCAGCCCCTATCGTAGACCATTGGCCATTTTCGCGGCTTTCACTTTTTTCAACTTTCTGCCCGCACCGCCTGCAGAGGCTTGGGCCGGTTGGCCGTCAGCTAAGCCGCGCAACCGAACTTGCCTGGTTCCACTCGAGGTTTCTCGCAAGGCGCCGGCGCCGCGACATCCAGCCAAACGTCCGCTCAACCACCCGGCGACGGTACAGGACTGCGGAGCCTGAGATCTCATTCGGAATCTCGACGACTTCAAGGAGAACGCCGGGGCCAAGCTACCCGAGCGTCGAGACGAACAAAGGACCCTTGTGGCCGCCGTCCGCCCGCAGTTCCCTTGCCTCCGGCGTTTTCTCAAGCATGCCGAGGATTGCGGTTGAGGAGCTGTCCTGGCCCTGGAAGCCGGCCGCATGATTTTCGATGTTCCGGTTGCAGCCTCATTCACGTGCCGCCTATGGATGAAACGGCGTGCCCCGGCGCTTTTCAAGCCGCCAGGCCGAGTCGTGGATTCCGGAAAGGTCGGAAGAGTTCGATCTCCGGGCAAAGGTTCAAGACAACCTTCAGCCCCGCAACCTCGGCCAGTCTTGCGGCAGTGTCGTTGTAGACGCCGATTTGACACCGCAGCGCTTTGGCGCCGACTTAAATCGCCTGCTCCGCGATCCCAAAGAGACCCTGCGAGCGGCGAAAGGCCTCGACCATGCTGGCGGGGAGGTAAATGGACTTTAGATCTGGACAGACTTCCAGCCCACGGATTTCGGTGACGGCCGGGCTTGGATTCGGGGATCATGCCATTGCCCGTTTCGTGCAATTCACGCAGCACGCCATGACTGAACTTCGTCTTGTCGGCGCTCGTCCCCAACATGTCGATGGTTTTGACTGACCGCAAAACCTCAGCCAAGCATTGGGGGGTCGCAAAATGTGATCAACATCCAATTCCGACATGATTCAATTGTCCTTCGGCGTGGCGACATCCTCCTTGAGTTCGTGGGGTTGCAATGGGTCGAGGAATGGGTTGCGGCAGAGTTCGTCATGACTCTAAACGCCAATTTCCGGAGTGAAGTCGCCAGACGGGCGGGCGATGCACAGGAGGATGTAGCCGTTGTCGATTGGCGGCAGTTGAGCGCCACCTGCCGACGCTGGTCCACCTCGCCTTCGGTCAGCTTTGCCGCGCAGGAAATGCAGCCGCCAAATTCAGACGTCCTGACATCGGATGGGATTTCCTACAATGAAAATGATGCCTCTTTCCCGGTGGTCCGTGCGGCTTCGGGCAGTTCGCAGACCATGCGCAGGCCGGTTCCCGGGAAGATCGTGCCGGTCCGGCCGAGCTCGTCGAGCAGCCCGGCGATGGCCGCGTCGCCGGCGTTGCCGGCGGTCCCGAGGATGCGCACCCGCAGGATGCCGCTCTCCGGTTCGGGGATGATGTCCGCCTCCGACCTGAACAGCTCCGCGAGGGGACGCCGCGGACGCTGCCTGACGCCCTGGGCCTGCGCGACGGGGGGCATCATCCTGGTCTCCGCCCGGCAGGCGATCATCCGGATCAGGTCGAGGAGCAGCCTTTCGCGGGAGGGCAGCGCGTCGAGCATCTCGCCCTCTCCGAGTTCCGCGACCCTGACGTGCCCGGGCACCTCCCTGCGCTGCAGCTTGAGCGCCTCGCGCTCGGCGTCGAGCGTCCCGATCTCCGCCTTGAGCCTTTCGGCGGACCTGGCGGCCGCGGCCGAGGGCGCGCCCCGGAGCAGGTCCGCGGCGCGGTTGCGCAGCGTGCCGAGCCTGTTCCGCAGGCGGCCGATCCGGCGTTCCAGCTCGCGCCGGGCCGGGTTGACGACGCGCGCGTCGGGATCCGGGTCGGCCAGGCCGTGGACCGGAAGCCCGTCCAGGTTGAACTCCCCGCGCATGTGCTTGAAGAAGCTCTCCTGCGCCCAGCGCGAGAACAGCGCGCCCGCGGCCCGCTCCATCGGCACGCCGAAGTCCGTGGCCGCGAGCGGAACCTGCCGGCCGGTGTCAGGAAGGCGGCGGATCTGGCGCACCTCCGGCCCGTCCTTCAGGCGGATCCGCCTCTCGGCGAGGCGCGCTCCGGCGGCCCGGACGCCGCCGGGGCCGCGGATCGGCGTCTCGACGGCGCGGAACTCCTCCTCCGGCCAGTCCTCGCCCTTGAAGCCCTTGTGCCGGGCGGTCACCGCGATGCCGCGGCGGGCGAGGCGCCTGAACAGCGCCGGGCTCCATCCCTCCCGGTCGAAGACCAGCGTCAGCGCGGGCGCGGCCTCCGATGCCGCGAGGTCCGGCGCGTCCGGCCCCGGCAGTCCGAGCTTCTCCAGCGCCGGAAGCACGTCGCGCTCCAGGGCCTTCGCCATGCCGGGGTCGAGGTCCTTGTGCAGGCACAAGAGCGGCCTGCCGCCGAGCGCGTTGACCCGGCAGCTCGTCGAGGCCGGCAGGCAGAGCTTCTGCCGCGACACGAAGTGCTTCGGAAGCCGTCCCTTCCGGCCGGCGCAGACCTTCACGTGCCCGTCCACCGAGAGCGTGGCGACCGTGTCGCCGCCGTCGGCCATCCAGTCCCGCGCCAGCGCGTCCTGCCAGCCCTTCACGCGCCGCTCGTCCGCCGCGAGCGCCCGGATCTTGCGCCGCAGCGTCCTGGCCTCCGGGCAGCGGTCCAGCCCCGGGACCGCGCCCCATTCCCCCGGCGCCTCGTGGCGCAGCGCCTCGGGGTTGCGGACCCTCGCCACCGGGGCTTCGCGGTCCTGAACAGGAACGCGAGCAGGAGAAGCGTGCTCGTCAGCCCGCAGCATCCCTTCGGCAGCGCCAGGAACCTGTCCGCGTGCTGCAGGAGCCCCTCCTCCAGCAGCGCCGGCAGCGCGGCCAGGACGCCGCCGCAGGCCACCGCCGACAGCGGCTCGTCGAAGCGCGGCCGCGCCTCATCCATCGCCCCCGCCGAGGCCGCGACGCGGCCCGCGCTGTCGCGGGCGGCCCGGCCCATCGGCGCCTCCCGGTCGCGCCGGTCGCGGGCGCTGCGGCCGAGCGGGTCCGCCGTCCCGGCACCTTCCGCCTCCTCCGTCCCGGCCTCCGTCTCCGCCGAAGCCTCCTCCGTCTCGCCGGCCTCCGCCTCCTCCGTCCCGGCGTCCGGACAGGCGATGAAGCCCTTCCGGCAGTTGTGGCAGAGCGTCGCGGGCGCGATCCCGAGTTCCCGCGCAACCGCGGCAATCCGCATTCCCGAGGCCAGGAGACGCTCCGCCTCCGCCGCCGTCTCGCCGGCGATGGCGCTCGTGCCGCGCCCCTTCCGCGGCTCGTGGAACGCCGCCTCGCCCCTGTCCCGGAGCTTCCTGACAGCCCGCTGGACCGTCGCGCGTCCGACGCCGAACGCGTCCTGCAGGTCCTTCCGGGGGATGCCGTGCCTTGCGAACCTGGCGATCCGCAGCAGCATCGCCGGGCGGTCGCTCTCGTCGTGGCAGTCGAAGGGCTCGAGGTTGGAGAAGCAGGCGGTCCGTCCGTCGCCGGACGCGAAGGAGAAGCAGGAGGCGCCGATCCGGACGGCGTCTGCGGGGTTCATGGCAAGGGTGTTCATGCGAGCGGAATCCCGAAAACAGGCATCAGGACATATTGCAGTGCCTTCGGCCATGCCGTCAGGCGAAATGTGCGCCCCACTTCCACTCCGAAGTGCAACACCGGCCATTTCCGCAGCGAGCGCGCAGCCCGGGCGCAGAAGATCGCCCTGTGATGGCGAATCCAGGCCCCGGGGCGCCGGAGATCCGGGCACGAGGCGACCGAAGTCCCGTCGAAACGCAGCGTAGCCGCGCTCTCCGGACGGTGCAAGCCGCGCCCAGGGGGCGGCGGCGGCCCGCGGGCGAAGGGAGGGCGGAGCCCGACCGAGGTCGGCGGGCCGCAGACGCCCCTTTCTCTCGCCGGACCAGTCCCTCCGGAACGCGATCCGGGACGGCTCCGGTCAGGGAGGCCGAGCCTTCCGGAACGCCTCTGCCGGGGTCATGTAGCCGATTCCTGCAGTCCGTGTCCTTGGAAAAGTACCCTCGAGGCCGTTCGTGTGCTCGTTCAGGCCCCGTTACGGCGTGGCGAAGAAGAACCCGGCCCCGAGCGGGTGGACCAGGGCGGCGAGCGGCAGCAGCATCTCGAGCAGCGCGGCGCCCACCGCGGCCGCGGTCCTCCTGCCAACCCTCTGAAGAAGCGTGTATTTCGGTCCACCAGCGACACCAGCGCGCCGCTGTGGCCCTTGCCGACGATCGTGTCCGCCTCCCAGTCGCCGATCCGCTCCTTCGCCTCCACGATCTCCGGACGCTCGGAGATGTCCGTGCGGTCCGGGATGCGGCCCCGGCCCGAGTGGCGCCCGCCTTTCCAGTTCGGCTTCTTCCCGCGGCGACGCAGGAAAAGGAAGAGCCGGCCCCCGGCCTTCCGGTCGGCGCGGACGTGCTGGTAGATCCATTCCCGGCCCGCCATGGGGATGCCCTCCTTGCGGAAGCGGCCGGCGATCTGGTCCGGGCTCCAGCCCTCCGCCAGCCTGTCCTCCACCGTCGTCCACCGCTCCGGCGTCATCTTCCTGGCAACGGACGACGCCGCGTCGACGCCGCTCGGCATGACAGTCTCCTTGCTTTGTCACAAGAACTGTCGCCGCCATCTGGCCGATTTGTGCGCCGAAGAACGCAGGTCGCCACCACATCCGGTGTTGCACTTCAGAGTGGCACGGGGGGCCGTCAGATCGCAATCCCGAGGTTCTGAAATTTGCATCGATAGGGTAGGTCGACGCCCCGATCATGCAGGCTGCCCAAGTGCGCACGATCAAGTTCGACCCGGAAGGTCGCGCTGTCGCGGCTGGCAATTGTGACAGTCGAAGCCATGAGTCACTCGCGCAGTCTCCGCCGGAATACCGGGTTCGTGGCAGCGGAGGGACTTGTCGTCCATTGACGCGAGGATCGCACTCCTGACGCCAGGCACGGAAATCGGCCATTCCGGAAGCGTTCGCCATCCACGTCGATGATCTTTTCCCATTCCCGTTGGCCCGCGTCGGACTTCCGGAAATGGATGGCATTCGCAGAAATGGCCGCAACCGGTTCCGTCCTTGAACTATTCCTTCCGGGCAGGCAGGAACGGCAGTCGCCCGACCGACCTGAGTCTCGCAAACGCGCTGTGGGTCGCTTCTATTCCTTCGGCCACGGAAATCTCCGCGTAGGGCGGCACATGCGCGCGCAGGGCGGCCTCGTCCATGTCTGGCGGGAAGGGAAACTGCGCGCCCGCTGCATTCAATGGTCGCGCAGCGGCTGTTGAGGTCGAAGACATGCGCGCCTTCGCCATCTCGCAGCACGCTGGCAATGAAGGCCGCCGCGGCCTCCCCTGCATAAAGCCAGCTATAGGGCCCGGTGAAGGGAATCTCATAAGGCACGCCCAACACGGCGGCCTGAAGGCCCAGCGTGTTCTTGGCGCTGATACCCTGATCGCGGGCCACGCCATAGACGACGTTGGGCCGCAATCCGATCGAAGGCACCTGCAAATCGGCCCAGTAAACGAAAGCGGTCTGCTCATTTGCGACCTTGTAGGCGCCAAATGGCGTCTCCTTGAACGGTCCTCCGGTCGGAAACGCCAGCGCGGCCACCGAAGAGGCAAAGACCGTGCGGTTGATGCCGGCCTGGCGCGCGGCTTCGAGGACATTGATCGTGCCTTCCACATTGACCCGCGCGCCTAGTGCAGGGTTTGCGGCGCAAAACGGCACTTGAAGACCGGCAAGATGGATGATTGCCTGCACCTCCCGCGCCTTGACAAGTTCGGCGACTTCCGCACCGTCAGTGACATCCAACGCCGCCCAATCCAGCGCGCCAGCCGCATCCTCGCCCATGATCAGGGCTGCGCGACCGGGACTCTTGCGCAGGTCGCTGGCGATCACCGGCACATCGCTGCGCGCGAGGGTCGCGCTGACCCAAGCGCCGATGCAGCCGCCCGCACCGGTAACCAGAACCGGGCCGCCGAAGTTTGCGGGATCGATCAGAAACGGATCCGTCAGAAAATCCATGATGTCCTCGTTGCGTTGCTTTCGCGCAGTCCCGCAATGACTGGAGGATCGCCCCGCCGGCTTGCGCCGGCAGAGTTGCGTCCGCCGTTTCCGGCCAATCGTCTTGCAAGCGGCAAGCCGTTGCGGAAAACTGACCTGGAATACCGCATTTCGCGGGGCCGCGCACTTCCCGGGTCGAGCGCTTGGGCTGGACTGCAAATTCCGAATACCTTAGTAAAAGATAGGGAAAAGGAAAGCGCGAGGTCAAACCGTGGGCAGCGAAACTCTCTTGGAAGGCAAGCCGCTGATCAAGCCTTCGACGACGGATCATCCACTGTACGAAGAGATCGTCGGCGCCTGCAGGACGGTGCACGATCCGGAAATCCCGGTGAACATCTACGACCTTGGCCTCATCTACACGATCGAGGTCAACCAGGACAATTGCGTCGACGTCACCATGACACTGACGGCGCCCGGCTGCCCGGTAGCCGGAGAAATGCCCGGTTGGGTCCATGACGCGGTGGAAGCCGTCCCTGGAGTGCAGTCCGTTCAGGTGGAACTTGTCTGGGAACCGCTCTGGGGAATGGACATGATGTCGGACGAGGCGCGCCTCGAACTCGGGTTCATGTAGAATTTCGCAGACAATAATGCGGTTTGCGGCGGCGCACCGGCAGCTTGACCGCCTGCGTGGCGCGGCGGTACGCTCAAGCGACGGGAAGGTCGGTTGCTCCCGAACCTCGAATTCGCCGGAGAAAGCTCGCCGGCGAGGGCGATTGGCGGCCCACGGAAGGACTTGATCAAAATGTTCGGAACACCTGGAAGGCAGCCCGTAACGCTTACCGGCGCTGCCGTCGATCAAATCAGCAGGCTGATGCGCGACGGCGGCAAGCAGGGTCTCAGGATCGGCGTCCGCAAGGGCGGATGCGCCGGAATGGAATATACCATGGAATATGTCGACGAGGTCGACAATCACGACGAGGTCGTCGAGCAGGACGGTGCGCGAGTTCTTATTGCCCCCATGGCGCAGATGTTTCTCTTCGGTACGGAAATCGATTACGAAACGGGTCTCCTCGAATCCGGTTTCAAGTTCCGAAACCCGAACGTGACGGAAGCATGCGGCTGCGGAGAATCCGTCAAGTTCGAGCTGCCGTGAAAGCCCGGGAGGACATGGCGAATTCGGCGGGCCGCCGAATCGGGCGTCAGGCACTCCGCGATAGAGCGCCTCGCGGTGGCCGAACCCCAACTCCGGGAGATGTCGTATCGGCGTGACCGGCCGAACCGGGTGATCTAATTCGTCTCGGGTGCCGGAAGAGTCGCGGGGTTCCAGTCATCGCGGCTTCCGTCGAAAGCGGACCCGCGTTCACGAAAGGGCTTGTACGGGAGGGTGTTCGAAGTGCGCAGGAAATTCGCCGCCGGGAATTGGAAGATGAACGGAACGTCCGCCTCGCTTTCCGAGGCAGACGCCATTTTCGCCAGGGCGGCGAGCGTGCGTTGCGATGTGCTCCTCTGCCCGCCGTTTACTCTCCTTGCCGGCATGGCGGCGGCGGCGCAGGGTTCGGGCGCCCATGTCGGAGCGCAGGACTGCCACCACGCCGAGGCGGGCGCCTACACAGGAGGCGTGTCGGCACCAATGCTGAGGGACGCGGGAGCCTCACATGTCATCGTCGGTCATTCGGAACGCCGCCGGGAGTTCGGTGAGTCCGACGAACTTGTTCGCAGGAAAGCGGCAGCATGCATCGCCGCCGGCCTCAATGCCATCGTCTGCGTCGGCGAAACGCGATCGGAGCGGGACGCCGGAGCCGCGTTGGAAACGGTCGCAGCGCAGGTCAGGGCTTCGCTTCCGGAAGACGCTCCGGCGGACCATCTCGTTGTTGCCTACGAACCGGTCTGGGCCATCGGCACCGGTTTGGTGCCGTCCATTGGCGAAATTTCGGAGATGCACAATCATGTCCGAGCGCTCCTCCGAAGCTGCCGCGGGCGCGCGGAGGGCGATGCGGTGCGCATTCTTTACGGCGGATCCCTGACGGCGGCCTCGGCGGCCGACATATTCGCAGTCGATGACGTCGACGGCGGATTGGTGGGCGGCGCATCCCTCAGAGCACGCGATTTTGTTCCGATTGTCGAGGCGCTCGACGCCGTTTCCGGAGCTCGGCGCCGCGATCCTGGATAGCGGCTCCCCGGACGGGACGGGGCGCTACGCGAAGGCGTCAGGCTCGCTGCCCTTTCTCCTTTCGACGAAGTCAGCGAGTTCCTCCGCGGTCGCCTGGTCGAGCGGCGGCTGCTGGTAGTCGGCGAGGAGCCTCTGCACCCTTTTTGCTGCGAGAGCTGCGGTGTCGTGCGAACCGTCCTCGGCCCAGGTCTCGAACGGACGGTAGTCGAGGACATCCGAACGCCAGAAGGCGGTTCGGAAATTTGCCTGCGTGTGGGCGCACCCGAGGTAATGCCCGCCGGGACCCACTTCCCGAATCGCATCGAGCCCCTGCTGCTCCGGCGACATGTCGATGCCAGCAGCGAGCGTATGCAGGGCGCCAAGCTGATCCGAATCCATGACGAACTTCTCAAAAGAGGTCACGAGCCCGCCTTCCAGCCAGCCAGCTGCATGAAGGGCGAAATTGACCCCGCCCAGCAGCGTCGCGTTGAGGGTATTGGCGGATTCGAACGCCGCTTGGGCATCCGGCAGCTTGGACCCGCAAAGGCCGCCGCCGGACCGGAACGGCAGGCCAAGGCGCCGTGCAAGCTGCCCGGCGCCCAGCAGTACCTTGGTTGCCTCGGGGGTTCCGAAGGTCGGCGCCCCCGAGTTCATGTCGATCGAGGCCACAAAGGCGCCCATGACCACGGGCGCCCCTGGTCGGACGAGCTGGTTGTAGGCGATGCCCGCCAGGACCTCCGCCAGAACCTGCGTCAGGGTTCCGGCGGCACTGACGGGCGCCATGGCGCCGCCGACTATGAACGGGGAAATGATGCACGCCTGATTGCTGCGGGCGTAGACTTCCATTGCGCCCGTCATGATCGAGTCGAAGGACAGCGGCGAATTGATGTTGATGAGGGACGTCATCACGGTGTTGTCCCTAATGAAGTCGCGGCCAAACAGGATCGCGGACATCTCGACCGAGTCGGCGGCCCGCTCCGGCGCCGTGACCGAACCCATGTAAGGCTTGTCGCTGAGCGTCATGTGGGCGAGCAACATGTCAAGGTGGCGCTTGTTGACCGCTATGTCCGTCGGCTCGCAGAGCGTACCCCCCGAGTGGTGCAGCCATCGCGACATATAGCCGAGGCGGACAAGATCGCGGAAGTTCTCGATGGTGGCGTAACGTCTGCCCCCCTCGATGGTGCGTACGAACGGAGGTCCGTAAACGGGAGCGAACACCAGGTTCCGCCCTCCTATTTCCACGGTGCGTTCGGGATTCCTCGCGTGCTGCGAATACCAGGCAGGCGCCGTGGCGCAGAGTTCGCGCGCAAGCCCCCTCGGGATCCTGACGCGTTCGCCGTCGACATCGGCGCCGGCGCCACGCCACAGCGCGAGAGCTTCCGGATTTTCGAGGAAGTTGACGCCGACTTCCTCGAGAATCGTATCCGCATTGTATTCGATCGTCTCGATCGCCTCGAGGCCCAGAATCTCGAAGTCCGGCACCCGGCGCTCGATGTACCGCGCGGATTCAAGCCTGACCGCCGTTCTCTCCGCACGGCGCGCGGCGCCGCCTCCGCGCGGCCTCCGCCTGGCCGCACCTCCCTGTCCTGCCGTTCCCGCCATCGCATGCAACCTCCAGACTCCCTCTTTGCAATGACTAACCTATCAAAGGAACACGTCTGGCGGAAATGCGTCAGGCCGGGCTCCCGCTGCGACATGGGCAAGTGCCGACAACGTCGAGACACTTGCGTGCGGCGGGCCCGGCAAATACACGGCGCGCATGCCAGACCATCCCAACGACAGCATTCTCATTGTCGACTTCGGTTCACAGGTGACCCAGCTCATCGCGCGCCGCCTCAGGGAATCCCGATATCACTGCGAAATCCACCCTTTCCAGTCTGTTGACACGGCCCTCGTCCGGCGGTTCCGTCCGCGGGCTGTCGTCCTGTCCGGCGGACCGGCGAGCGTGACGCATGCCGACAGTCCGCGCGCGCCGGACGACCTCTTTGAAATGGGCGTGCCGTTGCTCGGCATCTGTTACGGGCAACAGGTGATGATGGAACAGCTCGGCGGGCGAGTCGAGGGCGGCCACCATGCCGAATTCGGACGCGCTGCGCTCTCGCCCGCGAACCGAACGATCCCTCTACTCGACGGGTGGTTCGAAACCGGGTCGGAACAGGTCTGGATGAGTCACGGCGACCGGGTCACCGAACTTGCGCCCGGATTTGATGTATTCGCGACATCGCCGAACGCCCCGTATGCTGTAATCGCCGATGTCTCGCGCCGGTTCTTCGCCGTCCAGTTCCACCCGGAAGTTCACCACACGCCGGCCGGCACCCGGCTTCTCGACAACTTCGCGAAGATCGCCGGCTGCCGTCCAAGCTGGACGATGCGCGCGTACCGGAAGCGCGCCGTCGATTCGGTGCGGCGGCAGGTCGGCGACGGGCGCGTCATCTGCGGTCTGTCGGGCGGCGTCGACAGCGCGGTCACGGCAAGGCTTGTCTTCGAGGCGGTCGGCGAACGGTTGACCTGCGTCTTTGTCGATACCGGGCTCTTGCGGGACGGCGAAGCGGAGAGCGTCGTTTCCACCTTTCGCGAAGCATACAACGTTCCACTCGTCCACGCCGACGAATCTTCGCTCTTCATCGATGCTCTCGAAGGCGTGACGGATCCCGAAGACAAGAGGAAGACGATCGGCAGGACGTTCATTGAGGTCTTCGATCGGCATGCAGGCTCCGTCGGCGGCGCAGGTTTTCTCGCGCAAGGCACGCTCTATCCCGACGTCATTGAAAGCGTCAGCTTCTCGGGCGGGCCATCCGAGACGATCAAGTCTCACCACAATGTCGGAGGGTTGCCGGATCGGATGAAGCTTGCGCTCGTCGAACCGCTCAGGGAACTCTTCAAGGACGAGGTGCGTCTACTCGGCCTGGAACTCGGTCTTCCGAAGTACATCGTCAACCGTCACCCGTTTCCGGGGCCCGGGCTGGCGATTCGCTGCCCCGGCGCCGTCACCCGACCGAAGCTCGAGATTCTTCGCCGGGCCGACGCCGTGTTCCTCGAGCAGATTCGCCTTCACGGGCTGTACGACGACATCTGGCAGGCATTCGCGGTTCTGCTCCCGGTCCGCACTGTCGGCGTCATGGGCGATGCCAGGAGCTACGACTTTACCTGTGCGCTGCGTGCAGTAACTTCCGTCGATGGAATGACGGCGGACTACTACAGGTTTTCCCACGAGTTCCTGTCGGAAACCGCCACGCGGATCATAAACGAGGTTTCCGGAATCAACCGTGTCACCTACGACGTGACATCGAAGCCGCCCGGCACCATTGAATGGGAGTAGTGATTCGGATAATCGCAATTTGCTTGGCTGAACCGTGGCCGGCGGACGGTGCAACAGGAGAATTCCCTCAGTCATTACAGCCAATGCAAATCCGGGACGACTCGCATTTGGAACCGGGAACAGCCGTAGCCGGTTCAATCCGATCGCGGATGCGTGGAACCAGCTTCGGGAACTGCACTATCGGCCGAACCGTAGCCAAGGCGAGCGACGCCGGGTTTCGCCAGCGCCTAAACGGGAACTGCGCGTATCCCGCCCCCGAGTTTAGCGGCAGCGAGCAGACAACGGAAGGCTTGCTTAAACTTTGGGGTTACAAACCGCCGCCAATCCTGTAAATGCTGGTGATCGTGCGGGTTGTTGTCTTTCTGACAGTCGCTACATTAACTGAAACGTCGCAGATGGAGTTGTGGACATGAAAAGCTACGAAGAACTGAGAGCCGAAATGGATGCGCTTGAAAAAGAGATGGTTGAAGCGAAGAAGCGCGAGCGTTCGGAAGCACTCAAGAAGGTAAGGTCCCTTTGCAAGGAGTTCGGGTTCACCGCCGGAATGCTTAAGGGCGCTCTTGCCAGCGGCAGAAAGCGGAGATGAGCTGAGGGTCGGCAGGAAGCCTGCTTTCCCTCCGTCGGCATTGCGCGCAACTCTTGTGGCAAGGGCCGGTGAATTTTCGATTCGGAAAGCTTCAAGGGGCTTCGACCAATAGGGCGATTGAAACGACAGAAGCGAGCTGGTGGGCAAGCGAAGCCGTCCTGACGCTTCACGTTTCAATTACCCGATTTGGCACCGATCGAGGCCCCCCATTTCTGTTGACAGCCCTCTACGTCGCAGCCGGTATTCTTTGCAAGGAAATTGGTTGAAAATGCTCGAAACGGCTGTTTGGAACTGGAACTGCGACAACAAGACACATTTAGGCAGTTATCGGATAATTCACAACTGGCAAGAGCTTCCGTCACATCGATTCAAGGCCGGAAAACCAGAAGAGCGCCTCGCTACAGCTGAACGGGATTGACGGCAACACCGGCAGCCGGAACCGTATCCGGTCTTCTTGCGAAGCGGAGTAGATGAATCCGTCTTACCTCGTGCGTGCCGCCGCGTGGATGACCGGCGCCATGGTGTCGTTCTCGCTGATGGCGGTTTCGGGCCGGGAACTTGCAGGCGATCTCGACACATTCGAGATCATGTTCTTCCGCTCCCTGATCGGGATCGCAATCGTGATTGCCGTCGCCTCTGTTGCCGGATCGCTTGGCCGCCTCTCGGTTCGACGTTTCGGCCTTCACGTGATCCGGAACGGATTCCATTTTCTGGGTCAGATTCTCTGGCTCTATGCAGTCACCTTGGTGCCGCTCTCGCAGGTCTTCGCATTCGAGTTCACCACTCCGCTTTGGGTCGCGCTTCTCGCGCCCCTGTTTCTGGCGGAACGTCTGACGGTCAGCCGATTCGTCGCGGCCCTGCTCGGGCTTGCCGGCATCCTGCTCATTGCGCGTCCAAGTACTGCGTCGATGAATCCAGGACTATACGCCGCGATTCTCTGCGCGCTGGGATTCGCAGGTGCCGTGATCTGCACGAAACTCCTGGCACGCACCGAGAGCATTACGAGTATCCTGTTCTGGATGGTGCTACTGCAGGCAGTGTTCGGACTGGCGATGGCCGGCATCGATCAGAATATCCGAATACCCGGCCCGGACGACCTCGTCTGGGTCACGCTGATCGGAGCGTGCGGCATCGTGGCCCACCTCTGCATCACGAAGGCGCTCACGCTCGCGCCCGCAACCGTCGTCGGCCCGCTCGATTTCTTCCGGTTGCCGCTCATTGCCGTGATCGGATATCTGTTCTATGCTGAACCCTTGGAAGTCATGGTTTTCCTCGGCGCGGCCCTCGTTTTCCTTGGCAACTTCCTGAACATCCGCGCTGAACATCGCGCCGGATCGTCGACTTCTTGAATTCAGTGCAGGTTTCGCAGTAGCAACGCGGGAATGGCGAAGAGGGCGCGCAGTCTGGCGTATGCATCATCCGGGGCATGGCGGTCCGCGGAGCGCAAACGCGTCATGCTGTTCGGAATGTCCGGGCTCGGGAAGACCCATGTCTCGAACATCCTGCGCCGTTCCGGCGACTGGTTCCACTACTCCGTCGACTACAGGATCGGCACCAGGTACATGGGAGAATTCATCGTCGACAACTTCAAGAAGGAAGCGATGCGCAACCCGTTCCTGGCCGAACTCCTGCGCTCGGACAGCATCTACATCGCGTCCAATATCCAGTTCGAAAACCTGGAGCCGCTTTCCACCTACATCGGGAAACCCGGCGCCCCTGCAAAAGGCGGGATCCCGTTCGAAGAGTACCGGCGCCGCCAAGCCCAGCACAGGTTCGCCGAAATCAACGCAATGCGTGACACGACCTATTTTGCCGAGCGCGCAAGGGAACTCTATGGCTACGACTGCTTTGTCTGCGATTCGTCCGGATCGCTCATTGAAGTGGTCGATCCGGACAATGAGGATGATCCGGTCCTCGCCCGGATCTGCAGCACCATCCTTCCGGTCTGGATCAAGGGAACCGATCGCCACATAGACGAACTGGTCGAGAGATTTTCACGGGATCCAAAACCCATGTACTACAAACCGGAATTCCTCAGCGAACTCTGGGAGGAATTCCTCGCGCAAACCGACTCGGCACCGGAGACCGCGGATCCGGACGCATTCATCCGCTGGGGATACAGGCGGCTTCTAGATGACCGTGCGCCGAGATACGCGGCGCTTGCCGGCAACTGGGGCGTGACCATCAGAGCTCATGACATCAACGCTGTTTCCGAAGCATCGGAGTTCGTGGATCTCGTCGCCGATGCGATCGACGCGCGTGATGGCAACTGCAACGACGGTTGAGCACGGACCGAAGCAGATGCCGATCAAGATTCCGGAACACTTGCCCGCCTACGAAATTCTTCGCCGCGAGGGAGTCATGGTCATGTCCGAACGGACGGCCATTCGGCAGGACATTCGGCCAATGCAGATCGGGCTTCTCAACCTCATGCCAAAGAAGATCCAGACGGAAACGCAATTTGCCCGCGTCATTGGATCGACGCCGTTGCAGATCGAACTGACGCTCATCCGCATGTCGGAACACCAGTCGAAAAACACGCCGAAAAATCACATGGAGGCATTCTATCTGCCCTTCCAGAAGGCAAAGGCGCGACGGTTCGACGGAGTCATCATCACGGGAGCCCCAATCGAACACCTCGAGTTTGCCGACGTGACCTACTGGGATGAATTCGTCGAGGTGATGGAGTGGACACAGACAAACGTGCACTCGACATTCGGCGTCTGCTGGGCAGGAATGGCGATGATCCATTACTTTCACGACGTCCGGAAACACATCCTTCCGAAAAAGCTGTTCGGTTGTTTCCGCCACAAGACGCTGTCGCCAGCTTCCCCCTATCTCAGGGGATTCTCGGATGATCTCGTCGTGCCGGTCAGCCGCTGGACGGAAATGCGCAAGGACGAGATCGCGTCGGCTTCCGGCCTCGAAATTCTGATGGACTCCCCCGAAACCGGACCTTGCCTGGTGGAAGACAGGACTCATCGGTCGCTCTACGTATTCAACCATTTCGAATACGACAGCGACACGCTGAAGGACGAATACGAGAGGGATGTTTCAGCGGAAGTGTCGATCGACGTGCCTGTAAACTACTTTCCGGAAGACAATCCCGCCTGCGAACCGGAGAACCGCTGGCGTTCGCACGGGCACCTTCTCTACGGAAACTGGGTCAACCAGATCTACCAGACTGTCCCTTACGATATTGCTGATATCGGGCAAACCGATGGCCGCGCCGCAACTCAAGTGACGGGTGTTGCCGGCGAACTGCAATGACCGCGACGGATCAAACGCCGGGTAGGACACGCGGAACTGAAGTCCTTGCGTGCACTTCAGTTCCCGCCAAAGACGGACTCACCCTTTGCGACACCATTGAACATCCGCTCCGTCAGGGACGAATTCAAGGCCGATCGACCGAAATCGATGAATGGCCGGATTGACCGAACCTGCGCCGCCGCCCGCCTCGACCCGACCTGATTCCGCATGACTCTTGAGAACCGCCAAAGTCCGCACTCCGTCACCGCAGGCGGCGCTCTTTTCGGGAAACTGAAAGCACTGGGCGTCGACCACGTATTCGCCAACTCGGGAACCGACTTCCCGCCGATTATCGAGGGGCTGATCGAGGCGAGCAACAAGGGAATAGACCTTCCTAAGGCGATCACCGTTCCCCACGAGCATGCAGCGGTTGGCATGGCGCATGGCTGCTACCAGTTGTCCGGACGTGCGCAGGCCGTCATGCTGCATACCAACGTCGGCCTTTCCAACGGCGCGACGGGTGTCATCAACGCCGCTTGCGATCAAATTCCCATGCTCGTCATGTCCGGAAGGACGCCGGTTGCCGAAGGCGGTCGATTCGGCGCCCGCACCGTCCCGATCGGATGGGGCCAGGAAATGTACGACCAGACTTCTCTGGTCAGGGAAGCGGTCAAGTGGGACTACGAACTCCGTTTCCCAGACCAGGTGTCCGAGGTTCTCGACCGGGCCTGGACAATCGCCAACTCGACGCCGAAGGGGCCCGTCTACCTCAGCCTGCCGCGCGAGGTGCTTTGCGAAAGCTGCCCGACCGAGGGGCTCGACCGCCCGTCTCGAATGGCGCCCGCCTCGTCTATTCCGGCGACAGAGTCCCTGGACAAGGCTGCGTCCATCCTGGCCCGAGCCAGGCGTCCGCTGATCATCGCCCAGCGCGGCACCGGGTCGAAGCAGGCGTTCGACGCCCTTCAGAAATTCGTGACTGACTGGGCCATCCCCTTGTCGCATTACTGGGCGAACCAGATCGCCCTTCCGATGTCGAACCCGATGCATGTCGGCTGGTCTCCCGACGCGCTGCTCGCGGAAGCGGACGCAGTCCTGGTCATCAACGCCCTTGCACCGTGGTGGCCCGACCGCGGCGGACCGAACCCAAGCGCCAGCGTGATCCAGCTCGGGCCGGATCCGCTGTTCTCACGGACGACTCCCATAAGAAACTTCCGGTCGGACGTCACCCTTGCAGGCGATGCAGCACCAACCGTCCTCGAGTTGAT
Source organism: uncultured Amylibacter sp. (assembly GCA_963662815.2). GTDB lineage: Bacteria > Pseudomonadota > Alphaproteobacteria > Rhodobacterales > Rhodobacteraceae > JAPPHA01. Next base: position 92,217 of record CAXXWA010000037.1, read on the forward strand.
CCGCCGCGTCAACGGCTTTGCGCGGGACGCGCGCGCAGTAGCCGCGCGGCGAAGGAAGATCGAGGAGATTTCGCGAAGGCAGCGCGAAGACGTGCGTTCCGCCGCGCGCAGCGGAAGTGGCAGCCCAATGTCCAAGGAGTGGGTCAGCCATTGCCTCGGCCGGGTTCTCCGCGAACGAAAGGCAAGTGTATTTCACGAACTCGGGTGCCCGCTTCCGCCGCTCGAGATCGATCAGCACCTCGGCTATTTCCAGGAACCGCACTCCGGCGGGCTTGGATGGGGGCTTCCGGCGGCAATGGGCGCGCAGCTTGCGGACCCGGAACGTCTCGTGTTCGCGACAATGGGCGACGGCAGCTACCTGTTCGCCAACCCGGCCGCGTGCCATCAGATCTGTGAATCGCTCTCGCTCCCGGTTATCACGATGGTGCTCAACAACGGTGAGTGGGGTGCCGTCCGCCATTCCGTCGAAGGGCTCTACAGGGGCGGGCTCGCATCGAAGTCCAATGACGTTCCCCTGACCTCGCTGAAACCGAGCCCGGACTTCACGAAGACCGCCGAGGCGAGCCGCGCATATACCGAAACGGTCGCCGACGGAGAGTCCCTGCCAGCAGCCCTCGAACGTGCCGTCGAGGTCGCAACGAATGAAGGACGCCAAGTTCTCCTGAACATCGCAATTCGAAGAACGAACGGGTAGCGCAAGTTTTGCACGCAAAATAGTGATTGATTTTCAGTTGCCTGCGCCGATCCTACCGGCGGCTTTGGCAAAGCAAGTCCGTGTCAGGGCATGATGTCACCGACCCGTCGCACGACCATCCTCCGCGTTTTCCGGGCTCGGGGTCAAGACCAAGCGCCCGGTAGATCGTTTGTAGTCGGAGCTCGACCTAGGTCGCCCCGCAGAACCCGATGACCCATCCGTCGGCACGACGGAAACAGGCGGTGACCCGGATCCGGCCCGAAAGGACGACCCGCGGCGCACAACAGATCGCCGTCTCGCCATGTGCCCGAAGGTGGCTGCAAACGGCCTAGTCCAGCTCGAAGGCCAAGGCGCCAATAACAGGCGACCTTCGTAATAGGGGCGACTTTCCGGGAATTGCCGCCGGTCCCGGTGTCGTGTTCCGTCACTTCCGGGAGGTCGGGACCGGCACCGACAGGCGGCGTCGGCGGGCTCTTCGGACCGAACGATTTCCGGATGCGTTCCGGCGTTGCCGGGCAGGGGCGAGTCTGTCGATGACTACGAAAAAGCGCGGAATTCTGGCGACTCGCCGCGCGTTGGCGGGATTGTTTGCGGATTCCGACCAACTTGACCGGGATTCCGAGATTGCTTGACCGGCAGGTCCAGTCGGCGCCCCCTGTGGACAGCTCCTTTCGCCGGTCTGCGGACAACCCGGCCGGAGGCCGGGGCAACGGAGCGCAGGCGACGGGAGAGTCCCCGTCAACCTGGCTGACCCTGTTGATTGAGGAGCCTGTGGAACCGGCGTGCAAGCGCACGGCGCTTGTGCACATTTCCGCAGGCCGGTCCGGATGTCGGTTCGCGCGGTTCGGCTGCCATGGTCCTCGTCGTCGGCGAGCGGCTGCGGCGTGTCGAGCCGGCGCATGGACTCGCCCTTGAGTTCGATGTGGCGGGCATTGCGGACGATGCGGTCGAGGATGGCGTCCGCGAGGGTCGGCTCCCCGATGGCCTGGTGCCGGAGATCGGCGGGGAGCCGGCTGACGATCATGGCCGACTTGCGCATGCAGCGGCGTTCGACGATCTCGAGCAGGCAGCGCCGCGCGTCGGGGGAGAGTTCCTGCAATCCCCGGTCGTCGAGGACGACGAGGTCCGGCCGCGCGAGGCGGTTCGTCAACCTGTCGAGGCGGTGGCTGTCGCGCGCCCCGGCCAGCTCGATGACGAGTTCCGGCATGCGGCGGCAGGCCCCTGGCGGGCAACAGCGCAGGCGAGCCATGCCCTGCCGCAGCCGCAGGCTCCGGTGACGGTCATGTTGACGCCCTGACGGATCCGGCCGCCGGCCGCGATGCGCGTCGGCAGGGTGCGGGAGATGCCGCGTCCGGCCCGGCAGTCGACATCCTCGATGCAGGAACGGACGCGCAATCGGGCACGGCGCAGATGCGCCGGGCAGCTGCGGTTGTCTCGCACCTCGACTTCGCGTTCGAGCGGCAGGGCGAGCCGGTCGTCGAAGGCCGGCGAGACGATGTCGGGGATGTCCTCCTGCTCGCGCAGGGCCTCGGCCATGCCGCCGAGGCCGAGCCTGAGCATGCGTTCGATGTCGGGCCGCCTCGGCGTCATTCGCGTCTCCCTTTCCCGAAGGCTTCCGGTCCGCGGATGCTGTCGTGTCTCGGGAGGGTTCGGATTCGCCGTCCCGGGGCGTTGGCCCGGCGTCCGGCAGCTGCCTCGGGCAACTCGCCGGAAGGCGATCATCGGCCAGCGCCGCGCCGCAGGCCTCGTCGAGCATCTCGGGGGGGCGCCCTTTCGGCCATCCTCAACATGCTGCGAACGGTGTCGCAGGCCTGTTCCGGAAAGTCGCGCGACGCCATGCAGCGCTCGGCCCGGGCATGCGCCACGGGCCCGGTCCGGCAGGCCTTCCCGAGCAGCCGGCCGCAGCAGCCGGGTCTGTCGACGGGGCCGGGCATGCGGCGACGTTCGGGCATGCGCGCCGGCATCGTCGCGTGCTGCCGGCGGCCGCGGGCACGCGGATGAGCGCGGACGAGCTCGCCTGGAACGCCCGAGCGCACCTCGGTCACGTCCGTGCCGGCGCGCACGGCGACCTTCCGGCCAGAGAGCCCGTGCGGCACGGAATGGAGATTGTTCCGGAAGCGGACGAGGCAGTCGAGACCCGCCGTGCGTTCCGGGATCCGCTCGCACCGTTCCCGGCGCATTTCCCTTGGAGGCCCGAGCAGACGGCGCTCCTCGCGTTCGAACAGCTGGCGGCGGCACTCGCATCCCCGGACCGTCATCCGGTTGTCGAGGTTCTCCGGCAGCGGGGCGATCGCCTCGTTCATTTTCCCGACCCGGAAGAATGCCTCGTCCTGCAGGGGCAGACTGATGGCCAGCCGCACGGCCCTGACCGCGGCCTCCGCGGCAGCCTTGTCCCGGGGACTGCGCGGCCTGGTCGGCGTCGCCGCAATGCCGCAGCAGGGCGTGAACTCGCGGAACGACGGGTTCAGGTCAAGATCCTCGCCGTCGTTCCCGGCGCGCCGGCCTTGAGGTTGTCGAGCTTCATCCGGGCGGGGACCCCGCCGGAGCGTTCCGGCGGCCCGCAGAGCGCCGTGGTCCGGCACTTCGCCGACCGGCTCTCCACCGCTTCCGCGCAGGCCGGACTCGAACATGGCGGAACGACAACCGCGGTCCCGGCGTCGCGGGGGCCGTCGGCCGTCATCGGCGACAGGGTCTTGCCGGAACGGTCTGCAAGGGCGAATTCGCCGGGCGACCAGTCGAAATGCGTGTGCAGCCCGTCTTCCGGAACCTCATCCGTCCGCTCGCTGAGCAATTCGCGGAAACGGCTGCAGCTGCAGGCCGGACGGCTGGCCGCCGCCGCGTCGTCGCGGCAGCGGCGCCATTGTTCATGCCGCGTCATGGCCGCCCTGCGGCGCTTGCGCGACGCCTTCAGGGCCTTGCCGACCGCCTCCCGGCCCGGCTCGCGACGGGTCCCCTGCCTTTCCCTGGGCGGGCAGGCCGGGGCCTGCAGTTCGGCGTCATTCCCGGGCGGCGGCCAGGTGACGCGCGCCGCCGCACGCCTGACCATGTTCACTGCCGTGCCGTTCGAGACGCCCGCCGCGGTCGCGGCATCGGCAAATGACAGGCCAGGCTCGTGGCGAAACCTCGGGATTGATCGCAATGTGATCATGTCGGTTCTCTTCATGGATTCCCTTGCCTCCGCAGGTCCGTGGTTTGGAAGCAGGCGTCAGGGGAGAACCGGCGCCCGCAAGCCGCCTATCGCGGTTCAGCGAGGGCGTGGACTGCTGCCCGGATCGATTGCTTTGACCGCAGGACCGGAATGCGGATAAACGGTCAAGCGTCGTCGGAATCGCGGTCAAGTGCTCCCGGAATCTGTAGATCACATCATCGGAACCGATGCGGCAAGCACCATTTTACTTTCGCGCAGGGGCATCCCACGCTGATTTCGGCTGGTTTTCCTTGACACCGGGCTTGTCTGCGTTGCATGCGCGCGCGACCGCGGAGCCGGAATTTTCCGCTGGCGTTCCCGTCCCGGACGTGCGATGCTCCGGCCATGTCGATTCGCAAGCGCCTCGAGTTCCATGCCCCGTTTCGCGGGATGCCGGCGGGGTTTTCCCTGTCGGACGTCGAGATCCGGCTGGCCAGGCCGCAGGAGCGCCCGCTCTGGGACTCGCTGATGGACGAGCGCCACTATCTCGGCTTCCAGCGGCTGGCGGCCCGCGGCCTGCGCTACGTGGCAAGCTTCGGGGACCGGTGGCTGGGCCTGGCGGCGTGGCAGAACGGCGCCTTCAAGTGCGCTCCGCGCGACAGGTGGTGCGGCTGGAGGCCGGAGCAGCAGTTCCGGCGGCTGGAGATGGTGGCGAACAACACGCGTTTCCTGATCCTGTCCGAGCCGGGGGTGTTCCCGAACCTCGCCTCCTTCTTCCTTGCGGGGATGACCCGCCGGCTCGCCGACGACTGGCTGGCGGCGCACGGGCACCGGGTGCTCCTGGCGGAGACGTTCTGCGACCCGGCCAGGTTTTCCGGCACCATGTACAGGGCGGCGGGCTGGGAGTGCCTGGGCCGGACGAAGGGGTTCGCCCGCGCCAACGGTCGCTACACCGACCCCCACGGCAGGCCGAAGGAGATCTTCGTGACGCCGCCGGGCCCGACGCCCGGGCGCTGCTCTCGAGCCCGCAGCCGCTGCCGCCGGACGTGGCGCCGCCCTCCGGTCCCGGTCTGGCGCCGCGGGACCCCGGGACAATGCGCTCGCTGCACGCGGAGCTGGCGGCGGTGCCCGACTTCCGCCGGGCGCAGGGCAGGAAGCACGCGGTGGCCTGCGTGCTCGCCGTGCACGTGCTCGCCGAGCTCGCGAACATGAAGGGCTGCCTGGCCGCCGCGCAGTTCGCGCGCTCGCTGTCGCAGGAGGAGCTGGAGGCCGTCGGCGCCTGGCGGAACCCGAAGACGGGGCTTCGCGAGCCGGTCTCGAAGTCCACGATCCACAGGGTCGTGCAGTCGGTCGACCCCGAGGCGCTGGAGGACGTGGTCGGCCGCTGGTCCCGGCCCCGGCTTCCCCTCGCCCGGGCGCTCGCCGCCGACGGCAAGCGCATCCGCGGCGCCAACCGCAACGGCGACGGCCATCACGAGACCGTGGCCCTCGTCGACCACGCGACCGGCGCGCCCTTCGCGCTCCTGAACTTCGGCGACGAAGGCGGCGAGCTGGCGGCCACGCACGACCTCCTGGAGCGCAGCGACGTCCGCGGCAAGGTCATCACCCTCGACGCGCTGCACACGACGCGCAAGACCGCGAAGATGGTCACCGGGCGCTGCGGAGCCGACTATGTCTTCTCGGTCAAGGGCAACGCGCCGGAGACCTTCGGCATCCTCGACGGCATCGACTGGGAGAGGGACGCCACCGGCCGCTTCGCGGAGGATCTCGAAAAGGTTCACGGCCGCCTGGAGCAGCGCTCCATCAGCGTCCTGACGCCGCTCAAGCGCCTGATCAACTACCCCGGCGTCAGCCAGATCGCCCGGATCACCCGCTACCGGGAGCCGCTGAAGAAGGACGGCGACGATGGGGGAAACGACTGCACCGAGATCGCGTATGTCATCACCTCGCTGGATGCCGAAGCCGCGTCGCCGGAGGAGCTGCTGAAGCTGAATCGCGGACACTGGAGTGTGGAGAACCTGAACCACCGCCAGAGGGACTGCGTCTTCGGCGAGGACGCCTGCCTGACCCGCACCGGCAACGGCCCGGCGAACCGGGCCAGCCTGAACAGCATCGCGCTCGCGGTGGTCTTCGCCAGCCGCCGCGAGGCGGAGAGCCTCGCCGAAACCCGGCGACGCCTGCAGCTGAACCGCAGCGAGGCCATCGCCGCCCTGACCCGGCCCTGAGAGCCGGGCCGCGTCCGGGCCGGCTCCCGGACGCCGCCGGCAGGCCGCCAAGCCCCGAAAACGAATCACCAAGGGACCGGAACCGGCGCCCGCGACGGCGCGCGGACGGCTCCGCAAACCCGGAATCCGGCCGGAACGCCCCGGTCCGCCCCCCGTTCGGCGGCAAATCGGAAAATCGCCAACAGCGTGGGAAAGTCCTGTACTTTCGCGACAGGGCCGGCGCCGCGCGGCGGTGGGTGCTACCAAGTAAACAACAAGTTCCTGAAAAGCTCGTGTTTGTTTCGGAAAACCATCACTGGAAAACCGAAATGTCAGCAACTCGTGTCGTAATTCCGAAATTCCGGTTTCCGAAACAATGTCGCCGAAGACCTGGAGGTCGTGGAAGTATTCTCGCAGCATTTGTGGCAATTTCGAAACAGAATACTTGGCTTCTTGGCAGCAGCATCGGTGCGGCGACAGGCGGAATTATTCGACGAAACACGTCCAATCCTAAACAACGCGCGCGCCGGTTTCTGCTTCAAATACGTGGGCGAGGGACAAATTCAGGCGTAGGATGAGCCGTTCCCCGGGAGCTGTATCGAATCGACCTCGAACCAGGACCGTGATCTCTCCGTACTCCGCGGACGCAACGATGAGAGTGTCGAGACCGGTAACTTCAACAAGAACCACATCCGCCGGAATTCCTCCGTCAAAACCGTCGCGACCAAAATCCGGGTTGGATTCCGCCAAAGAGATATGTTCTGGTCGCATCCCCAGATAGTATTGCCGGCCCGGATCGATTCCTCCTGCGACCGGCAGCGTACCCTCCGGAATGGCGATCGGACTGCTGTCTTGCGGGACGAAGCAAAGACCATGACTTGCCCGTTCGAAGGTACCCAACGTCAGGTTCATGGCTGGCGAACCGATGAAGCCTGCCACGAAGACATTCGCCGGCCTGTCGTAGAGTTCGAGCGGAGTACCGGTTTGCTCGACCCTGCCTTTTCGCAGAATGATGACCTGCTCGGCCATCGTCATCGCCTCGACCTGGTCGTGGGTAACGAAGATCATGGTCGTCCCCAGGCGTTGATGCAGTCGCTTGATCTCCGCGCGCATCTGAACACGGAGTTTGGCGTCCAGATTGGACAGGGGTTCGTCAAAAAGAAAAACCTTCGGGTCGCGCACAATCGCCCGGCCCATCGCAACTCTCTGTCGCTGACCGCCCGACAGGTGCCGCGGGTAACGGTCCAGCAGATCTTCAATGGCGAGGATTCGTGCAGCTTCCCACATTCGTTCGTTGCTTTCCGCACGGGTGATTCGCGCCATCCGCAATGCGAAAAGCATGTTTTCCGCCACCGTCATGTGCGGGTATAGTGCGTAGTTCTGGAACACCATCGCCACGTTGCGATCCTTGGGAGCAAGGTCATTCATTGCCCTGCCGTCAATGTAGATCTCGCCGTAGTCGATGTGCTCCAACCCGGCGATCATGCGCAGCAAGGTGGACTTGCCACAGCCGGATGGCCCGATCAGCGCGACAAATCCCCCGCTGGGAACTTCGAAATCGACGTCGCGAAGCACGGATTCACTCCCGAAGTCCTTGCCGACCGAACTGAACACGACATTTGCCATCGGTGCCTCGCGCGTCTACCCGGAATCCGGGGCTGATGTCACATCCGAGACCGCAGGCCGTGCCTGCCCGCTTCTCCCCGCCCCGTCGAATCCACATGGCCAGAACGAATCGTCAAACGCGCACGTGAGCGACGTGCCGGGTGGAACGATTCCAAGATTCCGATAGGCGCTCAGATTTCCGGCCCAACGTTCCGGGTCTATGCATCCGATGGCATCCGCCGCGTCTCCACCCGCGACAAGTTGGCGTACTAGGCGGAGGGACACGATCTCTTGTTGCGGATCCGCCATTGGTGCGCCAACGCGGCGAATGGACGCGGCCGCCTGGTCAAAGTCCTCCAGGCAGGCACGCCAGCCCGCAAACGATGCATGGAGGAACCGTTCGTAGTGCTGGCGGTGTTCGGCAAGCATCGTTTCGTGCGCGAAGATCACTTGCGCGTAGGGGTGCAGTTTCCGATGCCACAGCGTGAAGGTCGAGACGGTCAGGCCACGGGCAGCCAGTTCAATTGGTTCGGCAACCGCATAGCCCTGCACGGCATCGAACCGTCGCGAGGGCAGATTATCGAGATCATGCGTTACCTCGACAAGGTCAAGTTCGCTGCGCCGGATGCCGTGAAGGTCCAGCAACCCTTCCAGTATGCGAATTCCGTCACAATGCATGGCGACACGCTTGCCGCGCAGATCGGCGATTGAGCGAATTCCCGATTCCGGGCGACTCATGACGACCAACGGAGTTTGCCGGAACATCGCGGCCATGGCACTGACCCGTGCGCACCCACGGGCTCTTGCCGCGACAACGAGGTTGTCTTCTGCCGAACCGGCGCACAGACCGCCCGCAACCACCTTCTCCACAATGCTGCGCCCGTCTTCAACCCAGGGGACGACCTGAACGTCGAGGCCGGCATCACGGTACAGCCCACGGTCGAGCGCCCAGCAAATTCCGGCAAACTGAGCGTTCGGAAGCCAGTCCAGGTAGAAGGCGAAGTCCCGGCGCACCTAGACCACCGCGGCCGGGGCCGGCCAAACATGTGTTGCGTATGCGCCCGTGTCGTTCATACGAAATTGTCCGGATCAACGGTATCGATATACTCGACCCGCATGTCGGGAAAGCGTGACTTCAACCACTCGCAACAGGCCTGCATGCCAGGTGTTTCGGTGGCGCAATGCCCGCCGGTGATCATCGCTATTCCGCTGTCGCGTGCGAACTCCAGGTCTCGCCATTCCACCACCTCGCCGGTCAGGGCTGCGTCGCAGCCGTGCCTTACCGCGCGTGTCACGATGTCGATGGCTCCCGGGCTTCCCCAATCCAGCGAAATCTTGCGGACATCGCGTTCGGGGTCGCCACAGTAGCGGATGCCGGATTTTCCGAGCCGCGCGGCGATGTGAGCTGCGATGTCCTTGAGTGACGACGCCGGGGGCGCATAGATGTAGTCAGGCGACACCTGAACATCACTCCAGCCGAGGGTCCGGGCAAGCGCATAGCCCATCCCGAACTCCGGGAACTGGTCCCACCCGTCGTGAAAACGGTGGACGACGAGGTTGTTTTCGTCGATCAGGCATTGTTTTCGCCGCCCCGGAGGAGTTGCCTTCTTTTCGGGCAGGTCCTTCGCAGGCGTGTGCCGCTCGTCTCCGTAGGGATAGAAATAGGGATGGTGGTAGAAGACCGGTTCGTGAGCGAGCACGAAATTCAACCCGCGGTCCGCGGCACGCTTCAGAACATCGATGTTCGGCAACCATGTCACGGCAATGCCGGAGACTTCAGTATCCGGGTCACCGGCCATGATACCGTCCACTTCGTCTTCGGGGGTATGCGGAGGGGCCTCGCGGGCCAGCCACTGGTCAAGCTCCGATGCGCGCATTTGCGTACTCCTTTCAATCAACCTCGGGATTTCATTCGAAGCCCCCGGCCGCGAAACCGCGTACCAGGTGCTTTTGCAGCAACAGGAAGATCAGAAGGATCGGGATCGTTGCCACCGTGCTGGCTGCCATGAGCAGACCGAACTTGATGTTCTGGCCACCTCCCGTAAGTGCGTCAAGCGTGATCGTAATCGTCCTCAATCTGTCGCTGTTGATCAGTACGGCCGGATAAAGATACTCGCCCCAGCAAAGGATAAAGACAAAGATCGAAGTCGACACGACTCCCGGCAGGGCCTGAGGCATGGCAATCAGGAAGAACGCCTCGAAACGGTTCGCCCCGTCGACGACGGCGGCCTCTTCCATGGATTTCGGAATCGTCTGGAAACAGGCGCGCATCATCCAGATGCCCAGCGGCAGCGTGAAGCTGAGGTAGCTGAGAATGAGGCCGGCATGCGTGTTTACCAGCCCTGCCATCCGCAAACCGATGTAGAACGGGATAATCAGGACGATCGACGGGACCATGTAGGCATACAGGCTGATGCGCGCAATCCATTCCGCGGCTGGCGTCAAAAACCTCGTCAACACGTAGGCGCTCATTGAGGCAAGTATGACGGTGACGACAGTCACGAAACAGGAGATCCACGTGGTGTTGAAAAGATGCCAAAGAATACTGGTCTGTTCGAACAGATCGGCATAATTCTTGAGGGTGACTTCTCGCGGGATCAGGGTCCGCTCGATAGAGATCTCCCGGAAGTTCTTTATCGAGGCAGTTACCATCCAGTAGAATGGAAACAGGACGAGGAACAGGAGGGAGACGACTCCCCCGTAAATCGTGATGGACTTGAGCAGGGGTGTCCTGCGCCTGTTGCGGCGTGCGGCGTGAGGCTGGACTGTACCGGCTACGGGGGTCATGCCGTGTCGTAAGCTTTGCGTAACCGTGCGCCGACGCGGAAGTGAACCGCCGCCAGCAGTGTCACAAACACCATTAGGGATACGGACACGGCAGAGGCATGGCCCATCCGGAACAATCCGAATGCCTCCTTGTAAGCCATGATTGGCAGCACTTCGGTGGCTCCGATCGGGCCGCCCTCCGTCAGCAGCCAGATCATGTCGTAGTTTCGAAAGGCCCAGATCGCACGGATCAGCACCACGACCATGAGTGCCGGCGCCAGAAGCGGCAGGGTCAGGTGGGTAAAACGCCTCACCGGCCCTGCCCCGTCCAAAGCAGCCGCCTCGTATATGTTGTCGGGCACGTTCTGGATTGCAGCCAGGAGGGTGATCGCGGCAAAGGGGAACCATGTCCATGCAGAAATCAAGATAACCGCCATCATTGCGAACCGTTGATCCCCAAGCCAGGGCACCGAGATGGTTTGTGCACCTACAAAGCTGAGGAAATCGTTCAGGATGCCACGGCCGGAGAAAATGAACTTCCAGATGAAGGCAACGACGATGGACGGAACAATATAGGGAAAGATCACGAGCGCCCGGAGCGGACCGCGTCCCCGGAAGTTGCAGTCAAGCAGGATGGCGATGGCAAGACCAAACACGGTGGCCACCACGGTCGAGCCGACTGTAAAGACCACACCGTTCCAGAATGCGAACCAGAAATCGGTGTCGGTCAAAATGTCGGCGTAGTTCGCAAGACCGACGAATCGCCAATTCTGCGTCAGGGTGTTCTGAAAGAAGAAGCCGAGGACAACCGTGTAGATGATCGGCAAGGCAACAACGAGCGCAATAACTATGGAGGTCGGCCCGAGCGCCGCGTAGTAGAAGATACGTTCGTCGCGGAATCTCAGGCGCGGACTGCGCTGGGCTCGGCGTGCAGAAGTTTCCGACGGGAAGGCCAATATGCTAAACCTCAGGCTGACGGTCTCGACGTGCCGGATACCGACAATAGAGACATTCTCAGGTTCCTGTTTCCACCGGAAGCCGTCAACCCGCAAACGACCGTCGACCGTCTTCGCGTTTCAAGTGACCGTGCGGGACCGGAGGATGCGTGGCGACATTCCCTTTCCCGGTTCTCTTCGGCTCAACTTGGCAACCGGCAAAGTGTAGCTGCTAGCAGGTCGCGCACAGCCGCCACCTCCGGAAACACTCTCACAGCATGTCCGGCATATCATCCGCGAGGTGTGATTGTCATGGATGCCAACGCGAGATTTGCGCCCGTTTGACAGGTCCCGGCCATGCCGTTTGCGAGGACGCGGCATCGTGGATGCCGCGTGCCTCGCAAGCATGTTGAAGACGCGTACCGGGCGTCCGGACTTGATGCTGCACAGACTCCGTCCGGAACTCGACGCAGCCCGTACAGGTTCCAGTGACACGAGGCTCTCGAGACAATCATCGTTCGAGGTCATGCTACGCGAGTTTGCCGGCCCGACAAGTTCCCGGTGGACCGTTCCGTGGACGAAACGCCAATTTCCCGGACCCTACGCATCCAGGTGCGGCCCCTGTCGAAACGGGAGACCCGGAGGCCGGGGCCAGCACGGGCAGGCGCAATGCCCCTTAGGCCGGACAGTAACATGGATGCACCCGACACCATATCAACCGGGCAGGACATAAAGTGCTGCAGGAAACGGGAACCCAATTTCCTCTCCGTCAATGGCGGATGTCACCTCGTCTGAAGGGACACCGTCCAGACCACTCTCGACACATGCCCGGACGGGACTCACAGGACCGACCGGGGATCGCATCAGTTTGGCCTGGAGACGTCCTGGCAGGCGGTCCACGCGCGCCTTCTAGGTCTTTCCTCCGAGACGCCGCAGAGGGAGCCTGCGCGACACTACCGCCGCTCAGACCAAAGAAAACCGATTCTGATGCGGGTCGCCCAGCTGCCAACCGATGGTCGCCGAGAAGCACAATCGAAACGAGGCCGAACGTCCGTGAGGGTGTTCTTTTCCAGCGGGATCATCGCGAAAGGGATGCGCGGGGTCCGGGTGCCGAACCCGGTTTCCCCGCACTGATCCCTAGAACCTACTGACTGGCGGCTTTCTGAGCGTCGAAGTCGGCCTGCAGTTCGAGGATCTTTTCCTTACCCCAAGCAGCGGCCTCTTCGGCAGAAACGTCCTGCAGCAGCACCATCTGGATCATCTGCGGAAGGATGTTCGACGCATTCAGGGCACCGGCATAGTAGTTTGGCGGGTGATCCGGAGATTCCCAACCCAGCGAGCGCCCGTAGGACACCGCGTCATAGACGATTGCCATGTCCTCAAGATGTGACTGAATCAGCGGATCGTCCATGTAAAGCGGGCTGTCGCGGTACGACACCAGCGGAGGCGTGAGATGGACCGGGACCGTCCGCAGGAACGGCAGCAGGTACTCCGGCTGCATCATGAAATCGAGAAACTCCTTTCCGAGTTCCTTGTTCGGCGCGTTCGACATGATCGCGTGCGACTTCCGGCTAAGCGGTCCGGCGCGCATCTTCCCCATGGGCTGGTGCAGAACCCGGGTGTGCTCCGTGAGCGGAGGATTGTCCCTGGCAGTGTGCACCAGCAGACGGCCACCGTACATCGAAATCGCGACCAGTTCGGCCGTGAAGGCATCGATGCTGTCCCACCACTCCCAAGTCGCGCTTTCGGGTGGCGAGTACTGGTGCAGTTGCTTCAGGAAATTGAGTGCCTCGATGGATTCGGGGCTGTCGACGATCGGTTGCAACTCTGTATCGAACACGAAACCGCCATTCTGCCAGAGCAGGACCTCGTAGTGCCAGGCCGTCCATTCGCCTGGACCCGCGGCTATCGCGATGCCGTAGAAATTGTTGTCGGGATCGTTGAGTTGTTCCGAAGCCGACAGGAAATCTGCCCATGTCTGTGGCGGCGCAATGCCCGCCTCGTCGAGGACATCCTTTCGATACCACCACATTTCAGAGGTCAAGGCATAGGGGATGTCCCAGTGCACGCCCTTATAGGGAATGGACGCCAGTGGCACGACATCATCACCGTACTTTTCGAACCACCAGGCTGCGGGTTCGAGCAGTCCGAGATCGGCATAAGTGAGCAGGCGTTCGAGCTGCATGGATGCAATTTCCGGCGGCTCGCCGGCAGCGACTCGCACGGCAAGCGCCTCGTCCATGTTGCCCTGAAAGTCGAGTTCGATCCTGACCCCGGGATTGGCGGCCGCGAAGTCTTCAGCCGCGGCCCGGTAGAAGGCCTGGCTTTCAGGCGCGATTTCGTCCGACATCAAGTGAACGACGCGCTCTTGCGCCATGCCGGGTGCCGCCATGAGTGCTGCCAAGGCAAGCGAAATGGGACTCGTGAAACGAGTTCGTTTTTTCAGCATTGGAATTCTCCAGTGTTTGGGGGGGCGCCAGGCACGGGGCAGACAGGTCCCAAGTGACCCGGCACGTCTAGTGGGCATGCGAGTAAGCGTATTTTCCACACAAAATAGATATCAGGGATATAGTGAAAAGTCAATCCGCTTGGTTTGACCGGATGCTACGAATCTGGTAAGATTTGCCACAAGGCAATCAGGAAATGTTCTCTGGAGAATTGGCCGTCCTCGGGGCGCTGGAACGAAAGGTGCTTTGGATCAGCATCTGGATGATTCACCACGCCAACTTGCTCCGCCAGGACTGCAACGGGTTGAAGGCCGGCGGCCACCAGGCATCCAGCGCGTCGATGGTTTCCCTGATGACGGCTCTGAATTTCGCGGTGCTCCGGCCCAAAGACCGCGTTGACGTGAAACCCCATGCGAGCCCGGTCTTTCATGCAATCCAGTATCTTCTCGGCAACCAGACAAGGGACAACCTTCTGAACTTCAGGGGATTCGGCGGCGCCCGGTCATATCCCAGCCGTACCAAGAACCGCGATGACGTAGACTTCTCCACTGGCTCTGCGGGCCTTGGTTTCGGCATCACGGCATTTGCATCCATGGTGCAAGATTTCGTCCGGGCACGCCCTGACTGGCAGTCCGCAAATCGCCCTGGTGGCCGCATGGTCGCCCTGATGGGCGACGCGGAAATGGACGAAGGTAACGTGTTTGAGGCCATGAAGGAGTGGTGGAAACACGACTTTCGCAGGTGCTGGTGGTTTGTCGACTACAACAGGCAAAGTCTCGACAGGATCGTTGTCGAGGGCCTGTCCACCCGCCTCAAGGACATTTTCGGCGCGTTCGACTGGGACGTGATGGAAATCAAGTATGATGCCCTTCAGCGGGCGGCTTTTTCCGAACAAGGAGGCGAGGCACTGCGTCGATGGATCGACCGGTGTCCGAACGCAACCTATTCGGCCCTGTTGTTCCAGGGTGGACAGGCCTGGCGCCCGAGGCTGGAATCGGACCTTGGGCAGGAAGTCGCGCCGATTCTTTCGACCCGGGATGATCGTGCGTTGTCGGAACTCATGGCGAACCTCGGCGGTCATTGCCTGGAGACGCTCTGCAAAACGTTTCAAAGCGTAGGTCATGACCGCCCGACCGCATTCGTCGCCTACACTGTCAAAGGCTGGGGCACGCCGCTTGCAGGGCACAAGGACAAACATTCGGGCCTCATGACCCGGTCCCAGATGGCGGACTTCCGGCGGCAAATGAACGTGCCCGAAGGCAAGGAGCGAGACCGGTTCGCGGGCCTCGGGATAGAGCCGTCAACCATTCGGGCAGCGCTCCGCTCGGCGCCATTCAATTCGCGTGGTACGCGTCGGTTTTTCGCAGCAAGGATTCCAGTGCCACGGCTCGCGCCACGCCAGGAACGGGAATCCTCGACCCGGGAGGCTTTCGGGTGGATCTTGCACGACCTCGCCGGGGGAAACAGCGAAATTGCGAACCGGGTGCTCACGATAGCGCCCGACGTGATCGTATCGACGGGGCTCGATCCCTGGGTCAACCGGCGTGGCCTGTTCGCGCGACGCGAAATCAGTGACACGTTCCGAGACGAACATATTCCCTCAACCCAGAAATGGCGTTTTTCGCCGACGGACCAGCATATCGAACTCGGGATCACCGAGATGAACCTGTTTCTGCTTCTCGGTGCAGCAAGCCTCAGTCATTCACTATTTGGGGAGCGGCTTCTGCCGGTAGGAACGCTCTATGGCTGCTTCCTTCCGCGCGGGCTGGATGCACTCAACCATGCCTGCTACCAAGATGCCCGTTTCATGGTCGTCGGCACGCCATCGGGCGTGCCGCTGGCGCCAGAGTGTGGTGCTCACCAGTCCATCGGATCTCCGCTAATCGGGATGAGCCACGACGGCCTGGCAGCATTTGAGCCGGCCTTCGCCGATGAACTGGCGGTCACCATGGAATGGGCTTTCGACTACATGCAACATCTCGGCGATGCCGCAGAGAGCGAGCGCACGTGGCTGCGCGACGAGACCGGTGGATCGATCTATCTTCGCCTGTCTTCGCGCAGGCTCGAACAGCTAAAGCTACGCCAGAGCACCGAGTTTTGCCAAGGCATCGTCGATGGTGCATACTGGTGGCGCGAACCTGGACCCGGTTGCGATCTGGAAATTGCCTACCAGGGAACCGTCGCGACGGAGGCGATTTCCGCAGTCGGCATGATTGGCCAGGACCGCCGGGACGTCGGGCGTCCTGACAGTCACGTCCGCGGATCGCCAGAACGCCGGGTGGCAAGCTGCGAAGCGCGCCCGCAGCCGGGGAAGGAGATTCGCAGAAAGCCACATAGAGCGGTTACTTGCTCCCCTGCCGCACCATACCCGGACCATAACCGTGATCGACGGTCATCCCGCGACGTTGATCTGGCTTGGCGGCGCGAGCGGCCACATCGTGGCAAGCCTCGGGGTCGAACACTTCGGGCGGAGCGAAACGGAGACGGACCTTTACCGGTACTACAGCCTCAAAGGGTTCAATCGCCGCGACGGCGCAAATGGTTTCCCCGGGCCCGCCGGTGCGGCTGGCAGCGGTTCGCTGAGGCCATGTCGGCAACGCGCGCCCGAGAGTTGAAAATGTACGGCCCGGACGGATTGCCAGGATACGCCATGCCATGTCTTTGCGATGAATTCTCCGGCGAAGTCGCCGCGTTTCAATTTGCCGACCGGTCCCACGTCCTGAGCGAACCGGATTTCAATGAGAGCCACAACCCCGGCTTTGCTTACGGGCTGTCCGAAAAATAGGGGCCAGGACCATGCGCTGCCTTGTCGTGTTTTGCCACCCGAGCAAGACCAGTTTCGGCGCAGCGATACTGGAAACAGCCCGCGACGCGCTTTCCGGGGCGGGCCATGACGTTCGGGTAATCGATCTCTACCGCGAGGGTTTCGACCCTGTCCTCTCTTCGGACGAGTGGTCCAATTACGTCTCCGATACCGGGAAGAACATTGCAGCGCTGAATGACCACGTGGCGGCCATGCAATGGGCGGAATCGCTTGTCCTGATCTTTCCGACCTGGATGTATGGTCCTCCAGCCATGCTGAAAGGCTGGCTTGAGCGTGTCTGGCTCCCGGGGGTTGCGTTCGAGATTCCACGTGGCAAGCAAAAGCGTGTGGTTGGCCTGTTAAGCAACATTCGTCGATTCACGGTCGTGACGACATCGGGCTCTCCCTGGTGGTGGTTGCGGGTGATTCGTGACCCGTGCCGGAACCTCTTTGCAAGAGGATTTCGCGTGTTCTTCCACCGCCGGTGCCGCGTGCGCTGGCTGCAGTTGCACGACATGGACCACAGCAACGACAAACAGCGCAAAGCATTCCTGAACCGCATCAGTAACGAGCTGGCGGCACCGGTCTGACATGGGTACCCTGAGATGAAGTCTCGGGAATCGGTGCGGCGGGTGCGAGCTTCACTTGGGCCAAGTCACTTCAGACCTAGCAAGATACCTCCCGCGCGCAGCAGAAGAGTTCGTCCGGGAGTATCAGCCAGTTCACGGCGCGCCCGCGATGGCTTCGACCTCCACCAGAATTTCAGGCCAGGTAAAGCCCGACACGACCGGAAGCGTCAAACAGGGCTTCGGTTCAACCTGCGCGAACGTACGGTCCCGGACTTTCATGTACTCGGCCATGTGCTTCCGTTGCGTGACGTAGGCGTTGATTCTAAGGGCATTCTCGGGACCAAGTCCAGCTTCCGAGAGGATTTCCGGTATGGCGGAAAAGCAGATCTCTGCCTGTTCCGTCACACTTGGCGGCACCATTCTATCCGCGCGAATTCCGAGTTGGCCCGAAGTGGCAGCCAACCGGGAAAAATTGCCCCAGTGGCCTTGGGAATAGGCACCGAATGGCGCGGCAAACGTCTCGGGTTCCAACCGTTTCACGTGGCTGCACCGTCATCTGGCTCGAGGCCGCAGCGCAACAGGAACATCCGCCTGGCCTCCTCGGCAAAGAGGTTGGGATCAAGCGGCTCGCCGTCGGGTGCGCCGAGCAGGAATCGGGCCTGTGCGTCGTATTCAGCGTAATGCTGCGTGACGGCCCAGATGTTCATCAGGAACAGTAGAGGGTCAACCGGGCGGATGAGCCCAAGCGAAACCCAGCTGTTGATCAATGCGCTGGCACGCTCGACATCCTCCTTCAGGGCACCCCAATGGTTGCGCAGGATCGGGGCACCGCGCGATATTTCCCTTGCGAATAGGCGTGTCATTTCGGGATGCTCGAGCGAATGGCGCACCTTGCCGGTGCGCAGCACGAAGAAGATGCCGCCTGTCATGCACCCGCTTCGGGCCCTGATGTTTTTGGGGAAGCACGGAACGGAGGATTTCCCGTTCCGCGTCCGTCATGTCGTGTCAGTCACCGCTCATGCCTCGAATTCCTTGTCTGGACTGTTTCCAGCAGGAATCACGAAGGCGCAGGAATGCCGCTGCGCTGATGGACGCGGCAGCGGTCGAGTGCCATTGAAGGAGCATGCACTCCGGATGCTGCGAAGTGCCCTGCTTCGCTGCCGAACTCGGGAACTCGATCCGGCTTGGCGGCGAGAAGTAACTGCCAAGGCTGGCCCGCAGGCGGAAGACTCGCCAGCTGCGGTCGAGGCAAACGGCAGTATGACGCCAACACAAACTGCGGCTTCCATGCAAGAATCGACGCAGAGCGCAACGCAGGACTCTCAGTGAACGCGGGACCGTTCACCTCTCGAAAATCTTCAGATGTTCCTCAAGCTGCTCGGAGAAATGCAGGATCTCGATGCGGTGCTGTTCGTTCTTGCGAACCCAAAGCGCGATGTCTCTCCGGATCTCTGGGAAGTCCGACTGGACGACCCGTGCGCCGCCGAGGTTGTCAAGCAATCCGATAAGCCTTTCCGGCAATGCGACCAGGGCATCAGTCGTCTTCAGCAAGTGCAAGGGGATCATCAAGTCGCCGGTGACTGAAATGTTCTGTTTCCTGGGTTCGATCCCCAGGAAACGGAAAATCTCGGACTCCGTTCCATGTATGCCGGCGCGCGCACCGGCGATCACCCATCGAGCCCTTTCGAGCTTGTCCTTGGTTACGGTCGCTCCTTCTCGAGCGAGTTCAGATTGGGCGCCGGCGACTATGACCAGCCTGTCAGGGAAGACCACCCGTTGAGTGAGGCTCCCCTCGTGAAGCCGCAGCTGCGACGGTGCGAGAACGACATCCAGGCGGTTGTCGATCAGCCGCCTGATCAGGGGAGCAGCTGAAGCACTGAAGACGAGGAGCGCGTAGGGCCACGTGCCGCGGAGCGACTTTTCAACGAGGCCGGGGATGATTGTGGCTGCCAGAAAAGGGCCAACCCCAAGGCGCAATTTCGAGATGATCCCTTCCCGCCATTGCCTTAGGGCGTCATCCGCGGCGTCGGCTTCCGCCAGTATCGCTCGCCCCCGTTCTGCCAGCCGTTCACCGACATCCGTGGCGATGACGCCATGGCTTTCGCGGATGAGGACGGGAGCTCCGACACGGTCTTCAATGACCTTTATGCTGCGGCTGAGCGTCGGCTGGGTGACATTGAGCCGCTTTGCGGCTCTGTTGATCGAGCCGAGATCGATTGCGACTGCAAGCTGGGTCAGAAGGCGTGGATCCATGGGTATACAGATTCCTATAACGGGGTTCGATTTTCTGATTTTACTTTTATCTTCCGGTCCTGCAAGCAGCGCTCACAGACAATTGGGAGGACTACATGAAAACGCTTCGAATGGCGGCGATGGCCGCCGCCTTTGCAACGGCATCGCTGACGCCTGCACAGGCCGATACACTCAAGGCCGAAGGCGGCTCGGCAGCGGGTCTGAGTGCGCTCGTTCCTCAACTTCTCTCGAAGTACGCGGCGCCTGACCATGAAATCCGGGTCAACGTAGACCAGACCCTTACACGTGCCGCACTGAAGGTTGCGACAGGTGCAATTGACATGGCCAGCACGCCGGCCGGCGCTTTCTCGCGCATGCGGGTTGGCAAGGGTCCCTACAAGGACCTCGGACAAGAAGCGATCGATGCCTCCGAGAACATCCGGTCACTGTTCTCCTTCCTTGGTGGGCACATCCACGTCATGACCTATGAAGACAGCGGTATCGAGAGTTGGGAAGACATCAAGGGCAAGCGCGTGTTCGTCGGGCCTCCCGCGGGATCGGCTTCTGCTCAGACGATCAAGCTGATCGAGTCGATCACCGGGTTCAGGGCCAATGAGGACTATGAAGCGATCAAGCTCGCATGGTCCGCGGCAAGCCAGGCATTCGAGGATGGCAAGTTCGACGTCTTCATGCGCACGGGAACCATGGGTTCGGCGGCGGTTGACCAATACGGCGCGGCCAAGAAATTCCGCCTCCTCGGCATTCCGGAAGAGATCATCGGCACCGATGCCTGGAACGACTACCTGAGCACTCCGGGCTATGCCGCCGATACGCTTCCGGCTGGATCTTATTCCAACCAGGTCAACAACGATGAAGACCTTCTTGCCACGGCCTATGTGATGTTCCTGAGCGTCAACAAGGAAATGGACGACGACATAGCCTACCAGTTGACCAAGGCGATGTTCGAGAACCTCGACGACGCGCATTCGTCAATCAGGGCCTGATGCCGTTGACGCTGGAAAACGCGTTCGTCTCGCTTGGCGCCCCCCTGCATCCGGGCGCGATCCGCTACTACGAAGAAACGGGCGTTTCGATCCCCGACAATCTTCGCGGCGGTTCGTAAGGCAAGCACGGATCGGGCCGGGCCGAGGGCCCGGCCCCTGCTCATTTCGTCCGATCCCA
The DNA here is from genome assembly GCA_963662815.2 of uncultured Amylibacter sp. Classification (GTDB taxonomy): domain Bacteria; phylum Pseudomonadota; class Alphaproteobacteria; order Rhodobacterales; family Rhodobacteraceae; genus JAPPHA01. The sequence continues at coordinate 112,781 of CAXXWA010000037.1, forward strand.
AACTCAGACGTCCTGACCTCGGATGGGATTTCCTACAATGAAAATGATGCCTCTTTCCCGGTGGTCCGTGTGGCTTCGGGCAGTTCGCAGGCCATGCGCAGGCCGGTTCCCGGGAAGATCGTGCCGGTCCGGCTGAGCTCGTCGAGCAGCCCGGCGATGGCCGCGTCGCCGGCGTTGCTGGCGGTCCCGAGGATGCGCACCCGCAGGATGCCGCTCTCCGGTTCGGGGATGATGTCCGCCTCCGACCTGAACAGCTCCGCGAGGGGACGCCGCGGACGCTGCCTGACGCCCTGGGCCTGCGCGACGGGGGGCATCATCCTGGTCTCCGCCCGGCAGGCGATCATCCGGATCAGGTCGAGGAGCAGCCTTTCGCGGGAGGGCAGCGCGTCGAGCATCTCGCCCTCGCCGAGTTCCGCGACCCTGACGTGCGCGGGCACCTCCCTGCGCTGCAGCTTGAGCGCCTCGCGCTCGGCGTCGAGCGTCCCGATCTCGGCCTTGAGCCTTTCGGCGGACCTGGCGGCCGCGGCCGAGGGCGCGCCCCGGAGCAGGTCCGCGGCGCGGTTGCGCAGCGTGCCGAGCCTGTTCCGCAGGCGGCCGATCCGGCGTTCCAGCTCGCGCCGGGCCGGGTTGACGACGCGCGCGTCGGGATCCGGGTCGGCCAGGCCGTGGACCGGAAGCCCGTCCAGGTTGAACTCCCCGCGCATGTGCTTGAAGAAGCTCTCCTGCGCCCAGCGCGAGAACAGCGCGCCCGCGGCCCGCTCCATCGGCACGCCGAAGTCCGTGGCCGCGAGCGGAACCTGCCGGCCGGTGTCAGGAAGGCGGCGGATCTGGCGCACCTCCGGCCCGTCCTTCAGGCGGATCCGCCTCTCGGCGAGGCGCGCTCCGGCGGCCCGGACGCCGCCGGGGCCGCGGATCGGCGTCTCGACGGCGCGGAACTCCTCCTCCGGCCAGTCCTCGCCCTTGAAGCCCTTGTGCCAGGCGATCACCGCGATGCCGCGGCGGGCGAGGCGCCTGAACAGCGCCGGGCTCCATCCCTCCCGGTCGAAGACCAGCGTCAGCGCCGGTCGCGCGGATGCATCGGCCGCCAGATCGGGGGCGTCCGGCCCCGGCAGTCCGAGCTTCTCCAGCGCCGGAAGCACGTCGCGCTCCAGGGCCTTCGCCATGCCGGGGTCGAGGTCCTTGTGCAGGCACAAGAGCGGCCTGCCGCCGAGCGCGTTGACCCGGCAGCTCGTCGAGGCCGGCAGGCAGAGCTTCTGCCGCGACACGAAGTGCTTCGGAAGGCGGCCCTTGCGGCCGGCGCAGACCTTCACGTGCCCGTCCACCGAGAGCGTGGCGACCGTGTCGCCCCCGTCGGCCATCCAGTCCCGCGCCAGCGCGTCCTGCCAGCCCTTCACGCGCCGCTCGTCCGCCGCGAGCGCCCGGATCTTGCGCCGCAGCGTCCTGGCCTCCGGGCAGCGGTCCAGCCCCAGGACCGCGCCCCATTCCCCCGGCGCCTCGTGGCGCAGCGCCTCGGGGTTGCGGACCCTCGCCATGAACAGGAACGCGAGCAGGAGAAGCGTGCTCGTCAGCCCGCAGCATCCCTTCGGCAGCGCCAGGAACCTGTCCGCGTGCTGCAGGAGCCCCTCCTCCAGCAGCGCCGGCAGCGCGGCCAGGACGCCGCCGCAGGCCACCGCCGACAGCGGCTCGTCGAAGCGCGGCCGCGCCTCATCCATCGCCCCCGCCGAGGCCGCGACGCGGCCCGCGCTGTCGCGGGCGGCCCGGCCCATCGGCGCCTCCCGGTCGCGCCGGTCGCGGGCGCTGCGGCCGAGCGGGTCCGCCGTCCCGGCACCTTCCGCCTCCTCCGTCCCGGCCTCCGTCTCCGCCGAAGCCTCCTCCGTCTCGCCGGCCTCCGCCTCCTCCGTCCCGGCGTCCGGACAGGCGATGAAGCCCTTCCGGCAGTTGTGGCAGAGCGTCGCGGGCGCGATCCCGAGTTCCCGCGCAACCGCGGCAATCCGCATTCCCGAGGCCAGGAGACGCTCCGCCTCCGCCGCCGTCTCGCCGGCGATGGCGCTCGTGCCGCGCCCCTTCCGCGGCTCGTGGAACGCCGCCTCGCCCCTGTCCCGGAGCTTCCTGACGGCCCGCTGGACCGTCGCGCGTCCGACGCCGAACGCGTCCTGCAGGTCCTTCCGGGGGATGCCGTGCCTTGCGAACCTTGCGATCCGCAGCAGCATCGCCGGGCGGTCGCTCTCGTCGTGGCAGTCGAAGGGCTCGAGGTTGGAGAAGCAGGCGGTCCGTCCGTCGCCGGACGCGAAGGAGAAGCAGGAGGCGCCGATCCGGACGGCGTCTGCGGGGTTCATGGCAAGGGTGTTCATGCGAGCGGAATCCCGAAAACAGGCATCAGGACATATTGCAATCCCTTCGGCCATGCCGTCAAGCGAAATGTGCGGGAAAACCGTTGATTTTCCTGAAAAAAGCGCAGCCCGCGCCGTCAGATCGCAATCCCGAGGTCAGGACGTCTGAAACTCCCGGAGTCTCGTCATGGCCTCGGCGAACGGCACCGCGCGTCCGCTCAGGGAACGCATTCTGTTGACTATCGGCTTTTGCTTCGCTGTCCTGGGGTTTCTCAATGCTGCGCCGGACCTGGGGCCGTTGCCGTCGATTGGCGTCATTCCCGCAGCCGACCTTCATCCGACGGTCTTTGCCTGCGGGTTCATCATTTCCTTTCTTGCCATCTCGCGGTTTTCAGGTGGGCCGAGAATAATTCTGACTACCGCCTTCAACGCAATTCTGGCGTTTGTCGGCCTCTATGCACTTTGGTCCTACAACGTCGCCGTCTCGCGGATCGAGGATGTCGGCCTCTTCTTCTTCTTCGAGGATTTCCATGCCTGGATGACGGTGACCGGCTGCGTGATCATCCTGTATTTCTGCTCGCGGATTTGGGGACTGCCACTTGCAGTCGTTGGCGCTCTGGCTTTCGCTTACTCTTTCTTCGGCGAGCATCTTCCCGGAATTCTCGGTCATGCGGGCATGGACTTCATCCAGGATACGCCGGCTGAGCTCTGGTACAACACGGGCGACGGAGTCATGGGAAATATCCTGGCGATTCTCGTGAACACCGTCTTTCCGTTCATCATCATGGGCGCGGTGCTTGCAGGAACCGGGGGCGGACCTTCGATGATCAAGTTGAGTTTCCACGCCATGCGGCGATTTCGCGGCGGTCCCGCGCACGCGGCCATCATGGCGTCGTCGCTCTTCGGCACGGTGTCCGGTTCGGCCGTCGCCAACGTGGTCGGAACGGGGGTCATCACGATCCCAATGATCAAGAAACGCGGTTTTCGCCCGACATTCGCCGGCAGCGTCGAGGCAACCGCGTCGACAGGCGGTCAGATCATGCCGCCAATAATGGGCGCCGCTGCCCTCGCAATGGCCGACTTCATCGCGATCGACTATCTCATCATCATTTTTGCGGCGATTGTGCCCGCCGCCGCGTACTACGCATCGCTCTTCACGACAGTGGTGTTCGAAGCCCGCTCTCTCGGTGTAGAGGCGACAGCCGAAACCGACTTGGAACCAATCACGCTCCAGGACTGGATCAGCCTCCTTCTGGTCATCGTTCCGATCTCGATTGTCGTCATTGCGCTCATTCTTGGCTTCTCGCCTGCCGGCTCGGCGATGATCGCGCTGAGCGTGCTTCTCGTCCTGAGCTTTCTGAACCCCGAGATGCGCAGAAAACCGATTTTGGTTGCTGCGAGCTTCGCGAAAGGCGGAGTGATCTTCGGCCGGCTGCTGATGGCGATCGGCACAGTCAGCATCATCATCGCCGTGCTCGGATCCACGGGATTGCCGCTGGAGTTTGCAAAGGTCATTAGCAGCAACGCCGGCCAAAACCTGCTTCTTGCCCTGATCTTTGCTGCGGTTGCAGCGCTTGTACTGGGTATGGTGATGCCCACGCTTCCGGCCTACCTCACGATCATCATCATCCTCGGTCCGTCGCTCACCAGCCTTGGGCTGACCGACCTGACGGCGCACTTCTTCGTGTTCTATTTCGGGGTCGCCTCGGCGATCACGCCGGCTGTCGCCATGGCCGCCTTTGCCGCAGCCTCGATCTCGGGCGGCGGTGCCATCGGGACGGCGGGTCAGGCGAACCGGATTGGCATCGTTATCTTCGCGATTCCGTTCTTCTTTGCCTTCAACCCCCAAATGCTGATCGTGGATGCGTCCGGCAGTCAATTTACTATTGGCGGGTTCGTGCTCCTTCTGCTCCGCGCGGCACTGCTCATCTATATGCTCGCGTCAGCCGCCTCGCGATTTGACCGCGGCAAGATGCCTGCCTTAGAGGCCATCGCGCGGGCTGCGGCCGGGCTCCTGCTGATCCGCCCATCCTCGATGGTCAGCAGCCTTGCGGTCTTGGCCTCGCTTGCCATGATCGAATTGCGCTACAGTGTTCTGAACCGGAAGGGGGCCGGAATTTGAGCGAAAAGCCCAACATCCTCTATTTCATGACGGATCAGCACCGGGCGGATTGGCTCGGTTGCGCTGGTCATCCAGTTGTGAAGACGCCCAATATCGACGACATCGCGGCGCGGGGAACCCGGTTCACCAACTTCTACGTGACGTCGCCGGTCTGCATGCCCAACCGGAGCGCCATTTTCACCGGCAGGTACCCGTCGGTGAACGGCCTCCGTCACAATGGCCTGCCCCTTCCGGCTGACTCCAATACCTTCGTCGATGTACTGCGTGCCGGAGGGTACAGCACCGCCTTGATCGGAAAGAGCCATCTGCAGCCGTTCACGGACGGGCCGATCAATCGCGAAGACGAAAACCATGTGGCAAATCCGGATGTTCCCGAAGCGCACAAGCCGAACGGCATCCGTTACGAAGACGAGCAACCGAATTCCTACGAAGGAACCGAGTACCACGTGTTGCCGGTTCCGTACTACGGGTTTGACCGCGTCCGGATGGTAACCGACCATAGCGATGAGTGCGGCGGACACTACCTGCAATGGCTTAGGCGCCAAACCAGCGAATGGGCCTTTCTCAGAGACCGCAAGAACCAGTTCCCGCACGGCTACACGAATCCGCAGGCTTTCCGCGCGCGAATACCCGAGGAACTCTATCCGACGTTCTACATTCGCGATGAAGCGCAATCCTTCCTTGAGTCGCGCACGGGAGAAAACGACCCATTCTTTGCTTTCATCTCGTTTCCGGACCCGCACCACCCGTTCACCCCTCCGGGAAAGTACTGGGACATGTATGATCCCGACGATTTCCAGGTCGACCTGCCATATTGCGCGCACGAAAACCCGCCGCCTCAGCTTCGAGAATGGAAGCGGCTCATGGACGAGGGCATAGTTCCGTCGAATATGCAGCAGGCTTTCATGGCGTCCGATCAGCAACTCAGGGAAGCGATGGCGCTCACCGCAGGGATGATCACGATGATCGACGATGCAGTGGGGGATATCCTTGGCACGCTCGAAGCCTCCGGTCTTGCCGAGGACACCATTTTGATCTTCAATTCGGATCATGGCGACTACATGGGTGCGTTTTCGCTCTTGCTGAAAGGCCCGTTCCCGCATCATTCGGTCAATCGCGTACCGTTCATCTGGGCTGAGCCACGAAGAGCCGGCCCACGGCTGGCCGACGGACTGGCCGCCTCAATCGATATCGGGCCGACACTGCTCGAACGCTGCGGCATGCTTCCATACTACGGGATACAAGGCAGGTCTTTCCTGGAGCTGCCGAATGGCGGCCCGTCCACGCGCGAAGCAGTTCTGATCGAGCACGAGGAGAACAAGGTCTACCCAGGCTTCAAGAAGCGCCCGAACATGCGAAGCCTTGTCACGCCCTCGCATCGGATGACGGTCTACAAGGGGCTCGACTTCGGAGAGCTTTACGACCTTCGTGTCGACCCTGACGAGACTCGGAACCTCTGGGACGCCCCGCAAGCGGCGGCCGACAAGGCCCGGCTGATGATCGCCCTGAACCAGGCCATGCTCGACGCCATCGCGCATGGCCCGTGGCCCAAGAGGTTCGCGTGAGCAGGAACCTGAAGAATGTCGTCGCAGGGCAATGGATCGGCTCGGGCAAAACCTTCAGCAAAGTCAGCCCGTTCGACGGAACCCACGTGGCGATCGTCCACGAGGCGAGCGCGACCATGGTTGAAGAGGCGGTCGCCCGCGGCCACGATATCTCCATCGGCTGCGACGCCTCGCGTTGGGGCGGCCTCCCAATGAAGAAACGGCTGGCCGCAATTCATGACCTCGCCGACAAGATAATGGCGCACGCCGAAGATCTGGTCGAAGCGGAGGTCGCCGACACGGGCCACAGCTATTGACAGGCCTCGATCTTCGACGGCGCGCGCAACGCGCCTGTTCCGGGCATATGCCGATACCGCCGCATCGCTGGAGAACCGCAGCATGCAGTTTTCGGGCGAGATGGGTTTCCAGGGCATGTAGCATACGACGCGGCGATCCAAGGGGGTCATCGCTTGCATCTGCCCCCAGAACGTACCGCTTCTCACGGCGTGCATGAAAGTCGCGCCCGCCCTGGTGATGGGCAACTCCGCCATTTTGAAGCCGTCCGAAGAGACCCGTCATCCGCGACGATTCTGGCCGAGGCGATCGCCGCTTCGGACGTCAGCGAGGGCGCATTCAGCCTCGTGCAAGGCTTCGGGGCCGGCTCGGCGGGCGAGTTCCTGACTTCGCATCCGAAAATGGACGCCATCACCTTCACAGGTGAAAGCCGCACGGGTTCGGCCATCATGAATGCGGCGGCTAACGGTTTGCGGGAAGTCTCGCTGGAGCTTGGCGGAAAGAACGCGGCCCTTGTCTTCGAGGACGCGCGCATGGACGCAGTGGCGGAGGGCATGACGAAGTCGGCCTTTTTCAATTGCGGCCAGATATGTTTCTGTACCGAACGCGCGTATGTCCATCAATCGCGCTTCGAGGAATTCGTGGAGATGATGGCGGGGATCGCAAACGGGATCGTCATCGGAGAAAAGCACCACAACGGGTTCAATATCGGCCCGCTGATCAGCCGCGGACATCGTGACAAGGTCAAGGCGCTGTTGAATACCGTACCGACTCATGGCGGCGAGTTGGTTGCCGGCGGCGGAATTCCGTCTTTCGGAGACGAACGCGACAAAGGGGCCTTTATCCAGCCGACGGTCGCCGTCGGATCGCCGGAGGACTCGCCATTCGTCAAGCAGGAAGCTTTCGGCCCGGTTTTGCATGTCGCACCATTCGACGACGACGATGAAGCCATCGCCCTTGCGAATGACACCGAATACGGGCTTGCGACCTGCATCTGGACCGAGAACCTCAGCCGCGCCCTTCGCGTCGCCCCGAGGGTTCGCGTCGGTCACGCCTGGATCAACTCCTGGCAAATCCGCGACCTGTTGAGCCCGCTCACCGGTGCAAGGGCTTCCGGCTTCGGCGATCAAGGCGGACGGAAGGGCCTTGAGTTTTCGTCGCTGCCGCAGACCATTACCACCCGAGTCTTTGAAGATTGTTCCCAATGCCCGTGATGGTATCGGCCGGAGAGGCCATTCTGCGTTCATTGAAGTCGAACGGGGTCGACAAGCTCTTCATCAATCCCGGCTCGGACTTCGCGCCGATTATCGAAACCTACGCCAAGACCGGTGGGGCCGGTTTGCCTGAAGCCGTAACCGCGGCGCACGAGAACGTCGTGGTGGCGATGGCGCATGGCTACTTTCTTGCAACCGGGAAAATGGCGGCGGCCGCAGTGCATGTGAACGTAGGACTCGCAAATGCGGCGATGGGCCTTTTGAACGCGCGCTCGGACGATGTGCCGATCTTCATGATCTCTGGCCGCAATCCCCTGACCGAGGGAAGCCGCATGGGCAGCCGCCATACGCCCATCCAATACGGACAGGAGATGTTCGATCAGACCGGAATCGTACGCGAAGCGGTGAAATGGGACTATGAGCTGCGCTATGCCGAAAACGCTGCCGATCTGGTCTCGCGGGGCTGTTCGGTTGCCATCAGCGAGCCCAAGGGCCCGGTTTACATGTCGCTGCCGCGCGAACCGCTTTGCGAGGAAACCGAGTCGCCGGACGCGCCCTGCCAGGTGACGCCGGCCGTGACTCATCCCGACCCGCAGGCCATCGCGGATGCAGCGGCCAAACTGGCGGCGGCCAAGAACCCGCTCATCATCTGCTCGCGCGGCGATCCAGACGGGGAAGTCAGCGCCGGGCTGATGGCAATGGCCGAAGAGAACTCGATTGCAGTCAGTGAAGTCTTCGTCACACGCAACGTATTGCCGACAAATTGGAAAAACGGAGTTGGCGGCAATATCGCGACGCATCTTCCGGAGGCGGACGTGGTGCTGGTGGTTGATGCTCCGGTCACCTGGATCGAAGCCAGGGCCAGCCCGGCTCCGGACGCCGAAGTGATCCATCTTGGTCCCGATCCCTTGTTTGCCCGCATTCCCGTTCGCGGCTACAAGACGACGCAGGCCATCCAATGCAACACGGCTCAGGGGATCAGGGCGCTGCGGGCTGCTCTTCCCGGCTCGCCCAATCCGGCGCGGCAAGAATGCATCGAGGCGCGTCATGCCAGGTTACGCGCCGGCATTACGTCGAAGGTTGAAGAAGGTTCCTGCGGGCTCGCCAGCAAGCCATGGATCGCCAAATGCGTTTCCGATATCCTGGGCGACGGAGCGGTATTCGCGGAGCGGGGCGGACCGCGACCTTTGTACAGCGTCACCGGACCAAACCAGTGGTTCGGCAACACGCAAGCCGGGGGGTTGGGTTGGGGGCGCCTGCCGCACTCGGCTATCAGCTTGGAAGTCGTGACAAGCTGACGGTTTGCGTGATCGGCGACGGGTCTTATGTGTTCGCAAACCCGATCGCGTGTCATCAGGTGGCAGCTGCCCAACGATTGCCGGTGCTGACGGTGGTCTTGAACAACGGCTCATGGGATGCCGTGCGAATATCCACGCTGGACATCTACCCCGATGGCGACGCTGCCAGGGCGAACCACGTGCCAATGGTTCCCTTTGCGCCAACACCGGCCTACGGCGAAATCGCGGGCGCTGCCGGTTGCTATGCCGAGACCGTGGAAATGGCCGAGGACATCCCTGCCGCTCTGGAGCGTGCGCTCAAGGTAATCCGTGACGAAAAACGTCAGGCCCTGCTCGACGTGAAAGTCGGGATGGACGACGGCGAAAAGTAGATTCGGGAACCCTACAGAAATGACGCTGTCTTCGGAAAGTTCCGTCGCAACCCGAAACACGACGAGCAACTTGACCGCGAAGGGTCCATTCGCGGCTACAAGTGGAACAAGGCATTTGGGACGCCGCGGTTGCGCGACGCCGTCGTGGCAAATCAAGCGACCTTCATGGACCTTTTCTGGGCCGGACGCCGGCACAAGGATTGCCGAGTTGGACGCAGCTGGACGGAGATGGTGCGCTTTCGCCGCGACATCTTCTTCTTTCTCGAGATGCTGGGCCGATCCGATACCGGCCATTCTCGATGAAAGAGGCAGTCCGTCAGGGCACCTCGGGACACTCGAAGCGACAAGCCCGGCTGATGCCGACGTCTTCGTCGAAGACAATCCGTTCAACAATGGCGGCGCGGCGGCAGAGAATGTCCCGACGCCGTTTCCCGACACACGTCAGGAGCAACGGATCAAGGATCGCGTGCCACCAGCCAAGTCGCGGCAGAAAACAGGGAGAGACGAATGCCAAGTCTGAACGATGAGATAAAGAAACACTCCAACCCGGCCGAGATGCTGCGAAACAGCAGGGCAGGGATGTATGTATATCCAGTCGGGGCGCCGGAATTCCGGAACTGGCGGACCGAACAGGCTGCATGGCGAGAAAAGGCTGTTCTGTTCGATCAGTCGCATCACATGGACGAGGTAATCGCCGAAGGTCCGCAGGCCGAAGAGTTTCTCGCCAATCATGGCATCAACAGCTTTGCCAAATTCGACCTCGATCGGGCCAAGCACTTTGTGCCTGTCACGCCGAACGGCCATGTGATCGGAGACCACATCATTTTCCGCGAACGCGAGGACAAGTTCATTCTCGTGGGACGCGCGCCGACCTCAAACTGGCTGATGTTTGCATCCGCCTGGGGGAAATGGAATGTGCGGCTGCGGCACGATCCTCGCTCTCCCAGCCGTCCCGACGGGGAGCGTGTCTTGCGCGAACACTACCGCTATCAGATACAGGGCCCCGACGCGCCGAAGATCTTCGAGAAGATGAACGGCGGTCCCATCCCCGAAATCAAGTTCTTTCATGTCGACTGGATCAATGTCGGATCTAGGCGCGTTCGGGCCCTGCGCCACGGCATGTCCGGTGCACCCGGCCTAGAAATCTGGGGACCATACGAAGACAAGAGCTACATCCATTCGACGATCCTGGAAGCCGCACGGGATGCGGGGGTCGATCTGGTTCAGTGCGGAAGCCGCGCCTATGCCACAAACACCCTGGAATCCGGATGGATCCCGTCGCCTCTGCCGGGGATCTATACGGGCGACGGCATGCTCGCGGACTACCGAGACTGGCTCGGGCCCGACAGCTACGAGGCTACGGGCGCCATCGGTGGTTCTTTCGTTTCCGACAATATCGAAGACTATTACGTAAACCCGTTCGAACTCGGATACGGTTTCTACATTGGCTGGAAAAAGAGCGACTTCATCGGCAAGGACGCGCTTGCGTCGATGAAAGGCGCACCGAAAAATCGCAAGAAGGTCACGTTCGAGTGGAATCGCGAGGACGTCCTCAATGTGATCGCCTCGGCCTTCGAGGACGGGACGCCCTACAAATGGATTGACTTCCCGATGCTGAACTATGCCTCGTCCAGCGCGGACATGCTGTTGAAGGACGGCGAAATGGTCGGTATGAGCATGTTCGCAAGCTTCAGCTGGAACGAACGCTGCGTGCTGTTTCTGGGCGTGGTCGATCAGGAAGTCGAGGTGGGAGATGTCCTTACCTTGAAGTGGGGCGAGCCTGAACCAACGGAAAAGACCTCGACCGAGGAGCATCGTCAGGCCGATATCCGGGTGCGGGTGTCGCCGACGCCTTACGCCAGCGAGGCGCGCGAGAACTATGCGGACAGCTGGCGGACCGGAAGCACCTGAAGCGCTGAACAAAGGGAAACCTGCCGAGCATGCGACACATTCGACAGGGGCGCGCTCCGTTTCAGGAAAGTTCCTCGACGACTGCGGGACGCAGCCGCACCCGGAACCCGCCCAGTGGGCGGCGGGACCCGCGAGGTTTTCGTCGGATAACCTGAAACGTCCCGAGTGGGGGCGCCCAAAACACGCGGCGCCGGGCGCATTGTCGAAATTGACCCGCCGGATGACGATGCCCCGGTGCAGTGGCACCCGTTGAACATCCTTGACGCCGGAACGGCCCGGGACGCGGCCGACACGTCGATTGTCAGCTCCAGAAATGGCGGATCGAGTACAGGCTACGCATGCCGAACTCCGGCTGCCGGGTGGAGCACCTGCCGTTCCGCACAGTGGACCGGCTGCAACGGGCGGTGGCGATCAAGTCGCATCGCGTGGCGCATCATTCCGATGACCCTGGTCAGACGCCAGGCACCGGACTGCGACCCGGGGCTGAAGCTCGCCGAAGGCGAACTCGGCTGTCCGCGCGATAACTCTCGCAAACATGACCTGGCCGAACCCCGGCGGCTTGGTAATGCGACCGCAAGCATGACCCGGTCTCCGGCAAGCAGATCACGTGGAACGATTGCAACTGGGTGACAAGCGCCACGGTCGATCATGAAATCGGCTGCGACGTCGGCTTCCATGCCGACCGGAGGCATGCATTGAAGTCGGACGAATGACCTGCGGCTATCCTCTACTTGTCATGACTCGGTTGGGCCAAGCATGCGCCGGAACGACCGCAGACAACAAGCTCGGGAGAAATCGCCCGACGATTATGGCGTCAACGGCGTAACACAAGCGCGCCGCGTAGCGGGTCAGTGTCGAAGAATCTGTCCCTTAACGAGCTCAAAGACAACGTCTTGGGGCTGGTCCAGCGCCATGACCTCCTCCGGCGCCAGTCCCAGGTAAAGACCGCGAAGTATGCGCCCGGCCGTGCCATGACTGACAGCAATCACGTTGTCCTCGAGTTCCTCCAGCCATGCCGCGATCCGTCGTGCCACTGCCGCCCCACTCTCGCCACCAGGCATGACATAGTTCCAAGGATCATCCATGCGTCTCGACCATGCGTCGCGATCAAGAGCTTCGATTGCCGCCCTGTCCAGTCCTTCCCACACGCCGAATCCGATTTCCTGAATTCTTTCATCGGGTTCGATTCGCCCGGCATCAAACCCCAATTCGCGGCAGATCAACCGTGCGGTTTCCATCGTGCGGCCCAAGGGGCTGGCAACAACGCGCCACGATTCGCTGCGGCAAATTAGCGCAGCAAGCATCTTTCCATTTCGCTGGGCCTGGGCAACGCCCCGGGGCGTCAATGGCGAGTTGCTTTGCCCTTGGTACCTGCGGATGCGGTTGAATTCGGTCTCGCCGTGTCGAACAAGGAACAGGCGATGAGGCCTGTTTATAGCTACGTACGGCAGGCCGCCGGAACTCTTTCCCATACCATCCGCCAGCGCATCGGGTGCAAGGCCATGACATGTATTTCCCGGCTTTCTGCACATATCGTATCTTCTTTCGTGCAAGCTCGCGTCTTGCCCTTTTCGGCCATTTTAGCCCCCCTCTGGATTCCCCGGATATCCGGAGGGGGGCGAAAATCCAAGTATCCCACAAGTCTGACAATTATCGCAAACCAGCCCAAGTTTGATGCCCTGAGCGCGACGCGCGAACCCATACGATGTTTTCCAGACGCGGTAAACAGACAGGAATTCGCTCCCCCGTGCCACTCTGAAGTGCAACACCAGAGGTGGTGGCGACCTGCGTCCTTCGACGCAGGATGTTGCAAATCGGCCAGATGGCGGCGACAGTCCCTGTGATAGAAGCATGGAGACTGTCATGCCGAGCGGCTGCCACCACCTGACCTATGGCGAACGATGCCAGATATACGCGCTGAGGAAAAGCGGGCTGTCCGACTTGGCCATTGCCCGGCAGATCGGCCGGGACCGGACGACTGTCTGGCGCGAGATCCGGCGCAACGGCGGCGGGCGCGGCTACAGGCACAGGCAGGCGCAGGGCAAGGCCTCGGCGCGGCGCAGCGCCGCCTCGTCCGTTGCCAGGAAGATGACCCGGGAGCGGTGGCGCACGGTGGAGGACAGGCTTGCGGAGGGCTGGAGCCCGGAGCAGATCGCCGGCCGCTTCCGCAAGGAGGGCATCCCGATGGCGGGCCGGGAATGGATATACCAGCACGTCCGCGCCGACCGGAAGGCCGGGGGCCGGCTCTTCCTTTTCCTGCGGCGCCGCGGGAAGAAGCCGAACTGGAAGGGCGGGCGCCACTCGGGCCGGGGCCGCATCCCGGACCGCACGGACATCTCCGAGCGCCCGGAGATCGTGGAGGCGAAGGAGCGGATCGGCGACTGGGAGGCGGACACGATCATCGGCAAGGGCCACAGCGGCGCGCTGGTGTCGCTGGTGGACCGGGCGTCGAACTGCACGCTTCTTCAGAGGGTTGGGCGGAGGACGGCGGCCGCGGTGGGCGCCGCGCTGCTCGAGATGCTGCTGCCGCTCGCCGCCCTGGTCCACACGATCACCGCGGACAACGGCAAGGAGTTCGCGGGCCACGCCTGGGTGGCGCGGGCGCTCGGGGCCGGGTTCCTCTTCGCGACGCCGTACCACTCGTGGGAACGGGGCCTGAACGAGCACACGAACGGCCTGGTGCGGGGATGCCTTCCCAAGGACACGGACTTCCAGCAGATCACCGACGCGGAGGTGAAGGCCGTCCAGGACCGGCTGAACGCGCGTCCGAGGAAGGCGCTCGGCTGCACGACCCCGGCCGAGGCGTTCCGGAAGGCGCGGCCTCCCTGACCGGAGCCGTCCCGGACCGTCCTGCGGAGGGACCGGTCCGGCGAGAGAAAGGGGCGTCTGCGGCCCGCCGACCTCGGTCGGGCTCCGCCCTCCCTTCGCCCGGCGGGCCGCCGCCGCCCCCTGGGCGCGGCTTGCGCCGTCCGGAGAGCGCGGCTACGCTGCGTTTCGACGGGACTTCAGCCGCCTCGGGCCCGGATCTCGGGTGCCCCGGGGTCTGGATTCGCCATCACAGGGCCATTTTCGGCACCAGAGCTGCGCGCTCGCAGCGGAAATGGCCGGTGTTGCACTTCGGAGTGGAAGTGGGGGCTGAAAATCCAGTCCGGAAAAACCGATATGGCTGGCTGTCAGAAAAGGGGCATTTCCCATACAGCATTGTTCGCAGACGAAGTTGGTCAGCCCGGTGATTGCAGGCTGGTTGCAGGTAATTCGGGTTCGTTCGCAAATTATCCCGGATTCACCTCATCGATAGGCGAACTTGATTCGGGAAGGGAATCGCGGATGATCGCAAGTCGAAGTGATTATGAATGCAGGTTGCTACAACTAAGCAGATGCGGACCAAGAAATTACGGGAACTCGAGTCGGATGGCCTCGGTTCACGGCCCGTACATGCCGGCGTTCCGCCGCGAGTGGACTACGCGTTAGCCGAAATGGGCGGTCAATCCTGCCGGCCGTCGAGCAGATGCGGCGCTGGGGCGATACAAGTCTCGCTTGAACGTCACCTGAAAGACGACGTGCAACGCATCATAAGCGCTGTTTTGGTCCGCTTCCTTCCGAGACTGGAGAAACACTTCACGAGTTGGTCCGGCATCCCGGCCGATCAGGCAGGACTAACGACACAATCCCTACGATCAGCGCATTGGACCTTGACCGAGCAGGGCGCGGTCGTGAGGCGCGGAATAGTCTATTTCCGGCCCCGTCGGGATGATCCGGGTCGGGTTTATCGTAGCGTGGCTGCCATAGTAGTGACTCTTGATGTGCAGGAAATCGACCGTCTCCGCGATGCCCGGATGTTGGTAGAGATCCCGGACGTAGCCCGAAAGATTGCGGTAGTCCGCAATCCTGCGGAGATTGCACTTGAAGTGCCCCGCGTAGACGGGATCGAAACGGACGAGCGTGGTGAACAGGCGCCACTCCGCTTCCGTCATTGCCCCTTCCGCGAGGTATCTTTGCGAACGGAGCCGGTCTTCCAGCCAGTCAAGCGTTTCGAAGAGGGCAACGACCGCCTCCTCGTAGGCGTCCTGCGCCGTCGCGAACCCTGCCTTGTAGACACCGTTGTTGACCGTGCCGTAGATCCTGTCGTTGATCCTGTCGATCTCGGTCCTGAGGGAGGCCGGATAGTAGTCTCCGGACCTCGCGCCAACCCCGTCAAAGGCCGAGTTGAACATCCGTATGATTTCCGAGGACTCGTTTGAAACGATGGTCTCCGCCTCCGTGTCCCAAAGCACAGGCACTGTCACGCGCCCGGAATAGCCCGGGTCTGCTTTCGTGTAGACTTCATGCAGAAAGTCGGCGCCGTTGACAGTGTCGGGGGTCGATCCCTCTCCGGATGCGAACGTCCAGCCCTGATCGGCCATGAACCAATGGACGACCGACACCGAGATCATGTTCTCAAGGCCCTTCAATGCCAGGAAGATGAGAGTTCGATGCGCCCAGGGGCAGGCAAGCGACACGTAAAGATGATAACGCCCGGGCTCTGCCTTGAATCCGCCCTCACCGCTCGGACCGGCGGACCCGTCTGCCGTGATCCAACTGCGAAACTGCGAGTCTTTTCGGACGAATCGTCCCCCGCTCGACTCGGTGTCGTACCACCGGTCAACCCACTTGCCGCCCTGCAGCAATCCCATGGTCTTGCCCCCCTGGCTTCAAAGCCCATGTGCCTGCATCCGAAAACCACTTCAAGGCTGCCCGTCATGTCGCGGATCAAGTGGCTCCCGCACCATGCGGGACAAACCAGCGACGCGAGACTGGCAAACTTCCGTCGGATACGAAGATTGAGCATCAGCACGTGAGACAATCCCGCGAAAGCGCTGGAAAGAAGTACGAACGCGAGTTGAGGGTACTGGTCCGGAGGGAATCGGCATGCGACCGGGCCCCGATCACAGCCATCGAATTCATGGCACAAGACAAGGTTCCTCCAGTTGTGCAGGTAGCAATTGGATCACGCATGTTCAGGGTAAGGGCTTGACCTATCGAAGCGGCGGAAAAGTCGGGCGCAAAATCCTGCGGAATCTCTCTGCCTTGCTTTCCGCAGCCTCCCGGGATGACCACGCGATGCTCCTCCCGGGGAAACGCAGGCGTCTCTCTTGTTACGCAGGTTCGCATCGCTCCCCAGCAAGTCCGGGTTCCGCCCGCGCCTTGCGCGGCCTCTGGCCGGAGGCGCCTGAACACAGGCGGCGCTCGTGCTCAGCCGCGTCCAACATCCCGGCGCTTTCAGCCGCGGCGCCCCCTCGCTCTTCGTCTGCAGTCTTCTCATTCCGAACTCTCGACGGTCTTCGACATGGGCCGCAGGAAAGCAGACTGCGCCGTCGCCCGGCAACGCCGGCCTCCAGCCGCAAGGAAAGGTGGTGAGAACCGGTCACTTACCCGATCACGTCCAAACAGAAACGATGATCTGATGATTTCAGAATTGGCGATTACATGTCGCAAGAATTCGCTTGTCCGGCAAAAGCGTACCGTCCTGCCCCCGTTCCGAGCAAGATGTCCGCGCCAGCCAGTCAGCCCTCTGCCGACGCCTCCGTTTCCACCCCATCGCCGCACAGACCCAGGATGCCGTCAATACCGACTTCAGGAGTTGGACGCGACTTTGAAGTTGCCGGCAGAGCGCTTCTCCGGACATGCGTCCGCACCGTATGCTGCAACCGGGCGAGCACCGTCCCTCCAGGCTGATTTGGTCCTCTGCAACAACCAACAGCGAAAATACCGTCCGGGAATCCACGCGTTATTCGCAATGGAGCGGAACAGCCTGAATCTTGCGGATTTCCCCATTTCATCTCATAGTGCTCCGCAATCTGGAAGCACCGCCATGGCCAAGAATTCCCCCGAAAAACCATCCAAAGGCGCCATAGGCGTTCATTGCGAACGCTTGGCGCCGGACAGCGACGGGCGCACGATCGGACTTCCGAGGAATGCAAGGAATCCCGGCGGGTCGCTGCCGTCCCGGATGACCATGTCCTGGCCGTCTTGCGTGGCCTTGCTCGCCGAAATCCCTAGGCAGCATACTGACGTTCGATGAGCAGGAAAGGTTATCACCACGGCAATCTCAGGGAGGCCCTCGTCTCGGCTACCCTCGAACTCATCGAGGCCAAGGGACCCATGGGGTTCAACCTTGCCGAGGCGGCGCGTCTTGCGGGCGTGACACCGGCAGCTCCCTACCGCCACTTCAAGGGCCGCGAAGACCTTATCGCCGAGGTTGCGCGGCAGGGGTTCGAGATTTTCGCCGACCTCCTCGAATACGCGCATGCGAACGGCGGTCCATCCGCGCTGGCATCGTTCGAGAGTGTCGGTCGGGCCTACCTAGCCTTCGCCCGCAGGCACCCGGGCCATTACGTGGCGATGTTCGAGAGCGGAATATCGATCAATGCCAACCCGGAACTTGCCGCGGCCGCCAACCGGGCCTTGAGCGTGCTATCCCGATCCGCCGACGAGCTTGCCCGCCGCCTTCCCCCGGATCGCAGGCCACCGGCATCCATGGTCAGCCAGCATCTCTGGGCCATGAGCCACGGGGTCGTGGAGTTGTTCGCGAGAGGCACGCCCGGAGCCCGCTCCTCGTTTTCTCCGGAAGAACTTCTCGAGACCGGTTTCGGCGTCTACCTGAGGGGATTGGGGCTGATTCCGAACGACTGAAAAAGAAGGTCTGCCAAGGACTTGACGGCAGGCGTCCCTGCCTCCATGTATGTTAATGTAAATAACATTTACATCCGACTCACCGCGAAAAGGAAAGGAAGACAAATATGTCCACGCTCGCTGAATGGTTCCGGACAGCCCAATGCTGGCTGGATGAGCGCGGCAAGGGTGCATGGCTTGTGACCATGATCCTCGGATTCATCCTGTACTGGCCGATTGGCCTTGGCATCCTCTTCTACATGATCTGGAGTAATCGCATGTCACGTTCCTTCTTCTCATGCAAACCCTCTCTGCGCTTTGGCCGGTCAACCGGAAACTCTGCGTTCGACGCGTACAAGGCAGAAACCCTGAAGCGACTCGAGGACGAGCAGAAGGCTTTCGGCGCGTTCCTGAAGCGACTTCGCGAAGCGAAGGACAAGGCGGAATTCGAACAGTTCCTCAAGGACCGCGAAGACTCGAGCGCCAAAGCCTGACGCGATCACCTGTCGGCGCCGCCCGAAATTCGGAAAGGATTGAGGGCGGCCCGGGGGCATCGCCGGCTCCACCGCGATCAGTTGGCGCCAAGCCAGACAAATCGGGCACGGGCATTCCCTTCAGCTCATTTTGCAATCGGGCAGTTTTTCCCTCCGCATCCAGCGCCAGACTTGCAAAAATTCGGAGCGATTCCAACGGTTTCCGGCTTCGTCTATCGGGAACTGGACGATTTCCGGAAGGAGAGCCGGAACTGGGCCTGCGCTGCCTTCAATGTCACCGCCTTGATCCGAATTGCCCGGGCACCTCGCCAAACTCATTTGACTTTGATCCGGTTTCGGCAATGCCGAGAGCTTCAATTCCGTTTGCCGGGTCCGCTCCACCACCCCTCATCGGTAGCATGCTCCGCAGCGGCTCCACATCCTTTTGTCGCTGGAACCCGCCGTTACGCGCCCTTTTGCCACTCCACTCTTCCTCATCGCGCGCACGTGCAGTCACGGTTGCAGCTGGTCGTTTGCGGGCCTTACCGCTCGGGCAGATCGCGCCGCAGGGAGCCGAACCGGAGAGCGAAGAAAACCCCGTCAATGAACCGACAGACGTACTTTCGGGCGGAACCCGGACGCCCAACAATGGGGACGAACCCTTGCGATAGATGGTTGAGCAGGGGGATAGAAGTTACTCGTGTCGTTCACCGGACCGTCTCACTGAGGTGGTCGGGTTTGTCTGAACAGTTTGAGGGCGAATCTAAGTTTGCCTTCGAATGAGATAATGCCCTCGTCGATGTTGAACTTGCCCCGTGTTCCAGAGAATGGTCAATCAACTTCCATGTCGTGCCGCGCCCCGGTTCGCACGCAGGGAGCGCAGCGGCCGCAGGGCGAACCGGGGCGCGGCGCGGGCCGCTCACGCGGCCTCCTTCCACGGTCGGCGGGACGTTTCCGCGAGGCAAGCCTCCGCCGGCGTGTGCCCCTCCAACGCCAAATGGGGGCGCCTGTGGTTGTAGTGGTCCAGCCACGAGGCGATCACCCGGCGGGCGTGGCGACCGCCGACCGGTTCCTCCGGGCAGACGGCCTCGCACT
The DNA here is from genome assembly GCA_963662815.2 of uncultured Amylibacter sp. GTDB lineage: Bacteria > Pseudomonadota > Alphaproteobacteria > Rhodobacterales > Rhodobacteraceae > JAPPHA01. Next base: position 132,084 of record CAXXWA010000037.1, read on the forward strand.
TCGGCGACCGCCACAGACGCTCGATGAACCGGTTGTCAATCCACCGCCCCCGGCCGTCCATGCTGATCCGCACACCCGCCGCGAGCAGAGGGCGCAGGCATGCCTCGCTTGTGAACTGGCTGCCCTGGCCGGTGTTCGAGATCAACGGCGCCCCATGGCGCTCCAGCGCCTCCTAAAGCGCGCTCGCGCAGAATCCCGCCTCCAAGGTGTTGTCCAGCTCCCAGGACGGAACGAACCGGCTCGCCCAGTCCATGATCGCCACCAGGTACAGGTGCCCGCCCCGCACCGGAATGCAGGCGATGTCCGCACAGACCGCCTCTCCGGGCAGGATATGGTCAAGCCCGCCAAGGAGACAGGGATGGATCCGGCGACCGGACCGCGGCTTCGAGGTGCGCGGCCCCGGATGCACCGTGCGCCAGTTCACCGCCGCCATCAGGCGACGCGCCAGGTCCCGGCCCGCGTCGCGGCCTTCCCGGCGCAGATGCAGGCTCGCGCGGCGCGTGCCGCAGTGCGGGAACTCCATGCACGGCCTGTCCGCCAGCGACAGAAGCTCCAGCCGGCGCCCGTCCTCCGGTCTCGGCTCGCAGTGCAGCGAAGAACGGCTCACCCCCGCCAGTGCGCATTTGCGCGACAGCGACAGGGTCCCGTCCTCGCGGATCAGCCTCGCCCTCTCGGCCCGCCCAAGCGCTCCAAGCCCCGCGAAAGAAATCCCGCTCCGCCGTCAACTCGCCGATCCGGGCGTGCAAGCGCTCCACCAGCCGATCCGTTTCGCGGTCCGCCGACTTGCCCTTGCCGTCGGCAAGCACCTCCAGCGCACCTCCAGCAAACCCTCGTGCGCCTCCGCCTTCCAATTGCTCGCCCGGTTCGGGTGCACGCCGAGGCGCGATGCGATCGAGCGAACCGTCTCTTCGCCCCGAAGCGCCTCCAGAACCACCCTGCGCTTGAACGCCGCCGTGAACTTCCGCCTCTTCATGGTCAGTCTCCTGTCCGCTGAAGGCTAACTTGGCAGACTGTCCAAATTTGCCCGACCTCTTCTCACCTCCATCAGACAATCCAAAACGTCGCTCCTGCGCAAGTCACCACAAGTGGGCGCAAATCCCAATCCGATCGCTGTGGAATTCCGGCACGGAAATTCTGTGGTGCCCAGTCGCGCCATGCACGATCTCACACCGCCTCTGCCGACAGCCTTTGCACCCTGTCCCCGGTTTTCACATGGCCAGGAACCACAACCCACGCGTTGACGCCCCGAAGGCACAGCTTCTTCCCTCTACGGGAATTCACGAACTTCATCGCTTCGATCCCGAAGCGGGACATGAACTTCTTGCACCCAAGGTGCGGAACCGCCGAAACCTCGATCGTCGCCGTGCCTAGGGCGAGACGGGTGCCCGCGGGAAGATTTTCCTTCGAAAGGTCCAGATCAACGTAGAACTGGTCGCCCGCGAGCGCCCAGCGATCCCTGGATCCAGCAACCAGAGAGATGGTCCGGGAGTTCATCAGAGTGAGCTGCATTTCCGGATGCGCCGACCCGTCATTTGTCATCCGACTGCCACGGGCGCGCCAGTTGTCACCTACCAGTCCGCTTTCGACATCAAGATTGCCGGTATCCACCTCTTCTCGCGTATCGGTTTCGGGCCGGCGAACGATCATCGCGACAACCCCTTCTTCACTTGGCGACTCCAGTATTCGGGGCAAGCCCGCCTCGAGTTCGTCAGCGTTCAAAAAGCGCACTGCGTCATTCCTCATCTCGGTTCAGGGTCCGCCGCCCGGCAGCCGGCATTGCGGCTTGGGGATATCGCGCACCGCAGGAATTCGGCGCCAACCTCAACGGGCGCGCCGCAAAGACCGTCTTCTTTGATGCGCCGGGATTCATCCCCGCGATTTTGGCACTCACTCGTCATCACTTCAATTCAGGTTGCAGGCTTCCCGGCTCGGACAGTCTCAAGGGAAACTTCGATAACGATTCGGCAATGATCGCTAGGACCCCACTGTTCCGGTTCATTGAGCGCGCGCGTCATCACGTTCCGGTGAAACCCGCGCGACGCAAATACGTAGTCGAGCTGGTTTGCTGCCGTGCCTGGCTGCTGGCGTGTGGAATAGTAAGTCGGAACGTTTTTCGTGTCGCCAGAAGGCCCGCCGGGGTCGGAGACGCCATCCTCCCGTTCGGATGTTGCGGCCCCACGAACTCGAATCCGAGCGATCGCAGGCGTGCGAACACGCTTCAGTCCCGCTCCGGGAGCGCAAGGGGATTTTGTTCGGTTGCCCCGTGGATGAGGTTGAAGTCGCCGGCGGCCTGAGGGACCTTCGATGCGAGCCAGTCCGGCCGTTGCCGCCGCCCCGGTTGACGGCCGGGCTTCTTCCCCCGCGCCTTCGCCGCTGCCTGCCCCGACTTCATGCTCTCGCCGATCACGTAGCGCTCGAATTGAGCAGTCACCGCCTAAAATGTCGCGTATCGAGTTCGAAAACAATGCAGTCAACCGCAGCCGCGGGGGCCGTCACGAGACCGCGGAATTCGTCGGCCATGGAACCGGCGCGCCAGGGGCAATTCCCGGACGGCGCCGGCAAACCGCCCGATCCCGGGAACGAACTACCTTGGGACCGGAAACGGCGCCCGCACCGGTGCGTGGACGGTCCGGCAGCCGCGGGCCCGATCAGTACGCGCGGGTTCGTCCCCGGTTCGGCGGCCATTCGAAACACCAGACGCAGAAAGGAAAATCCGTGCTGGACGGCGCGGGCATCGAGGGACGCATCCAGAAGCGGGTGGCGGTCGAGGACGCGGCGGCGTTCCTGGACCGGCTGGCCAAGGCTGCGACGGCGGCGGACGCGCCGTCCGAAGGCATGCTAGACATCGCGTCGACTTCCACGCTCTCGAAGCGGACCACCGTCCAGGTCGTCGAGGGAATCCTCTCGGGCACCCTGGGACAGGTCGGGATACCGGACCCGCACTGAAATTCCGGGGCGGCATGGTCAGTCTCGACGAGGTGCGCGAGGTCCTGCCCCGGAACGCGGCGGGAAGCGGGACGACGCATGATGTCCTCAGAGCGTGCATTCCTGAACGAAAGCCAGACCGGTTGCCGTTCCGGGAAATCTTTTGCGGAATGTCGTGGTCACCTTGAACTTTTCGCAAAAGAACCTAACATGCAAGTTAGGTAAAATTTAGAAATGCATTGATGGCTCCCCAAGGAAAACGACGACAAATGAAGAAAGGCGAGATCGAGGACTGGATGTCCATGGTTCATGTCCTGTTCATCGACGGCCTGTCGATGTCTGCCGAGCTGTCGCTCGACCGCATCGCCTTTCACGGCGGGACCAACCTGCACCTATACTGGAAGTCGCCACGGTTCTCGGAGGGCCTCGACTTTCTTGTCTCGAGGGATTTCGCAAAAAAGATCAGTGCAGCGATGTCAAGGGTCGAGACGCGGATGCAGCGAACCATCGCCAATCATGATCCCGGTTTCAAGATCGAGTTCCGCGACACGACCAAGGATCCGGACAAGAAACTCGAACATCGGATCGTCATGACCAAGGACGGGATCATTGGCCAGGCAATGGTAAAGGCAGAATTCTGGCAGGTCGAGGCAGACTATTTCAAGGAGTACGACTCGGAGTTTCTCATCCAGAAGTCCAGCGTGTCCATGCCTGACAATCCGCTGGTCATCTTGTCCACGCCAATTCCGGCCGCCAGTCTCCAGGCCACGTTCGCTGACAAGGTCGTGGCACTGGGCCTGCGGCCCCACCTCAAGTGGCGTGACCTGTTCGACCTTTGGTGGCTTGATGCGCAGATCGGGACAGATGTCGCCGCCCATGTGGAATCTGTCAAGCATCACGCCTCCGGCTACGAGGAGGCTTCCTTGAAGGACGGGTTCGACCGGTTCCTTGCAATGGACTCGCAAGAGATCCTGGCGAAGGCGGATCCGGAACTGAAAAAATGGCTGCCTGAAGAGCTCTGGAACGGGTACTGGCCTGACGCGGTCCGAAACATGTTGCGCCATGCAAGGGACGTGGCCGGAAGATTCAGCGACGCCCTGGACGAAAGGCCGAAAGATGACGTGGCCGACATGAAAAGGAGGAAAGACTATGACACGGGTTTCCGCCTTTGAACGGCTGAAGGGCCTTCCCGAGGTCTTCACCACGCGCAGTCTCCCGGGCCTGCTCGGAACCGACCGGAAGAGCGCATCCGTCTACCTGGCGAGATGGCGCAAACAGGGATTCATTTCCTCGCTCGGCCCGCAGGCAGGGATTCATTTCAACCTCGTCGTGAACCCGCAGGCGGAACGCGAGCGACACATGGACGCGATCGCCCATCTTCTCCCCGGGGTCAGGATCGCCGGCGTGACCGCCCTTTGGATGGAAGGGTGGACGACGCAGTATCCGCGCCGCACCGAAATCATGGTTCCTGCCCGTCCCTCGTTCCCCAAGATTCACGACGTGGAGCTGCATCCGCGTCCCCCCGCCTGGTTTAGGATGGCCAGGGATCACGTGCTGGTTCCCGGTTCCGTCCCCAGGCTTGCCCCCGCCTTCGCGCTGGCCGATTGCTGGGCCAGCGGGAACTGGCGGCCCGACCCCGACGACATCGAGTGGGACCTAGTCGACAGGGCGGAGCTTGAGCACGCTTTCAGCCTGTTCGACCTGGGCCTTCCCGACTCCTGGACATCGGATCCGAGCTTCATCGCGGAAATGGAGGGCCATGGCACTGCGGCGGAACCTCGACTGCAGAGTGACGTCTTCGAAACCCGAATGACGGAATAGGTCAAGATCGCAATTCATCCTGATCGATCAAGGCGGCTCAGTCCGGCGATTCGCCCTCGAGATGACCGAACCTGCCCCGAATCGAGCACGAAATTCGCCCCCATAGTCGCATTCGCCCGGGGTGGAAAAAATACTGCGCGCAGGTGGAAAAAGCACCGGCCGCGCCGATTCTCCGACTCAATGTAATCAAGGGCTTGGAAGACGCTTGGCGGAAAAAATGCCTGTCGTAACACCTGCTCAAGAATCCTGCGGGGCCTGAATGATTCGCCGTTGGAGATGACCTCGCGCAGCGCACATGCGCGAACCGCATCGCGCCAGCGGAGTGCGCGCTTGACACATCGATCATCTCGGCGTCACGCGTGAAACAGGACATGCAAGCGTCAACGTCCTTGGCATTGGCGCTCTCCTGATAGCAGGAGATAGGCTCAGGCACATCTTATGCAAGAACGTGTTGAGTCAGAACAGCAAGTGCCAGCAGGCTTCGTTTCAGCATCGGCTCCGCTCCTCTCGAAGGGTTCAAACCTGGCGACCGGCCGCTTGCTCCGTCGCAAGGGCAGCCGGGTGTTCGCCGCCCGGTTGCGCCCGCAACTTAGGGCTCGTCACGAGATGAACGCTGCATTCCAAGGCTGAGGACAACGGTGATGTTCTTCGTCGCGGTTGAAGCTGCGCGCCATTCACTCAACGCCTCCATATGGTCATTGCCCGTTTTCGCGCTCGTTTCGCATCGGTTTTCGTCAAATTCACGGCAATTCGGGAAGCTGACTGCCCGGATTCGCCGATCATCAAGGATTCCGACACAATCCGGTTCCATCGAAGCAGCGCTGGAGCCGACATGTTCCGTGATTCGGCAATTTGCTGACGGACCCTCAGTTTGCATGAACGCGATCTTTCAAACATCACCAATCTCTTGCGATGCGCGCATTCGGTTCTCCGTGAAGACCCGGGTGCCCCAGCCCTCTTTCTCCAAGTCTTGCCCAATCCAAGGACCCGGGACCGTCGTCGACGCTCTGGACCGGTCCCCGAACGCATTCGACAGGGTTCCGCCGCTATGCTGCGCCACCCCGGTCGACTGGTCGTGACAGGCCGGCCCTTGCGAGAAACAGCTCCGAGGTCTCCCGAATGAGGCGATCCGCGTCGAGCTCTTCGCCATGCCCGACACCCATCAAATGTCTCGCCTGCGCTTCGTGCTCGGCAAAATACTCGGTCGCACCCCAGATGTTCATCTGAAAGAGCAGCGGATCAACTTCGCGGATCAGGCCCCGGTCGATCCAGGACTGGATGACCGCGTTCGAGCGTTCGACGGACTCCCCGAGTTCGTCCCAGTAGCACGAAAGGACGGTCGCGCCGCGCGCAACCTCCCTGGCGAAGAGCCGGGCCACCTCCGGCCGCTCGATCGCATGCCGGATCTTTCGGGAAATGTATGAAACGATTGCGTCAGCCGGATCAGCGTCGCAGTCCGTAGTAGCAAAGAAAATGTGATTCCATTCCGAAACAATGGACCTGAGAGCATCGTCGTAGAGTTCATCCTTCGACGAGATATAGTAGTGGAGCTGCGGCTTTGTCAGACCCGCGCGATCCGCGATCGCTTGCGTCGACGTTCCTTCCAGACCGTTGCGCGAGAACTCGATGATCGCGGCGTCCAGAATGCCGCGCCGTATCTGCTGGCGGCGGGTGGCTTTCATCGTCGCCTCCGGGTTCGGCCGATCAAGCTAGAGCCTCGCAAGAGTCGCTCGGACGCGGGCGATGAACTTCCTGCGACGGGCTTCGTCCTGATGGTTCATGTCGTAGAGCTGCAGCCAGCGAACCCGGCAGCGTCGATGGAACAGGACCCTGAATCCGCGAGTCAGCATTGACCGCCCCGGATCGCGGATGAGCCGCAGCCACCACCAGGGCGAGCCTGACGTCGTGATTACAGTAAAGCTCCTGATGTTGTCGAGCCGCCCAACGGCGCGCCTGTTCCGGCCTTCGGGCACCTCGAATGCGACGCCGGGCAGCCAGACCCGCTCGAGCCATCCCTTCAACATTGCCGGCGGGCCGTACATCCATGTCGGGAAGATCAGGAGCAGCGACTCCGCCCATCGCATCGCGTCGACGTGGTCCGAAACGTTTGCGATCACCCGCGGCGTGTCGACGAGGTAATCGTCCCACTCGGCCGGCGCGAGAACCGGATTGAATCCGGCCCTGTAGAGATCGATCACCTTCAGTTCATGACCGCGCGCGCGGAGGGTCTCCCGCGCGGCATCTAGGAGGGCGGCGCCGTAGCTCTCGAGACTCGGATGGCAGAACACCACGAGAACGCGCATCGGCGCCGCCCCGGCCTTCAGTTGCCGGTCAACCGGGCCTTGATGTCGAGGCCATGGCCCTTGTTGACGAAGCTGGAATCCGCGACCAGCGACAGATCGACGGCCCCGGCTTCAATGATGCCGCTCGCGACGGTGAGGTCGTGAAACTCCGCAATCCGGTCGTCGGTCATCGCTCCGATCCCCAGTTCGACCGCATCGCCAACGTCGATGATGCCTAGCTTTTCGAACTGCGCCATTTCTTTGTCGAGTTTCTCGACTGTCATGTCGGGATTGTGAGCCATGATCAGCGCGTAGGCATCGGTCCGGTCACCGTAAAGGAAATTGTACCAGCCTTCGATCGATGCGTTGACGAATCTCTGGACGAGATCGGGATTGTTCTCGACGAGTTCGCGCCGCGTCTCGAGCGTCGTGGAATATGTCGACCAGCCGTTGTCGGCGAGAAGGAAGACATCCACTTCCGCACCCTGCGCAGCGGCGTAGATCGGCTCGGCCGTTCCGTAACCCTGCTGCGCGAGGTTTCCGTCGCTCAGGAATTGCGCGAGGTTGTAGCCGTAGGGCTTCAACTGTTCGTCTCGGAATCCGTGAGCGTTCACCATCCACTTCCAGAAGCTGAACTGACCGTCCTTGGAAATCAGCACGGTTTCCGCATTGGTAACGTCCGCAAAGTCACTGTACCGGCCCTTGTGAGCCATGATCACCTGCGGGTCCTTCTGGAAGAATGCCGCGACGACGACCGTCGGAATGTCGTTGCGAACGTTGTCGAATGACAGCAGCAGGTTGCCCGTCATCAGAAAGTCCAGCCGGCCGGCGGCCAGCATCGGACGATTGTTCATCTGCGGTCCGCCCATCATGATTTCGACGTCGAGCCCGTAGCGCTTATAGGTTCCGTCCGCGACGGACTGGTAGAACCCCCCGTGGCCGCCCTGCGCGAGCCAGTTCGTTCCCATTACCACCTTGTCGGCGGCGGGCACTCCGCCGGCGAGCAGCACCGAGGCTGCCGCGCCCAGAATCATGCATTTCGCTCTTTTCATGTCGGATATCTCCTTTCCTTCAGTTGCATCCGCCTTCACGCACCAGATCCGCGGTCCAGCCCCGCGTCTTCCCGCGGTTCATCAAACCGTACGGATCCGCCCGTTTCTTGAAGTCGATCTGGCCCTTGTCGATCTCCTTCATTCCTCCATCCTCAATGGTCACGGCATGCGGATCGAAAATCGTGCAGCCGTCCCGCATCTCGAGTTCCTCGATGAGCGCGTACATCGCCTCCCGACCGCGCCAGCGAACGAGGGGAAGAGCGAAGATCTGGACTTCCCCGTCCATGCGAGCCATTTCGTGATGCCAGTAGATCTCATCGCCATATCGGAGCATCTGCCGCATCACCAGTCCCGGTTCGAATGGCCGGGGATAGGCGACCTGAAGATAGGTCCAGCCCTTGTCTGCCTTGAGAGCCTGCAGAGTCGTGTGGTTCCAGCCGCACTCGTAGGCGGGCTGCAGACCCGCCTCGCGTACGGCATCGCGGGTCATCGCGAAGGACAGGCGGCCGCCGTTCGCTTCCGCCATGGTTCGAAACGTCCCGACCGCATCCGGCGCCACCATTGTAAAGACCGCGTCCCGGTCGGGCGGGAAGAGATCCCGGAACCGCCGGTAGTAGGGAGAAAACCGCCGCTCGACCGTGGTCAGCAGATAGCAGTCCAGTCCCGCTTCCTGCGCTTTCCTGGCGAATCGCAGCGCGACGTCGTACCCGTCGAAGAGGGCCGCGCCGTGGATCCAGTCCGTGAACGTCGTGAGCGCGAGGTCGAGTTCAACGACGATTCCATTGGTCCCGTAAGCATGCTGAACCTTCTGTATTTCGTCGTCGTGGAGATCGATGATCTGCGGCTCCTCCTCGACTGTCACCACCCGGACCCGCGAGATGTTTCCGGGATCGCGCAACATCCCGTGCCTGAGCGAACCGATGCCGCCGGACCCGCCGGCGAGGAACCCGCCAATTGTCGCCATCTGCCTGGTCGAGGGCCACATGAGGATTTGCTGCCCCGTCGCGTTGACGGCGTCATCGAGCCGCGCAATCCGCGCGCCCGCCTCCACGCGCACCGTTCCGGGCTGAATGTCGATCACCCGGTCAAGCCGCGTCATGTCCATGATCACGCCGCCCTCCATGGGAACGCACTGGCCGTAGTTGCCGGTTCCGCCGCCTCTGAGTGTCAAAGGCACGCGGGACCGGGCGGCGGCGGCGGCCACACGGATGACTTCGTCCCGGTCCCTGGGGATTACGACAAGATCTCCGGCCAGCCCGTCGAGCATCTCGCTCAGGATCGGCGAGTACCAGTAGTAGTCGCGCGAGCGCAGCGCGACATATTTCGGGTCGTCGCGACAACGGATGCCGTCGGTGAGCGCCCGAAACGCCTTGATGCCGCGGGCAGGCGCAGTCACCGCTGCTCGCCTTCGGCGCCGTTTGCCAGCAGCCGGCCGCCGCGCCAGACTCTCAGTGCCGCACGGGGCAGGCTCACGAGATCGTCCATTCCGTCCGCATCCGCCAAGATGAAGTCGGCGGGTCCGTTCTCGACCACCGCGACGTCGGCTCCGCACCATGCGGCCGGTGCCACGGCAACGCTGTCAGCCCAGTCCTCGGCATCGAGATGACCGGCGAGAACCGCAACGCGGTAGACATCGAGAAGATCGTAGTTCCCGTGGGGATAGAAGCTGTCGCGGACATTGTCCGAGGCGATGAAGACAGGAACTCCCGCGCTCCGCGCCTCGTGCATCGGCGCGATGCCCCGGAAGCGCGGCGTCCTGCCGGGCGCCGCGTCCTGGAGGAAAGAGTTCGTCGTCGGCAGGACGGTCATTCCAACGCCCGCTTCACCGGCCTTGCCGAGAATGTCCGCAACCTCGGACTCGGGCCGTACGGAGAGGCTGCAGGCGTGGCCGATCAGGACGCGTCCCGCCATCCCTCTCCGGGCGGTCTCTTCGACGATGCTGTCGAATCCCGCCAGTTCCGGATCGAGCCCCTCGTCGACATGGAAGTCCAGGACGAGGCCTCGCGCTTCCGCGAGATCGAAGACACCCGCGATCTTTGCGGCCTGGTCCGCGTTCCGGTAGGCGAAACAGCCAAGCACCCCGGCCGTGCGAGCCACCTCGTCGGCGATTCGTCCTCCAGCATCGGCCAGAAGGTCGAGGGGCGAGAGTGACGCGAGCTCGAGCGCCACCCTTCCTTTCCACGCATCGCGGAGCTCGGCGAGGACGGACCACGCGACCGGCGGCACCGGCTCGAACCAGTCCACATGGCTGCGCATGACCGCAACGCCGTTCGCATGCGCCCGCGCCAGGGCGCGCGACGCACGGGAGCGGACATCGTTCCAGGTCCAGCGGGCCCTGTCGGCGGCCATCAGTTCGATTGCATCCAGAAGGGACGCAGGCCGTGTTTCGAAACGGTGGGACGTGAATGTCTTGTCCAGGTGCACGTGGATGTCGGCGAGAAGGGGAAGCACCATTCCGCCGCCGGTCGCCTCGGATCGCTCGATTCGCCCGATCCTCCCGCCGTCGAGCGATAGGCGCCATCGTCCCGGACGGCCGGACATCCTCACGCCGTCGATGACTGTCATGACAGGCCCCTCCGGCATTGTCAGCGCTCCCGCCGCACTTCGCTCTCGTGCCAGTGGCCGAGAACCGCCCGCGAAAGGAGCGCGGTCACCAGAAAGATGACGATGCCGACAAGGGAGACGAGCAGGAGCGCCGCGAACATTCTCGGAATCTCGTTGCGGAAGCTCGATTCGAGGATGCGCGAGGCGAGGCCAGTGTTCTGGCCGGCCGTGCCTGCGACGAATTCTGCGACCACGGCGCCGATCAGCGCCAAGCCGCCCGCGATCTTCAGAGCGGCCATGAAGTAGGGGAGCGCGGAGGGAATCATGAGGTAGCGCAGCCGCTGCCAGGGACTTGCCCTGTAGAGGGTGAACAAGTCGTGCAGATTGTGATCGGCGCTGCGGAGTCCGATGGCCGTGTTCGAGAGAATCGGAAAAAAGGCGACGATCCACGCGCAGATGAGCAGCGCGTGGAAGGTGTCGGAGACGTATATCAGGATGAGCGGTGCAATGGCGATGACGGGCGTGACCTGCAGCACGACCGCAAAGGGGAAGAGGCTCATTTCGACCGTTCGCGACAGGGCGAACAGCATCCCGAGAGCGACCCCGCCGATGATGGCAAGGCCCAGCGAAAGAAGCGTGAGCTTGACCGTGAACCAGAGCGACTGCATCAGCGAGGCGAAATCCGTCACAAGAGTCGTCGCGATCCGGCTCGGCGCCGGAATGAGATAGTGCGGAACTTCGTTGTACCAGACCAGGAATTCCCAGGCCGCGAGCGCCGCCGCGAGCGCCGCGGCGGGCATGGCGAAACGGAGGATCCGTTCCAGTTGAGGTTCTCTGCGCAACGGGAGCGAATGGTCACTCGCCATGGCCGCCTCCGGTCAGGGTCGACTGCAGCACCTGGCTTACGACGCGGCAATTCTCGGCGTAGGCCGGCGTGCTGCGATACGAATCGCTGCGCGGGTATTCTTCCGCAAGGCTGATTTCGCCCTCGACCCGGCCCGGCCGCGCCGCCATCACGACGACCCGGCTCGAGAGATAGACCGACTCGAACACTGAATGGGTGACGAAGATCACCGTCAGCTTCTGGCGCTGCCAAAGGTCGAGAACATCGTTGTTGAGCTTGAAGCGCGTCATCTCGTCAAGGGCGGCAAAGGGCTCGTCCATCAGCAGCAGCTTCGGTCTAGTGACAAGGCTGCGCGCGATGGATACCCGCATTTTCATGCCGCCGGACAGCTCGCGCGGATAGGAGTCCTGGAAGCCGTGGAGGCCGACCGCCTCCAGCGCGTCCAGCACCTGGTCGCGCGCGTCGCTGCGCCGGTCGCCGCGAAGCCTGAGAGGCAGGTAGACATTGTCGAAAACCGTGCTCCAGGGCATGAGCGTCGCGTCCTGGAACACAAAACCGACATCGGCCGCGTCTGCCCCCGCGCCCGGTCTGTGGCCGTTGACGCTGATCGTCCCGGCAGTCTGCGCAAGCAGCCCGGCGATCATCTTCAGCGCGGTCGACTTCCCGCATCCGGACGGGCCCAGAAACGACACGAATTCTCCTTCGCGGATCGAGAGCGACATGCCCCTTACCGCGGTGGTGCCGTTGGCGAAGACCTTGTCCACGCCCTCCATGCGGATGAGTTCCGCCGCGTCCGCCATCACCTGTCCGCGCCGGTGTCAGGCGCCGTCTCGAGCCAGGAAAGCGGCGCCCGCTCGACTTCGGAAAGGAGCGCGAGGAGTCCGTCCACTGCGTGATCGATGGTTGCATTGCCCTTTTCCGCGGTGGCAGCAGCGGCATTGCCCGCAGCCCCGCAAGGATGCAGGTCCTGCACCTGCCACGCGGGGCGGGCGCCGCGGTCCAGTCCGACGTGCGTGTAGGCGGTTTCCCAGTCGCGGGAGGCCGGGCGGAAGTCCTCCGCCTCTTCCGTGCGTACGCTGCCAGGTTCCAGCGCCAGCATGACCGAGGTTTCCATGTCGCCCGCATGGATGCCGTGGCGGAGCTCGTCCGGGTCGTAAACGCCTTCCGGCATGCCGACGCCGAACCAGTTAACGGCGAATACCAGCATGCCGTGATCCACCCTGAGGTCACGGGCCACCACGTCGATGGTGGAAACATTGCCCCCATGGGCATTCAGGAAGACGAGTTTCCGAACGCCCGCCCTGGCGACGGAAGCGCCGGTCTCGCGAAGGACTGCGACCATCGTCTCCGGCAAAAGGGTGAGCGTGCCGGGGTAGCGGATGTGCTCGTTGCTCTTGCCTACGCTCTGGGTGGGAAGAAAGAGCACCCGGCTCCCGGCAGGAAGCCGTGCGGCGAGGCGAGACACGATCGCGTCGGCAATGAAGCTGTCCACCTTCATCGGCAGGTGAGGCCCGTGCTGTTCGACGGCGCCGACGGGAAGAACAGCGACAATGTCTTCCCGCTCAAGCTGGGCGAATTCCCTGCTGGTGTAGTCTGCCCAGTAACGCTTCATGGTGCCTTCACACGGATCGGTCGGCGGCGGTGATTCGCGCTCCGCCGGAACCGCGGATGTCCGCCCCCCGGCTGGCAGAGTTGCCGCCGGGGCCGTTTCGCGGCACGGGACCGGCCGATGGCGGGTTGTTCATCACGGCACCCCTCGCTCCCAGTGGCGGCGCAAGGGAACGGCATGCGGGCCATCATCTGGGCCAAGGGGGCGGAAACCCGCGCTTCCCGCCGACGGCCAACCTGCATGCACGGCATGCTGCGCGGAGAAGGGGAAGCGGGCCGCTGCGGGGCAGACCCGGAAAACGGCCCGTCGGCGCGCTACCGGAAATGGGTCCGAACTTGTCCATGCGATTCCTCTTGTCCGCAGTCAATCTAGAATTAAACTGAGCAAATGGTCAACTCAATTGCTCAAATTTGCCTCGCGCGTCCCGACGGGACGAGCAGGAACAACTGGGAAACCGGATTTCGGAGACGAGCATGCAGGAACTGACGCCCCCGGATGTCCACGCCCCTTTCGCCGCCTATTCCCATGGCGTCGTGATTCCCCCCGGCTTGCGGATCTTGAGGACGTCGGGTCAACTCGGCGTCGACGCGGCGGGAAAGGCTCCCGCAGGCGCCTTCGAACAGGCGCGAGAGTGTTTTCGCAACATTCACGAAGTCCTTCGCGCGGGCGGAATGGCGCCTTCGGACATTGTCCACATCTCGGCATGGGTAACCGGCCGCGAACACATGGCTGGCTACATGCAGGCCCGCGACGCGTTCCTCGCCGGAACCGGAAGACGCCCCGCGTCGACCCTCCTCATCGTGTCCGGGTTCACGCGCCCGGAGTTCAAGGTCGAAGTCGAGGTGACGGCTGCGGCGCCCTGACGCGCCGGAATCCGCCACGCTGGCCGGACTGGAAGGCAACTTCACCCGTTGTTATGGTGCGGGCCTGTTGCTACGCTTCGGCGGTTTCAAGCGAACGGGACGCGTCATGGGCCGTACATTCCCACTCGGACCGCAGTTTTTCGTGACGGCGCCGCAACCCTGCCCGTACCGCGAGGGCTTCTTCGAGCGGAAGCTCTTCACGTCGCTCGCGGGTCGTCAGGATGCGGCCCTCGCCGACGCATTGTCGCACAAGGGATTCCGCCGCTCGCAGAACATGCTGTACCGGCCAACCTGCCCGAACTGCAGCGCCTGCCTGTCCGTCCGGATCGCGATAGAGGAATTTGCGCCAAGCCGCAGCCAGCGCCGAGTCGTCCGGCGGAACCGGGATCTTACGGCCCATGTCTCGCCGCCATGGGCGACCAAGCACCTCTACCGCCTGTTCAAGCAATACCTGAGGTCCCGCCACACCGGCGGCGGCATGTCCGAAATGGATGCCTCGGAATTCAAGTCGATGATCGAAGAGACGCCGGCCCTTACCCGGATCATGACCTATACGGAGCCGCAGAACGGCGACAGGCCCTGGAGGGTTGTCGGCGCCAGCCTGACCGACGTGCTCTCCGACGGGCTCTCGATGGTTTATTCGTTCTTCGATCCCCACTCTTCCGGACGCAGCCTCGGCACCTACATGATCCTCCATCACATCCAGATGGCCAAGAAGAACGGGCTGAGCTACGTCTACCTCGGCTACTGGGTTCCGGGCAGCCCGAAAATGGACTACAAGAGCCGGTTTTCCGGCCTCGAAGTCTACTACAGAGGCGCATGGCAGCGCCGTGAAGACATCCGGAACATAGATACCGCGCCGGATCCCCGATCCCGGGAACCCCTGTCACGACAGGTGGCCGCGCTCGGATCCCCAAGGGAGCCGCCGGAAATTGCGCCGCCGACGCAGGGGCGAATCGCATGCGCGATGACGGATCGAGAATGATCGGGGATGCCTCACCCGCACATGTTGCGGGCGTCTGTGCGCTCGCCCACCGCCGGCGGTCCCGGTTTTGCCGGAGGCGGGGCGATGCGCGGGCGCAACCCGCACGGAAGCTCTGGCGCAAGGGCAATCCAATATCCGCTTGACCCGTTTGCGCCGCAACCCTAACGTGCCTTTCATGGACAGAAAAATCGAAGTTGCCGTGCCGGCGGACGTGCGCATGACGGGGTAGGAAATTGCATCCAGACCCCGAACATGCGTACCCCCGAAAGGGGTTTTTTTGTAACCGATCCCCGGTCGTCGGAGGAACCGGATCATGAGCCAGGTGATGGTTGGAGCTCAAATGGTCGTTCAAGCCCTGAAAGATCAGGGCGTGGATACCGTCTTTGGTTACCCAGGCGGCGCCGTGCTGCCGATCTACGACGAGATCTTCAAGCAGAACGAGATCCGCCACATCCTCGTGCGCCACGAACAGGGAGCGGCACATGCTGCCGAGGGCTACGCGCGGTCGACCGGGAAACCCGGAGTCGTTCTCGTCACCTCCGGCCCAGGGGCCACGAACGCAGTCACGGGGCTAACCGATGCGCTCATGGACTCTATACCGATCATAGTCCTCACCGGCCAGGTCCCGACCTTCATGGTCGGCAACGACGCATTCCAGGAAGCGGACACTGTCGGCATCACCCGCCCCTGCACGAAACACAACTGGCTCGTCAAGGACACGGACGTCTTGTCAGATGTCCTCCACCAGGCCTTTCACGTGGCCATGAAGGGACGACCCGGACCGGTGCTCGTGGATATTCCCAAGGATGTCCAGTTCGCTACCGGCACCTACCGTCCGCCGGACCGCAGCCGGAAAGCGCACTACAATCCGCGGGTCAAGGGCGACGTCGACCGCATCACTGAACTTGCCGCCGCGATGGAGACTTCGAAGCGGCCGATCCTCTATACCGGGGGCGGCGTCATCAATTCCGGCCTCGCGGCGAGCAAACTCCTCCGGGAGGTCGCGGACGCCACCGGATTTCCGGTGACCTCGACACTGATGGGGCTCGGGGCTTATCCGGGGTCGGGCAGAAACTGGATCGGCATGCTCGGCATGCACGGAACCTACGAAGCCAACTGGGCCATGCACGACTGCGATCTCATGATCTGCGTCGGCGCCCGTTTCGACGACCGGATCACGGGACGCGTCGACGCCTTCAGTCCGGGGTCGCGGAAGGCGCACATCGATATCGACCCTTCCTCGATCAACAAGGTCATCCACGTCGACATCCCGATCGTCGGCGACGTCGCCAACGTGCTCGGGGACCTGCTGAAGGTATGGCGGTCGCGCGGCGGCAAGACAGACGCCGACAGCATCCGGAACTGGTGGCTCCAGATCGAAGAGTGGAAGAAGACCGACTGCCTGAAATACGAACGTTCGAACACGCACCTTAAGCCGCAGTACGCGATCGAACGGCTCGAGGCGCTGACCCGGGATCACGGGAACCGCTACGTCTGCACCGAAGTCGGGCAGCACCAGATGTGGGCGGCCCAGTTCATGAAGTTCGACGAGCCGCACAGGTGGATGACCTCGGGCGGCCTCGGCACCATGGGCTACGGCGTACCGGCGTCGATCGGCGTGCAGATCGCGCACCCGGATGCGCTGGTCATCAACGTCGCGGGCGAGGCGAGCTGGCTCATGACGATGCAGGAGATGGGCACGGCGGTCCAGTACCGTTTGCCGGTCAAGCAGTTCATCATCAACAACGAGCGCCTCGGAATGGTCAGGCAGTGGCAGGAACTCCTTCACGGCGAGCGCTACTCGCATTCCTGGTCCGAGGCGCTTCCCGATTTCGTCAAGCTCGCCGAAGCCTTTGGCTGCAGGGGCATTCGCTGCGACAAACCGTCGGAACTCGATGCAAAGATCCGGGAAATGCTCGACTACGACGGTCCCGTGATATTCGATTGCGTGGTCGAACGGCACGAAAACTGTTTCCCGATGATTCCCTCCGGCAAGGCGCACAACGAGATGCTGCTCGGCGAGCAGCCGGCCGCGGACGCGGCAATCGACAGCAAGGGCGCGGTCCTCGTCTAGGCGTCCCGGCCGGCGCCAGGGCACGGCGAACGGTGAAGGGACTGCGGGAATCGCGGCGGGCGACCGACGCCGGTCCCGGCAGTCCGGCGGGCCTCGAGCATGTCTTAAGGCGATCCGTGCATCTTGCCATTGCCGCGGTGCCGTTCGCCTACTACGCCGCCGACCGGTTCGCGGACGCCCGAAACTCGATCGTCCTCGCGGTCTGTGCCGCCGTGCTTCTCCTCGAGGTGCTTCGCATCCGCTCGGGCCGGCTTCTGCCCGGTCAGCGCGAACACGAACGGCGCCGCATTTCGGCATTTGCCTGGGGCACGCTTGCGGTCGCGCTTGCCCTGCTTGTGGCGCCGGCCGGCCCGGGGCCTGGTTTCAGCGCAGGCGCATATGCCATCCCGCTCATCCTGGGGCTGGCGCTCATGGATCCGGTCATGGGCGAATGCCGCCGCCTGACGTCCTCCGCACGGATTGCGGCTGCGGCCGGCCTTGTTGTTTCCGTCTCCGTATGGACGACGAGCCATCTCCTGCTCGGAACGCCCATCCCCGCCTGCCTCATTCTCGCGCCGCTCGCGGTAGCGGGCGAACTCTTTCCGTTTCGGGGAATCGACGACAACGCAACCATTGTTCTCTACCCGCTCGCCGCGGCGACCTGCCTTCAGCTGTTGGCGTGACCCTGCCCCCGCCGCGCGATGACGGAATCTCGATGCTGACAGCGGATTCCGCTTGCCGTATTGTCCCGGGGATCGAATCCAGTACCAGGGCAACGTTCATGACCAGGCTCGCCATCAAGAAGGGAACCTCCCGCAAGAGCGCCTATGACCTCAGGAATCCGCTTGCAGACGAGGACGAGACCCATACGCTCGCAGTGCTCGTGGACAATGAAGCCGGGGTGCTTGCGCGCGTGATCGGCCTGTTCTCGGGGCGCGGATACAATATCGAGAGCCTGACTGTCGCCGAGGTCGACCATGTCGACAACATTTCCCGGATAACGGTAGTGACAACCGGAACCGCGGCGGTCATCGAGCAGATCAAGGCTCAGCTCGGCCGCCTCATCCCGGTGCACGACGTGCACGACCTGACGGTCGAGGGGCCGTCGGTGGAGCGCGAGCTGGCGCTCATCAAGGTCGGTGGCACGGGCGAAAAGCGCGTCGAGGCAATGCGGACATCGGAAGTGTTCCGCGCCAGAGTCGTCGACAGCACGCTCAAGAGCTTCACTTTCGAACTGACCGGCACCCCAGAGAAAATCGATGCCTTCGTCGATCTGATGCGCCCGCTCGGCCTGCAGGAGATCGCGCGGACGGGCGTCGCAGCCATCGCGCGCGGCGACTGAATCGGGCACCTCGCCAGGCAGACCGGCCCATGCCCCATCTCACCGTCGAGTATTCGGCCAACCTCGAAGCAAGGGTTGACATCGACGCGTTCCTCGAAGCGATGTCCGAAACGCTTCGGGCTTCCGCGCTGTTTTCAACAGGCGGAATTCGGGTTCGCGCGCACAAGGCGGCGCACTGGACGATTGCCGACGGACATCCGCAGAACGCGTTCATGACGCTCCTGCTCAGAATCGGACCGGGACGAAGCCCCGCCGAGAAGCGCGCCACGGGAGATGCGCTAATGTGCGCGGCGAAAACCGCGCTCTCCGACGAGCTCGCGAAACCGTTCTTCGCTCTTTCCCTGGAAGTTGCGGAACTCGATCCGGATTTCCGCTGGAACGCAAACGCGATTCACCGGCGCCTCGACCGTGAGGGCGCGAGTGCCGCATGACCCGCCTGGACGAAAATCTGGCGAATGCACGGAGGGCGCTCGACCGTTGGCGTGCCGGGAGCGTCGGAAACCTGATCGCCGGCGAACGCGTCAAGGCGGCGGACGACACGACATTCGAGACGCTCTCGCCCGTCGACCTCGCGCCGCTTGCCGAGGTGGCGCACGGCAAGGGTCCGGACGTCGACAGCGCCACACGCGCTGCGAGGACCGCCTTTCCGGAATGGGCGGCGGTGGACGGCCAGTCCAGGAAGCGCCTCCTGCATCGCATAGCCGACGCCATCGTTGCCCGCGCAGAGGAGATCGCCCACCTCGAGTGCCTCGATACCGGGCAGGCGCTTCGTTTCATGTCGAAGGCGGCCTTGCGCGGCGCGGAGAACTTCCGCTTTTTCGCGGACCGGGCGCCGGAGGCCCGGGACGGACGGGTGACTCATGCACCAAACCAGGTGAACATGACATCCCGGTTTCCGATCGGCCCCGTCGGGGTCATCACGCCGTGGAACACGCCGTTCATGCTCAGCACCTGGAAGATCGCCCCGGCGCTGGCCGCCGGGTGCACGGTCGTGCACAAACCCGCGGAACTGTCTCCGCTGACCGCATCGCTGCTTGCGGACATCGCCCTCGAGGCCGGGCTTCCGCCCGGAGTGCTGAACGTCGTGCACGGGTTCGGCGAGGGTGCGGGCCGGGCGCTGACCGAGCATCCGGACATCCGGGCAATCGGTTTCGTGGGAGAGAGCCGAACCGGCTCGGAGATCATGAGGCAGGGCGCGGACACGCTCAAGCGCGTGCACTTCGAACTTGGAGGCAAGAATCCGGTCATCGTCTTCGCGGACGCCGACCTCGACCGCGCCGCGGACGCCGCCGCATTCATGATCTATTCGCTGAACGGCGAGCGCTGCACATCATCTTCCCGTCTCCTCGTCGAGCGGCAAGTCCACGACGAATTCGTGGACAGAATCGCCGAGAGGGCGCGGCGGATCAGGGTCGGCCATCCGCTCGATCCGGAGACGGTTGTCGGCCCGCTCATCCACCCCGACCACATGCGGAAGGTCCTCGACTACATCGAGATCGGGAAGCGCGAAGGGGCAAAGCTTTTGACCGGCGGAGGCCGGAAGGGCGAAACAGGCTGCTACGTCGAGCCGGCCCTCTTCAGCAATGCAACCAATGACATGCGAATCGCGCAGGAAGAGATTTTCGGTCCCGTCCTGACCGCGATTCCATTCGATGACGAAGCCGAAGCGCTCGATCTCGCGAATGACGTCGCGTTCGGGCTCAGCGGTTACATCTGGACGAACGACGTCACGCGCGCCTTCCGCGTCTCCGATTGCCTCGAAGCCGGCATGATCTGGGTGAATTCGGAGAACATCCGGCACTTGCCGACCCCCTTCGGCGGCGCCAAGGCGTCGGGAATCGGCCGGGACGGGGGCGATTGGTCCTTCGACTTCTACATGGAAACCAAGAATGTCGCCTTCGCGACGTCCGCGCACCGGGCGCCGGGACTCGGGAACTGAAGACATGCCTGTACCGGAGCCTCAACTCCACCCGCCGTTCAACATCGTCAGGCTGAGCCATGTCGAGTACGCGGTCGCGAACCTCGATGCGAGCCGGGCGTTCTACGCCGACATACTCGGCCTGCAGATTACCGGCGAGTACGGCGACCGGATCCACTTCAGGGCCATGGAAGAACGCGCCCATCACTCGCTCGTGTTGAAGAAGGGCGCGAGTCCCGGTGCGGGAGCGCTGTCGTTCAAGGTATTCGAAGAGGAAGACCTGGACCGTGCAGCAAAGCATCTCCTGGGCATCGGCAGGCCGGTCACCTGGGTCAGCAGACCGCACCAGGGCCGCACGCTTGCGACTGCCGACGTTCATGGAATCCCGCTCGAATTCCATTGCAAGATGGAGCGGTTGCCGCCGATCCATCAGGACTACAGGCTGTACAGGGGCGTGCGGCCGCTCCGGATCGACCACGTCAATGCGTTTTCTCCCAACGTGGACGAGAGCGTGGCGTTTTATGCGAGGCTCGGATTTCGCGTCACGGAATACACCGAGGACGAGAAATCCGGAGCGTTGTGGGCGGCATGGATGCACCGCAAGGGCAACGTCCACGATGTCGCGTTCACCAACGGCACGGGTCCGAGGCTGCACCACGTGGCATACTGGGTGCCGACGCCGATGAACATCATCGATCTCCTCGACCTCATGGCGTCAGCCGGCTACGTCGACAACATCGAACGCGGCCCCGGACGGCACGGGATTTCGAACGCGCTGTTTCTCTACATTCTCGATCCGGACGGCCACAGGATCGAAATCTACTGTTCGGACTACCAGACCGTCGACCCTGACCACGAACCGATCCGATGGGAACTCAAGGATCCGCAACGCCAGACCCTTTGGGGCGCCCCGGCGCCGCGCAGCTGGTTCGAACACGGAACCGGTTTCGCCGGCGTATCGGCGCGCGCACCCGACCTGGACGCGCTTCCGATAATCGCGCCCGACCGCTGAGGGCACGGTTCGACGAAGGGATCCAGCTGCTCCCTTTCCCGTGTTGCGGGCCTCAAGCGTTCGCCGCCGCAATGATCGCATCGCGGGTGATCGGCAGATTGCGCACCCGAACCCCCAGTGCCGCCCGTACCGCATTGCATACTGCCGCGCCTGTCGGTCCCTGCGAGATTTCCCCTGCGCCCAGCGGCAGAGCACCGGCGCGCTCGACAAGCACTACCGACAAACGCGGAACCTCGCTGAACTTCAGGATGGGATAGTCCGTCCACGATCCCGCAGTGGCCGACACTCCGTCCACCTGCACGGCCTCCTTCAGGGTCCAGCTCATCGACTGCAACATGCCGCCCTCGACCTGGTTCCTGACCCCGTCGGGACTGACGGCCTCTCCTACATCCGCGACCGCGCAGGCGTCCGTCACGCGCACGTCTCCATCAACCTCGACGCGCACCATTACGGCGCAGTAGCCGGAAGTGCCCTTGTAGCGCGCAAAGCCCAGCCCCCATCCTGCACCATCCGGCAGCGGAACCGCGCGCGCATCCCGAGTTTCGGCATCAATGCGTTCGAGAACGTCCCGCGAGCGCCGGTCGCCCAGGTGCTTCAGGCGGAAGTCCAGGGGCGGCACGCCGATGTCGTGGGCGATGTCATCCATCAGGCTCTCGATGGCAATCACGTTGTTGTAGGCGCCGAGCGAACGCAGCGAGGAAGACCGGTAGGGCAGGTCATGAACAAGGCGCCTTCGCACGCGCACGTCACCCACCCTGTAGGTCGGCATCGCGTTTCGGTCGGCGCCGCCACCCCGAGCCAAGGGTAGGTCGGCGGCGCGCGCGGGCCGAACCGGCTTCGCCAGGTAGGCTGCAGCCCGCAGATTGGGTGTGCCGCCGGCTCCCGGACGGTTCGAGTGGGGAGCCGAACTCACCATGACGTCGACGGCAGTGAGAACGTTGTCCGGTCCGAGAAGCGCGCGGACCCTGGTCGCCATGGCGGCGCCCATCGGCGCTGCGCGGAACTCGTCGTCGCGCGACCAGACGACCTTGACCTGCCGACCAGGCACCGCGCGCGCCATAAGCACCGCATCGAACGCCGCGTCGTCCGCCCCGTTGTGGCCGTAGCAGCCGGCGCCCGGACCGTGAACGACGCGAATTCTCTCTTCAGCCGTGCCGAGCGCTGCGGAAATCGCCCTGCGAAGCTGGAACACGCCCTGGCTGTGGGTCCAGACCGTTGCGCTGCCGCGTTCCCAGACCGCAACGGCGGCGGCAGGCCCGATCGAACCGTGGAAAATGTAGGGACGAGTCACCGTTGTCTCGTACCAATGGCCAATGTTGCGGTTGACGTTGCCGGTATCGACGACGGTGTCGGCGTCTGCCGTCGAACCGGCAATGAAGCCGACCGGGTCGACCGCTTCGACAAGCGCCGCCTCCCACGTGCCGTTCTTCCTTGCCCATTCGGCGGCACGCGCCGCAGCAAGCGGTGCGTCGGCAACGATGCCGACGAAGGAGCCGTCGCGAACGACCTCGACGACGCCGGGACGGTCCCTGAGCGCTTCAAGGTCGAGCGAAACCAGCGCCGAATGCATGCCGGGCGGATGCACGGGCGCGCCGTGGAGCATGTCCGGGGCGGTCATGTCGTGGACGAAGGGCGAACCGACGAGGCGCTCCTTCAGGTCGATGCGCGGAATGTCCCGGAAGGTCTTCCAGCGGTCGCCCTCCGCCTTCGGTCTCGCCAGGTCGGCAACCCGGCGCGACAGGTCGGCCGCGGACACGAAATCCAGCAACTCCAGGCCGGTCGGCAGGCCGTTTCTCAGGATCTCGCCATCCTCGACCTGCAACTCATGCGGCGGGCAGCCAAGCCGGTCACCGGCGGCGCCAAGCAACTGAACCGACAGCGCCGATGCCGCCCAGCGGAGCGCCCGGCCACCGAAGGCGACCGACATGCTGCCCGCGGTGAAGCCCTCGTTCGGCGTCCGGTCGGTGCGAGCGGTCTGCAATGCAACGGCATCTGGAGATACGCCGAGTTCATCGGCCGCCATCATCAGCAGCGCCGTGGAATTGCCCTGCCCCAGCTCGACCCGCCCCGACAGAAAGGTCACGCCGCCGTCGGGCAGGATCTCGATCCAGTCCCGCATGAGCGGGGCATCCGCAAGCGGCGGCGGGGCGTCGGCCGTCATGCCTTCACCCACGTTTCATGTGCCGCGCCGCATCCTCGACAGCATCTAGAATGCGGGCATGGGCGCCGCAGCGGCACAGGTTCCCATCCAGCGCTTTGGCGATTCCTGTGCGGTCTGCCTGCACCTGCTCGCCCTCGAGGAATGCCCTGGCCGCCATCAGAATGCCCGGCAGGCAATATCCGCACTGCCCGGCCTGGCGATCCAGAACCGCCCTCACAAGCGGATGCGGCGGATCGCCGTCCAGGCCTTCCGCAGTCTCGACCCGCTTGCCTTCGACCTCGCCTGCCGGCATGTCGCAGGACATCACCGCCCGCCCGTCAACCATGACGGTGCAGGCGCCGCACGTGCCTTCACCGCAGCCGAAACGCGCAGCCCTGAGATCAAGGGTTTCACGCAGGACGTGAAGAAGCGGCATCATCGGGTCGACGGCGAAACGCCGCTTTTCACCGTTTACTCTGCAGGACACCTCCCGGATTTCCGGCATCATGCATCATCCCCCGCTAACGCAGTCCGGACATAGCCATCGTCAGGATTTGCCATCGGCGCACGATGTCCGGTCATGAATCGGGCCGCGTCCGCGACCCTGGCGTCGCGATGGTCATGGCCGAGGGGCGCCATCCGCCCCGGGAGGATTGGCGGCGTTCGCCGCTGATCGCCTCCAGACTTTCCGGACCCGTCTCGCCGAGCGGCTTGTCGGACGGCGCCACGATGTCGTTTTCGCGAACGCCCGGTTTCAGATCCTCGCAGATCGCAACGCACACGCCATCAGCCATGCCGGCATAGCGACCAGGCCCGGCAATCTCTTCGGCACGGCGCTCGATCAGCCCGGAGGACGGCAGGTTCTTTCCGCTCACGCCAACGACACCAGCGCAATTACGATCCGGACTGAACCGGTCGGAGTGCGTTCGGTGGTGAACTGCGACAGGGCCGAATTCCGGGCCGCAGGGCGAATCTCCACCGGCAACAAGCCCGAAACGGCGCATCCCGTCCCTTTTCCGTTCGCCGACACTCGCGCCTGAGACGCCGTGCATGTCGTAGACGCCAATGCCCAGGAGCATCCCGCAATCCGTTGCCTTCCGCGCCTCGCCGGTTCGGCTGAAGCGGTCTCGGCGCCGGCGATCACGGACGACGCGACGCCCGGAATCGGCCGACCTGCGGCCCCAGGTCGGCAGGCGACCCTCGCGGTTCGGTCGAAGAATCCGCGGACACAGGGCAGTCGGCGTCGGCTCTGCGCTGCGCATGTTCATGTTCATGTGCGAAATCCTCATTTGAAACGATCGCTGCGGATCGTTTGCGCTTCGGCCTGCCGCCGGCGCCAGCCGGCCCCAATGCGATTGTTCGGCACGATTCTCATTCACCTAGGACAGTCGCCGGCCTGGCTCAGACCCGCAGTTGCGTCGCCATCCAGTCTGCTGAAGCCGGGCGATACATGTAGGGACGATTATTGGCTACATGCGTGCCGTCCTCGACCATGTTCAGTTCAACGGGACCGGACACCGCACCGGCCAGTCTTTCTGCGTGATCCGGCGGGATCACCCGATCCAGAGCGCCGCCAACAATGTATGTTGGACACTCGATTCGGTGCGCAACATCGGCAAGATTCATCCGCCGCGCAACATCTGCAGCCGCATGCTCATTGAATGAATGGCTGCGGGCGATGAAGGCCGCACGGGTCAGGGCGGGCGCGCGCATGAACGCTTCGGAGAAATCGAAGGGTCCGGTCAGCGAAATGCAGGCCCGCACGCGCCTCTCGAAAGCCGCGGCACGCGGAGCATAGTAGCCGCCCAGGCTGACGCCCCAGAGCCCGACGCGCTCGGCGTCGACGTCGGTCCTACCTTCAAGCCAGTCAATGACCGAAGAAACCGGCGCCTCGTAGTCAGGCCGGATCGGAAGATCGTATTCCGCTTCACCCTGTCCCGGACCGTCGAACGCGAGCGTTGCCATGCCCCTGTCGAGGAAAACGTCTCGTTCGTGGACATTTCCTCCTTCGCGCTGTCGAGCCCCATGCACATGACGACAACTGCGGGGCTTTGCACGCCGCGCGGCTTGCGAAAGACCCCGGCCAGCCAGGCGTCCTGATACGGGATCGCCACCCTCTCGCCCGGGGGATCCATTTTCGGCAAGGCCCGGCCATGGGCCGCAGTCGCCAGCTCGTGCGCCTCCCGCATCCGGTCCGGTTCGTGGACGAAGAGGAACTTGCCGAAATGATAGCACACGGCGGCGGTGACGAAATGCTCGCCCGCGCTGCGCAGCCGCCCTTCGGCTTCCGCCGCCGCTGCAAGTTCGTCATGGACGCTACCGCGAGCAACCCATGCCGGACACCATTCGTCCCAGTGCGAGATCGATCCTGTCACGTCCTGGAAATCGGCAAGCGGTACGCCGTTGGCCACCATCCGGTGCGACCAGTGCGTTGCGGCGGCGGCGATGCGGGGATCCCTTTCGTCATGACCGGCACTCGCCATCCCTCACCCCCCGCTCATCAGCTCGCCCCCGTCCGGCACCGGGGAAATGCCCGGGAGTCGCGACCGGAAGTCCTCGCGCAAGGTCAAGCCAGGCGCGCTGCATCGGTCAGCGACGGCGGAGCCGATCAACCTTGCCGCAACGATGCATGCGAAGAACGCCAGGGCGCCCGTCACGGGTGCGGGAACCGCGCCGAACCGAACGAAAACCGCTCCGACCATCCCGCCCCGGCGCGCGCACCCTCGTCCAGGCGATGCGATCGCGCTCGCGGAAGGCTGGATCGTGACCACCGCTCCGGCCGGCGCAGCGGCAAGCGTGAAGCCAGGCAATTGCATGCTACGCGACGACCTTCTCGACCGTCGAACGCGGCAGTTCGGCCAGATGGGGGTATTTTTCGGTCAGCAGCGATCCATGATAGTATGTCCTGACGAACGGAGCGGTTGCCCTGATCCGGTCCAGCCACGCAGAAACCGCAGGAAAGTCGTCCCAGACCGGCCCGAGATTGATGTCATCCATCCGGACGATTACCGGCATGATGGCGATGTCCACGAGACTGATCCTGTCACCCATGATCCAGGCTCCGCCGCTTTCGGCGAGCCAGCGACCCAGCCGCTCCACGCCGCGACGCAGCCGGCCAAGCGCCTCGTCCATGTCGCTCTTGGGGAAACCGGTTCGCCCCATGCGCATCAGGAATTCGCGGCGCAGCGGCTTGCTGTCGCAAAGCGCCTGGAACTCCTCTTCCGACATTGACCGGAAATGCGGCAGGAAGGCGAGGTTGTACGACGGAATGCGCACCGCAGGCGTCGGAACCTCGTCGACGAAGCGCATCATGGCGCGCATCCGTGCGACGCCCTTGGGATCCTCCGGACGCATCGGCGCGAAATCCGGGAATATGTCCTCAAGGTATTCGAGAATCACCGCGCTGTCGATCACCGGCACTCCGTCATGCACCAGCGCAGGCACGACGCCATTCGGGTTGATCGCAAGGTACTCGGGCTTCAGCTGGTCGCCCGAGAACAGATCGAGCTTGTTCTCCTCGAACGCCATCCCCTTCGCATGAAGCGCGTACCGGACGCGCTGACTGCAGGTCGATTGGGGCGCGTTGTAAAGGACGAACTCGGCCATTTCAGTCCCAGTTCAACACGCGTGGCAGCTTCCGGTGCCTTGCGAGAGTGCCCACGATGCCGAGCGGAAAGAACATCAGGCAGAGCATCATGATCAGCCCGGTGGCGAGGATGTTGATCTCGGATGCGCCGAGGGTTGCCACGAAGAACTCGTTGAAGGCCACAATCAGCACCGAGCCGATCACAGGACCCGCGATGGTCCCCTTTCCGCCAAGTATGCACATCAGCACCATGTTCACGCTGACAAGAATGATCAGGAAAATGTTCGGCCGGATATAGGTGAGGTATTCGCCCCATACCGCGCCTGCCATGCCCACGAAGAAGGCCGAGATCGCAAAGGCCATGACCTTGTAGAACCGCGTGTCGATTCCGGCACTCTCGCTCTTGATCTCGTCCTTCGAGATTGCCCTCAGCCCCAGCCCGAATTTCGAGTGCTTGATCCGGTACGAAGCCCAGACCGCAAAGGCCGCCATCACGATGAAGGCATAGTAATATGGCAGCTTTGCCCATTCGACCGGCAGGCTGTTGGCCTTCAGCGCCACACCGGCCGCGCCGCCCACGAATTCCCAGTTTTCGAAGAATATCCGGAAAATCATCACCAGCGCCAGGGAAGAGATGATGAAGGACGGCCCACGCACGCGGAGCGTGATCAGGCCGATGAGATAACCCAGCGCACCTGCGACAAGCCCGGCGACCGGCGCAAGAATGATCGTGGATATACCGAGCCGGGCAAACGCCATTCCCGCGAAGTAACCGCCGACCGCAAAGAAAACGTTGTGACCCAGAGAGATGTAGCCCGTGAATCCGCCAAGGACGTTCCAGCCGGAGGCCATCACCACATAGGAAGCCGTGAACAGGACCAGGTGGATCAGGTAGTTGTAGTTTCCGACGAACTGCAGCGCTGGCAGCGCCAGCAGGACCGCCATGACGGCTATCGGAAACCACACGGCACGGCTCTTGTCCGCGGCCTGCGCCAGCGTCTCGTTGTATGCGCGGCGTTGTTCTAGAATCTTGTCGGTGTCGACGGCCGGCATCAGGCAAGCTCCGGCTTCTCGCCAAAGAAGCCCTGCGGACGCACCAGAAGCACGACGAAAAGTGCAACGAAGAAGGTCAATGTCGACCAGGTGGCACCGAAGAAGTAGCCGACATAGGCGGCGACTATCGAAAGGATGAACGCCGCCAGCACGGTCCCGAGGATCGAGCCCATGCCACCCAGAACGACGAGAGACATCAGGATCGCGATCCACTCCCAATGCTTGGCCGGGAAGAAGGAGAATACGAAGCTGACGAGCGCCCCGGCCGCCCCCGCCAGCCCGATGCCGACTGCGAAGCTCACGAGGCCCACGAAGTTGACGTTGACGCCGAGGAGTTCGGCCGCATCGCGATTCTGGGTCGTCGCGCGGATTGCATTGCCGAACGCCGAGAACTTCAGGAAGAGCGCCAGCGAGGAGATGATCGCGAGAGACACGATCCCGGAGTAGAGCTGGCCCTTCGGAATGAAGACGTCTCCGATGAAGAAGGCGTCCGTTGCGTAGTCGGGAGAGGTGACCCGCTGCGTGTTGGTGAAGGCCGTGCCAAGCGCCCCTTCGACGACCATGGCCAAGGCAAAGGTCAGGAGCACTGTCATCTCCGAATACTTTGCCGACCGCGCCTCGCGCTCGAACACGAGCTTGTAAAGAAGCACACCCGTCGCCGCCAGGATGACCAGCGCGACCGGCAAGGTCGCCATGGGGTCCACGCCGCCAAGGCGGAAGGCCCAGTATGCAATGTAGGCCCCCGCCATGACGAGCGAGGGATGCGCGAGGTTGACAATCCGCATGACCCCGAAAACCAGCGAAAGCCCTGACCCCATCAGCGCGTAGACTCCGCCAAGGGCGAGCCCCAGAACCAGAATCTGAATCATGTCCGCCATGATCAAGCCGCTTTCTTGCCGCCGAGATAGAGATCCTGGATTCTCGGATCGTTGAGGATTTCCTGTCCGGGGCCTTCAAAGAGCGTCCGCCCGAGATCGAGCACGACACCCCAGTCCGCATGCTTGAGTCCCATGAGCGCGTTCTGCTCCACGAGCAGGATCGTGATCCCCTCGCCGGTCATGACGCGCATGATGTCGAAGACCTCGGCCACGACCTTCGGCGCGAGACCCAGCGACGGCTCGTCCAGCATGACGATTTCCGGTCTGAGGATCATTGTCCGCGCCATGGAAAGCGTCTGCTGCTGGCCTCCTGAAAGGGTGCCCGCATGCTGGTCGCGACGTTCCCTCAGGATGGGGAACCGTTCCTCGATCCCGTCGATCCGGCGCTCAAGCTCCACCTTGTCGCGCAACGAATAGCCGCCCATGCGAAGGTTTTCCCGCACAGTCATCTTCGGAAACAGCGCGCGCTCCTGCGGCACGAAGCAGATGCCCATGCGCAAGATCTGGTCGGGGCGAAGACCCTTCACGCTCGCGCCCCTGAACTTGACGTCTCCCTCCCGGACCCTGAGCATCCCCACGACGGCCTTCAGCAGAGTCGACTTTCCGGCGCCGTTCGGCCCGATGATGCAGTGCACCTTGCCCGGCTCCACATTGACAGACGCGCCGTTCAGGATCGCCGGCCCGTCGCCGTATCCGGCTACAACGTTCGAGACCGTTAGAAGGGCGCTCATGCGGCCGCCTCCTGCGCACCGCCCAGATAGGCTTCAAGCACAGCCGGGTCGTTGCGGACCTCGTCGGGCGTTCCGCTGGCGATCACCCTGCCCTGCGCCATGACCACGACGCGGTGGGAAAGGCGCATGATGAGATCCATGTTGTGCTCGACGATCAGAACCGTCAGACCGTTTCTGTTCAGTTCGCGAATATGGCCGACAATTTCCTCCAGAAGGGTCGGGTTCACGCCGCCAGCCGGTTCGTCGAGCAGGATGATCTTCGGGTCGCTCATGAGAAGCGCCGCAAGGTCCATGAGCTTCTTCTGTCCGTAGCTCAGGTTGGCGCCGTCCTCATGCGCCAACCGGGTAATGCCGAGGAAGTCCAGGATTCCCATGGCCTTGTCGATCTCCTCCGGACTCATCGCCGGCTTGAAGAAATCGCGCCAACCGTTGATCCTCGACTGGCAAATGACGTTTTCAAGGACGGTCATGTCTGCAAGGTTGCGCGAGATCTGGAAGGTCCGGCTGAGGCCTCGCGCCGTGATCTTGTGCGGTCGCAACCCGTCAATTCGCTCGCCATCCAGCCAGACCTCGCCCCTTGTGGGCGTCATCGTCCTGCTGATGCAGTTGAACG
The DNA here is from genome assembly GCA_963662815.2 of uncultured Amylibacter sp. Lineage (GTDB taxonomy): Bacteria > Pseudomonadota > Alphaproteobacteria > Rhodobacterales > Rhodobacteraceae > JAPPHA01. The sequence continues at coordinate 162,335 of CAXXWA010000037.1, forward strand.
CAGTCGTCTTGCCCGCGCCGTTCGGGCCGATCAGGGCGGTGATGCTGCCCCTTTCGACGCCGAAAGAGCATTCATCGACGGCCCTGATGCCGCCGAAGTGCTTGCAAAGGTTTCGGACGTCCAGCATGTGGCGCATGCTGCGAGCGAATGGCCGGGCGCGGTTCGGGCGCCCGGCCAGACGTTGTCACCAGCCCATCTTGGGATAGTTGAGCGGCGAGGTCTCGAACTCGTTCGTCGGGTAGACGAACTGGAGTTCTCCGCCATTCCACTGCGCAACCATGAACGGCTTGTCGATCGGAAGGCCGACGGAATCCCAGTTGAAGGCGCCCAGGATGGTGCGGACGGGATCGCTGGCCGTACGCGCCGCCAACCACGCGCCCATCTTGTCGTTGTCGGTTTCGCCCGCACCACGGATCGCCTGCTCCATGCCCTGGCACACGGCAAAGGGAATCGCCGCGTCTTCGTCCGGGGCAAATCCGTTGCGCCTGGTGAATTCGGCCACGAAATCTGCATTGCCGAACGGCTCGCCCGCGAGTTCGCCCACATACGGCGCATCAGGGTGCCAGGATGTGTGCATGAGGATTGCTTCCGAGGCTTCCTGGGTTCCCTCGTAGAACTCGACCTGCGTGCCCTGACTGTAGTAGACCATCTTCGGTTCTGCGCGAACGGTCTTCAACGCGCGGGTCAACTGCACCGCTTCTTCCGCGCTTGCGCTCAGCGCGATGATCAGTTCCGCGCCCGACCGCTTGATGGAGTTGGCGAGGTTCAGCCAGTCATTGAAGCCTTCCTCCGGCCACTTTTCGGTATAGACCACCTCGATTCCAGCTTCGGCCAAGTATCCCGGCGCAAGGTCGGTGACTTCATCGCCGGTCGCCGGATCCATCACCTTCAGGCCCAGAAAACCGGTCTCGACGGCGTTCGCGAAGAAGTCGTCCGCCGACACTACGGCGGCTGTCTTCGGACGGTCCGCCTCGTCGACCAGGTCACTGATGAGACCCTGCAGCGAAGAACCGACATACTCGGCCGCGTTCGGCTGGAAATAGAAAATGTTCTTGTGGCCCTGGGTATAGATCCGCAGCGCGCCGCCAGCCGGAACCGGATGCACCAGGCCGTTCTTGGCAAGAATGTTCGCCACCGGGAATGTCAGGCGCGACGAGAACGTGCCGAAAACGGCGTCAACGCCGTCGACGTTGATGAACCGCTCGTACTGCGCGATCGCGGTGGCCGGATCCGACCGGTTGTCCGACATGATCAGTTCGAGCTGCTCGCCGTTGATGCCGCCACGTTCGTTGATCATGTCTACGCAAAGCTGGTAGCCTTGTTCGTGCTTCGCGCCAGCGATCGAGAACGCGCCGGTCAACGGCAGCGACGTGCCGATCTTGATTTCGGCCACGGCAGTCGACGCGACCAAGGCCGCAGCGGCAGTGCCTGCCAACAGTATTCCTGGTTTCATTGGGTTTCCTCCCTTTCAAGTTTGTCTTTGCCGGCGCCAGTCGCATCGGACGCCGACTCGGGTTCGCCCTTCACTCAGCAGCCTGGGGAACTTCCAGACCAGTGGGATAAGGGCTGTCTTCGCTTTCGAGCTCCATGCCTGCAGAAAGCGCAACCGTCTCGAGAAGCGCAGAAAAGTCTTCTTCCAAATAAGCCGCCGGATCGTCCTTGAGCGCCGCCGCCCCGAAATGGGCCTGCAGCGCTTCCCGGGTAGCCGCCGTCACCGGCATCGGCACGTCGAGCTCGCGCCCTGACGCCAGTCCCAGATCGAGATCCTTGCGCAGAAGCGCCGGCGTGAAAGTCGTCGTCCAGTCCAGATTGACGAAGGCGTTGGTCTTGTATCTCGTGAAAATCGAACCCATGACCGAATTGTTCATGAAGTCGAGGAACGCGCGGCGCGGCACTCCGGCCCGTTGCGCGAGAATCGTGATCTCAGCCAGGTTTTGGGTCACCACGCCAAGCATCACATTGTGCGCGATCTTGCAGAACCGGGCCAGTTCGCCCTCGCCGACATAGGAGACGCCGTTGGCTGCTATGGTCGCGATGATGTCTTCGACCCTTTCGAATGCCGCCCTTGGTCCCGACGCCACGGCGCTCAACTTGCCCGCCTTCACGCACTTGCCGTTCCCGCTGACGGGCGAGCAAACGAATTCCGCGCCCTTGTCGAAAAGCCGCGAACGGATTTCAGCCGACTGCCCGACGCCGATCGAGGAGCAATCGAGGAATATTCCCGGCACGCCATCTCCGGAAAGCACGCCGCCTTCGCCGAAGTAAAGCGCCTCGACGTCCTTGCCCGTCGAGACCATGGTCGCCAGTACGTCGACGCCTGCCAGATCCGCCGGGCTGCCGACAAGCGTCGCGCCCTTCTCCGCCAGAGGTTCCGCCTTCGAGCGCGTTCGATTCCAGACCTTGACCTCATAGCCGGCGTTCACCAACCGTTCCGCCATGGGGAAGCCCATGCGTCCCATGCCGATCCAACCAATGGCGGGTCGCGTCATCTTGATCTCCCGTTAAGCAACCATTGCGCCGGAATCACCGGCGTCGCGGATCCAGACCATTTCGATCTGGACTCCTGCATCCCTGATCAGGTTGAAGACCGGGCACCGCGCTTCGGTTTCCTCAACCACGTTCTTGAGTCGCGCTTCGCTTTCCCGGGTGCGCACGCTCGCCTCGACCTTGACGGTCCGGAAGTGAGGCACGACCCCGCGCATTCCGGAACGCCCCCGAATGTCGATGGTAAAGGCCGCATCGAATTCGATGCCTTCGTAGTCGAAGTCCATCTCACTGGCCGTGCGGCCGAATGTGACCGCCTCGCACCCGCACAGCGATGCCAGAACGCCTGCAAGCGGCGTTGGCCCCCTGTCGGATCCGCCGTGCACGGCGGGTTCGTCAAAAGTGAACTCGCCCAAATCCCCGAAGCGCACGACAGTGGCAAGCGATCCGTCGTTGGATGCCGACAAGGACTTGCGGCGGATGACCGGCTTCGAAAAGTCTCTCTTGTCGACGACGCTTACCATTCAACGGGTTCCTGTCGGTTCACGGATCGCCTGAATCAGATCCGCGATTTGCGCAAACGATTGCATGGCCATAATGCCGTCCAACCCATCGGTCAACAACTTTATGCAATCGTTTGCGCCCGGCCCGGAATCGGTGTATTCCCCGGCCATGCGGCCGGCGGATCCATGAGGAAGGGCGTCACGATCAAGGATGTCGCGCGGGAGGCCGGCGTCCACGTCGCGACGGTCTCGCGGGCGCTGTCGCCGAGCCCGCGCGCCCGGCTGTCGGCGGAGGTTGTGGCGAGGGTCCGCGAGGCGGCGGACGCCATGGGATACCGGCCGAACCGCATCGCCGCCGGGCTCAGGACCCGCCGCACCATGACCGTGGGCGTGATGATCCCCGACATCGCCAACACCCTGTTCCCGCCGATCGTGCGCGGCATGGAGAGCGCGCTGGAGCCTGCCGGGTACGCCTCGATCCTGGTCAGCACGGACAACGACCCGGACCGCGAGGCGCGGCTGCTCGACGTGCTGATGCAGCGCGGCGTGGACGGCATCGTCGACGCGGCGGCGACCCGCATGGACCCGCACCTGGAGCGGGTCGCGCGGGAGGTGCCCGTGGTCACCGCGAACCGCGCGGCGGAGGGCTCCGGCATCCCCTCGGTGGTCAGCGACGACGCGGGCGGGATCCGGATGATGCTGCGGAGGCTCCGCGACGCCGGGCACCGGGCCGTCGGCCACGTCGCGGGGCCGGACCGCCTGTCGACCGGCGTCCGGCGGCGGCGGGCGTTCGAGGCCGCGGCGCGGCGCCTCGGCCTCGCGGCGGCGGTGGTCGCGGCCCGGCGCTACGACGAGGACGAGGGCCGCCGCTGCGCCCTGACGGCGCTGGAGGGCTTCCCGGAGGCGACCGCCCTGCTCTGCGCCAACGACCGCCTGGCGATCGGCGCCGTCGGCGCGCTCGCCGCGCTGGGGCTGCGGTGCCCCGAGGACGTCTCCGTGACCGGGTTCAACGACATTCCCTTTCTCGACCTGATCCCGCCCGGGCTCACCACCGTGCGGATCCTGAAGTCCGAGGTCGGGCGCGCCGCGGCGGAGATCCTGCTGAAGCGCATGGCCGAGCCCGGCGCGCGGGTGCCCGCGACGACGGTGATGCCGGTGTCGGTCGTCGAGCGGGGCAGCATCGCGCCGCCGGGGCCCGGCCGCGGGACCCGCACAGCAGGCCGGCCGCGGCCGGGGTGACGCGGCGGTGCGGCCGGACTCCTGAGCCGAAAGTCAGGTGGTGGCGGCCCCCGGCATAACTGACTCCATGTTACGTCACAGGGACTGTCGCCGCCATTTGGCCGATTCGCAACATACTGCGCAGAAAAAAGCAGGCTGCCACCACCCCTGGTATTTCACTTCAAAGTGGCACGTAGGGACTCCTTTGGGAAACTGCTTTTCTGGATTCGAGTCACGATTGACGAAAATGCGTCTCAGCCCGTCTTGAAGGGATCTGAATTGTCCTTGAAGCGGGACGGTGCCGGCGGGACTCACTCAGTTTCGCCGGCTTTTCCTCTTTCAGCCGCTTCATTCAATGGAGACGGTCCCTGCAGCCATGACAGCATCCTGCTCCTGGCTTCCTCGAAGGGCATACCATCCATTCTGTCATCGAAGTGTTGAACGGCTGCATAGTCGGTTTCCAGAAAGTCGCCTGCCAGGCGTTTCTCGAGAGCGGCCCGCTTTTGCGCCCCGATTCCGTGCAGGCCGGCATCCGCGAGAAGATCCGGCCTTCTGGTCGTGACGGTCGCGAAGTCGAACAGGTCCCGTCCCGTGAAGGACGTCGAACGATAATGGATCTTCTGGGCAAGAATCTCCCGGTCGGACATGACCTGGACGATGCCGTGCCTGTCCAGGTTCATTGTCTCCGGCTCGAATTCGATTACCGGGGCTGCAACCAGGTAATCAATTTCTCCGATGTCATTGACAACGCAACGCAAGTGGTTGGCCTGCTCGGAATAATTGTCGACCGTCGCCGCCACGTTGTCGTTGAGGCGAGGCGAAAGGAAGGCGAGCATCTGGACGTCATTCAGGAAAAGATCGACATCCCGGCTCAGGCGATGCCTGTGTCGCAGCATCAGCACCGTTCCGTCGCCCCATGTCCATTGCTTGCGATCAACGCCGACGCTGTCCAGGTGATTCAGGGCGAGATCAAAAAGATCGATCCATCTCGATCCGGCGGATTGTTTCGTCACAGAGGCAACCCGCGATCGCAGATCGCCCTGGTCCTGGCGTCGATCTCCTCATGTTGCAGCCCAAGTTCCTCGGCGAGCTCGTAGGCCTTGTAGCCCGCCGTTTCCGTCAATGCCTGACAGACGCGGGGAATCTCTTCCCGTTCAGGAGTCGCGCCGCAAAGAATTTCGCGCAGTAGGGCGGCGGTGATCTCACCGTAGCTGGTTGACCCGTGATGCGCATACACTTCAAGCGTCGTCATGGCCTTCCGCCGGCGCGTGGCCGCCAAGGTGTCGAACGCTGCATTCGTCATGGCCCGAAGGTAGCATCCCGTCCCGGACGCCTCAAGTGACCGCTCTGGTCGCTGGTCGGATCCGTCGGTCCCGCAACCTAGCCTGGCACCCAATACAGCCCTTGTCTTTCTCGCCTGGACAGACATCGTCCACAGTTGTCCAACATGCCTTCACGGCATGTTTATTCTTCGCGGGTCTTGACGAGGCCATTTGGCTGACCGGAAATACATCCCGCGCCGGATCCGGCTGTTTCAGCGGCAATTCCGTGACTTTGCTCCGCTTCGCCCGCCCTGCGGTTGATTGCGGGCTTGCCGACTTGCCCGCCCGGCTGCCGGGCCGGCTCCGTCCTGTCCGCAGCGGCCGATTGCGTTGCTGCGGGTTCCGGCCGAGCACGAGCCGGCCGAGTGCGAGGCGCGGGTTCCGTTTCAGGTCGCTGTTCGTCGGCGCGACCGGTTTGCCGCGCCCGAAGATCAGGCCGATGGCCAGCCTCCCGAGGCAGCCAGTTACTCCGGGCCTTGCCCGCAGCGGACCCGGCACCTGTCCTCGTTCCGCATCGCGGCGGCGTCGAGGACGCGGTGTCCGCGCTCGCACAACCAGCGGGCGCGATTGAAACCGGGGAGCGCCTCGGCGCCGGCGGTCTCCGGCGCGGGGCTCGTGATGCCGCAGACCGGCTCGACCTTGGGCTCGCCGATTCTCGCCGGCTTTCCGCTGCGCCCGCAGCGGCAGGACCGTGTGGTCCGCTTGATCAGGAATACCTGCCCTACCCAGGGGAAGCTGATGCCCGCGACCGGTTCGGTCGCGATCCGGATCTCCCGCTTCTCGATGCGTCCGTGCTCCCGCTGCAATGATTGTGCGGCGAAGTCGGCCTCCCTCGGCCACTGCGAGGCGAGGCGGCCCCTGATCTCCTTAAGCAGATTCTTCCGGTTACCCTTGGCGATGAACACGAAGCGGGCGCCGAGGCCGTGCAGGCAGGGGGAGATCGCCGTCCGGCCGAGCAGGACGGCGACGGCGACGGTTCGGCCGCTGGTGTCGGGGATCATGTCCATGGTCGGGAAGAAGACGCCGGTCCCCTTGGCGGTCTTCTCCCAGTCATCCCCGTCTTCCGTGACGGCCGGAACGGTTTTTCCGAGCCGGCGGCGCGGAGGCGCCATGGGTGCTAGCCCCGAGCACGCGCGTCTGCCGGCCCTCGTCGTCGACCGCACCGCGGATCGTCCTGCGTTCAACGGCGATGCCCGCGCCCTGGTCCCGCCCGTGATCCCGGCAGAAGCGGTTCGGATCCGCGAACGTCTTCAGGAGAAGCAGCGGATGGCGATGGCGCGACTGCCAGTCGGGGCTGATGCGCCAGGCGCAGAGCGCCAGGAACCGCGAGCCGAGGTTCGGCCGGCGCCTTGGAAGCAGCAGCCGCCCGTTGTTCGCGATCAGGTGCAGCCACCCGAACTGCTCGCGCCGGCCCCATCCGATCCACGCGTCGCGCGCGCCGCACCTGGGCACCGGCGCCGGGAACGCGCCGTCGTCGGCCGCGTTCCAGACGATCCGGCCGATCTTCGACGGCGCGCCGTGACAGTGGTGCTCGTCCATCAGCGCGCGGAAGCGCGGCTCGTCGTCCGGCGCCACCGGCGTCACGGCCGGCTTCGAGAGATCCGCTGCGGCCCCGGTTCGCTTTCGGTCAGGCGCCTGTGGCGCGACCCGAGCAGGGTTGTCCGCCCGGTTCGGGAAAAGCCTTGCAGGAAAGGCCGGTCATTCACACAGAAAAAATCCGCCTGCGCTGTGGGCGGTGTAATCAGTGCACTAGTTTCCCGGATTTCCGGCATGCGGAAGGCGACGACAACGACGGCGACGGCGGCAGCGGGGGGCTGGCGTTTCGGTGGCATCTGTCCGGCGAGGTGCGTGTTGTTGACCACAAATTCGGTGCCGTTCGGATCGATCCAGCCGGACCAGACCGATTCCTGAGGTTCATGCAGCCGACGTGCAGGACCGGGACGGCGCCCCTTCGGTGATCCTCGGGATGCTGGAGAAGGCGCCGGCGGTGAGGAAGCTGTGGGTGGACGGCAGCTATCAGGGTCCGAAGCTTGCCTCGAGGCTCGGGGAGCCGGGAATTGGCGGCATCCTGGAGATCGTTGAAAGGCCGAAGGAAATCAGGGGCTTCACGGTGCCGTGCCGTCGCCGGGTTGTCGAGCGGACGTTCGGCTGGATGTCGCGGTGCCGGCGGCTTGCGAAGGATTTCGAGCGGAGCCTGGCGAGTTCGCTGGCGTGGTGCCGGCTGGCGGCCTGCCGGTTCATGATGCGGCGGGTGGCGCGTGCGGCACGCTACTGAAACAAGCGGGAAAATCGGAAAATGAATTATGATTCAGCCTCTGAGTCGTTGGCCACGCTGCAAGAACGCGTTCTTTCGATACAGCACTGTCCGCTGGGCTGGAAAGCAACGTAGTCGTTGCAGTGACAATTCCGAATTTTCTTGCAAACGAAGCCCGGGAAATCAAGCATCCGGGCATCGCTGAGACGGTCGATCTTCTGCGTGTCGACATCTACTGCTATGGCAGGCTCGATACGACAAGCCTGACCCGGATCATCCCGACGGGACCGGAAATCGATCATGCGCCGCGCGACCGCACCAGACGCTGCAAGGGCCGTTGCGCGGAATAAAGGGACCGCTCGGGCCAACCTGCCTGATCGGCCGGGAAGCCCGGCACGACCGCGAAGTCGTACTCCCGTCCCGGAAGGAGGCCGACAGCAACCGCGCGAAAGATGCGTGGATGTCGCCATACAGGCGGCGGCCATGCGAGTCTTTGCTCGCCCCGATTCCGCATCTGCTCGACGACCGGAAGAATGCACCGTCGCCTGTCGGTCAACACGCGGCGGAACCTCGGCATGAACGGTCGACAGCACGGGCAAACCGCGGTTCACCCGATTATCCGACCCGTTCAATCTGGATGGTCGACAGTCCGTTGCCTATTTTGTCGCGGATTTTTGCGCGCCAATCGTCTGCCGGGTGCGTATGCCGTGACTTGCTCCGGCAATGACGGTATGTGCGAAGGACGAGCATGGCATTCCGGAACAGGTAGGAGGCGCAGCGGATGCCCGCGTTCCGATGCAGGCGCGCTCCGGATGGAAGACCGCAGCGCAAGGCAAGTGGAAATCGCCGATCGGATTGCTGCTGAAAGGAGAGTTCGCTTGGCGCGACTCGCAACCTACATCACTGGCGAGCATCGTCAGTACGGCGCCGTCACCGAGAACGGCGTGATTCCGCTGTCGCCACGGTTTCCGGAGTGGCCAACGCTGCTCGAGGCCATCGCGGCCGGCGGGCTGCCGTTGCTCGCGCAAGCTGCGGAAAGCATCGATGCTCCGGCCTGCATCGAACCGGAATCCTTCTGCCTGCCGGTGCCGACGCCGGAAAAGATCATTTGTATCGGGGTCAACTACCCGCACAGGAACGCGGAATACAGGGACGGGCAGGATGCGCGCCCCTACCCTTCGGTCTTCATCCGCTTTGCCCGGAGTTTCGTTGGACACATGCAGCCTCTGGTCCTGCCGAGGGCATCGCGGCAACTCGACTACGAAGGCGAAATCGTGATCGTGATCGGCAAGCCCGGCCGCCACATCGCCGCGGCCGACGCCTTCGACCATGTGGCAGGAACTACGCTCTGCAACGAAGGTTGCGTGCGCGACTGGATGCGGCATGCCAAGTTCAACGTGACCCAGGGGAAGAATTTCGATGCGACGGGCGCCATCGGGCCCTGGATCATCCCGTTTTCCGGCGAGGAGCAGATTGCCGACATAGGCCTGAGGACGCGCGTCAACGGGAAAACGCGCCAGGATGACCGGACGGGGCGCATGATCTTCCCGTTCCGCCACCTCATAAGCTACATCTCCACGTTCACGACGCTTGTCCCCGGAGACCACATCGTCACCGGCACGCCGACCGGCGCCGGAGCCCGCCTCGACCCGCCGGTCTGGCTGCAACCGGGGGACATTGTCGAGGTGGAGGCCGACGGCATCGGCACGCTCCGCAATCCGGTGATCGGCGAGGCGCGGTGACCCTCGCCGCCGACGCATGCCGGGCCGTCGCCCGGGACCTCTTCGAGGCGGAGCGGACGCGCAGCCAGATCGGGCTTCTTTCGCGCCGGTTTCCGGAGATCGGAATGGAGGATGCGTACGAGATCCAGACGCATCTCGTCGCGTTGAAGCGGTCGGCAGGCCTGCGGGTCACCGGGTGGAAGATCGGGCTGACGTCGCAGGCGATGCAGGACGCGCTGAACATCGACATTCCGGACAGCGGGGTGCTATTCGACAACATGCACTTCCCGACGGGCGCATCCGTTCCTTCCGGCCGGTTCATCCAGCCGCGCATCGAGGCCGAGATCGCCTTTGTCATGAAACGCGACCTCGACTGCTCCGGCCGGCGGCCGGATCGGGAGGAGGTGCTTGCAGCCACCGAATACACGACCGCCGCGCTCGAGATTCTCGACACCCGCATTCTCCGGAAGGATCCGGAGACGCAGGCGATGCGGACCGTTTTCGACACCATCGCGGACAACGCCGCGAACGCCGGCGTCGTCCTCGGAAAGGAACGGCATGCGCCCGGCATCCACGACCTCCGCTGGGTGGGCTCAATCGTGTCGCGAAATGGCCAGGTCGAGGAAACCGGCCTCGGCGCTGGCGTCCTCGGTGATCCCGCGGTTTCGATCGGCTGGCTTGCGGAACGGCTCGCGTCCTGCGGTCAAGCCATCCGCGGCGGCCAAGTCGTCCTCTCCGGGTCTTTCATCAGACCCATTGAAGCCCGGCCAGGCGACCGCTTCGACGCAGACTTCGGAGATTTCGGATCGGTGGAAGTTTCCTTCGCGAAGGGCCGCTGAACCGCGCGCGGAAGCGGCGCGAAGAAGCAGGCATTCCCGTACCCCAGGCCGAAGCCCGCGCCAAGCGCATCATCCGCGGAAGGACGCTCGCCGCCGCCGCGAGATCCGGTCATGCCCCGGATTGACGATCGCTCACCCTGCACTCGGCCCTTGCAAGCCACTCGGGACAAACCTCCAACCACAACCCGGTCTGTCGCCCACCATCACGCCGCCGTCGGACAGGCGGACGGGGATTCGACGAACAGCCTTATCTGCCACGGAAAATGACCAGACCCCTCGATCGAGTATTCGAGATGGTCTCCCGCATCCGGGAGCGACTTCGGGAAATGCAACCCCACTTCCACTCCGAAGTGCAACACCGGCCATTTCCGCAGCGAGCGCGCAGCCCGGGCGCAGAAGATGGCCTTGTGATGGCGATCCAGGCCCCCGGACACCGGTGATCGGGGCCCGAGGCGGCTGAAGTCCCGTCGAAACGCAGCGTAGCCGCGCTCTCCGGACGGCGCGAGCCGCGCCCAGGGGGCGGCGGCGGCCCGCCGGGCGAAGGGAGGTCGGAGCCCGACCGAGGTCGGCGGGCCGCAGACGCCCCTTTCTCTCGCCGGACCGGTCCCTCCGGAACGCGATCCGGGACGGCTCCGGTCAGGGAGGCCGCGCCTTCCGGAACGCCTCGCCGGGGCCGTGCAGCCGTGCGCCTTCCCCGGACGCGCGTCCGTCCGGTCCCGGACCGCCTCGCCTCCGCGTCTGTGATCTTCCCGAGTCGGTGTCCCTGGAAAGCATCCCCGCACCAGGCCGTTCGCGTGCCCGTTCAGGCCCCGTTCCCGGGAATGGCACGGCGTCGCGAAGAGGAACCCGGCCCCAAGCGCCCGCGCCACCCAGGCGTGGCCCGCGAACTCCTTGCCGTTGTCCGCGGTGATCGTGCGGGCCAGGGCGGCGAGCGGCAGCAGCATCTCGAGCAGCGCGGCGCCCACCGCGGCCGCCGTCTTCCTGCCAACCCTCTGAAGAAGCGTGCAGTTCGACGCACGGCCCGCCAGCGCGCCAGCGCGCCGCTGCGGCCCTTGCCGACGATCGTGTCCGCCTCCCGGCCGCCGACCCGCTCCTTCGCCTCCACGATCTCCGGACGCTCGGAGATGTCCGCGCGGTCCGGGATGCGGCCCCGGCCCGAACGGCGCCCGCCCTTCCGGTCCGGCTTCTTCCCGCGGCGGCGCAGGAACAGGTAGAGCCGGCCCCCGGCCTTCCTGTCGGCGCGGACGCATTGGCATATCCACTCCCGGCCCGCCATCGGGATGCCCTCCTTGCGGAAGCGGCCGGCGGTCCGCTCCGGGCTCCAGCCCTCCGCAAGCCTGTCCTCCGCCGTCCGCCACCGCTCCCGGGTCATCTTCCCGGCAACGGACGAGGCGGCGCCGCGCCGCGCCGAGGCCTTGCCCTGCGCCTGCCCGTGCCTGCATCCGCGCCCGCCGCCGTTGCGCCGGATCTCGCGCCGGACCGTCGTCCGGTCCCGGCCCAGCTGCCGGGCAATGGCCGAATCGGACAGTCCGCTTTTCCTCGGCGCGCATGTCCGGCATCGTTCGCCATGGGTCAGGTGGTGGTAGCCGCTCGGCATGACAGTCTCCATGCTTCTACACAGGGACTGGTCGCCGCCATCTGGCCGATTCGCAGCATCCTGCGCCGAAGGACGCAGGTCGCAACCAACTCTGGTGTTGCACTTCAGAGTGGCACGGGGGTGGTCTTTTTCCGTCCCGGAGACATCGTGAAGTGGAAGCCGATCGACCGGGCGGAATACGATTTCCGCGGTTGACGAAGGAACGCGGGCCGGTTCGAGCCGCGAATTCGGGACGTCACGTTCGACCTTGCAGCCTTCAATGCCGACATTGACGGCACAATGCCAAGCTGATGGAGACGCTCCATGCCGATTAACGTAGTCTCACACGGCATCCTGACATCCATACAGGATCTCGGCCGTCCCGGATACTATCACCTCGGCATCCCGATCGGCGGGGCAATGGACCGCCTGGCGCTGCGCGCGGCAAACCTCCTGGTCGGAAATCCGGAAGGCGCCGCAGCCCTGGAAGCCGTGTTCATGGGCCCCGAACTCGAGTTCACGGGAGGCCGCCACTGTCGCCGTCTGCGGCGCAGACCTGCCGCCCAAGGTCAACGGCGCGATGCAACCCGGCTGGACGGCCTTTTCCGTCAAGTCCGGTGACGTGCTGACGTTCGATTTCCTGCGTTCCGGAGCCCGCGTCTACATAGCGGTATCGGACGGCATCGCGACCCGCCGGCGCTTGGCAGCAGGTCGACCTATGCCATCGGCGCGCTCGGCGGAATCGACGGAAGGCCGATACAGCCCGGTGACAGCCTGCCGGTCGGCGCAGACCAGTTCGGAGGACGCGACGGCAGTTCGGTCCCCGACGCGCTCCGGCGCAGTCCCGGGACCCCGGCCGAACTGCGCATGCTGCCCAGTCTATACTGGCACAGGATCACCGCGGAATCACAACGGGCATTCTTCGAGGATATCTGGAAGGTCGCCAACGAGGCCGACAGAATGGACTATCGTTTCCAGGGCGGGCGTGCATTGAATTTCGTGGAGCGCGAACAGCCGTTTGGCGCCAGGTCGGACCCCTCGAACATCACTGATGCCTGCTATCCCTACGGGTCCGTCCAGGTTCCGAGCGGGGAGGAACCGATCATACTGCATCGCGACGCGGTATCCGGCGGCGGCTACTTCATGATCGGCACCATCATCTCGGCCGACATGGACCTGATCGGCCAGCTGCAACCCAACACGCCTACCCGCTTCGTCCGCGTGGACATGGATGACGCACTTCGGGCGCGGGGCGGAACGCCAGCGCAATTCTCGCGGCCTTGCGCGATGCGCTTGCCTGAGGCGGGTTCTGAGGCGGGAACCTGACAACTGCGGCGAGGCGGCGTGCCTGACCGGGGCGTTCGGGCACCGATCCTGACTGCCGTCGATCCGGCGCCCTTCGATGAAGCGGCGGAAGTGCTTCCGAACCGGCGGCGATGCCGGCAGGGGGATGCGTCAAGCGGTGGAGAGAATTCGCGCAAAGACGTTGCTGTCGACGTTCCCGCCGCTGGCGACGAGCCCGACGACCCGGCCCGACATCCTGCCGCTTTCCTTCAGGAGCGCAGCAAGCGGCGCAGCGCCCGCACCCTCGACGACATTGTGCGTATCCGAGAAGTAGTGTCGCATGGCTTGTCGATTTCGCCGTCGGACACGGTAACGACGCGTTCGGCATGGGCGAGGACTACACCGAGTGCGGCGCTGTCCGGCACCCGGCAGGCCATTCCGTCCGCGATGGTTTCGGCCGTGTTGGTCGAGACCGGGCACCGCGCCTCAAAGCTCAGCGCATAGGCAGCCGCAGACTCCGCGCAGACACCCACGATTTCGGTGCGAAGACCCAGAGCTCGCGCGCGCTGATGGCGCCGCAAATCCCTGAGCCGAGTCCGATCGGGACGTAAAGCGTGTCAAGTTGCGGAACTTCGGCAAGAAACTCGTAGCAGCAGGAAGCAACGCCGGCGACCAGCTTCTCGTGAAAGGAAGGCAGGAAGTGAATGCCGTCGCCCCCTGCGCGGTCGAGCGCGTATTCAAACGCGGCTTGGAAGTCATGGCCATGGACGACGACTTCGGCACCGAATGCCTCCATGGCAAGGTTCTTTTCCGGGCTGTTTCCCTCGGGAACGACGATGATCGCCTCCTTGCCCGACCTGGCGGCGGCGTAAGCGACGGACTGCCCGTGGTTCCCCCTGGTCGCCGCGATGACGGTCCCTGCGCCGCACGACTCCATGTAGTTGAGACCGCCGCGCAGCTTGAACGAACCGATCGGCGTGTGATTTTCGTGCTTGACCCAGACTTCCGTCCCGGCGCGCCTGGACAGCAAGGTATAAGCGCTCGGGCGTCGGCCGAAATACGCTGTGCACGAGATTCGCCGCGGCCTCGATTGCATTCCTGTCAGGAAGGTTCATGCCGATTCAGTCTCAAACCCGAGTCGAGTGCCAACGCTCCGGCATGCCCGCCAACGGTGCGCGCGGACGGGAATGGCCGCATTGCAACTCAGGCGTATAGCAGGTGCTTTCTCCGGCAAAAGCGCCCGGATTCTTCGCCGCCGTTTAACGACCCGGCCGTCTCCCTGCGCGTACCTGCGGGCCGCTTCGGACCTGAACGCAAAACGGGCGATGCCAAGTCCGGTGAAGTCGAACTGCTCATTGCTTCGCACAGCCAGCGTGGGATCCTCGAATTCGTGCTTGCCCGAAAAGTAATAGGGCAACTTTCGGAATTGCGGCAGGATTCAGGGGATTCCCTCACGACGTCCGTTGATTTAGCGTGGTTTCTGGTTTCGTCCTGACTGCTGCTGCCGGTTTGGCAGCCTGACATTCTCCGATTTGTTGCTGCTGCGCCGTTTTTTCCGTTTGACACGATAGGCCGCCGGGGCTATTCCCGGCGAATCAAGACGAATCATCGGGATATCGGCCATGAGCGCTTGGTATGGTTCCAAGGGGACGACAGGGCTCTGACAGCCCCTTGTCGCGATGTGTCCGCCACATTCCGTATTTATCGAGTCCCATCTTGGGGGCGGCGCCATCATGAAGCGCAAGCCTCCGGCGCTGCAGGAACATCGGCATCGATCTCAACCGCCGGGCCGTCGACACCTTCAGCTGCGGCCATCCGGTCGAGCTCCGCCACGGCTGCTGCCCGCGCGTTCCTGTCCGATTTCGACTTCGACGGCCGCGAGCCGGCCTGCAGCGACCCGCCCTGCGCGCGGTCGGCGCGCAGGCCGCAGCGCCGCTGCCGCTTCGACTATGCGGACGCCGACCATGTCGCGCTTCCCGGCATCCTGAAGTCGCTGCCCTGTTCGGTGATGGTCTCCGGCTATCCGTCCCGGCCCTGCGACGAACACCTCTGCGACTGGCGCTCGCCGGAGATCCAGGTCGGCAACCAGTCCTGCATCGTCACCGGGAAGCCGTGGTTCGACTTCGCGCCCGACCGGGTGCGCCGGGCGGCCTTCGCCGGACGGAACTTCACCCGCCGCCAGGTGGTCAGGCGCAAGGCGGCGGGCCGGGGGCGGCGCTGCGCGGCGATGCCGCCGGGCGAGCGGCTGGCGGTGCCGGCGGCGATCATGGCGGCGGAGGCGGAGGAATGAGCGGGATCGACCCGTCCGACCCGGATGCGGTCCGCCGTCGGCTTGACGGGCTCCGTTCGGAATTCGCGGGGCTGGGCGGCGGCGGCCTGCTGCGGGGCGTCGCCTCCCTGTTCAGGGAGTTGTTCGGGCTTGCCGGGACGCAGTCGACGATCATTGCCGCGCTGCAGGACAAGCTCACCGAGGAAGTGGCGAAGAACAGTGCGCTTCGCGACCAGCTCGCCCGCTACGAGCGCCAACAGCATGGCCGGAGATCGGAGAAGCGCCGCAATGCCGGTGCCGCCTCCGAAGGTGGCGCTTCCGATGGCGCCGCAACGCCGGATGCCGGGGAGGATGAACCCGAAGCCGAAAAGAAGTCGCAGGGCGGCGTCACGGGGCGCAAGAAGGATCGCGACGGTTCCGTCAACGACACCGGGCTGCGCTTCGGCCCCGAGGCGACGGTGATCGACATCGATGTGATGCCGCCGGAGATCGAGGGGCTGGCGGCGGACGAGTTCGAGACCGTCTCCGAGCGGGTGTGCTGCAAGCTGGCATCGGTGCCGATCCGCCACGTGGTGCTGCGCTGCCACTACAAGAAGGCGAAGATCATGTCCTCCGGCGCCCTGGTCTGCGCCCCGGCCGTCGAGGGCGTGTTCAAGAATTCCTGCGCGGATGTGACCTTTATCGCCGGAATGCCGGGCGACAAGTTCGCCTGGCATCTCCCTCTCTATCGCCAGCACCAGATGCCGGGCGAGAGCGGGATCACCGTCAACCGCAAGTCCTTGAGTGGCTGGGCCAACCGGGCGATCCTCGCTGCCGGGCCGGTGTTCGAGGCGCAGTGCCGCTCGGTTCTGGAAAGCTCCATCATCGTCATGGACGAGACGCCGGTGCGGGCCGGGCGCGACCCCGGCAAGCCGGGCAAGATGAAACAATGCTGCCACTGGCCGGTTCTCGGCGACCGGGACGAAGTGGTGTTCCACTTCGCGCCATCCCGCGCCCACCACCATGTGGAGAGTTTCCTCGGCGACTTCGAGGGCACGCTGGTCAGTGATGGCTACGGCGCCTATGCGGCTTACGCCGAAGTGCGGGGGGCGGCGGTGAGACAGCAAAATTGTTGGACGCATTCCAGACGCAATTTCGAGGAGCAGCTGGACAGCCATCCGGTGTTGGCCGGGGAGGCGCTGGACCTGATCGGGGGCATGTACGGGATCGAGAAGAAGTTCCGTTCCCGGCCGCCGCCGGAACTCCTTGCGGCGCGGCGCACCCGCACCCGCCCGCTGGTCGACGCCTTCTGGCTATGGTGTGCGCAGACGCTCGGGGATCCGGCGACTGACGCCGAAGCACCCGATCCGTCGGGCGGTCAACTACGCCGTCGAACGCCGGCAGTCCCTCGAGGTGTTCCTCGACGACCCGCTGGTGCCGATCGATACCAATGGTGTCGAGCGCGCACTGCGCCGCGTCAAGCTGGGGCAGAAGAGCCGGCTGTTTTCCTGGACGGAATCGGGCGCATGCAACGTGGGGATCATCAACAGCCTCACTGCAACCTGCCAGCTGCTCGGGATCAGTCCCCTTGTGTATCTGATCGACGTCCTCCAGCGCATCGACACCCACCCGGCCGACCGGATCCACGAACCGGCGCCGCGCCTGTGGAAGGAGCTCTTCGCCGACACCCCGATGACCGGCAGCATCGACATGACCGTCGTCCGAGCTCACCTGGACACCACTCGGGGACCGTCGCAGCGCTTGCGGCGGCGCCGGACAATGACGTCGATGCCGTCGATCAGCGCCATCAGCTCGGTCGATGACAATGCGAGCGCCGCATGGCCAGACGCCGGCGGCGGGGCGAACAGGCCCTGCTCCAGGCGCTTGGACCGGAGGAGGAAGCCGCCCCGCTCGAAGCCGAGGATCTTCACGATCGTTCGTCTCCGATTGACGAACAATTGCCAGCGCCCGTCAGCCGGGTTGCATCCGAGATGGCCCGACACCAGGGCGCACAGCCCGTCGAAACTGCGCCGCATGTCGGCCGGATCGGTCGACAGCCAGATGCCGCCCCGCGGCCAGCCGCCAAGCATCACGAACGCCGAACCCGCAGGACGACCCCGTCACCCAGTTCAAGCTCGACGTCCCAGCCGGACACCGCAGGCGGCGCAAGCTCGACGAAGGAACCCTTCCCGCCCCCAGGGCGGAGACGGCACCGCCAGCTCGAAAAGGTCTTCGGCGACAGACCCCGGGATTCGCAGAATCTCTTTCGCGACATCCCCGAACGCTCAAAGTCCGCCATGATGGTGCTCCACTCGGTCGCGCTACGCACCACCCGTGAAGGGCGAGAACCAGCAGAACCGTTCAAATCACTGGACATGAAAAAACCTCCGATCATTAATGAATGACCGGAAATATCGCGATGCACCCCACGCACGGGCAACCGAATTATCGGACGTCGCCGTTTACCCGCTTACGGACATCCGTCGATCTGGGCCAGGCTGAGGGCGTCGACGGCGCTTTCGGTGATGACAAGGGCCTCCAGGTCCCCGGCGGTTCCGGCGCGGACGGCGAACAGGCTGCGGGTTCCGCCGGTGGCGAAGCGTCTGGCGCCGTCGGGAGGTCCGATCTCGAAGCCGGTGAGCCGGCGGTTCCGGTCGCGGTGGGCGAAGAGGAGGCGGTCGCGGCGGATCAGCGGGCGGCAGGCGTCGAGCGTCTCCTGCCGGATGCCGCGCCCGGCGAGCCATTCCGGCGCCGGGTCCGGCACGGCCTCGTTCCAGAGGCTGCGGAAGTCGCGTGACGCGGCGGCGGGCGCTCCGAACCGGGCGCGGATGTCGGCGAAGGAGAGCCCGCGGTTGAGCATGAAGTCGATCGCGGTGCCGTTGTCGTCGGCGTCGAGGGTGTTGAAGCAGGCCCAGTGGCCGTTGCCGAGGCGCTTCGTGACGAGCTTCGGCAGGCCCGGGGCGCGCAGCACGGGGTTCGCGCGGGTCGAGGCGCCGGGGTCGCGGACGCATCCCCACTCCGCGGCGAGGCTCTCGAACGGCGTGCGCTTGACGGCGTCGAAGTCGACGCGGCGGGGGTCATCCGGTCTCACGCCTGAGCCGCCACGAGTCGCCGTCTATGGAGATCAGCGCCGCGTCGTGCATCAGCCGGTCGACGGTGCCCGCGATGCCGGACGCGCTGGGGAAGACGCGGTCCCGCCGGGCGAAGCCGAGGCTGGTGGCGGCCATCGTCGAGCGGCGCTGGCAGCGTCGCGAGACGATGGCGTGGAGGATGTCGGCGTGCCGGCCCTGGAGCTTCACGCAGCCGATTTCGTCGAGGACGAGGAGCCGGGGCCGCGCGAGCACGGTCAGGCGGCGGCGCAGCTCGCCCCTGTCGGCGATCCCGGCCAGGTTCTCGAGCAGGTCCGGCGCCTTCTCGAAGCGGACGGTGTGGCCGTGCAGGAGCGCCTGGTGCGCGACGTTGGCCGCGATCATGGTCTTTCCGGTGCCCTGTCCGCCGACGAGCACGGCGTTGTCCGCGCGCCCGACGAAGCCGAGCCCCGTCAGCGCCTCGACGTCGCCGCGGCTGATGTCGCGCGGCCATGTCCAGTCGAAGTCCGCCATCGGCTTGAAGGCGGGCAGCCGCGCCTCGGCACGGCGGCGCTCGTGGCTGCGGGCCATGCGGGCCCGTTCCTCGCCGTCGACCAGGTCCTTGACCCAGCCGGTGCCGGCGACCTCGTCCCAGCGCTCCACAAGTCCGTGCAGGCCGAGCGCCCGGGCGCGCTCCCTGAGCTCGCTCATGTCCCGTCCCCCTCGCGCTTCGCGGGCCTGTCGCAGGCGCCGAGGCCGGTCCCCCGCGGCGTCGTTCCGCGGACGCCGTCGGCGATGCTGACGGGCGGCAGGCCCTGCTCGCGGCGGCGCTCCTCGAGGACGGCACGCACCGTTTCCGGATGGCACGACCCGCGCTCCAGCGCCGCGGCGACCGCCCGGTCGGTCTCGTCGGCGCCGTGCGCGTCCAGAAGCTCTTCCGGCATCCGGGCGCATGACGAGACGTTCCGTCCGCCGGATCCGGCGCGCGCGAGCATCCCCTCGGGCCCCGCGGCACGGCGCGCAGGACCCGGTCGCGGACGCTCATCGACCTTGCCCGCCGCTTGCGCGCGGCGATCGCCCTGGCATGCTCCGGGTCGGTGACGGTCCGCTTCCTGTCGTGGAAAACCCGGACGAGCGCCGGTGGCGCGCGACCTCGCCGGTCCCGTCGAGGATGCGGACCTCGTCGCGGTCGGCGACAAGCGTCGGCAGGGCCTTGGAGAAGCCGGGCGGAACGCTGCAGTCGTTCGTGTCGAAGCGGGCGTGGCAGGTCCTGTCGATCCGCGCCGGGCGGATCTCGTGATGCGGGAAGGGGTCGGCGGGAAGGGCGATCAGGCTCTCGAGACCTCTCCCGGGCGAAGGCGTCCCGGACCGAAAGGCCGTCGTCGTCCGGCCAGGGACGCTCCGCGGCGGCGCCGAACGCGGCCGCCGGCACCACTCCCGGGCCGCGGCGCTGAGCTCGCCGAGCGGGACCGCGATGTCGCGCCCGGCGAAGAAGCCGGTGCGCGCGAATCCGACCCGGCGTTCCACGCGCCCCTTCTCCTCCGGGCTGTTGGGCCACGCGGCCGTCGGCTCGAAGGCGCAGTGGGCCGCAAGCGCGAGCAGCGTCGGATTGAAGGTGACGGCCTTGCCGCGGCGCGCGACGACGGCGCTCTTGAGGTTGTCGTGCAAAAGCCTCCTCGGCACGCCCCCGAACGCCTGGAACGCCTCGGCGCGGCCCTGCAGGAAGCTCGCCATCCGCGCGTCGCGGAACAGGCTCGGGAAGGTCTGGCGCGAGTGGCTGAGGGCCGCGAGGAGACCCATGAGCCTGCGTTCCGCCCGTCCGATGCGGACCTTCCCGAACTCGGCCCGGCCGACCTCGGGCCTGCTCGGCCGGAAGGAAGCCGAGCCGCATCGACGGCTCGGGCCGCCTGGCCGGCCTCAGCCCGAGCGCGCGCAGGCCGTGGCGGAAGTGGTCCTCGCCGCCGCGGCAGCCCAGCGCCGCGACCTGCCGCCAGAGCGTGCTGGCCGGCAGGTCCGGGGCCGCCTCGAGCCGTTCCCGGACGAAGTCGACGAACGGGTCGATGAGCTTCGCCCGGGGCCGCCGCTCCTCGCCGCCCGCCCGCAGCGCCCGCGTCACCGTGCCGTGGTGCACGCCGAGATGCCGCGCGATCGTCCCGACCGGCCAGCCCTCGGCCCGCGACAGCCGGACGATCGTCGCCCGCGTTTCCTCGTCGATCGCCATGAGATCACCCTCCCTTTCGTCCCCGACGCCACGGTCAGGGGTCCGCCAGCACCAGCCAGCGGCAGACCCGGCCGCAGACGGCGCACCGCAGCGGCGATTCCCGCCGATTCGGCGCCGTCAGGGGTGCAGCTGGAGGGGGCCGCGCGGTCTCGGAAGCGTGGTCCGCAGCGGTTTTTTCCGAACCGGCGTCTTCGGGCGTCTCGGGGACGTCGACGGGCACGGTCTCGGCGGCCGTTTCCGAGGCCGCCGCCCTGGCCGCGGCGCGCGCCGGGTCCGCCTGGCGGACCCGGCAGCGCCGCTGGCGTTTCCGGCCCGTCTCGCGGCCCTTCTCCGTGCGCCGGCAGCGTTTCCGCGCCTCGCGGCGCCTCTCGCTCCGGGAGCGCGCGCTGCACGTCCTGGAGCAGTGCGCCTGCCCGCGGTCGCAGTGCCGGCAGATCACGACCTGCCGCCGGCACCGCTTGCAGTTGAACAGGCGCCCCGTCTCGCACGCCTTGTCGCACACCGTCCCTCTCTCGAGCGGGGTGGACCCGGACGCGAAAATGCCTGACAATGCACGGGAGTTCGGTCCCCGTGACCGGCTCGTTCGGGTGCGGCGCCGGGGCTTGTTTGCAAACTTCGCCCAGCGCCGCATCGCTCTCTCGTTCGATGCCGCGCCAGCATCCGGCCGAGGCCGCGGCAAAGGCGCCGCGGCCGGCGCGGCAACAGGATTCGACGATGGGGAAGGGAACGGTCCGCAACGGCGCGGAGCGTCCGCGACGGACGCCGGATCCGTCCCTCAGCCGCGGATCGCCCGCCGCGGCGGCACCGGACGCAAGACGCCGGCAGGCACGGACGGCGGAGGCCTCGCAACAACAGACTCACGACGGGCAGAAAGACGATGGGAGCCGTACAATGGGAAAGAGAACGATTCTGTCAAAAGCGCGGCCAACAGCCGAGATCCCGCCCTTTTATGTCTCCGTCAACATGTGCATGGACAAACGGTCCTCGCCCGTCGCGCAGCTGCCACTATGCTGGCGGGGATTGTCCAATTCGAACGTGACCTGTTCAGGGAGCGCGTGAAGTCGGGACTGACCGCGGCGAAGGCGCAGGGGAAGAAACTCGTTCACCAACCAGGCCAGCAGCCAAAGTCAGACAGGGTCGCGCCGGGCGCCATCGGCGAGGGCCGAAGTAACCGGTGGATCGCCCTTGACCTCGGAATCAGCGAGAATACCGTCCTCGACGTCGCAAGACGGCACACGCAGTCCGGAAAATTGGCAATCCCGTCGAACTGAATGGAAGTTGCCCGGCCAACCAGAGCCGGTCGCGGCGAGAGTGCAGGCGAAGACAAAATGATCAGAATGTCACTTCGCCCCTGAATCGACCCGATTCCGATCCAGTTCAACGATGCCAAAGCGGCGTTGGCCCTTCTCTACATCGGAACTGAATCGGCAATTCACGTTTCCTGCGACACTGTGACTTGTCCCATCATTCCGCAGTCTTCGTGTTCAAGTATATGGCAGTGATACATGTAGGGCGCATGATCCGGCGCCTCGTAGTCGAAACGCACCAGAATTTCCGCGACCCCATTCTGAACATGGACCATGTCTTTCCAACCCTGTGCGTAGGACACCGTATCGTGGCTTTCCTGCCTCAGGATACGGAACGAACAGCCATGAACATGGAAAGGATGAATCTCTTCCTCTGCCGTAATCCTCCAAAGCTCTGTCTCGCCCAATCGGGCGCGTTGGTCGATTCGATCCATGTTCATTGGCTGGCCGTTGATACCCATGCCCATGTCTTCGCCGCAGAAGTTCCCCCAATTGGCCGCAAGTGTCGCCAACTTGTCACTATCGCCCATGTCCAAAGTGAATTCCCTCGTTACCGTTGCTTCATCCGCATTTGCCGGAGGGAGGTTCGCCAGTCGGCGAGGCATGGAACCGGTGAACCCCTTTTCCCCTGTTCGGGACAGCGTCAGCACCGCGGTTTCGGGGATCTGTTCATTGATGAACTGTGCCAGCAACCTGAAGAGCCGTCCGTATCCGGGAAAGCTGGCGGCAGTGAGAGTGTTGTTCTCCAGGGTGTTCATGTCCACAAGCACTTCGTAGCGTTCGCCGGGCGAAATGATCAGGTTTTCGGTCTCAACCGCCGAAGCCAGGAAACCACCGTCGGAAGCAATAACGGTCAGCGGCCCATGCGCCATCTTCAATGTCAGGAAACGGGCGTTGCATGCATTCAGAATTCGTAGCCGGACCAGGCCGTCAGGAATATTCAGTCCTGCCGGGGCAATGGTTCCATTGACGACGAAGGTGTCGCCAAGAAAGCCCTCTTCAAAGGTTTCCCCTGTCAGGAAATAGCTCACCTTTCCATCGTCGTCGAATATCTTGTCTTGCAGAACGACGGTGAAGTCATCGACGCCGTAGGTCCGGGGCAGGTCGGCGGACAAGCTGGCGTCATCCTCGATCAGCATCACGCCTGCGAGGCCCTTGTATGTTTGCTCGGCTGTCCTGCCGTGCATGTGAGAGTGGAACCAGGTCATCGCGGCCTGTTGTCGGATGGGCACGTCGGGAGCCCATGTGTGACCCGGCTCTATTTTCTTGTGAGGGCCGCCATCGACCTCACCCGGTATGTGCAGCCCGTGCCAATGAAGGGTTGTCACTTCGCCGATCCCGTTGACGACATCGAAGGGCAGAGTCTGTCCTTGTTTCACCCTTAGCACTTGACCCAGATAGTTGCTGTTGATGCCGAAACTCGTGCTGGAAGCACCGGAACCAAAGTCATGCGAGGCTGCGTTCAGGTTCAGTTGAATTCGTTCGTCGAACCCGCCCATCAAGTCATTCAACGGAAAGATCGGCAAGGGTTTCAATCGGGTTTGTGCCCAAGCGATTCCAACCCCGGCAAGGAAAGCGCCTGCGCCGGTTGTTTTCAAGAATGTGCGTCGGTCCATTGAAAATTCCCCTGAGTGGGTCATGCTTGATTGTTGAGGCGGCCCGTCAAACAAGGCGAACGCTCAGCTGCCGCTCCATCGGACGGAAGACTTTTGCGCGTTCCTGCCGCTTCTCCGGTTTGTTGAGAACTCTTGGCACTGACCCCGCATAGATTCTGATTCCGCCCATAGGGAATCCCACTTCGCCTTGACGTAGTGGACGCATTGTCGATCTGGCGGTTCCCAATCCTTCGGGATGATCTTGCGTGCAGGAAATCGGCATCAGGGTCTGTACGATCGTGGGATCTCTAGCCTCGATTCCCAACGACTGCAATTCATGTGACTCTGTCGACGGGCGCGCATCGCCGGATCTGGTCCGAAACCGGTCGGCACGCCGCCCTTGCACGTTGCATGATGGATCCGATGCGGATCCCCGGCTCCGGATCCGCGTCATTCCCGGACGCACGGTCCAGACCTGGCATTCCGGGCGCGTCGACTCGAAGCCGTGCACCGGCCTCACTCTGAGAGCAGCGAAACCGCCGCAGCCCGGGCCTCCTCCGTGACCTTGTTTCCCGAGAGCATGCGTGCGACCTCGTCCACGCGAGCGTCCATGGGAAGTTCGCAGACCTCGACGCGCGCCCGGGTGCCGTCAAATCTCTTTGCGACGCGCCAATGATGATCTCCGAGCGCCGCCACCTGCGGCGCGTGGGTCACAACCAAGACCTGCGAACCGGAGGCCAAAGCAGCAAGCCTGCGACCTACTGCATCCGCCGTGGCCCCGCCAACGCCGCGGTCGATTTCGTCGAAGATCATCGTCCGCGCTTCGCCACCACCCGCCAGGCATGCCTTCAGCGCCAGTAGGAATCGCGACAGTTCTCCTCCCGACGCCATCCGGTTCAAGGCGCCAGGCGGAACGTCCGGACTCGTTGAGACCTTGAAGGTGACGGAATCCGTTCCTTTCGCGCCGGGATCGCCCTCCAAGACTTCGGTCCGGAACAGCGCGCGGTCGAGCCGGAGCGGCGCGAGTTCGCTCGCCATCTTGGCGTCAAGGCGTGCGCCGGCTTCGCGGCGGCGTTCGGAAAGCGATGCCGACAGGTTCCGGTACGCCTCTCCGGCAACTGCAGCGGCCGCCTTCAGTTGCGTTGCGGACTCCGCCGCATCTCCCGAAGCCGCCAAGCGGGCACGGTGGAGGACAAGCACCTCCGGAAGCTCGTCGGGAGTCACATTGTGCTTGCGCGCAAGCCGCCTGAGCGCAAAGAGCCGCTCCTCCGCGGCATCAAGGTCTGTCGAGTTGAAGGCCAGCGCATCGAAGCAGTCGGCCAGTTCGCGCTGCGCCTCCGCGATCTCACCGAGCGCCCTGTCGAGTGCGTCTCCGGCGGCGTCGAGCCGACCGCTAGCCGCACCTGCAACGCCCCGAACCCACCTTGCGGCGTCCGTTACCATACCCTCCGCGGATTGCGCGCCAAGGCACTCGGCTGCGCGCGAAATGTCTTCGCGAATGCGCTCCGCCTCTCGCATCAGTCTGCGCTTGCTGTCGAGAACAGCCTCTTCGCCTTCCGCCGGATCATGGTCTTCGAGTTCCGAGACCGTGTGCTCAAGGTAGTCAATGTCCGCCCGGGATGCGGCCGCGCTGTCCCGCGCATCCTTAAGCCGCTTTTCCGCGTTCCGCCACGACTTCCAGGCGTTCCTGACCTCCGATGCGTCGATTCCCCCGAACCTGTCGAGGAGGGAGCGATGCCGGCGCTGGTCAAGGATACCTGCTTCGTTCCGCCGGCCATGCAACTCGACCAGGAGTTCAGCAAGGCGCCGAAGGACATCCCGGGAACACCGCCTGTCATTCGCGTGCGCGGCCGTCCGTCCGTCGGAACGGACGCTGCGTCGAATGACCAGCTCGTCTTGCGCGGGCAGGCCTGCCTCGTCAAGGAGACTTCGTACGGGGTGAGCGGCATCGATGTCGAAGCACGCAATCACTTCGCCCGACGCGGCGCCGCTTCGCAACAGTTCGTGCCGGCCTTCCCAGCCGAGCGCGAATCCGAGACAGTCGAGGAGAATGGACTTCCCTGCCCCGGTTTCACCGGTCAATACGTTCAGGCCCGGCCGGAATTCAAGCTCGAGCCAATCGATGAGAAGGATGTCACGAACTTCCAGGCTGCGCAGCACCGGCTTTTCCTGGCGAGGCCGTTAAAGCCACTCTCCCCTGACGACCTGACGGTAGACCTCTCTCAGCCAGCCTCCGTTATCCTGACCCGCCGTGCCCGCATCGAGATCGTTCGATGTCAGCAGCGCATAGCTGTCGCTGTACCAGTCCGAGCCGCGAAAGTTGTGACCCAGAATTGCGCCGGCCGTCATGGCGTCGTCGTCAAGGCCAAGCGAAAGGTAGGCCTCGACGAGCCTGTGCAGTGCCTCTGGCGTGTGCCGCGTCGTCTGGTATTCTTCCACCACCACCCGGAACCGGTTGACTGCGGCGCCCATAGTGCCCGCGTTTAAGGTAGTATCGACCGATTTCCATTTCCTTGCCGGCGAGATGGTCGAGCGCAAGGTCGAGCTTGAGCCGGGACGAAGCCGCATATTCGCTGTTCGGATAGAACTCCACGACTGTCCTAAGGGCGCGCATCGCATCCATGGTGACCGCTTGGTCGCGACTCACGTCGTCGATCTGGTCGTAATGGCTGAGCGCGATCAGGTATTGCGCGTATGCGGCGTCCTCGTCCGCAGGGTAGAAATCCAGGTAACGCTGCGCCGCCGCGCGGCTGTTGTCGTACTGCCGAGCCCTGTGAAATGCGTATGCCGACATGATGACCGATCGTTTCGCCCACTCCGAATACGGGTAGAGGCGCTCAACTTCGCCGAACAGCCTCGCGGCTTCGACGTTGTCGTTGTCGTCCAGTTCCCTCTCGGCAGCGCGGTAGATTTCGTCGGGAGGCTGCTCCTCGAGCGTCGTCGCTTCTTCCTCGCCGCATGCCGAAACGAGAAAGCCGCAAACGATTACCGATGCTGCCAGGCGGAATCGCGCCATTCTCGCCAACCCTCCGTCTGTCGCCTCTCAAGGGACCATTCACGCAGATCCGTGACTAACACATGTGCGCGAAAGGGAAAGCGGAATTGCATTCCGGGGCCATGCCCCGGCAGGGTTACTGTCTGGATTGCGCCTGCCACGACCGGTGCAGGTCTTCCGGTTTGATGTGAACCCCCCGGAACCTCGTTGCTCATCGCATCATCGCAGGTGACGAATTCCCAGGTATCGGGTCTCGAGAAAAGCGCCCTGAGCAGAAGGTTTGTCGCCTTGTGCCCGGCCCTTATGCCGGTATAGCGCCCGAAGATCGGCGCGCCCGCCAGCGCGAGGTCGCCGAGCGCGTCGAGAATCTTGTGGCGTACGCATTCATCGAAATGGCGGAAGCCCCCGCGGTTCAGAAGCAACGCACCGTCAATCACGATGGTGTTGTCGAGACTGCCGCCGCGTCCCTGTCCGGACGACCGGATTTTCTCCACATCGCTCCAGTTGCAAAATGTCCGTGAGTAACAGACTTCCCGGACAAATGTCCCGTTGGCCATGTTCAGGGACTTAACCTGTTTCCCGATTGCTTCGGCTTCGAATTCGATCTGAAAAAAGATTTCCAGCCGGTCAGAGGGTGACAGCGACACAAATACATCGTCAATGGAAACCGAAACCTCCTTGAGCACCCGGACGGCTCTGATGGGAGCCTCGAGCTGCCGCACGCCCGCCGCGAGTATCTCCTGAACAAAGACCTCCGCGCTGCCGTCAAGGATCGGGACCTCGGAACCGTCGATTTCGACAAGCGCATTGAAGATGCCGGTTCCGGACAGCGCCGCCATGAGGTGTTCGACGGTTGAAACGCCTACACCGGACGAGTTGCAAATCCGGGTGGAGAGCTCCGTGTCGACAACCTGGCTGTAGAGTGCGGGGAATCCTGTTGTCGCGTCCGGCCACATCTTTTCTGACAAAACAGATTCCGTGATCGGCTGGAGCGGGGCAAATCCTGACGAAAGTCCGCTTTCCCGGTATGCAGTCCCACGCCGGCAAGCGTAATTGGTTTCTTCAGTGTAGCCTGCACGGTTTGATCCAAGCCTCTGCCTTAATTCGCCGTGAATGCATCGCAAACTCTGGCGCATTCTGAATATCTAATCGGTCCACTTGCTTCAATTCACGCAATGTATCGGAATGCTACAGTCCGAATCCGTCCGAGAGCGAAGGACTCGCAAGGCGGTCTGGCCGGTTGCACCGGCCAAGTCGCCATGCGTCCGACGCTCAATTCGCCTGTCGCCTGAGAAATGCCGGTATCTCGGACTGCTCGTCCGGAACGTCACCTTCCCTTGTCCGCATTGTCGGCGCATCCCGTTGCGACAGTCCCGCGCCGCCGCCATGTCCCCCGTGCGCCGCGTCGGGACCGCCGGTCATTCTGGAAATCAGGCCGTTCAGCCCCATGCCGCCCCGCGTGCGCGCTGCCGGCGCGTTCACCATCCTGGGTTCGCTTCGCTGGGGTCGCATGGTTCCCTCGGGTTGACTTTCCACAAGATGCCAGAGACGTTCGAGCGTCTCAGGAGACGGTTCGCCGGTGGTTCCCGTCACCGGCGGATTGGGCCTGGCGGAGGTCGGCTGGGAATGGCCGCCTGCGAAGTCGTCGGCTTCTTCTAGCGCCGCAAACTCTTCGGCCCGGTGTTCCTCGGGTTGATACCCGTGCAAGGCGCCGGACGAGGCCGGAGCCGCCTGACGGAATTCACCGGTCGCGGCAAACGGGGGCTGATCGTCGGCGAAACCCGTGATCTCCTCATGCTGCGGCGCGCCGGCCGTTGCCTGGCCCGGCGAAATCGCTTCCGCGGTCGCGGCGGGTGGCTGAGATGCTTCCCTCGCTGGTTCGAAATCTGCCCGGGGCTGCGGTGCCGGGACCGATTCCTCCGCATGTGCGCGCTCCGGCGCCGGCAGCGGTTTGCTGAGGCTGCGCCGGGGAACCGGCGCGTCCCGCTCGCCGACGGTCGAATCAATTCCGGTCGCGACCACCGAAACGCGCATCAAGCCTTCCATGTTGGAGTCGAGCGTTGAGCCGACGATGATGTTTGCCTCGTTTGTTTCGGGGTCCATCTCCTTTCGGATGCGGTTGGCCGCCTCGTCGACCTCGAACAGCGTCATGTCCGTGCCGCCCGTGATGTTGATCAGCACGCCTCGCGCACCCTTGAAGGAGATATCGTCGAGAAGCGGATTGGAAATCGCGTTCTCGGCAGCCTGGACCGCGCGATTCTCCCCATCCGCCTCGCCGGTGCCCATCATTGCCTTGCCCATTTCGTCCATGACCGAGCGAATGTCCGCGAAGTCCAGGTTTATGAGCCCGGGCTTGACCATGAGGTCGGTCACGCCCTTTACGCCCTGGTAGAGGACATCATCCGCGAGCGCGAAAGCCTCCGTGAACGTCGTCTTCTCGTTCGCAATGCGGAACAGGTTCTGGTTCGGAATGATGATCAGGGTGTCCACGACATCCTGAAGTCTGGTCACGCCGTCGTCGGCTTGACGCATGCGCTTGACGCCTTCGAAATCGAAGGGTTTCGTCACCACGCCGACGGTCAGCACGCCGAGTTCGCGCGCCACCTCGGCGATGACCGGCGCCGCGCCGGTTCCCGTGCCGCCACCCATGCCGGCGGTGATGAAGCACATGTGGCAGCCGGAAAGGAAGTCCTTTACGACCTCGATGCTTTCCTGCGCCGCCGCGCATCCGACCTCCGGGCGCGCCCCTGCTCCTAGCCCTTCCGTCAGCTGCACGCCGAGCTGCACCTTGTGCGGTGCGCGTGAGTTCTGAAGCGCCTGCGCGTCCGTATTGGCGACAACGAAGTCAACGCCTTCTAGACTCTTTTCTATCATGTTGTTGATGGCGTTTCCGCCCGCTCCGCCGATGCCGAATACTGTGAGTTTCGGCCTCAGGTCTGCCACTTCGGGCATACAAAGATTTAGCGTCATTTCATTTTGCCTGTAGTTTGGTCAATCTGCCCTGATTCGAAGGGTCTTCTTTGGACCGTCTGATTCGCTATCGTACCGAAGAGGATTCAATAAATCACGAAATTTCTTCGTGAATTGGCGAATTTGACTGAATCCACGCATGGCGGAAGGCATCGCGGCAGTCCGATCAACCCCGCTTGGAAGCAGCGAATCATCCCGCCCGCACCGCGTCCGGACCAGGAACGACCTGCCGGATTCGGTCTCGTTCACTCGCATGTTTCCGGCTCCACGGCGTGCTACCAGTGCTCCCGCAGCCAGCGGACAACGCGCCCGAGCTGCCGGCCGCGCCCGTAAGTCGGCATCCGGAAATCCCAACACTCGTCCTGCGGAAACGCCGTGTGCAGGGAGAGGCCGACGCAGGCCGAGAACGCTGGTCCTGACGCCGCCTGCGGCAGGCCCGCGATGCGAAGCGGGCGGCCGAGCCGGATCTCCTGGCCGAGCATGCGCGCCGCCAGCCTGTCGAGCCCGGGAATCTGGCTGGCGCCCCCTGTCAGCACGATGCGCTTGCTGGGAAGATGCCCGAATCCGCCTGCATCCATTCTCGCCCGAACCTCCTCGAGCACCTCTTCGACGCGGGGGCGGATCACGCCAATCAGATCGGCGCGGCTGATCCTTCGGAACTCGCGGTCCCATTCTTCCGCCCCTGCGCCGACGTCGATCATCTCGCGGTCATCGACGCCGGTCGCAACGCAGCCGCCATGCAGAGTCTTTATGCGCTCGGCAGTATCCAGCGAGATCTGCAACCCCTTGGAGATGTCGGAGGTTACGAGGTCTCCCCCCAGATGCACATTGTCGGCGTAGATCATCTGCTTCTTCAGGAAGATCGAGACTGCCGTGCAGCCGCCTCCCATGTCGATGCATGCGGATCCGAGTTCCTGTTCGTTCTCGACGAGCGCCGCAAGTCCGCTCGTATACGAAGAGCATGCAATCCCGGCCAGGTTCAGGTCGCAACGTCTGATGCAGGTCAAGAGGTTCTCGATTGCCGAATTGTCGACCGTGACGAGGTGCAGGTCGGCATCCAGTCGCCGACCGTGCTGTCCGCGCGGGTCAGTAAGCCCCCCGCGCTCGTCGACCGAAAAGTTGACCGGCATCGCGTGGACGGCGTCGCGGTGGCCGTCTTCCTCCGGAAGGTCGCATGCGGCCAGCGCCCGCCCGATATCTGACTCGTTCACCGGTCCCTCGGACAGTTCTGCGCGGCCCCTGACGCCATAGGAAAACGGTCTGCCGCCCGAAAAGCACGCGATCACGTGGTCGACGCTGACACCGGCCATCCTCTGGGCACCCTGCACGACGACACGAACCGCGCGCTCTGTCTCTTCCATGGTCGCGATCTCGCCGAGACGCACGCCGCGCGAGAATGTCTGGCAAACTCCAACCACCCGGAACAGGTCGTGAAATGCTCCAGGGTCCCTTACTCCGATGGGTTCGGTCTTCAGGTCCGGCGACAGCATCAGGATCATGCAGGCGATCTTCGTCGATCCGACGTCAAGGATGGCGACTCGGCCCCGCTGCAATGCCGACCTGCGCATCTGCCTCATCAGGCGCTGCGACTTGTAGAGTTCCTGCAACTTTCAGGTCTCCCCGACTGCGCGACTTGCGGACACGGGTTCCGCAGCATCTCCGGCGCCCAGCCGCAGCCGCAGGACCGGGCGTTCAGGGATGCGGAAGTCGACGAACAACAACTTGCGGTCGAGCAACTGATCCGTCTCGTGCAGTTCCATGATCCGCTTGAGCGCGTCCGCCGCATTGCTCTCGGGCAGCATGATGGTCTGACCGCCATCCAGAAAGATGTCCCAGCGCCGCTCGCCGACGCGCCGAAATCCCAGGATGCGGTCGGCAATGCGCCTTGTGTGCCAGCCGAGTTGCCGCGCCTCGGACACGGCCGCAGGCACGCCTTCGCCGATGAGAAGCGGCAGGTCCCGGCGCTCGTTGCGCGAAGAGATGACTCCGGCGCGGACACCGTCCTCGTCTATGAGGTTCAAACCGAACTCGTTCCGCCACACAGCGACGGGAACGCGGCCGACAACAAGGACATCGAGAATGCCGTTTGCCCGCAGAAAGAGGGATGCCGAACTCACTGAATCGAGGGCTTCGATGCGCATGCGAAGGGCGCCCAGGTCGAGTTCGCTGGAACTCGCTGGCAGCCTGAACGGCACCACTTCCTCGACTCGGGCGGCAACTTCGGGATCAACGCCCGTGACGCGCATCTCCACGACCCGGACCGCCGACACATGAACAATGCTCTCCAGAACTGCGGAGACCGCCCCGGCGACAGGGCCTGTCGATCCGGAATTCCTAGCATAGTTCGCCGCGAACAGACCGGCGACAGCCGACACGAGGACAATGCATGCGAGCCGCCGGAATGCTGGCGACAGCCACAGCCGATGCAACCGGTAGCGCAGGCGGCTCGGCGTCGGATCCGGCATCGTCCCCCCGTTCAGCGGTTGCATGACGCATCCTCCAGGAGCCAGCAGGCAACATCTGCAAAGGACATGCCGCGGAGCGCCGCCTGTTCCGGTGCCAGGGATGTCGGCGTCATCCCGGGTTGCGTGTTTGTCTCAAGGACGTACAGCCCGTCGAGTCCCCGCGCCTCGTCCCAACGGAAATCTGTTCTGGACAGCCCGCGGCAGCGAAGGACCCGGTGCGCATGTAATGCATGTTCGAGGCAGGCCGCCTCGATCTCCGGAGGAATGTCCGCCGGAACGACATGCCTCGACCCGCCCTTGTCGTA
This sequence comes from uncultured Amylibacter sp., assembly GCA_963662815.2. GTDB lineage: Bacteria > Pseudomonadota > Alphaproteobacteria > Rhodobacterales > Rhodobacteraceae > JAPPHA01. Next base: position 194,710 of record CAXXWA010000037.1, read on the forward strand.
CTTGGCGTGGTAGCTGTACCAGCCGTCCGTGACGATGTCGGTGACCGCCAGCGGCCTGTCACCAAGGACCGCGGTCGTGAGCTCACGACCGGGGATGTAGCGCTCGACCATGACCATGTCCGGAGCATCATCTCCCAGCCGCGCGGGCGTGTTTGCCCGTGAAGTGACGAAGTTCACACCCACGGAGGATCCTTCGTTGATCGGCTTGACGACGTAGGGCGGAGTCATCAAGTGCCTCGACTGGACTTCGCCCCTTGTCGCGACCAGACTCTCGGCGACCGGCAGGCCGGCCGCACGAAAGACGTCCTTTGCGCGCATCTTGTCCATGGCAAGAGCCGATGCGAGCACACCGGAGTGCGTATAGGGAATCTGCAGCCACTCGAGGAGCCCCTGCACGCAGCCGTCTTCTCCCCAGCGTCCGTGCAGGGCGTTGAACACCATATCCGGAGAGTGCGCGAGCAGGTCCGATGCCAGCCCGGGGCCGGCATCGATTTCATGGACATCGTGACCGCGTCCGCGCAACGCTTCGGCGACACCCTTGCCCGAAACAAGGGATACCTCGCGTTCCACAGATACGCCGCCCATAAGGACGGCGACGCGGGATCCTGTGCTGCCCGACATGCCCGCCTCGTCAAGTGCCGCCGTGCCGGCCATGATTCCCGGCATCGGTTTCCGGCGCGGGTTTTCCCACCCGCCTGATCTCCCATTGTAGCTCGACTCCGCTGTCCTGCAAAACCTTTTTCCTCACCGTCTCGCCAAGTGTCTCAAGGTCGGCCGCGGTCGCGGTTCCGGTATTGACGAGAAAGTTCGCGTGCAGGTCGGACACGGCTGCGCCGCCCAGCCTTGCGCCGCGCATGCCCGCCTTCTCGATCAGCCGCCAAGCCTTGAGGTCATGCACGTCATCCGCCCGCCCGGTCGACGAATGGCCGGAGGGGTTGCGAAAGACGGAACCGCAGGATCGGGCTTCGACCGGCTGAGTCCGCGCACGCCGCTCGACAAAGGCTTCCATGTCCCGCCGGACCTCCTCCGGGTCGCGCCGGGGAGCGTCGAGTTCCACCCTGGTCAGGATCCAGTCGTCCGGCAGCGCGGACGAGCGGTATGCGAAGGCGAGCCTGTCCGCGTCCAGCACAACCTCGGTGCCGGATCGGGTTACGGCGCGCGCGGACAGAAAGATGTCGGCCAGGTACCGGCCGTAGCAACCCGCGTTCATTTTGACCGCACCGCCTAGCGTGCCGGGAATCGTCCTTAGGAACGCAACGTCGATTCCGGCTGACGCTGCCTGGAGCGCAACGCGCGACGACAGCGCGGCCGCGCCTGCCACGATGCGGCCGTCCTCGATGCAAACGGTTCCGAACTTTCGCCCGAGGCGGATGACCACGCCGTCGACGCCGCCATCCCGGATCAAAAGGTTGGAGCAGACTCCGATCGCCATGACCGGCACTTCCCCCGGTAAGGACGCGAGGAAAGACGCGAGGTCGGCATCGTCTCCTGGCTGGAACAACACTTCCGCACTCCCGCCGACGCGGAGCCAGGACAGGCCTGCGAGCTTGCGACCGTATTCCACCGATCCCCTGACCGGGGGCAACTGAAGCGGCCCGCTCACGTGTCCGCGTCGACCGGCAGCGCGTTCGCCCACGCAGAGATGCTCCCCGCACCGAGGCAGATCAGAAGATCGCCGGGCGCGGCCTTCGCGTCAACGAACGCCCTGAATCCCGGCTCACCGGATATCGCGTGCACTTCCCCGCGCCCCTGCTCCGCGAGGCACTTGACCAGACGATCACGGTCCGCGCCTTCGACTGGCTCCTCCCCGGCGGCATAGACTTCGCTGATCGCCACCACGTCCGCATCGCCGAAACACGTGCACATCTCGGCGAACAAGCTGTGGAGACGCGAGTATCTGTGCGGCTGATGGACGGCGATGACGCGCCCCCCGGTCGCCTGCCGCGCCGCGCGAAGCGCGGCCCTGATCTCCACCGGGTGGTGCGCGTAGTCGTCGATGACGGTGACGCCGCGCATTTCTCCGACGCGGGTGAACCGCCTGTTGACGCCGCCGAAGCTCCCGAGGGCATCGCGAACGCAGTCGTGACCAAGGCCGAGATGGTGCGCCACCGCAATCGCCGCAAGCGCGTTCGAGACGTTGTGTTCGCCGAGCATCGGAAGAGTCACCTCCTCCTGCCGGGCGCCACCGTCCCGAATGATCACGTCGAATTTCGCGGACTGGCCCTCGAACCGGACATTCACGGCGCGCACGTCTGCATCGCGCCGCATTCCGTATGTGATCACGCGCCGGTCGGAAACCATCCCGGCGAGAGCGCGCACCTCGTCGTGGTCGGCGTTGCAGACGGCAGTGCCGTAGAAGGGAATGTTCGAAACGAATGTCCGGAACGCTTCGCGGAGCGCATCGAACGAACCGTAGTGTTCAAGGTGCTCGGGATCGATGTTGGTGACGACGGCGACCGTGGCGGGGAGCCGGTTGAAGCTGCCGTCCGATTCATCCGCTTCCACGACCATCCATTCGCCATTTCCGACGCGCGCATTGGAACCGTAGGCATGGATGATGCCGCCATTGACAACCGTGGGATCCATTCCGGCGGCAACGAGCAGCGTGGCGACCATGGTCGTGGTGGTCGTTTTTCCATGCGTCCCGGCCACCGCGACGTTCGATCTCAGGCGCATGAGTTCCGCGAGCATGTCGGCGCGGCCGACCACCGGAAGCCGCCTGCGCCGCGCCGCCTCGAGTTCCGGGTTGTCCGGCCGGATCGCGGACGAGACGACAACGACATCCGCATTGTCGATGTTTCCGGCCTCCTGACCCTGGAAGATCCGTGCGCCGAGTCCGGCAAGCCTCTCCGTGATGCTGCCTGTCTTCAGGTCCGATCCCTGGACCTCGTAGCCGTGATTCAGCAGCACTTCCGCAATTCCGGACATGCCGATGCCGCCGATGCCGACGAAATGGACCGGACCGAGCTGGTGCGGCAGTTTCGTGGCGGCATTCACAACCGCAGCTCCCCGCCTGCAAGTTCCTCGACGACATCGGCGAGCGCCACCGCGGCTTCCGGCCTTCCCGCAGAAGCCGCGGAGGCCGCCATCCTTCCCGCCCGCGCCGGGTCCTCCATGATCGCGGCAATCTCCGCACCAAGGCGCCGCGGAGACAGTTCGGCCTCGGCGATCAGGACGGCGCCGCCCACATCCGTTAGCGCACGGGCATTGTGAGTCTGTTCGTCCCGGATTGCTGCTGCGAGCGGGACGAGAATCGCGGGACGGCCGATCGCGGAAATCTCCGCCACCGACGAGGCGCCGGAACGGGAAATTACCAGCTGCGCCGCCGCAATGCGTTCGGCAACGTCGCGGAAGAATGGTCGAACCTCGGCGCGGACACCCGCTTCCCTGTATGCCGACGCTACCTCTTCGACATCTCCCTCGCGCGCCTGATGCGCCACGGATACGCGGGAAGCCAGGCTCCGCGGCAGGGCGGCGAGCGCCGCCGGAACCACGGCGGAGAGGATTCTCGCGCCCTGCGAACCGCCGATGACGAGAACATTGGCGGCATCGTTCCCGGGCGGGACGTAGCGGTCGCCGGCGTGCCGGCGAATGCTGTCGCGAACCGGATTGCCGGTGACGGTCGGCGATGCGCCCCTGGGAAGCTCAATGGGCCAGACGCTGCAGGCGACGCGCTCGACGCGCGCAGCGAACAGGCGGTTTACGCGGCCGAGCACGCCGTTTTGCTCGTGAATCATGGTCGGAATGCGGGCAAGCCGCGCGGCGGCCAGCGTAGGAAGCGCGGGATAGCCGCCAAAACCCGCCACCACTCTTGGCCGGTTGCGACGCATGCGGCGGAGGGCGCTGAACGCGCCGGCGAGCAGGCGGAACGGTACGAGCACCTTGTCCTTAGGCCGGCCGCGCGAGAATGTTCCGGAATCAACTACGAGAGTGCAGACCGATTCCGGAAAACCGCCGGCAAAGCGGACGCCGCGCCGGTCAGTCGACAGGAAGACCCGCCAGCCGCGGGCAAGCATCTCCTCGGCCAGGGCCTGCGCAGGGAACATGTGCCCGCCGGTGCCTCCCGCTGCAATCATGAGGACCGGCCGGTCATCCATGCGCCCCGGCCTCCGGAGGCGAATCCTCGGTCGAGAGGATGTCTTCCATGTTGCTGCGCGGGACGTCGCGTGTGAAGGCGAGAAGCGCGCCGACAAGGATGCCGGTGGCAATCGCCGACGATCCGCCGTAGCTCACGAACGGCAGCGTCATGCCTTTTGCCGGAAGAACCCGGGCGGCGACACCGATATTGATCAGGGCCTGAACGGCGAATACCGCCGCGAGACCCGCGCCTGCTAGACGGATGAAGAGATCGCGCTGCCTCCGGAGGCGTCCGAGGGAAACCACTGTTATGGTCAGGAAGAGAACGAGAATGCAGATGACCAGAAAGAAACCGTATTCTTCCGCGGCCACCGCTATGATGAAATCCGTATGCGCATCCGGCAGCGACCACTTGACCGTTCCCTCGGCGACGCCGACACCAAGGAAACCGCCAGTGCGAAAGGCATTGTCGACGAAACCGAGTTGCGTATTCGCATCCAGTTCGGCAGCAAGGAATCCGTTGATCCGGCGAGCGAAGTGGTCAGAGTTCATGTAGGACGCAATGCCGCCCAACCCGAATACTGCGCCAAGCCCCGCAAGGAGAAGGAAAGGAGCGCCCGAAACGAAGTAGATCAGCCCCCAAGTCGCGAGGAACAGGCAGGCTTGCCCGAAGTCGGGCTGCTTCACCAGAAGCGCCGCCACGGTGATGGCGACAAGGAAGGACAAGAGGTCGCCGCGCGCATCGCCTTTTCCGGCGGTCGAGGCCATAAGCCAGGCGCAGGTAACTACGAAACCGGGCTTGAGAAACTCGGTTGGCTGGAACGAAACGAAACCGAGAGAAAACCAGCGAACCGCGCCCTTGCCGAAGTCCGTGCCGAGGAACGGCAAGAGTGTGAGCGCGGCAAAGCACGCGGCGAAGCCGAGAATCCCCATGCGCCGCAGCAGCTCCGGGCGCATCATCGAAATGACGATCATGACCCCGAGGGCCAGTGAATTGAAGATCACCTGGCGATAAAAGTAGTGGAAGGGCGGCAGGCCATTGCGCTCCGCGAGCGGCGGCGACGATGCGAGCGCGAGCAGAAGTCCGGCCGCCGACAGCGCGAGGACGCAACCGATGGTCCAGCGGTCGACCGTCCGCCACCAGCGCGGAAGCACGGGGTCGCCGACGGAGCCCGCCACCGGACCGTATACCATCTTTGTCATTCGGGACTGCCCAACGTTGCCCGTGTTGCCGTCTGCCGCAAGTTCGCAGCACCGTCTCGTTCCTCGGACGGCGGTTTCCGGAATTATTATACGATTTTCGCCGAATTGCCAGCGCCTTGCCGTGATTATGTTCCCGGCCGCAGCTGTCGAGTCGATCTGCACGTCTTGGCCCGCGAGCACCTCGCCCGCCTTTCCGGTTCCTGTCTGGCAAAGGGGGATTTCATGTCAAACAACAAACCGTGTCCCGTCGTTCGGCAGCGCAAGCCCCGTCAGCGGCGGGGCTTCATATGTGTCGGGACTCAGGTTCGCAGGAAAGACGCCACGCTCGCGCGGAACGTCGCTGCGGCTCTGGTTGATCCCAAGCGCAAGACCGAGATCCGCGCCAAAAGAGCTGCTTGATGTGCTTTGACCTGACAGGACCACCGTTTGGAAGGCTCGCTTGCTGCCTGGCCGAAGCGTCCAACGCGACACTGACAATCGGCGGGGCTTCGATGTGGGCGGGCGGCGTTGGCGAACTGCGATGAGCCTGTACAAATGTGCTAAAATTGATTCGACGCGACAAGTCACTTCGTCAGGACGAAACGGAATATCGCAGGCTGGTTTCTTCAATGGCCCGTTCGACAGGCCGCAGTTGCCGTCACCGGCCTCGCGAGATCCGATCAGCGGTGTCCTTGAAGACATTCGCGACTGCGAAGAGTTGTCCTTGGGAAGAACGGATCGCGATACTGTCCCCTACCCGTTCAAATTCGCAGGGTTCGCATTGACCGCATTCGTCATTTGAACCGCGGCGTCGAGACGGGCCCCTTCCTGCTCTGTCGGGTCAATGACGTTGTCGCCGGATGTCGCAGGCTGCGCAAGTCGCGAACGATTTCCGCGAGCATGCTGATTCGTCGAGCGGAGGCGAGGAGATCGCGATTCTCGAAATACTGCAACGGTCCCTCGTCGATTGGACAGATGGAAGGGTCGAGGTCGGCGACGGCATGTCGGAGCTCGCGGATGCGGATGAACCGCCTCCCGAAGCGGCCTTTGCCTGATCGCTTACATGCTCACTGTCTGGCCGCGCTGCCTTGCGTGTAGAGGGGAAGAGCTTTGGAAGCGCGGCGCGCGGACTCCGGAGCAATGCAGAGGAGCTGACGCCGGCTTTCCAAAGGCATCCGGAATTCGGAGGGAGAATTCCTTTCAACCCGACATAAGGCTCGATCTGAATGCCCTTTGGATCCGTCCTGCATCACCCGGTGCGACCTCGGCCGCTTCGGCATGCTTGGCCCAATCCCGGATTGAAGTGCTCGCTTCTTCCAATATCCCCAGTGCCTTGCTACGCTTTAGGCCAGCGGAAGCGGCGAACCGAAGGAGGTCTTCACGATCAAAGCCATTGCGGCGGCCGGCCAAACTCATCTGGTGGTCGCGGGTCCGTGGGTTGCCTGGATTGCAGGCATAGTTCAGGCCATAAGCCGGGGACAGAGTCCATTGTCCGGATCTGTCCATCATTCCGGAGAGACAAAGAGACATTCTTCGACGTCGCTGGAGGAGGGTCGGATCCTAGTTGCCGCGCGGCTGCACCTCGCGGTGTATGCCACGTTGAGGCGCTGGCGAGAGCTTCGCCAACCCCGGCGGACGCCTGCCGCCCTGCTTGCGAGACCTTCGAGGGCCGCCGGCTGCAGCGGGCGCGGCGCAATTCCAAGGTCAATCGCCGTTCCGCCACGACCGGGAACGGCTGCAGAGACGCCGGATACGCCACCGTCATGCATGCCGCAGCCGGTCGCCGGCCTGTTCGTACCCGCGAGATCCTCGAGTGCGGCTCCCGACGGGACATCCGCTCCCGAACGACGTTGAAGGGCCTGTCGACAAAGTGTCCTGCGTCCGATGCCGAACGCGCCGCGATCGCATGAGGATGCGGATCCTGCATCCGGCGTTGATCCGCGACGGCGACCGCGACGACGCCCGAGCGGGAAAGGAGGCCCTGCGCAAGCTGCGGGCCGCACAACCCCGGTCGCCCGCTGGTCCGCTCGTGCTCGCCACGCTCGACGACCCGGACCGGTACAGCGTGGCGGACCTTCGGAAGCATGTCAGCACCATGCTGGCGGACTCCCTGCATAGCGGCGCGGCTGCGGCCCGGCCTGATCGTACCCGCTTCCGCTTCACCAGCTTCCCTCCGGACGCTGGACGGGTCACGGCGAGCTCGCCGAACGGGTCGTCGCTGCGCGGAAGCGACGACACGCGGGAATGGATTGCACGCCCGCCGGGCCGCCCTCAAACCTATGGACCACTCTCCCCGCCGGTACCCAGCGCGGCGCGAACGGCCCGCAAGAAGGCCATCCCGCGTTCCTCGAAGTCTGCATACTGGTCGAAGCTGGCGGCGGCAGGCGACAGCAAGACAACGTCACCCGGTCTTGCGTCGGAGACGGCATTCGACACGGCGGCGTCGAGAGTCCCCGAGATCTCTCGCTCCGTCGAGGCAAGCTGATCGGCGAAATACTGCGCCGACTCGCCGATAAGATAGGCCTTCCGGACATTGCCGAGGCACCCTTCGAGCGCTGCGACTCCACCTTCCTTTGCCCGCCCGCCCGCGATCCAGCGTATGTTCTCGAACGACGCCAGAGCCATCGCCGCGGCATCCGGATTGGTCGCCTTCGAATCGTTCACGTAGAAGACCCCTTCGTGTTCGCAGACGACCTGGCAGCGGTGCGGGAGCCCGGGGAAACTCTTCATCGAGCGCTGGATCGCCTGCGGCGAAAGCCCGAGCGACCGGCAGACCGCATAGGCCGCGCAGGCGTTCTGGTGATTGTGCACCCCCTTGAGCGCGGGCATGTCGCGCAGGTCGATCGCCGCCACTTGACGGTTCCGCCGCCGTTCGCTCAGGAAACCCTTGCGCGCGATGATGCTCCAGCCGTTTCCGCCGAGCGTCCTGGCTGTCGAGATCCGGATCACCGGTTCGCCATGAAGATGATCGTCACGGAGCGCAGCGGAGAGGAACGCGCCCTCCGTCTCGTCAACCCCGATGATCGCGCGCTCCGCCGCTCCCTCCGTGAACAGTCGCCGCTTCGCGGCGAAGTATCCGCCCATGCCCCCGTGTCGATCGAGATGGTCGGGGGCGAAGTTCAAGAACACGGCAATGTCCGGAGACAGTGCCCGCGCTAGGTCGATCTGGTACGAGGACAACTCGAGCACGACGGTCTCGCCATCGCGCGCCGGATCGAGATCGAGCGCACCTCGTCCGATGTTGCCGCCTGTCTGCACGGGTCTGCCGACCGCCTCGAGCACGTGGCCCACGAGCGCCGTCGTCGTCGACTTGCCGTTTGAACCGGTTACGCAGACGACGCGCGGCAGAACGTCGAACCGGTCCCAGTCTGGAGTGGAATACGAACGGAAGAACAGCCCGATGTCGTTGTCGACCACCACGCCCCGCTCCCATGCCGCGCGGACCAGCGGATGCGGTTCGGGATAGAGATGGGGAATGCCGGGAGAAACGACAAGGCCGACGATCCCCTCCCAGGCATCGTCCCTCGTCAGGTCGCTGACCCGGATCCCTTCCTTCACCGACCTCTTGCGCACTTCCCGGTCGTCGTCCCAGCCGACGGCCTCGGCACCGCCCGCTTCGAGCGACCGAACCGCGGTGCAGCCGGAACGGCCGAGCCCGAGGACGGCAACCCGGCAGCCTGCGTATCCCTTTGCCGGAATCATCGGACCTTGAGGGTCGCGAGGCCGATCAGCGCCAGCACGAGGGAAATGATCCAGAAGCGGATGACGATCTGCGGCTCCGCCCAGCCGAGCTTTTCGAAATGGTGGTGAATCGGCGCCATGAGGAAGACGCGTCGTCCTGTAATCTTGAAATGGAGAACCTGGATGATGACCGAGAGAGCCTCGATGACGAAAAGCCCGCCGACGATCGCAAGGACGATCTCGTGCTTGGTGCAAACGGCGACGGCACCGAGGGCACCTCCTAGGGCAAGCGATCCCGTGTCACCCATGAAGACCGCCGCCGGCGGCGCGTTGTACCAGAGGAATCCCAGTCCGCTGCCGAAGAGCGCCGAGGCGAAGACGAGGATCTCGCCGGTGCCGGGAACGTAGTGGACATCGAGGTACTCGGTGAAGTCCACCCTTCCGACGGCATAGGCGATGACTCCGAGGGCCGCGCTCGCGACCATTGCAGGCAGGATCGCCAGCCCGTCGAGCCCGTCCGTCAGGTTGACGGCGTTCGCGGAACCGACGATGACGATGATGGCGAACGGGAAGAACGCGAACCCGAGCGGCACGAGAATGTCCTTGAAAACCGGAAGCGCCAGCTGGCCCGACAGGGCAGGCGGATGGACATTGACCGCCCAGATGCTGGCGACCAGCGCGACGCAGAAGCCCAGTACAAGGCGAAGCCGGCCCGACAGGCCTCCAGACGAAGACTGCCGCGACACCTTGAGGTAGTCGTCGGCGAAACCGATGAGCCCGTACCCGAAGGTCACCAGGAGCACGATCCAGACGTAGTGGTTCTGCCAGCGCGCCCACAACAGCGTCGAGAGCACGAGGGTGAAAAGGATGAGCACGCCGCCCATGGTCGGCGTGCCGGCCTTCCTGATCAGGTGATCTTCCGGACCATCGTCTCGGATGGGCTGACCGGACTTCTGCATTCGCCGAAGCCGGCGAATGAACATGCCCCCGAAGGCGAAGCTCAGGATGAGCGCGGTAAAGAAGGCGCCGCCGGATCTGAACGTGATGTAGCGGAACAGATTGAACAGATCGCCGCCGTCCGAGAACTCGTTCAGAAAGTAAAGCATGCCCCGCCTGTCCCCGGCACCGGCCCGCACCCCGGGCGCCGTCCCGCATTCATGTTTCGATTCCGTCGCGCGGATGTGAATCAAGGGCCAGGATCGCCTCGACCACCCTGCCGAGGCCTGTCGCCGCGGACCCCTTGACCATCGCTACATCGCCGATATCCAGAAGACCCGCAACCCGGTCCGCCAGCGCCTCCGCGGATTCGAACCATTCGCCGCTCCGGTCATCCGGAAGTTCCGCGTGCAGCGCCCGCATCAATGAGCCCACCGTATGCACGACGTCGATCCCGCCCATGGCCGGGTGGCGGGCGAGACCTGCATGGAGCGCGATCTCGTCCCGTCCGAGTTCGAGCATGTCGCCGAGAATGGCGATGCGGCGGCCGCCGGTCGGCGTCGACATGGCAAGGACGTCGAACGCGGCTCCCATCGACGTGGGGTTCGCATTGTAGCTCTCGTCTACGACCTCGATCCAACCACTGTTCCCTGGCACTGGGTGGACGCGGAACCGCGACCCGCGCCCGGGCGGAACGCGCCAGCGCGCCAGCGCGCGCGCTGCCTTCGTCGCGTCGGCGCCGGCGGCGTCGACGGCGGCGAGAACGGCGAGCGCGTTGAACGCCAGATGACGGCCCGGAGCACCGAGGCGGAACTTGAGTCCGGCGCCGCCAGCCGATGCCTCGACGGTTGTCGCATTGCCGTCGACGCGGATCGACCTGCATCGGAAGCCGGAGTCCGCGGACGCCCCGAACGTCAGGATTCGGGCGCCTGCGGCCGCAGCAGCCCGCCTGAGTATCCCGAAGGTTTCCGTGTCCCGGTTGATGACCGCTCCGCCACCGGGCTTGAGACCGTCGAAGATCTCCGCCTTGGCGCGCGCGATCTCGTCGACATTCGCGAATGCGGCGAGATGCACCGGTGCGACCGCCGTGATCACCGCGACGTCGAGGCGCGCAAGGCGCGCAAGCGGCGCGATCTCTCCCGGATGATTCATGCCGATCTCGAGCACGGCGTAGCCGGTGTCGCGCGGCATGCGCGCCAGCGTCAGGGGAACGCCAAGGTGGTTGTTGAGGCTCCGCTCGGCCGCATGAACCCGTCCCTGGTTTCCGAGCGCTGTCCGCAACATTTCCTTCGTTCCGGTCTTTCCGACGGAGCCGGTGACGCCCAGCACTACCGCATCGACCCGCGCACGCGCGGCACGCGCCAGGTTCTCCAGTCCGGCCTGGGTATCTTCGACGATCAGGAGCGGCGCATTGTCCGCCAGACGCGGGGGCACGCGCGTCACCATCGCCGCCGCCGCCCCCTTCGCGAGCGCTTCCGCGACATATTCGTGACCGTCCCTTGCGCCTTGGAGGGCTATGAAAATCGCGCCGGGTTCAACGCTGCGGGAATCGATCGAGACATTAGATGCCTGCCAGGCGCCCAGGGCCTTGCCGCCGGTCGCCCGTGCTGCTTCCGACGCTGTCCAGAGCACGCTCAAGCGCCCCGTCCCTCGAGCGCGGCGACCGCGACGCTCGCCTGCTCCGCATCATTGAACGGATGCACGCAATCTCCGACGACCTGTTCCGATTCATGACCCTTCCCTGCCACGAGGAGAGCGTCTCCGGGCTCGAGGGTGGCAACGCCTGCAAGGATCGCCGAAGCGCGGTCGCCTATTTCCGTCGCGCGGGGACAGGCACGGAGGATTTCCGACCTGATTAGCGCGGGGTCCTCGCTTCGAGGATTGTCATCGGTGACGATCACGGCATCGGCGTGCTTCGCGGCCGCCGCGCCCATCATGGCCCTCTTGTCCCGGTCCCTGTCGCCACCCGCGCCGAAGACGACGACGATGCGCCCCCGCACGTGCGGTTCGAGCGCGGTCAGGGCGGTGCGGACGGCATCCGGCGTATGGGCGTAGTCCACGAAGACGCCGGCTCCGTTGCTGCGCTTCGCGGCCAGCTGCATGCGCCCGGGCACGGTCTCCAAGGAATCCAGCGCCGCGAAGACTTCTTCCGGAAGTTCGCCGCAGGCGATGGCTAGACCCGCGGCAAGCAGAGCATTTTCCGCCTGGAACCCGCCGATCAACGACAACCGGGCGGAATGCGTCTTTCCGCCCCAGCTGAACCGGACATCCTGGCCGGTGGCGTCAAAGGTCCGGTCCAGAATGACAAGGTCGCCGCGACCGCCCGTCCCGACAAGCAACAGGTCCAGTTCGCGGTTCCTCGCGATCTCGACGATGGATTCGGCCCTTCCCGCATTGATGTTGACGACGGCGCCCGCGCCCTTCGGGAGGAGACGTTCGAAGAGACCGGCCTTCGCGGCGAAGTACGCATCGCGGTCGCCGTGGTAGTCGATGTGGTCCTGCGAGAAGCTCGTGTAGGCTGCGGCCGTCAGGCTGACGCCATCGAGTCGCCTCTGTTCGAGACCGTGGCTGGACGCCTCGACTGCTGCGTGGGTTACCGCCTCGGCTGCCAGCGCGCGGAGATGCCGGTGAAGGGTTACCGGATCTGGCGTCGTGTGCCTGAGCGGAGCGGCCATTGCACCTCCAATGCCGAGCGTACCGATGTTCACCGCGGAGCGGCCTAGCCGTTCCCAGATCTGCCGCGCGAAATGGCTGACCGACGTCTTGCCGTTCGTGCCGGTCACAGCGGCGACCGTTTCCGGCTGTGCGCCGAAGAATCGCGATACGGCGATGCTGAGGCTCCGCCGGGGATCCTCCGCGACCACGACCGGAAACGCGGCGTCGGCAAGACCGCGGCGCATGATTTCGAGTCCTTCCCGATCGGTGAGCACCGCGGCAGCGCCTCTTTCCCGCGCATCGGCAACGAAGTCTGCGCCATGGCGCGCGGCGCCGGGAAGCGCGGCGAAGAGCTCTCCCGGCCGAAGATCGCGGCTGTTGGAGCAAACCCCGGACACTTCGACATCCGTTCCTGCGCCGCGCCGCGGAATGAGACCGAGCGTGCTCAGGCGTTTCCGGACTTCGGGAGATGCGGGCATGCTGACGCTGGCCTAGAGGTCGGCCTGTTCCGCCGCGGCAGGTGCCCGGGCTTCTGACTCGGCAACGGGGCGGAGGCCGAGGATCGGCGCGACGCGGGCGATGATTTCTCCGGCGACCGGCACCGCGGTCCAGCCGGCGGTCCGCCAGGTCTGGCCGTTGGCCTCGATCTCCGGCTCGTCCAGCGTGACGACGAGCACGTAGCGCGGATCCGTCGTGGGAAAGACCGACGCGAAGGTGGCGATGACCTTGTCCTCGTAGTAGCCTCCGGTCGGTTTCGGCTTTTCCGCCGTTCCGGTCTTGCCGCCGACCGCGTAGCCCGGAATGTCTCCGATGCTGGCGGTTCCGTCTTCCACGACGGATCGGAGAATGCTCCGGAGAACGGCCGAGGACGCCGGCGAGATAACTCGTTCACCCCCTCCGGCCGGCGACCCGCCCCTGAGGATCGACGGCACCACGCGCGTGCCGCCGTTCACAACCGCGGCGTAAGCCGATGCGAGATGCAGCGGCGAAATCGCAATGCCGTGGCCGTAGGAGACTGTAATCGCCGTCAAGTCCGTCCAGCGGCTCGGGATCAGCGGGCGCGCGTTCGACGCCTCGTCGAGTTCGACGGGTACGGGTTCGAAGAAACCGACCTTTCGCAGGAAGTCCTTCTGGACCTTCGTCCCGAAACCGAGGGCCATCCGCGCCACGCCGATGTTCGACGACTTGACGATGACGTCGCGAACCGAGAGTTCCGGTCCGTTGTCCCGATAGTCGCGGATCCTGAAGCCGTGGGAGACGAGAGGGCCGGTCGTATTGATGATCGTGTCCTCGGCAACCGTTCCCGCATCTATCGCTGTGGCGGCTGTCAGAACCTTGAGCGCGGATCCGAGTTCGTAGACTCCCTGGACGGTTCGATTGAAGATCGGGCTTTCGGAGGGATCGGACGCGGCGGCGGGAAGCGGTCTCCTGTTGGGGTCGAAGTCGGGCAAGGACACCAGCGAGAACAACTCGCCGGTGAAGGCATCCATGAGAACCGCGGAACCGCCGTGCGCGTTGACGAGCTTCAGGCCTGCGGCAAGGACTCTTCGCATGGTTGCCTGAACCGCGGAATCGATGGACAGTACAAGCGGACGTCCGCGCCGCTCCGGATCCCTGAGCGCCTGGTCGAAGAATCCCTCGGCGCCGGCTACGCCGACAAGCTCCGCCGCGCTTACGCCCTCCTTGCCGAACTGTACGCCGCCGAGAACATGCGCCGCGAGGTGGCCGTTCGGATAGACGCGCGCGTACCTGCGCCCGAAGTGCAGCCCGGGTTCGCCGATATCGTGTATCTTCTGGCGCTGTTCGGGGCTGATGATCTTCCGCACCCAGACGAACTTGCGCGCCGAGGTGAAGTCCCGAAGCAGCCGTTTCTCGTCGAGTTCCGGAAATATGCCGGCAAGCGCACGCGCGGTCTTCCCTGGTTCGATCATTTCCTGAGGGTGCGCATAGAGCGACGACGTCAGGAGATTTCCCGCGAGAAGATGGCCGTTTCGATCGTGGATTTCGGCCCGCGCATCCTCGATCGATTCGCCGAAGCGGGATTCCGTCGGTACCGGACCGGTTGATGCAAGCATCGCGAGACGTCCTCCGAGCAGGACGAAGGCAAGACCCAGCGTGAGCAGCAGGCAGAGGAGCCGAAGGCCAGTCCGTCTTCGCATCCGGTCAGACCACCTGCGCTGGCCGGAAGATTGCAGGTCCGAGCCCGCCTCCGGCGCGCGCGCGGTTCCGTCCCGGTGCAGCATGCTGTGCGCAAGAGGAGTTGGGCCGGTTTCGCTCATCGCGAAGGTTTCGCAGTTTCCGTCAGGCTGCCCAGCGCACCGGGTTCGGGGCCGGTTTCGGCCGCCGTTTCCTTCGGCATCAATTCAACCTGCGAGATCATGCCGAAGCGCGTGTGGGCAACCGGAACAAGCCACAGATCAAAGTAGTTCAGGTCGACGAGGTCCCTGAGCCGGTCCGGGCGATTCAGATAGGCCCATTCGATCTTCAGCACCGCGAGCCCTTCATGTTCTGACTCGATCAATTGCCGCAGATCGTCGAGGCGGTTCATGCTCGTCCGGGTGCGGTCGTTTTCCTGGTAGGCCCAGCAGGCGGAGGCAATCACGCCGGCGCTGCAGGCAACAGTCCAGAGGGCGCGGATCACCGGCATATCTCCGAGAGGTCGACGCGGGGGTAATCGGGCAACTCGGCGCCCTGCGTCCCGAGGAGCTTGCGCGCGACCCGCAGTTTCGCCGAGCGCGCGCGCGGATTTGCAGCGACCTCTTCGGCCGTCGCCGCTACCGCCTTGCGGGTCAGCCTTTCGAAACGGTCCGGCGCAGCCGCCACTGGCGGAGCGTGCCTGTTGCCCGTGCCGAATCGTCTTCCGCGCATGAACAGCTTGACGATTCTGTCCTCTAGGGAATGGAAAGTCACTACGGCCAGAAGCCCGCCGCGTTCGAGGATCGCGTCCGCCGCGCGGAGCCCGTAGGCAAGCTGCCCTAGTTCGTCATTCACCGCGATTCGCAACGCCTGGAAGCTGCGAGCGGCGGCATGCGCCTCGCCGCGACGCGTTTTCGGAACGCAGTCCGTCACGATTTTCGCAAGTCCGGACGTTGTCCGGATCGGAGCCTCCCGGCGGCATTCGGCAATGCGCCGCGCGATTCGCCGCGCCGCGCGCTCCTCTCCGTAGGTTCGCAGGATCTCGACGATCTTCGATTCCCCGGCGCGGTTGACGATGTCGGCCGCCGTCGGTCCCGTCCGCGACATGCGCATGTCCAGCGGCCCGTCGCGACTGAATGCAAAGCCTCGCTGCGAGCGGTCAAGTTGCATCGAGGATACGCCAATGTCGAGGACGACCCCGTCGACCGGACCCGGGCTTTCGGCCGACGAATGGGAATCAAGATTCGCGAAGTTCCCTTCGACTAGGCTCAGCCTGCCGGAATAGGGTTTCGACCAGGTCAGGGCTGCGGCAAGCGCGGCCGGATCGCGGTCGATCGCGACCACGTGCTCCGCGCCGGCGTCGAGCAGCGCGCGCGTGTATCCGCCGGCCCCAAGCGTCCCGTCGACCCAGCGGCCCGTTATCGGAGCGGCGATCCGAAGAAATGCGTCCAGAAGCACCGGAACGTGCCAGAGCGCCTGGTCCTCACCCCCAGCGGCGCGCATGGCTACCCGTCCCTTGGTCCTGAATCGAGCAGCAGCAGTGGATCGAACTCCTCGCCGTGCTCCTCGTACATCCGGTCGAGGTACGCTTCGCGGCTCCGCTCTACGCCCCTGTGCGTCGCCGGGTTCCAAATCTGGAAGGTGTCGCCGGAAGCAATGAAGTAGGCCTCGTCGGTGATGCCGAACTTTTCCCGGAGCATCGGCGCGAGCACGAGGCGGCCGGTTTCGTCGATGCGCATGGTCGTGGTCAGGCCGGAATAGATCCATTCAAGCGTGCGCCGCTCCACCGAACCGCGCCTGAGCAAGCCGATTCGCTCGTTCAGGTCGTTCATCGAACGTGCCGAGAAGCACTCGATGAACTTCTGATGCCGCGTGCCGTAGACGAGGTGCACAACCGGGCCGGTTTCGTCGTTGCAGCCAGGGTCGTTGTCCTTGAGAACACGCCGGAATCCGGCCGGAATCGAGACGCGGCCCTTCGCATCCACCTTGTTGTAGGATTCGCCCTTGAAGTGATCCTGCATCGGCGCCGAATCCCGTCTCCAATCGGCCTGCCCTCGTCCCGGTGGCGTCGACCGGTTCCGGAGAGCGGATCGTTCCTGGCGTCCCGGGAAATCAATCGGCGGACCGGGAGTTGCCTAGTTCCCGGTCCGCCGAACTGCTCGCCTGTGCGTTCCGGCGCGGAGCGATTTCGGGGGTGACATCAATTGCCCCGCGCCGTACTCAGATGAACGCGATTGCCTGTATGAGCCTGCTTTCTCTGGGAGGAACTCTGTCCTGCTCTCTTTTCCTGTCTCACATTCATCCACAACGTTGGTAATATATGGGAATTCATGGTCCGCAAATGGAAAATCATGGGAAATTTCCATTTGCGCTTTAACTCATTGAAAATAAAGAAAAAGAAAGCTCGCTGCACGTGCATCAACGCAAGCTCAACGTGAACGAAGAGTGAACATGCGGGGTTTCTGCGGGAATCGCACTTGATTCGCCCATCCGCGAATCGCGTTGATGCGGATTCCGCGCAGGCGGCCGCGCATCCTGCGCCCGTAAATTCTTTCAGGTCGTTGCGGACGGCCTGTAAGCCGGATTCTGTCCGGGAACGCGCGTTCCCTGGATGGCCATTCATCTCGACCTGCCGTCGCCGGCAGGCTCTAGCAGCCGACCCGGGGTGCGGGACCGGAGCCGCCCCCGCCCTGGGCTCATGCACCCCCTATTTGGCCTTGCTCCCGGCGGGGCTTGCCGTGCCGCCCTTGTTGCCAAGGGCGCGGTGGGCTCTTACCCCACCGTTTCACCGTTACCCGCCAAGGCGGGCAGTCTGCTCTCTGTTGCGCTTTCCCTCGGGTTTCCCCGGCCGGGAGTTACCCGGCGCCGTCGCTCCGTGGAGTCCGGACTTTCCTCGCCCCGCCGCTGGCCGGCCGGGCGCGGCCATCCGGCCGTCCGCAAGAACTTGACTAGGCGCCTGCCGAACCGAGGTCAATGCCCGACGCGGGAAAGGCCTCCGCGAGCGAGCGCGCGGCGTTGACATCCCTGTTCGTCGGCCCGTCCGAGCAGGAACACGTCGCGTCGCCCGTCCGGAACCTCGTCCGGAATACCCGAAGAACGGCCCTCCAGCCTGTTTCGTCGTCGGAAGGCGGCGCATATCCGAAGCACAAAGCGGCGGAGAGGAAGTGCTCCCAATTCACGGAATGCGCCGCCGCGGGCCGACCAGCGCCGGAAGCCGGCTCGGGCCATACGGAGAGCCCCGCAAGGGCGAGTCGGCGCCAGTCGAATTTCGGTCCCGGATCCTCCTTGCGTCCCGGCGCCATGTCTGCGTGTCCGATCACGCGCGCCGGATGGATGCTCCACCTTCCGATGACGGCTGCAAGAAGCCTCTCCAAGGACTTCATCTGCGGATGCGGGAAAGGCGGGTACGATTCGTCGGGACCGGGGTTGGCCAGTTCGATCCCGATCGAGCGGGAGTTGATGTCGGAAAGGCCGCCCCAGGTCCCCTCCCCCGCATGCCAGGCGCGCATGGCCTCGGAAACCATGGAAAGCACTCTACCGGACATAGATATGACATAGTGCGCCGAAACTTCGGCTTCCGGGTCGCGAAGCCGGTTCAGCGCAAGTCCCGTGCTCGCCATGCCGGTATAGTGGATCACGACCATTGTCGGGCGGCGATCGCCGCGTCGCGGCCCGAAGTTCGGGGAGGGATGCGTCAAACTCCCTTCGGGAAGCGGGGAACGCGGGACGCCGGCTACCACCAGCTGTCCGGTTTTGCGGCGAATTCCGCGGCAGTCTCGAGCGTGAATCCGATATTCAGGATTTCCGCCTCGTCCCATGGCCTTCCGATCAGCTGGAGGCCAAGCGGCAGACCGTCCTTGTCGAGGCCGACCGGCACCGAAAGTCCGGGCAGGCCGGCTAGATTCACCGTAACGGTGAAGATGTCATTCAAGTACATCTGAACGGGATCGTCATCCGCGATCTCGCCGATGCCAAAGGCGGCGGACGGCGTCGTCGGCGTCAGTATCGCGTCGATTCCGTCATTGAAGGCGGCTTCGAAATCCTGCCGGATAAGCGTTCGGACGCGCTGCGCCCGCTTGTAGTATGCGTCGTAGTACCCTTCCGAAAGCACATAGGTCCCGATCATGATCCTACGCCTGACTTCGGCGCCGAAACCCTGCGCGCGAGTCTTCGCATACATTTCGACGACGCCGTCACCCTGCTCGAGCGGGGCCCGGAGGCCGTATCTTACACCGTCGTAGCGTGCGAGGTTGGACGAGGCCTCGGCGGGGGCGATGACGTAGTAGGCCGGAAGCGCATACCTAGTGTGCGGAAGGGATATGTCGACGATCTCGGCACCGGACGCGCGAAGCATGTCGGCGCCGTCCGCCCACAGCCTCTCGATTTGCGGCGGCATGCCGTCACGTCGATACTCGACGGGGATGCCGATTCGCTTCCCCCTTACATCGCCGGTGAGGCCCGCCTCGAAGTCCGGCACGTCGAAATCGGCGGACGTGCTGTCCTTGGGGTCATGGCCGGCCATGGCCTCCAGCATGATCGCGGCGTCGCGTACGGTCTTCGTCATCGGGCCGGCTTGGTCAAGCGACGATGCAAAGGCAATGATGCCCCATCGCGAGCAACGACCGTATGTCGGCTTGAGGCCGGTAATTCCGCAAAACGCGGCAGGTTGCCGAATCGATCCGCCGGTGTCGGTTCCGATCGCTGCGATGCAGAGATCGGCGGCGACCGCCGCAGCGGACCCGCCCGAAGATCCGCCGGGAGAAATGGGCGTGTCCGCCCCCCGCCGCCTCCAGGGGCTGACGACAGGCCCGTAGACCGAGGACTCGTTCGACGATCCCATTGCAAACTCGTCCATGTTGAGTTTGCCGAGCATGACGGCTCCGGAATTCCAGAGACGTTCCGTGACGGAACTCTCGTAGCCCGGGCGGAATCCGTCCAGGATTCCCGACGCGGCCTGCGAACTCACTCCTTGCGTGCAGAAGAGATCCTTGATGCCGAGCGGGATGCCGCAGAGCTTCGGCGCATCGCCGGAAGCGAAGCGCCTGTCGGCGTCTGCGGCCATCTTCAGCGCACGTTCGGGCGTCACTGTGCTGAACGCGTTCAGGTCGCCTGCCGCGTCTATGGACGCGAGGCACCCCTCCGCTAGCTCCACGGCCGAGACTTCCCGTTTTCCGAGAAAGTTCCGCGCTTGCGCGATCGTGAGCCCGGACAATTCCGTCATGGCTTACTCGATCACCTTCGGCACGATGTAGAATCCCTGACGCGTGTCAGGCGCGTTGGCGAGAACCCTTTCCGGAATTTCACCGTCCGTCACTTCGTCTACGCGTTGCTTGAGCTCCATCGGCGTCACTGACGTCATCGGCGCGGCGTTCTCCAAGTCTGCCTCTCCGAGTTCTTCCATGAAGGCGAGAATGCGGCTGAGTTCGATGGAAAGACTGTCGACCTCGGTTTCGTCGACCGCGATCCTCGCAAGGTTCGCGACGCGTTGCGCTGTTTCCCTGTCTATGGACATTCCGGGGATCCTGGTGACTGCACGCGGGCCATTTAACTTCCGGGTCTCGACTCCGCAAGCGGGCCGGACGGACTGGGGTGTAGCCCGATTTGGTTGATGATAGCGATTCGCATTTTCTTCGCTTGCGCTGCGGCGTGTCCGATAACGGCCGGGGGGCACCGGCAGGCGGCGCGCTTTCTAAGGCAGCGAGTCATGGGGCGCGGATCATGGTGAAGTGCAAGGGGAGTCAGCATCAACCTCCCGATGCGGTGACGTGTCCGGAGGGTTTGACGGAAGGCGAGGCGACCGTGCAACCGCCGGTGATCCGCGAGCATGGCGGCGAGTTCGCCCAGCACTAGCCCGAATAGCTCGCCAAATCAAAGAAAGATAGCAGCGCGACCCTTTGAATCGGGGCGGCGTTCCCAAGCTTTAGGCCGTGATCGCGGGGATCGGCGCTTTGACGGCAGCAAGTTGAGGCGCCGGGACCGTCCGGCCACGAGAACAAAAGGGAATCATCCGCAGGCGGCCTTTCGCCGGCGAGGGTTTCGGGCACGGCTCCGCCGAGGCTGGTCCTGCCAGCGCCACGTGCCCGAAGAGCTCCTGGCGCGGATGGACCGAAGACAGGGACAGCCGGACCCGGCGCACGCCGAGCCTGAGCTGGCAGGCCACCTTCAGCAGCCTCGCGCGGGTCGTCCCATACTGCGCGCGCGACAGCGCCGTGCCGGCGAGGCCGACCGAGCGGACGGTCTGGAGCAGGATTCCGGCGAAGGCCGAGAAGTGCAGCCGCAGCTGGCTGGCCCGCATGGTGGCCGAGGAGGTGCGATCGGCGAAGAGCCAGAGTTGCTGGTCCTTGATCCTGTTCTCCATGTCGCTGCGGGCGCAGTACAGGTCCTCGCAGAGAGCGCAGGCGCCGGTCACCCGCCCGGACAGGCTGGTGACGACGAAGCGCGCGTCGGCGCCGCGCAGTTCCGGCAGCACCTTGGCCTTGCCGACAACCCGCCGGCTCCGGCTCGTCAGCGTCCGGTGCCGGAAATCCCGGAACCGGCGCGACGGCCTGCCCGTCGTCAAGCAGCGGCTCCGCGAGCGCCGCATCTGGCGCGTGATCTTCCGGACGAGCCGCGCGTTGCGGGCGACGCCGAACATGCAGTCGACCCCGTTTGCCTCGCACCAGGCCATGATCGCATCGCGGCAGAAGCCCGAATCCCGCCGCACCAGGATCCGCACGTCCGGCCACGGCTCGCGGACCTGGGCGACGATCCGGACAAGCTCGTCGAGCGCGCCCTCCGACGCGTCGACGTTCGATGGCCGCAGGCGGCAGCACAGCACGTGCTCGCCGCAGGTGACGTACAGCGGCAGGCAGCAGTGGCAATCCGCAGTACGCGTGGAAGAAGCGCCCTTCCTGTGCGCCGCGCAGCGGGTCGTCGGTCGCGACGGGATCGAGGACGATCTCCCCGGGCGTCGTGCCGTGTGCCTCCGGGAACAGCGCGACCATCAGCCGGTCGATCTCCGCCGGGTCGGCGGAGATCCTCTTGCAGCGGTCGCCCGCTCCCTTGTCCGGGACGCCGAGTTCGAGCCGGTTGAGCGTGCTCGAGCTGGCCAGCGGATGGCCGCGGTCGCGCCAGTGATGTCGCCGCGGCCGACCGCCGGCGCCAGCGTGCTGTCGTCGCGCAGCTGGTCGTGGTCGTTGAGATCCTCGCAACCCGGCGCGATCGCCATGACCCGCTGCGCGACGAAACAGTCCAGCTCGTGCTCGCAGCGCCTGGGGTCGCGATGGTCCGAGAAGCATCCCGCGAGCCGGCCAGTCATGCCGAGCACGTTGTCGGCCTCGCGCAGGAGCAGCGCGCCGCCGTCCGAGGAAAGCCGCCCGCCGTCGAAGTTCGCCGTCACTTCGCGGCGGCCGTGCGATCGAACGGGCCGGTTCCGGGGTGTCGGCCCGACAGCGTCACATCTTTTCAGGCACTCTGCGGCGACAATCCCCCTGCGCGCCGGGCCCCCTTGAAGCGATCGGCGCCCTGCTCAGGCACAGGTCTCCCGACACCACCGCGATCCATGCCCGCGTCGATGTCCGGATGCTTCGTGAACTCGTTCAGCCCTGTCCCTTCGAGGGAGAAGTCCGATGACTGTCCGTGGCGGGCAAAGCCCCGCGTGAGCCCGGCCACGATCCAGTTCGCGGCGCGGCAGGCCGTCCCGCGGAAGCGGGCCGGATCCGCGAAGGTCTCCGGGGGCGGAATCTCGTGGCCGAAGCGGGCCGGCCAGTCCCGGACGATGCGCCGAGCGCACAGCGACATGACGCGCAAGCCGAGGTTGCGCGCGCGCCGGGCAGGGTCGGGAACCGGGAGTTGTTCGAAACGAGATGCAGGCGGCCGAACTGGATGCTGCGGTCCCGGCCGATCCAGCGGTCGCGGGCCCCGCACTTGAGCGCCGGGGCCGGGAACACCGCGAGGGCAGGCTAGCGGTCGCGGTGACGGGCGACGCAGCGCACGGTCTTGCCGACGGGCCGGAGCGCGCCGAGGCAGCGACGCGCCTGCATCAGTGCGCGGAAGCGCGCTTCGCCCGCCTCCGCGACGATGTCGACCGATACCTCGGAGAGATCCACGCCCGTGCTCCCGCAACTGATTCGCCGGAACAATACAGGCGCGCGCCGGAGATGTCCGGATTCAAGGCTAACTTCATGTCAGGCTTGGGAAAAGTGGCGTGAACCAATTGGCCCTGCAAATATTGACTACACGGGTTGACAGGACTAGGCTTTCAATTGGAAAAAATTCGAATTGGAGGAACTATTATGGGCTTATTCTCTAACCGATGCTTGGCGCGAGCAGTTCTTGTTGTCGCCATTGCGACTAGCACCTCAGGTGGTGCCGTTGCACAGAATGCCCTTAAGCTCGGCCATGTTTACGAAACCGGACATCCGATGCACGTAGGGGCAACCGAAGCTGCCAAACTGATGAACGACTGCACGAACGGATCGGTTACAATCGATGTATTTCCTTCGTCGCAACTCGGAAAGGAAACTGCACTCAACGAGCAGATTCGTTTTGGTGGTGTGGATATCATGTTCACCGGGGCAATTTTTGGATCAAGCGCCTACAGTCCACTGGCCATCAGTGCCGCGCCCTACATTTTCAACGACCGAGACCACGCGCTTCGCTACCGCACGAGCGACGTGTTTCAGGAGTTGTGGCAGGGCTGGAGTGACGCAACGGGCGCACATATTCTCTCTGCAGGCTACTTCGGAGCGTTCAACGTATCGTCAAACGAGCCGGTTCGGACGCCGGCAGATCTGGCCGGTGTGAAGGTCCGCGTTCCCGATGCGCCAATCTGGATGGCATTTCCGCGCGCAGCGGGCGCCAATCCGACGCCGATTGCCTTTGCCGAGGTCTATGTGGCGCTGCAACAAGGCGTGGCCAGCGCTTCCGTCAACCCGCTGCCCGTTACCTACGCAAAGAAATTCTACGAGGTTCAGGAATACGTGAACCTGACCGGACACCTCATCGAGTTCGTGTTCTGGATTGTGGGCGACCACGTCTGGAGTGCGTTGTCCGAGAGCGAGCGGATGTGCATGCAACAGGCGGCCGACATTTTCGGCACCAGGTCAACGGAACTCGTGGTGGGACAGGAAGACAATCTCCGCGAACAGATGACCCAGGAAGGACTTATCAAGTTCATCGAGCCGGACGTTGCGGCGTTCCAGGAGGCGACCCAGGACGTCATCAAGGAAATGGAAACCGATCTGAACGTGCCCGAAGGCATCATTGAACGCATTCGGAATCTCTGAAACTGGTTTCGGCGTGGCCTGACACCTGAATGGGGCCACGCCATCATCGGAGGCAACAGGGTGGAGTCGCCGCAGGGGTTGGATTATCGCCAAATCTGGCGTGAACTGGCGCCCGAAGATGCCATATGCGTTGCCCTGCTGGTCAGCATCCTGATCGTCATGGGCCTTGGTGTCTTTTTTCGATACGTACTCAACGACAGCCTTACCTGGACAGAAGAAATCTCCCGTTACGGGCTGGTTTACATCACCTACATAGGATGCGCGACGGCAGTCCGTCGTCGCAGCCACATCCGAATAGACCTGATGGCCCGGCTCCTGCCGCCGGCAATTCAGCGTGTCCTGGCTGTCATCATCGACCTGCTGGTGTTCGTGTTTCTCGTATTCCTTGCCGTCAACACGATTCGCATCATGGACGTTCTCTGGACCAGCCGGAGTGCCGCCATCGGACTTCCGATCAACTACGTATACGCCGCGATCCTCTTCGGCACGGTCGCGTCAGTCATTCGGCTGGCCGGGCAATATCTCGCCCGGTCAAGACGAGACGATCGATGATCATCCTTTTTGGTACGCTCGCGGTCTTCCTTGTCTTGGGCGTTCCGGTGTTTGTCGCAATCGGTCTCGCTGCCGCCATCTATCTCGTGATCAATGACATCCCCGTTCTGATCAGCGTCCAGCAGATGTTCGATGGAATCGACAAGTTCCCCTTGTTGGCCGTGCCATTCTTCATACTTGCCGGTAACCTGATGAACGCCGCAGGAATAACGGACCGGCTGTTCGCTTTCGCACGCAGCCTCGTGGGCCATGTAAGGGGCGGCCTGGGTCACGTGAATATTCTCGCCAGCCTGATCTTCTCGGGTATGAGCGGCACCGCGATAGCAGACGCAGGTGGTCTGGGCACAGTCGAACTCAAGGCAATGCGCGACCAAGGCTACGATACCGGTTTCGCGATCGGAATCACCGCCGCATCGAGTACAATCGGTCCGATAATTCCTCCGAG
The DNA here is from genome assembly GCA_963662815.2 of uncultured Amylibacter sp. Classification (GTDB taxonomy): domain Bacteria; phylum Pseudomonadota; class Alphaproteobacteria; order Rhodobacterales; family Rhodobacteraceae; genus JAPPHA01. The sequence continues at coordinate 219,640 of CAXXWA010000037.1, forward strand.
TTTGGCGATGGTCGTCTACGGGGTTGTCGGAAACGTTTCGATTGGCAAGCTCTTCGTCGCTGGCATTGTACCGGGGTTGCTGATGGCGGTGTGCCTGCACGCAATCGTATTTTACTTTGCGGTCCGCCGCGACTATCCGCGGGACCCGCGGGCGTCCTTGCGGCAGGTCTCCCGTACATTCCGATCCGGTTTTCTGGCGTTACTGACGCCAATCATCATTGTCGGCGGCATCATCGGCGGTGTCGTCACACCGACGGAAGCTGCGGTGGTGGCCGTGCTTTATGCCTTGTTTATCGGCGTGATCGCTTATCGCACACTTAATGTCGACAACGTGCTCTCGGTCTTGCGCGAATCCTTTGAAACCACCGCAATTACCATGATCATGGTTGCCGCATCGGTATTGTTCGGATGGATCCTAGTACGCGAAAACGTGGCAAGCCAGTTTGCCCAGACCATGCTGGAGTTCGCTACCGAGGCCTGGCACGCGCTTCTGATCCTCAACGTCATTTTGTTGATCGCAGGCATCTTCATGGAAACCATCGCGGTGATCCTGATTCTGACACCGATCCTTGCACCCACGCTATCCGCTTATGGCATAGATCCCGTGCATTTCGGGGTCGTGATGGTGCTCAACCTGATGATTGGGCTGATGACCCCTCCGATCGGATTGCTGCTGTTCGTGATGGCGCGAATTGGCAAGCTGGACCTGTTCGCCACAATCAGGGCCGTATTCCCGTTCCTGCTTCCGCTGTTCGTCGTGCTGATATTGATTTCCGTGTTCCCTTGGATATCGCTGTTTCTACCAAGGCTCGTATACGGATGACCGGAAAACATCGAAAGGAAAGGAGAACCGAATGCCTCGAATTATCGACCTGACGGTCACGCTGGAGGACTTCATGCCCACGCACAAGAATATTCAGAGGCCGGTGGTCGTGCCCCATCTGCAACACGAGAACTCGAAGAAACTGAACCTCGGTACGCCCGAGGATCCACTGACCTTCCAGACCTGCTACATGGGCATGATCGAGCACATGGGCACCCACGTCGACGCCTTTTTCCACACGAATCCGGATGGTGCATCCATTGATGACATGCCGATCGAGATGTTCTCGGGCAAGGCGGTTGTGCTGGACCTGCGGCATATACCGGACCTCGGCGACATTGACGTCGACGACATGGAGACGGCGGAACGTGGTGCCGGCATAAAGATCGACGGGCACATAACCCTTCTGTGTACGGGATTACACAAGCGCCACTACCCCGACGCGTCAATTTCCCATACCAACCCGGGCGTGACGGCAGCTGCAACGCACTGGCTTGCCGACCGCGGTTCCGTACTTCACGGAGTCGAGGGACCGTCAACCGATCGGCCGAACGATCCGACCTTTCCAAATCACCGCGTTTGCCGTGACCGGGGCCTTGCGCACTACGAGTGGCTCTGCAATCTGGAGGAGCTGATCGGCCATGGCGAGTTTCACTTCCAGGGCCTTCCGTTGAAAATCAAGGGCGGCACGGGTTCGCCTGTACGGGCCCTGGCAACGATCGATTGATGCCATGACTGACGAAATCAATTACGCATCCGCCATCGAACTCGCCCAGATGGTGCGATCCCGACAGGTATCCCCAGTCGAGTTGGTCCGCCACGCGCTGGACCGGCTCGACGAGACCGAACCATCGCTTAACGCATTTGTCGCACGAAACGATGAAGCATCCCTGGCGGCAGCGCGGGAAGCCGAACAGGCCATCATGCGTGGCGATGAAGTCGGTCCCCTGTTGGGCGTGCCGGTTTCGATCAAGGACCTCATCGATGTCGCCGACATGCCATGCCGGTACGGATCGCTCACCATGGCTGACTATGTGCCAACGGAGGATGCACCCAGCGTAGACCGTCTGCGGGCGGCCGGCGCGATCGTCATCGGCAAGACGGCAACTTCGGAGTTCGGCCTGCGGGGTTACACGGAAAGCCTGGTCCACGGGGTTACGCGCAATGCCTGGGATCTTTCCCGCACGCCCGGCGGTTCCAGCGGCGGCGCCGTGACCTCAGTTGCCGCCGGTGTTACGCCGATCGCACTCGGCACCGACGGCGGAGGTTCGATCAGGGCGCCATGCGCTCTAACAGGAGTCAGTGGAATCAAGGCTCAACACGGGCGCGTCCCGATCTATCCTCCCAGCGCAACACCGACTTTGGCACATGTCGGGCCGATCGCCCGTTCCATAACCGACGCGGCACTCGTTCTGTCGGTCATTGCCGGTTCGGATCTCCGTGACCACACGTCTCTTCTCCCGTCGCTTGAACGTACGGCAGCGGGTGACCGGATCGACTTCTCAGGACTGCGCGTCGCCTTCAGCCCCACCCTGGGCTATGCGACGGTCGCTCCGGAGGTTGCTGAGATCGTCGATGCCGCCGTGAGGCAGTTGCAGTCGCTTTTTCCGAATATCGATCTCGTGGATGCGGTCTGCCCGGATCCGGGTGAAATCCTGGCGACGGAGTTTGTCGCCGGCTGCAGTGCCCGTCTCGGGAGCCTGATCGATACGAACCCCGAAAGGATCGATCCGGTCGTGTTGCAGGCAATCGAGGAGTTCCGCAAATGTCCCGCTTCCCGTCTTGCGATCGTTCAGCGTGAGCGGTTCGAGCACCGCAAGCGGCTATTCCATTTCTTCCAGTCTTTCGACGTTCTGCTGACGCCCACCACACCTACGGTCGCATGGCACATTGGTCCGGGAATACCGCCGGGCTTCGAAGACGTGCCGGTCTGGGTGTTCTTCACCTATCCATTCAACCTGACCGGCCAACCGGCAGCCAGTGTACCTTGTGGCTTTACCGACGGCGGCCTTCCCGTTGGCATGCAGTTCATCGTCCGACCTCTCGAGGAGGAACTCCTTGTATCCGTGGCCGGCACCGCCGAAACCCGCTTGGGTGCGGCAGGTCGTCGCCCACCGTTGCCGCCGCAGTCGAACCTGGCAACCGGCTGAAGACCGGAAACCCAGTCGTCTGTTCAGTTCAGGGAAAATCTCACGATCAGCAATGACTCGAGGTCGCTCCCTGCGGCGCAAGGATTGATCCAGAAATTGCCTTGGCCGGTACGGATTCTGCTGCACAGGACGAACATGGTCGGCCGGGATGTCATGGTCCTGAGTGACGGCCCGTGGCGGCAACAAAACTGAGCTGCAACGTACCTCTGATGACTGGACCCGAAGTCTGGTTGTCCGGTCGCAAGGTGATCGCCGAAACCACTGTTTGAGCCGAAGATCCACCCGGCTTTCTCTATCCTGTCCCGGAATTCATGCGACAGGAACGGCTTGGGCCGGGTAAGGAAGTGGTATGCGAACAATTGTTTTGTATTTTGGCGGGCAGAGGGTGTGCCGCGTACTTCGGCAAGCGACGGCGAAGGTGCAAGTTATCTGATTGAGTTTTTCGACGCGCGCATGCATGGATCATCCTCAGGCGAGACGCTGGATCTGAAAGGACGGAGCCTCGAGATCACGTACGTCGAGGTTCGGGCGGGCAGACACAAACCGCAAGGGTTGGTTTGGTGCGCATCCGGCCATTTGGTCGGAAAAGAAGGCCTCACGGGGCACCACCCGGACTTATACAAGGCGACAACCGATGCGGACGGGCAATTCACTCTCGTGACTCATTTGACGGTGAGTAACCCGATGAGCGGGTGAACAACGAATGAGCCGACTTCAACACCCGGGAATTCGCGGAGGACGGCAAAACCCTCCGGCATGCGGGCAAAGATGCCCTTCTCGCTCCATCGCTTCCAGCGATTGTAGAGCGTCTTCGGCGGGCCATGTTCCGCTTGCGCATTCCGCCAACTTCAACCAAAAGAGTTTGCTGATGCCAATGCTCCTTGTTCTTGCTTGTCCACAGGCATTGAATCAGACAAAATACAAAACAACAAGAAATTGATGGGTCCTGACCCTAGTGCGCAGAACGGGGCAAACGGATGCGAATCGACGTCATTCAAGCGGCGGTTCCAAATGACGGCAAGATCGGCAAGGATCGCCGCGACGCGATCGAAAAGGGCGCCAGGCCTGGAACACGGATTGTAATCCGGATTCCTGAAGGCCAGCCGACATCAATTTCCAGCGCCTACGAGAATGTCATCGCAATACCCGGCGTGCTCGCCGAAGCGCAAGCGGCCGAGTCCGAAGGTGCCGATGCTGTCGTAATCAACTGCACTGCCGATACCGGAATCGAAGTTGCACGCGAAATTCTGTCCATCCCTGTGGTAGCGGTTTCGGAGGCGGCGTTTCATCTGGCAGCCCAACTGTCCGAACGCTTTTCAGTATTGACATTTGCTGAGCGGATCGCCCCACGATTCAGGGCAATGGCTGCCAAATGGGGAATGTCCGGCCGTCTCAGATCCGTACGTTCCGTCGAAATTCCGCTCCGCGAAATCGGTAACACCAGTTCGTTGGCCACAGCCCTTGCTCGAAAGGCAAAGCGTTGCGTTGACGAGGACGACGCCCATTTGATCATACTGGGATGCACAGAGTTCGAAATGGCGGCGGATGCGACAGCCGATCTGCTTGGATCCGAAGGCATCCATGTGCCTTTGCTCAAACCATTTGAGATCGGATTACGGCAAGCAGAAAGCCTGGTTGCCATGGGCCTGACCCAAAGTCCGCTAAGCTATCCGCGACCGCAGGACTGAAGCGGCATGTTGAGGGGAATCGCCCTTTAATCGGTGGTTGGGTTTGTTGCGGACAAAGTTGTCCGTTCGATGGAACCGACTTGCCTCCCGTAGGTATTCGGCCGGGTAGTTTCCCGCGAGGCCAAAGATGCAGAAGCGTGGATTTCCGCCCAGACGGCAAGTTTGCGAAGTCTTGGCTATTGCTTTGCCCTGAGCGGATCAGGGCAATGCTTGACACGCAGGCACGTTGAACAGCGGAGCGTCGCTTTCCTCAAGGTAGCTTCAACCTTGTCAATTGGAGCATCTTGCGCGCAAGCGCTGCGGTCACTAGCGGAACGTGTGGAAGTCTGGGTTCCAGAGAGTATTCGTTGTTCACTGCGGCATTCTGTGTTGTCCGGTCGCAGCCTCATTGGCGCGAGGCAACGGTCTGGATTGCGACGCACTGACGCTGTTGCTGCGGTCGACAATATCGACCTCCAATTGGTGGCCAAGCGCAACACCCGTCCTGAAAATTTCGCCCTATCCCTGGCTTCGTTTCAGCCACGGAGACCGCTCGTCTAGATATCAGACGGGCATTCAGCCTTAATGGCCTGGCCGTCAACAATGAAGAGGTCCTGAATGGATTCATAATTTTCTCTCCGTCCATCATCACCGTGGTTTCCGGCACAATGGGTACTCATTAGCGCCGGCCTGGACCGTTGCGCCTGGCTACGGACAATTTGCAATTGGCGAAATCTAGGGGAAACCTGCCATCGACACCGAATGCGGATCTGTTCGTATTGGGCATGGCGGAAAATGTTCGTCAGTTGCGGCTCATCCGGTTAATGCGACCCGCACTCCCGGGTCACGATTTTGCATCGCGACAGCTCACCGGATTTTTCTTCCAGAACGGCGATCCGCAAGTGACGACAGATCGAAGTGTCCCGATCTTGCGTTTGCCGAGGCGGAATTGCAGTCACAAGCCGAATAGGCGCTTGCGGCCCAACACCTTGAATCATGTTGGCGGCATGCCGATTGAACAACATCACATTTCGTTGCATTTCGGTCCGATCGCACTGAGACCCAGATGACGCGAAACCGAACATAGCGGATTACCGCACGCCCCTGGTCAACCGGATGATCATTGCCTCGAAGTCCAAGAGCGGAATTCGCCGGGTGGGGCCGCGCGTGTGCTGGCGAAAATGGGCTCCCGCATCGGCGAATGGCGCGCTACGCTCCTGAATTACGCTCCGTCGCCGGCGATGCATCAATGGGAGCCGCGCACGTTGCCGCTCTGCGATCTGCCGGCCCGTTTGTCGGCTTGGTCTGTGTCCACAGCGATGCAGGCGCCGGGCAATGGCTTATCCGGAAACAGGCTGGGGTGGACTGTCTGGCCATCCTTGACATCAACGCCATTGTCCTTTTTCGCACCATGCGCGCGTTGCCCGGAGTTCAGGGGCCGCAGTCTATCACGAGGTCCTGGCCGGTTATGCTCTTTGCAGCATCCGACAACAGGAACACCACGGCATCGGCGATGTCCTCCGGTTGGCTAATGCGCTTTAGCGAGGATTGAACCCTGATGGATTCGAGCATGTTCTCGAGTGTTGTGCCTTGCAGTTCCGCTAGTTCGGCCGCTTGTCGGTACAATCGGTTTCCTTCTACGGGCCCGGGGCACACCGTGTTGACGCGGACACCAAACGCGCCGGCCTCGAGAGCCGCCGATTTGGACATTCCACGAAGAGCCCATTTCGTTGCGGAATATAGTGACTGGCCCGCAGCTCCTCTGAAGCCGAATGTGCCTCCTATTGACACGATGCTGCCTCGTTCCTGACGAACGAATCGGTGAAGTGCCTCGCGCATTGGCAGCATGACACCGAGTACATTCACGTCAAATACCTGTCGAAAGTCACCCACCGTTTGTTCCCACAGCGGCTTTTGGCCCGCACCGGCAACTCCATGCGCGCACACCAACCCATCGAATCTGCCCAATGCATCCTGACCAGAATCAAATGCCGACTTCACGGAAAACTCGCTGGTAACGTCGCATTCCTGCACCGATACGCTGCGTCCGACAGCGTTCACGTGTTCTGCCAATTGCAAAGCTGCAGCCGTGTCTCGCGCAGCAAGGACAAGGTCTGCACCAGCCTGCGCCAATGCGAGGGAAATTGTCCGGCCCATTCCATTTGCAGATCCTGTCACGAAGATCACGCGATCATGCAGTGCCGCAGTCATGTACCTGCCCCGGTGCCGTCGTCGCGACGCGCGAAGTGGCCGCCAGATTTGTAGTGATTCCGGACGACCTCCAAATGCCTTTCCAGCAGCGATCTTGAACGGCCGGAAGAAGCAACGGCAACGCGCGCCATTCCAAGAAGTTCGGCCTCTGCTGCATCAAGATCCACACCGAGCAACCGCCCGTCCGCAACCACTTGCCTGCCTGCAACAAAAACGTCGGAAACGTGACGTCGGCTTGCCCGCGTCATCGCGATCTCCAGTGGATCGCACTGCCCAAGTGCACCATCTTCAATCATGGCCGCCACATCAAGTACCATCAGGTCGCCGTCCATTCCAGCACGCAAAACCGATTCAGACTGCGTACCGTCAATCGTGAAGCGACCATGTTCAGTGGCAGCCTTCCAGACTTGAGCAAGTGACAGGCCGTCGTTGTCCAGTCCCTTGGCGGCATGAAGGGCCGACAGGAGCCGGAGCTCGAAAAGTGCATCCTCGTCGTCATTGAAAGCAAGCCCGTCAAGGCCAAATCCGAACCGCAGACCAGCTTCGGCCATCTTTCTTGCCGGCGCAATGCCGGAGCGCAATCGAAGGTTCGATGAGGTGTTCAGCACTGCAGTTGCACGTCTTTCGGCCAAGAGTGCCATCTCTGCTTCCGTTACCCAGACGCAATGCGCTAACGTGAGGCGTTCCGAAAGCAATCCGATTGAATCCAGATAGTCGAGCATTCCTCCGGGGTAGTGGGCATCTGACCATTTCCGCTGCACCGGGCTTTCCAACAAGTGCATATGCACACGTCGTCCGTCGTTTTCCGATCGCTCGGCAAGGGCTTCGAGGCCGGTTTCCGTAACCCATTGGGGTCCGGCAGGCCCGTATTGGACGTTGAATAACGCACTCTCGCAAGCCTGGGCTATGGCGTCGACCTCATCCATTTGCACCGTTGCCGGAACGGAATGGTCGGCCCAGCCGCGAATTATTGCCCAGTCTTCAGGCCTGTGGCAGGAACAAATTGCTTCCGGTCCCCCGTAGACGAACGCGTTCGTGTCAACGATGGGCAGTGCGTAGGCGATCCTCACGCCAACATCCCGTGCCGCACGTGCAACAGCTTCTGCTTCCGCGACCGCATCACCCCCGCCGGGAATGTGAACATGCGAGATGGCCGATACGCCGGACAGGGCCAGCCGGCCGAAAGCCACAACCGTGCATGTGTAAAGGTCCACTTCGGGCAGCATTGCGAGACTTGGAATCCAGACCTCGAGAGCGGCGTCTGCAGCCCCGAACGCCGCACTTCGTAGTCCTCGACCATGATCATGCGCATTCACGAGAGAGGGAAACGCAGCTCTTCCAAAGCCGGTGCGGGACCCGCGCTGCGGTTCGACTGCGCGAATGAAATCGGACTCGAACTCAATCAAATGGGAACCGAGGGGATCGATGCGGCCCGGCGACGAAAATACCCATTCGGCATTGACCACCCTTGCCTGCCGAGGTGCCAAAGATCCAGTCATAGCCTTGCGGTAACGATGCGCTGATACAAGTCCGGGTCCGTTACGCCTTCAGTCAAGAACAGCAAGACGGTCTTCTCACCCTTTCCCTCCAGATTTCGGTTGGAATGCAGCAGCTTGAGGGCAGCGAGTGGGGCCGCCGCGCACTCTCCCGCCGCAATGCCGCATCTCGCGAGCGTGCGCATCGCTTCCAACGCCTCTTCGTCGTTTACGGACACAAACAGATCGAAGCCATTCGAAACCCAGGGCCAGGCCACGCCACTTGGTGTGCCGCAGTTGAGCCCTGCCATGATTGAAAGTTGCGGCTCGGTCAGCGTGACAATTTTTCCTTCCATTGCCGATTCCAGGCAGCAGGCCGCGTCCACCGGTTCCACGGACACAAGTTCGATGCGGCAATCGGGGCGTGCCCGATAGTGTTTGGCGACCGCCGCAGCGAATGCCCCGACGCCGACCGGCACGATTGCCATGCCCACAGGACCTCGTTCCAGTTCCGCGACCTGCTCGTCAATTTCCTCGAGTATGGTGGTGTATCCATCAATTATCCAACCCGGGATCTCTTCGTAGCCGTCCCAGGATGTGTCCGAAACCACCAGGGTTCGCTCACCACCGGCCTTGGCGGCGGCGGCAACAGCGTCGTCATATCCGCCGTAGACAATCGCAACCGACGCACCCTCAGCTCGAATTGCTTCAATCCGCGCTTTCGCGGTGTTTACGGGAACCCAGATTCGGGCCTGGAAGCCGAGCAACTTGGCAACGTGCGCGAGTGCGCGGCCATGGTTGCCGTCGGTGGCCGTCGCCAACGTCATCGGACGTAGCGGACTGACGGCTTGCGCAAGTTCGTCGATGGATTTCCACGCATTCGGCTCCTGCCCAAGCTTGTTGCAAATTGCCTTGTATGCGCCCCAGGATGCTCCCAGCATCTTGAAGGCTGGCAACCCGAGACGCGAGGTTTCATTCTTGGCTATGACTCGCCCAACTCCGCACTGAGCTGCCACATCGGGCAGTTCGTGCAGGGGTGTCCGGGCGTAGCCGGGCAACCGGCGATGAAACCAACGTGGCGAAGACACCCGCGGAAATGGAAATCCACTGTCTCGCAGGGGATTCTCAACAACTCTCGAAGGCATGCAGTTTTCCTCGCAGTCTGGTCGTCAACCGAAGAAATGAGGACGGTATTCCCGACTGTCACATCGAGCATGCGCCTACGGCTCCAGCTTGCAGGGACCTCCGCCGTTGACAGCCATTGTTCAATTCGGTTGCAGGGATCGGACGGCCGGCCTTGTATCTGCCGACAAATCCAAGTGGTTCGCTCCACCAGCGAATACGACGTTGTTCCGGATTGAAGGAACAGAAACCATTCCGGATCCGCTTTCAATCCCACGTACGCCGGACGGGTCTGGTGGTGTCGTCTGGTTTGCTCCAGTTGGCCAGCGCGCCGCCGTCGACTACGATGCTTTCGCCATTGATGTAACCAGCCTCTTCTGATGCAAGGAAAACAACCGTGTCAGCAACGTTGTCGATTGAACCGAAATCGCGCATGGGAACACGTTGCCTCCACTCTGACTTCAGCCCATCGTCCAGGAGGGCGGGCTTTGTCATTTCCGTGACGATAATCCCCGGCGCTACCGCATTGCACCTGATCCCGTGCTGACCGTACTCCACCGCAAGGCAGCGCGTCAGGCCCTCGATCGCGGCTTTCGAGACATTGTAGCTCGACGATCCATTAAACGCAATCTTTGCCGATACGGAGCTCATGTTCACAATTGCGCCCGGAAGCCTGGATGACAGTAGCCGCCGCACAAACACCTGGCTCGCATGGAAGGCACCATTGAGATTCACGTTCAAGACCCGTGACCACGTCTCGTATGAAAGATCCTCGAACGGCTCCACTGCGAGTACGCCGGCATTGTTCACCAGAACCTGAATCGGTCCCAATTCCGCGACAGCATTATCAAATGCCGTATTGACTGTCCGCCGGTCCGTGACATCGGCGGCGAGCGCAACCGCACGACCTCCCCTCAGGTGAACGAGAGCCGCGGTTTCCTCCGCCGCGGACAAATCAATGTCCAGGACCGCGACATCCTTGTGCCGCTCGGCAAATTTCAGGGCAATCGCGCGCCCTATGCCACGACCCGAACCGGTAACCAGCGCCGTCTTCAAGTCATTTGCCCTCGTGTTGCCGCGGCGGCGATTCCGCGAAGAGTTGGCAGGCACTGCAGGACCAGCCGATCCAGGTTTCGGCGCCGATATCGATCGCCTCCTCCCCAACATTCAATACGTCGCTGAAGATTTTCTCCCCCGATTCGACTTCCAGGAGAATTCGGTTCTTCGATCCAAGGTAGTTCATTGCAACTACCCTTGCCCTGATCCTGTTGTCGGCGTTTTCCGCCTGAGTTCCGACCCGGATCTTCTCGGGCCTAATCATAAGGTGGATTGCTCCCTGCTTGAGACTGAGCGGAAGGGCATGTGATGTTTCGCATGCCACCCTGACGCCCACGTTTGTCTCGACATGCACCACCGATCCGTCCCGCGAGATCAGGTGCGCCGGAAAGATGTTGGCATCCCCGATGAAATCCGCCACGAACCGTGTGGCCGGACAGTCGTAGATTTCGTTCGGCGTCCCGATTTGCTCAATGACGCCTTCTCTCATTACGGCGATCCTGTCCGAAAGGAACAAGGCCTCGTCCTGGTCGTGAGTCACGTAGATTGTGGTCAAGCTAAGCTCGTGCTGCAGGTTCTTCAGCCAGATACGCATTTCCTCGCGCAGTTTCTTGTCAAGGGCACTCAGGGGTTCGTCCAGCAGCAGCAGCTTTGGCTCGAGTATGATCACCCTCGCGAGCGCCACGCGCTGAAGTTGTCCCCCTGACAACTGCGAGGGCATGCGGTTCGCGAGACCCTCCATGCTCACCTGGTGCAGCGCTCTCTCCACCTGCTCGGCGATGAGTTTCTTGTCCATGCGCCGCAGCTTGAGACCGTATCCGACGTTTTGCGCGACCGTCATGTGAGGGAATATCGCGTAGTTCTGGAATACGATCCCAACGTTTCTCTTCTCCGGCGGCAGACGTGTGACGTCTTCGCCAGACAGAATTACTTCCCCGGATGTCGGCGGAACGAATCCGGCTATCATTCTCAGTGTTGTCGTCTTGCCGCAGCCCGAAGGTCCAAGCAGCGAGAAGAATTCACCGTCTTCCACCTGAATCTTCAGGTTAGACACAGCCCTGAAACTGCCATAGGTCTTGGACACCGAGTCGAGAGTGACATAACTCAAGCGACTGCTCCTTCACCTCCGACGGCGAGTCGAAGCGGGCGGCGATAGGGGCCGCCCGCCAGGACTGTTGCTAGGACGCAAGAATTGCGTTCATCGTGTCGACGATCTGGGTCTGGTTGTTGATGAACCAGCGCCAGTCGGGACGATAGAGCGTTGCCAGGTCGGTGGCCGGATCAGACCATCCCTGATCAACAAGCGGCTGCGCAAGCCTGGAGTTGAGATTGATCGGATGGAAGAAGATTCCCTCTGACCAGATGTCGCCAGCCGCAGCCGAGCAATAGCGATCGAGAAGCGCGTAGGCGAGTTTCTTGCGCATCGGGCTCGAGCCGCGGGACACGGCGGAGTGCATCTGGTTGAACGGTGCAATCTCCTTGCAGCGCGCCCACTTGATCGGCAGCCCGCGCTGGGTCTGCAACAGCGCTTCCCCGTCGGTCTGCCAGGCAAGATCGACCTCACCACGCTCCATCAGGTTCATGGTCTCCCCGGTAAACGGACTGATGATCCAGGGCTTGCCCTCGGCGAACCGCCTGAATGCCGTTTCCATGTCGTACTCGTCACGACCATAGATCTTGCTGACTGACATGAAGAGGATCGACTGAAGGTCGTTGGCCGGCCCGTAAATCGACTTTCGACCTTCGTACGCGGGATCCCAAAGTGCGTCCAGCGTGTTGGGTTCCTCGGTGATGACCTCGGTGCGATAGGCAAGTCCCATCACGTGCAGCGCCCAGATGACGCCGGGACCGTAAAAGGCTATCCCGGGATACAGTTCGGCAACCGAAGGGCAATTTGCCAGTATGTCATCATGGCTGACAAAGAAGCCGCGGACATCCAGGTTCATGGCCTCGGGCAGGTTGCCATTGTAGAGGTCAATCGGCGGATTGTCCGGTCCGGCAAGCGACATCTTGGTGAACCAAGGCCACGCATTGTCGTACCTCACTTTGCAGTTGAAGTCCTCTTCGAACTGCTTGATGACAGCGCGTCGCGCGAGTTCCTCGAGTTCGCCGCCCCAGTGTGCAACCGTAATTGTCTCCCCGCCAGCGTCAAACGCCATGCCGTCCCAAATCTGTTCGCCAGTACCCTGGGCGCGGGCCATACCGAGGTCTCCCATGACGTGCACGATTGCAGTGCTGGAAAGGCCAAGGGACGCAAGACCCAAGAGAGTCTGACGACGTGTTATCTTGCCTTCGCGATACTTGTCCTGAAGCCTCTCGACCGCCGAGACGGTCCTCCGTGTGCGTGAATCACTCATAACATCCTCCGTTTCACGTTGATCCTACAGTGCAGATTCCGTCTCGATCACCATCTGCGGGCTTCGGCGTGGGACGCCTTGCAGGCAAGTGGCTGGAATCGGGTACGGATCTACCATGTTTCAATGTTTTCTGTTCATGATGAGGTAAGTCAAGACCATCGAAGCGACGACTGTGAAAATCGCAAACGTGCCGGCCGCGGCGATGGTAGGATCGGTTCGGAAGCGGATCTCGTTATAGAGGGCCACGGGCAGAGGCAGCAGGTCCGGAGCAGACAGGAACAGCGACACGTCGAATTGCCCGAATGAGGCAGCGAACGCAAAAGTCGCACCGGCCAGAATTCCTTGGCCGATGACCCGCACGGTAATGTCCCAGAAGGCTCTGAGCGGGCCCGCTCCAAGGCTTCGCGCTGCCTCTTCGAGACTTTCATCGAACCTCGCCAGCGCCGCAGAAACAGCTGCGAAGACGAACGGGAATGTTACCGCGACATGCCCTGCCACAAGTCCGGCGTAAGTCTGCTGCAGCCCCGAGCGGGTCACGATCAGGAATGACAGAATTGCAAGCCCCAATACCATGCCGGGCAGTACGAGCGGTGCCAGAAACAAGGCATGCAGAAAGCCCTTGAACGGAAACCAGAGCCGGCGCATTGCAACCGCGGCGGTTGTTCCGAGCAGCGTGGAGATCAGCGACACGGTTGCGCCAAGCTGAAAGGAGAACAGATAGCTGTGCTGAAACATGTCCGAAGTCATGAATGCAACGATCCACTTGAATGAGAACCCCTGCGGCGGAAACTGCAGGTAGTTTCCGGAGTTGAAGGCTGCGACAATAGTCACTGCTGCTGGTCCGAGCAGGAGGACGAGCGCGACGCCCGCCAGCAGCAGGAAAACCACCGGGAATTCTCGTTCGCTCTCGATTCGGTCAGCCATGCCGTCAGACTCCCATGCTCCGGCCGGCGAACCTGTAGACAAGTACGATGGCACCGAAGCTCACCGAAAACAGAATGAAGCCGATGCTTGCGCCAAACTGCCAGAATCCCATGTCGTTTACTTGCTGGTACAGGTGGATGGCGAGCGTGGGTATCCGGGACGATCCAAGCAGGGACGGAACCAAGTAACCTGCGACGGCAAGTGCAAACACGATGACCGAGCCGGAGATGATGGCTGGCAATGAGAGTGGAAGCGTCACATCGAAGAAGGCTCTCCATCTGGATGCCCCGAGACTTCGCGCCGCCTGTTCGTAGGTGACATCCACGTTTCGAAGAACTCCGACCAGGGTAAAGATCATGAATGGAAGCGTGAACTGCACGGTCCCAATTGTCACGCCGATCATGTTGTACAGGAACGTGATTTTCGGCAGACCCAGCGCTGCCAGGAGCTGATTCAGGAGTCCGTTGCTGTTGCCAAAGATTGTCGTGATTCCGTAGAGTCGCACCGTCATGTCAAGCTGCATGGCGGCCAGCACCAGAACGACCAGTATCAGGAAGGTTCTCTGTCGCCTCGTTCGTGCAACGATGAACGCGAGCGGATAGCCCAGCAATACGCAGAACACGACGCTAAACACGCCCAGCATCAGGCTGTTCTTCAGGGAGTCGAGAAACAGCTTCGTCGTGAAGAAGCGGGCAAAATTGTCGAGCGTAAACGTCGACGAAATCTCGATGATACCGCGCTGAGACGGGTTGAATCCGATCGCGAAGTAGAGGATCAAGGGAATGATCATGAAGACCACAAAGAGCACGCCTGCCGGTAAGATGAGCAGGTAGCGCTGGTCAAATGTCATTCCTCTTGCCACAGCATTGCCTTCTTTGGCGGCGCTTGGAGTCGAGCACGTTCCTTCAGGTTTCGATGATCGCGATCACCTCTCCGACAGGCACGTCGTCACCCTGCCGGCAGAGGATCTCGACAATTGTCCCGTCCGCTGGAGCCTCGATTACCGTTACCACTTTCTCCGTTTCCACGCTCAGGATCTCGTCGCCGGTAGCAACTAGGTCGCCGGGATTCTTGAACTGCTCGACAATAGTGCCTTCAGTCATTGTCATCCCGAACTTGGGCATCAGAAGCTTCATGCGTGCCAAGTCAGTTTCCCCCTTTCCAGGAAACCGCGCGATTCACGGCTTCGACAATGTCTTCAACACCGGGCAGGACTTCGGATTCAAGCGCCGGATTGAATGGAATGGGAACCGGCTTGTTTGCAACCCGCAGGGTCGGAGCGACCAAATCCCCAAAACCTTGTTCCGCGACGGTGGCGGCCCATTCCGACGCGGCACTGCAGACTGGAAATGCCTCGTCTACTGCCACAAATCGCCCAGTGCGCTTTACGCTTTGCAGCACGGTCTCGACATCCCAGGGCTTGAGCGTTCGCAAGTCAATGACCTCGGCTTCGATACCGTCACGGGCAAGGATTTCGGCGGCGGCCAGTGATCGGTGGACCATGAGGCCTGCCGTGCATATCGATACGTCGCGGCCCTGCCGCTTGATATCGGCGCGACCAAGTGGAACGATGTACTCCTCGTCCGGCACCTCCCCCCTTTGTCCGCCCAGCGACAGTTGATTGAGAAAGACAACCGGGTTGTCATCGCGAATCGCAGCCTTGAGCAACCCCTTGACGTCATACGGCGTCGAAGGAACAACGACCTTGATCAATGGCATGTTCATGAAGAACTGGTGAACCGGCTGGCTGTGGTGGGCACCGGCCGAAACGCCGCCGCCATTTTGTGTCATGTAGACCACCGGAACCGTCGTTTGCCCGCCAAACATGAACCGCATCAATCCGGCCTGGTTGGCAATCTGATCAAAAGCAAGATACAGAAACGTGCCAAACATCAGGTCGACAACCGGGCGCAGGCCCGTCGCCGCCGCTCCGACTGCTGCCCCGGCAACAGCCAGCTCGGAGATCGGCGTGTCTCGCACGCGGCGATCGCCAAATTCTGCATGCAGCCCTCGAGTGCCCGCAAATACGCCCAACTGCACGTCCTCTCCCATTAGCAGCACGCTGGGATCGCGCTTCATCTCCTCGGAAAGTGCCTCGTTGATCGCCTTGATATAGGTTTTTCTTGCCATCGCAGCCCACCCTTCAGGCCCAACAGTCTTCATCGAGCACCGAGAATTCCGGGCGTTCGCTCCCGCGCGCAAACTCCACAGAGTGCTCGATTGCTTCGGAAACGGCGGTTTCAAGTTCATCGAGTTCAGTTGCGCTGGCAAGGCCAAGATCGATCAGGGATGACCGCATTCGCGGAAGTGGGTCGGCGGCAAGCGCCTGTTCGCGCTCCTCCTGCGGCCTGTACTCCTGCCCGCCAAGGAATGCAGCCTCACCCTCGGCATGATCCCCGATTCTGTGGGTCTTTGCTTCGATGAGCGTTGGGCCTTCACCGCGGCGTGCCCGTTCCACGGCGATTTCAGCTGCCTCATGTACGGCGAATGCGTCACAGCCGTCGATTGCAATGCCAGGCATTCCGTACCCTGCCGCCCTTTCGGCAAGATCCGGCACCTTCGTCGTTTTTTCAAAGGGCGTGAATTCACCGTACAGGTTGTTTTCGCATATAAAGATGCATGGCAACTCCCAGGCTGCCGCGAGATTTAGAGACTCATGAAAGCTGCCCTCGTTGGCTGCGCCGTCGCCAAAAAACGCCACGGAGACCTGGTCCGTTCCATTGTAGGTCGCCGAAAGACCGGCACCAACGCAGATTGGTATTCCGCCGCCAACGATTCCGCAGGCGCCCAGCATGCCGATGTTGAAATCGGCGATATGCATTGATCCGCCCTTGCCCTTGCAGTAACCGGTCGCTTTCCCGAACAGTTCCGCCATCATGCGGTTGACGTCGCCGCCTTTGGCAATTGCGTGGCCGTGGCCGCGGTGGGTCGAAACGATGTAGTCGTTGTCGTTCAGCGTAGCGCAGACGCCGGCCGCAATCGCTTCCTCTCCTACGTAGAGATGCACGAAACCGGGAAGCTGGCCGCTCCGGAACAGTTCTCCGACTTTCTGTTCGAATTGGCGGATCCGGTTCATCCTGGAATAGATGTCCAAGGCCTTGGCCGGTGCAATCTGCCTGCTACTCATGACGTGCCGCCTTGTGTCGCATATCCGTCGGCCGCGACAAGACGCAAGGCGGCTTCGGCCAGTACCCGCGTAGCGGTTTCGACCTGCGCAATTTCGATGCACTCGTCGACCATCGGCCAAGTTGGAATGAAACCTGGTCCGTATTCGACACACTGGATACCGACGCCCTTGAAATGACAGGCATCCGAAGTCGCGCCGATCCGGTGGCCAGCTCCTATGACCGGTTCGCTGCCGGAAACGTGCCTGTGGGCCTTGACCAGTTCCACGACCAAAGGCAGGTCCGCGTCGGTTGCCGCCCGCGCCGGCATGTTCGGCTGGCCTTTCGAAAGGGGCACGACAAGTTCCGCACTGAAACCGGGATCCTCCGCAGCGATGCCGGACAACAGGCCCAATAAATCGGACACCACCGTTTCTTCCGTCATTCCGGGAACGATGCGCAGGTCGAACTCAAGCTCCGTGACATCCTGGAAATGCGAAATCCCTCGAAACGACATTCTCGGATATCCGGGAATCAGCGGGTGCGGATCGAAAGTGATCCAGCCGCCGTCCTTGCGCGACCTGAGCGGTGCATAGGACTGTCCAACTCGGTCGATCAGCAGGGCGGCCTTCTCGATCGGGTTTACATACGGAACTCGAGCTTTGAACTCGCCCTTGACCAATATTTTGCCCTGAACGTAGCCGGTCGAAATCACGCCAACGTCGAGGTTTCCTGCCTCGGTCACGATGCAGTAATCCGGGCGAAGCCCCGTGCCGCAAAGATGGATTGCCCCGACACCGCCACCTGTTTCAGCAGCCACCGCCGCGACGATGAGGTCGCCTTTCAGGGATCGTCCTGATCGGCGTACCCAGTCCGCGGCCACCATGATGGCTGCGAGTCCCGCCTTCATGTTGATCGCTCCGAGGCCGTAGACCCTGCCGTTGCTGATTTCTCCCGACCATGGATCGTGTCGCCATTCCTCTTCCCGGTACGGACGTCCGTTCCAGTCGCTTGTATCAGTGTGCCCGCAGAGCATCAGGTTCGGCCCCGTACCGTCACCCTTCAGCGTGCCTATGGTTTGGTGCGTCACCCGACCATCCCGCAAGGGGACTGCCTGAAGCTCAACCTCGAAGTCGCGCTCACTCATCCACACACCGATCCAGCGTGCGATTTCGGATTCCTGCCAAAGCGGCGACGGAATCGAAATCAATTTCTGGGTAAGGCGAACAGCTTCGTCCGCATTCATGGCTTCGAGTCCGTTGGTCCCTCGGCTCATTTGCGCCCGGCCTTGTCTGGCAGGACTGCAATGACATCGATTCCCACCTGACCGCCTCCCCACAACTCCTTCACGCCGATGGTGTTTCGCGCAGGATATGGCGGAACGGCATATTCGGAGAATACACGATCCATGTCTTCGAATCGCGCTATGTCAACCAGCGACACGTTGATTCGCACCACATGCTCCCAAGCGCATCCCGCCGCCTCGAGAACGGCTGTAACGTTGTCGAGCGCTTGACGCAGTTCCGGCTCGAAACCGCCCTGCACAATGCCCGTGCCGTCAGGATGCGTACCAAGATAACCGGAGGTTACAAGCAGGTTCCCTGTCGCAATTGCCTGGCTGTAATTGCTCGATGGAACCGGTGCCCTTGGCGAGAGAACCGGAAATCTTTTTGCAGTCATGATGTGAGTCCTTGCCCGTCGTGCGCTTCGCCAAAGTTGTTGCAAATCGTGGCTCGGCAGAAGCAAAATCGTTTCGCATCGCTCGATACGGCACGCTTCACTTCAAGCTGCCTTCGCCCGTCAGGTCGCCTGACAAGCTCGATCACGTCAAACGGGGTCAGGGAGATTGAACTGGATTTCACTTTCACCCCACCGGGAAGGCTTGTCACGTCGTTATGAAATTCGGACCGGGTTTCACCATTGTGCCCTCGCTCGGGCAGCATGTCCGTTGCAGTTCCGCCAATCGACCGTCCCGAGAATGTACCTTCCACGGGCATGGTCGAGTGCCCGAGGTCGGCGAATCCGTGGAACACAGTTTCACAATTTGGCGAGAATAGTCGCTTGATTGCTCTCGCCCACCGGCAGAGCAGTTGAAGTTCGTATCGCCTCCGAAGAAACTTGTCGCCATTTGGGTTGCATTTGGAAATGGGTGTCGCCTTACCATTGGGCAATCCAACGCAACGGCTCGAAGCCGCCCCTTTGAATGAAGAATGTTCGCGAGAAACTTCGGACGCGGACACCCCAAATCCAATCTCCGAATTACAACGGTGTCAGGCATCAGGCATATCGGATTTGCCGACAAAATCCAGTTCCGAACTGGCTCGTGTTTTCAGTGGCAAACCATCCCTCTTGTCACTGGACTGCAGCGATGCCCACTCGGAAACCACCATCGGTTGACACCATCACACGTTGGTCAAACTGTCAAACACTTTGGGGTGTGAATCCCTCATGGCGACATGATCTGGCGCGGATGGGGGGACTTGGCGGCTGCGAATCAGGCGAAAGCGGGCGTTTCGGCGTGTTTTGGCCGGTTGAGGTGACAAGAATCCGGACCGGCGCGGATTCCTGTCGCCATCGGGGGATTTCGGGAATGTTCCTTCTGCACGACAACGCTGTCGCGCGGCGAGTTGCAGAGACCGGCTTTTCGCCGAAGCAGGGAGCATTCCCGATGACGCTTTCGCGCACCCGTTCAGCGCTGTCCAACCCTCCCGGCATTTCCGGAATCGCCGATGCGGCGGCTGCGGACGTCTGCCGCGAGGTCCTCGAACGCCTTGCCGTGGCCGGTGCCGCGTGCGGCCTTGCCGAGGTCGGGATGCCGGTTTTCGACACCGTCGCGGCGACCGGGCGGGAGATCCTGCGGAACCTGATTGAGGCCCGCGACGACGCCGCGCCCCGGCTGGTGCGGGACGGCAGGTCCCGGCGCCGGGCCGCCGCCGCGCAAGGGACCGTCACGACCCTGCTCGGGAAGGCGGGCCATGAGCGCAGCCGCTTCCGCCGACGCGGCGAAGCGGCGTCATGGATGCCGGTGGACGAGGGTCTCGGGCTGACGGGAGGCTGGATGACGCGGCCGGAGGCGGCGGCGGCGGCGGCGGTGGCCCGCTGCGCCTGCCAGGATGCGGAACGGCTGCTGCGGAAGACCGGCGCGATGACGCCACGCCGTCGGCGAGCGCGCTGCAGGATCCGGCGCGTGCGGTTCACGAGCGCTGGAGCGAGGCCGAGGATGCGGCGATGGCGCAGGTGCGGGAGGCCGGGGGCATGCCGGCGCGAGGCCTCCTGCGGGACGGTCTCCTTCCCCGACAGGGAGGGGACGCGCATTGGCGGCGTTTGCCTGGCGCGCATGCCGGAGGCGGGCATGTCCGGCCTGAAGGCGCGGCTGACGGCGGAGGTCGCGCGGATCCGGGATCTGCGGCCGGACCTGGTGCCGGCGGCGGCGGCCGGCGGGGCGCTGTCGAGCCGGGACTTCCCTGCGAAGCCGGATCCCCGTGCGGAGGTTCTCGACGCATGGCACGCGAACGGGCATCTTCATGTCGCCGCGCAGTCCGCGCGTAATCCGGACGCCTGGCTCCGGAGGCGGCGCGGGGTGCTGACGACCGGGCACGACGGGGGGAACGGGCCGTCCGGGCCATGCGCTGCCTGCAGGACGGGTGCAGCCGCGGCCGCGCGGATGTTGAGCGGGAGCCGGAATTCTTCCGCAGGAACGGATCGCGCATGCGCTGCCGGGCCCTGAAGGACCGCGATCTCCCGATCTGCAGCGGTGTCGTCGAGGCCGCGAACAGGAGCATCGTGACAAGGAGATTCAAGGGCTCGGGCATGCGATGGAGCATGGAGGGCGGCCAGGCGATCATGACCTTTCGGGCGCTGATCCTCTCAGGCCGGTTCGACCGTGCGCGGGAAGCTCTGGCTGCCAACGGCAACGCCGCGCCGGCCTCTCGCAGCATGAGCCCAAAACGTCGCCATGTCAAATTTACACCCACACTTTGAACCTTGAGACAACACTGATCCGCGCGCACATTAAAATTCTGGCGGTTTTGGCCTGCGTCGCGGCCGCATGATTTGTCGTTCCGCCATGGATTTCGAATCGGAAATCGCCACGAGAGGTGCCATCATGACTACTCGAAAAAAAAGTGTGCGACGGACCGGAAGAACCAAAATTTAGCGTATGCGGATTGCAACCGAATCCGCTTGGCCCAATGCGGCGGCGGGAGTCTGTGCAGCCAATAGGCGCGTTGTCGCCAACTGCACGAATGTCATTCGGGCACGACACTACGACTTCGCAAGAGGGGCCGCGTGAAGGATGGCGCTTGGTGTTGGATTTCGCGCAGACACACGCCGTGTTCGGCGCAATTCGCAAGTCTATAGTCAATTTTGGCTGAAAACCCGAAACACTCTCAACGCCGCAAGAGAACTGGGAACCGTGCATTGAAATGCTCGGGACCGAAAGACTCAAGTCTCACCAAAGTCACGTTTGGCGACCTCTACAATCCAGTCGACAATGACGTCATATCCCTTGTTGCCTGTGTCTTCGGCAGCCATTGAGGGATCACCGATATGACCATACGGCGTATGCTCCCGATAGCTGCGGGTTGCATAAAATATGCCGCCACCGGTTTTAACATGCTCCGGGCCTTGGATCTTGCGCATCAAGTCCGGATCAAGATGATGCGCCACCTGCCGCTCGGGATGAACCAATTCCGGGTGGGTTACCAGAATTCGGGATGTTTCCCCCTCCCCGCCATGCCCTTCGCCCTTTTTCGATTTCTGAATGGTGTGGTAGACTCTGGAAAGTGGTGCGAGCCAGTTCAGCACAACCGCTCGTGCGTCTGGGGTTGCATCGACAATGTCCTGTGCAGCCACCATCATCGACGGCAAATTCCCGTCATGGCCATGCACAAGCAGGAAGTCTCGAAATCCACCCTTGTAGAGGCTCATGCAGACCTCGTGTAGCAGGCGGGACATGGTGGCCGAGCTAAGTGAAATCGTTCCGGGAAACGCCATGTGAAAACTGGATGTGCCGAAAGGGATTGTCGGTCCAAGAACAATCGGGCAGTCGTCGGCATCTAGAATGATTTTCGCCCTACGGCAAATCTCCCGCGCTTCCATGGAATCAGTTCCCATTGGCAGGTGCGCCCCATGGTGCTCTGTCGCGCCGACGGGAATGAATATCCTCTTTGTGGATTCCAATGCATTCTCCACCTCCAAACCCGTCATTTCGGTCAGGCTTGCGGGACCCTTTTGCAAGTAAAGTATTGAATCGTCACTCATTTTTCTTCTGGCCCTCCTGTTCGCATTCCAAATCGCAAGACGGTTTTGGGAGACTTGAAATCGGCTCGCATTGTCCCAATTCAGCACCACTTTCGATACAGTGCGTCAATTCAGGTTGATCATCAACCTCTCGAACCCCCTCACGGCAACGCTAGGCGTCCACGCGAACTCCTGATCCGATATGTTGATTTGCGGATACCGGCGAAAGAATGGAACCAGGAAGCAAGCTGCAATCTCGCGCAAAAGGCTCGCGCCGATACAAGTGTGAATTCCACCGCCAAATCCCAAGTGACGGTTTGGAAATCGGTTGAGACGCAATGTCTCGGGATCTTCGAACTGTTCCGGATCGTGGTTTGCCGAGCCGAAGACCAGCGCCACTTGGTCTCCCTCTCGTATGCGTTCGCCATGAAGGTCGAAACTCTCTCGAGCAACTCTCTGTGTCAACTGTACAGGTCCGTCGTAGCGCAACAACTCGTCAATTGCGGAACGGTCATTGATTTCGCCTTCCACCCAGCTTTGCGTCTGTTCGGGATGGTCCACAAGCGCGCGGACAGCCAGCACGATGAACTGCGTGACCGGTTCGTTTCCGCCGAAGAGCAATTGCGTCAACGTGCCTACCAATTCGTCGCTCGTTATTTTGCCCTCTTCGAGGTTGCAAAGCATATAGGATATCAAATCATCATTTGCGTTTTCGCGACGGCGTTCGACAAGCGCATTCAGGTAAGACTCCATCTCGGCCACCGCGACCAAGGCATCCTCGAAAACCTCGCTGCTTTTCTCAAACTCGATGAGGCGAGACAGTGCTTTCGTCCAGGGATAGAACTTTTCACTGTCCTCATTGGGCACACCAAGTTTCCTGGTCACGTTTAAGACCGCAAGCGGCATCGCCACGTCGTTCACCAGATCGACGGAGTCGAACTGCGAAATATGATTCAGAACCAATTCGGCGGCAACGACGCAATCCTCCCTGCGATCAGCAATCGGCCTTTGCATGAACTGGCCCGCAACCAGGTTCCGCATCCTGCTATGCGTCGGCGGGTCTCGCATGAACATCCAGTGTTTTGTGGCTTCAAACAGTTTGTCACTCAGCTCCGACTTGTTCGACGCGATCGTTTCACTACTGAGGCGCGGGTTTCTTAGTGCTGCCTCAACATCGCGAAAGCGCGTCACATACCAGCAACCATTCCGCTTCCGGTCTCCGGAAACACCGAAATGAACCGGCGAAGTCCTGCGCAACCACTTGTAATGCGGATAGGGGTTTGAACGAGTTTCCAGAAGAGTCGGATCGAATCGCAGGAGATTGGGCAGAGTTTCGTCACGATCAGTCATGGTTGGCATTACATTCTCCCGCAATTGGCGCATCGCCTTTCGGGTTCACCACCCTCCCCGTCGTTAATGTAGTCCGTGCCGGTACAGACATTGTTCTCGCCGGCCTCTTTCCTGTTTTCCATCCCGGCGCAATGGACAAGACGTTGACTCCTGCGCATGGCGACTGGATATCCGGGCAAAACAACGACCGGAACACAAAGATCACGGGCAGGGTCACGATGGCAAGGGCTCGAGTGATGCCTGAGCCCGTTGTCCGGATCAAGAACCTCCGATAGTCCTTTGGTGATCACGAGGTCTTGTGTGGCATAAACCTCAAGATCGAATCCGGCGAAACTCTGGTGGTCATTGGTCCGAGCGGCTCCGGAAAATCTACCCTGTTGCGCTGCACAAATTATACCAAATCCGGAAATTAATCACGCGGCGAGGCGTGCTGGACGGGTTGAACTGCGGGTGTGCTGACCAGTCTTGCCCAGCTTCGCTTGCCGAGCGAAGCGATCCGGCCGGGCGTGCTTGCGAATGTCTCCCAGACCGTGCCGACCTTGTCCTTGACATCCGCGGCCGTGGCGAAGACCTGGTTCGCGAAATTGCCCTGCTTGAGGAACTGGAACACGGTCTCGACCGGGTCCGGTTCCGGACTGTACGGCGGCGGCAGCAGCAGCGAAACGTTGTCCGGGATCTCCAGGCTCTTCGAACGGTGCCGGCCGGCGCCGTCGAGAACCGCCAGCGCGTGGCGGCCCTGCGGCACGACGCTGCCGATGTCGGCGAGATGGCGGTTCATCTCGTCGGTGTTCGCCTTGTCGCAGACATGACCGGCCGAGGTGCCGCCTTCCCGGCAGATCGCGCTGAACAGGCAGCGGCATCCGCAGCGATGGTCCCTCTGCACCCGGGGACGGCTTCCCCGGCGCGCCCACACCCGGGTCAGCATCCCCTTCCGGCCGAGGCGCGCTTCGTCCTGGAACCACACGTCCACGCTGGCCGGGTCCGTGCCCTCCGGCAGCGATGCGGTCGCAACGGCACTGAAACCGCTGCGGAATTCCTCCTGAGCATCCGGATCGGCCTTGGGATGAAGCGGCCGCGGCGAAAGACGACGGAAACCCAGCGCCCGCATCAGGCAGCGAACCGCCTCCCGGGACATCACGATGTCGAAGAAGTGCCTGATCCTGTTCCTGACCAACCCGACCGTCCATGCCGGAACGCCGTCCTGCGGGCCGTTCTCGAGCCAGCGCCCGACCTCGGCGCGCTGGACCTCGCTCAGCATCGACGGGCGCCCGCGGCCCGGCCTGCTCTTCAGGCCGGCCGGCCCCTCGGCATTGCACCGGCTGAACCGGTCGCACAGCGTCTGCCTGTCGACCCTCGCCCGCCGCGCAATCTCCCCACGGCTCCCCCGCCGCCGTCCATCACCCGCGCAATCGCCTCCAGGCGTCGAGCCTCCGCCCGGTTCCTGCGCTTTCGGGCCAATGCCCTAATCTCGGCCGCCGTGTGGTCGGTGTTCGTGATCTCGATGCCAGCCGGCACGGCTTCCTCCTGTGACTGTTTGCACGACAACCACAAGATGCAGGACGCCGGCACCGGCCGCACCCCGCATGATGTTCATGTTTTGTTCATGAGTCATTAATTTCCGGTTTTGGTATTGCTCAATTCCGAAGGTGGAAACTGCCTATCCCGGGCTTCACGTGTTGGGTCGGAGCATACGAACCTGGCTCGCATTCTAAATTCTCGTTCGCAGCAAGCTCCTCCAGTTGGGCATGCTTGCGATCCGGGCCTCGATCCACGCTTCTGCATCTTGTTCTGCCCAGGTCACACCTTCGAACCCTTCACGGCGCCTAGACCCTTTACCGAGGTAACCTTTCGACGGACATGGACGGCACCCCGTTCCTTTCGGATATCGAACCCGCCCGATTTCTCAACCAGCGTGCTCAAGTTTGCGCAGCCGTAGCTGCGCGGATCGAAGTCAGGATGCGTGCCTTGAATGCGTTGTCCGATGTTGCCCAGGTTTTCCCACCCGTCAGCGTCGGGTTCCCCGATAGCGCCAGCAATGATATTTCGAGCCTTGTTGGGGGGATCTTTCTTTTGCGCGGTCGTCCTGGCTTGATCCGTCCCGGCTTCCTTCGCCTCCGGTTCGACCTCCATGAGGTTCTCGACATAAATGAACCGGTTGCACGCATTGCGGAATGCCTCGACAGCCTTGCGTTCGCCGAACCCGTACACTTCCAAGCCGTCCTCGCGCAGGCGCTGGGCCAGCCGCGTAAAGTCGCTGTCCGAACTGACAAGCACAATCCCGTCGAGCGTTTGCTTGTACATGAGATCCATCGCATCAATCACCAGCGCGATATCGGAGGCGTTCTTGCCTTTCGAATTGCTGCGCTGCTGGTGCTGCAGGATTGCCAGCGACTTGACCGCTCCGTCCCAGCCGGAAAGGCGCTTGTCCGAAAAGTCGCCGTAGATGCGCCGCACATTCGCTTCGCCCAACTTGACAATCTCATCGAAGATCGCCTGAGCGTGTTTGGCGCTGGTGTTGTCGGCATCAATCAGAACAGCAAGGCTTTTCGCCTCCCGAGCTTCCGGCATGGATCCTCCCTCCGGGCATCCCCTTTCCGCGAATGCCCACATGTAGATTCTGGTTTCGTATCCAAGCCTCCTTACGGCGTTGCCGTTGACGGTACCATGCCCTGAGTACCGCTTTGCATTCCGCACCCACATTTTTCATTCACTTTTCCTTTTCGGAACCTCGGCCACCGCGCTTGATTTCGACTTGCCGGGTCATGGCGACCCCAATCCCGCAATGATTGCGCCAGGCATCCGCTCCATCTGCTCTGTAAACGTTTCTGGCAACGTGGACACCTTCGACGATCCAGGCGCCGAAGCTGCTCAATTCCAAGACTGGGCATCGTTTCACCTATTCCGGAGTCGACCCGTTCCATCCTGACCGAAATGAAGTATTAGGTTAAATGCCCTTGCCGTTGCTGCACGTTGGCAAACAACTCCCCAGTGTCGGAGACAGCGTCAAACGGGTCGACGCCGGGGCCGTGAATCGGGGCTTCCCGAACCGTCTATCCGCTAGCGTCAGTATCTTGTGCGCTTTTTCGCAGCCTGGTTCTGCGAGCGGTCCGGTTTGTCTTCAATTTCCATTTTCCTGCGGTGAAATTCACATCCCCCGTTCCACTCTGAAGTGCAACACCAGAAGTGGTGGCGACCTGCGTCCTTCGGCGCAGGATGTTGCAAATCGGCCAGATGGCGGCGACAGTCCCTGTGTATGAAGCATGGAGACTGTCATGCCGAGCGGCTGCCACCACCTGACCTATGGCGAACGATGCCAGATATACGCGCTGAGGAAAAGCGGGCTGTCCGACTCCGGCCATTGCCCGGCAGATCGGCCGGGACCGGACGACTGTCTGGCGCGAGATCCGGCGCAACGGCGGCGGGCGCGGCTACAGGCACAGGCAGGCGCAGGGCAAGGCCTCGGCGCGGCGCGGCGCCGCCTCGTCCGTTGCCAGGAAGATGATGCCGGGAGCGGTGGCGGACGGCGGAGGACAGGCTTGCGGAGGGCTGGAGCCCGGACCGGACCGCCGGCCGCTTCCGCAAGGAGGGCATCCCGATGGCGGGCCGGGAGTGGATATGCCAGCACGTCCGCGCCGACCGGAAGGCCGGCGGGCGGCTCTACCTGTTCCTGCGCCGCCGCGGGAAGAAGCCGAACTGGAAGGGCGGACGCCATTCGGGCCGGGGCCGCATCTCGGGCGCCCGGGGCCTGGATTCGCCATCACAGAGCCATCTTCGGCACCCGGGCTGCGCGCTCGCTGCGGAAATGGCCGGTGTTGCACTTCGGAGTGGAAGTGGGGCATCAAAGAAGTAACGCAGATTCCCGCGAAATGTTGCCCGCAACAAACCCATTCAGTTTCCGGTGATAGCGGCCGTTCGCCTCGACAAAGACAAGCTCGACACCGGCCGTGCGCGGCATCTTGCGCAATCCGCGGTAACCGCCGACATCCTTCGGGACCGGACTCACACCGACACCGTTGGCGTGCTTTGCGGTTCTGTGAAAGTCGAGAGCCGGCAGATTCTGTCCAGGATTGCCACCGAAAAACAGAAACGGTCCGAGTTCGAGGGAATCGGGATCGAATTAGACTCAGACGACACAGCCGGACGGCTTTTCCGCCAGAAGAAGATTGACTGTCTGGCGTGAGGTTCGGGAGCCACGCAAGGACGTCTTCAACTGGATATGGCGTACGTGCCCGTTGCACTCAGCAATCAGGTCATTACCGGCCCGGTCGTCTTCAGGTTTCGATATTTCGATCGAGCAATTTCCTTTTCGCCAGGACCGCTTCAACAGTTCACAAACCAGAATGTGCTTGATCAGTTTTTCGCGGAATGCCGAATTGACGGAGTGCTTGCTGCTTTTTCATTTTCGGCGGACTCATCGCTGATTGGTGGACAGTCAAATTCGCGTCTGTTCGCAATTGACGTTGGCAATCCCTTACACACGTAATCCAGAATACCGGATCCGAGCAGTGGGCGTCGGGTGACCGACGTTCCTACCACGACATCAGAATCGGTGTCGTGGGTGGTCTCGCTATCTGCGGTCACGTGTTTGCGGCTTCAAATATGCAATCCTGTGAACGGTTCGTGTATGCATCAGGCTTCCTTTCGTGGTGTCCAATCCAGTAACGGCGATTTGGATCAAACAGCGATCGAAGAGTTGAATCCACGGAAGCTGACGTTTTTGCCAAGCGAAGAGAACAGTTGGAAAGCTTCGGAATGATCGCGATCTGCGCAGAACCGACATTCCCTTCGGTGAAGACGGTTCTGAGCTGATTTCGATTGCCCTGTCCCGTTTTCCCGCGACGCTCATCCCTTGACGGCACAACATCGGCCCTGGATCTGAGAAGATCTGATTTCCGCCAAATCGTGCTTGCCGCGAAGTGATGTCAAGGAAGAACAATCAGCCAAGCTACCTGTCAGGTCTCTTCATGAACGGCCAGGCAGCTGACCTGATGGCCAGATGGCTGGGGCAACAGTCGCGGTGCCCGCGACCGGCATTCTTCCATCGCGATGGGACATCTTGGGTGGAACCGACAGCCTGAAGGGGGCGAAATCGGCGAGGGCAACTCCCCCTCGAGCGTGTGTTCCTCGGACAAGGGCCTGTCCAGCGAGGGAACCTCGTTCAGCAGAGCCCGAGTATAGGGGTGCATGGGATTCGCCAGCAGGTCAACGGTGGCGGCAATTTCCACGATCTGCCCCAGATACATCACTGCAATTCGGTCCGATACATGCTCGACCACGCTGATGTCGTGGCTGATGAACAGATACGACAGGTTCAAACTGTCCCTCAGATCAAGAAACAGGTTTATGACCTGTGCCTGAACTGACACGTCCAGAGAGGCCACAGATTCATCACAGACAACGACGACCGGATTGACCGCCAGCGCGCGCGCAATGCAGATTCGCTGACGTTGTCCCCCAGAAAACTGATGCGGATAGCGGTCCAGCGCATCGTCGTGCAGGCCGACGCGGGCGAGCGCCTCGACCGCGAAGGCGCGTGCCTCGGACCTTCGGATCAGCTCATGAGCAATGGGAGCTTCGGTGATCGCATCAACAATGCGCTGACGTGGGTCAAGTGCGGCGGCGGGATCCTGGAAGATCATCTGAACGCCCAGTCCCGTGCCGGTCTTCTCTTTGGTCTTGTCCGCCATGGGTTTGCCGTTGAACAGAACATCGCCGGAATCGGGCGGCAGAATACCCGCCACAAGACGCCCTAGCGTGGATTTCCCACAGCCGGATTCGCCCACAAGCCCCAGCACTTCGCCTTGCTCTATCGTCAGATCAACACCATCCACGGCCTGCACCACGTGGGCCGTTGATTTTGCACCAAATGCGGTTGCAATCCGATCCGCCAGGTCTGGCTTCCTGCCAAAACTGCGCCGGACAGATTTGAGTTCAATCACTTTCGGCACGGGCAGCCCCAACATGTAGCGGAAATACGCAGCGAACGGCATGATCGGGTGACGTGAAGGACAGGTCCGGCAGCACTTCGCAGGCCTGTGTGGCATGGGCGCAGCGCGGCGCGAAGGAGCAACCCTTTGGCAGGTTCGAGAGTTGCGGCAGACCGCCGGGAATGGAGATCAGACGTTGTCCGCGAGGAGAGTTCGCCGGCATGCTGGTAATCAACCCCGCAGTGTAGGGATGGGACGGTGACTTCAACAATTCCACCGTTGCCCCCTGTTCCACGATGCGGCCCGCATACATCACGGCCACGCGGTGGGAGATCTGAGCAACAACGCCCAGGTCGTGGGAGATCCAAATCAACGCCGTGCCGGAATCACTGCAGAGCCGCCGCATGTCACGCAGGATTTGCGACTGCACAGTGACGTCCAGCGCCGTCGTCGGTTCGTCCGCGATGATCAGGTCCGGCCCGTTAAGCAGCGCGATGGCAATGACCACACGCTGCCGCATCCCGCCGGAAAACTGGTGTGGATAGGCCTCCAACCTTTCATCGGGGCTGTTGATCCCGACGCGCACCATCGCCGCGCGAACGATCTGCCGTGCGGTGCCGGAGGAGACGTCACGATGGGCCTGGATGGCCTCAATCATCTGCGTGCCAATGCGCTGCACCGGGTTCAGGCTCGTGGTCGGGTCCTGAAAGATCATCGCGATCCTGTTGCCGCGAAGGCCTTGCCACTGCGCCTCGGAAAAAATGGTGACATCAGTGCCGTCGAACGTAATACGCCCCGCTGTGACGCGGCCCGGTCTGTCCACCAACCCCATGATGGACAGCCCAAGAACAGTCTTGCCGGAACCGGATTCCCCAACGATGCCGAGCACGTCGCCGCGCGCGATTTCAAGATCGACACCGTTAACTGCAGCCAGCGGTCCGTCGGGGGTTGAAAATTCGGTCCTCAGCCCCCGAATGGACAAAAGGTTTGTCAGTGTCATTTCGAAAGCCTTGGATTGATCATTGCGCGCAGCTGGTCACCAAAGACGTTGATCGCAGCAACCGTCGCGAGCAGCATGACACCCGGAAAGAAGGTGATCCAATAAGCACCCGACAGGATGTAGTCGAAACCATTCGAAATCAGCGAACCGAGCGATGGTTCGGTGATGGGCACGCCCACACCGAGAAAGCTGAGCGTAGCCTCGATCGAGATGGAGTGCGCCGTTTGCAAGGTCGCCAACACAATCAGCGACGAGACGCTGTTGGGCAGAAGGTGCTTCCAGATGATGCGGGCGTTGCCGAGTTCCAAGCAGATGGCCGCCTCGAAATACTCCTTGCGTCTTTCCACCATGGCGGCGGCGCGTACCGTGCGCGCATAGAGTGCCCACTGCACGATGGCGAGCGCAATGATGACCTTGTCAACGCCCTTGCCCAACAACGCCAACAGCACGAGCGCAACCAGAATGGCCGGAAAGGACAGCTGAATATCGACAATCCGCATCAGGAACGCGTCAATCCGCCCGCCGTAAAAGGCGGCGGTCAGCCCAACCACGAGCCCGACGGTCAGTGCGATGAGGGCGCTGCTGACGGCAACGGTCAGGCTGGTGCGAAGCCCAAAGATAATGGCACTCAGAACATCGCGACCTGCCCCGTCTGTGCCCAGCCAGGCGACCGTTCCGTCAAGCATCTCTTCGCCTGGCGCAAGCCGTCCGTCCAGCACACTGACCGTCGCGAGATCATAAGGGTCGGTGGGCGCGACCAGGGGGGCGAAAGTCGCCGAGGCGACAATGAGCAAAAGCAGAATTCCCGAGATCAGCGTCGTGGGGCGCGACAAGTGTGACCGCACCAACTTGGAAAACAGTCCGGTTTCCGTTTTTGCAGCGGATATGGCCTTCGCCTCCCTCAAGTCTCCTCACCTTGCAGACGCACGCGCGGATCAAGCACTGCGTATATGATGTCCACGACCAGATTGAGCACCAAAAACAAGGCCACTACAAACAGCAGGTAGGCCACCACAATCGGGCGATCGAGATTGACGATGGCGTCGATGACTAACTTGCCCAGACCAGGCCAGGCAAAGATGGATTCCGTTACCGTCGCGAAGGCGATCAGAGTGCCGAATTCGATCCCCAGCACGGTGACGATCGGAATAAGGATATTGGGCATCAAGTGAGCGAATATGATGCGTCTTGACGACAGCCCCTTGGCGCGGGCGAACCTAATGTAATCAAGCGCCATAACCTCGACCGTTCCGGCGCGCGCCAGCCGGATGACCATGGCGATCTTGAAAAGTGCGAGATTGGTGGCGGGCAAGATGAGATGGCGCAAGCCATCCAGCGTAAAAGCACTAGTTTCGATGCCCAGGAAACGAGCTGTCTCGCCTCGGCCAGACACCGGCAGCCAACCAAGCAAGACCGAAAAGACAATGATCATCATCAGACCCAACCAGAAAGTCGGAATCGAAATTCCGAGCACTGAGCCTCCCATGATGATGCGTGCGCCCCATCCATCAGGGCGCAAGCCCGCGTAGACCCCGAGGGGCAGGCCCAATGTCACGGATATAATCAGTGCGCTGGTCGCAAGTTCAAGCGTGGCCGGGAATCGCTCGGCCATAAGCGCGAGTGCCGGTCGTCCGAAGATAAAGGAATTGCCAAGATCCCCCGACATCGCACCCACCAGGAACTTCCAATATTGCACGTGGACCGGCTGATCGAGCCCGAAGTCCCGGCGCACACGTTCGACTTCCTCGGGCAGGCTTTCCGGATTGACGAGCATTTCGACGGGATCACCCACCAGACTGACCATGGCGAACACCATCAACGACATGGCGAACAAAACGACCACGCTTTGCATGACGCGTCTCAGGACAAAGGCTAGCATCGGGGGAACCCTTCGTGGGTTGGCCCGCTGCGGACGTGCGGCGGGCCAACCTCAATTCATTCTTGCGGACGGATCTTGTGGATGAAAGTGCTGTCCAAGGCACCGTGTTCGTAGGCGACGCCGTCGCGTGCGGCCCAGGTCGCGATCTCATGATGGATCGGAACCAACGCATATTCCCGCATCGCAATGTCTGTCGCCTGAATGAAGGCCATTTCGCCCATGGCAATGTCCATCGAAGATCGACCATCTTCGATCAGCTTGTCGACTTCCGGGTTGCTGTAACCGTTGCGGTTGCCCGGTCCGTAACCGCGCTCTTTCTGCTTGGTGTGAATGAAAATCCGCAACGGGTGTGAAGGCTCGCCCGAGCCGTTTGCATAGCCGGACATGGCAGCGGTGAACTCAGGCGTGTCACCAGGCCCTCCGCGCGCGAAGCGCTTGAAAAAGACCGAGGCGGGCATGGTCTCGACACTGGTGTCGATACCGATGCGCGACAGCATCTGCGCGATGGCTTCGAGAATCCGTGTATCGTTGGAATAGCGACCGGCCGGCCCATGTATGGTCAGTTTGAATCCGTCGCCATATCCTGCTTCGGCCAGCAATTCCTTTGCGCGGTCCGGATCATGGGCATCTGGTTCGAGATTGGCGGAGTAGCCAATGTAACCCTCGGGCGAAAACTGGCCCGCAGGTGCGGACAGTCCGTCCATCACACGATCCGCAATGGCTTGGCGATTGATAGCCAAAGACACGGCTTCGCGCACGCGAATGTCCCGAAATGGCGAAGCAATCGGATTGCCGTCATGATCAGTGACATAGGGTTTGATCGGGTCATCGGTCATATGCAACGTCACGTACAGCAGACGGTTGGACACCGACTTGAAGACCGACAGCCCATCACGGCTTTCCAAATTGGGCAAATCAGCGGGTGCGACCCTCTCTATGAAATCCACGTCACCGGCGATAAGCGCGGCTGCCCTGGTTGTGCCGTCGCCAATGGGTCGAATGACTACATTGTCCCAATGCACTGCCGCCCCCCAGTATCCGTCATTGCGCGACAATTCGATCACGTCGCCGGGCAGCCATTTGGTGAAGATGAACGGGCCCGTCCCGAAAGAGGCCGCTCCTATGTTGAAATCCTCAGTCGTGGCATCGACGAACGCGGAGTCGATAATCGAAATCCGCGACATGTCGTTCGGCGTGAAAGGGTAAGGTTTCTCGGTCGAAATCCGCAGGGTCAGGTCATCGACAACTTCGAAGGTCTTGCCCTTGATGAACGTAGCGAAACTGGACGGGCTGTTGGGCACATTCGCCGCGCGCTGCATCGTGGCGACCACATCTTCAGCGGTGAATGCCGCGCCATTGTGAAAGGTCACACCGGGGCGCAGATTGAATTCCCAGGTGCGCTCGTCAATCGGCTCCCAAGACGCGGCAAGCCCAGGGATGAGGTTCTGGTTCACATCCTGCAGGACCAGCGCATCATAGACCTGCGTCGCCATTGAGTTGTTGATGGTCAGGTTCTGATAATGCGGGTCCATTGATGTGGGTTCGGCCGCGAGAGCCACTGTCAGGTCGTTTGCCGACACAGGTCCGGCTAAAAACCCAAGGCCCGTCGCCGCAGCGGTCAGCAAAGCCGCCGGATTAAAGATGGACTTTCTCATTTTTTCTTCCTTTCATCGGTTTTCGGTTGTTTCCTAGGTGATGACGGCCCGGAGTCACTGCCGGACTTTCGTCGCGAATTCCTTGATCTGCTGATTGAAGAAGTCGGGGTATTCCGCGTAGGAGGCGTGGCCCGCCTTGGGGATTTCGACATGCTGTGCCTCTGGAAAGGCCGCGACCAGCTGCGCATGCATTTCAGGCGAGATCACAGTGTCTTCGCCGCCAGACAAAATGAGTACTGGAACATTCACGTCATGGCTGATTTTCGTGTTGT
Source organism: uncultured Amylibacter sp. (assembly GCA_963662815.2). Taxonomy (GTDB): domain Bacteria; phylum Pseudomonadota; class Alphaproteobacteria; order Rhodobacterales; family Rhodobacteraceae; genus JAPPHA01. The sequence continues at coordinate 253,853 of CAXXWA010000037.1, forward strand.
CAGTTTCCTGGCACATGCGGCCACCATCGCGGATACCATCGATCCGCGCGCTTGCTGCTATTTCGGCCAGGAACCGAACGACGGTTTGGGAAGTTCCTTCGGGCGTGCTGCGCTTGGCACGTTCCAAACCATAGGCCGCATTGACCCCCTCAGATCGGATACGGTCGACTCTCGTCCCGTATCGCGCCATCAGCGGCTCCCCTTTAGGGCGGGCAAAGCCCAGATGCGTCGAAGACAGCACCAGGCCCGCGGTAGAGGCATCTCGATCAGCCGCCAATTGCGCGGCAACCACGCCTCCCATCGAATGGCCGACCACGATTGCATCGTTGACTTTCAGCGCTTTCAACAGGGCTTTGGCCGCATCGACATAGTCTTCGATGCTGTCTCCGAATACATCGGACGCCCCAAAGCCTGGCGCATCCCAAGCGACAACGCGGAACGAAGATCCCAATGCCCGAAACAGGTAGGCCCAGCTCTGACTGCTGCCATTCATGCCATGCAGCAAGAAGAGAGCGGGGCCCGCACCCGCTTCACGATACGCAAGGCGGCCGCCATTGTAGAACATATACTGCAACTCAGGCGTATCCCACATTCACGTGAAGTCCTCTGAGCAATCACTTCATCAAGGGGCGCGATGGAGTGGCAGAGATACCCCGGCACCCGCTGTTACTCGATTGCAACACAGAGAATGACAACAAAAAAGCCTAAAACATTTTACATACCGTTGCCTGATGGTTGAGACTCAAGCTCGCGCATTGACATTAGCGTTTGAGCGAGCTTCAGCACGCGGGAAAACTCGGGATTCGAGAGAAGCGCGTTGCAGTAATTGCGCCAAGCCTCCAGCATCGGCTCGGTCGGGCGAAAATCGCGGCGACGGCGGTCGCCTGTTTCTGGCAGCTCTTCCAAATAGCCGAGTTCCAAGGCTTCATGTACCGTTGAAGTGACGGTTGGCCGACTAAATTCAGAGACTTCTACAAGCTCCGAGATGGTGAAACTGCCCTTGGTGAAGTAGAAGTTCATCATGTACCGACGCAGTTCGAACGCGGTGAAGCTCGTGTTAAAGAAACGGCGCACTTGGCCTGGTGCATGCTCGCGTCGATAAACATGGCGCGAACTTTCAAAAGAGGCCTGCGCAAAGCAGAAGCGATGAAACAGCGTCCCGGACTCACGCATGGTTAACCTCTCCGAATTATAGAAAATTTCTTACACGTTATGCTATTGCCTTGATCGTCTGTCCGCAAGGTATCGCTGTTGTCCGAACTTGATTCCAGCATGGCACACTTTTTTGTGGATCAAAGGTGAAGAAGCGAATCATGCCGGATTTACGCCCGTTCGGGAGCCTCCGTTGACAAGATTTTCCCAACGCAATTTCCAGGGTGAACCTGTTCTGTCTTTGACGGCATGCGGTTTTGACGCAATTGTTTTTCGCATTTCACCGATGTGCCTTTTGCCTCGTGTGGTGACGTCACATCGACCCCGGACATGGTCCCACGGAACATGATTCTGTGCCTTGAGCTGTTTCCAGTGGCGTTTCTGGCGATTCGGCGATTGCCGGACATGCCTGCACCCCCCGGTCTACGCGGCACCGGAAGGCGGCTACTGGAGCTGGGGCTGGGTAGAAGGGCACGTCACGGTGCCCCTTCCCCCTCCAATGGCATTTCATTTGGCCGGCAGGATCGCGATGCCGTTCCGCGCGCGGCGCCAGCCGGCTGATTCCGCGTCCTTTTTCCGCCTGCCCGCCTTTCCGCCCCGGGGGTTGACACGTCCTCCCTTTCGTGGCATGCCACGCTCGCATCAATCCGTCCCGCCGGGAGCTTTCAGCCATGGACCCGCGAATCGCAGCCCTCAAGTCCACCACCTTCCTCGGCCGGCGCTTCACGCGGCGCCAGATCGCCGACATCCGGGAAACGGTTGAACTGTTCCCGAACGACAGCCGCAACGAGCTGTCGAAGACCATCTGCGAGCACCTGAACTGGACCACGCCGAAGGGCGACTGCCGCGTCGCGGCGGGCCTGCGGCTTCTCGAGCACCTGGAGGAATGCGGGATCCTGACCCTTCCGGAGAAGCGCGACACCGCGGCGAAGTCGGCGCGCGGGCCGATCGTCCGCGTGCGGGCCTCCGATCCGCAGCCCGAGATCGCCTGCGGTCTCGAGGCCCTGGAGCCCCTGTCGCTGGAGGAGGCGGCGTCTCCGGAGGACGTGGCGCTGTGGAAGGCGCTCGTCGACCGCTACCACTATCTCGGATGCCCGCGGCCCTTCGGGCCGTCCGTCCGCTGGTTCGTCCGCGACCGCCGCGGGCGGCACCTCGCGGTGCTGCTGTTCGAGGCGGCGGCGCGGACGCTGCCGGCCCGGGACGAGTGGATCGGGTGGAGCGCGGCCGACCGCGACCGCCGGCTGCACCTCGCGGTGTCGAACAGCCGCTTTCTGGTGATGCCATGGGTCCGCGTCGACAACCTGGCGTCGAAGGCGCTGTCGATGGCGCTGCGCCAACTGTCCGGCAGATGGGAGGAGCGGCACGCCTGCCGCCCGGTCCTGTGCGAGACCTTCGTCGACCCGACCCGCTTCGACGGCGCCTGCTGCAGGGCCGCCGGCTGGCAGCGGATCGGCATGACCGCCGGCAAGCGCAGCGGGCGCGGCGCCAAGCCGGCCAAGGAGATCCTGGTCAGGGCGCTGGACCCGGCGTTCCGCGAGATCCTGAAGGGAGAGGCGAAACCGAAGCCGAAGCCGAAGCGCCGCGGCAAGTCCCCTGCGTCCGCCTCCGACGGCCGCTTCGTCGCCATGTGGTCCCGGATCGCCGACGCGGCCGCCGACATCGCCGCCCGCCACGACCGGGAACGGCTGCAGAGACGCCGGGTGACGGACAGCCTCGTCGTCATGCTGTTCGTGTTCCGACTGGTGCTGGCGCGCGGACGGAAGGGCTGCGCCACCGTGACGGCCGAGCTGTGGGAGCAGTGCCGGAAGTCCGGCATCGCGCTGCCGCAGCCGCAGCCGGTCGCCGCCTCCTCGATCTGCAAGGCGCGCGCCCGCGTGCACGAGGACCTGTTCCGGGACCTGCACCGCGAGATCCTCGCGCACGGCATCCACGACCCGAACTGGAACGGACACCGGACCTTCGCCGTCGACGGCTCCAAGCCGACCCTGCCGCGCCCGCTCGTCGATGCCGGATATCCGCTCCCGAACGACGGCGCCCGCCACCCGCAGGGCCTGCTGTCCTGCCTGTACAGGCTCGACAACCGCATGCCCGTCGACTTCCTCCTCGCGTCCGATGCCGACGAACGCGCCGCCGCGCTCACCCATCTCGACGCGCTCTCCCCCGGCGACGTCGTGGCCTTCGACCGGGGATATTTCTCCTTCGTCATGCTGCACGCCATGACCGTGCGCGGCCTGCATCCGGTGTTCCGCATCCAGCGCAGCTCCGCCGCCGCCTTCAACAGCTTCCGCGACGGCGACCGCGACGACGCCCGCATCAGGATCACCCCGGGAAAGGAGGCCCTGCGCAAGCTGCGGGCCGCAGGCTTCGCAACCCCGGCCCCTCCGGTCGTCCTGCGCCTGGTCCGCTGCGACATCGCGGGCGGGCGATGCGCGCTCGCCGCGACCCTCGACGACCCGGAGCGCTACAGCGTGGCGGACCTCTCGGACCTCTATCACGGACGCTGGTCGATCGAGGAACTGTACAAGACTTCCAAACATGTCATCGCGGTGGACGAATTCCACGGCAGGACCGAACGCGGCGTCCGCCAGGAACCCTGCGCCCATTTCAACCTCATCGCCATGGCACGCCTGTTCTCCAGCCAGGGCGACAGCCTCCTCGACGACATGCACGAAGGCGACCTGCCGAAGAGGCGGACGAACTTCTCCAACGCGCTGGCCATGCTCGCAATCAACCTCGAGGAGATGATCCTGGCCCAGACCGCGGCCCTGGCCGACGCCGTCGGGCGCATGGCGGACTCGATCCTCGCGGTCAGGGCGCGGCTGCGGCCGGGACGGTCGTTCCCGCGCCGCTCGCGAAAACCGGTCGGAAAGCGGGGCCGCAAGCGAGAGCAGACCGCGTAGCCCGAAACCCGCCGTCCGGACCGGAAAGGGGCACGGCAGCCCCGAACCGCTCGCGCAGCCTTAAGGAAACGACGCCGAAACGTTAAGGAAATGCCATTGCTTCCCCCTCAGGCGCGGACAACTCCGCATTTCACGAGTTCATCCCAGTAACCCGGAAAGGTCTTGGCTACACATCTGGGATCCGTAATCGAAAATCTTCCGGACTTCAGTGCGACAAGCGCAAACGCAATCGCGATCCTATGATCGCCATGTGAGTCAATACAGGCAGGCCGGAATGAACCGGCCGCCATGCGTGAACCGTTGACGATCAGGTCATCACCTTCGACCGCGGCCAGACCCTCCGAGAGCCGGTTCAGTCCGGTCGCGATCGCCTCGATCCGGTCACACTCCTTTACGCGCAGGTTCTTGATTCCCGCAAACTGGACAGGCGAATTGTTGAATGCTGCAAGGACAGCAAGTGTCGGCACAGAATCCTGCATCTGGGAGCCGTCGATTTCAGACGGCATATAACGACGGTTGGGCGATACCCCTGCTCTGCCCATTGTGCATGCAGTTCGGGGTTTCCGGTTATCTCGAACGGCATCTTCCCGTGCGGCGAGTTGTGCTCCGCTCCGATCGACTCGATTGCATGCAGGATCGGCCCCATCGGCCGTTCGCGCATGTATCCGTCGCCATCGAACCCGACCTTCTGCCCGACCGTGGCGGCAACCGCGATCAGAAAGCGCGCAGTTGTTCCTGCGTTTCCGACAAACAACTGGCAACTTTCCGACCGGGTTCCGCCGGAACCCTCGACCACAACGTTCCGTGGATCAAACCTGTCGATTTCAACGCCAAGTTTTCCAAGGCACTGAAGCATTGCCTCCGTGTCGTCCGAAATCAACGTATTCCGAATCTCGGTCGTTCCCTTCGCCAGGGCTGCCACGACAAAAGCCCTGTTGGTAATCGACTTTGAACCAGGCACGATGATCCTGGTGTCGAGGTGGGTTCGCTGCATCTCAACTCGGTTATTGATTGCGCAGATTCTGTTGCCAATTCGATGCCCCTCTTCCCGTCCGGTGATATCATTCCGGCATTCCCTCCATTCCATTCCCGCGCAACGTCAATCTGTCCCGGCCCAGTACGCGCGCCGAAGCAACTGCGAGCCTTGTCACATCCTGCACAGACGGATTCAACAACGACTATTCCGGCAATATGCCGATACTTCGCCGAGTCGAGATCGCCAAAAACACACCGATTCGGGAAGGCAAGCACCAGTTGATGCTGTTTGCGCACGGCAAAAGCGGTTTCCGGCGCGACCATCAGTGCTTTGCCCGCTTGCGCTTGGCATTGGACGTGTTCATGTTCAATCGGGTGCATGATGACCGACTGATCGACACCGACCTGCAGAGGCTCCATCGCGACGGCGTGACGAAAAGGTGGACGATGACAATGGAGACTGCACCCTCCGGGACGCTCTGCCCGATGTCGCTTATTCCCGGCATTTCCTGAATGCAACTTGTGCGGGATCGCCTTGGAAGCAGTACGTAAAATGTTGAGCTCAACATTTTCCGTAAGCCGCTCTGGCTGCCACCATCCGAAGCGGCAACTGCTGGGTGGCTTCGCGCCCACAAGGATGACGCGCCTTTTCCCGGTGACAACAATTGCGTTTGCAATTACACCGCCCCGGCAACAAACCGCGCCGATTGTTCGCGGACTGTCTCACCGCTGCGTCCTGTTCTGCCGTATCCAGGCCCCAATGTCGCCGCCGCATCTAAACGAGCCCTGGGCGTCTCCCCCCGGCCTTGCCGTCATCGACGAATTTAAGCTCCGGAGCAGTCCCTGGAGAGGCGGGTTCCTCCGGTTGGCGGCCTGGCGTGAAGTTGCGATGGCAATCCTGCATTTCGCTCGAGAGGTGGTCTCGTTCCGGTTCCCTTTCGTTGCCACTTGCACATCGCGAACGACGGACCGTGTCCGCTGCAATCCGGCCCGACTGCAGAGCGGCGAATTCCAGAGTGTCCTGTGGTCTAGAGCCTGAACCGGCTCGCGAATGCGGATGTTCCTGCTTACCTATAATCTGAAGTTCTAGCTTTATTCGGCGCAGGTTTTCCAATTTATGCCTTTTTTACAGGGGGTTGTGAACCCGGGATGTAATAGGGGCAACTTTCCGGGAATTGCCGCCGGGCCCGAGGGGGCGTGTCAGGCCGCGGCGCGCTGCCTGACTAGGTCGGCAAGCCTCGGCACGTCGGGCGCGCCGGCAACGCCGAGGCGGTTTCTCAGGTAGTCCCGGCACGGCACGCCGAGCTTCCCGCAGGTCTTCTTCGCTCCGATATAGGCATCGCGCGCCGCCCGCCCGGCATCGCTCCGCGTCCCGAACGAGACCTTGCGCCGGGTGACGTAGTCCCGGATGTCGTTCTCGACCCTGTTGGTGTGGAGCGGCGTCTCCGGACGGTCGAGCACGCGCAGGAGCTCGTCCCGGTTCGCCTTCAGCCTTTCGAGCAGCCGGTCGAGGCTGGCGCAGCCGGCGGCCGTGCCGAAGATCCGGTCGAACCGCCGCTGCATGACGAGCTTGCGAAGCGGAGTGGGACGCTTCCTGTAGCGGCAGAGGCTGCGGCAGGGCTTCCACACCTTGTCGAGCACCCCGTCGACCCGTTCATGCTGGTACGGGGCGCTTCCGTTCAGCTTGGCGATGTTCCGCTCGGCGTGGAGCCAGCAGAGCGCGTGGAGGTCGCCGACGTTGAACTGCCCGGCGTCGTCGACCGGGATCACGGTTCCGGCAATGCGTCCCGCATCGCAGATCGTTCCCCAGAGGGCGCCCTCCGTGGCGATCTTCGCCGGATCGGGCGACACCGTCATCCCGGCAATGCCCAGCGCCTCGAGATGGGCCCGCCAGCCGTCGCCGTCGCCGAAGCGCCGCCGCTCGTGGCCGGCGAGAAGGTCGATCACCCTTCCCGACAGGTTCCGCTTCCGCATGTATTCGAGCGCGGCGTCGTTTATGGTGCAATCTTCCTCTCCCGCGCAGGGACGCTCGAGGAAGTCGAGGCGGCTCTTCGAGCCGGTCGACCGGAAATGCACGAAGAAGTCGTTGCCGATCGCCGTGCAATAGCCGTTCCCGGCCTTGTGGCGGGCGCCGGTGTCGTCGACGTTGATCCACGCCGCCGTCTCCAGGCCGGCCCGCAGCACCTCCTGCTGCTCCCCGGCGATGCCCCCGGCATCCGCGTTCAGGAAGCGCCCCACCTGGCGCTCGGAGACGTCCAGGCCGATCGCGGCCGGCATCTCCGCGATCCGTCCCGCCGTCGACTGGCACTGGTGGCACGGCATGATGGCCAGGGCCTTGACGCAGGGGCCGTACTGCTCGCGTCCGGCCGCCGCCCCCGGCGGCAGCGGCGCCACATGCCGGGAGCCGTCGGGAAACTCCCAGACCTCGCGGCGATAGACAACCTCTTCGGCGCAGAGCACGATGTCGCGGACCGTGTGGTCCTGATAGCCCTTGTGCACCGCGCCCTCGGGCACGTTCCCGAGGCTCACGGTCTCCTCGCGGCGGCGCAGGTTCGGGTTCCGGCGCCGCGGGCCGCGGCCTCTCTTCTTCTTTTCCTTCTCCGACCGGCCGGACCCGGAGGAGCCCGGCGGCGGGCCGTCCCCGTCCCCGTCCGATGCGCCGGGGCTGTTCGGCTTCAGGTCCGGACGGCGCGGGAGCTTCTTCAGCCGCCTGATCTCGTCCTCGAGCTCCCGGACCCTTTCGGCCTGCCCGGCGAGCCGCCTGTCCTGCTCGGCAAGCTGCGCGTCCCTATCGGCAAGCTGCGCGTCCCTATCGGCAAGCCGGCCGGCAAGGTCGGCGAGAAGGGCCCGGATGGCCGAAAGCTCCGCCCTGAGCGCTGCAAGGCCGGCAGCCGCCTGGCGACCTGTTTCCGAATCATCCATGCCCCCTTGGAATCAGAAAACGATTCGGGAGGGAATCCCCTGAATCCTGCCGCAATTCCCGGAAAGTTGCCCCTATTACCCCGGGATGCGTCGCGAAACGGATTCCTGTAGGCACGACTGATCCCATCAAGCCATAGACCTCACCGGCAGCCTTCCCACGGAATATGGAACAAATTGCCCGAAATGCCCGATTTCCTCTTGACACTATAGCAATCATGCCCCATGGTCGGCCCGAAACTGTAGGCACGTCAGGGTCCCGCCATGCCCAAGTCCGCAGGAATGCACGTCGCCGTCCTCAAGAAACACCAGAACGGAAAGACATACACTTCCGTCCTCCTCCGACAGAGCTGCCGCGACCACGACAACCGGGTGCAGAAGCGGACCCTCGCCAATCTCTCGCACCTGCCGCCGCACGTGATCCCCCTGCTGCGCGGCGCGCTGGCGGGAAAGCGGCATGCGGAGGCCGGCGACGCGCTCGGGGACCCGGTCCGATCCCGCCACCACGGGGCGGTGCAGGCGGTCAGGACGGCCATGAACGCCATCGGCCTTCCCCGCCTCGTCGCCCGCGAGCGGTGCCCGGAACGCGACCTTGTCCTCGCCATGGTCGCCGGCCGCATCCTCAGGCCGAACTCCAAGCTCGCCACCACCCGATGGTGGCGGAACACCACCCTGCCGCAGGAGTTCGCCATCGCCGACGACGTCGCGCCCGAGGATCTCTGCGCGGCGATGGACTGGCTCGACGAGCGGCAGGAGGGCATCCAGGGACGCCTGGCGCGGCGCTGGATCGCGGAAGGCGATCTCGTTCTCCGGGACCTGTCCTCGACCTGGCACGAGGGAAGCCACTGTCCGCTCGCGCGCTTCGGCTACAGCCGCGACCGCAAGCGGGGTCTCCCGCAGATCAACTTCGGCCTCCTCTGCGACCGCGACGGGCGCCCGGTCGCGGTCTCGGTCCATCCGGGAAACATCACCGACAAGGAGACCCTCCTGCCCGGGCCCGACCGCATGCAGCGCCGCTTCGGGCTCTCCCGGGTGGTGATGGTCGGGGACCGCGGCATGATCGTCAAGGCCGCCATCGCGGCCCTGCGCGCCCGCGGCGGCGCCGACTGGATCACCGCCCTCAAGAGCCGGACCATCCGCAAGCTCGCCCGCCAGGGCCGTCCCGACCGCTTCCGGGACCCGGAAGAGGAGCAGACGCTGTTCGAGATCCGGGACCATCCCGACTTCCCCGGCGAACGCCTCGTCGCCTGCCGCAATCCCCGCCTCGCCGGGCACCGCGCCCGCGTCCGGCAGGAGCTGCTCGAGGCCACCGAAAAGGCGCTCGCGAAGATCGCCGGACGCGTCGAGGGCGGAACCCTCGAGGGCGAGGCCGACATCGGCCTCGCCGTCGGCGAGGTCATCAACACAAAGAAGATGAAGAAGCACTTCGACGTCGACATCGCCGCGACCGGCTTCGGCTTCAGCCGCGACCGGGACTCCATCGACGCCGAGGCCGCCCTCGACGGCATATGCGTCATCCGCACATCGCTCGGCGACGACGACATGGACGCCGAGGAATGCGTCAGGGGATGCAAGGCCCTGACCCGCGTGGAGCGGGCATTCCGATGCCTCAAGCCGGCGACCTCCAGGTCCGGCCGATATTCCACCGCCTTGCGCACCGGGTCCGCGCCCATTTCCTCATCTGCATGCTCGCCTGTCTCGTCGAATGGCACATGCGGAAGGCCTGGGCACCCCTGTGCTACACGGACACGGAGCCCGACGAGGCCCGGGATCCGGTGCTGCCAGCCCGGCGCTCGGAGAAGACGCTGACCAAGGTTCATGCCCACACCCTGCCGGACGGCAGCGGCGCCCACAGCTTCCGGACGCTTCTCGACAGCCTGTCGACCATCGTGCGCTCGACGCACCGGATTCCGGGCGCAGGCGACGGGCCGGAGGCCGAGGTCGAGGTGACGACCCGGCCCGATGCCGGCCAGGAGAGGGCGCTGAAACTGCTGAAGGACATCGCAGCCATGTGACGGCGGATCCGGTCGGATTCGCCGTTTGTAGGCAGACTGTGACAGTCCCGATCCACGTATCCTATTGATACGATTCAATAAATCTCTTACCCGCTTCAGAACTTCAGTATAATGGATTCTCAAGAGCGGGGGCCAGCCGGTCGATAGCGGACTGAAAGCGATGGATGGCTGCCTTCGGTGCTCTTGCCAGCGATTTGGTACGTTCACCGTTACAGTCGACAGCGGTATCGGACGAGATCTATGCCGCTCATTCGTTAACCTTGTCGAGGCCGATCGACATTGAGACTACGACTAGTGCGGCGATTGCAAGCACGATCTGCACGCCCGAGACGGCGGCGACGATGGGCGAGCTGGTGTACTGCACGAGGGCCAGCAGTTCGACCGGCAATGGACGGTCCCGAAAACCGTGAGTGAAGATCGCGACCGAGAGATTGTCAAAGCCCTCGACGAAGGTGAACACCGCGCCCGCGAGGATCGCGGGCATCAGGAGAGGGAAGGTCACCGTAAGGAGGCTCTGAAACGGCGTGGCGCGGAGGTTTGCCGCAGCCTCTTCGAGCGCTGGATCAAGGCGCATCAGCCGGCTTTGCACGGTCCGGACCATCACAGCGAGGATGAAAACGGTTATCGAAATGGACTGAAGCCAGATCGAAGGCGAGACGCCCACGAGCGCTCCAGCGAAAAGAACAGCGACGCCCAGTACAATGCCCGGAACCATGTGCGGAACAAGAACGAAGACCGAAAGAGCGGTCGTCCCGCGGAAGCGCCCCCGCACGCAGGCGAGCGCAGTAGGAACGCCAAGAACGACGCAGAGAACCGTCACTGTCAGCCCGACCTGGAGGCTGTTCAGCATCGCCTCGACGAGTTCGCCATGTTCGAAGACAGCTTTGTACCAACGGAGGGTGAAGCCCGCGGGCGGGAATGTGACATAGGCGCGCGTGTCGAAGGAGATGATGACAACGATTATCGACGGCGCGACCAGAAGGACGAGGGAGAAGACTGCCACTGCGTGCACCAGACCAATCCCGACCACGTCAACCAGCGAACGACCGCGAAACCACTTCATGCGTCGTGGCCTTTCGTCCATTTGGTGAAATGATTGGTCAATAGAGCGATCGCCACAAGCACCATCAGGCAGGTTACCATCAGGATCAGCGAGCTGACGGACCCCTTCGACCATTCGAGCGAGAACACCACCTGCTCATAGATCATGGTGGCTGCGTTCAGATAATTTCCGCCGCCAAGAATCTGCGGGACGACAAAGGTGGTGTAGGTGAGGGTAAAAACTAGCGCTGACCCGGTGCCGATGCCCGGCACGCTGAGCGGAAGGATCACCGTCCGTAGCGTGCCGATACGCGACGCGCCAAGATTCTCGGAGGCTTCGACGAGACGGCTGTCATGGCGGCTCATGACCGCGATCAGCGGCAGGATCATCACCGGCAAGTGGATCTGCACCATCCCGATAAGCACGGCCCAATGCGTGTTCATGATCCGGAGCGCCTGGTCGATCAGGCCAGTTTGCAGCAACGCCGAATTCAAGACGCCGCGCCCGCCGAGAATGACCAGCCACGCATATGTGCGGACAATACCGCTGGTCAAAAGAGGGGCGATCGTAAGCACCAGGATCAATCGCTTCGTCCAACGGCCGCCGGTAAGGAAGAGATAGGCGACAGGGTATCCGAACAGGAGGCAGAGCGCCGTCGTCGAGAGCGCGAGATTCATGGAGCGCTGGAAAGTGATCCAGTAGAGTGGATCGGTCAAGGCGTTCGTGAGGTGCGAGAGCGAGAATGTCTGCGAAGCGATAGCGCCGCGGGAGATCTCGAAATCGGAGAAGCCGAGCGAAAGGAGAATTGCGAATGGTATAACGGCGACCACGATCAGCACGACGATCGCCGGAACGGCTGGCCAGATTCCGCGGCCGGACAGGAGCGCATCGGCAACCTGTTCTCCCAAGCCTGGCGGCGTGATGCGCCGATGAATCGCCGCCTCGGCCATCAGCCGGGATATACCGAACAGGAGGCAGGATCGATCACGGCAAGGCTGACTTGGGAACGGTCACTGACTGGGCGATCGCGCTCCTGGCGCATCGCGGAGACGCGGACGACATTTCCGTCCGAGGCTTCGACGTGATACTCGATCAGCGGACCGACATTGCGGTGAAACGAGACCGTGCCTTTCCAAGGCCCGGCTTCAGGCGGTCCCAGCCGAAGGTTGTGGGGGCGCGTCATGACCTTGACGCCGCCCGTCAGGTCGGTCATGACTATCTGACCGTCGGGAAGCCTGACATGCCCCGTTTCGGCCTCGGTTTCCCAAAAATTGGACACGCCGATGAAATCCGCGACGTAGGCGGTGGCGGGGCGGTCAAAGATCTCGTCGGGGCTCGCGACCTGTTCGATTTTGCCGCCGGACATCACAGCGATCCGGTCGCTCATCGTCAGCGCCTCTTCCTGATCGTGGGTCACGAAGATCGATGTGAGACCTAGGCGCTTGATGAGCTGCCGCAGCTCGACCTGCATTGCCCCTCGCAGTTTGGCATCAAGAGCGTTGAAAGGCTCGTCGAGAAGAAGAACGCGGGGCTCCATCACGAGAACCCGCGCAATGGCGACGCGTTGTTGCTGCCCGCCAGAAAGCTGTGACGGGTAACGATTCTCGAACCCGGTGAGCGACACGGTCTCGAGTACTGAGGCGACCCGCTGCGCCACCTCGGCGCGCGGCTTGTTGCGCATTCGGAGGGCGTAGCCGACGTTGCGCGCGACGGTGAGGTGAGGGAAGAGCGCGTAGCTCTGAAATACGACGCCGACCGGGCGACGATTCACGGGCACGTCGACAATGTCCTGCCCGTCGATCTCGATCGTGCCGCCGTCAGCCTCCCAGAAGCCTGCGACGCAGCGCAGCAGCGTGGTTTTGCCGCAGCCGGACGGGCCGAGGAGCGTCACGATCTCGCCCTCGGCTACGTCCAGCGTAAAGTCCTGCAGTACCCTCGTGGCGCCGAACCGCTTGCCGACCGCCCCGATGCCAAGGACCGGGGCGGTGGTTTCGACTGTGTTCGAAGGACCCGCGGGTCCTTGCATCATGCTGCGAACATGCGGTCGAAGGTTTCGACGGTTTCGCCTCTGAGCGGCGCGAAAATCGGCCAGTCGAGCGAGGTTGTGCTGTCGAGTTCGGCCATCGTCGAGGGCACGTACGGCGCCGCCTCCGGAGCTACCGGGATGCCTTTGACAACAGTTCCGAAATAAATCGGAGCGCTGCCCGCCATCTTCTGAATTCCCTCTGTCAACAGGATGTCGGCGAATTCGTGCACCAAGTCTCCCGTACCTTTGGCCGTGTTGACGAAATGGACTATGTTCGTCGGCAGCATGAGGGGGCCGGGTTCCGTCACCTTGACATAGCCGATCGGAAGGCCCGCGCCGGCCGCAAGCGCTGTGTTGACATGCCAAAGAGGCGCAAGATCCACCTCACCGCGCTCGATCATCTGCTGCAGAAGCGGCGGGCTGCGTCCCACCAGCGGGTCGAGTTCCTGCCACTTGTTCAGTGCAAACGCCATATCGTCCTGCGGCATTCCGAAGGCTTCGCAGGTCGCGGCCAGAACTCCGAGCCCGAGATTTGACTGCGGACGGCACATGCCGATGCGACCGTTGTAGTCGCCGCTCCACAAACCGGCCCACGTCGTCGCCGGGTTTGCGATCTTCGAGGTGTCGTAGGCGATGCCGATGCCTTCGAACCAGATCGGTTGACCAACATCGTAACCGTAGGGCATGAAGCGGGGATCGACGTTGCCGGAATTCGGGATTTTCGAGAAATCCAGCGGTACCAGCACGTCTTCGGCCAGCGCGTTGATGATCGCAGGCGATCCCATCACCGCGAGGTCATAGGGCGAGTCGCCGCGCGCCGCCTTGATCTGCGCCAGGGCCTCGGCCGAGAGTCCGCCGATGACGCGCAGGGAGATCCCCGGATTGCGGCGACCGAGCTCTTCGCCCGCGGCGATGAGCGGCGCGTCGGATTCATTTCCGTAGCCCACCATCACAAGCTCGCGGCCCTGGGCGCGCAGGATTGATGGACTCGCTAGGGTCGTGGCGGTGGCGAGGCCGCCCAGGACCGTACGTCGGGTCAAATGCATGGTATTCTCCTCCAATGACTTTTCTTTTGCGGGGAGAACCTGGCGCGCGGGCGCCCGAGACTCAGCCCGCTGCGCCCGCTTGTAACACTTTTGCGGCATGCTTTGAAAGAGTTTCTGGAACCGGAAGGAAGGCGCGCGGCCTTTCCTGTCTTTGTTGCGCTGGCGCTGCCAGCGGCGACCAGCGTGGACACCTCGCCTTTGGGGGAGATCCGCGCCCGCGGCTTGGCCGCTTGAGTCGCATTCGCCTCGCCTCTCGAAATTGGGCGCAGCCGGTGCCGGCCTGCGCACGCAAATGATCGGCGAAGGGCGAGACCAGCGGACGCGAGCGCGGATTTTGTCTGAATTTCCTGATCGTTCCGCCAATCACCTTGATATGGTCATGCAAGCGTGATCTGCAAAGGAAACGACAGTGTCAGGTCTGCTCGTGATGACAACAACGCCACGCGGTTCCCTGGGCAGCGCAAGCGCCATTGCCAGTGCGGCGGTTGCCGCTTCGGGGGTTGACCGTTTCCCCATTCCGGACCTGACAATACACGAGCCATCCGCTACTCCGATTGCCTTGCCATGAAACCGGCTCGGCAAGTTCCGGGGGCGGAAGCGGCGCCTAGGCCGAGCCGAAATCGCCCCGGATGAAACCTGTGCTCTTCAAGTGGCCGGAATTTGGGCGGTTCGTCACGTCCGACTCGCCGGAAAGCTCGGCGCCACTCATTTTCAGGGTGCTCAATGCGGGCTTGCGTTTTATTGTCAATCATCAGATTCCGAAAGATGCGTATGCGAGATACACTTCTCGCATACGCATCAATTGAGCCGAGGAGCACATCGACATGAATTTCGAGCAGCGAATGCGGGAGATTCGACACGAGCCATCGTCCGACGCGCCGGGAGATCCGGAAAGATTGCGCCGCATCGCACTCACCAGGACGGAGATGATGACGCAGGGCGAGGCGATTAGCGCGACGCTTGCGGCCAACGCTGAGCATTTGGCCTTGATTGGCGGCGAACTTGCGAACCGGTCGATCCGGAAGATCGCGATGGTCGGTTGCGGCGACAGCTGGGTTGCGGGGATCGCAGTGCGCCATGCCATGGAACGTCTCCTGGGGGTCGCGGCCGAGCCTTGCGAGGCGTTCGACTTTGCCAACTATGGGCTCGAAGTCATCGACGCCGACACGGTGGTGATCGGCCTCAGTTCGAGCGGCAAGACCAAGCCGGTGATCGACGGGATGAAGGGTGCCGCCGCGCGCGGTGCCTATGCCATCGGGTTGTCGAACACGCTCGGATCTCCGTTGATGGAGGAGTTCCAGACTTCGCTGCATATCCGCGCGACACGTGCCGGTTGGCCCACGCAATCGAGCACAGCGGCGATGGCATTGATGCTCGCGCTTACGGCGTCTGTGGGCGAGGCACGAGGCGATGACGCCTCGGCAATGCGCACCGCGCTCGAGGAGCTGCCCGGTCAGGTTGACGCGGTGGCGCAGCGATTCTACGGCCCCGCGCAAGAGGTGGCTCGCCGCCTTGCCCGCGCCGACCTCGTTCTTCTGACCGGCGCCGGTCCTTACCTTGCGGCAGCTGAGGTCGGTTCCGCCAAGCTGGGGGAACTGGCGCCGATCCACGCATACGCATTGCATTTGGAGGAGTATCACCATTACCGCACGCAAAAGGCCGACGATCCGCTCTTCCTTATAGCGCCCGACAGGGCAAGCCATGTCCGTGCGCTCGAGACCGCGATCATGAGCCGTGGCATCGGGGGATTCTGCGTCGCGCTCGTTCCTGAGGGCGAGACCGAGATCTCCGAGGTCGCAGACGTTGCTTGGCACCTCCCCGAGGTGGCCGAGGAGACCCGACCCGTTGTCTATTGCGTGCCGCTGCACCTTTTCGGCTACCACGCCGCGGTCGAGCGCGATGCAATCGGCCTTGGAGCACCGCGACTCGGAGGATGAAGTGATTCCTGATCTTGTTGTGGTCGGGGGCCTGACGGTCGACAATGTCGTAGCGGCTGACGGGACTGTCGCGCTTGAACAGGCGGGGGGAAACGGGGCCTATTCGGCCGTCGGTTTGCTGATGTGGCAGCCGAGCGCAGGGCTGGTGAGCGCGGCGGTCGAAAGCTATCCCCGCGCAGCGCTCGAGCGTCTGAAGGCCGGCGGAGTCGACCTTGGAGGGGTTCGATGGTTTGATGAACGGCTCGAGTCCTGCGGCTGGTTCATCTATGATTCCTGCGGCAATCGTGAGGAGGGGCTGACAAGCCCGCCCGCGGCTCTGGAAAAGGCCGGCTTTCCCACCGACCGCCTGAATGCGCGCGAGATTGAACGCTGGCGCACGACACTTTCGGAGCGCGATACCTCGGGCGAGATCAGCTATTCCGGTTTTCGCGATTGCCACCCGCTGACACCTGCCCAGATCCCGCCGGAGTGGCGTAAGGCCCGCGGCGTCCACCTCGCGCCTAGCCAGCCCGATGTGATGTTGACAATGCTTGACCATTTCGCGGCTGGCGGGACTCGCGTCACTGCGGATCCGGGCTGTCAGCTTGCCGCCCGTCGGCTGGACGAGATTGCGCCGATTCTCGCTCGCCTTGACGCTTTCCTGCCGAGCGAAGTTGAATTGCGGGCACTCGTTCCCGGCGCTGGTCTTGAAGACGCGCTGGCTGAACTTGCCTCACGCTGCCCCGGCGCGGTCGCGGTGAAACTGGGTCCGAAAGGCGCTCTGGTCCGAGATCGGGGAGCTGGCGGCGCGGTGGAGGTGCCGGCGGTTTCCGCGCATACGGTCGATCCGACCGGGGCGGGAGACAGCTTTTCCGGCGGGTTCCTTGCTGGGATTGTTGAAACCGGCGACGCAGTTGCGGCGGCGCGGTTCGGTGCAATCTCGGCGTCGCGGATCGTGGCGGCGTTTGGCGCCGACGGGGCGCTTCCGCCGGATCGCGAAGCTGCGCGTGCCGCGTTCGATCGCTATCACGAGGTCGGGTTATGACTGTAAAGATTCTCCAGACGGCGCCTTCGTTGTTCGCGGCCAGCCATCATCGTTCTTGCAACCGGTTCATGGACGCCGAGGGGTCGGCGTGAACCGGCGCGATTTCGAAGGCTATCGCCGCGGCGCTCCGGCCATCCGCTGGCCGGGGGACGCGCGCCTGGCTGTCTCGATCGTCGTAAACGTAGAAGAAGGGGCCGAGCTGGCCCTTGGAGCGGGCGATGCGCGCAATGAGCACATCTACGAGGTGGTCGAGGCGGTCGAAGGCGACCGGAATCTGTGCATGGAGAGCCATTTCGAGTACGGGCCGCGCGCGGGTTGGCCCCGGATCCGGAACGTGCTGCGCGGGCGCGGAATTCGCGCAACGCTGAATGCCTGTGGCCGCGCTGTTGCGACGACGCCTTGGATCGCCGCTGATGCGGTTGCCGATGGTCATGAGGTCGCCGCCCATGGCTGGCGTTGGGAGCGGCACGTGCACATGAACGAGTCAACCGAACGCCGCGCGATCGCGCGTACGGTCGAGACCATCGCCCGTGCCGCCGGAGCGCCGCCCGTCGGCTGGCACACGCGGTCGGCGACCTCGCTCGCCACGCGCGACCTGCTCATTGAGCAGGGCGGTTTTCTTTATGACAGCAACGCCTACAACGACGATTTGCCCTACACGGTCGATACCAAGGAGGGCCCGCACGTCGTGTTGCCGTATGCCTTCGATTCCAACGACATGCGCTTCTACAATGGCGGCGGTTTTGTCTTCGGCGAAGACTTCGCGCGCTACTGCATCGCCGCTTTTGAGCACCTCTGGCTCGAAGGCGCGTCGGCCCCGCGCATGCTGTCAATCGGGCTGCACACGCGGATCATAGGACGGCCCGCACGGATCGGCGGCCTTGAAGCGTTTCTCGATCATGCCCTGTCTCGGGAGGGCGTCTGGTTCGCAACGCGGGCTGAGATCGCGCGGGCTTGGCGCACGGGACTGGGACTGCCGGAATGGATGCCGCGACGGTGCCCGCCCGACTTTGCACCCGGGGAAGGGCGTCCCGCATGACCTGCAACATCGTGGTCCATAGCGGCGCCCGGGCGGACATGACCTGGCCAATCGGTGCGCGGCCAGCGGTTGCCGCGCATATGGACCGCGGGCCGGCGCATGCCGGTTGGCGAGGCAGCAGTGGGATCACGGTACCCAGGCGGCTCTTTTCGTTGGCGGCAGATCTCGACCGCGCCGCGGCCGTGATCTCGCGGGTCGCAGGGACGCTTCCGCGAGGAAGCTCGGGCCGCAGCGCCGACTGCAATTGGACAAAGGGATTTATTGCCAAGCGGGCGAGCCTCTGCGCCTCAAATGGTAACGAAGATGGTCTTCACTGTTGCGGAACCTCATGGCTGATCGCTGTGCCCCATATGTGTGGCGGGCTAGCCCGAAAGCGTGACCTTCGGTGGATCGCACGACGGTACGACATCGCCGGTGCGTCGGCCCTCTCCGTGTCATGAGGATTGCGCTTGTCAATCCGAACACCAACGCCGGGACGACGGCAGCAATGGTCTCAATTGCCGCCGAAGTGGCGGGCGGGCGGGCGCGGGTCGAGGGGCATACAGCCCGTCTCGGCGTTCCGCTTATCACTGAGCCCCGAGCGCTCGACCGGGCTGCGAATGCGGTCGCCGCGCTCGCGCCCTCACTTTCGGCAGCCGATGCCGTCATCGTCGCGGCCTTCGGCGATCCCGGACTCGCCGCGCTTCGCGCCGCGCTCGATGTGCCGGTGACGGGCATTGCGGAGGCAGGCATGGCCGAGGCCGGTGTGAACGGGCGACCGTTCGCAGTGGTCACGACAACACCAAAGCTTGCCCCGCGCATTGCGTCGACCGCCGCCCGTTACGGACATCTGAGGTATGCAGGGACCTGGACCACCGACGTCGATCCGACTGCGCTCACCGGCGCCGCCCTTGAGGCTGCGCTTGCCAAGGCGATCCGTTGCGCCGCCGACAGCGGGCGAGTCAAGGCAGTCGTCATCGGCGGTGGCCCACTCGCAATAGCCGCTAGAGCATTGTCCGCGGCGGCGCCGGTTCCACTTGTCGAGCCGGTTCCGGCAGCTGTGCGTCTGTCGTTTCTGCGCCTTGGAGCGGAGATCCCGGTATGAAACAAACACTGGTCGTCGCCGATCGCATTGTGTGCGGGTTTGCCGCCGACGGAGTCCCTGAGATTCTCGATGACGCGGCCATACTGATTGAGGCTGGCGAAATCGCCTCGGTCGGGGAGGCGCGCTCGCTTCGGCGCGATTATCCTGAGGCAAACGTGGTCGGCGGCCGCGGCCGGGTTGCTATTCCTGGCCTCATCAACGCGCATCATCACGTCGGGCTGACGCCGTTCCAACTCGGCGCCCGGGACCAGCCGCTCGAACTATGGTTTCCCGAACGGCTCGTCATGCGCGACGTCGATCCGCGTCTCGATACGCTGTTCTCGGCGTTCGAGATGGTTGCTTCGGGTGTCACGACGGTGCAGCATTTGCACAGCCGCGCGCCCGGCGATGCCGATGCCGTTCTCGCTCGCGCCGAAGCGATCATCGGCTCTTACACCGAGATCGGAATGCGGGCGTCATACTCGTTCGCCCTGCGCGATCAGAACCGGATGATCTACGACGCCGACGAAGTCTTTGTGGCGTCGCTTCCAGCCGCCCTTCGCGAACCGGCAGCAGCCTATCTCTCGAATTTCGCACTGCCGCTCGAGGCTCAATTTGACGTTTTTCACGCACTTCGCGCGCGTTGGGCTGAAACGGACCTAATCGGTATCCAGATCGCGCCTTCGAACCTCCACTGGTTGTCCGACGCCGCACTCGAGGGCGCCGCGCGTATGGCCGAGGACACGGGGGTGCCTGTTCACATGCACCTCCTCGAAACACCCTATCAAGCCGAATACGCGCGCCGCCGAACCGGTGGTTCGGCGCTGGCCTTCATAGACCGCTTCGGTCTGGTCGGACCGCAGCTCACAATCGGGCACGGCGTCTGGATGTCTGGCGAGGACATAGATCTGCTTTCGGATCGGGGCGGGTGCCTTTGCCACAATTGTTCGTCCAATCTCCGGCTAAAGAGCGGCACGGTTGACCTGAACGCCTTTCTGGCCCGCGGCGTGCGTGTTGCGCTGGGCATCGACGAGGCGGGCATCAACGATGATCGCGACATGCTTCAGGAGATGCGACTCGCCTTGACGCTGCACCGGCCGGCAGGCCACGACGCACCCTGTCCCAGAGCGACCGACATCCTGCGCATGGCCACCGAACACGGTGCCGTGACGACCCCGTTTGCCGGCCGGATTGGGCGATTGGCGCCTGGCATGGCCGCCGATATCGTGCTGCTCGACTGGGCAGCCGTTGCGGGGCCCTGGCAGGATCCGGCAATTCCGCTGATTGACGTCCTCCTTCGGCGGGCGAAGGCCGACGCAGTCGAAACGGTTATCATCGGCGGCGAGACGGTCTATTGCCAAGGCAGCTTCATTCGGGTGGACCGGCAGGCCATCCAAGGGGAAATAGCACGTGCGCTGGGGCGTCCGGATTCAGAGGCGGAAGCGTCACTTCGACGCCTAGCATCCAATTTGATGGAACCGGTGCGCGATTTCTACAGAGACTGGCTCTGAAGTGGAGCTCGAACCTGCTAACCGATTGTTCGGCGCGCCGGCACTAGGACGGCCTTTTGCGATGGGTGCAAATTTAACTGGCGACGTTTTTGGGTTCATGCTGCGAGGACCTGTCGGGTTGGATTTTCGTTGTCATTTGCCGCGAGGGCGTTCCACGCGCGGTCGAACCGGCCTGAGAGGGCCAGAGCCCGCAATGTGATGATCGCCTGGCCGCCCTCCATGCAACATCGCATGCCCGGGCCCTTGAATCCTTTTGTCAAGATGCTTTTGTTCGTCGATGCCACGATCCCGCTTGCGATCACGAGGCCGGCCGCCTTGCATTCCGCGTAGTTCATCCTCTGCCTGTTGTTCCTGAAAAAGGTGATCGTTTTCGAAATGTCCGGCGAATGCCGCCGGCGAAGATAGTCAAGCGACCTGATCACGCGGGGATGCGTCCCAGATTCTTTGTTTTGGCGATTGCCGCCAACTGAGTCTTCGAAAGCGGCGTCCGCCCGATTCCGGTTCTCGATGCAGTAAATGAGGCAGGGAAGATGTCGAAGTCCCGGGTTTCCGTGGTTTTCAGACCGAATTTCGGAGCAAGAGGCCCATGATCGGTTCGGCAGCGTTCTCGTCAACCCCAAGTCCCACCGAACTACGCTAAACAAAAACTTGGGATGCACCCGATCACGCGGCCGGCTCCGCCCGGTTCGGTCAGCAGCCTTTCGCGCAGGATCCGGGACCTCTGCCCGCTTTCATCGCCGTTCTTGCCGTACGCGAGACCGACCGCTTCCTTCAGCCTTTCCGCGGCATGGTTTTCACGCGGCACAGCATTTGACGGTCGCCACCGACGCCGCTTTCGGTCCGGACAGCACGTAAGACAAGGCCTGGTTCGAGAAATGGCGCCGCATCCTTCGCCGTGATGCCAAGGGGGTCGGCAGGGTGATCGATGCCCTCCGCTACCTGTTGCGCAAGGGAAAGGGCAGCGCCGACATTGCGCGCGAACTCGGCTATTTCCGCAACGATCGAAATTATGGGAACCGGATCAGCGGAAAAGGCGTGTCATGACGGGCACTTGGGATTCAAGATTCCCATAACAATCTGGCTCCCACTATACACGATGGGGCCTTTACGGCTCGCTGCCAGCAGAGCGGATGAAAGCGGTCCCCCGTTTCACCAGAATTGCGGGGTCTGCGCACTGATCGACACGGCGGCGGGTTCACCTAACTTGCCGATGCGCCCTTGCAGAAGCGGCGAATTAGGTCGGAGCAATCATCGCTGCCACGATGACGAGTCAACGCCCGCGACCGATATCGCATCGACGATTGCACCGCAGGGATCCGGGTCGCGGAGCACATCGAAAGCATGCATCAATCCGGCGCGATCGTGTCGCCCGTGTAGAAGGCCGCCGTACGCTGCGCCGCCGCGCACGCAATGCCGGGGTCCGTTCCCGCTGCCTCGGCCGCCCGGCCCCATGCCGCGCTGCTTCCGACGATGAGCGCCCTTCCGTCACGAGTCGTGTGGAACGTTGCTCCGTCGAGCTTGGGTTCGTTCGGCCTCGTAAGGTGCAGTTCCATCCCCAGCAAGCCCATCTCCCAACCTACGCCGACGGCACCGGGACCGAACTTGTGCCAGTGGTCCGACATCAGCGCGGTATGCGTAATCTCGAGGCGCGAGCGACCGGTACCATCACTACGCAGACGCGCCTCCACCCAGCTCACGTCACCGCCGAGCTCCCACGTCAGTCCGAGATACGAGGGACGCTCGCAGTTCCTAATCGTGCCGCCTGCGTTTCCCTCCAGTTGGTAGCGACCACCGAGTTCGAGGCGTCCGCTGACTGGCAGAAACCAGCGCGGAATTCGTTTCACGCTCGTCAAGGCGTCCCAGAGGTCCTCCACTGTCGTCGCGTAGCTGCGGGCGAGGGTGATCGCGCGAGCGGCCTGTCCGTCGCGCTCCAGGGACAATACTGTGCGCTCCACGGCGCCGAGGAGGCGTTCGACATCCAGGTTCATGGCTTCTCCGATTCGTCAAGCACGCGATCATCCACGTACATGCCACTGCGTTTTGCAAGTCAAGCCGCGTGGACTATGGACCATGGCTCGGACCACCCACAAGGTCGCAAACCGTCCGACAACGGCAAGCTGGAAGCCCGCCCAATGGCGACACGCATCGACGAGCACGAGCTCCGAAATGTGGCGCGGCACGTCCTTCCCCGAAATTGCAACCCGCAGTGCGACGACCGTCGTGCGGCCTGATGACCGGTCAGGCAGGACACTGGCGCGCGCACCGTAGTCACGTTTCCAGCGTCCCCCCTGAAATTCCGGACGTCCGGTTTCCCGGTTCCGGCTTCAAGCACCAGGCACCCCCGCAGGAGTTCTGTACGGCACCTTCCGCGACATGCACCACGCTCGACGCTGACCCGGCCATGCCCGCGGCGTCATCCCGCGCTTGCGCCGCCCTTCGGCACGGAGGCGCCGCCCATTGATCCGGATGGCATCCTCGGTCGGCGGCGTGCTCCGTGTCCCGCCATGACCTGCCGCCTTCGCCACCCGGGCCCGGAGGCCCTCGTTCCTGACGGGTTGCGTTGTCCCGACCATCACCGCCTGATCGTCCTCATCCGCCGTTCAGGAAAACTCCGCGCTTCTCCCCGGCTCGGGCCGCGCGCTCGCTACGGAAATGGCCGGTGTTGCACTTCGGAGCGGCGCTGGAGGGGACAAGCCTGCCGTTTCAAACCAGAATAGTCCGGGATCCTGCAGTCGTGCTCGACGCCGATCGAGCGCCCGTTGCTGTCATTGGCAGAGTTGGCGTCGACCCTCTGCCAGTCCCGCTTCGCGCGGCCGCCGCCGCCGTCCTTTCCGCGGTCGATCAGCAGGGCGGCGAGCCTCCGGGCTTCTACCTCGATCTCCGGATCGGGATCGGCGAAGCGGAGGGAGTCCTTTCCGGAGAGCTGCTCCGCGATGCGCCGGCACAGGAAAGGCCATCGCACGCGCGCGATCGTGAAGTGGCGTCCGGGATCGAGGAGCGTGCGCTGACGGGTCCTGGTCCCCTCGCGGCGGTTCTCGACCAAGCGAAAGGAGATCTGGTCACTGTGGCGGTTCCGGCGCTCTGCATTCCGGCATTCAATTGGCCCTGAGATAAGCCACAAGTATGTCCCGCGCAGCCTGCAAGTCGCTCCTTTCGACCATTTCCGTCACCGTGTGGATGTATCGCGTGCCGACCACGATTCCGACGGCGCGCGCACCGGATGCCGCTTGCTGCGCGGCAGCGCCATCCTGCCCCCCCGAGCGCAGCATCGTGCGCTGGTAAGGGATCTTCTCCTTCTCGGCCAGCGCCGCGATCTCCTCCGAGAGCACCTTGTCGGCAATGAAGGAACCGTCACGAAGATGCAGGCCGAACCCCTTGCCCTGCTCCGTTGTGCGATCCTGTTCAGGCACGCCCGGCGTATCGCAAGCAAGCGTCGTGTCAATTCCGATCCCGATGTCGGGCCTTACCTGAAATGCTGCGGTCCGCGCGCCCCTGAGCCCCACTTCTTCCTGCGTCGTGAAGACCACGTGAATCTCGGACTTGGTCTTGAATTTCCCTAGCCCGCGCACTGCCTCGATGCCAAGCCAGCAGGCAATCCGGTTGTCGAGCGCCTTTGAGACCACCTTGTCGCCGAGTTCGAGAAAGGGTTCATCCATCACGACCATGTCGCCGACCTTGACGACGTCCCTCGCTCGCTTGCCTAAGCCGGTATCAACGAAGAACTCGTGAGGCTGCGGAATCTTCTTCCTGTCCTCGGGAGAGGAGATATGGACCGGTCGGCCTCCCGGATTCATGACTGCTTTGAGATCTTCCTCGCCCGTGCAGACAAGAACCCTACGCGAAAACAGGTTTCTTGGATCGAACCCGCCCACGGTCTGAAGATACAGGAACCCGTCTTTCGAGATGTGGCTCACGAGGAACCCGATCTCGTCCATGTGGCAGAGAAGCATGACTTTCTTCGGTTTCTTCGCCTTGCCCTTCCTGACGCAATGCAGCGACCCCATGGAATCGGTGGTCACCTCGTCAAAGAGCGGCTTGACCTCCTTCTCGATCTTGCTGCGCACGCGTTCCTCATGGCCCGGCACGCCGGGGGTTTCGCACAAGGTCTTGAGAAGAGCGATGTTCATGAACCTGCTCCGTGAGCGCGCGAGACAGCCGAATGCGACACGGTCGGAAGACGGAAGACGTTTAACGCCGAAACTTGCCTGGTCGTAGACATTACACCATTGCCGCTCCACCGCTGACAATCAACTTCTCGTCCGTGATTTCGGACGAGAGGTCCGAAGTCAGAAACAGCGCCGCCTTGGCAATGGCGCTCGCTGGCTGGAACCGCCCCATGGCAATTCGTCGAAGCCAGTCGTCCACGACCGCACCGCCTTCCGTATCGTGACCTTCCATGATCCGCCAATCGACCCCGGCCTGAATCATGTCGGACGCGATTGTGCCGGGGCCGATGGCATTCACCCGCACCTCCGGCGCAAACTCTACCGTCAACGCACGCGTCAGACCAATCACACCCGTCTTGGAGGCGCTGCAATGGGCCGTAAACTTCTGAGCGCACTGCGCCGCCTGAGACGCGATGTTCACGAATGTGCCTCCATCCCGCATCTGGGGCCGACAGTGTCTTGCGCAAAGCCATACCCCGCGGAGGTTGACGCCAAGAACCCGGTTCCAATCTTCAATGTCAAGATCCAGCGCCAAAGACAAGGTGCAGATGCCCGCATTGTCGACGGTGCCGTTGATGCCGCCCCAAGACGAGGCGATCGTCTCCATTCCCGCGGCGACCGAGGCATCCTCTGCCACGTCCATCTGTATGCCCCGCAGCCGATCCTCTGCAACAACAAGTCCTTCTGTCGCGGATGCGATCAGATCCGTATCCCGATCTACAAGAGCACCACGGGCATTGGCCTCCAGAAATGCCTGCACCGTGGCCAAGCCAATTCCGCAGCCCCCGCCGGTTGCAACGACGACGCGGCCGCCAAAATCAAAGTGGGTCTGTGGGTGTGTCCCATCAATCACAACCCCCTATCGCGATCTGATCGAAATCCCAGATCGCCCCTGTTGTCAGCGCGCTATCATCGATCGCCGGAATGCAGATCGCGCGCGCCACCTCTTGTTGGCGCAAAACCGGCCAAATGGGGCGTTCCTCCTAGTACCACAACACCGTTGAAATGATTGGTTCGGCCATGGTCTTGGCGTGACGCATTGCCGATTGACGGTCAGTCGCTATTCTGCCGCCACAAGAGAGCAACAGCAAGCCGGTGTTCCGCGCGGTCCTGGCGCCTCCCGACCAGGGTTTCGGCGCCCGGCCCGACGCGGGCGCGACGGGCTTGGAGAGGCAAGGGTCAATGGCTGGATCAGGCAGAAAGATCCATCACGTGGAACTGGATGACGACGAGCGCCGCTTCCTGCGGGAAATCGTGGACGGCGGGAAGGGGTCGGCGGAACGCCGCAAGCGCGCCCATCTGCTCCTGCTGGCCGACCGGGGTCGCGAGGACGGCGGACGCACCGATGCGGACATCGCCTCCGTCCTCGGCATCGGCACGGCGACGGTCGAGCGGGTCCGCAGGCAGTGCGTTCTCGACGGCCTGGAGGCGGCGCTGGAACGCAAGGCCCAGCTCAACCGGAAGAGGCGCACGCTCGACGGCGCCGGCGAGGCGGAGCTTGTGAAGCTGGCCTGCTCGTCGCCGCCCGACGGCCGCGCGCGCTGGACGTTGCAGCTTCTCGGCGACAGGCTGGTGGAACTGCACGTCGTCGAGAGCATCTCGACGGAAACCGTGCGCCGGACGCTGAAAAAAACTGCATCAAGCCCTGGCTGAAGAAGACCTGGTGCATCCCGCCGAAGGCGAATGCCGACTTCGCCTGCGCCATGGAGGACGTGCTGGACACCTACAGCCGCGACTTCGAAGACGGGACCGTGCTCGTCTGTCTCGACGAGGCGTCGAAACAGCAGGTCCGGGAGACCCGGACGCCGCTGCCGCCGCTTCCCGGGAAGCCGGCGGGACACGACTATGAGTGCGAGCGCAACGGGACGGCGAACATGTTCATGATCCATGCCCCGCTGCTCGCCTGGCGCCACGTCGAGATCACCGACCGCCGCACGAAGCAGGACTTCGCCCGCGTGCTCAGGGACATCGCCGACGTTCACTTCCCCGGCAAGCGGATCGTCCTTGTGATGGACAACCTGAACACCCACCGGCTTTCGACGCTCTACGAGACCTTCGTCCCGGAGGAGGCACTGCGCATCGCGGGCCGCTTCGAGATTCACTACACGCCGAAGCATGGCAGCTGGCTCAACATGGCCGAGGTGGAAATAAACGTCCTGCGCAGTCAATGCCTCGACCGCCGGATCCCGGACCGGGAGACGCTGTGCCGCGAGGTCGCGGCATGGCAGCGTGAGCGCAACGGCTCGGCGAAACCGGTTGACTGGCGGTTCAGGACCGAGGACGCCCGCATCAAGCTGAAGTCGCTTTACCCATCAGTCCAATGAAGTTGAGGTACTAGATGCGTTCCGGCCAGTCATCGCCGAAGCCATGCGCCGTGCGCTGAATGCATTCCTCGCCCGGCGTCGCGGTCCAGCCCATGTTCAGCCCGTTGACGCGAATGCCGTCCCTGCGAAGCGCGCGCGCCTACTTGCGGGTCAGTTCGACCATTGCTGATTTCGACGCGACATAGGCCGCGATGAAGGGGCCCCGCCATGTGCTGCAATGGAGATCACATTGACAGTGGATCCTCCACCGCGCGCCGTCATCGAGGGCACGGCACGCTGCGCCAGAAAGAACAACGCGCGAGCGTTGACCGCAGAAAGCCCGCCCCAGGTTTCCGGGCTGGTGGTCTCAAGCGTACCGCGATCAGTGGCGCCAGCCACATTCTCAAGCATGTCGACTCCGCTAAAGCGCTCTATTGTTGCATCGACCTCGGCGAACGCTGCATCAAATTCGGCCAGATCCGCAGCCACAACTGGCGCCTCCAACCCTTGTGACGCAAGCCTTGCCTCCAGTGCTGCGCCGGCCTCCTCCTGGCGACCGCAAAAGGCGATCTGCGTGGGACCGGCTTCGGCCAGCATCAGCGCAGTAGCCACCCCGACGCACTGTGTTGCACCTGTCACAAGGCGGAAGTTGCCCGAGAAGTCAGGACCATCAGGACCATTCAGCATAACGCCCTCTAGTTTTTGCTCCGTCTACTAAGCTGATCCAGAAAGACGATGAAGATGATCAGAGCGCCCGTCAGGATCCGTTGCCAGAAAGGATTGACAGTCAGCAGGTTCGCAACTTGGTTTATGGTCGACAGCGGAAGTGCGCCCAAGCCGGGCTAGTTGATTGATCCTACACCGCCGCACAGACAGGTACCCCCGATTTCAGACGACGCGATGGACTACAATTCCCAAGTCTCTCCCGTTGTCGCATTGCCGAGGCTCAGGCGGCAGGTGGCCAGAATTCCGGTCAGGCTCCCGTCGAACCCGCCCGCGGCAATGCGGTTGCAGCGATCCGGCCAACGGGGAAGGACATGCTCCCTTTGGTTGAGCTTCATTCCGCTACTGGCGACTTCGCCTCGCTGCGAAAAACCCGGAGAGAAGCGCCGCTGCCGCCGACTCGCCGATTCCGTCGTAGACGTCGGGACGGTGATGACATTGCGGATGATCGAACACGCGCGCACCGTTTTCGACGCCGCCTGACTTCGGATCACGCGCCCCATAGTAAAGCCGCGCGATTCTGGCCGCGGAAATCGCTCCGGCGCACATCGCGCATGGCTCCAGCGTCACGTAGAGGGCGGCGCCGTCAAGACGTTCCGACCCAACCGCCGCGCATGCCGCCCGGATCGCCAGGATTTCCGCGTGCGCCGTCGGGTCTCCGAGTTCGCGGCACCGGTTTCCGGCAACTGCGAGCACCTTGCCGTCGCCCGAAGCCACCACCGCGCCGACAGGAACTTCTCCGCGGTCGGCGGCTCTCCGCGCCTCGGACAGCGCGACGTCCATGAAGCCGGATTTCTCTACCTTTCGCAACCGCAAGCCCGTACCGCCGTCAACCGCACATCGACTTGGACTATAGCTTGCGATCCTGATCCGTCGAGTGCGGGCAGCGCCGGGAACCGCGAACCGGACGCGCGGTTCGCCAACTGCGTCGCTCGATGGAACCGCGCAAGTCTTTCCGGGCTTGGATGCACGCGGCTAGATGATGTATGGCCGATCAGCGGCGCGCGCCGTTGCAGAACCAAGCCTGAGCACCGGGGAGAACCGAGCATGCCACACCAGTCGAGCCATAGCTTGCGGACCCGGCGGCTCGGTCGGGGAATTCAGGGGTGCGCGCCGGCGCAGTCAAGCAACAGCCAGCCCTTCATGACCGCGGCCGGGCCGTTCCCGATGCGCAGAAGTTAGGATGAACGGCGAACCGAACTCCGACCGTCACAGCGCAAACGCCGCGCGCATTGCGAAATTCCTGTCGCGCGCCGGTGTCGCCTCCCGGCGTGGAGCGGAACGGCTGATCTCCGAAGGCCGCGTATGCGTGAACGGAACGGTGTTGACCACGCCCGCCGTTCGCGTCTCCGCAACCGATGCGGTCACTGTCGACGGACGGCCGATCGCCGGACCGCAACCGCAACGCCTCTGGCGCTTCCACAAGCCGCGCGGGACGGTGACCACGACGCGGGACGAGAGAGGCCGGCCGACGGTCTTCGACCTGCTGCCGGCGGACTTTCCGCGTGTGATGAGCATTGGACGCCTGGATCTCGACTCGGAAGGCCTGCTTCTCTTTACCACGGACGGAGACATCAAGCGGCGGCTCGAACTGCCGAGTACCGGATGGGCGCGGAAATACCGCGTGCGCGCACGTGGCCGGCCCGGCGAGGAAGCCCTGGACCGGTTGCGAGAAGGCCTTGCCCTGGACGGGGAGAAACTTGGAGCAATGCGGATCACGCACGACCGGACGCAGGGCGCGAACAGCTGGTTCACGATCGTGATCAGGGAAGGGCGGAACCGGGAAATCCGGCGTGCTTTCGGCGCAATCGGCGTTTCCGTAAACCGCCTCATCAGGGTGGCCTACGGGCCGTTTCGCCTCGATGACCTGAAACCCGGAGAAATCCGCGAAGTGCCCTCGCGACAGTTGCGCAGCACCGTCCCGCAGCGAGCAGGGACCGCCAGCACGTCAAGCCGTCCCCAAGCGGATCGAAATCGGTGATTCCGGGCGCTCAGGCAGCGTACTGCCGGGTCACAAACATGAAAATCGCCAGAAAGGGGAGACGCAGATGGCAGAGTTTCTGACAATCGAAAACCTCGCCAACCTCCTGGTCCTCCTGTTCCTGCAGGCGGTTCTGGGTTTCGACAACCTTCTCTACATATCGATCGAATCGAAACGGGCGCCGGAAAGGCTTCAGAAGACCGTGCGATTCTGGGGCATCATCATTGCAGTCGCCCTCAGGATCGTGCTGCTGTTCGTCATGGTTGCGCTGATCGACGCGTTCCGGGAACCCTTTTTCGTGTTCGACTACCCGGGCATAGTCGAGGGTGGCGTCAACTATTCGACTGTCGTGTTCGTGTTCGGCGGCATCTTCATCATGTACACGGCCGTTACCGAAATCTCCCACATGCTGTCAGTCGAACATCTTGATGCGGGAGGGGCGGACAAGTCCGGGAAACCGGCGCTCCGGGTCGTCCTGATGATCGTGTTCATGAATCTCATATTCAGTTTCGACTCCATTCTCTCGGCCATCGCGATCACCGACGTCTTTGCGACGCTCGCGATCGCGATCATCGCATCGGGCGTCGCCATGCTCGCCCTTGTGGACCGGGTCACCGAGTTCCTCGAAAAAAACAGGATGTACGAGGTGCTGGGCCTCTTCATTCTCTTGATCGTCGGCGTGGTCCTCCTGGGCGAGGCGGGACCGGCGGCGGCGCATGCCATGCACGACGCGAGCCTGCAGATCCGGATTCTGGGCTACGAGCTGACTCCAATGTCAAAAACGACCTTCTATTTCTCGATCGCGGTCCTGGTTGCAGTCGAACTTGTGCAAACCGGCTACCAGCGCCGGCTGGACGCTGCGAACCCGAGGCGAAGGTTTCGCTGATTGCGTCCAGGGACCAGCGTCCCGGGATCGATCGTGTTCACTTGAATCCCTTCGCCGGATTTGCTTCTCTTCCGTTCGCAACTCGTCCGGGGCGCGGCATGTTCCTTCCCTTTCGCGACCACAACCCGTCCGGCAGGCGGCCGTATGTCACCTGGATCCTCATTGCCGCCAACCTGGCGGCCTTCGTGTCCTACGCGCCGATCCTGACCGATTGGTACGCGATTTCGGCGTTCTGGTACGACTGGGCAATGATTCCGGCTGAGGTGGCGACGGGGCGACAGGTCCACACGGTGTTCACAAGCATGTTCCTCCACGCCGGATACCTGCACATCGCGGGCAACATGCTGTTCCTGTGGATTTTCGGTGACAACATCGAGGACGCTCTCGGACACGCGGGGTTTCTCGGGTTCTACGTCTTCTGCGGCCTGGCGGCCTCGCTCGCGCACATCTTGGCCGCTCCGTTGTCGGACATCCCTACAATCGGCGCTTCCGGCGCTGTTGCCGGCGTCATGGGCGCCTACCTCCTGTTGTTTCCGCGGGCGCGAGTCGACGTGCTGTTCTTCCTGATCATTATCTTCCGCACGTTCTCCTGGCCGGCTTGGGTCGTGCTCTGCGCCTGGGCGGCGCTTCAGCTCCAAGGCGGCCTCATTGGTCCCGGACACGGCGGCGGAGTCGCCTATTGGGCGCATGTCGGAGGATTCCTCGCCGGCATGGCATGGGCCGTACCCTGTCTCTTGCGCCGGCGCGCCGAGCCGAGCCCGAACCGCAAGACGATCCGGCGCCGGGCATCTGCGGCTTCTCTCGCCAAACCGGTCAAGGGTGGAGACATCCCGGTCACGCGAAAGAACGGGCCGTGGCAGAAAACCCGATCCGGGAGAAGCATGACCAGGATACCCACGGTCCGGCGCAGGAGGTAGGCTCGGGCGGCTTCAGAGTGGCCGCTGCAGTTGCCTTAAGGCCTCCGCAAACGCGTCCGCGCGTTGCGGATTCCGCAGGTTGCCGCCGGGTTCACACGTCGAGACAGTAGCGCATGATCGCCTTCTGAACATGCAACCGGTTTTCCGCCTCGTCGAGCACAACCGAAGCCGGGCCGTCAAGCACCTCCGATGTCACTTCCTCGCCGCGATAGGCGGGGAGGCAATGCATGAACAGGGCGTCGGGCGCCGCCGCAGACATGAGCTCCGCGGTCACCCGGAATGGAGACAGCATTTCCCGCCGCTCCTCGCGGACTGCGCCGGAATCGTGCATGGACAACCAGGCGTCCGTGGCCACGAGATCGGCGCCGCTGGCCGCTGCCAGCGGATCGCCGGTAATCTCGACAAGGGCGCCCCGCGACCGTGCGAAGTCCACGAATTCCCCGTCCGGGAGCAGTGAATCCGGGCAGGAAAGCGCCATGTCGAAACCGAACTGGCCCGCCGCATGCAGAAACGAGGCACAGACATTGTTGCCGTCGCCGAACCACGCCACCTTGCGACGTAGAACGGATCCGCGATGCTCTTCGAAGGTCAGGATGTCGCCCATGACCTGACAGGGATGACTCCGGTCGGTGAGCGCGTTGATCACGGGAACCGTCGCGTGCTCCGCGAGTTCCAGGAGATTCCCTTCCGAGTATGTTCGGAGCACGATCATGTCGACATAGCGCGAGAGCACGCGGGCAGTATCGGCGATCGTTTCGCCGCGGCCGAGCTGCAGTTCGGCGCCGGACAGCATCAACACTTCGCCGCCGAGCTGGCGCACGCCGACATCGAATGAGACGCGCGTGCGGGTCGATGGTTTCTCGAACAGGAGGGCGACGAGTCGACCGGCAAGCGGTTGCATGTCGTCCGGCACGCCCTTCGGCCTTCCGGCCCGCAGCGATTTCATGCCCTTGGCGCGGTCGAGGATGTCGCGAAGCAGGCGCGACTCGGTCTTGTGGATGTCGAGGAAGTGCTTCACAGGCTCGCCTGAACCTCGCGTGCTGCCCGACCCAATCGAATCATGGCCTCGTCGAGTTCAGCCTCGGAGACAATCAGCGGTGGCAGGATTCGGACAACATTGTTGCCCGCCGGTATCGTCAGCACCCGCTCCTCGATCGCCGCCGCGACCACGTCGGTGTTTGCGGCCTCGCAGACGAGTCCCAGCATCAGGCCGGAACCGCGAACTTCGCGAAACACCTTGCCGTGGGCATTCACGAGCTCCTCGAGTCTCGTGCGGAGCGATTCCGCACGGGCATTCACCTCCTTGAGGAACCCGTCTTCCGCCACGATTTCGAAAACGGCCGCGCCCACGGCGCAAGCAAGGGGATTTCCGCCAAAGGTCGAACCGTGCGTCCCGACTCCCATTCCCCGCGCCGCGCGCTCGGTGGCGAGACAGGCGCCTAGCGGGAAGCCGCCGCCGATGCCCTTCGCAACGCCCATGATGTCCGGGGCGATGCCGGCCCATTCGTGGGCGAAGAGCCTGCCGGTCCGGCCCATGCCGCATTGGATCTCGTCAAGAATGAGGAGGAGCCCGCGCCGGTCGCAGAGGTCGCGCAGTTCGCGCAGGAAACCGGGAGGCGCCGGAACGATCCCGCTTTCGCCCTGGACGGGTTCGATCATCACGGCCCCCGTGCGGTCGTCGACGGCGGCCTCCACGGCATCGATGTCGGCAAACGGAACCTGGACGAATCCGGGAAGGAGCGGCCCGAAGCCGTCGACAAGCTTCTCTCCGCCGGCTGCCGAGATCATTCCGAGGGAGCGTCCGTGAAACGAACCCTCGAAAGTGATGATGCGATAACGCCCCGGTTCGCCGTTGTCGGCAAAATGCTTTCTTGCGATCTTCACTGCGCATTCCATGGCCTCGGTTCCGGAATTCGTGAAGAAGACGGTGTCGGCGAATGTCTTCCGCACCAGCATTTCCGCAAGTCGTTGCTGGTTGGGCACATCAAAGAGGTTGGATGTATGCCAGAGGCGCCCGGCCTGTTCCGTGAGAACCCGAACAAGCGCGGGATGCGCATGGCCGAGCGCGTTGACCGCGATTCCGGCGCCGATGTCGAGGTAGCTGTTCCCCTCTGAATCGTACAGCCAACAGCCTTCGCCGCGAACGAATGCGACCTGCGCGCGCGCGTAGGTCGGAAGTATTGCCGAGATCATCTTGACTTGCTCCGTTGCCGAACCGCGGGTTTGACCGAACCCCCGCAGCGTGTCAATCCGTACCGGGGTTGTTCTCCACCGCTCCGCAGAGATCAATCTTGCCGGTTTCCTCCTTGATGCGCGACTTTCCCCCCTGCGTCGCTGGAGTTGCACTCCCGTGACGGCGACCATGAATGAGGACAGGGAAGAGATCGGGAACAGTTTCCGAAGCGAGGTGCTTGCCGGTCCTGCCATGCGGAATCATGCAGGACCCGCGTGATGCGGCTGCCCATCCGTTGTCCGGTTCAGATCACGCGGAGACGGAGAGGGGGCCCTCAGGAGTCGCCGAAGGCAGCGCGTCCTTGCTGCCCTTGCCCGGAAAGAACAAGGCGTTCTTCACCTATTCGAGGGATGTCCGCAATCACAGCGGCAGCGCGGAACGATCCGGCGTCGTTCCCGAGTCGCGGCTGTCTGCATCGCGCCCTCGGCCGAGGTCGCGCAGGAACCGTCGGCCGCCGATGCGGCAGGCCGGGATGAATCCTCCCCCCCCGATCCGTATCCCGCCGGCTGACGCTGGAAGGAACGCGTGCGGCTTTGCCGGATCGCTTCCTGTGCAGGCACCGCGCGCCGCGCCGTTTCGAGAGGCGCCTGGCTGGCGCGACACCCCGTCCCTGGGCGGACCAATGGCATTGACTTAAGGAATCGGTGCTGTTGACTTAACAGGGCGTGGAAGGTCCTGCACCGGAAGGCCGGTTTTGCGTTGACGCGGCTGGTTCAGCTTGCGGCGGCGGCCTTTCCCTTTCGTGTCCATTTGCTTCCGGGCTTGCGCGAGACCCTCGGATGGCTGCGGCCCGGCCTTTCCCTCTGCCAGAGGGCGGCGATGTCGTCGACGATCCGCGAGACGGTTTCGGCGACGGCTTCGGCCTGGGCAAGCGCGAGGACCTCGAAGTTGCGGAACACGGCGGCGGCGGCGTGCTTGAAGTTCACCCTCTTCGGCGGCCCGTCGTTATCCGGCGACCCGTCGTCATCCGGCGAGTCGTTGATCTCCGCGTCGATCCCGTTGGTCATCAGGCGGGTGGCGGTGACCATGACGAAGCTGGCATGGAGTTCCTGCAGGACGCCGCGCTCGCTCTGGGCAAGCGCGAGGACCTCGAAGTTGCGGAACACGGCGGCGGCGGCGTGCTTGAAGTTCACCCTCTTCGGCGGCCCGTCGTTATCCGGCGACCCGTCGTCATCCGGCGAGTCGTTGATCTCCGCGTCGATCCCGTTGGTCATCAGGCGGGTGGCGGTGACCATGACGAAGCTGGCATGGAGTTCCTGCAGGACGCCGCGCTCGCTTTCGGCGCGGAAGGATTCCAGGGCCATGAACCACTTGGCGGTCTTGCAGCGCTCTTCAAGTCGCCAGCGCGCCCGACAGATCGCGGCCAGGTCTCCGACCGTGAAGCCGTCATCCTCTGTCAGCGTGGTGCCGAGTGCGAAGACGGTGCCGCCGGCGGCGCAGCGGACCAGCCTCAGCCTCAGCGGCCCGAACGCGGCGCCGGGGTGGCGGGCCTTCAGCCGGGCCAGCGCGTCGCGGTCGGGCCGGACCTCGACCGTCCTGTCGTCCAGCGGGCCGGCGAGGAAGGCGACGGTCTCCGCGTTCGCGTTCCGCTTGAGCCGGAACACGGCGTCCCGGCCCCGGACGACGTGGGCGAGAAGCATCTCGTACGAGAGGCATCCCCGGTCGCAGGCGACCACGTCCCCGGCGGACAGGGTCTCGAGGTGTTCGGCCGCTGCGCGGCGCTCGCTGGTGTCGGCGTGCAGGGCGAAGTCGAACGGCAGCCGCGGCTCCAGCTCGCAGGGGCAGCCGGCCAGGCCCTGCGGGCAGTGCGCATGGTCTCCCGGCGTCGCGTATCCGGCCTCCACGAGCGGCCGCGGCAGGTTGACCTTGGCGCCGTCGACGCCGAAGATCCGCCGCCCCTTCCGGGGCGGGCGGCCGGGGGCCTGTGCCAGGATCTCGCGGTGGAGATCCCGGAAGACCTCCGGGTCGACCTTGGCGCGCGCCCGGGACATCGCCCCCGGCGTCACCGGACGCTCCTGCGGCAGCGCCGCGCCCATCCTGCGGGCGCTCTCCCAGATCTCGGCGAGGGCCTCGCCGTAGCTGCGCCCCGTCCCGAACACGAGGCGGAGCACGAAGAGGACGACCAGGAAGGTGCCGACCAGCCGCCGGCGCACCCGCCACTCGCGGTCGTGGCGCCCGGACGTCCTGGCGGCGGCGGCGACCGCGCTCCACATTCCGGCGGCCGTCCGCGCGCTTTCCGGGGCGCGGGCCGGCCGGCGCCCCGTCTCCTTCCGCTCGCCGCGCAGCGCGGCCCGGGCGTCCGGCTCCAGCTCGAGCACGTACACGTCCTTGGGCGCGCGGGAGGCCGTGGCGCCGATCTCGGTCCATCCCGCCGCGCGGTAGCAGCTGCCCTCCTGCTCCCGCGGGTCGACGAAGGTCTCCGCAAGGAGCGGGCGCACGCCCCAGCGCCGGTGCCAGTCGTCGGCCACCCGGCGGGCCGCCAGCGACAGGGACCGGGACGCCAGGTTCGGCACGGAGACCCATGGAAGCACCAGGAAGCGGCTGTGCCGGAGCACCCGCTGCAGGCCCGCGTCGCGCTGGCGCTTCGTCCATCCGATCCAGGCGTCGCGGACCGGCAGCGCGCCCGAGCTCTCGAACATCAGGCAGCCCAGGCGGCGTCCGCTGCGGTCGAGGACGAAATGCGCGAGATGGCAGCCGATGGGCGACCTGTAGCCGCGCGGATGGTACCGGTCCGCGAGCTCGGTCCATTCGGCCAGATCCCGCCCGCCGGCGGCGACCTCCAGCGTCACCGGCTCAAGGTCCCGGAGCGGCGCGTCGACCGGCTCCCCGGGCTCGCCGGCCTCGGTGCGGACGGGAGGACCGCGCCGTCCGCCCCTCTCGCGCCGCTCCGGCAGGGTCAGGATGCCCAGCGCCTCCAGTTCCTCGAGAACCCGCAGGCAGAACTGCTCCCTGTAGGTTCCGGACGGCGTGCGCCAGTTGAGGTTCTCGCACAGCGTGCGGGCCAGCTCACGCCGGCTGTCGTTCGGGAACAGCTCGACCGTCTCCTGCATGAGCGCGATTCTGCCGGCGCGTCAGGCGCTTGCCGAGGAAGGTGGTGGTCTTCAGGTTCTCGATTCGCGGATCCATAACCGCCGCCTCCCGCCGGACGAACTGATTCGAAGGTACGATGGACCAGTCCGCTCCATGAGTCACGCCCGGACGAAAGAGTCCCGGGCGGGCGCGGAAACGCCCGCGGGGCAAGGACTCTGCGCAGTCGCGGAAATCAGGAAATTCCGTTCCGGCCAAATTCAATGCCATTGGGGGGCGGACAGGCAGAATGACCGGCGCCGAGAGCGGCCGGATTCAGAATACGGTCCTGGGCAATTGACAGCGCCGGATTCCGGGCGCCGGAGCGGGAAACCCTGATCCCCGAAGGAGTCCGCATGATTCCCGAAATCTCGAAGCAAACATCTTGATTTTGCAAACATCATATGTTTGACTGATCGAATGAACGAATTTCTGTTTTACGACTTGAAGGAAAAGCCGGCCCTAACGCGAAGCCTCGCGACGCAGATTGTGCAGGAACTCGGTCGGCGCATCGTCGCGGGCGCATATGGGCAGGGGAATCACCTGGAAGACGAGGCGACGCTTGCGGCAAGATATCAGGTCAGCCGAACGGTGATCCGCGACGCCGTAAAGATTCTGGTCGGAAAGGGGCTGCTAGAGGTCAGGCGCGGCATCGGCACCCGGGTTCGCGACCGTTCGAGCTGGTCGCTGCTGGACGACGATGTGCTCGCCTGGCACCAGTCGGCGCCAGCCGATCGCGCACTTCTTCGGCAGTTGATGGACTTGCGGATGGTCATCGAACCAAAGGCGGCGCGCTGGGCGGCCGAAAGGGGCACATCCGAGCGACACGCTGGAATTGCGGATGCGCAGAAGCGCATGGAGCAGGAAAAGGGTTCTATCGAGGACTTCATCGTGGCCGACGCCCTATTTCATCGCGCGGTCCTTCGCGCCGCCGACAATGAATTCCTGCTGGCTTTGGAGAGTGCGATCTTCTCCGCGCTGTTGATCTCGATCCGACTCACGAACCGGGATCCTCGCGAAAACGAAGAATCGATTCCCTTTCACGGCGCGGTCGCCGACGCGATCCTGGACAGGGATGGTGCAAGGGCGGAATCCTTGATGGAGCAGCTGCTTGGCGACGCCGTGCTGCGCCTCGGCGAGAATGCCGGCCCCGAGGCCGGTTCGGCCAGCATCACGGATGCGGCATGAGACGCCTTCGGCAAACGGGCAGGCGAACAGACCGAGCATTCCCGGCAGCAGGCGCAGTTCGCCCGGAGGCAGGCAGATGTTCCGGTCTCCGGTCAAGTCGCCGCCGAAGTCGCTTCGACGGGGCGGCACAGTCGAATTTCCGTTCCGGAAGGAACCCGTGGACTGTTGCGCGGCGGTCCATCGGGAACGCGTGCAGGGGCGAGCCCGCATCAAGGGCGGTGACCCGGCACACGAACTGCCCGAAAGGGCCAACCCGCGCGCAAGACGGATAAACTGCATGATTAGGAGGAAAATGTGATGCGAACGAAACTGACGCGGCGGCACCTCGGCCTGATGGCGGGCGCGGCCACACTGGCGATGTCAGCCGGATTCACCACTTCTGCCGTTGCCGAAGACTGGGTGGCCCTGCTGCTGCCTGAAAACGTGAATCCGCGTTGGGAAAGCCAGGATGCCCGATTCTTCATCGAATCCATGTCGGAATTGGCGCCCGACGTGAATGTGGAGGTCTTCAACGCGAACAACGACACGGCTGCGCAGCAGCGTCAGGCCGAACAGGCGATAACGCGCGGCGCAAAGGTGCTGGTCGTCATACCGATCGATGGCGAGAGTTCGGCGATAATCGCCGACAGCGCGGCGGAGGCCGGGATACCGACAATAGCCTACGACCGGATGATCAATTCGGAGAATACCACGTTCTGGGTGCAGGCCGACCTTGAAGGCATGGGTTACGATCAGGCGATGCACGTCATAGAAAATACCCAGGACGGCGACACGCTGGTCATGCTGAAGGGTTCGCCCACCGATCCCAACGCGGCCGTGATATACAACGGCCAGATGCGCGCATTGCAGCCGCTTTACGACTCGGGCGCGCGCGTCCTGGGATACGAGAACTGGACGCAGGGCTGGGATCCGGCCATCGCCCGCAGGTCAATGGATCAGGCGCTTACGCAACTCAACAACGACGTGCAGGGCGTCGTGTCGTCGAATGACGGAAATGCATCCGCGGCGATAGCATCCCTCGCGGAGCAGGGGTTGGCAGGGAAGGTCCCCGTATCGGGACTCGACTGCACCGTTCAGGCGCTGCAGTTGATCCTGCTCGGAGAACAGACCCAGTCGGGATGGCGTCCGCTGGCGGACATGGCGCATGCCACGGCCCAGGTCACCGCACGGCTCATCAATGGGGAGGGCTTCAAGGATCTCGCTCCCAATACGGTGAAGAACGGAGTTGGCGCCGACGTGAACTTCGTCGCTGTCGCATCATATTCCGCCGTCGGCGAGGAGGGTGTCGCATACGTGATCGAGAACGACACCTCGATCACGAAGGAGATGGTTTGCGAGGGACCGGCGGCAGAAACGTCGTTCTGCTCAAGCTGACAGCGCCATGCAACCCGACGCCATCGGCCATGCGGGACGCAAGCGGGAGGCGGGGCGCTACGGCGCCCCGCCGCATTTGTTTGCGGCCGGGATAAGCAAGCGATTCGGCGGCGTCGAAGCTCTGCGCGGCGTCGACTTCGAAGCCCGGCGCGGCGAGGTCATGGCACTGGTCGGCGACAATGGCGCCGGCAAGTCCACGCTGATGAAGATAATCGCGGGTGCGCTGCGCTGCGATGCCGGACGCTGCTCGATCGACGGAAAGCATGTGCACATCGCGAGTCCGCATGACGCCTCTGCCCTGGGCATCAGAATCGTCTACCAGGATCTCGCGCTCTGCGAAAATCTAGACGTAGCGGCGAACCTGGCGCTCGGCGCCGAAACGGTAAAGCACGGATGGCGATTCCTGCCCCGCATCCTGCGTCCGCTCGACGATCTGGAAATGGAGAACACTGCGCGGCGCGCAATCGATCGCCTGGAGGTCCGGACGCTGCACTCGGTTCGCGCACGGGTCGGCACGCTGTCGGGCGGACAACGACAGGCCATCGCCATTGCGCGAGCCGTTGGTGCCGACAGTTCAGTCGTTCTCCTGGACGAACCGACCGCCGCACTCGGCATCGCCCAGACCAGGCAGGTCCTCGATGTCGTCAAGCGACTGCGTGACACCGAACATGCCGTCGTCTACATCTCGCACAATCTTCGCGACGTGTTTGAGATTTCGGACCGGATAACTGTTCTGCGGCAGGGGCGCAACGTGGCGATTCACGAAACTGCCAAGGTGACGCCCGACGTGATCGTTGCGGCGATGACTGGTGGACTCGAAGAGAGGAAGGACAATGCGGTCTGAGTCCGGCGCATCTCTTGGCAACCGCCTCAGGATGCTGCGCGAGACTCGCTTCGGCGGGTTTGTTCCGGTCTTGCTGGCCCTCGCGGCGATCTGGCTGTGGTTCGGGATCACCGAACCTGCCTTTCTGAGTCCGCGAAATTTCTATTTCCTTTTCATGCAGTCGGCAGTTGTCGGCACTTTGGCAGTGGGTTTGACTGTCGTGCTTCTGCTTGGGGAGATCGACCTCTCCACCGCAGCCAACGCCGGCGTCTGCGCAGCCCTGCTGGCGGTGCTGCTCCTCGGAGGAACGCCTGCTCCCATCGCCTGCCTTGCCGCGATTTCCGTCGGCGTGACGATCGGAATTGCGCAGGGCGTGATGGTCGTCTTCGTGGGCATTCCGTCCTTCGTGGTCACGCTTGCCGGACTGCTTGGGTTGCAGGGGCTGATGCTCAAGATCCTCGGAATTCAGGGCGCCATCAACATGCGCGACCCCCTGATCCGCGGATTGACCACGATCGCCCTTACGCCCACCCTGGGCTGGGCGCTTGGCATCGCCTTCGCCTTGGCCATTGCGGTTTTTTCGCTGCGGAATCAGCAGCAAAGGCAAGCCCGCGGACTCGAGGCCGACAGCACGGCAATGCTCTGGGTGCGAATCGTCGTCATAGCAATGCTGATCCTTGCCGCAGTCGCGACCCTGAACAACTACCGCGGCGTGCCGTTGCTGGTCGTGCTGCTGGTGGGAATGACCGCGCTTCTCGGATGGATCACCACGTCAACGCCGTTCGGACGCTCGCTCTTCGCCGTCGGCGGAAATGCCGAAACCGCGCGACGGGCCGGCATGAACGTCCGGCAAATCCGTGTTGCAGCGTTTGGAATCGTCGGCCTGATGGCTGCAATCGGGGGCATCGTCGGCGCGTCGAGGTACGCCTCCGTATCGTTCAACGCGTTCGCAGGCGGCCCTCTGCTGCTGGAGGCCATCGGCGCGGCGGTGATCGGAGGCACCTCGCTCTTCGGAGGCCGCGGTTCGGTCTGGAACGCCATACTGGGCGCACTGGTTATCGGGTCGCTGGGAAACGGATTGGATCTCTCGGGCGCATCGGCCGCCGACAAGCTGATGTTTTCCGGCGCGATCCTGTTGCTGGCGACGGCTATCGACGCTCTCTCCCGCCAGGGTACAAATTCCGGTCGCGGAGGAAGCACTTGAACAACTCGCCTCCACGTGCCGACCTTGATGCCGGCCTGCTCGCGGAACTGCTTGACGAGATCATCCCGCCAAGTCCGGACGGGCAAGTTCCCGCTGCCGGCGCGCTTGGCGTGGATCGCTACGTCATCAGCGAATGCGCTTCCGACCCGACGCTCTCGACCCGGGTTCGGGAGGTCCTTTCCCGCGCCGCCGCCTATGCCGACACCCAGGGCAAGGAGTTCAGCGATCTTGACGCGGCAAGGCGCATCGCCATCGTCAAGGCGCTGGAGCAGGACGCTGCCGAAGCGTTCCCGACACTGCTGCGGGTTGCTTATATGGGCTACTACAGCAGGCCCGACGTCCGGCGGTGCTTCGGACTTTCTGCCGGACCGACCCAACCGGATGGCTACGAGGTCCCCGACGACGATCCGGGCGAAATGGCTGAGCTCCTGGCGCCCGTTCGAGGGCGCGGCCGCTGCTACCGACTGTCCTGATGGCAGGAACGAACTTGATGAGAACTGCCCGCCGCAGCCCCGTTGCGCTCCCGATCAGGGCGTTCGGGGCGGAATCTGGAACCGCCCTCGGAAGCTGGAGGGACTCGAGCTGACCAGCGAGAAGGCAGACGTGCTGATCGTGGGCGCAGGCGCGTCCGGCGCGGCGTTTGCCTGGTCGCTTCTTGGTTCGAGGATGCGCGTGGTTTGCCTGGAACAAGGGCCCTGGATCTCCGATTCTTCCTATCCCAGCTTGAATGCGGACTACGAACTCGGTCGCTACGCCGAATTCAGTTGCGACCCCAACGTCAGGCGGCTGCCGCAGGACTATCCGATCAATTCCGAGGACTCGCCGATTGCGCCGGTCAATTTCAATGCCGTCGGCGGATCGACCATCAATTTCCTCGCGCACTGGCCTCGCATGCATCCGTCGGACTTTCGCGCCCGCTCGCTCGACGGCGTAGCGGACGACTGGCCGCTGGACTACGCGACCCTCGAGCCGTTCTACGCCGTAAACGACCGCAACATGGGGGCGTCGGGACTGTCCGGAAACCCGGCCTACCCACCCTATGAACCGCCGCACCCACCGATTCCCGTCGGCAGGCTGGGGCGAACGCTTGCGCGGGGATTCAACCAACTTGGCTGGCACTGGTGGCCATCGGACGTAGCAATTCTCAGCCGCGACGATGACGGGCGCGCGAAGTGCGTCAATGCCGGCACCTGCGATCTCGGTTGCGCGACCGGCGCCAAGGCCAGCGTCAGCCTGACCTACTGGCCGGCGCTGCTTCGCGCGGGCGTCGAGTTGCGGCCCAACTGCCGCGTGCGCGAGATTGCGCTAGACGAAAACGGCCGGGCCTCGGGTGCCG
The DNA here is from genome assembly GCA_963662815.2 of uncultured Amylibacter sp. Lineage (GTDB taxonomy): Bacteria > Pseudomonadota > Alphaproteobacteria > Rhodobacterales > Rhodobacteraceae > JAPPHA01. The sequence continues at coordinate 296,702 of CAXXWA010000037.1, forward strand.
TCTACGTTGACCCGGAAGGTCGGCTGCAACAGCAGAAGGCGGAAATCGTGGTGCTGGCGTGCAACGGCATCGGAACGCCACGCCTCATGCTGAATTCGAAGTCCCGGCTCTTTCCCGACGGCATCGCCAATCGTAGCGGACTGGTTGGAAGGAACCTGATGTTTCATCCGCTGACCGGCGTCACCGGAATCTTCGACGAGCCGATGGAGGGATTCAAGGGACCGATGGCCTGCAGCATCCTCAGCCAGGAGTTCTACGAGACCGATCCTTCCCGGGACTTCGTCCGCGGCTACGGTTTGCACAGCGGACGAATGACCACGCCGATGACCTGGGCACTGGGCGGATACGGAATCGACGCACCGATTCCCTGGGGCGCTGAACACCGGCGGCTGATGGATGACGTCTATCCGTTTGCCGCCGGACTGACCGTGGTTACCGAGGACCTGCCGCGCGAGGCGAACTCGGTCACGCTTGATCCGGAACTGACCGACAGCGACGACATTCCCGCGCCAAAAATCACATATGCAGTTGATGACAACACCTGGAAAATGATCGCCCACGGAGAAGCCCGCGCAGAAGAAGCCCTTTTCGCAGCAGGTGCGAAACAGGTCATCGGGGCGGGCAAACCGGTCTGGTGGCGGGCGGGCTGGCACCAGATGGGCACAGCCCGCATGGGTCGCGACCCGGAACGGTCGGTGGTCAACGCCTGGGGGCGATGTCACGACGTTCGCAACCTGTTTGTCGTGGACGGCAGCATTTTCGTCACCGCCGGCGCGGTGAACCCGACATCCACGATTCAGGCGTTGGCGCTCTACGTCGGGAACAGCATTCTCAAGAATGCCGCCACCCTTTACGATTGATCGAGGAAAGCCGGGTGCCCGTCGAACAGTTTCTGATGCCCGGGTGGTCGACCGCGCGCGAAGCCCGCGCCGAGAGGCAAAAGCGCTGTAGGATGCGGACGAGGGAAACCTGCGTACCTGCGGACTTGCCTAACTTGCAGCCGGCCGCGCACCGTCAAGGGACTCGGCGGTCATGGCCAGACGACTACCTGCCGGCAGCACGCATGGAGGAAAGAGGCGCGTGGCGACATCTCCCCCGACCGGACCGGATTCCAGGGCGGCGAGGTCCCGGATGAAGATCACCCGGATCACCAGCCACGTGTTGCAATGCGACATGCCCGAAGAACTCGGGTATTCGCAGCAGTTCTACAGCAAGCGAACTGCGCATATCGTCGAAGTCGAGACCGACGCAGGCGTCACAGGTTGGGGCGAATGCTTCGGTCCCGGAACCGTGGCGCTCGCGAACCGAACAATCGTGGAGCAGGTTATCCAGCCCATGGCGCTCGGCGCCGATCCCTTGGACCGCGATGTGCTGTGGCACAACGTCTACAACCTGTTGCGCGATCACGGCCAGAAGGGGATGCCGCTTCAGGCGCTTTCGGGCGTCGACATCGCGCTGTGGGACATCGCCGGCAAGGTTTCGGGGCTTCCGGTGCACAAGCTGATCGGCGGCGCCCACCGCGAAACGGTCCCGGTTTACGGTTACGGCATGATGCTCCGCCGCGAAGATCCGGTTTCGCTCGCCGCGCGATTCGCTGACGAAGCCGCAAAGATCAGGGCGATGGGATTCGTCGCGGCGAAAATGAAGGTCGGACTTGGTCCGCGGCACGACATTGCTCTGGCCGAAGCAGTACGGCGCAGCGTCGGCGACCAGTACGATTTCATGGTTGACGCGAACCACTGCTACACTGCGGGCGATGCCTTCCACGTCGGCCGTGCACTGGACGAACTTGGCGCCCTCTGGTTCGAGGAGCCGGTCGCGCCCGAGGATCTGGCCGGGTATGCGGCTCTGCGTTCGGGCTTGCGCGTGAACGTCGCCGGAGGCGAGGCGGAATTCAGCCGGTGGGGCTGGCGCACCCTGCTGGAGTGCCGCGGGCTCGACATAGCTCAGCCCGAGGTCTGCGGACTGGGCGGAATAAGCGAGTATCTTCGCGTCCTCGCGCTCTGCCACGCCCACTTCATCCCGGTCGTGAACCATGTATGGGGTTCGGCCATTGCCGTCGCCGCAAACCTCCAGCTTCTCGCCGCCGTTCCCGCACTGCCGGGCGGTCTCTTCCCCCGCGAGCCGATGCTGGAATTCGATACCACAGAGAACCGCTTCAGGGATCACCTGGCAGTCGAACCTCTCGACATCCAGAAGCAGGTTGCCCGCAATGGGGGCCGCGTCGCGATACCTGACTGTCCCGGACTCGGCGTCGAGCCGGACCGCGGGTTCATGCGGCACTACGCGGTGTGACCCCGAGAGCCGCGCTTCGAACAGGAGTTTGGCCAGGCGGGCTGCCGACCGAAACTGCGGCTGAAGGACGCCAAGTCTCTCCAGGATCGGGAACGGCCGCGGTGGAACCGGGCGCCCGGAGCGATTCCGGCGTCAGCGCCGGGAGCCGCCGGCGCTTATGCCGATGGCGGCGAGAATGATCAGTCCCGTGGTCAGGTCGCGATAGAACGGATCGGCGTTCAGGATGTTGAAGCCGTTGTTGATGAGCGCCAGCAAGAAGACCCCGGCGACGCTTCGCCAAACCGCGCCGCGTCCGCCGTAGATGCTGGTCCCGCCGAGGATCACGGCGGCGATTGCCTGGAGTTCCATGCCGGTTCCGGCCGACGCCTGCCCGAGCGAAATCCGCGAGGCGGCGATTGCGGAAGCCAGTCCGGCGGCCAGGCCCGCGAGGGCGAAGGTGGCGATCTTGATCCGGTTGGTCCGGATGCCGGAAAGTATGGCCGCCTCCTCGTTGCCGCCGACGGAAAACACGCGACGCCCGAAAGTTGTCCGGGTCAGGGCGAAGCTCAGCGCCACGGCAAAGAAAACCATGATCCAGACGGCGATGAAGACTCCGCCGATCTTGCCGCGTCCGAGCCAGGTGAACTCCTCCATGCGCACGGGAATCAACCGTCCATCCGACAGGACGATGGCGATGCCCCTGAAAATCAGGCTGGTGGCGATGGTCGCAAGAAATGAATGCACATTGAGAAGGGTGATGGCGAAGCCGTTGACGATGCCGAGGCCGAGGCCGATGACCGGAGCCATGAGGAGTCCGAGATAGGGGTCGACGTGAAGCGCCACGAAGGCGGAGGACACGGCCCCCATGGCGAAGATCGCCCCGACCGAGAGATCGAAGCCTCCGGCGATGATGACCAGCGTCATCGCGGATGCCATGATCGCCAGCGGCGAGTTCTGGTTGAGAATGTTCAGGAGGTTGCGAAACGTCAGAAAGCTGTCGGAAAGGAGGCTGAGCGCCGCCATCAGCAGCACGATCAGAATCAGCACTGCATAGCTTTGGAGGAATTGCCGAACGGCGTGCCAGGTCATTGCATCATCCGCACCATCCTGCCCTCCCCGCTTCCGGCCCGAACATCCTGCGCCGAGCCCGTTTCCGCCTGGTGGCGGAACAGCGCCGATAGCACCGTCGCTTCGCTGTGCTCCTGCGGGTCGATTTCCTCGACTGTCCGCCCGTGGTCGATCAGGTAGGCCCGGTGCGCAAGCCCGAGAACCTCGCTGATCTCGCTGGAGATCACGATGAACGCGGTGCCCCGGGCGGCCAGTTCGGCGATGGCCTGATGAATGCGTTCCCGCGCCCCCACATCGACGCCCCGGCTCGGTTCGTCAAGAATAATGATGCCGGGATTCTCGGCAAGCCACTTGCCGAACAGCACCTTCTGCTGGTTGCCGCCCGAGAAACGGGAAACGTCCCCGTCCGGATCGGCCGGTCGTATGCGGAAGTACCCGATGAGTTCGCTTGCCCGCGAGAGTTCCTTCGCCGACCGGACCATTCCGGCGCGGGAAAACCGGGGCAAGTGCGGCAGAGTGACATTGGCCCGGACCTGCATCGTCATGACAAGTCCCTGGCGGCGGCGGTCCTCGGGAACCATCACCAGCCCCCGCCGTGCCGATTCGGCCAGCGTCCGACGGCGGTATGGCCTGCCTTTCAGCGTGACCGTGCCTGACCGCGCCGGGTCGGCGCCGATGATCAGGCGGGCGATCTCGCTGCGGCCGCTTCCGACAAGTCCGATCAACCCGACGATCTCTCCCCTCCCAACGGTTATCGTCGCCCCTCTGACACCGGCGCCGTTGCCGAGATCGGAAACCTCGAGGACCGTCTCCGGCTCCGACGGCGGAACCTTTTCCGGGAAGGGCGTCTCCGTCTTTCCCTGCCCGAGCATCGCCGAGACCAGGCTGCCCCTGGTTTCGTCCGCCGTTGCGCCGGTTCTCACGTGCGCGCCGTCCCTGAGGACGGTGACACGGTCGGTAACGGCCAGGATGTCTTCCAGGTAATGCGACACGTACACGACCGTCCGCCCCACGTCCCGAAGCGTTCGCATGGCATCGTGAAGCTGGCTAACCTCGTCCTTGGACAGGGACGAAGTCGGCTCGTCCATGACGATCACCCGGGCGTCCCGGGCGAGCGCCCGAAGGATCTCGATCTTCTGCTGATCGGCGATCGGCAAGTCGGCGACCACGGCCCCCGGATCGAGGGAAAAGCCGCTGCTCCGCATCAGCGTCTCCAGGCGCGCGGCCTCGTCCCTTGCGAGGATGCCCCAGCGTTCGTGCTCGAGACCAAGGAACACGTTCTCGGCAACGGTCATTTCCGGGACTAGCTGAAGCTCCTGATGCATGATTGCGACGCGGCTCGCCAACGCCGTCGGCGGGTCCCATCTGGCCACCGGTCGGCCGAAGACCTCGAGACGGCCGGCCGTCGCCGGATAGTAGCCGCCGATGACCTTTCCAAGCGTCGACTTGCCGGCACCGTTCTCGCCGATCAACCCGTGGATTTCGCCCGGCAGGATGTCGAGCGTCACGTCGCTCAGGACGGGAACGCCACCGAAGGCGACGCCGATTCCCTCGGCGCGAATGGCCGCAGCGGCCGCGGTTGCGACCGAAGGGCCGGTCAGGGTTCCGCCCCCGGATCCGGCGAGGCCGGAACCAGATTGGCCTGCAGTTCGCGGTCGACGTCGACTCCATAGTCCCGCGACGCGCCCTCTGGGCTGACGAACCCTTGGCGGACGTCGTCAAGCACCGCAGACTCAAGCCTTTCTCGAGGGTCGCCGTTGCCGCCCCCGCCGCCGGTGTACGTCTCGACGAGAGTCCCCGCCGGAAGGGCTCTGGCCCTCATCTTGAGCGGCGTCTCGACAGTTCCGTCAGGGCGCCGGATCGCGATTCTCGGACCCTTGCCGTCGGCACCGCCGTTGAGCCCCCATGCCGGCGTACGGGACCGTTCGAACCAGAGCGCGCAGTGACAGTCCTCGAGCAGCCGGTAGCGCCGGACGACTCCGCAGCCGCCGCGATGACGCCCGGCGCCGCCCGAATCCGCGCGAAATGCGAATTCCTCCACCCGAACCGGGAACTTGGTCTCGTAGACTTCCGCCGGAATGTTGCGGAATCCGCCGTTCACCAGATTGATGAGGGCGCTTTCCCCGTCCCCGTCGGCGCGGCCGCCCCAGCCGCCGGCCGTCGGCTCGATGGCGATCCAGTGGCCGCGGCCGGGATCCACCGAAAAGAACGCTGCGACCATGCTGTCACCGTAGTGAGCCGCCGTCGAGCGTTCCGGCATCGCCTCCGACATGCAGGAAATGAACAGGTCGGCGAGCAGGCCAAGCCCCGTGAAATACCATTCGCAGGCGGCCGGTTCCTGGGCGTTGAATATGCAGGACTCGGGAATTTTCACCTGCATCGTTTCGAAGGAGCCGCCGGTGATCGCACGGTCGGGATTGATCATCGTCTTGTAGGCGAGCCGAAGCAGCGACCTGGTCTGGGTTGCGCCGCAATTTACCGAACCGGGAACAGGTCCTGACGACCCGGCGAGGTCAACCGTGAGTGCCTCGCCTTCGATTGTCAGCGTCAAGGCGACCCGGACCGGATCCGTGCCGATGCCGTCATCGTCGAGCCATCCCTCTCGGGACCAGCTGCCGTCGGGGATCGCCGCGATCGCTTCCCTGTCGAGCCGCCGGGCCTGCTCGAAGATGTTTTCGCAGGACGCCCGGTACGTCTCCGCGCCGATCCGGTCGAGGAGCTGGCCGAGACGGCGCTCGCCGGTCCGAATGGCCGCGATCTGGGCGCCGAGGTCGCCGATGGAGGCATCCGGAAAGCGGGTATTGAGCCGGAGATGGTCGTACCATTCGCGAATGGGGCGCCCCCTGCTGACGATCCGTGTCGGACCGAGGCGGAGTCCCTCCTGATAGATGCTTGTGGACTCCATCGTCGACCCCGGATCGATGGCGCCGATATCGTTCCAGTGCGCTCTTGCCGCACCGAAGCCGATCAGCTCGCCGCCGTGGAAAATGGGGCCGATGGCGGTGATGTCGTGAAGATGCGTCCCCTGCATGTAGGAGTCGTTCATGATGAAGATGTCGCCCTCGGCAATATCGCCGCCGTAGTAGTCCCTGACATGATGGACGCAGGCATCGATCGCGCCGATGAAAAGCGGAACGCCGGTCGATTGGCCGAGCATGTTTCCATGCTCGTCCATCAGGGCGACAGCGCTGTCCTTCCCCTCGTAGATCACCGCTGAATGCGCGGATCGCCAGAGCGAAGCATTCATGTCCTCGGCGCAGGAAATGACGAAGTTGCGGACAACCTCGGTGGTGATCGGATCTGCAGCGGCGATCATGAGCGGTTCTCCTCGCGGGTCAGCAGCAGGTGCCCGCCCTCGATCAGGGCCGCCTTCCAGCCGGGCGGCACCAGTGTCGTTGCAGTGTCCTCCTCGATAATCGCGGGGCCGGCTATGGTCTCGCCGGCCTCGAGGCCGTTGCGGTCGAGAATCGCCGTCTCCCGGAATTCGCCGGCGAAGCGAACTTCGCGCCGCCCGGGAGGACGCGCCGAAGACCTTGCCGGCGGGGCGCTGGCGGGCCTGGGCAGCCGACCCAGGGCCGCCACGCGTATGTTGGCCATCTCGACCCGGTTCTCGGGACTCGAATGTCCGTACTGGCGTTCATAGGCCTGGTCGAACGAGCCGCGAACCGCGTCCATGTCGATCGGCCCGGAAGGAACGGGGATGGTCAGGACGTATTCCTGTCCGAAGTAACGAAAATCGATGCCGCGTTCGAAAGCGATCGCTTCCGGCGCGATTCCCTCGCCCAGAAGGTAGTCCCTCCCCCCTGATTCGAGGCCATCGTACGCCGCCTGGAGTTCGGCGCGGTCGACCATGTCCCAGAACCCGTAGAGCGTTTCCTTGAAGTCGTGGCGAACGTCCGTCTGAAGCATGCCCCAGGCCGAGAATGCCCCCGGGTGGACCGGAACGATCACCTCGCCGATTTCCAGCGCCTCCGCCAGGGCTGCCGCCTGGGCCGGGCCTGCACCGCCGAATGCGACCAGCGCGAAGTCCCTCGGATCGATGCCGCGGCGAATGGTGATGGTTCGAATTGCATCCGCCATCTTGGCGTTGATGATGTCGATCACGCCCTCCGCCATCGCTTCCGCGGACAGTCCGAAACCAGCACCGAGCCCGGCGAGCGCCTCTTCGGCCAGATCACGATCGAGCGTCATGTCCGCTTCGGGGAAGTTGGCCGCGTCCAGCCGCCCGAGAACAAGATTCGCATCTGAGACCGTCGGCTCGCTGCCGCCGAGGCCGTAACACGCCGGCCCCGGGTCCGCGCCCGCCGACTGCGGTCCGACACGGACGGCGCCCGCTTCTTCCCAGGCGACGGACCCGCCGCCAGCGCCGATGACGTGGATGTCGACGACCGACATCTGCACGGGCAGGCCTTCCAGCCTGGTTTCGTTCGACTGCGAGGGGCGGCCGCCGATGATCAGGCTGGCGTCGAAGGACGTGCCGCCCATGTCGATGCAGATCAGGTCCGGCCTGCCGGTCGCAGCCGAAAGGGCGCGGCCGCCGATCGCGCCGCCGACCGGGCCGGACAGGAGCGTCTGGAGCGGCGTCTCGCGAGCCGTGCCGGCCGTCATGACGCCGCCGTTCGACTCCATCACGTAGAGGCTGCGTCCGGCGGGAAGCCGCTGCTCGAGTCCGGCGACGAGCGTTTCGAGGTAACCGCGGACGACCGGCGCCAGATAGCTGTCCATGACGGTCGTGGAGATGCGGTCGAACTCGCGCCACTCGGGCGAAACCTGGTGCGACATGGCGATGGCGATGCCGGGCAGTCGTTCGGCAAGATAGCGAGCCGCCTCGAGCTCATGAACCGGATTGCGAAAGGAAAAGAGGAAGCCGACGGCGATCGCCTCGTAGCCCCTGTCAGCCACCGCGTCCACAAGCCGGTCCAGATCGTCGGTCCGGAGCGGTTCCACCACCTCCCCGTCGGCACTGATCCGTTCGCGCGCGGTGAAGGTGTGCTCAAGTCCGGTGAGCGGCGCGGGCTTGTTCCATCGGATTGAGAAGATCTCGCCCCGGTCGTTGCCCTGAATCGAATAGACGTCGCGAAAATTCTCTGTTGTGAGCAGGGCCACCCTGGCGCCTCCGCGGGTGAGGAGCGCATTGAGCCCGACTGTCGTGCCGTGGACGAACAGTTCGATTTCGGCGCCGTCAGGAACCGCCGCATCGATTCCCCGAAGGACGGCGATCGCCGGATTCCCGGGCGTCGACAAGACTTTCCAGGCGCTGCACGCTCCGGTTTCGCTGTCCTGCCTGACGATGTCGGTGAACGTTCCGCCAATGTCGGCAGATACCCGATAGCTGGCGCCCATGCTGTCTCCCCATTCGGCAGTCCGGCCGGGAAAAACCCGGCCCGGCCGGAATCTGGATCAGAGAACGGCCCGGTTCGCCTCTACCGGAACCGGGCCGTTCAGTCCTGACGGCGCGGCGCGGCGCCGGTGCCGTGCGGCCGTCAAGGCCGGCGAACCGACGTCTGCTACTGTTCCCACTCGCCGCGGAAGTCCGGGTTGGCGTCGAGAACCTTGCTGTCGATCATGGCCTGCACCGGACCGGCGTAGTCCATGTTGATGATCTGGGTCACCGGCTTGCCTTCGATCGCATTGGCGACCTGCTCCATCGCCAGCGCTCCCATGGTCTTGGGGAAATACGCCAGAGTCGCGTCCCAGCGGCCTTCGCGGATGGCGTCGATGGCGATCGCTGCCGCACCGCCTCCGGTCATGTACAGATCCGGCACTGAATAACCCGACGCTTCAAGCGCGATTTCGGCGCCGGCGAGATGCTGGTCGGCATTCGACAGCACAACGTGGACGTCGGAATTGGCTTGAAGGATGTCGGTCATTGCGGTGAGCGAGGCATCCGGCGAGTACCAACCCTCGCCGACCGCGAGGACCTTGATATTCGAATGCTCCTCAAGAACCTTCTGGAAGGTCTCGAGCCGGAGATTGTCGAACGGGAATATCTTGGCGCCGATGATGATCACCACATTGCATGGATCGCGGCCTTCGCATTCGGCAACCACGGCATTCGCCTGGTGGGTGGCGCCGTCGACCGGCGGTGAGGCGACGGTGGCGGTAATTCCCTCGACCTGCGGTTCAAGCGTGGTCAGGTCGGGGCCGACCGGAAACAGGACCGTGGCGATGGGCACGCCCGCGGCTATGACCTGTTCGAAGGCGCCTGCAATTCCGACCGTGTCATTCGGCGCGACAATGAACCCGGCATAGTTGCCGCTGGCAAGCACGTCCTCGATCTGGCTGTACTGGTGGGCGGCGTCGAACTTGCCGTCGAAGATGGCGGCTTCGTAACCGAGTTCGGCGGCCTTCTCCTCAACGCCTTCGTACGTCGCCTGGTTGAAACCGTTCTGGGAACTTGCCGCGAAGTAGGCGATCTTTTCTCCGGTCGCCTGCGCAGTCGGCGCAATGGCGGCAGCCAGGCCGAATCCCAGACCGATGGCAAGACACGCCGCCGGGCGCGCGGTTCTCGAGAGTTCCTTGTTGGATCTGTTGTTCACCTTCGTCTCCCCTTTGCTGAATTGACAGCCTCGCTGCCTTACATTATACAAACATTATGCAAACACGGGTTCGCAATGCAACCGCGAAATTCTCCCCCGGAACGGCAGGAGAATGCGGCATGCCGGCATCTCGCCGGCGGCAGGAACCGGTCAGGCGCCTGCCGGCACAAAGAGGTCGGCGGGGGGCGCTTCAGGTCCACGAGCTGCTTCGCGAGGACATCCTCTGGCTTCGGGTCGAGCCGGGGTCGGCGCTCGACGAAGTGGCGCTGGCAGAGCGGTTCGAGGTCTCGAGGACGCCGATCAGGGAAGCGCTCCTGCTTCTCGCGGGAGAGGGTTTCGTCAAGTTCCTCCCGAACCGGACCACAGTCGTCGCCCCGATGACGATGGACAACGCCGGCGACTACCTGGACACGTTGCTGATCCTTTCGCGAGCCGTGGCGCGGTCGGCGGCCATGAGCGGATGCGCCGGGACGGCGGGGCTTCACGATTTCATCCGCAGCTACTCCGATGCCGTCGAGGCAGGCGATCACGAAGCGGCGCTCAAGGCGGATCATGCGTTCCAGCGTCGGCTTGCCTCGCTCTCCGGCAACATGTTCCAGAATCGGTTCTTCGACCAGATACTTGATGCCGGCGTCCGGATGCGCGTGCTGCACCATTTCGTCAATGCAACGCACGAGGAACTTGTCGAGGCCGCCGGGCGCATGGGCGCCCTGGCAGATGCGGTCATTGACGGCGACCCTGATCGGAGCGACGCCTGCATGACGCGGATGATCGCAGCCGACATCGCCGTTATCGCACGGTCGCTGGAGCCCCGCTTCGGTCATGACATGGAGATTGGCGCGCCGTGCCGGGCTTGACGGGAGTGAAGGTTCCTGCCGGTTCATCGCCGACAGGAAGGAACCGCGAACCCGCGGGCATGCGGCGATGACCGGCGCCGGACTCGCCCGAAAGCGGCGGCAGCGGGCCGTCGAGTTGATGAGAAGCGCCGGACTGGACGCGCTGGCTTTCGTCCCCGGGCCGAATTTCTTCTACCTTACCGGGCTCAATTTCCACCTCATGGAGCGCCCGACGATTCTCGTTCTTGACAGGGACGGATGCGTCACGGCCATCATGCCCGCGCTGGAGCGGCTCAAGTGGTCGACGGCCTTTCCCGATGCCGAAACCTTCTTCTGGCAGGACAGCGACGGTTTCGAAAAGGCATTCTCCGATGCTGCCGCAGCTCTCGGAAAAGTCAGCCTGGGCGTCGAGGGCGGGCGGATGCGGATGTTCGAGTCCGATGCCCTTCGCCGCCAGGTGAAGGGAGGCGAAGTCACGAACGCCGACGCAGCCCTCGCCGACCTCCGAATGCTTAAGGACGCGGACGAGGTCGCGCAGTTGCAGGAGGCGATCAGGATCAGCGAAGCAGCGCTCGAGGATACTGTGGAGGCGGTTCGCGCCGGCATGACCGAAAGACAGGTCAAGTCCATGCTGCAGAGCCGGATGCTGGCGCGCGGCGCCGAAGGGTTTTCCTTCGACCCGATCGTGCTTGCCGGAGGCAAGGCGGCAAATCCCCACGGGACTTCCGGCGACACGCCGCTTGAACCCGGCGACGTGATGCTGGTCGACTTCGGCGCGCGAATGGGAGGCTACAACGCCGACATCACCCGAACGTTCTTCATCGGTCATGCGAAAGACGAGCACGCCGACATCTATGGCGTGGTGGAGGCGGCGAACGCAGCCGGGCGCGAAGCCGCCAGCGCCGGAATGCCGGCCCACGACCTTGACACGCTGGTAACGGAATGCCTCAGGACCTCGCCTTATGGAGACCTCGTGGTCCACAAGACCGGTCACGGGCTGGGGCTGGATGTCCATGAGCCCCCCCAGGTGATGATCGGCAACACGCAGCGCCTTGATCCGGGCACGGTGTTCACCATCGAACCCGGACTCTACAGGACCGACGACCTCGGCGTTCGAATCGAGGACAACGTGGTCATGACCCCTCAGGGTGCCAGGTCACTGACCGGTTTCGACCGGCGGCTGCGAACCATCGGCTGACAGGGTCGCGGGGCCAGTGTACGAATTTCCCGGATGCGCCGGATTCATGTCCGTTGTCGCGGACGGCCCACCGGAGCGGATCTTTCGCGCGTTCGACGATCTGGTGCAGACAGAAGTCGGGGCCATGATTTCCACCTGCACCACCTTTGACATGGCATCGGCGCTGGCTTGGCGGGTTTTCACGAACCAGCCCGAATCCTATCCGCTTACCGAACCCAAGCAGATCACGCCGAATTCCTGGACCCGGAGGGTCCTGGAGGAACGACGGACCTTCGTTGCAAACAGCCTGAACGAAATCCGGACCGTCTTTCCGGACCATGAGGTCATTCGGTCGCTCGGCTGCGGGTCGGTCGTCAACATCCCCGTCTCGCTCTGCGGAGCATTCCTCGGCACGGTCAATCTTCTCCATGAGCCCGGTTACTTCACGGCAGAGAGGCTGAAACGGGCTGCCGGGCTGCTGCCGGCTGCGTGCCTCGCCTTCGCCAGCCTGAAGATCGCCGACGGAGCAGCGGCCCCTGGAGAACCGGCGCCCCGGTGAGGCCGCGCCAATCCGCGGTGCGTCCACCTTCGCCCGCCGGCCCAGTCAGGAACCTTCGCGGAACTCCATTCCCTTTTCCGGATCGCGTTGCTGGTCACGAAGAGCCCGGGGAGATCCCGCATGTCGCGAACCGCTTCCGCCACAGCGGGCGTGCAACGCCGCGTTGCCAATTGTCGGGCAAGTCAATCGAAGTCGGCGCCCGGAACTTGGCAGGGACGTGTCCGGGAATGGTAGACGGCGGGGCCGGCCTGCCCGACAGGTCGCCCGGATGAGGCCGAATTCGGAACGCACGACGCCTGTTGTCAGGGCACCATGCAACGGTCGTGGAAAGAGCCGGGAGCCCCCGCATGGACTGGTTCGCCGGATAAGCGGCACCTTCGATCGCGTCCACCGTGTTTTCCGGCGTGATTGTTAACCTCGTCGCACTATTGGCTGGCAGGCCGGCAGCGCACTCGGCAGGAGAGGCGGGCGGAGGAAGAACGGCTGGAAGCGATTCTGGCCGGGATCGGACGGGATCGCGGGCGAACCGGTGCGGAAGTGGCAGCCGGGGCGCCGTCAGGGCGATGCGCCGTCGTCCGTCCAGGGGTCGATGACCGCAATCCCGCAGTGCGCGATGTCGGCGGCGTTGCGGGTGGCGACCGCCGCGCCACGCGCGCAGGTTATGGCGGCGATCCGGCAGCCGGCCTCAAGGATTGGGCGACCCATGGAGCGGCGCAATGCAGCGGTCGCGCGGGCCTCGGCGGCCCTGTCGAAGGCGAGCACGCCCTGCGAAGTCCTCCCGCACCTCGGCGTCGACCTCGGCGGCGAGGCGATCAGGTAGAGATCGGCGGAGTCCCTTCGCGAGAACCACGCCACAACTTCGGGCTCGGGCACCGGCCGCACCAGTTCGGAAACCGCGTTCGCGTCAATGGCCACTGTGGCGCCCTCAGCCGAACTCTGGCGGGCGCATCGGGTTGCCCTCGGGAAGCTCCAGCTCGACCCCGCCGAGCGCGGAGAAGCGCGCATGGATGGCGCGACCGAGGTCCTTCGGCGGCGGCGCCTCGCCGACGGTGCGGCGCAGGATGTCGTGGGTTTCCTCGTCCATGGAGCGGCCGTTCTCGGCGGCGCGCACGCGGAGCCTTCGCTTCAGCCCGTCGTCAAGATTGCGGATGGCAATGCTCGCCATGGTCGGTGCCCTCCGTGTGGGCGTGGGCGTCACGTGCAAGACAAGGCGTTGCAGTCCAACGGCGGATGTCAGCATGAGACAATCCTGCGGCCCCTGCTTCGGGTCTTTCCAAGACGTACCGCATGAATTATGTAAATCGTGCAGGGGCCAGGGTTCTGCATCAGGGCGGTATTCGACACAAACGATCCGCCGGCGCCATGTTGGAGGCGACAGTCAATCCCCAAACCGGTGCCGGCATCGTCGTGCCTGCGTGCATCTGCGAAAGCTGGCATCCGCCCGCGGCGCAACCCGGGTTGACCGGACTTGCGTGCCCTAGGCAAGCGACGTTGCCCGCGTGCCGCCACGACTGCTTTCGCAGAGCATGCCCGCCGCACGCGGGATCCCCGGACTCTCGCGGATCCTGACGCGGGCGCACAGCACCGGCTGCGAGCAGCCATGCTGCGGAGCGAAGTCCGGCTCCCGCGTCTCGATCCTGGCCGATTGCCAGCTATTGAAACCTTGAGGAGGAACAGATGATCAATCCATTGTCGGGATGCCGGCCCATGACCGGCGCCGCAGCAATTGTTGCCGCCCTAGCAGCTTATCCGCTGCTTGCGGAACCAACGCGGGGAACGCTCGTCGTAGCAGTCAACCAGGAACCGCAGGACCTGGCGGCGCAGGGAACCTACAAGGAAATAAACGCCCCGGGTCTCCGAAACGTGATCGAGACGCTCATTGCCGTTGATCCGGTCACCGGCGAATTCATCCCCGTCCTTGCGACGGGATGGGAACGTCTGGACGGGAGCACGCTCAGGTTCACCATCCGCGAAGGCGTAAGGTTCCATGACGGAACGGACATGACGGCCGAGGCGGTTGCCGAATCCATCAGCTGGGTCTGGAGCGTGGAAAATGCGTTCACCATCCAGGAATACGCGGGTCCGGGCAAAATCACAGCAGTCTCCGTTGACGGGAACACCGTGGAAGTCGCGTCCAGCCAGCCCGACCCGTTGCTCGAGTTCCGGATGTCGCTCAACGGAATATCGTCGCCCAAGCAGTTGGCGGAGGAACCTGCGCGACATTTTGACACGCCGGTCGGGACCGGACCCTACAGCTTCGTCGAATGGAAGCAGGGCCAGTACTGGACCGCAACCTACAACACGGACTGGTGGGGGTTGAACGCGGACGATGCCTACGGCACGACAAGGCCGGAATTCTCGGACATCCAGTTCGTGTTCCGCTCGGAAGATGCCGCCCGGGTGGCGATGGTGCAGAGCGGCGAAGCCCAGCTTGCGATGTTTCCGTCCGCAGACGAGTGCTCGCGGGCATCTGATGCAGAAGGGTATGCCTGCGTGACGGGGCCGTCGACGACGTATCTCTACGGCCGCCTCGATCACTCATTGCACGCCGACGAGCGCCTGGCGGACCCGCGAATTCGCGAGGCCGTCTTTTCGGCGATCGACATCGCCGGCATCGTGGACCTCTACGGCATGGCCTCCGTGCCGCAGGGCCAGCTCGGAGCGAGGGGCACGATCGGGTTCAACGAGGATCTCGAGCCCTACTCGTACGACCCGCAGCACGCGATGGCGCTTCTTGAAGCCGCCAGGTCGGACGGCGTGGATGTCGATGGACTGGAGATCGAGATCGTCGGACGGGACACGACACCGCGCATCAAGCCGATCGTCGAGGCGATCGGGGCGATGCTGGGGCTGGCGGGCATAGGAACCGACATCAAGGTGCAGACGCCCGCGGAATTCAATCCGCGCGTTCGCATTACCGGTTATTCGAACGAACCCGGGCGCCAGATGATGCAGGTGCACGTGAAGCAGAATCCGTCGGGTGACTACGGACTGCTGCTGCTCTCGAACTATGCGTGTCCCGATATCGACGACCCCACCGGGCCGTCAAGGTCGTCCGTCTACTGCGATGAAGGTTTCGATGCAAAGCTGTCCGAAGCCCTGGCGAGTTTCGGGGACGACCGGGGCGTACGCATGAGGGAGCTGGTCAAGTACGTTCATGATCGTCACCTGATCGTCCCGCTTGCCTTGCTTGACCGGGGGCACTTGGTCGAGGCCGGGCTTGAATTCACGTTCGGGACCGACCACCGGATTCAGGCAGTCTACATCAAGCCATCCGGTTGACGCTCGGAGAGGCGGGCTCGGCGCAGCCGCGGCCCGCCTCTCTCGTCAGAGAGCCCAGACCGACATTCCATGGCGTATTTCCTGAGGCGGGCGGCAAACTCGTTTCTGCTTCTGCTCCTGACGGTGAGCTTCGTTTTCATTGCGGGGCGGATGATCGGGGATCCGGCATTGAACATGCTCGGTCCCGGCGCCAGCGACCTGGCACTGGAAAATCTCCGCCGCGCAGCCGGGCTGAACGACCCGCTCTGGCAGCAATACGTCCGTTACGTCTGGAACCTTCTCCACGGTGACTTCGGGGTGAGCTATCGCTTCGGTTTCTCCGTGCTCCCTTCGGAGGACCTCGCAGAGATAGGGCAGCCGGTCTTCAATATCGTCCTGGAACGACTGCCGGCGACATTCCTGCTCGCCGCGACAGCCATGGGCTTGGCCGTTCCGGCGGGCGTCCTGATGGGCGTGATCGCCGCGGCGAAACCAGGGTCCGCCGCTGACAGGATCGTGAGCATTCTCGCGCTCGCCGGCATCTCGATCGTCCAGTTCTGGCTCGGACTGATGCTTATCGTGTTTTTTGCCGTGCAGCTCGGCTGGCTGCCGACCGGAGGGTACGGCGGCGCAACGCATGTAATCCTGCCCGCCCTGACGCTTGCAGCCCGCCCCATTGGGAGAATCGCGCAGATCACGCGCAGCGCAATGCTGGATGAACTGGCGAAGCCCTACATCGTCACTGCCCGGGCGAAGGGCGTCGGCGAGGGACGGGTCTTCTTCCTGCACGCCCTCAAGAATGCCGCCGTGCCCATCCTGACAATGATCGGAGACGAGCTTTCGGCACTGCTCACCGGCGCAATCCTGGTGGAGAAGATATTTGCCTGGCCGGGAGTAGGCCTCCTGATCATCGACTCGCTGATGCGCAGCGACCTCCCCCTCATTCAGGCTTCCATTGCAGTGGTCGCCGCGCTGGTGGTGATCGTGAATCTCCTGGTTGACCTCGCATATCGGCTCGTCAACCCGCGGATCAGGTTGGGCAACGGATCCTGAGCGCATGTCGGGGTCGGTTGACAGCGCGAGTCCGGAAAACCTCGTCGGAAGGGTTGTCGCAAGGGACTACCTGCAGGCCGTCGTCAGGGACAGGGTGACGCTGCTTGCGGTCGTTTTTCTCGTGCTGCTGGTCCTGTTCACGTTGGCGGCAGAGTTTCTGGCGCCGCATCCGCCGACGGGGTTGAATCTTCGGGACAGGCTTCTTCCGCCCGGCTCCACCGGCTCCCGCGGCGCCTTCTACCTGCTCGGGACCGATGAGCTTGGCCGCGACCTCTTTTCCCGACTGATCTACGGTGCGCGCGTTTCGGTTTCCGTCGGGATGCTTGGCGCCGTGTTGTCCTGCGTCTTCGGTGTCGCCGCGGGCTTGACGGCGGGATATTACGGGGGCCTCTACGAAGACATCATCATGCGTCTCGTGGACGGAATGCTCTCCCTTCCATCGATGCTCATTGCCCTCTTCGTCCTGTTCGTGCTCGGCGGTGGCTACGTCAATCTCGTCCTCGTATTCTCGTTTTTGCACTGGATGGTGTTTTGCCGTCTTTCTCGCGGCCTGGCGTTGAACGCGCGTTCGGCAACATATGTCCAGGCAGCCAGGGCATTGGGCGCACCGGGATTGCGCATCGTGTTCCGGCACGTTCTCCCGAACGTGATGGCGCCGATCATTGTCCTTTTCACCCTGGAAATCGCCATACTCATCCTGTCCGAGGCATCCCTCAGCTTCCTGGGATTTGGCGTCCAGCCGCCGGATCCGTCCTGGGGGCTGATGATCGCGGACGGTCGTGAACACATCCGCTCAGCGTGGTGGCTGGTCACCTTCCCGGGCCTGGCGATCTTCCTGACGGCGCTCTGCCTGAACCTGTTCGCGAACTGGGTCAGGGCCGTGACGGATCCTGTCCAGCGCTGGCGCTGGCTTGACGGAGGACGGTCCAGATGATGCCGGAATCTCCGCTGGTTTCGATCGAGGCGCTGCGCGTCGAATTCCCTTCGCGGGGCGGTTCGGTGGTCGCCGTAAAGGACGCCGGATTTCAAATCCTCCCGGGCGAAATCCTCTGTCTCGTGGGTGAGTCCGGATCGGGAAAATCCGTCACCTCGGGCGCGCTGATGCAATTGACGGGATTCGCCGGCGGGGCCGTCACCGGCGGCAGGCTGGAATTCGTCCGCCGCGACGGCATCCCGATGAACCTGCGGGACGCGGATGGACGGCAGATGCAGCGGCTTCGCGGCAACGAAATCGGCATGATCTTCCAGGAACCGATGATCGCCCTCAATCCTGCCTACTCGGTCGGATGGCAGCTGGCGGAGGGCCTAAGGATCCACAAGGGACTCTCCGGCAAGGCGGCGAGGGATCGATCACTGGAACTCCTCCGAGACGTCCGGATCCCGGAGCCGGAGCGAAGGCTGACGCAGTATCCGCACGAATTGTCCGGGGGCATGTGTCAGCGAATCGTCATCGCAATGGCCCTGGCGTGCGAACCCCGCCTCCTGATTGCCGATGAACCCACGACCGCGCTGGACGTTACGGTTCAGGCGGAAATCCTTGCGCTCATCGACATGCTGCGCCGGAAGACGGGCGCAGCAGTCCTCCTGATAACGCACGACATGGCGGTCGTGGCCCAAATGGCCGATCGCGTGGCTGTCATGCACCGTGGCAGGATCGTCGAGGAAGGATCCGTTGACCAGGTGCTCTGGAATGCGCAGCACCCCTACACGCAAAGCCTGTTGTCCGCGGTTCCGAGAATAGGCGAAATGGCGGGAACTTCCGGCCCGCGGCGCATGAAGATCCAGGGAGCTGATGGCGAGGACGCCGAGCCGGCCGCCCCTGGCGAAGAGCGGCTGCTGGACGTGACCGGCCTGACAAAGCGATTCCCCGTGCGTGGCGGATCGTTCGGACGGGTTGTCGCCAACGTCCACGCGGTGGAGGACGTCTCGTTCTTCGTCCGCAAGCACGAGACGCTGGCGCTGGTTGGAGAATCCGGCAGTGGAAAGTCCACTGCAGGTCGTTGCGTCCTGCGCCTGGAAGAGCCGGACACCGGGACGGTGACGTTCAAGGGAGTGGACATCCTCGGACTCTCGCGGTCGAACATGCGCGAACAGCGGCGCAACATGCAGATTATCTTTCAGGATCCATACGGCTCCCTGAATCCGCAGATGCGGCTCCTCGATCAGGTTGCGGAACCGATTCGGAATTTCGGCGTCGACGTTGGCGACGCCCTGGAAGACCGTGTGGCAACGCTCTTTGACCGGGTGAGGATGCCGCGAAGACTTCTCGGGATGTATCCTTCCGAACTGTCAGGCGGGCAGCGGCAGCGCGTCGCCATCGCCAGGGCGCTCGCGCTGAGTCCCGACTTCATCGTTGCGGACGAGGCGGTTTCCTCGCTTGACGTGTCCGTTCAGGCGCGGGTTCTGAACCTGATGATGGAGCTTCAGGCCGACCTGGGTCTTTCGTATCTCTTCATCAGCCATGACATGGCGGTCGTGGAACAGGTTTCGCACAGGGTCGCCGTCATGTACCTGGGCCGGATTGTGGAAATCGGCCCCCGGGCCGCGGTTTTCGAGGATCCCCGCCATCCATACACCAAGGCGCTGCTGGCGGCCGTGCCGAAAATGGATTTGGACTCGAGACTCACTGACGCGGATATCAGCTCCAAACCGCCTCCCTCGCCGATTCGCCCCGCAGGACACGAACCCGGACCCAGTTTCTATGAGGAAGTGACCCGGGGGCACTTCCTTTTGCTCAACGAAATCCCCTGAGGCGGCGCGCATCCTGAACCGGTCGAACCGATTTCTGGCCTGGCTCGCGGGGACGGCCGTCTTCCCAGTCTGCCCCGTTGCAAGCAGATTCATCTTGTCTGTCCCCAGGTCGACAGGCCCCGATCTGGCGGTTACCGGATCGCGCTCACCGATTGATCCGCACCCCGGCCACATGCCGAGTTGCCGACCCTGCGGCCGCACGAAACGGGGTTGCATCCGCAGCAGACGCAAGCGGCCGCGGTGGCTGCGAAATTACGGCAATGTTCCGGAAGTCTTGCATCCCGCGTTCGGCAGCACTAGAAAACAAGGCCGCACCGAGTTGGTATCGGTTGCCGGACGAAAGCAACCTGCCCAGCCTTGTAAGCGCGGCAGCGAGATGCGGGGAAACTGCCATGGCCTGGACTGAAGATCGCGTCAAGATTCTGGCGACCATGTGGCTCGACGGCAAGAGCGCGAGCGAGATCGCTCGTCACCTCGGCGGGGTGACACGGAATGCAGTCATCGGAAAGGTCCACAGGATGGGGCTTTCCAACCGCACGGAAGCAAGAAAGAAATTTCCGACGGGAACGCCGCCCACGCCGCCCACACCGGCAAAGAAGAAGGCGGAAACCCGAACGCCGCCTGCAAAGACCGAAGAGGCATCCAGCCCGGCAAACAACTCGCCCGCGCCGCCCAAGGCGGAATCGGCGCCGGTCGCGGAACCTCCTGTGCAGGCGACGCCCGTACCGCCGAAAAAGATCATCATTCCTGCGGGGCAGCCGCTGCCGCCGCAACCTTCGCAGAACGAGGCGAGCGAGGAAGCGCTTGCAAGGGTGGCGCTTGCGGAAAAAAGCGCGCTCAAGCTGAAACTGATGCAACTCACGAAAACGACCTGCAAGTGGCCGATCGGGGATCCGGCAACAGACGAATTCTGGTTCTGCGGCCTGCAGGTACAGGAAGGCAAACCCTACTGCGAGGCGCACGGCGGCCTCGCCTACCAGCCGATGTCCGCGCGCAGGGATCGCAGGTCCAGGTGACGCGCCCGCTCCCGAATTGCGGCGCAATGCCGGCGGCGGGCGGCTGCGCCCTCCTCTTTCCTTGCCGCAACCCCCCATGAGGATACCTGCATGATACGCTACGCCCTCAAGTGCGAAGACGGACACGAGTTCGAGAGTTGGTTCGAATCCGCCGCCGCGTTCGACAGGCTCGTCGAGAAAGGCCATGTGACGTGCTCCGTGTGCGGTGCGCTTGGCGTCGAAAAGGCCATCATGTCGCCTCGAGTTCACGCGCCCAAGTCGAGCGTAGGATCGAGCAAGGGGTCGAGCGGAAAACGTCCGTTGTCCGGACCGGCGTCGCCTGCCGAACAGGCGTTGTCCGAACTCCGCAGGGTCATCGAAAAGCACGCTGAAAACGTCGGCAACAGGTTCGCCAAGGAAGCGCGCGCCATTCATGCGGGCGACGCGCCGGAACGTCCGATCTACGGCAGCGCCAAAACCGATGATGCGCGCGCGCTCATCGAGGATGGAATACCGGTCGCCCCCCTTCCCTGGGGTAGCGAGCGGACCAACTGAACGGACAGCGCGGAAACACGCGTCCGGCCGCTGGTTGCAAGTGCGGTCAAGGGATTCGAACCCGCGATTTTGCCGGACTGCCCCGGTCGCAACGGCCGCACTGACGCCGCACGAAATGCCGGCGCGCTTGCCCTCGCCTTCCCGCCTGCGTAAGAGGCGCGCCATCGCAGCAACCTCTCCGGGATCGGAAAACGCATGTCCTGCCTGGTCATGAAATTCGGCGGCACTTCAGTTGCCGACATCGACCGAATTGAACGCGTGGCCCGGATGATCAGGGCGGAAGTTGCGAACGGACACGACGTGATCGCGATAGTCTCGGCAATGGCCGGAAAGACAAACGAGCTCGCGGGTCTCGTCAGCAGCACCTCTCAGTTCTACGACGCGCGGGAGCACGACGCAGTGATATCCTCGGGAGAAAACGTGTCTTCCGGGCTGTTGGCGCTGATGCTGCAGCGACTGGATGTCCCCGCGCGCAGTTGGCAGGGCTGGCAAGTGCCAGTCACCACGACATCCGCGCACGGCGCAGCGCGAATAAGTGAAATCGGTACAGACAACATACGCCAGCGCTTCGCCGAGGGAATGAAGGCCGCCGTGGTCGCGGGTTTTCAGGGCGTGTCGCCCGAAGGCCGCATAACGACGCTCGGACGCGGTGGATCCGACACCAGCGCAGTCGCCTTCGCCGTCGCCTTCGGCGCAAGTCGCTGCGACATCTATACCGATGTCGACGGCATCTGCACCGCGGACCCCAGGCTGGTTGCAAACGCGCGTCGATTGAGCCGGATATCCTACGAGGAAATGCTCGAGCTGGCCTCCCTGGGCGCGAAGGTGCTGCAGACCCGTTCCGTGGAACTTGCCATGCTTCACAAGATGCCGCTCAGGGTCCTCAGCAGTTTCGAGGAGCGGACGACCCCCGAATCCGGAACCATCGTTTGCGATGAGGAGGAAATCATGGAACGGAACGTTGTCAACGGGATTGCCTGCTCCCGAGACGAGGCAAAGCTGACGCTGGTTTCAGTTGCGGACCGGCCCGGAATTGCGGCCGCCGTATTCGGCGCGCTTGCGGAGGCGGGCGTCAATGTCGACATGATCGTCCAGAACATCTCTGAAGACGGCCGCACCGACATCACCTTTTCCTGCCCGACCGACCAGGTGGCGACCGCCGAAGCGGCGCTGGCCGGCGTGCGGGATCGCGGCGAAGTAAACTTTCACGGGCTGGTTACCGACGCCGAGGTCGCGAAAGTCTCCGTGGTCGGCATTGGCATGCGGTCTTATGCCGGGGTCGCGAGCAGGATGTTTTCCGCGCTGGCCCGCGAAGGCGTGAACATCAAGGTCATCGCCACATCCGAGATCAAGATTTCCGTGCTCGTCGACAGAAAGTATATGGAACTGGCAGTGCGCGCGCTGCATGATGCGTTCGAACTGGAAACTGTGAATTAAGCGGGTCACATGGCCGAACTGCGCGGAGACGAGTCCCGGGTCCTTCTGAAGAAGCTGCGGAACACCCTTGCGGAGGACGGCGACGGTCAGGAGCGCCTCAACCACATCACGCAGTTGATCGCTGACAGCATGGGGACGGACGTCTGCTCCATCTACCTGCGCAGGGACGAGCGGAGCCTTGAACTTTGCGCGACCCAGGGACTCAATCCCGAGGCTGTCCACAAGGCGCGACTGCGCATCGGCGAGGGGCTCGTCGGCAGGGTCGCGCGCGAGGCAGGACCGATCAATACCGCGCACGCCGCTGCGGAGAAGGGGTTCCGTTACATGCCCGAGACCGGCGAGGAGGTCTACTCCTCCCTTCTCGGGGTGCCGATCCAGCGCCTCGGCGAAATGCTCGGCGTGCTCGTGGTTCAGGGCAGGGAAGCGCGGCTCTTCTCGGACGACGAGATCTACGCTCTCGAGGTCGTGGCCATGGTGATCGCCGAAATGAAGGAACTCGGCGCCTTCACCGGCGAAGGCGACGCCATGTCCAAGCCGCATCAGCAGCCTCACCTGATCCGGGGCATCTGCGGCCAGGAAGGCGCATCCGAAGGAACTGTCTTCCTTCACGAACCCCAGATCGTGATATCCGATCCGGTGACCGAAGACCCCGAGGCGGAAAAACGGCGCCTGCGAGCCGCGATCGACCGGCTCCGGCTCTCGGTGGACGACATGCTGTCCGCGAACATGACTGATGCGGTCGGTGAACAGCGCGACGTGATGGAAGCCTACCGCATGTTCGCGAATTCGCGCGGCTGGGTGTCGCGGCTGGAGGCAAGCATCGACAGCGGTCTTGCGGCGGAAGTGGCGGTCGAAAGGGAACAGTCGGCAACCCGGGCGCGGATGGTGCGGGCGCCCGACCCCTACTTGCACGACAGGCTGCACGATCTCGACGATCTCTCGAACAGGCTTCTCAGGATGCTGATTGACGACGACCGATCGGCCAGGGTCGAAGTCCCCGAGGGGGCAATCCTCGTAGCCAGGAACATTGGTCCGGGCGACCTCCTCGAATACGGCAAGTCGCTCAGGGGCATAGTGCTCGAAGAGGGCTCAGTCGGTTCGCACGCGACGATCATCGCGCGCGCCTGGGCGATCCCGATGGTGGTGCACGCC
Organism: uncultured Amylibacter sp.; assembly: GCA_963662815.2. GTDB lineage: Bacteria > Pseudomonadota > Alphaproteobacteria > Rhodobacterales > Rhodobacteraceae > JAPPHA01. Next base: position 320,359 of record CAXXWA010000037.1, read on the forward strand.
GAGCACGTCACGCATGAGGCGGTCGACGGCGACCGCATCCTGGTCGACGGCAACCAGGGCATCGTGCACCTGCGGCCCGACGAATCCGTGACCGCCGCCTTCCGGGACAAGATCGCGATGATGGCGGAAGCGCAGCAGAAATACGCCGCGATCCGGACTCTGCCGGCGGCCACGCGCGACGGCGCCCGGGTCACAATGCACATGAATGCCGGCCTCATGGCCGACTTGCCGAGCCTGATCCCTTCGGGCGCGGAGGGAGTCGGCCTCTTCCGGACCGAATTGCAGTTCCTGATAAGGAATGCCGTTCCGAAACGCGCCGAACTAGCGGAACTCTACAGCAGCATCATGGATTCGGCCCGGGGACTCCCGGTGACTTTCCGCACGGTAGACATCGGCTCCGACAAGGTCCTGCCCTACATGAACCGGGAAGACGAGCCGAATCCGGCCATGGGCTGGCGCGCGGTTCGCATCCTGCTCGACCGGAAAGGACTCATGCGCATGCAGGTCCAGGCGCTTCTGCGCGCGTCAAAGGGCCGGCCGCTGCGGGTGATGTTTCCCCTCATCGCCCAGTTCGAGGAGTTTCGGGACGCCCGCCGACTGGTGCTTGACGAGGTCGAGAAGGAACGGGCGCTCGGGCACGATACGCCTCCGGTCGTCCAGATCGGCGCCATGCTCGAGACGCCCAGCCTCGCCTTCGCGCCCGATGCGTTCTTCAAGCTGACCGACTTCATCTCGATCGGAGGCAACGATCTCAAGCAGTTCTTTTTCGCCGCGGACCGGCAGAACGAACGCGTAAGGCGCCGATACGACACCCTGAACGTCAGCTTCCTGAGTTTCATCGAACAGATTGCGGATCGCTGCAATTCCCTTGGCACGCCGGTCAGCTTCTGCGGCGAGGACGCGGGCCGGCCCGTCGAAGCGCTCTGCATCGCGGCCATGGGGCTGCGCTGCCTCTCGATGCGGCCCGCGTCCATCGGTCCCGTCAAGTACCTGCTCAGGCGATGCGACCTCGAACAGGTCCGCGGCGTCATACACGAAGCAAGGAACGCGGGCTGCCAGTCCGTGCGTCCCGCGGTCACGGACTGGATCGCCGGAAGTCGGTGAAGGGAGCCGCCGGGTCGCCGCGAACCCACCGGCGGGAAACGGTCACCGGCCCGACAAGAGCGTCGGAAGCGCCGGGGACGAGTCCCCGTGCGAGCACGCGCTCGGGATTGGTCGGCGGCGGGAAGTCCAGCAGACCGGCCTTCCGAAACCCGAAACGTCCGTAGTACGGTGCATCCCCGACCAGAACGACGCGCTGCCAGCCCTGAAGCGTTGCGCGCGCAAGGCTTTCCCGGATGAGAAGCGACCCCAATCCCTCGCCCTGGCATGTCGGATGGACCGCAACCGGGCCGAGGAGAACGTTTCCGGCTTCCGCGCCTCCCAGGGTTACCGGCCAGTACCGGATCGCGCCCGTGACGAAACCGGACGCATTGCGCGCGACAAGGCACAGCTCCCGCACCGGCTCGACGCCCTCGCGAAGACGATAGGAACTGAGCGAAACGCGGCCGGGCCCGAAAGCAAGGTCGAACAGATACTCGACCTGTCCCGCGTCTTCCGCGGACTCCGGCACCAGTTTGAACATCCCGCCCCCGACTCGGCGCAGCACAGCCCCGCTTCTTTCCGCACGGTCCACAGGGATCCGGCGCCGAGGGCGGGCGCGGGCGGCGATACCATGCCCGCCCGCGGCGGGCAAACTCGGCGGTCCCGGAACGAAGCGATGCGCTGCAATCGTCCCCTGTCCGGCGAAACCGCGGCACGGACTCCGATCCGTTCGCGCAATCCGCCGGGCAGGCCTGCCTCGGACGAACGGAAAGTGTCCCGCGGAGTCGGGCGCGAATCCGGACTTTCCCGTTCGTGCCGCAAATTCGCACGGGACTCGCGCCTTGCGTTTTCGACCGACCCGCATAGAGTCTCGGTTTCCAGTTCGAACCCTGCGCGGAGACTTTCGATGGAAACAGTGATCGGCGTTATCGGCGGAAGCGGCATTTACGACGTCGAGGGCCTCGAAGACGCCGAGTGGCAATCCGTAGAGACTCCCTGGGGCGATCCTTCGGACCAGATCTTCTGCGGACATCTTTCCGGACTGCGCATGGCCTTCCTGCCGAGGCACGGCCGGGGCCATGTGCACTCGCCGTCGAGCGTGCCCTACCGCGCGAACATCGACGCTCTTAAGCGCCTCGGCGTGACCGACATCGTTTCTGCATCCGCTTGCGGGTCGTTCCGCGACGAGATGGCTCCGGGCGACTTCGTGATCGTGGACCAGTACATCGACCGCACGTTTGCGCGTGAGAAGAGTTTCTTCGGGACCGGCTGTGTAGCCCATGTTTCGGTCGCCAATCCGACATGCGAACGCCTGGGCGACATCCTGGCGGCGGCGGCGGAGGAAGCGGGGATCCGGACCCACCGCGGCGGCACCTACCTCGCCATGGAGGGGCCCCAGTTTTCGACGCTCGCGGAATCGCGGCTTTACAGGGAAAACTGGGGATGCGACGTCATCGGCATGACCAACATGCCAGAAGCGAAACTCGCCCGCGAGGCAGAGATCTGTTACGCCACTGTCGCGATGGTGACCGACTACGACAGCTGGCACCCCGACCACGGGGAGGTCGAAGTCTCCGAGATCATCAGGACGCTTCTCGGCAACGCCGATCGCCTGCGCGGCCTGGTGGCGTCCCTTCCTGCGCGCGTGAACCGAAACCGTGCATCATGTCGTCAGGGTTGCGACCGCGCGCTCGACAATGCCATAATCACGCAACCGGCGAACCGCGATCCATCCGTGGTGGCTCGCCTGGACGCGGTTGCAGGACGGGTGCTTCGCTGACAGGAACTTCGCGATCCGTTTCGGACTACATCCGGACAGTTCCGGATTTCCCGCGGCCGGGAATCCTGTTCCGGGACGTCATGCCGCTCTATGGCAGCGCCGAGGGGCTGCGCCTAGCGGTCGACGGCCTTCTTGATGCAACGCGAGAGCATGTCTTCGACAAGGTCGCCGGCATCGAGGCCCGCGGTTTCATCATCGGAAGCGCGGTAGCGCACGCGTGCAAAGTCGGTTTCATACCCGTGAGGAAGCAAGGCAAGCTGCCTGCCGAGACGATCGGCGAAGACTATACGCTCGAGTACGGCGCGGAAACGCTGGAAATCCACACAGATGCGCTGTCCCCCGGAGAAAGGGTTCTTCTCGTCGACGACCTCGTCGCAACCGGCGGCACTGCCGCCGCAGCGATCAGGCTTGTAGAACGACTCGGCGGCGACGTGGTCAATGCCGGATTCATCGTTGACCTGCCCGATCTCGGCGGCAGTCGATTGCTTGCGAAAATGGGACTGACGGTCGATGCGCTCTGCGCGTTTCCGGGCCATTGACCTTGCAAGGACACGGCTTTTCGCGAGGCCGTTCGACGCGCCCGGCTGGAATTGATCGACGCCGAGCTCGGAGGCGGCGGCGCCAAGCTGCGCATCGCCCGCAACGTCGGCGGACGGTCAGGCAGGTTCCGCAAGATCAAGGTGTTTCGCCTGGGCGAACCGACGCTCTTGGTCCGCAAGGCTGCCTGTCGAGCAAGGAACTCGCGGACCCGAGGTCGCCGGCAAGCGTGCGTCTTGAACTGAACGCGCCGGCGCCTGCGGCCGCGCAGGCAGTATAGGCAATAGTCGCGGCCGAATCCTCTGACCATCCAGAAAGGGCGCCGGCTCCTGGCGTCGCCGCGCAAAGCTGCGCCCGGACGGCAGGAAGCCGCGGTCAGGGCGGGGATCCGGCCCTGCGCCGGCCAGGAGAGGGCGCACAGGTTGCTGAAGCGCATCGCGAAGCTGTGGCAAGCGCCGGAATGCAGGCAGAACGGCACGACTCTGCCGGGCGTACCCCGTTGACAAAACGTGTTATTTTTTGCCACCATCCTGGAACTTAAGGTTGTCCTGTTTTCGCGCAACCGCATCCGCCGGCAAACAGGGTTCCGGCACGGAGTAGTTCCCGGGAGAAGTGAACATGAACCGACCGGAGGCGAGATACTCGGGTCCAGAACTTTGCGGGTTGTCCGCGCGAAGCGCCGTCAGCCTGCTCAAGGCCGGCGAAGTCGAACCAATTGATCTCCTGGAGGCCGCTCTTTCGCGGATCGCGCAGGTCGAACAGGACATCAACGCCACCGTAATCCGATGCGAGGAACGGGCGCAGTCGGCAATCCGCAAACTCGGCCGGCGGGCGCGATCGGAAGCTGGCAATCCGGGCTGGCTCGGCGGTCTGCCGGTGGGAGTCAAGGATCTGATCGATGTCTCCGGCCTGCCCACCACCTGTGGAAGCCCGGCTCTGGTCGACAACGTTCCCGACGTGAGCGATGCGCTCATCGACCGCCTCGAGGCGCGCGGCGCAGTCATTGCCGGCAAGACGAACACACCCGAGTTCGGGGCTGGCGCGAACACATTCAACGCGGTCTTCGGCATGACCCGCAACCCCTGGAACACGGCGATGAACGCCGGCGGGTCTTCCGGAGGGTCGGCAGCTGCGCTTGCGACCGGTGAATTTTTCCTGGCGCACGGTTCGGATCTGGCAGGATCGCTTCGAACCCCGGCATCTTTCTGCGGCATTGTCGGGTTTCGCCCCTCGCCAGGGCGATGCGGCGGCGGCCCGGCGGACATGAGCTTTGCCCCGGAGGCTGTCGACGGGCCCATGGCAAGGGATGTCCGCGATGCCGCGCTCCTGCTTGACGCGATGTGCGGATTCGACCCGCGGCACCCGATCAGCATCGAGGCGCCGGCAACCTCCTTCCAGGACGCGGTGGAGACGGCGCCGGGTAACATACGCATCGCCTTCGCCGACGACCTGAACGGGTTCGCGCCGGTCGAGGGAGACATTCGTGACGTACTCGGCCGGGCGATGTCCGCCGTTGCAACCGGCGGAGTTGCCGTCGAGGCGGACTGCCCCGACTTGCCGGAGCTGAACGAAACGTATCTGACGCTGAGGGGAATTCATTACGGGGCGGTCACTGACTACCTGCCTGCCGAAGCCAAGCGCCACTTCAAACGTACGCTGAGGGAAAACGCGGAATTCGGCCGCAATCTCGGCGCCGGATCGATTTTCAGGGCATTCCGCAACAAGTCCCGACTCTACGACATCATGCGCCGGTTCCTCGAAAGCTACGATGTACTTGCCCTGCCCGTGACAGGCATCGGCCCGGGACCGGTGGAGGTCGAGTATCCACCTGTCGTGGACGGCGTGAAAATGGGCGACTATGTCGAGTGGCTCAGGTTTTCCTTCCTCTCGACGACCACCGGACTCCCGTCCCTGTCCATGCCCGCCGGGTTCACGCCCGAAGGACTCCCGGTGGGCATCCAGTTGATTGGCCCACCAAGGGGAGAGGCGCGACTCCTGCAGGTCGCCCAGGCCATCGAGGACCGGCTGGGCTTGCCGGCGGGTCCGGTCGACCCGAATCCCGGACAGCCGGACAACTGAGACCACGAAGATACGGCGAGAAGCAGGTTCTCGTTCACGGTTCTTCTCTCCTCCATACATCTTTGGGTCAATCCCCGCTCGTGCGGGGAAACCCGAAACGGCCGCCAACCACCGCACGCTGCGCCCTGCCATCGTCCCTTGACGGGTCTGCACCTTGCAAACGCGAACAAGTTCGGACACATCCGACGTGTGAATGCTATACTTGGTCTTTTCGTGCCGGCGTTGGTGACGCCTTTGGAACTACTTTGAGACAGCGATGAATCAGAATCTGAGTGATCCGGTAATCGACGAGATCCGGGAAGTGCGGCACCGCATTTCGGTGCGCTTTGGTCATGATCCCACATAGATGGTGGCCTTCTACATGGAGATGCAAAAGCAGTACGCAGATCGACTGATCGAGACCACAAAGAGCGCTGAGTTGCGCTGCGATCAACCGGCCGCCTGACCCGGCGCTCCAACCGACGGCCAAGCTTGGCCATTATGTCGCTTGACGATCGTTCATGGCACCTTGACGCCTCAGGTCTATCCCCGCTCGCGCGGGGAAACCCAGCGCGTGCGGATGACCGGCAACTGATCCGGGTCTGTCTTCGAGGCACCGGGGGCCGTCTCTACCCTGGTTACCGAATGCAAATCGCCGCAAAACCCTGCGGGAGAGATCGAGCGCACGGTGCCGGCGCGGGCGGGTCGCGGTGCATCGGGGAACGACGAAGAGCACGGAACAGGAACGACTGCGATGGCGTCCCGGAACGTGCGTCCTGTTCGACGGCCAAGATTTCCCGGAATCAGCCTGCATGCCCTGCACCGAAGCGTTCCGGAAGGCGCGGCCACCCTGACCGAAGCCGCCCCGGATGGCGTTCCGGAGGGGACGGGTCCGGCGAGAGAAAGGGGCTTCTGCGCGGAGAGCGCGGCTACGCCGCGGTTCGACGGGACTTCAGTCGCCTCGGATCCGGATCTCGGGTGCCCGGGGGCATGGATTCACCGTCACACGGCCGTCTTCAGCGCCCAGGCTGCGCGTCCGCTGCGGAAATGGCCGGCGCTGCATTTCGGAGTGGCACCCAGGCTTTGATTGCCGGCCCGGATCTGGCGGGAATGCTTCGTTGCCCGCAATTCCAACCGAAACGGGCCAACAAATGACGGTTGGCCCGGTCACGTCAGCGGCGGAATTCGCCGCCGGCTGCGAGCGCGTTGTTGTTCAAGGCGGGTTGCCATAAGCGAGACACTGGCCCATGCACCGTGGATCAGGCCGGGATAAGGTTAGGCACAATGGTAACAATCTGGGGGAAAAACCAAAGGATCGTGAGCCCGACGACCTGAATCACAACGAATGGGGCAACCCCCCTGTATATGTGTCCGGTCGTAACGTTCTTCGGCGCAACCCCACGTAGGTAAAATAGCGCGAATCCAAACGGGGGCGTCAGGAAACTCGTCTGGAGATTGACCGCAACCATGATCGTGACCCACTTGGGATCCAGCGTGCCGCCGTAAATCACCGGTCCCACGATCGGGATCACGATGTAGATGATCTCCAGGAAGTCGAGAACGAACCCGAGAATGAACAACACCAGCATGACGATCAGGAAAACGACGAGTTCCTGGTCGAAAGACCGGAGAAACTCCTGAATGTAGTGTTCTCCGCCAAAGGAAATCACGACGAGGTTTAGGACCTGCGACCCGATCAGGATCGCGAAAACCATCGACGTAACCTTGGCCGTTTCCCTTACGACTGGCGTGAGAACTGCTGTGCGCCATAGTATCCAGCACGCGTAAAGCAGGCCCGCCAGAGCGATGTGGTAACTCGCAAGTGCCAGAATGATGGCGACCCAATTCTCGAAGGTCACCGTTTCGATATTAGCCCGGAGGTCGAAGTTTACTCCGATCAGAATCATGATGACCATCGCAAATGCAGCAATCAGGATAATCCTTCCGCTACGGCCAGTTTCTTCAAGCTTCCTGTATGCAGCGAGCATTATCGCACCGCCCGCGCCGAGCGCAGCTGCCGGCGTCGGATTTGTGATTCCGCCAAGTATAGACCCGAGAACCGCGACTATCAGGACGAGTGGAGGGAACACGACCCTGAACAGCTCGTTGCTGACCAGAGCCATTGCCGCGTGCCGGCATCCGTAGATCGCAAGAATTGCAGGAACCGCAAGAAGCAAGGTCGTGACACCTGGCGAAGTCGTTGGCGTGATGAGGAAAAAGTCGATCGTCAGTGCAAGAAGTACACCGGCGGCACCGATGACGAGGGGCCGCTTTTCCTGGCCGATCCTGACGCCTTGACCCGTCGTCATGATAAGGGAGAGAATTACGAAGCCGACCAGGACTCCCGACCCAATTGGCGCGGCGTTTGCAATCTTCTCCGCCCTGGCCTCCACGATTTCCTCTTCGGTTAGTACGACTGCCTCCGTACTCATATCGCCGGAGTCGATTCTCTCCTGTTGGGCGATCGCTTCGTCCCACTTGTCCTGACCATGAAGATCAATCATGGCCAACCGGCAATCATCGGAAACATTCGTTCTCAGGACCGCCTGCATACCGCCGTCTGCAACCGATGCGACTGTGATGTTCTGGTCTCCAGAAAGCTTGAAGGCATTGCTCGCAAGGGCGACCGCAACTATCCCGGCTGGGATGAGAGCGAACCAGGTTGCCGCGTGGCGAGCCGTGATTCTGTGTTTCGAAAGTTCACCGGATTGGACCGGCGGCGCCTTCGACGGATTGAAAAATGCAAATCCAAACGCATACGTCCCATACAGAAAGGCTAGCATGATGCCTGGAAGAATGGCCGCCTGAAACAGCGTACCGACTGAAACTACAGCCGCTTCGCCAAGGTAGGTCAACGCATCCGAGCAACCTAGAGAATTCGCCCTTTCTTCCTGCGCAGTCGAATAGAGATCACCGGCCAGGGTTCCCAGGAGAACAATGACGATTGACGGCGGAATGATCTGGCCGAGAGTTCCGGATGCCGTGATAACCCCAGTCGCAAGTTCAGGGGAATAGTTGTTCCTGAGCATCGTCGGAAGCGACAGCAAACCCATGGTCACTACAGTTGCACCCACGATTCCTGTCGACGCCGCCAGGAACGCTCCGACGACAACCACAGACACGGCGAGCCCACCGGGAAGGTGTCCAAAAACCCGGGCCATGGTAGTCAGAAGGTCGTTGGCGATCTTTGATCGTTCAAGCGTGATTCCCATCAACACGAACATGAGCACCGCCAACAGGGTTTCAATCGATTGTCCGGCGATGACACGCTCGTTCATGCGGTTGACGACGAACGAGAGATTCCGCGTGACCGCCTGTTCCCAGCCACCCTCGAATAGTGACACCGTGACCAACGGAAGGTCCGGGTATCGAAAATGGGAGATGTCGTATGCCGACACCCCATCCTGTCGCAAAGCCTTGTAGGCTGCACTGGAGGTATCGATGACGTTTCGAGTCACGATCCCCGTTTCGTCGAGCAAAGCGAGAATGCCGAACCCGATGATAGCCGAGCCACCGATGGCAAATGCAACTGGAAAACCCGACATGATGCCCGCGAACAGGCAGGCAAAGACCACGATAAGGCCGATTTCAACGCCGTCGAGTCCAAAGAGCATGCCGTGATTTCCTTAAGCTGCCTCGGAGTGAGGAGTGGCTTGCTTCTCCTGCGCAGAAAGATCGGGTAGATTGTCGCTGTCGAGGAAGCGTCCCTCGGACTGCTCGCCTTCGAGGAATTCAAGTAGTGATCGGAAAAAGAATGTCACACCCTGCACAAACATCATTCCCGCGAATCCGACAAGCAGGATCTTGAACAGGAAGTAGCCGTCAAACCCGTTTGGCGAAAACCCTATTGTCTCTACGTTCCATTTGAGGAGCCGGGATTTGCGTTCAAGAAGCTCCAGCTTGTCCGAAGCCGAGATCTTCGGCGTGACAAGATGCCTCCACAGAAAGAACCATCCATACATCCAGATCACCGCCATGACCGGTAGAATGAAGAACAGTGATCCTAGCATGTCGATGATGCGTTTCGCCCGGAACGTGACCCCTGCATAGACGAGATCGACTCGAACATGACCGCCCTGCACGAACGTGTAGGCACAACAGAGGCAAACGATCATTGCGTTGTAGAGTTTCAGTTCTTCGGCATACCAGCTCAGGTCTTTCGTCACCACGTAGCCGAGCGGTCCGACCGAAATCTCGGAAACCCTGAAAATCCTTTGAAGAAAGACGATTACGATCTGCTGCAGAACCATGGCAAGACCGGCCCAGGCGAACAGCCTCCCGACACCGTTGCTGAATCCCTCTAGGACCCGAACGACCCACCAAAGGATCATGCGCCGCCAGAGACCGACAATAGTCACGATCATGATGGTCGCGAGAACAACGAACAGGAATTCTGAAGACGCACCGTAATAGATGAACCGCACTAGAGCGGTCTTGTCCGACCAGTTCAGCCATTCCATCGGGTGGGAGATGGCATAAAACAGATTGTAGAAGACCAGGAAAAAATTCTGAGCGGTGCTGGCAGCCAACTCAATCATGCCGACTCACCCAGTCCCCGGAATTCGCCAAAAACCCCAGTCCGAAGACGACGGAATCAGCAGTAAGTTGCCCCTGGGCATTTTCAGCCCAGGGGCAAGGTCAATTGGTTCGTCAGGCGTCAGCCGAGAACACGGTCGCGCTGCGCGCGATAAGCGGAAATCGATTGCGTCAGCCATTGTGAGGATGCCCGCATGGATGCCACATACTCATCGTAAATTGTCGCAAAGATCTCATCGCCCATGAACTCGTCATAGACCTGCTGGGAAGCACCTCCGAATGCGTCCCAGACACTGTCGGGGAACTCAAGGATTTTCACGCCGCCTGCGGCAAGGCGCGCCAGTGCCGCACCGTTGTTGTTGAGATACTGGCTGAGGTTCCAGACGTTCGCATGCCCGGAAGCGACTTCGATCGCCGCCTGTTGCTGCGATGTCAGGCTGTTGAACTTCTCGAGGTTGACGGCGAGCGTAAGGCCGGCAGACGGTTCATGGAATCCTGCAGTGTAGTAGAATTTCGTAATCTCCTGGAACCCGGCCTTCTCGTCCGCCCAGGGACCAATCCACTCGGTTCCGTCGATCGCGCCTGATGCCAGCGCCTGGTATACCTCGGCGCCAGGCAGGTTCTGGACGGACGCGCCCATGTAGCCGAGCGCCTTGCCTCCCAATCCCGGCATGCGGAATTTTAGGCCGTTGAAGTCTTCCGGACCGGTGATTTCCTGCCGAAACCAGCCTCCTGCCTGGGTTCCGGTATTTCCGGCGAGGAACGACCTGAGGTTGAAAATCTCGCCGAGTTCGTGGTGACGTTCCTTGCCTCCGCCGTGATAGTACCAGTTGTTCTGTTCCGTGGCAGTCATTCCGAATGGAACGCCAGTAAAGAACGCGAATGCCGGATGCTGGCTGATGAAGTAGTAATCGGCGGCATGATACATGTCTGCCTGTCCGGACGACACGGCGTCGAAGACTTCGAATGCGCCGACCAGTTCCCCGGCCGCCTTGACCTCGATTTCGATCGAGCCGTCGGACATTGAGTTGACGTTGTCTGCAACCTTCTGGGCCGCGTCGAACACGCCTGCGAGGCCTCGGCCCCAAGACGTTACCATCGTAAGCTTGACCTTGTCCTGGGCAATAGCCGGCGCCGCGAGTGCCGTGGCTGCAGCTGCCCCGCCACCCAAGGCGGATTTTCTCAGAAAAGAGCGACGATCCATCAATTTTCTCCCATTCATTGAATGTCGGGACAACTTTGCCCGACAACTACACCCAAAGGGCTATAAAACATATCGACATCGAAACCACAACAAAAATCTACGTAGGAGCATCCCAAGCTAAATTTGGCTGATTTTCCTTGACATCGGGCGTGTCTGCATTGTATGCGGCGCGACCGCCGAGCCGGCATTTTCCTCCGGCGTTCCCGTCCCGGACGCGCGATGCTCCGGCCTTGGCGGTTCGCAGGCGCACCGAGTTCCATTCCCCGTTTCGCGAGATGCCGGCGGGGTTTTCCCAGTCGGACGTCGCGGTCCGCCTGGCCAGGCAGGAGGAGCGCCCGCTCCGGGACGCGCTGACGGATCAGCAGTTCCGGCGGCTCGGGATGGCGGCGAACAACACCCGATTCCCGATCCTGTCCGAGCCCGGGGTGTTCCCGAACCTCGCCTCCTTCTTCCTGTCGCGGATGACCCGCCGACCCGGCAACGACTTCCGCCGGGCGCAGGGACGGAAGCACGCCGTGGCCTGCGTGCTCGCCGCGCGCGTGCTCGCCGAGCTCGCGAACATGAAGGGCTGCCTCGCCGCCGCGCAGTTCGCGCGCTCGCTGTCGCAGGAGGAGTTGGAGGCCGTCGGCGCGTGGTGAAACCCGAAAACGCCGCGCTAGACGTACCGCCGCGCCGCCGAAGTTGCGCAGCACAGTCTCGGACGGAGAACGCGCAGCGGCAATAGAAGCGGTCAACGACCTAGTCTCCCGAATCTCAAGTTCGCATCAAACATTTTCGCTTGCGCCGGGTTCGCTCATCTTGAGGCGGAACCTCCTGACCGACGCAAGGATCTCGTCGGCGGACTTGACCCGTTTGCAGGGCCGCGGGTTCTCGTTGTGCGCGTCGATGAACGACATGATGTCCGCCTCGAGTTCGGCGACCGGGCGATGCGCGCTCCGCTGCAGCTTCTTCCCGGTCGGTTCCGCGAACCAGCGCTCGACCAGGTTCAGCCATGACGCCGAGGTCGGCGTGAAATGGATGTGCCAGCGCCTGCGGCGGGCAAGCCGTTTCCTCGCCTTCTCCGTCTTGTGCGTCGCGTGACTGTCCATCGCCAGGTGCACGTCCGGCCCGTCGGGCACCGCCGCCTCGACCTCCTTGAGGAAGCCCGGGAACTCCGTGGCGCGATGGCGGCCGAAGCGCTTGCCGGCCGCCGCGCCGGCGGCGACGTCGAGCGCGGCGAAGAGCGTCGTCGTGCCGTGGCGGACGCAGTCGCGGGTTCTCCGCTCGGCCACGCCCGGCGCCATCGGCAGGACCGGCTGCGTCCGGTCCAGGGCCCGGGTCCGCGACTTCTCGTCCACGAACGGGACGACCGCGCGGTCCGGCGGGGCCATGCAGAGCCCCGCGATGTCCTGCACCTTGTCGACGAACAGCGGGTCCGTCGACAGCTTGAACGTCCCGCTCCGGTGCGGCTTCAGGCTGAACGCCGACCGGATCCGGCGCGCCGTCGCGTGCGGCACGCCCGTCCTCCCGGCCATGCTCCGGACCGGCCAGCGCGTCGCGTCCTTCGGCATCGCGGTCGGCGTCCGCCCGCCCGCCTCGGCCGCCTTCTCGTCCGTCACGGTGCGGGGCCGGCCGGACCTGCACTCGTCCGAGAGGCCCTCGATGCGCCTCTCGGCGAACCGCCTGCGCCGCTTTCCGACCGTGTGCCCGTGCACCCCGGCACGCTCCGCGACCTCCCTGCTCCGGAGCCCCTCGGCGCAGAGCAGGATGATCCTGCAGCGGTCGGACAGCGACCGCGGCGCCTTGTGCTTTCGGACATGCGCCTCGAGAAACGCCCGCTCCTCGGCGCTCGGCACCGCTTCCACCGCCTTGCCTCTCATCGAACCGCCTCCTGCTCGTGTCATCTGTCGCCTTGATGGCAACCACTGTTACAGAAGACTAGGACCTGTTGACAATCATGTTGCCGCGACCACGCCCGCCACGAGATGAATCCCGGCCGCGAAGCTCGCGTCCGCCCTGTCGCAGCGCGCCGCCACCGCTCGGAACTCCCTGTTCCCGCGAAGAAATTCTCGATCTGGTGCCGCCAATTGTACATCTCCCGGTCGTGCTCTCGGGTATACGTCCGGCTCCTCCGCCCCGTGCGCCGCGAGTTCCCCGAACGGCCACTCCGCGTCGAACGCCTCGTCCCCGATCAAAGCTCCGAAACCGGGATCGCCGGGAAGGTCCGGCACCCCGCAAGGCCGCCCGCCGGGCCGGGAAGGATCGCGAAGCGGACCAGGCATCCGAGCGCGTCGTCGACGCGCTCGAAGACGCCCGGAAGCGCCTGGACACGCTGTTCTGGCTGCCGAAGCGCTCCGGAAGGTCGCGCCAGGGAGATCCCGCGCGGAACCGCCGGAGCGCCGCCTCGGGAAACAGCCGGTTGTCCGCCGCGGTGGCACCGGGATCTGTCGCATTGCCGGGCAGCATGTGCTCGGTCCGCGCCCGCATGGCGTCGGCGAGCGCCGTCCTGTCTGCATTCATCTGTCATCCTGCTCTTTCTGCCTGCGCCGCCGTTGCGGCGGTCGTTGCGGCTAAGCCGGCATGGATCCGTGTGAATCGCAACCCGATAGTCAACAGGCCCTAGCGATGTCTTTCGGGGCCGTTGCCGGAGCAGGAGACACTCGCTCGGCGCTGTCGAAGGTCAGACGCAAGCTGCGAGAAGGACGGGAAGACCGCCAAGCCGCCATGTCCGAACTGGATGGCGCTGCGACCGAATTTGCGACGCAGGCGGTTTGGCGCCGCCCGGGCGAAGGCGACCTCGAGGTCGGCGTCCAAGCCTATCTGGACGCGATTGGCGGAACCATCGGTTCCCGACAACAAGAAAGGTTCAGCCGGGATCAGGCGCTTTTCATCGCCCGCTGCAACGCAGCGCATAGCGACATCTCGCTGAACTTCTATCCGGTCCACGGGGCCGGTTCGCCTGAGTTCCCCGCTCATCCCCGCAGCTTAAGGCCGAGGAATGCGCGTCATGCGTGCGTGCGGAATTCTGCGTCAAGATGCTCGGAATTGCGAATGGCAGCGGTATCAGGAGGTCGGGCTCGCCGCCCGGAATCCGGCACGACCCGCGCGGCCCTGTGAAGCCCCTCGAACACGCACTTCCCGCCAGCGCGTCTACTTCCGGAGTCGCATGAATGCGACCTCGCCCGGTTTGCCCGTAGCTGCGGCAACTGCAGCGCGAATTGAAGGGACGTTGCCTCGACGCGGCCGTTTCCGAGGCGGTGAAAATCCGTTCTCGGTCAACGGGGAACCACTTGAGTGTGTGTCGCTTTCTGTCCCAAGGCAATCGTTACCGGAAACCGCTCGCTGATGGGTTCTGCGATTGAATTTGCGGACACGTTGGAGACCTGACGCCGGGCTCGGCAGGCGTCACATGCCGGGCTGCCATTCCGGAGGCGCCATTTCGAAGCCATCGAACTCGAATGCGGGTACGACAGTACATCCTACCAGCGTCCATTCACCCTCCGAAACGGCGCTCTGCCAGGCACCGACGGGAACGAGAATCTGCGGCTCGGCGCCAGGTGCCACACCAAGCCGCTTGCTCGCAACACCGACGCCGTCTGCCGAAATGTCCAGCCGAAGGGGGTCACCAGCGTGAAATTGCCAGATCTCCACCGCATCGATGCGGTGCCAGGCTGACGTCTCGCCTTGCCGCAACAGGTAGTAAATGGTGCTCAGAGCACCACGTCCCCCGGACCCGTCCTGCACTCGATAAATCTCCCGGTAGTTCCCGCCTTCAGGGTGCGGCTCCAGCCCGTACCTCGTGATAATGACTTCTGCGTCCATGGCATAGACCTCGCTGCCCAGCTGTTTGCGTTGCCACTTCGTCTCTGGAGCGCATGTCGGCAGCCGAGGTCCGGACAGAGCCCGCGTGCGCCGACTTACGCGCTGCGTTCGCGACACTGCCACGACCGGCAACGCCGGTACAGCGCAACTTGCGGCCCCTGCGACGCCGCGCCTCGGTTCATTGGCAGCAGACTTGCTCCACCCTCCCTTCGCCCGGCGGACCGCAGTCGCCCCTCGGCGGGGCTTGCGCCGTCAGGAGAGCGCGGCTACGCTCCGGTTCAATGGGACTTCAGCCGCCTTGGGCCCCGATCTCCGGGGGCCCGAGGTTTGGATTCACGATCGCCGGTCCGTCTCCCCGCTCGGGCTGCGCACTCGCTGCGGAAATGGCCGGAGTTGCACTTTGGAGTGAAAGTGGAGTGCAAAATTTTTGTGCTGAGCGCCAAAAAAGGGTTTGGATTTCTTCGTTTGAGAGAAGGATCGACGATGTGTCGCGTCAATGAAAACGTCGGGCTCATCGAGTCTGCATGAGTAGTAATCGACAGGTTCAATGAACCGAGGAACGGTTAAAGATGTCCGCTGACTTTTCCGGTTTGAAAACACAATTGCAGGAACGCAACCTCAACGAGGCCCTCCGTTTGGCGAGAGAAGGACATCACTCGGATGCCGCCGAAATGTTTGACCTATCCGGCTCGCGGCCGGAACACCTGAGGAAGCAAACCGAGAACTTAGCATACGCATTTTATCGGCGGGCGCTGACAAATCAGAGCGACTTGAAAGAGTCGCGAGCGGTCATGGATCTAAAAAAGGCTTTGCGGTTCCCCGGTGTGCCCAGCCGTCTCACGAGACTGATTCAACAACGGGTGACCGTCATCCAAAATGACAAGACTAAGGAAGTCAAGAATTTCGACTTGGCGATCGCGAAACGGTTCGGGAATCCATCGTCAGAGGTAGAGTTGCGTAACGAGTTCCTGAAGAGGTTTGGACTGAAGCAAGCAGTGCGCAACCCGACAGTAGGGGGAATTGATGAGGTTTCAGCCATCGGCGTCTACCGCTGGGTCGGTGACAGCAACCACGGCGAGCAGTGGTCGCGACTGATCCGTAAATTCAAACAGGGCAACGCAGAGCTGTCAGCTTTCTTCGGGCGCATTTTGGCAGAACACATACAGGTCACGCCGACGTGTCGGATGTGGATCCGTGACGTCGACTACATCGTGCCAGTGCCTGTAGCGGCAGACCGGCTGGCCCAGAGGGGTTTTGATATACTGGCCAAGACCGGAGATCACCTAAGCCCTAGGCTCGGAATCCCACTCAGCACTGGCTTCCTCGAACGGGCGGGTAGCTCAGTGCAGTCGAGATACGTCGGAAGGGCAGAGCTGACCCGCCAATACACCCTCGTCGAGCAGAAGGCGGATGACGTGCGGGGACGAACGATTCTTTTGTTCGACGATGTGATGAATCGTGGCCACACCGCGGGAGCCTGCGCTCAAAGGCTTCGCGAGGCAGGTTGCGAAAGGGTCGTGCTGGTTGTGTTGGCGCTAGCAGAGAGTTCGCTTCAGTCTAGCCGCCGTGCGCAGGAAAAAGAGAGTTGAGAACGCACTAACCGGATCGTTGGTCGCGTCCCTTTGACAATAACACGACGGCAGTTCCCGTCAGCCTGTAGATAACCGCTTAGTGGCGGTTGTAGCGAGAGAAAAGTGATGATGCAACGTATCGAATCACAGCTGAGCGAGGCGACCATCAAGGCACTAGACGGTTGGCGTGACGCCCGTACGCCGGCTCCATCAAGATCCGAAGCCGTCAGGTTGTTGTTAGAGGAGTTGTTGTTGAAAGGCCGGGGAATATCCGCCGATGTATCACATCAAACTGTAAAACCTCTTAGCATAAACCACCTTGGCGCCATTTTTACACTTGAGCGGGTTTCCGGATTCGGTCCGGTGAAGTTTCGTGCCATGTACGAAGCCGGTGTGGACGCACAGGAGGCAATAAGTGATCCCGACCTCTTGCCGTTTACGGGTCGCATAGGAGAAAAGCTCCGAGGTGGGATACTCAATCTTTCGGCAAAGGACATTGACGCGGGGCGAGAGAGGGCAATAGACCAGCTTGAGCGTGCAGGCGAACTATCGGCTACCATCCTTGTCCACGGCGACCCAAGATATCCGGCGCGCGTGTACAAGAGCAACAATCCGGTGCCCGTGCTTTACGTACGCGGAGACCCGGCGGTTTGTTACAAGGAGGGGACGGTTGCTATTGTTGGCTCGCGCAACACCCGCGAGCCCTATGAAAGCGCAATTCGGCGGTTTGCGACAGTGGCAGTACGCAACGGAAAGGTTGTTGTATCGGGATTTGCAATTGGCGCCGACTCGATGGGTCATTGCGCAGCCGTGGATGCAGGCGGCCACACAATATGTGTGATGCCCTGTGGGCTAGACAAGGTGTTTCCACCAGAGAACCGCAGGTTGTGGGAAGAACTAATCGCATACCAGGGAGCGGTTTTCGTCAGCGAGTTCGGGTTCGGATTGCGGGCATCGTCACTGCTCCTCCGGAAGAGAAACAAATTGATCGTTTCATTTGCTCAGGGCATCTTGGTTGCCCAATCGTCGTTGACCGGGGGAGCGATGAACGCCTACCGCTTCGGACGGGAGCAGAACAAACCGGTCGCCACGTTCAGAACGGACGGGTCTATAGAAACGAGCGGCAATGCGCTCATTGAAGAAGACGAACGCACAGGCAGAATCGCGTTTGAACTGACGGACAAGTCACGGAGGTTAGAAGCGTGGTTGCAACAGCTGTCATCTTAGATTTGGACGGAACAGTTTGGGACAGTCGCCCGTGGTATGCGAATACAATCGCACGGCTGTCAGGCGTTTCAGTTCTGCAGGTTGAGAGAAAGCTTGAAGAAGGAGCAAGCATCGTAATTGCAGCAAGAGACTGCCACGTGAGTAACTCAAGGTTGGCATTGGCGGCGAAGCAGAACGGCGGTGCAATCGAGCTATACGAACACGTCGTCCCGACACTTGACTTTATTCGGGAAAGGGGAACTCCGATTGGATTTGTGACTAACCTACCGGGTTGGCTTGCTCGACCCATGCTGATATCGACGGGCCTAAGCAAGTACGCCGCCGCCATCGCGACGCCGCGGAGAGGAATTCCAGCGAAACCGAAACCGCACGGAATACGCCGAGTTCTGGCCGAGATTGCATCGGAATTGGAATCGGAATCCGGTGTCTGGTTCGTCGGGGACGAAACTGTGGATTCGAAGGCAGCGGAGGCGGCCTCGGTAAAGTTTGCTTGGGCATCATTCGGATATGGGTTGGTTGAACCCAACAGAACCGACAAGGTGCTAAAAAGCTTCAAAGATCTTCTTGATCTGTGAGATTTCTCTACAAAATAAACAGCCGCTATGACGGGTTCCGTCCGGCGGTATTGCCAAAACGGATGCAAGGTGGCCGATTGCGGCTCGGATGGCGTCATTATATCGATGTTGTAGAGAGGGGCTGGGAATGCTGGGTTTACTTCTGCGGTCCGCACCGTTTTGAGAACGGGGTATACGCAAAAGGAATTGTTGACGAAATAGATCCGGAAGCAGGAGAAGTACATCTGCGAGTGCGCGAGCACGGAACCGACGCACCCTTGACTCCGCAATCTACGTCAGCGATGGTCGCTAAAGCGGTCGCCGCACCCTACCGTCAAGTGTTCCTGTGGCCAAACGACTGGACAGTGCCGCCACAATGTGAACCTCGGGCGTGCGCCAATAGACTGTGCAAGGACTGCAATACATGGGCAGAATTGCCGTTGATCGGAATTGGCGATTCAACCACACCACGGCGTTTGCGTTGGTCCAAGTACAAGGCAGTGCTGGCTGCGCACTGGATTGTGCCAAGCCGGTGCTACGAATCCCGCATCAGTCCGGAGGTCAGGGATTTGACTCGGAGATTCACTGAGTTCAAGTTGGGTGAAATGGCGTACGCGTATCCGTTCGCGTTGTCTATGTTCGAGCAGTTGCGCAGGCACAACCTGTTGGAATTCGATTATATCGCGCCAATTCCGTTGTCGCCGGACAAGGCGGCAAATGGAGAGAAACACCGGACAAAAGAATTGGCCAAAGAACTCGGGCGCTTGCTTGCTGTCAGAGTGTGTGACATGCTTAAACTATCGGTTAACATATCCAAACGACGCATGCTGGCGTCGGGATTTACAGTCGCAAGGTTTGAGCGTCAATACCGAAATGCATTGCAAGCGATAGTTCCAGCCGACGCGGGGCGAATACTGCTTGTCGACGATGTTGTCACAAAGGGAAGCACGGCGGCGCAGGCTTTGAACGTCCTGCAGTACCAGCGCCCCGACGCTGAAATCGTGGTCGCCACGGTAGGCCAAATGATCTTAAAGGAGGCGGTGATGGATGGAAAGGGGTTCAAGATTCAGTAAAGTGAGTGTCGAGCGCCAACCAATGTACTTGCAGGATTGCGGAGCACTCTTGCATCGAAGGGGAATCATTCGGCGAGTGATCGTGAAATGACCGCGATCAAGAGAAAACTCTCTCTCTCTCTCGCTCAACGGCGATCGTCAGCCCTCGGTTCTTCCCTGACACGGCGAATTCAGCGCGCGCTTCCCCACCGCTGTCGCTTCCGTTTCTGCTGACCGCTATAAATCGCGGGAATGGTGCGCCCGCTGCAGCCGCAAGACACTGGAGGAAACCATGACCAATCGCCGGATTGAGGAGGGGCTACGCGGAGGTCCGATCGCCTTGGTGACAGGAGGCGCACAGGGAATCGGGTTCGCTTGCGCAGAAGCGCTTGCCCGGGACGGCCACCGGCTGGTCCTCGCCGACATCCAGGCTGACAGGGTTGCGGCAGCGGCCGAAAGCCTCGGAAATGGAGCCATGGGAATTGTTTGCGATGTTGGCGAACCCGAAGCGATCACGACGATGTTCGACGAGATCGAAGCTGATTGCGGGCCGGTCAGCACGCTCGTGAACAACGCCGGAATTGCGCTCCCAGGCGACTTTCTGGCCTATGAGCTCAATGACTTCAGGAAAGTTCTCTCGGTCAATCTCGTTGGAACGTTCGTAGCCACGCAGCGCGCCGCGCGCACCCTGGTCGAAAATGGCCTGGAAGGCGCGATCATCAACATGTCGTCCGTCAACGCGACGGTCGCGATTCCCGGGATTCCGGCCTATTGCGCCTCCAAGGGCGGGATAGCCCAGTTCACGAAGGCGGCTGCCCTGGCACTTGCGCCACACAATATCAGGGTCAATGCAGTCGGACCCGGTTCCATTGACACGGCCATGATGGCCAGCGTCAATGCAAATCCGGAAGCGAAGAATCGGGCGATGTCGCGAACGCCTCTCAAGCGCGCGGGCACGCCGCGGGAAGTCGGTGAAGTCGTGGCATTTCTCGCTTCGGAAAAGTCCAGCTACATTACCGGAGAAACGATCTTCGTCGATGGCGGCAGACTGGCGCTGAACTATACGTGCTGAGGCCCGCGCGGTCCCGATCGCGAACGAATCGACTTGGGCATTCAGGAACTTGATGCGCCGAAGCGCAACGAAATCCGCGATCCGCCCCGACCGGGCCGGATCACGTTGCGGGAAAGGGGACACTCTGAAGTCCCCGCTGCGAGCCGCGGCACGAAAGCGCAGATTCCTGCGGGAGCGGACGGATCCGGATCGTGAATAGAATCGATTCTCCCAACATCGTCCTGGTGATGACCGACAACCAGCAGGCTTCCACGCTGGGGTGCTACGGCAATACGGAGATCCATTCACCGCACATTGACAGACTCGCCAGCCAAGGCATGGTCTTCGAGAACGCTTTCTGCCCGAACGCGTTCTGTTCGCCCTGCCGCGCTTCCGTGCTGACTGGACTGATGCCGTCGCAGCACGGCGTGCATAGCTGGATCGATGACCGCAACATGACGGACTGGCCGGAGAACTGGCACGCTCTCGACGGTCTTCGCACGCTTCCCCGCGTACTGCAGGACCGAGGGTATGCAACGGCGCTTTGCGGAAAGTACCACCTGGGAGACCCTACCCGCGCCATGGATGGATTCGACCATTGGTGCGCCATGTCGGACGGGCACGTTCGCAGCTTCTACCGCAACAGAATCAACGAGCGCGACCGTAGCTATGTCCACGAAGGACATGCCGTGGACTTCTTCACAAGCAAGTCCATCTCCTTCATCGAGCGGCAGCACGCGCAGAATCGACCGTTCTTCCTCTACCTGTCCTTCCCGGCTCCCTACGGCCATTGGCCGGCTACGCGGGAACCCGATCGCTGCAGATACTCCGACGTCTATGCGGACTGTCCGATGCACTCGGTTCCGCGAAGCGGCTTGAGCAGGAAGGCGGTCGAGGCGTTCCTGATGCGCCAGGCAAGCTCGGGTGGCGGGCTCGACTACTCCATGACAATGCGCGCACCGAACGACTTGAACACGCTCCGGAACTACTATGCGCAAATCTCGATGGCCGATGAAGGCGTCGGAAGAGTCATGGCGGCGTTGAGCAGGTTGGGCCTGGTCGACAGTACGGTGCTGATCTTCACGGCCGATCACGGTCTGTCGCTCGGCCACCATGGATTCTGGGGCCATGGCGCTGCCACTTTCCCGTCGAACATGCACCATGCGGCGCATTCGATCCCGCTCATCATACGCCATGCGCCGACTTTCGAGGCAGGCGGAAGATCAGATGCAATGGTCTCCAATGTGGATGTTTTCGCCACGGTTCTCGACTACCTGGGCATGACGGCCGAACAGCATGGCATGGCGGTTCCAAGCCGGTCGCTGAAGTCCCTGTCGGAAGTCGGGACAGCCGAAAGAGGGGAGGATGCAGTCTATTCAGAAAACGAGGAAACCCGCGTGATCCGGACCCGGAAATGGTGTTACTTCAAGCGATTTTCTGGTGCCCGGAACTATCGGATCGGCAACGAGCTGTACGATGTGGAACAGGATCCGGGCGAAAGGCGGAACCTGGCCGACGACCCGGATCATGCGCATGTTCGCGACATGCTGGACGGCAGGCTCACTTCATTTTTCCAACTGCACGCGCGCCCGGAAGCAGACCTATGGCATGGCGGAACAGCGATTCAGAACAGCGAGCGTCCGGAGTTCTGGCGGGACGCATGGGGTGCGAACTGGAAGCCGGTTTACGCATTCGCGACACCTTGACCAACCTTTGTAGTTCCGCTCATTGGACTCGGTCACATCGACGGCGCATCGACCGGAAGTCGAACCGAACGCAGGACGCCTGTTTCTCCATCCGCTTGCGCAAGGTACCCTGACAGGATTGACAATGGCGGTTGCCGCAGGATTTCCAGACGGCATGCTCATTTGCCGCGATGGAGGCCAACCACCCCCAACTCACCACGCAGAAGTCGTTCTACTCGGATATCGTCCGCGCGCGAGACCAAGCCGAGATCGTGACCGCCGACCAGTCGGCGCTCAAGGAGCAATTGGAAGCGGCTACCTGCGAGCGCATCGCGGCGCTCGAAGCGGTCGAGCCGAAGCGGACAAAGGGGCGTTTGGTCAAGTTGGAGGCGGGTCAGAGCGCGCCGCGAGGGCGATATACTGGCATCGCAGCACAAGGAACGGACCCCGGAGCCGGCAGCGGAACCGTCCTGCGCACCAAGGGCGCTCGACCGCGGCTTCGGGCTGAAGTGCCATGCACCGGGTTGTCGTATGGGGAAACCGCATATTGTGGGCGGTCGGTGTATTGTACGTTCGGTTCGCGGTGTTGAAACGCCGCGTGCCATTCCATGTAGGACGTTCAAACCAAGTCGGGACGCGAATAGTCGGCAGCCTTGGCAAACGGGCGGCAGGCAGAGAGTTTCGATGGGCACAGTTCTCCAAGACGTAACGAGCGAAACAGTCGATGCGTCGCACACAAGAAGGCGCGTCGATGACTGGGAAGAGCGCCTGAACGGGCTCCACGCCATGATCGGCGACTGGCTGCCGGACGGTTGGGAGGCTCGCCGGGGTTCTCCGGTCGTGATGCACGAGCCGTTGATGGGCAAGTTTGGCGTGTGCGCAAAGCGAATGCTTACGCTCGAACTCCGCGACAAGGCAGGCCACGCCGCCTGGCTGGAACCGCACGCGCTGTGGATCATCGGCGAGAACGGCCGGGTCGATCTGAAGCGCGACGGGCGTTACCATTACATCATCGAAACGGCCGAAAACTTTGCGCGACCGAACTGGGAGGCCTCTCGCGCCGAGCGGCGGTGTGACAGCGAAGCGGTAACGCGCGAGCGGTTGAGGCGCGTCCTTCAGTGAGCGATCTTCCGGCCGTTGCGGCCGCTTGTGAGCGGGTGGATCTCCATCTCCGAAGCCTGCACAACACTGGGGACGGCGCTGGCTACACCCCGGCTGCAGGCTCCGAGGAGCGAGAGCCGAGTATCAACGACCAGGCCTATTTCGTGTTGGCATGGGGGGGCAGTTGGAGGCGAACATCGACTAGGCGTGCCGGGAGGCGGTGCGCGCTGGGCAATCGCACGAGGACTGGCGGCACCGCCGTGCCTCGTCCCTCCACAATCCGGACGACCGCCGGCTCTAGGGCCTGAGCTTCGATAATCGGCTGACGCTGGTGATCGAGAAGGGTGGCGACGATTGGAACCGGACCATGGAACTCTGCAATGTCCGGAACCAGATCGCCCACGGCGCACTTCTCTCCGCCCGCATCGACATGGCACGGGTGATCGAGGACTTCTTTCGCATACAGTCGGCGCTCGAACGAGAATGATCGATCACGGTGCTCAGGCGATGGACGTTGCTTCAGGCGCTGCTCCGGCGAATCTTCAGTGATGTGGTGCGTTCGATGGCATTTCGAATTGGGATCCCGCTCCGGTGAGCGCTGGCGGCGGTAGAGGATAGCAAAACGGCACGAAGAAGTTTCCTGCTATCCTACGGCACGAGGAATGTAGCCGCGAAGCGGAACAAGACCAGCGTCTGGCAACTCGACCACGCCCTCGAACCGCACGGTCCCGACCAGATCGCCATGCGCAGCATCGGCGTCGCGGTGTGATTCGCTCTCACCGCGCCAAAGGACGGAAAGTCGCGCCATGCAAGAGTCACTCCCCGCACGTTTGGATGGTGGCCAGAACGGCGCAAGTGCATAGGGGTCAAGAACCGGAAGATCGCGTCCAAACGCTAGTACCTCAACTTCATTGGACTGATGGGTAAAGCGACTTCAGCTTGATGCGGGCGTCCTCGGTCCTGAACCGCCAGTCAACCGGTTTCGCCGAGCCGTTGCGCTCACGCTGCCATGCCGCGACCTCGCGGCACAGCGTCTCCCGGTCCGGGATCCGGCGGTCGAGGCATTGACTGCGCAGGACGTTTATTTCCACCTCGGCCATGTTGAGCCAGCTGCCATGCTTCGGCGTGTAGTGAATCTCGAAGCGGCCCGCGATGCGCAGTGCCTCCTCCGGGACGAAGGTCTCGTAGAGCGTCGAAAGCCGGTGGGTGTTCAGGTTGTCCATCACAAGGACGATCCGCTTGCCGGGGAAGTGAACGTCGGCGATGTCCCTGAGCACGCGGGCGAAGTCCTGCTTCGTGCGGCGGTCGGTGATCTCGACGTGGCGCCAGGCGAGCAGCGGGGCATGGATCATGAACATGTTCGCCGTCCCGTTGCGCTCGCACTCATAGTCGTGTCCCGCCGGCTTCCCGGGAAGCGGCGGCAGCGGCGTCCGGGTCTCCCGGACCTGCTGTTTCGACGCCTCGTCGAGACAGACGAGCACGGTCCCGTCTTCGAAGTCGCGGCTGTAGGTGTCCAGCACGTCCTCCATGGCGCAGGCGAAGTCGGCATTCGCCTTCGGCGGGATGCACCAGGTCTTCTTCAGCCAGGGCTTGATGCAGTTTTTTTCAGCGTCCGGCGCACGGTTTCCGTCGAGATGCTCTCGACGACGTGCAGTTCCACCAGCCTGTCGCCGAGAAGCTGCAACGTCCAGCGCGCGCGGCCGTCGGGCGGCGACGAGCAGGCCAGCTTCACAAGCTCCGCCTCGCCGGCGCCGTCGAGCGTGCGCCTCTTCCGGTTGAGCTGGGCCTTGCGTTCCAGCGCCGCCTCCAGGCCGTCGAGAACGCACTGCCTGCGGACCCGCTCGACCGTCGCCGTGCCGATGCCGAGGACGGAGGCGATGTCCGCATCGGTGCGTCCGCCGTCCTCGCGACCCCGGTCGGCCAGCAGGAGCAGATGGGCGCGCTTGCGGCGTTCCGCCGACCCCTTCCCGCCGTCCACGATTTCCCGCAGGAAGCGGCGCTCGTCGTCATCCAGTTCCACATGATGGATCTTTCTGCCTGATCCAGCCATTGACCCTTGCCTCTCCAAGCCCGTCGCGCCCGCGTCGGGCCGGGCGCCGAAACCCTGGTCGGGAGGCGCCAGGACCGCGCGGAACACCGGCTTGCTGTTGCTCTCTTGTGGCGGCAGAATAGCGACTGACCGTCAATCGGCAATGCGTCACGCCAAGACCATGGCCGAACCAATCATTTCAACGGTGTTGTGGTACTAGTCCCTGCCCAGAACCTCCACAGACAGGATCGTCGGAAGGTGCCGTACGATTTCGGTCCAGCTTTCGCCCTCGTCCAGGCTGGCAAAGACCGAACCGGAATTGGTTCCGAAATAGATGCCGGCCGGCGTCCGAGCGTCACCCGCCATCGCCTGACGAAGCACGGTGAAGTAACAGCCGTTCTGCGGCAACCCCTCGCGTTTGACTTGCCAAGTCTGACCCACGTCGCGAGTCCGCCACACCGCGGCCGCCGCGTCGGGAGGAAAACGGCCCTCCATGTCACCGTTGAGCGGCAGCGTCCAGACCGTCTTGCTGTCGCGGGGATGCACCAGGATCGGAAATCCGAAGGTGGATGGCAGGCCGGCGTTAATGTCGTCCCAGCTGCGTCCCCCGTCACCCGAGCGCCACACCCCGTGATGGTTCTGCTGGTAGAGCACATCTCTCTCGCCGGGCGCGCGCACCATGTTGTGCACGCAATGTCCGGTCTCGCCGTCCCTTGGCGCTGCAGGGTGATCGTGGCCCTCGCAAGCCGAGGCATTCGACAAGCGATTTCGGCGCTCCCAGCTCGCACCTCCGTCTTCCGAGGAAAAAACTCCCGCCGAGGATATGCCGACCCAAGTCCTCGGAGGATCGGTGGGGTGAGCGACAATGGTGTGAAGGACCAGTCCCGCCGCGCCTGGCGGCCAGCTTTTCGCCGACGGGTGATTGGTCAGCGTCTCGACCTTCTCCCAGGTCGCACCTCGATCGCGGCTGGCCAAAAGGCCCGCCGGTTTGGTGCCGGCATAGAGAGTACCGTGGGCAAAGGCGAGACTCCAAATCTGCGAGAATCCGTCGCCAAAGGGAAGGGGATCACCCGTCCAGCCGATCATCTGGGCGAAATCCGGGTCGCTCGCTGCCCAGTCATCAATCTGGCCCTTGGAGAGCTTGACGACCTGCCAGTTGGCTCCGCCATCATCGGACCGCCAAACTCCGGCACCATGCCAGTCCCCTCCCCCGCCGGCCCAGATCGTGCCGGTCTCGGGGTCACCAATCACGTGGTTGACCGGCCAGCCTTCGCAGTGAGGTCCGTTGACGGCCCATCCGCCGCGCTCGTGTCCACCCGAAACCAGAAACGCACCCTTGGTGGTTCCGACAAGCAGTTCCAAACTTCCGATGCCCCCTGGTCCCATGTTCCGCGCGACGCGAACCTACCATCGGTTTGTCGGAGTAAACGGGGATTTGTCAGACCGCGCCGTGGCGAGGCTCTCGGGTCGCGCCGTACGGACGTAAAGACAGGCAGATCCGCAAGTCGTTCAGATGCAATGGCAGCCGGCAATGACCTGCGATGCGCGACGAATTGCGAACTTGTGCATCCCGAATACCGCGAACGACTACCGACTTCTGTCGATTATGTCCGTGATCAAGATGGCAGGAATCGCTCAACGACCGTACTTGGCCCTGGACGGCCCTGCTGTCCAAAACCCCGATCCAGGCCCGAACTTGATGATCGGTGATGCCGGACGTCCGTACAGTGCTGCAAACGATGGGCGCCAAGCCGAAAGGGCAGTTCACCGGCCCTTCGCATGCAGTCGGGACGGAAACTGAACAGTTTCCGGAGCAGGGCAGCCGAATGCGCCGCGACATGCTCCCTTTCCGGTTTCCAACTTCGCGTGCGAGCCCTCCGGGCGCGGGACGATACCGGCAGGCCGGGCTGAATGTTCGCGGAATACCCCGGCGGTCCGATCGGGCAGCGCTACAGATGCAAGCGGTTCGCAGCGGAGCGCTTCTGCACCAGCTTGTGTTCCCGACATCGAATTGCGGATGTCAATTTCGCCGAAATCGGAAGCGGCGCGGAAGATTTTGAAGCCGACTTACGGACGTGGCGGCCTTTCGGGCGCAGTTTCCCAGTCGCGGCGCGGCGAACTTCGACCGCGACCATCACGCTCCCGGAAACCGGCGAAGCCTCGACGAATGGCCCGATCACAACGCGATGCGGAAGAAGGGCTGCCCCGACAAGGCGCCGGGAGCGCGAGCGGGGCGAAATATTCTACGCGATGCGCCGTCAGAAGCAGGCGGTGAGAGAAGAAGAGTATCAAGTACCCGGCGAATTGGTCACGATGCCGCGTTGCCAAGGTCCAGCTGGTTTGCATACGATGCGACACCAAACGACGCCATCTGCACATCGCTCGATTTGTACGACGACGCACCGGTTTGGCAGTCTGCACAGCGGCAGACAACCCTGGATGCCGGGCGCAAGGAACTGATTCATGGATGCTCTGCCGCCAACCCTGTTCGAATTTCTTCGCGAACTTCGCGCCAACAACGAACGAAGCTGGTTTGAAATCAACAAGGACCGTTATCGAAGCAACGTGCGCGATCCGATGCTTGCGTTCATTGCCGACTTTGCGGAACCGCTTTCGGAGATCAGTCCTCATTTCGTCGCGGACCCGCGACCGAAAGGCGGGTCGCTCTTCAGGATCCATCGCGACATCAGATTCTCTCGCGACAAGTCGCCCTACAAGAGCAATGCCGGCGCTCACTTTCGCCATGCGGCCGGAAAGGGCGCCCACGCTCCCGGGTTTTACCTTCACCTCGAACCCGGGAACTGTTTTGCAGGATGCGGCATCTGGCGCCCTGACAGGCCCGCGATCGACGCGATTCGCGCGTCAATCGACGGGAATCGGGATGAATGGATTCGAATTACCGGTGAAAGGTCGTTCCGCGAGACGTTCAGGTTTGTTGGCGAGGGACTGAAACGACCGCCGCAAGGATTTGAAGCCGCTCATCCGCTCATTCAGGATCTCAAGCGAAAGGACTTCGTTGCCCTCGCCGACCTGACGGAAGACGATGCGACTCGATCGGGATTCATTGATCGATACGCGTCGATTGCGAGGCGCGGGGCAGGGTTCGTCCGCTTTCTCTGCAAAGCAGTCGGCGCTCCGTTTTGAGCGTTCCCGGAAGCCGAATTGGTGCGCAACCCCGTTTTGCCGACTTCAAACCGAAGCGGACAAAGTCGCCGCGGTCGCTCTGGGGGCATGCCTGACCTGGGAAGGGTCGAAGACATCCGCAGGTGGTGGTTACTCGACGCTTGCACGACTCCCCTGCAAAGTCCTTGGCGGCGGAGCAAGGGACGTTCGTTTTCGCAGAGCGGCGAAACCGTGAATCGAAAACGCCCCGCAGAATGCGGCGATTCAACGGGCAGCGGCTCGACAGCCGCCGCGATTCCGTCAGGCGCTTGGCGCGAAGTGTCTGATCTGGAACAAGAGCCGGCATCCATCGGCATCGGTTCGGCAATCAATGAATGTCAGCGGCTTCGATCGGGGGGATGACCCCAACCTCCCCCGTTCGCCGTGCGGATCACCAGGGAATCACCTTCGTCGACGACGAGATCGCTGGCGAAACCGTAGGTCTCGCGATCACCTTTCGCGCGGATGACGGTGAGGCCGTTCGTGCCGCCGTCCTCTCCGCCGGCGAGCCCCCAGACCGGCAGCCTGTGGCGACTGAATCCCACGGCAACCGTTGCCTGGCCTCGGGGCCGGTAGCAGATGTTCAGGCCCCGTCCTCCGCAATTCCTGCCCCGGCCTGCGTCACCTGCCGCGCCCGAATTCATCTGCTTCCAGACGACATCGAGACCATAGCGAGCTTCGCAGATCTCCACGGGACAGTTGTATGTTTCGCCATGGCTGGTGGAATACATGCAGTCGAGCCCGTCGCGCTCTGCCGTCGCCCCCCAGCCCCCCATCTGCGGCTCCACCATGGTGTATCTCCGGCCGGTCTCTGGGTGGATGCCGGCGATCACCGTCCCGCCGATCGACCCGAAGTGCCCGGCTGGCAAACGATCCGGAAACGCCCTCGCCAGGCAGCGCCACAGCATGTCGTAGAGCCGAACCCTCGTCTCGAAGTAGAATCCGTGCGGCGCGGACCCCTCCGCATGGAAAATGGTGCCCGGTTCGGTGATCACCTCAAGCGGGCGAAAGGACGCCTGGGTTGTCGGAAGAGACGGGCCGGTCAGCGCCTTGAACAGCATCTGCGACGCGATCACGGCGCCGTCTCGGCTCGTGTTGTGAGGAGCATCCCGCTGCCTGGGATTGTCGCGAAGATCGACGCTGAAGGCGCTGGAACCGATGGCTATTCGCGCCCGCCAGATCGAACCGTCGTCCTGTTCCTCTTCAATTGAATAGTTTCCGGCCGGCAAGGCGCGGAGACCTGCGCGCGCCTCCTGTTCGCTACGTGCGAACAATGCGTCGAGCGCCTCGGCGTAGGCGTCGAGGCCATATGTCGCGGCCAGACACCGAAGCTGCTCCGCCGCCCGCCGCCCCGCGGCAACCTGCGCCCATAGATCGCCGATCGCGAAATCCGGCAGCCGGGAATTCGCGGCAATGATGTCGAAGACCGGTGTCACGCGCCGACCGGCATCGAAAAGGCGAACGGCGGGAAGACGCATTCCTTCCTGATGGATTTCACGCGCGTTCACCGACATCGACCCGGGCGTCATCCCGCCAATGTCGCTCCAATGGCCGATCGACGACACCCAGGCTATGCGATTGCCCTCGTGGAAGACCGGCTCCGCCACCACGACATCGTTCAGGTGAGTCACGCCGCCATAGGCGGGATCATTCGTAATGAATACATCACCAGGTCTCACGCCGCCCGGGCCGGATGTACCGTGAATCTCGAGGATTCGCCTGACCGCCTTGTCCAGAACGCCGACGAAGGACGGGATCCCGGCACCGGAACCAACCAGGTTCCCGTCGCCGTCAGTGACGCCGGTTCCGACATCGAGGACTTCGTGGATGATCGGGCTCATCGCCGTTTTCTTGACAACCGCGAACATCTCGTCGGCTGCCGAAGTCCAGCCTGCCTGGATCACCGCAAGGGTGATCGGGTCAGCGATCCGGCCCGCCCCCATGGATTTCGCCGCCGAGTCGCCGGTCAACACGGTTCCGGATCAAATCCGGTCCCGATGCGGGCGGGCATTGCCAGAGACTCCCGTCTCACCTGGCTTCAAGAATGATCCGGTTGCCGAAAACGTCTGCGTCGTCGAAACCTCCGAACAGGGCCATCTCTTCCTCCGTCGGAGCTTCGCAGGACCATTTCCGACTCGGAATCCAGCCGTTCAACCGCTTGAGGATCGCCCCGTACTCCGCCCTCCGGAACGCCGCAAGAGCCGGATCGATCACCGGCACCCCGAGAATTTCCGACAAGGTCTCGTGGAATCCGATCTCAAGCGTGCAGCCGAGAATGATCGCTTCCGCGTGGTCCTCTTCGACCGCCTTTCGTCCGGCCTCCACGAGGAGCGCGTTTGTTCGCTCGTGATCGGTCTGGAAATCGTTCACTCCCAGACCGACCGCGTAGAAACCGGAGAGCCGGCCCTCCATGCCGTTGGCGACCACCGTGGCATGCATCTGGTCCACCCACTTCCGGCGCCCGACGATGATCCCGAAACGGTTGGCGAGACTCGCGGCAATCTCCATCGCCGCCACGCAGGGCGCCGTCACCACCATCTCGCCGGAGAGTTCCCGCGCGTCATGAAGCGCGGTGTCGTAGAAGCAGCCGATCGCCATGGCGTCGAATCCCTCGCGGCTCGCCGCCCTTGCTGCCCTGACGATTCCCGGGATCACCATGGCCTCGTAGGATCTGAACTCGATGTGCGTGAAGCGACCGTAGCCCGGCGACAGCGAGACGACATGGGCCTCCGTTCCGGGCAGCCTGATGGCATCGATGGCATCGGCGAAGACCTGGTCGTAGCCGTCGGTGCCGACAGGATTCAGGTACATGACTTTCAACGGGCAGCTGTTCGGTGTCTCTTTCGCGGTCATGGCTCTATCCTCCGCTTTGAATTGGCGTTGTTTCCCTGAACGCGGCGTTCGGTCATCCGTTCCCCGCGGCCGGGGAAGAATCCGGCTTCGTTCCGGAATCGACGTCGACGCCGAAGACTTCCAGAGCACGATCGGGGGATATCAGGCCGTTCCTAACGTCCTCCCTCACCCGGTCGGCATCCCTTTCGGCCGGATTTCCGAGACCGCCGCCGTTGCCGGTGACCACCCGGATGACGTCACCCCGGGACGTGGGCAGGCCGGAGGTGAAGGCCAATCGCTGCCTGTCCCCGTCCTTGGGAATGAACTCGATGTAGTTGGGCGAGCCGTCATGCCCGCCGTCGAGCCCCCAGGCCGGAAAACGCGACCGCGTGTATCCGGCGGTCAGGAAGCCGTTGTCGGTGCGGACCCGGTAGTCGAGAACTATTCCCCTTCCGCCCATGTGGCGGCCCTCCCCTCCCGGTTCGAGATTGAGTTCCATGCGGTCGACAAAGAGGCCGTTGCGGGCTTCGTTGATTTCCGCCGGACAGTTGTACGTTTCACCGTGGAATCCGCAGAACATCGCCGAATTGCCGTCGCCGAGCCGGCTTGCGCCCCACCCTCCGAGCTGCGGCTCGATGATTGTGTACTGCCTTCCGGTGTCCGGATGGATTCCGCCAATGAACGTGCCGCAGACCGACGCGAAGTGACCGGCCGCCAGCAGATCCGGCATGTGCGGCGCAAGGCACCGCCAGATCAGGTCATAGACCCGGAGTTCGATCTCGTAATAGAAACCGATGGCCGCCGGTTCGCTGGCATGGAACACCGAACCTTCCCGGGTGAGGAGCCGGATCGGTCGGAAGGAACCGCCGTTGGCAGGCGAATAGGGGTCGGTCAGCGACTTGAAGATCATCTGCGCGGCCACCATCACGCCGTCCCTGCTGGTGTTCACCGGGCTTCCTGCCTGATCCGGATTGTTGCGAAGATCGACGGTGAAGCTGTCGTCGGAAATCGTTATGGCAACATTGAAGTTCTGACCGTCGTCCTGTTCTTCCGACAGCTCGAACCTCCCCTTGGGCAAGCGGGACAGCGCCCGTCTGGAGACTTCCTCGCCGAAATCCATGAAGGCGGACATCGCGTCGGCGAAGACCCGGGTGCCGTATTTCCGCGCCAGTCCCTCCAGCCTGCGGGCTCCGATCCGGACCGAGGCAATGGCGGCCCAGAGATCGCCTTCGAGAACGTCAGGCATCCGCGAATTCACCCGGATGATCTCCATCACCGGCTTGATCGGTTCTCCGCCTTCGATGATCTTCACCGCCGGCAAGCGCAGGCCTTCCTGGAAGATCTCCGAGGCCTCGCCGGTCAGCGACCCCGGGGCCATTCCGCCGACATCGGAGTGATGGGCGATATTGGCGGTCCAGGCGATAAGCTCTTCGTCCACGAACACGGGCATGATGACCACAATGTCGTTCAGATGCGTGACGCCGCCGTAGTACGGGTCGTTTGTGGCGAAAACGTCTCCGGGCCGGACATCGCCCGGACGGTTGAACTTGCGAATGATCACCCGGGTCGCCTTGTCCAGCACCCCAATGAAGGCGGGGATGCCCGCACCGGAAGAAGCGATTTCGCCTTCGGCATCCATGATGCCGGTGCCCATGTCGAGAACCTCGTAGATGATCGAGCTCATCGCCGTCTTCTTCATCGCTGCGAACATCTCGTCCGCCGCCGCCTGAAGGGAGTTCTGGATGATTTCCAAGGTAATCGGATCATGCTTGCCGCCGGTCATTTCACGCATCCCTCCTCTCGCCATCACCCGCATCCCTGCCCGCGGCTTCACCATCAGCCTCTTCGCGAGAAGTTCCATTGCCGCCGATGGCAGCCGCGCCGATCCGGATCACCACGTTGCGGTGGCTGTCGACCTCCGCGCGGTCGCCCGGGTGCACGACAATCGTGGTTCCCGGCGCTTCCACGATGGCCGGACCCGCGAACCGCATGCCGGGCTCGAGACGGCTTCCGTCGTGGATGTCCGCCGCGTGCACGCCATCATTCGCGAAGTCCACCTCCCTGACCCCCTTCAGCGAGCTTCCGGCCGGGGTTCCGGTGGCTTCGCGTCCGGTCATCTCGAGCTTGCCGACCTCCGCCGACGCGACAAGGTGAATCCCGACCATCTCGACCGGTGCGTCCAGCCGATAGGTGTATTCGCGTTCGTAGGCTTCATGGAACCGGTCGGAGACAGCGCCAGCCGACTCCCCGGACATCGGTTCCGCGTCCAGTTCGATCTCGGTCGTGTGCTCCTGGTTGCGGTATCGGAACTTTCCGAAGCGCTTCACCGTGACGTTCTCCGGCGGAATTCCCTCTGCCTCGAAGTCGGCGAACGCCCGAGCTTCGGTTTCGGCGTAGGCAGCCTCAATTCCTTCCGCCGCATCCGGTTCCAGGTCGGCGAGGCGCGTCACGAAGTAGTCGCGCCGCAGATCCGACATCATCATGCCCCAGGCAGCGAACACCGAGGCGCTCTCGGGCACCACCACCTTGCGAACGCCGAGTTCTCTCGCCAGGGCCATCGCATGCATGCCGCCGCCGCCGCCGAAGGCTACCAGAGTGAAGTCCCGGGGATCGAATCCGCGATTCAGCGACACGAGCTTCAGGGCGTTGACCATGTTGTTGTTGGCGATGCGGATGATGCCGCGCGCCGCTTCGTCGATGCCGACGCCGAGTCGCCGGCCTACGTTGGCAATGGCGTTTTCCACTGCAGCCATGTCGGCGACGACTTCGCCGTCGCAAAAGTTGTCGCGGTTGATCCGGCCAAGCCAGAGATTGGCATCGGTGGTCGTGGCGTTGGCGCCTCCCTTGCCGTAGGCCGCCGGGCCCGGCAAGGCGCCTGCCGAACGCGGACCCACATGCAGCTTCCCGAAGTCGTCGACCCAGGCAATGGAGCCGCCGCCATTGCCGATTTCGACCAGATCGACCACCGGCACCATGATCGGATAACCCGCCGACGTCCGGTCGCGCTCGATCCAGTAGTCGGTCATGATCCGAACATTTCCGCCCTCGACCAGAGCGCATTTTGCAGTGGTGCCCCCGATGTCGAGAGCGAGAATGTTGGGCTCGCCGATCAGCCGGCCGAGTTCGGCAGCGCCCCAAACCCCCGAAGCCGGCCCGGATTCGACCATGGTAATCGGAATCCGCGAGACCGCATCGAGGGAGTCGACGCCGCAGTTCGACTGCATGACGTAGAGGTTGCCGGCGAACCCCAGGCTGCCGAGCCGGTCCCGAAGCCTGTCCAGGTAGCGTTCCGCCACCGGCTGGACGTAGGCCGACAGCACGGCCGTGTTGCACCGTTCATACTCCCGCCACTCGCGCGCGATCCGGTGCGATGAAACCACCGAAACCTCCGGCCACAGCTCACGCACCCTCGCCTCCGCCTCCCGTTCGTGGGACGGGTCGGCATAGGAGTGCAGGAAGCAGATGGCGACCGCCTGCACCCCCTCTTCCCGAAAGTCGGCGATGATGTCTCCGAGGCCCGACAGGTCGAGCGGCCGGAGCTCCTGGCCCCTGTAACTCATCCTCCCGGGAACTTCGCGACGGAGCCTGCGCGGCACGAACGGCGGGGGCTTTCGGTAGTGGAGATTGAAGAAGTCCGGCCGGTTGCCGCGGGCGATCTCGAGCGTATCGCGGAATCCTTCAGTCGTGATCAGGCCAACCCTCACGCCTCGGCGTTCGGTCAGCGCGTTGATCACCACCGTCGTGCCGTGAACGAGAAAATCGATCCCGGACGGATCGATCCCTGCCTTCGCAAGGACGTTCATGACGCCTTCTTCATAGTTCGGAGGCGTGGTGTCCGCCTTGGCCGTTCGGACCTGGGACCGTCGTCCTTCCGCGTCGGTCTCGAAACAGACCAGATCGGTAAACGTACCTCCGACATCCGCTGCAACGCGGACGATTCCTGCAGACATCGACTGTCCCCCTTCTTTTCCTGTCACGACGCCTTCTGCGCCCGCGCTTGCGGGGCCGCGCCCGTTTGCCGATCCGAACCGCCTCCATTCCCGGCATCCGCCTCCGACCGTTCGATCCGGTCCCGCATCTGCTTGCGGAAAGCGACCTCCTCCTCTCCAATGACCGGAACCGCGCTGATCAACCGCCGGGTGCATTGATGGCGGGGAGATCCGAAGAGGTCCGCCGTCTTGCCGACTTCCACGATTCCACCGTTTTCGATCACCATGATCCGGTCGGCAATGTTGCGGACCACGGACAGGTCATGGGTGATGAAGACGTAGGTCAACCCCCTCTGCCGCCGGAGACCTGACAAAAGGGCGAGCACCCGTGACTGAACCCGGACGTCGAGCGCAGATGTGGGTTCGTCGAGGACCACCAGCCCGGACTCGCAGGCCAGCGCCCTGGCGATGGCGACCCTTTGGCGCTGCCCACCGGACAGCGCGGAGGGCGGCCGGGACGCGAAGTCCGCCGGCAGCCCGACTTCTTCCAGCAACGCACCGACCCTGGCCGACCGCTCCCGCCGGTCGCCAATTCCGTGGACGTCCAGCGCGAGGCGAATCGATGCGCCAACCGAGCGCTTGGGATTGAGCGAGGAGAGCGGGTTCTGCTGCACGAGCTGGATTGCCCGCCGGTGCCTGCGATGCCGACGGTCAGGCAGGAGTTGTCCGTCAAGCCGGATTTGCCCTCCCGGATCCGGCGGCAGGACGCCCAGCATCAGGTTGGCAAGGGTGCTCTTCCCGGAACCGGACTCTCCCACGACGGCAAGGCATTCGCCCCGGATGACGTGCGCCGTCACATTGTCGACCGCCCGGATGCGGTGGGCGCCGAGGCTGAACGTCCTGGAAACGCCGAGGAGTTCAAGATGCCGATCGGCCATCTCAGCCCGTTCCCTTCGGGGCGGTTTCCGGCGGATGGACTTCCCGCGGCGCCAGGAAAGCCTGCTCGTCCTCGGAGGCCTCCGGAATGCCGCCTCCGGTAATCCGTGGAGCGGCAGCCATCAACGCCCTCGTGTACGGGTGGCGCGGGTCGCGGAAGATCGCCGCGCTTGGCCCTTCCTCGACGATCCGCCCCTGATAGATGACATAGACCCGGTCGGCGAACTCGCGGACCACTCCGAGATTGTGGGAAATGAACAACACTGATGTCCGATGACTGTCGACCAGTCGGCGCATCAAACGGAGCGTCTGGTCCTGGACCGTGACGTCGAGGGCAGTTCCCGGTTCGTCGGCAATCAGGAGCGCCGGCTCGTTGGCCATCGCCATCGCGATCATCACCCGCTGGTTCATGCCGCCCGAGAGCTGAAACGGATAGGAATCCAGCACCCGGTCCGGATCCTCGATCGAGACCTCTTCGAGGGCCGCTGCCGCCAATTCCCGGGAGCCGTCGCGGCGGATGGCGGGTTGGGCTCGCCGGTGCACTTCGTGAAACTGGCTTCCGATGGTGAAGACCGGGTTGAGCGAAGACGTCGGATCCTGGAATATCATCGACATCTTGACGCCCCGGAGACGCCTCCATGCCCGGTACCGGAGTCCGGTCAGGTCGCGCCCCGCGAACTCGATTCCGCCGGTCACGATCGCGCCCGGAAGCCGCTGGAGAAGTCCGAGAACCGCTCTCGCGATCACCGTCTTTCCGGATCCCGACTCGCCCACCAGCGCCACTCTTTCCTCCGGCGCCACCCGCATCGAAACCCCGTGCAGAACCGTCGTCGTCCCGGTGTACCCGCGGAACCAAAGGCGGAGGTCGCGAACCGCCAGGGTGTCGGCATGGATGCCGGCGGAAGCGAACTGAGTCGTCGCGGGCGTCATTGTTCGGAACCGAGAATATCGCGAAGCGCGTCGCCAAGGAGGTTGAAGCCGAACACCGCCACAAGGATCGCTAGCCCGGGAAACACGGTTAGCCACCAGGAGTCCGGCAGGTAGTTGGCGCCCTCGGCGACCATTGATCCGAGGTCGGGAGTAGGCGGCTGAACGCCGAGCCCGAGGAAGGACAGCGAGGACGCAATGAGAATGACGAACCCGATGTCCAGGGTCATCTTGGTCAGCACCGCCGGGACGCAATTCGGCAGGATTTCCCGGAACATCACGTGCAGCGGGGAGGCGCCGATGACCTCGGCCGCCAGGACATAACCCTCTTCCCGTTCGGCAAGGGTGATGTTGTAGACAAGGCGCGCGTACCAGGGCCACCACATCACCGTGACCGCCATCATGCCGTTAATGAGTGTCGGCTCGAGGACGCCCATGATCGACATTGCCAGGACAAGCGGCGGAATCGACAGGAACACGTCAGTGAGCCGCATCAGGACATGGCGCCGAAGGCCGTCGAAGTAACCGGCAACCAGCCCGACGATGACGCCGAGCGGCATGGCAAGAACCAGCACGACTACCGCGAGCACCAGCGATGTCCGGTAGGCGTAGAGAATTCGGCTGAACAGGTCGCGGCCGACGAGGTCGGTACCCATTATGTTCGGCCAGTGCGGCGGCTGGTTGAAGTTGGAGAAGTCGACGACCGCTCCCCTGTGCGTCGGGAAGGGGGCGATTAAATCGGCAAGGATCGCCGAAAGCACCACCACCATGACCAGCGCGACCCCGACAACCGACAGCGCCGAGGACCGGATGATGGCGATCGCCCGTCTCATCCGCCGGCCCCCCGACCATGGCGGATGCGCGGATTCAGCCAGGCGATCAGCAGATCGACAATGAGGTTCGCGATCAGAAATGTTGCGGAAATGATCAGAACCGTGCCGATAATGGCGTTCAGGTCTTTCCGGAGAATGACCGCCACGCCATAGCGCGACAGCCCCGGCCAGGCGAAGATCGCCTCGACCAGGAAGGCGTTGCCAAGCATGGCGGCAAAATCAAGGCCCAGTATGGTCAGCGAGGGGATCAGCGAGGGGCGGAAGGCGTATCGTCCGGCGATCCTGCGTTCGGGGAACCCGTAGGATCTCGCCATTTCGATATAGGGCCGTTCATAGGTCTCGACCATGTTGGCCCGGGTCAGCCGCGCGGCCTGCCCGATGCCCGAAAGCGCCAGCGCGAATGCCGGCAGCGCAATGTGGCTGAGGGCGTTGCCGAAGGCGGCGGGATTTCCGGCCAGCAGCGTGTCAACCAGCAGAAACCCCGTCACCGGTTCAATCAGGTATTCCGTCGACAGCCGCCCCGCAATCGGAAACAGCGGCAGGAAAAAGGCGAAGAGCAGCATCAGGATCACCGCCCAGACGAAACTCGGAGCCGAAACCCCGAGAAGCGCCACCACCCTGATGGCGTTGTCGACAACCCCGCCCCTGTACCGGGCCGAGACGATGCCGAGAGGCAGGCCGATGCCGATCATCAGGACGGCGGCCGCAAAGACCAGTTCCAGGGTCGCCGGCAGGAACTGCGCGATGTCGGTCGTCACCGGACGGTTGGTGTACAGCGAAACCCCGAGGTCGCCCCGCGAAAGATCGGCAATGAAGTGACCGTATTGGCGCCAGACCGGCTGGTCCAGGTGCAGTGCTTCCCGAAGATTGGCGACCTGCTGGTCGGTGGCGTTCGGTCCGAGTGCGATTCTCGCGGGATCGCCCGGGATGACCCGAGCGATCACGAATATCAGCACCGACACGCCGACGAGCACCAGCGCCGACATTCCGACGCGGCGAAGGAGGAGGCGCAGGACCGGATTCATCCGGGTCGGTCGGCGATGGCGTCGGGGCCCGGCACCGCGCCGTCCGGACTTGGCCGGGGCGCGGTGGACCGGGCCCGATCCGGCCGCGTTATTCCTCGACGGTCATCAGCCGGAAGCTGAAGCCCATCCCGTCGAGGCCGAACGCCTGGCCGGGGTCGGAAAGCGCCGGGGCGCTGACCCTTGGGCTCGCCGCGAAGATCGACTGCCGGTCGTAACCGTAGATCGACGGCGCGATCGCGGTAAGCCGCGCATTCAGCGCCGCGTAGGCCGCTTCACGCGCCTCGTCCGTCGCCCCGGTTCTTCCTTCCCCAAGCAACCGGTCGACTTCGGAGTCGCTGAGGTGTTCCGGGGACTGCCATGTGCCGGCCGCCGTCGAGTGATACATGCCGTAGAGCAGCGTATCGGGGTCTCCGGTCACCGCGTTGACGAACAGCTGCGATACGTGCGGCGTGTTTTCCGCCTTGTTGACCTGACTGGAGAACAGGGCCCACGGAACCTTGGTGATGGTCGACTTGACGCCGATCTCGGCCAGATTCGCCTGGAAGAGAAGCGCGAACCGTTCCTCTACGGGCACCTCTGCAATCCAGGTGATCTCGATGGAGAAATCCGAAGGATCGTGGGCGCACTGGGAAAGGTGGCCGCGGGCGGCATCCACGTCGCGGGCAATGTTCATGCCTGCAGGATTGGCGCCGAACATGCCGACCGGGATCGCGCCTGTCGACGCGGATCCCTGCGAAAGGTCGTCGGTGACCGCGATCAGCTTGAGAGCCGCCTCGTAGTCGAAGGCATTGGCCAGGGCAAGACGGCAATTGACGTCGTCGAGCGGGGCCTTCGTGGTGTTCATCTTGAAGTAGAACGCGCCGGTTCCGCTTTCCGTCAAGAGCTGCATGCCCTCATCGGACAGTGCGCGCATCACCTCCGGGGGCAGCCACTGTGACGAGATGTCGTGCCCGCCCTGCGCCATCAGCGTGCGGACCGTCGCGGCTTCCAACCCGTAGCGCAGCCGCACGGTGTCCGGAGCCCCCTCGTCGATTCCGAGGAAATAGCCGTCGTTCCTGACCATGACGGTCTCTTCCTGCGGATTGTGGGCGGTCACGACGTAGGCGCCGGTCCCGGCTCCGTTCGCCGACAGATAGGCCTGCCCCCAGTCCTTCATGTCGCCGTCGCCGTCGCCGAGATTGGCCATCACCGTTTCCTTGTCGACAATCGGCAAGCGAACGAGCGAGGCCACGAAAGGAGCATACGGTTCGTTGAGGTTGAAGCGCACCGTTCCCTCGTCGACGGCCTCGACGCTCTCGACATTGCCGAAGAGGAAGGACAGCCCCTGCCCCAGCGCCTGCATCCTTTCGAGCGAGAATGCGACGTCCTCTGCGCGGAGCGGGTTGCCGCTCTGGAAGCGCACGTCGTCGCGGAGCCTGAACGTGTACTGGGTGCCCTCGCCTTCCCAGCTCTCGGCCAGGTGCGGGACATGTCCCGGCCCTCCCTGCCGCGGCAGGACCAGCGTGTCATAGACATTGAACATGAGCATCGAGTCGGCGTAGTCGGATGCCTTTCCCGGATCCAGCTCCCCGACCGCGACCTCGTCGAGACGAAGAACGCGCTCGGCAACTGCAGGCATCGCGAGCGACAGCGCGACAGCGCCGGTCATTGCCAGGCCGGCAGCCTTGAGTGTCGTGGTGAATTCAGATTTCATGGCAGTGGTCTCCCTTGTTCTAGCTTGCCATTTTCGACAGACGCCCGCCTTCGAGCAGGAGGCGCGGAAGAATCCTGTGATTCAGGGTGCGGGCCGGGCCGGATCTTCCCGGAGTCTTCCGCTGCGGACCGGTCCTGCCTGTCACCGAACACATCGATGGTGCAGACATGAAGAATCCGGGCCGGCGAGACCGTGTGATTCCATGTCGAGTGCCGGCGCATGGAGTCGAAGTGGATCGAGTCCCCGGGGTGCAGAACAGTGCAGTCGCCGTCTATTTCGACAGTGATCGATCCTTCCAGCATGAAGAACAGTTCCTCTCCTTCGTGACGGATCGGTTCACTCCGGTATCCTGGAGATTCGTGAATGATCACGCCGCTCAGGACATGGCCGGGGAAATTCGCCGAGATCCGTTCGTAGCCGAATACTGTCGGGTCCGGACCGTAAACAGGGCGCCGGGACTGGCGCGTCATCGCCGAGTCTCCGCCTGGCGCCACGAGGATGTCGGCGACGCTCATGTCCAGCACGCGGGCTATCGCGAGGAGCGACGTCAGCGACGGAGATGCCAGGTCGCGCTCCACCTGGGAAATGAACCCTACCGACAGTCCGGCGCCGTCGGCGACGGCCTGCAGGGTCAGTCCGAGTTCCTTGCGGCGATTCCGGAGCCGCATCCCCAGTGGCTGGCGATCAGACCGGCTCGCCGTCCCCGCGCTGGTTGCCGACGACATCGGCACCTTCCTCTACAAGATTTTAGTAATGGTAAAAATAGACGCCGCAGCAACTGTGTCAACAGGAATTGTCACGGGTATGGGAGCCGCTCTCGGGCCGATCGAGAACTGCTGCACGACGTTCTGTTGCCCGCAGCATCCGCGGCGTTCCGCCGGGGCGATCCCGGATGTCCGCGGAGTGCGCGAGGTAACCCTCGATCTCACAGGTTTCCCGACGTTGGCGCCGTTGGCGATCAGTGCCGGCAGGTTCGTCTCGGAACGCAGGACAGGCGCGAAGAAATGCGCGGAATGCCTCCACCTGCTCCGTGCAAGCAAGGCGGATCGGGTTGACCTACTGGTCCAGCGATTGCGCCGACCGCACCGCGTTTCCTCTTCCGCTTTTCGTTCGAGCAATCCCAGTTCGCACAGGCGTTTCCACTCCATTGGCGTTTCGGGATATCGTAGGTGAGGTCGCGTGCGCTCCCACTCCTGCCGTGTGCATGGGTAGCGCCCCTCGTGCTCGTTGAGCCAGTCATGCGCCTCGTTCGTTGCGAACAGCCTGTCACATGCAGCTGCGACAAAATCGCTCCGGTGTCCGCCCCGTCGAGCGCGAATGCGGTCGATCCGCGTAAGCATGGTCTCTTTCAAGTGTCATGTAGACATGTGCCTGTGGGCCGGTAGCCCGGCGCTCGCCAATTTGTAATAGGGGCAACTTTCCGGGAATTGCCTTTCAAGTCCAGTTCAAAACTGACCCAGGATTCGCGTTCAAAACTGACCCACCTGCCGGCCTTTTCTTTTCCAGGCAGAATCATTTCTGCCGGGCATTCCGCTCCGGTGTTCGGGTTCTGCTGGAGGAGAAGAGGGAGATGGGAACGCTTGATCGATCCGACTGGCCTGGACTGGTGGCGACGGCGTGTTCGGCGCCGCTCGACAGGGTCGCGATGGCACTTGGCTGCCGCCGCGACGTGACGGACAAGGCGCGCTGGAAGCGGCCGGGGTCGGTTCCGGTCATCAATGGCGAGAGGCATTTCGACCATTTGGCCGGGACGGGCGGTGGCGGGGCGATCAGCCTGGCGATGCACGCCGACGGGGTCGGTTTCCGCGACGCCGTCAGCTTCCTGTCAGCACAGGGGTTTCGCTCCTGCAACCTCCGGGACGGCGCGGCTCCTCCCGCGGGCCGGCGACGGCTGGAGCTCCCGGCCCGCTCTCGGGCCCTGTGGCCCGAGGTGCGCGATCGCCCTGTCAGGGAACGCGGGATCGGCGGGATGCCTCTCCGGGTCTGCCACGCCCGCGGGCCGGCCTGCGCGGACTGCCGGAGGAACGCGGTGTTCGTTTCCCGCGACGTTTCGGGCGCGGCGGCCGGGGCGGAGATCGCCGGCCTCGGGAGCCGCGGCGGCGCAGCCGCATTCAAGGGCATGGCGCCGGGCTCGCGGAAGGCGTCGGGCGGGTTCTGGATGGCGTGGGACACCGTTCCCCCGGAGCAGGCGGTTCTCGTCGAGAGCGCGATCGACGCGCTGTCGGTGCCGGCGCTGCGGAGCTTCCCGTCGGCCGGATGCGGCGGCGGCCTCGCGGCGGTGTCCGTCGCCGGCGTCGCGGCGTCGGTGCCGCGCTGGCTGGATGGCTGGCGCCTGCGTCGGATCCTCTGCGGCTGCGATGCCGACCGGGCCGGGGATGCGGCGGCCGCCGGGCTCGTCCGGAGCGATCCCCGGGTCGTCCGATGCCGTCCGGCGGTCGAGGGGGA
The DNA here is from genome assembly GCA_963662815.2 of uncultured Amylibacter sp. GTDB lineage: Bacteria > Pseudomonadota > Alphaproteobacteria > Rhodobacterales > Rhodobacteraceae > JAPPHA01. Next base: position 363,410 of record CAXXWA010000037.1, read on the forward strand.
GGACTGGAACGGCCTGCTGGTGCGGGAGATGATGGGCGAGCCGGCCTGGAGCGGGCGGCCCGAAGACGAAGCGTGCCGGTTCCCGCCGCCATGACGCGACCCTCGTCTTGATTGTCGCGCTGCACGCCACCCTGCCCGCGAGCCTGCGGCGGGCGTTCAGCTGCGGTGCCGGAACCGCCGGCTCTCGTTCCCGGTCTCGATGATGTCGCAGTGATGGGCGGGCGGTCGAGCAGGGCCGCGGGCATCCTCGGGTCCCCGAACACGTCGGCCCATTCCTTGAACGGAAGATTGGCGGCGATGATCAGGGGCGTGTGCTCGCAGGGGCAGGAGACGAAGCGGAACGGGAGGTGCCCTCCGCTGCGGGCGAAGGGCGGGCAGCCGGGTTCGTCCGGAATGATGAAGTCCCGCCTGCGCATGGCCTCGGCGAGACGGCCCTGGCGGCCGTCGCGCTGTTCCTGCTCCAGGAGATTGACCAGCCCGACAGCGTCGAGGAACCGGCCCCGGGCGCCGCGGCGGATGCAGGCCCTGGCGATCGCGACGGCAACATGGCTCTTGCCGGTGCCGGTTCCGCCGATCGCCACGACGTTGCGCGGCGGCTCGAGGAAGGAACCATCCGCGAGCTGGCGCAGCAGCCGCTCCTCGACAAGGCTCTGCGTGAAGTCGAAACCGTCGAGTTCCTTCGCCGTCGGCAGCTTGGCGACCGACAGCTGATGCCTGATCGAGCGCGCCTTCCTGTCCGCAACCTCCGCCGTCAGCAGCGTGCCGAGGACCCGCTCCGGGGGATGGCCGCGTGTCCGGACGCGTCGGCGAGCACCTCGTCGCAGGCGGCCTTCATGCCTCTCGGGCCGAGCGTGCCCATCGGTTCCGGGATGTCCTTGCGTCCCGTTCGGGGATCTCCCTCAGGCTGTCATGGCGGCCGCGGCCGGCTTCCGGCTCGACGCTCGGGCGAAGCCGCTCGGGAAGCTCGATCCGTGGCGCCGGACCGGGGTCGCGCCGCCGCGACAGGATGTTCAGGACCGCGCCGGCGGAGACGGCGCCGCCTTCCAGCGCGTCGCCGCAGGCCGCGCACGCCTCGTCGAGCCCGTCCCCGGCACCGCGGCAAGGATCCGCGCCATCTGCCGATCGCCGTCGTCGAAGGCGCCAAGCCTGTCCTTCACCGCCCCGAGCGCTTCCGGCAGAGCCCCGCCCTGGAACGGGGCGCCGTTGCGCAGCGCGCCGGGCTTGCGCTCGAGCACGGGCACGCAGCGGAGCCGGTCGCAGGCCGTCCTGCCGCGATCGAAGCTGCGCGGGCGGCTGCCGACCGGCTCGCCGTCAAGGCGGACATCGACCCGGTCCGCATGGGCGAACGCCTCCGCCGCCTTCCGGGCCGCCCGCGCCTCGGCGCTGCAGCGGTTGCCGTCGAAGCGCGCGAGGCAGGTCCCGGAGACGCCCCGGCTCAGCGGGCGGTGGCCGTCGAAGGGCCCCGGAAAGGGAATCAGGCAGCGGCGCTCCTCGCGCGCGAACGCCTCCCGGACCGTCAACTCGGGGTCGTCGGGATGCGGATGCTCCCGCGCATGCCTGAGACAGCTCTCCTCGAGCCGGCCGTTCAGGCCGTCGAGGCCGTCAAGGCGCGGCGGCTCGCGGAACAGCCGCTCGCGGACGTCGCCAACCTGGTTCTCGACCCGGCCCTTCTCCCACGCCGCATTCGGCGTGCATGCCGCCGGACCCGCGAGGAAGTGCCCGCACATCTCCGGGAAACGGGCGTTGAACTTCCGCGTCCGCCCCGCGAAGACGGCGTCGACCACCGTCTTCATGCTGTCGTGGATGCCGCGCCGGCAGGAACCTCCGAACAGCCGGAACGCCCGGCTGCGGGCGTCGAAAACCATCTCCCGGGTCTCGCGCGGTTGCGCCCGCACGAAGCTCATGCGGCTGTGGCACAGGCGCATGTGCGCCACCCTGAGCCGCACCGTCGTGCCGCCGACGACCGCCCGTTCATGGCTCCAGTCGAATTGGCAGGCCTCGCCGGGATCGAACGCCAGGGGAACGCAGGCGCCCGACACGCCGCCGCCCTGACGCCGCTTCCACGCGGCCGCGCAGCGGCAGACGGCACTGCAGCCCGCATCGCATCCCTGGTCCGCGAGCTGCCCCCGGATCCGCTTCATGACCGGCCGGTCGCGCCGCTTTGTCTCCTTGTCGGTGTTGGCCTCCAGCTTCCGCTCGAGCTCCGGGATGAAGTCGCCGAGCTTCGGATGAGGCTGGTCCGGACGCCGATGCTTCGGCGCCGACTCCCCGGAGCGCAACACCTTGCGAACCGTGTTGCGCGACACGCCCATCGACTTCGCAATCGATCGAATGGACTTCCCTTGAACGTGCCGCGCACGCCGAATCTTGCCGATCGTCTCCACTGACACCATCTCTCCTGCCTCGCTGAATCGTTGCGAGGCAGTCGTTTCCATCGGATCAGGGGCGGGTCAATTTTGAACGCGAATCACCCCCGAAATGGAGTGCGCCCCTGCGGTTGGACAGTTCAGCCTGCACTTTTTGACCCATCCAGGGCGTTGATCTCCTCGAACTTGTTCGGGCTCAGATATCCGAGCGCCGAATGCAGTCGGGTGGCGTTGTAGATGTCTTCAATGAAGTGTGGCAAGTCGGCTGCGACGTCCTCGAAGGTCTCGTAGTCGCCGACGTAGACCCTCTCGACCTTCAGGGTCTTCAGGAAGCTCTCGGCCTGTGCGTTGTCATAGGGATTGCCGCGCCGGCTCATGGACCCGACGAAGCCCCGTTGCTTCAGTATGCGCCGATGCCGGAGCGCCGCGTACTGGACGCCACGGTCGGTGTGACAGACGCAACCGGGCAAAGGCCGCCGGTGTTCGATGGCTGCCGTGAGCGCCGCCGTGGTCAGGCGCACGTCAACGTGGCGGCCGAGTGCGTAGCCGACCACCTTTCGCGACCAGGCATCGAGGATGACGGCCAGGTAGGCGAAGCCGTCTGCAATGGCGATGTAGGTGATGTCGCCGACCCAGAGCTGGTCCGGTCCGAGAACCTCGTAGTTCAACGCCACGTTCGGGTAGATCGGACTGTCGTGATCGCTGTCGGTCGTCACGGCGTACCGGCGTTTCTGCCGTGGATTCAGGCCGTTCTCGGCCATGATCCGCCGCACTTTCTTCGCGTTCACCCGCAGGCCGCGGTGCCGAAGCTCGGCTGTCACCCTTCGATAGCCGTAGCCGTGGCAGGTCGACGTGATGTCCAGGATCTCGATGACGGCGGGGTCATCCGCGGGACCGTCGGGCTGGTGATAGTATGTAGAGCGCGGCAAGGTCATGAGGTCGCACCCGCGTCCGATCGTGATGCAATCGGGCCGGTGATCACGGATCCAGACCCGTCTCTCTGCGACTGTCCGCGCACTCGAGCCCCCTTTAGAAACTCGATCTCCAATGCCTGGCGGCCAACCAGCCGCTCCAGGGCCGCGATGCGCGCCTTGCACTCGGACAGCAGGTCGGCCTCGACTGCGTCATCGTCGTAGGATCCGCGCTCGTACTTCTCGATCCAGATGCGGATGAGGCTGCGGCAAACATCATGACGACGGCTCAGGGCCTGGAGCGCCTCTCCGTTCAGGCAGGCCTCGACCACCTCGCGTTTCTTCGCAGTGCTGTGTCTTCGGTGTCTCTTGGTCATGGAACCTCCTTACAGAAGGCCCCGGATGGGGGAAAATTGAATCGCCAAATTGTCCAACCGCAGGGGCGCACTCCAGACTCGCGTTCAAATTTGAACGCGATTCCACAGAAAGGCCCGCAGTAGGCATCCTGGAGGAGTTCGTAGCTGGTGCGGCGGAGGCGGAGATCGCCGTCACGCGTGTCGTCGAACTCGTAGCGATAGCTCATGATGGTGCCGGGCTGGAAGGCGGGACGAAGGGTTTCCGGACAGGCTAGCCGTGACTCGGGGAGGCATTGCGAGTTTGAAGATACCCAATTATGTGTCCTGGAAGTGACGAAATTCGGAGCATGTCGAACTTGAAAATAGTTTGAGAAAACATTAATTTCGTCATCATGAGTTATCAAAAGCGCCCAATGCTAAACCGCCTCCACCGGCTGCTGCCGGAAGGACTAGTCGCGGACGCCGCCTGGTTTACCCGCATGGGCTACCCGAGCTCTCTGCGCAGCCGCTACCTCGCGAGCGGCTGGCTGCAACCGGTGGCGCGCGGGGTGTTTCGGCGCCCGCTGCACAAGCCGGGGCTTGAAGAGACGGCAGCGCCGCTGCGCTGGCAACATATCGTGATCTCGATGCAGATGGTACTGGAGCACCCGGTCGCGGTGGGCGGGCGCACGGCGTTGGAGCTGCACGGCTTCGCGCACTACCTGTCGAGCGAGGGACCGCGGAAGGTTCACCTGTACGGAGACGAACGGGCGCCGGGGTGGCTCGGCAAGCTACCCATCGTCACGCCCTTCGTCTTTCACAATGCCCGCAAGCTGTTTCGCGCCGAGCCGATCGCGACCGGTCTCGAAGGGCTCAAGTCGGTGATGGCCGTCGACGGGCCGTCGCACCAGGTGCAGATCCACGGCAGCCTGACCTGGCGGCACTTCGGCGATGAGGACTCGCCGATCGTGCTGTCGACGCCGGAACGGGCGGTGCTGGAGCTGCTGGACGAGCTTCCCGGCAGGGAAACGTTCCACCAGGTCGACATGCTGATGGAAGGTCTGGTCGGTCTCAGCCCGAAGCGCACGAGCCGTCTTCTCGGGGAATGCCGAAGCGTCAAGGTGAAGCGCCTGTTTCTGTGGTTCGCCGAACGCCATGGCCATCCGTGGCTCGAACGCCTCGACCGCGACGGGATCGACCTCGGCAAGGGAAAGCGGATGCTGGTGCGGGGCGGGAAGCTCGATCCGAAATACCAGATCACAGTTCCGGAGGATCTCGATGCCGGTGGATGAGCGATACCGGCGGCAGGTCGAGCTGCTTGTCCGCACCTTGCCTCACGTCGCGCGGGAGAGATGTTTCGCGCTGAAGGGCGGGACGGCTATCAACCTGTTCGTCCGGAACCTTCCCCGGCTGTCGGTCGACATCGACCTCACCTATCTGCCGTTGGCTGACCGGGCACGATCGCTTGCGGACATCGAGGCCGCGCTGCGACGCATCGGTGAGCGTATCGAGGGCGCCCTTGCATTCGCCCGCGTTCAGACCGGAGTGCTGAGAGAGGAAGGCACGGTCAACAAGCTCTTCGTCCGCGAACGCGGCACTCAGATCAAGGTCGAGGTCACGCCGGTGCTGCGCGGCTGCGTGTTCGAGCCGGAGGAGAAGGCGGTCTCGGATGCGGTCGAGGAGCAGTTCGGCTTTGCCGCCATTCAGGTGGTGTCGTTTCCGGACCTGTTCGCCGGCAAGCTGGTGGCGGCGCTCGACCGCCAACATCCGCGCGACCTGTTCGACATCCATGATCTGCTGTCGAACGAAGGAATCGACGGCGAGCTCCGCACCGCCTTCATTGTCTATCTGGTGAGCCATCATCGGCCGATCGAGAGGCTGTTGGCGCCGGCGCGCCGGGACATGCGCGAAGAGTTCGAGCGTGGTCTGGCGGGGATGATGGAGGTTCCCGTCGCGCTGGACGTTCTGGAGCGGACCCGCGAGGAGCTGGTGGCCGCGATTGTCGGCCGCATGCCCGATGCCCACCGGGAGTTCCTGCTGTCCATCGCGGGCGGGGAACCGCAATGGTCGCTGATTGGGATGCGCAGCGTCAGCAGCCTTCCCGCAGTGGAGTGGCGGATGAGGAAGCTCGCAAAGCTCGACGAGAGGGAGCGATCGGCGATGGTCCGGAGGATCGAGGCGGCACTGACGGACAGGATCGATCGCGCTTCCATGCCGACGCCTACTGGTTTCGGGGGGTAATGGAGCCCCAGCCATTCTGCCCGTGTCGGGCGAATCTTCAGGGTTCACCATCCCTGGCATCCCCTCTTTGGCAGCGAAGTGCAGGAGCTGAAGCGGGAACGGCACGCCGCAGGTGTTTTCCTTCGTGTCTTGAGTGCGCCCGGAGACGAGAGGCTGATCCCGGCCTGGATGCTGGACGAGGTCTCCTGCGCGCGCATGGAACTCGGCGACCCCCGGGCATCTCTGCCCGCGCTCGCCGACCTGCACCACATGTTGATCGGATTGGGATTCAGGCAGGGATGTCGGGAAAGCGCCTGCGATTCCCGAAAGGAGAACACCGATGACCGCCCTTCCGACCCCGACACGCCCGCCACGCACGGTCCAGCTGTCGCTGGCCCTCGACAACGACGAGCTGCGGCCGCTGGATCCGAACGAACGGGACCAGGCGACAAGGCATCCGGCAAGGCTGCTGATCGAGGCGGCGGGCCTCGGTCGAGAGGGGGACAGGGCCGATGACGTCCGACCTTCTTGCCGACACGGCACTCAACCGCAAGGCGGTGATCCACGTCCGCCGGTCCACCCCCCGGCAGGTCGTCAACAACGTGGAGAGCCGGCGGCGGCAATGCGAGCTCGTCGCATCCGCCCGCAATCGCGGCTTCCGCGAGGTGGAGGTGATCGACGACGACCAGGGAACCTCCGCGAACGGCGAGGTCCACCGGCCCGGCTTCGAGAGGCTGTGCACCGAACTCTGCGCGCAGCAGGTCGGTGCCGTGTTCTGTTTCGACGCATCAAGGCGCGCTCGGAACGGACGGGACTGGCACCAGCTCCCGGAGTTGTGCGGCGTGTTCGACGCACGCGTCATCGACCTGGAAGGCGTCCACGATCCCAGACACCCGAACGATCGGCTTTTGTCGGGAATGAAGGGCTCGATTTTCGAGTTCGAGAGCGGGATCATCCGTGCCCGGATGCTCGGGGCGCTGCAGGAGAAGGCACGTCGCGGCGAACTCCGCATCAACGTGCCGGTCGGGCATGTCCGGCACCGTGAGACGGCCGGCCCCGTCCTCGATCCCGACCTGCGGGTTCAGGAGACCATCGGGCTGGTCTTCGCGCGGTTCCGCGAGCTGGGCAGCGCGCGGCAGGTCACGATCAAGCTCCGGGAGGACGAGATCCTCTTCCCGTGCACGTTCGGCCAGGGAACGGTTCGGGAATGGCGGCAGCTCACCTGCAGGAACGCCGTTGCAATATTGGGGAACCCATTCCATGCGGGCGCCTGCGCCTGGGGAAAGACGGGCCGGAGAACCTCCCTCGTCAACGGGCGGCCCCGCAAGAGCTCCGGCCACGGCAAGCCGGTCGAACAGCGGGTCTTGATCCGGGACCGCCACGACGGCTGCATCGACTGGGCCGAGCACGAGCGCAACCCGGCCCGTCTGGCGGCCAGCTCGCACGGCAGGAGCGGCGGATCCAAGTCCGGGCGAGGCGGCCGGGCGCTGCTCGCGGGGCTGCTGTCTTGCGCTCGTTGCGGTCGGCGCCTGCAGGTGGCCTGTTCCGGCGGCTCCACGGGGCGAGCCGTCCACAAGTGCAGGCAGGGCTTCGGCGAAGGGAAGCCGAGCTGTCAGGCCATGGCCGCGAAACGCGTCGACGCCGCCATTGCCGCCGAGGCCGTCCGGGTGACGCGGCCGTTGGCGGTCGAAGCCGCGCTGGAGGCGGAGCGGATGCTTGGCGAGACACTGGCGAAACGGCGCAAGGTGCTGGAACTCGAGCTGCAGCAGGCCCGCTACGATGCCTCGCTCGCGGAGCGCCGCCACGCCGCCTGCGATCCCGACAACCGGCTGATCGCGGCGCAGCTCGAGACGTACCGGGAGGAGGCGCTCCGACGGGTCGCGGACTGCGAAGCCCGCAACCGGCCGGAGCCGGCCACGGACACGCCGGACTTCACGAGCCTCGCCGACGATCTCGAGGTCGCCCGGAACGCGCCGACGACCACCATGCGCGCGCGCCAGCAGCTCCTGCGCACCCTGATCGCCGACATCGTCGCCGATGCGGACAAGGCCGCTCGCGAGGTGGTGCTGGCCATCCGCTGGCGAGGGGGGCGGCACTCCCGGCTCCGGGTTCCGATGCCCGCGCCGGGGCGGCACGACAGGATCACGCCGGAGGAGGCCGCCGACACGATTCGCAGCATGGCCGGACATTGGTCCGACACCGACATCGCGGCGGCGTTGAACCGCATGCGCGTCACAACCGCCCACGGCCACACCTGGACTGCGGAACGCGTCAGGCGATACAGGCGGGAGTGCAGGCTTCCTTCCCTGAAGACCGGGGCGGGAGGCGACGAGATCCTGACCCTGGCCGAGGCCGCGGACAGGCTCCGCGTCAGCCGCCACGTGATCCGGCAGATGATCAGGCAGGGTGTGCCTCCGGCCCGGCAGGCCGTTGCGAAGGCCCCCTGGCGCACAAGGGCCGTCGATCTGCAGGACGAAGGGGTGGCCGCCACCGCGGCCAAGGCGGGAACTCAGCCCGCGTCAGGGGCCTCCCAAAGAGAATTGCCAATGCTTTCAATCGACTCGGAAGGAGACTCACAATGAAACAAGCTCCATGGGGCTCTGCCATGCCCACTTGACCGACGCTTGACGAGGGGCCGCGATCGCCGGGCAGGTTGCCGCTGCCAACTTGAACCGCGTTCTTGGGATCAGGGATCACGCCTACGCAACAGGCCTGCAGGCGGTCAGGTCGGCGGCAGCCTTGCATGCCTGCGGACTCTGGATCGCGCACCTCGGACGGAACTTGAAGTCCGGCGGAATCTCGATACTGGCCGAAGGGGAAGCAGCAGGTCCGGCCATGTTCCATCAGAAACCGGCCCGCCGACCCGATCCGCCGGATGCCGCCCTGGGTCATTGGCGCCCGAACCGCCCACAATAGGCGGGAATGGATCGAACTTCAGGAACAACCCGGTTCTTCACCTTGATCCGTTTGGTTGGATCAACCGGCGAAATGGAAACCCAGACATCGCCATGCTGCTTCAGTTGTCCAAATTGACGGTTCCGGCAGGAGTCAGCTTCATGTCGGAGAGCCGGTGGTCCTGGTGTCGCATGCGGTGATCTAGCAGCTTGCGGGTAAGGCGGAGAAGCGTTCCGCCGTGGGCCGGATCGCCAGCCAGATTCCGTGTCTCCGCCATATCGGAATGCATGTCGAAGAGGAGCGGCTCCAGCCCTCCGTTGAAGTGCACGAGCTTGTAGCGGTCCTCCCGGATGATGGCGAGATTGGCTTCCCGAAGCGGCAGTCCAAGCACTTCCTGCCAAACGGTCGGCACGTCGGGTTCTCCGAAGTCGAGGTCGGCATAGACATGGTCCCGCCAATGGAGCGGGACTCCAAGCGGGTCGGCCAGGAACGGAATCAGGGATCGTCCGTCCATGGCGGCCGGAACCTGGCCGCCGATCCAGTCAAGAATGGTCGGCGCGACATCGACCGACTCCGTGAAGGCGGTCACGCGGGTTCCGAACGCCTCGGGGTGATCCGGGTCGCGGATTATCAGGGGAACGTGATACGCAGCATCGTGGAAGCTGTCCTTCCCCCAGAGATAGTGATCGCCGAGCATCTCACCATGATCCGCCGTGACGATTATCAGCGTGTCGTCATCCTGTCCGGTCTCCTTGAGGAAGGCGAAAACCCGGCCAAGGTGGAAGTCTATTTCGCTCGCGAGCCCGAGATAGACCGCTCTAAGAGTGCCGACATCCTCCGGATCCGCATCGTCGAGCGGTTGGCGACTGCCATCGACGCAGCCGTTTATCAGGTCGCGTTCCAGGGACACGGCCACGAACGGATGCAGCTCTGCTGCAGCTTCGCGCGAACGCATCCGGTTCGGAGGCGGCATGCTCTCGGCACGGAACATTCGGTTGTATGGTTCCGGCGCGATAAGCGGAGGATGCGGACGGAGATAGGTGAGATGGGCAAACCAATTCCCGCGGCTGCGCGGTCCCATTGCGTTCAGAAATGCATCCGTCAAGAATGCGGTGTCGCTGTGTTCCCGGGCATAGAAGGCCGGATCGTCCGGCCTAGGCCCGCGATCGGGATCAAATTCCCGAGGGACAAAGAACTGTTCGTAGTCCGGAAGATCATAGCCGAGCGAAACCAAATGGCCTTGCCAGGCGAAGTTCTCCGCCAACCGCAGTTCGACAATTTCCCGGAATCCCGGCATCACCCGCTCATACGACCGGAGATCCGGATCTCTAGGATGCCGTCCGCGCGGATCCGGACCCGCATCGGTGCATCCGAAGAGAAGCGGTTCGTAACCTGATCGGCGAGCTTCGGTCGCAACATTCGCTATGCCGTCGGCAAGCGGCGTCCCGTTACGAACGGCGCGATGTGTCATCGCGTACAACCCGGTCAAAAGGCTTGCCCTCGACGGGCCGCATGGGCTCGTCACCGCGTAATGCCGGTCGAAACTGACAGCGTTCTCTCGGAAAGCATCGAGATTGGGCATCCTGGCCGCTGCGGCAAGCGAATTGGCACCAGTCGCGGCATTCGTGCCGGCGCAGTCGGCCCTGAACTGGTCCATGACGATGAAAAGCACGTTGCGCCCGGCGGTCACGGTGCGCCCCGCATGAAGCCGTCCCGAATTCCCGGAAACCGGGCCCGGTTGCCCGCCACCAGCCCGGCCTGCATCAACCGGCCTGGAAAGGTGCGGTATCGGTTCCCGGCGTCAGCGATCCCCCGGGCGCCAACTGTTCCGCCAGTTCCTTCCAGCGGTGGCATGCCACACGGTGCTCGCGACCCGCCGTTTCGAGTTGCGGTTCCTGCTTGCGGCAGACATCGATCGCAAACGGGCAGCGAGTCTGGAACCGGCAGCCGGGAGGAGGGTTGGTGGGCGAAGGGATCTCGCCTTCAAGTTTCTGGGCCCTCCCCTTGTCGTCGGGGTCAAGCGACGGAATGGCTGACAGGAGGGCCCGCGTGTAGGGATGGCGCGGCGTCCGAAACAGTTCCCGGGTGGGTGCCGTTTCGACAAGCCGGCCGCAATACATCAGGGCCACGTGATCGCAGATCAGCGCGACCACGGAGAGATCGTGGCTGATGAACAGGAAGGTCAGCCCCAAGTCTCTCTGAAGCGCCTTGAGCATGTTCAGAACATCGGCCTGGATCGACACGTCCAGCGCCGCGACGCTTTCGTCGGCAACCACGAAGCGCGGCCCGGCGACGAGAGCGCGCGCGATCGAGATGCGCTGGCGCTGCCCACCGGAGAAGGCATGCGGAAAGCGCCGCAGATGTTCCAGGTTCAGCCGGCATCTGGCCGCAATGTCTCGAACCCGTTGGTCGGTTTCCTCTCGGCTGGACGTCAACCCCATCACCTCGAGCGGTTCCGCGATGATGTCGCGGACGGTCATCCTCGGCGACAGCGCGGCATAGGGATCCTGGAAGATCAGCTGCGCCCGCCTCCGGTAGTCCTTGAGTTCCGCCGGCCGGATCGCGGTCAGGTCGTAGCGGACTTCGTCGTCCCGATAGGTGACCGTCCCCTCGCTGATGGGAGCAGCGCGGAGAAGCGCCCGACCGAGGGTCGTCTTGCCGGATCCGGATTCCCCGACCAACCCGTAGAAACTGCCCCTTTCGATATCGATATCGACCTGCTCGACTGCCCGGACATGCGCCTTTGGCCGAAAGAGACCACCGCCGATCGGAAAATGGACCGAAAGCGACCGCGCAGAGATCAGGACGTTGTCATCCATTCGTGATCACCAGTCCGCCGCCCGTCTTCAACAGTCGGCCCCGTCGAACAAATGGCAGGCTACCTGATGGGTCGGATCAACGTCCGAGAAGACCGGAACGCCGGTCCTGCAGACCGTCTCCATAACCTGCGGGCAGCGCGTCGAGAAAACGCAGCCAGACGGGCGTTCCAGCGGCGAGGGAATGTCGCCCGGCACCGGCGTTAGCGGCGCATCGAGATCGTCGATCTTAGGCAGCGCGGCGATCAGGCCTCGGGTGTATGGATGCCGCGGGTCATGGACCACCGCCCTGACCGGTCCGTATTCCACCAAACGGCCGAGATACATGACGGCCACGGTGTCGGCCGTCTGGGCAACCACGCCAAGGTCGTGCGTGATGAAAATGATCGCCATGCCGAATTCGGCAACGAGATCCTTCATCAGGTCGAGCACCTGGGCCTGGATCGTCACGTCTAGAGCCGTCGTCGGCTCGTCCGCGATCAACAGTTTCGGCCTCGTCGAGAGCGCCATCGCGATCATCGCACGCTGGCGCATGCCGCCGGACAGTTCGAATGCGTACTGATTGAATCGCTTCGATGCGTCCGAAATCCCGACCCGGTCCAGCATCTCGATGGACAGATCCCGGCACTTGGCAGTGGACAAGTCCGTGTGGATTCGCAGTTGTTCCACCATCTGACTGCCGATCGTGATCGCAGGCGCGAAGCTTGCCATCGGTTCCTGGAAAATCATCGAGATCGCGCCGCCCCGAACCACCTGGAGCTCCCTGGGAGTCCGAAGCGACAGAATGTCGACTGGCCCATCGTCGAGGTGAAGGGTGATCCGCGATTTCTCGCCGTAGACGGCGTTGCCGGGATTCAGCTTCATCAGCGACTTGGCGGTCACCGACTTTCCGGATCCGCTTTCGCCCACGAGCCCCGTAACGTGGCCGGCCTCGATCGAGAAGGAAACATCTTCGACGGCGGTAATGCGGCCCTCGTCCGTGTCGAAGTGCAACGTCAGGTTCTCGACTTCGAGGAGCGGCGTCATCGCTTGATGTCCGAATAGGGATCGGCAGCGTCCCGAAGCCCGTCGCCGACAAAGACGAAGGCCAGCACCAGGGTTATGAAGAAGATCACCGGGATGAAGTACCACTGGTAGTTCAGCAGCACGTCGGCGTTGGTCACATTCTGCAGCATGACGCCGAGGGAATTCACCGGATCCTTCAGTCCGAGCCCGATGAAACTGAGCGCCGTCTCGGAAAGAACCATGTAGGGAAACGAGATCACTAGGTCGACAATGATGTAACTGGTGAAACTCGGCAGCAGGTGGCGGCGGATGATGTGTCCGCCCGAGGCGCCGCAAAGCTGGGCAGCCAGGACATATTCCTGGTTGCGCTCGGACAGCAGATGCGTGCGCACCCGCCGGGCCAGGGTCGGCCAACCAATGAATCCGAGTATGATCGAGATGAAGAAGAAGCGCATCTCGGCGCTCCACTCGTCTGGAACGAATGCGGCCAGCGCCATGAAGAGCGGAATTGCGGGAATGGTTCGAACCCCGTCGGTGATCATCTGGATCACCGAGTCCAGCCAGCCGCCGTAGTAGCCCGAAACTCCGCCGATTATCAGTGCCAAAACGAAGGCGATCAGGACGCCGATCGTGCCCACGGCCAGCGATGTGTTGATCGCGTGAAGCGTCCGCGAGAAGATGTCCTTGCCGCTGGCATCCGTGCCGAAGAGGTGGATCATCCCCTCGTCGACGCCAAAGAGATGCCGGTCGAAGCTGAGGAAGGGAATTCTGAGAAGCTTGTATTCGCTTCCCTTCGGAAACATGACCACGTAGCGCCGCTTGTCCCGGTTGGCCTCGGTCACCCAGCGGAAATTCGTCTCGATCGACCGGGTCCGTTCGTAAGTGTAGATGAAAGGCCGCAGCGAACAGCCGTTTTCGTCGCAGAACTTTGGAATCTGCGGCGCTCCGTTCTCGTAGTCCTTGTCGCGCCCGGCAATCGTCGGATCATAGGGCGAAAGGAACGGCGCAAACAGCCCGCAGACGACCAGGAAGATCAGGATGTAGCCGGCGATCATCGCCGAACGGACCTTTCGAAACCGGGCCCAGACAAGCTGCCATTGGGACGCCGTGAAATAAGCTTCCTTGAGTTTCTGATCGATGTTCGAATCGGTCCGGGAACTGCCGTCGCCGCCGGTCGAGGGATCCTTGTTCTCCGTCGTCTCGGTCATTTGTCAGCCCAGGATGCTGTGGCGGACCCGCGGATCGGTCAGCGCCAGCAGTATGTCGGTGAGAAAGTTGAGCGTTACGATGCTCGCCGTCAACATGAAGATGATCGCCCCCGCCAATTGCTGGTCGTTGGACCGCGCCAGCGCCTCGATCAACAATGCCCCGGCTTCCGTCAGGGTCATGATCAACGCCACGACCGGCAATTCGTTGAAGATGCGGTTGAGGTCGAAGCCGAGCGAATTGACGATCGGGCCGAAGGCGTGTCGGGCCGGATATCGGAGCAGAAGCCGTCGCCCGGCGACGCCGCGGGCCGCCGCGGCGGTTACGTAGAGTTTTCCGATTTCGTCGGACATCAACGCCCTGACCGTCTGTATGGCGAAGGCGGTTGCCGACCACCCGAGGATGAAGACCGGCAGCCAGACATGTCCGAGGAAGTCCAGCACCCTCGCGTAGGACCACTCCGCATCCCGGAATTCCTTGGAAAACAGCCCTGTCAGACTTTCCCCGAAGTAGATGGTGGCGAAGAGCATGATCAGAAGCGCCAAAAGGAAATTCGGCAATGCAAGTCCGAGATAGCTGACGAGGCGCAGCGAATTGTTGAGAAGCGGGCTGTTGGCGGTTACAGAAATGATGCCAACCGGAATGGCTACAAGATACGCTAGCACCAGCGCCGTCAGGCAGATGCCCAGGGACAACCAGAACTTCTCCCCGAGGAGGTTGTTTATGTTGACCCTGAGAATGCAGCTGTCGCCGAACTCGCCTCTAAACGCGTTGCCGAGCCAGGTGACCCACCGGACGAGGAACGGCCGATCAAGGCCGAGCCGAGCCCGTTCGGCGTCGATGTCCTTCACCGTGATCTGCTGGCCCTGCGTGTTCTTGAAGGCGAGGTAGCGTTCAGCGCAGTCGCCGGGCACGAGCTCCATGAGCGAAAACACTATGAAGGAGACGAGAACCAGCGTCAGGCAGGCCATCACGGCGCGAAGTGCTGCGAAGCGGAGAAACTGGACCATAACGCCTTCTACAGTTCCTGCGTCCGTGAACCAACCTTTCCGGCAGGCAGCCGCGACCGGCGGTCCACTTGGAAGGGCGGGCACCGTCGGATTGGTGCCCGCCCCGTTAGTCCGTCAAGTGACCTGAATCACTCGTCAAGATACCACTGGGTGGCCCGGTACGGGTAGGTCCGGTAGTATTCGTACGAATGCGTCTGGAAATCCTTGAAGTTCTTCAGGGCGTTCCGACGGTAGATGGGTGCCGGCGCCTGGACGGTTCCGATGAAGAGCACGTTGGAAACCATGTTTTCCACCATGCGCGATCCGAGCATCTCGAATTCGTCGGAACCGGATTCAGCCGACTGGAAGGCATTGATGTCCTCGATCAACTGCTTCACGTAGTCCGGCGGTTCGACGCCGTCGGCACCTCCGGAATCCACCCATTCCGCCCAGAGCATCCCGGTCCTGTGGCCAAAGTAGTTCTCGAAGGGCGGAACCCAGAGTTCGTTGTTGCCAAGGACGATCGCCAGCGGCTGGCTCTTCCGCCACATGCCGACGTCAAGCAGGTTCGCCGACTGCGCGGAACGGTATTCGTCGGGCGTCACTTCCTTCACGGTCGTCTGCAATCCGACTTCAGCCCAATACTGACCGACAAGCTCAACCACCTGGCCGGCAACCCCCTGCGTCGAGAATTGCAGGTTCACTACGATCCTTTCTCCGTTCGGGAGTTCGCGGAAACCGTCCCCGTCGGTGTCGGCCATGCCGATCTCGTCGAGAAGCGCATTGGCCCGGTCCGGGTCGTATTCGGTGAAATGGCTCAGCCACTTGTCATCGATGAACTCCGGCTTCGGCGAGAAGCCGATGTACTGCTGCGGGCTACCCAGTCCGAAGAACGCAGTCTCGTTCAGGTCGTCGCGATTGATCGCTAGCGACATGGCCTGCCGGAACCGCAGGTCGCCATAGACCTTGCGCTTCTCCAGGTTGCCGTGGGTCACGTTGAACGAAAAGGTGGCGATGGTGATTTCGGGCCGGAGGTAAATCGTGTAGTCGCCGGCCTCCTGGTTTTCGAGAAGAAGCGGTGCTGAAGGCAACTGCAGGGACTGGGACTTGTAGTCGGCTTCGCCGTTTACCAGCTTGAGGATTCGGACCTCGTTGTCGTTTGCATAGATCTCATCCTGCTCGTTGATGTAGGGCAGCTGATTGCCGGCCGTGTCGACCTGGTGGAAGTACGGATTGGCAACCAAATGGCGCCCGTCCGGCGTGTCGGCCGTATAGATGTGAGACTCCAGGGTCGGAACCACATCCGCCGGTAGATTGGCCACGAGATCCGGGCTGTTCAGCAGCGGCGACGGGGTATCGGTCCAGTCGGAGTTGCCGAAGTACGCCGAAAGCACCGCCAGGCCGTTTTCGAATCCGGCTTCCTGGGCCAGGGCATCGGCGTCCGGGTTCATATCCGGGTGGAACCGACCGAGGAAGTGCTTCGGCTGGAAGCCCTGCGCGAACGAAGTCGCGAAGTGGGCGAGAAGACCGGGCTTCGGAGCCGGAAGGTTGAACCGCACCGTCTGCGGATCCAGCACTTCGACTTCCATGCGTTCGCCGGCCACGAGCACGTAGTCCTTCGGCTTTTCGATGACCTTCGGGTCGAGCGCAAGATTGTCGTACCAGAACTTCACGTCCTCCGCCGTGAACGGCGCCCCGTCGGACCAGCGGTGCCCCTTGCGCAGGAAGAAGGTCAACTGGGTGAAGTCATCGTTCCACTCCCAGTCCTTGGCGACATTCGGAACGATGGTTTGGAGATCGTCGGAATAGCGAACCAGGTTGACATGGCGTACGGAGAGGAAGTCCGAGGTGCCCGCCTCGGTTGCGTTCGAAAGAACGTCGAGCGTATCGCCGTACTTGCCGATCGACTCGTACGGCGCGACCACCAGCGGCTCTTCCGGCAAGCGATCAGCCAGCGGCGGCAGATCCGGGTTGCCGCGAATTCTCGCGTTGAGCGCGGCGATATCCGGGTTTTCGCCGAAGCTCAGCTTGCAGCCGGCAAGCGATTCGAACTCGGAGAGTTCGTACTGTTGCGGATATTTTCCGGCCGGCACGCCCATTGGGTCGGCCACAGTGACCGCCGGGCAATCGGCAAACGCAACGCCTGCAGTTGTCAGCAGGAAGATGCTGGAAAGGAGTCCCTTGTTCATTGTCTGTCTCCCAGAACTTGCATTGGTTTCAGTCTTGCGGATTTGGAACGCCGGCAATCGGCAGCCTAGGGCAAGGGCAAGGGCATGGGGTGCCGGACCAGGAAATTGTTCGGCCTGCAGGCATCCAGGTCTTGCCGCGATTGCACCGTGTCCCGCCAGGGCGCTTCGCCCCGGAATTCAGTCGAATTGTCTTCTGTGATTCGATCCTCCAAGTTGCTCCTCGTCGGTCAAGTGCGATCATCTCGGGTGTTCATGCGCATGCGCCGAAGCGGCAAGCAGCACCGATCACGCCTCTCGTATCCGACGAGACTCTTCAATTTGCGTCTATATGGGCAATGTTAAGCAATTATGACGGCCATGGTCAATTTCCAAACTCAAGCTCTGCGCATTCCAGATCTATGCCGGTGCAGGTTCACGTGATTCCCTTCGGAGTTCCGACTCGAGGATGTCGACGGCGCGTCCCAAGTCCTCGCGGGCAGTCGTAAGCGGCGGCGAAAGCGTCAGTACGGACCCTTGGGAGACCTTGAAGCTGAGACCCGCTTCCAGGCACCGGTAAAGGATGCGCTCTGCGCGCCCGGGCGCGGCTCGCCGGGTTCCGTCGCCGGCCACGATGTCGACGCCGATCAGCAGGCCGCGTCCCCTGACCTCGCCGACGATCGGGCTGCTCTCGGCGAACGCGCGCAGACGACCGATCGCCCATTCGCCAAGCTCCTCGGCCCGCTCGGCAAGCCCCTCCGCCTCGATGACGTCCAGCACCGCCAGCGCCGCCCGTGCGGTAACCGGGTTCTTTTCGTGCGTGTAATGACCGATCGCGAATTCGCCAGCCAGGTCGAGGCCGCCTCTCGCGATGACCGCGGCGACGGGCAGCGCGCCGCCGCCGAGCGCCTTGCCGAGAACGACGATGTCCGGAACCACTCCTTCGCGCTCGAACGCGAAGAATGTTCCGGTCTTTCCGAGACCCGTGGGAATCTCGTCGAAGATCAGCAGCGCACCGTGATCGTCGCATGCCCGGCGAATCTCGGCCCAGTAGCCTTCCGGCGGGATATGGGGGATGGCGCGGACGGGCTCGGCGATCACCGCCGCCACGTCTTCCTCCCGCTCGAGGGCGAAGCGGACCATGCCGGCGCAGGCGAGACCGCAGTTGTCGGGACCGGGATGGCCGTAGGGACACCGGTAGCAGGCGAACGGCGCGACGTGTTCGGCTCCGGGAAGGAGCGGGCCCGCAATGTGAGACCGAAACGTCGCCTCTCCGCCAACCGAGGCTGCTCCGAATCCGGCGCCGTGAAAGGAATCCCAGAACGAGATCGTCTTGAACCTGCCGGTCGCCGCCCGGGCGATTTTCAGCGCCACCTCCACGGCGTCGGAGCCGCCGGTGGTGAACAGGACCCGTGCTCCCTCATCCGCCCTGAAGTTGCTGCCGGCGCGTTCGAACTGGTCTACGAATGGCCCCGCCAAGCGCTCGGCAAGTTCGACGGCCGTCGCATTGGTGTACCGCCGGGGCGAAAAGCACAGCTTCCGCATCTGATCGGATACCGCCTCGACGACCGCCGGATGGCCGTATCCGACATGGTGCGCCGAATTGCCGTGGAAGTCCATGTAGCGGCGCCCGTCCAGATCCTCGATCCAGATCCCCTCCGCCCGCCTTATTGCTCCGACGCAAGGCGTCGAAAGGCTTTGCTGCAGGAACGCTGAGCTGTCGCGCCGGAGGAGTTCGCGGGACGCGTCGCCGGTGAATTCCTCCTGCCATGCCCGCCTCAACGGCGAGTCGCTGGATTCGCCTTCGACGTGCCGCCTCCCGGCTGCGGCTGCCTTGATCTTTGCCGCGCGTCTTTCCACGGCCGAAGCCTTTCGTAATCAGGTCAATCCCAGGGGAGGGAGAAGGTCTTGACGTTCGTGAAGCTCTTCATCGCCTCGATGACGCCTTCCTTGTATCCGAGCCCGCTGTCCTTGACGCCACCGAAGGGCGACATCTCGATCCGATAGCCGGGAACCTCCCAGATGTTCACGGTTCCGACGTTGAGGCCTTCGATGTAGGTCCGCATGCGCCGGAAGTCGTTGGTGCAGACACCGGACGACAGTCCGAAGGCGGTGGCGTTCGAAATGGCGATCACGTCTTCATCGGCGTCGGGAACCCGGATGACCGGAATCACCGGGCCGAACGTCTCTTCCATGACCAGTTCGCACCCTGCCGGAACCCGGTCGAGAACAACTGGCGGCAGCAGCGCGCCCGAACGGCCAGGGTGGTAGAGAGCCTCGGCCCCTTCGTCGACGGCAAGGCCGATTCGGCGATCGATGTCCCGAGCCGCCGCCTCGCTGATCACCGTTCCCAGATCGGTTTCGGGATCCATCGGGTCCCCGTGCCGGATTCTCCGGGCGCGTTCGAAGACAAGCGGCACGAATCGCTCGGCGACGCGGTCCTGGCAAAGGATGCGCTTGACCGCCGTGCAGCGTTGCCCTGAGTTCTTTGTCGCGCCGAGAACCGCGAGTTCCGCCGCGCGGACAAGGTCGTCGTCGGAGAGGTCGTCGCAGATGATCAGCGGGTCGTTGCCGCCGAGTTCCAGCACCGTTCTTCGGTACCCGGCCGTCTCGGCTATCATCCTGCCAACAGGCACGCCTCCCGTGAACGTGATCAGCTCGACATTGGGATTGGTGACCATTTCCGGCCCGATGACGTCCGGCCTGCCCGTGACGACCGAAAACATCTCCGGAGGCAGCCCGGCCTCATACAGGATGTCGGCGAGAACCATCGCCGAGAACGGCGTAAGCTCCGTCTGCTTGCAGACCATGCAGTTGTTTGTCGCGATCGCCGGAGCCACCTTGTGGGCGACCATGTTCAACGGGTGATTGAACGGGGTGATCGCCGAAATCGCCCGAAGCGGCTCCCGAAGGGTGAAGATTTTCCGGGCCTTGCCCTGAGGCGTGAGGTCGCAGGAAAAGATTTCCCCGTCGTCGTTGATGCATTGCTGTCCGGCAAGCATGAACACGTCGTTCGCGCGCCCGACCTCGTAAAGGGCGTCCTTCTGGCAGATGCCGAGCTCCAGTGTCAGGATCCGGGCGATCTCCCGTTGCCGGCCGAGCAGCGTCTCGGCCGTCCGGAACAGTATCTGCTGGCGCTCGTAGCGGCTCAGACGCGCATTGTATTCGGCGGCGATCCGGAAGGCATCACGGGCATGGCGCCGTTCGCCGGAAGGAACGGTGCCGATGATTTCGCCCGTGTACGGGTATTCGACCTCGATCACCCCGTCGGCTTCAACCCTGCGGCCGGCGACACGCATCGCCTCGGCGCGAAACCCAAACTCTTTTGCAACGGAATCCACGGCATTCACCCCTTTTCCGGACAAACCGAACCAGCAGTCACAGCGCCTGGCTAGAAACCGGTAGACCGGCGGCTTCCAACGCCCAGAAGAAGGCATCGAAGTTCCTGAGCTCCGGCGCTTCCGGCAGTGGCATCCGGCGGTTGACGATGAATGGCACTGCCTGTTCCGACAGCCCGCCATGCGACCTCAGTGGCCGGTCGAGAGCTCCTAGATCGTGCCGCTCCCGGGCACTGCCAATCGTCGTGCCGCGCTCGGAAAGGAGAATGATGTCGCCGATCCTGTCGAGCGGCAACTCGAATCGCCGGGCCGCGTCCGGTCCCGAGACAACCTCGTGAAGCCCCGGAACCGCCTGCAGCCGTTCGATTATCCCTTTCGGATCGACGCCGTCGGCAAGATAGAGTGCAGCGAAGGAACCGAGGGCCCCGTGGTGAACCACGTAGGGATCGGTGATCGGCAGGATCACCCGTCCCTGGCCGGTGCCGATCCAGCCGTCGATGAGGTCCTGTATATGGACCACCGAAGGTGCGCCGTCCGCATCGTGCTTTGCATTCATGCCGTGATCGGCGGTAACCACTATCGTGGCGCCAAGACCGTCGATCTCCCCCAGGTAGCGGTCGACCATCGCATGGAAGTCGTCGGCCTCCGCCTCGCCCGGCGCGAACTTGTGCTGGATGTAGTCCGTGGTCGTCAGATACATCAAGTCCGGACGCCAGTCCCTGAGTAGGCGAACGCCCGCGGCGAGCACGAACTCGGAAAGAGCGGCAGAATAGACGTCTGGCTGCGCCATGCCGACCCAGTCGGCTGCGTCGTCCATGCCGTTCTCCGCGAGAGTGGTCTCGCCAGCGCGCTCCGCCGAGAAACAGACCGCGTTGCCGCCGGCGCAGGAAAGCCCGGCGCCGAGAAGCGCCCGGAGCTTGTCCTTGGCGGTGACGACCGCGACCCTGGCCCCTGCAGCCTGCATGGCGGAAAACAGCGTCGGCACCCGCAGGAACGACGTATCGTTCATCATCACTTCGCGGCCGGTCTTTCGATCCAGAAACGTGTTGCCGGAAATTCCGTGCACGGATGGCGGCCGCCCGGTGGCAATCGAGAGATTGTTGGGATTGGTGAACGACGGAATCGCGGAATGAGCTGTCCGTACCGTTCCCCGGTTCCGGATGCGGTCCAGGAAGGGCGTCAACCCGGCAGCGCTTGCAGTCTC
Organism: uncultured Amylibacter sp.; assembly: GCA_963662815.2. GTDB lineage: Bacteria > Pseudomonadota > Alphaproteobacteria > Rhodobacterales > Rhodobacteraceae > JAPPHA01. The sequence continues at coordinate 384,860 of CAXXWA010000037.1, forward strand.
GAGATAGGCAGGCTCGCAACCGTCGATGCATACGACAACCGCCGGGGCGGCGGGCATCCGGTAGCTGCGCTCGTTGACGGAAATTTTCATCGGCATGCCGAGAGCTCGTTCCGTTCGAGGATTGCGGCGTCGGATGGTCGACCGTCGGGAACGTTCATTTCTTTCAGCGCTTCCGCAGCGGCGGCGGCGGCACCCAGCATGACGCCCTCGTCAAGGCGGCCAATGCAGCCCATGCGGAAGGTGTCCGCGACGGTCAGCTTGCCGGGATAAAGGATGTAGCCGCGGTCCTTCATCAGCCCGTAGAACCTTTCGAAGGTGAACCCGGGATGCTGCGGCGCAAGGAAGGTCACGATGATCGGCGACAGCCAGTCGTCTGGGAGCAGGGTTTCGAATCCGATGCGGCGCATGGCGCCGACCAAGGCGTCCCGGTTCCTTGCATAACGGCGACCCCTTCCGTCGACTCCGCCCTCGTCGCGATGCTCTTCGATAGCCCGAAGCAATGCGGCGACGACATGGGTCGGCGGCGTGAAGCGCCATTGACGGGTCCGGTTCATGCCGAGCCATTGCGCATGCAGGTCGAGGCTCAAGGAGTGGCAGTTCGATTGTGCAGCTTCCAGGACCGATGTTCTTGCAATCACGAATCCGATTCCGGGGACGCTCTCCAGGCACTTGTTCGCCGATGCCGCAAGGGCGTCAAAGGCGAACGCACCCGGTCCGGACGGCAAGGCGCCGAAAGCGCTCATGGAGTCGACAAGAAGCGATCGGCCGCGTCTCCTGACTGTCTCCGCGATATCTTCAATTGGGTTGAGAATCCCGGAACTCGTCTCGCAGTGCACGGCCACCACATGTGTGATGTCCTGATCCTTCGCGAGCGCTGCGTCGACGTCGGCGACGGGCGGCGGCCGTTCGTCGCCGGAATCAATTGTCCGGAAGTCTCGCCGCAGGTAGCGCAGTATTTCGACGATGCGCCGGCCGTAGGCCCCGTTGACGAGGACAAGCGCCCTGCCGTCTCGGGGGATCAGCGAACCGAGCATCGCTTCGACCGCGTAGGTCCCGCTACCCTGGACAGGAACACAGTCGTATTCCCCGTCCGTGTCGCCTGCGACTTCGAGCAGCCCCGAACGCAGGCGTTCGGTCATTTTCCTGAACTCCTCATCCCGCGATCCCCAGTCATGGAGCATCGCCGCCTTCACGTCGGGGGACGTGTTGAGCGGGCCGGGAGTCAGCAGATAGGGTCCACGCGACACGCCCGCAGCAGAACCTGGCGTTGCTTCTGCCATCCGGGATCTCCCTGAGCAATGGAGCGTTGCGGGCAACGGTCAGCCAACGGCTGATGGTTTGCTATAAAGTCGAGTCTTAACCGTTGTTGCGATCGCAGTAAATAGGTCACCAAGGCGAGGAGCCGGGCAGGAGGGGTCGTTGCCGAGCCCTACCCCCGGTCGCGGCAGGAATGCGCATTGCCGCACCCCCCGCACGGATCCGGACATGGACGTTGGCCCATCCGGCTCCTGCCCCGGGTGCCTGACGGCGAACCGCCGGTCCGGCCGCGGGTGGCGGATGGAAACGCGCGGCCAAGGGATTTCGGTCATGCGCTCCAGACGCTTCCAGTCGAGGCGGCGACGCCGGGACCGTTGGCGCAGCGCCCGCAGCCAGAGGCGTTGAAGCCTGTGGCGAAAGGCGCGCAGCCACCGGCCCGACCCCGGGACGGCGAAGCGGTCGAGCCAGCCATGCAAGACCCGCCCAGGCCACTCGCCGACCTCCCGGATGTCGTGATGCCGGCGTTCGCGAAGAACCTCGTCGATGCGCGCAAGGGTTCTGTCGACCCTTTTCGCGACCGGCTTGCGGCCAAGCCGGAAACGACCCCGCCGGATCCTCGCGCAGAAGTGCGCGAGCCCGGGAAGTCGGACGTTTCCGGCCTGCCCGCCCCGCGCCCGCGACGGCTCTCCGACGCGAACCGTCCAGACTCGACGAGGCGGATCCTGTCCGGGCGGAGGCCGAGACCGAAGCGATCCGGCCGCTCCCGGACGTCGCGGAGGCGCTGCTCCGCGTCCCGCTCGTGTCGGAACCCGACCGCGACGTCGTCCGCGCAGCGGACGATGATCGCTTCGCCCTGAGGAACCCTTGGACGCCATTTCCCGTGGAACCGCGGATCGAGCGCGCAGTGCAGGAACGCGTTCGCCAGGCTCGGGGACACGATGTTCCCCTGCGGCGTTCCCGCACCCGTGTCCGTCCATGCCCCGTCGTCCATGACGCCGGCATCCAGCCGTTTCCGGATCAGGCGGATCACCCGCCTGTCGCCGATGCGATGCTCGAGGAACGCGATCAGCCAATCCCTCGGGATCGCGTCGAAACACGCCTTCAAGTCCGCGTCGGCGATCCGGCCGGCCTTTCGCCGCTCGATTCCGAAGGCCGGGGCATCGAGCGCGTCGTGCGCGCCTCTGCCCGGCCGGAACCCGCAGCTGAATCCGGGAAACCCCGCCTCGCAGACTGGCGTCGGGATCGCGTCCGCAACCGCTTTCCGGACGATCCTGTCCTCCGGCGCCGCGATCCCGAGCGGTCGCGTCCCGCCGTCCGGCTCGGGCATCCCGCCCGCCGGACAGGCGGCGCCCGGCATGCTCCTCCGCCGTGCAGGCGGCGGCGGAGGTCGAGCAGCCGCTCTCCGGACCTTCGCCGCACATCGCCCGCGTCGCGCCGTCGACACCGGCCGCCGCGTCCTCCTTCAACGCGAAACGGGACGCGGCGAGCGTTTCCGGCGCGACATGGCGGAAGAGCGCCGCGAGACGCTCCTTCGGGCTTCTCCCTGCAGCTTGCCGCATCCGGCCGGCCGCCTGCGGCACGCTTGCCCGGCACTGCGTCCGGCGCGTGCCTTGGCCTCCCGGATTCCCCTTGGTTCCGGCCCTTCCCTCCGGCGGCTCCGCAGGAGCGTGCGCTCCCTTGTTCGCCGCCATCACAGGTCATGCGGCCTCGTCCGGCTTCTTCAAGCCGTTCATCACAGGCTTCGGCATTCTCCATTCCCTATGCGGCCCCATACGACGGCGGGGCGGTTGGAAGACCTCCCGGGAACCCGACAGAAGGCATGCGGACGTGCACGGGTTATCCGGCACCGCGGGGCCCGCCGGCATCCCGCCAAAGCGATGCCTGCGATGCTGCCTTCGACCGGTCCGGGAGCCTCGGCGCACCGGATCCGGACGTGCCCCCAATTGGAGCATCCGGTTCCTCGCATGTCAGCATGTTGATCTTCAGGTCGAAGTTCGCGTCGTCGGTCGGCAGGCCGCAGTCCCGCTCGAAGCGGTGCAAGATGCCGGTCCTCCTGTCGCGCCTCTCCCATGCCTGTTTCGTGTCCCCGGCTTCGAACAGGCCGAACAGCAGTTCGCGGTCGCCCGGCTGCGCGCCGGGGATGAAGCGGAAGTCCTCGTATGTTCAGAGAATCGGAAATTAACCAGAGGTGGCAGGATAAGTTGGATGCGGATTCCTGTGGGAAACGCGCCTCCTTCCTCCCGGCCGCCGACCCGCTCCTTCGCCTCGACCACCGCCGGACGCTCGGAGATGTCCGTGCGGTCCGGGATGCGGCCCCGGCCCGAATGGCGACCGCCCTTCCGGTCCGGCTTCCTGCCCCGCCGCCGCAGGAACAGGAAGAGCCGCCCCCCGGCCTTCCGGTCGGCGCGGACGTATTGGCATATCCACTCCCGGCCCGCCATCGGGATGCCCTCCTTGCGGAAGCGGCCGGCGATCTGCTCCGGGCTCCAGCCCTCCGCCAGCCTGTCCTCCACCGTCCGCCACCGCTCCCGGGTCATCTTCCCGGCAACGGACGAAGCGGCGCCGCGCCGCGCCGAGGCCTTTGCCTGCGCCTGCCCGTGCCTGCATCCGCGGCCGCCGCCGTTGCGCCGGATCTCGCGCCGGACCGTCGTCCGGTCCCGGCCGATCTGCCGGGCAATGGCCAGATCGGACAGCCCGCTTTTCCTCAGCGCGTATATCTGGCATCGTTCGCCATAGGTCAGGTGGTGGTAGCCGCTCGGCATGACAGTCTCCATGCTTCTACACAGGGACTGTCGCCGCCATCTGGCCGTTTCGCAACATCCTGCGCCGAAGGACGCAGGCCGCCGCCACCTCTGGTGTTGCACTTCAGAGTGGCACGGGGGTGATAATAAAAAAAGAAATTCTAGCGGGAATTACTGGCAGCAGTTTAGCCCTGAGTCATTCAGGACTTTGACTTTCGAACCGTGCGCACTTGTACACCTCACCGAGGATGATCTCGACCAGGTCGAATTGCGACTGGCCGTTGATGTCCTCGAAATAGATGTGGCTCGGCCAGGACTGGCCCACGTGGTTATCCGCCGGCAGATTGACCGTCTCGCAAACCCGTTTGACTGCGGCCACGTACCGGCGCGCCTTTTCGGCGGTCTCCGCCTTGGCAGCTTCCAGATCCTCAACGCTGTTGCGGTCGATCTCGGGCGAGCCAATGCCCACGGTCAGTGGCAGGTTCCGCTCAATTGCCTGCCGCTCATAGAATGAGACATCCACCTTGTCGGCTTCGAGCCGCATGATGAACAGCGGATTGACGCTGACCTTGGCCTCGGTCAGTTCCTGCAGCCGACTGCGGTCGGTCGACGCGTCCGGCGTTTCGCCACGGCCTCGGCGACGCGAAGCGCGGCGTTTCTTTGTCACCTCGGCCACGAAATCGCCGCGGTAGTTGTTGTCGAACACCCGATCCGCATAGGGCTTGTTCCGCAGCATGTGGCGGATCGAGCGGATCGACATGTTCTGGCAGTTGTCCTGCCCGATGAAGAACGGCGAACCGGAGGCATCGGAAAGCTCGACCCATCCATCAGGAAATAGCTCAAAATGATGGTCCATCCACGGCCCCAGCACCGCATCTCCCAGATGATCGAGCATGGCATTGACCGTATCGGGTTCATTCACAACGTCCGCCAAGAGCGGCTCTTGCCCGTAGATGTCTGCCGCAAGGCTGTACGGTGCCGAGATCTGCAATGTGGGCGCGGCGTCGGTCAGGTCCTGTGTTGCCGCCAGGATGGCATCCACCGCCGCCGGGGTGCCGGTGGAGAAATCTGGCGTTTGCAATTCGTGCCAGTTGTCGCGTGTGATCAGAACCTCGTCAGGGTCCGCGCCCGGCGGGAACCTGTCGGGATACATCATCTTTTGGCCAAGCGGCTCGCAGGTCCAGGCATAGAGCGCCCAGGTCATATAGAACTTGTGGACCCCGAGAAGGCGCGAGACCGCTAGGTTCGCCCGCGCGTAGCGATAGGGATCGTTGTGATAGTAGTCGTGGGACTCGATGCCGTAGAGATCGAACAGAATCGCAAGGCCGAGCATGTGGACCGAGGCGGTGGAATGCACACGGTCGGCAGCGGTCAGCAGTCTGAAATTCGCGTCGAATTCACCGGAGATAACCGCGTCGAAGAAATCGGTCAGTTCCTCTTTCGCGTCCGCATTGCCCGCTTGCCAGCGGCGCAGCAAAGAAAGCCCGCGCGGGAATGCATATTCCTCGATTCGCGTCATGTGCTATGCACCCGGACGCGACATCACGGGTGTCGCGGTTCTGGACTTTGCAATGCCGACGTCATCGCAGAGGGTGTCGCGCCATGACAATCCATCCTCGGTTGCGCCGACAGGCCGGTATTCGCAGCCGAACCGACCCGCATAACCGCATGACCGCATGGCAGGCAACAGATCGCCGTAGTCGATCTCGCCGGGAAGTGGTTCGGCCCGGCCCTCTGCTGCCGCGATCTGCACATGGCCGATGTTGCCGGCATGCATGCTGAAGTTGGCCATCAGGTCACCACCCTCCCTGAAGATGTGATAGCAATCAAACATGATCTTCAGCCGGGGATTCCCCACGTCTGAGATCACCTCCGCAGCTTGTTCGATGGTCCGCAGAAAATAGCCCGGCAATTGCTCGGAACAGACCGGTTCGATCAGGATGGTTCGGTCGGTATGGCCCAGCGCATGTCGCAAGGTCTTCAGGAACGCCGCACGCGCAGCCTGCCCCAATGCCAAGCCCGCCAGCACATGGATCGCATCGGCGTCGATATCCTCGGCAATCTCTATGGCTTCGTCGACATCCCGTTTCGCCTGATCGCCCTGGCCGGGAATGGCGGCACATCCAAATGTCTCTTCCATGCGTACATTTATGCCGCCCACCGGCAACGCGGTTTTCACCAGCACCTCTTTCAGTTCGCGACGATCAATTTTGCGCGCCTCGTCGTGAAACTCGACGGCGTCGAACCCGTGGATCGCAGCCTGCCGAATCCGGTCCAGGAATGGAAGTTCGGTCCACAGATAGCCTGTGTTCGCCGAAAACTCGTATCGCTTCGCCTGTTCAGGATTCACGGGATCAGCACCTCGCGCACCGTCGCAGCATCATTGAGACGGTCCAATGCGGCATTGAGGTCGTCAAAGCCGATCGTCCGGGACAACAGGCGATTCACAGGCAGTTTCCCGTCGCGAAACAGCGCCAGGAATCGCGGAATGTCGCGCTTGGGCACGCAGCTGCCCATATAGGAGCCTTTCAGCGTACGCTCTTCTGCGGCGATGCAGAGATGCGACAGGGTGACCTGTGCCTCGGGCCCAGGCATTCCGGCCGTCACCGTGATGCCACCGCGGCGAGTTGCTGCAAAGGCCGTTGCCAGGGCCCGCGACGAGCCCGCCGTCTCGACCGCGATATGGGCGCCGCCGCGCGTGGCCTTGCGGATTTGATCAACGCAGTCAGGGTCGCGGGCATTGACGGTCAAATGAGCGCCGAACTGTTTGGCCAGCTCCAGTTTCTCGTCACTGAGATCGATCGCCGTGACATGCCCCGCGCCTGAGGCGATCGCGGCCAGCAGCGCACTGAGCCCCACCCCGCCAAGTCCGATCACTGCAACGCTTTCGCCGGGCATCGTGCCACCTGTGTTGACGACCGATCCGACTCCAGTGATCACGCCGCAGCCGAAAAGCGCAGCGTGTTCGAACGGAATCGACTTGTCGATCTTGACCAGCGCATCTTTCGGGATCACCGCATATTCCGCAAAGCCGGCGATTCCCGAATGGTGATGTATGGCTTCGCCGTTCTTGTGTAGTCGGGTCGTGCCGTCGCGCAGCACTGCCGCCGCATTGGCGCGGGTCGCAGGTTCGCACAGGGCCGGACGGCCGACATGGCACATTTCGCAATCGCCGCAACTGGCAACATAGGTCGGCACCACGTGGTCGCCGATTTCGAAACCGTCCACGCGACCACCCAGTTCCACTATGACGCCTGCAGCCTCGTGACCGATGACAATCGGCATCGGCTTGCCACGTTCGCCGGTGATGGCGACCAGATCGGAATGGCACAATCCCACGGCCCGTATCTTGAGCAGAACCTCGCCGGCTTTCGGGGGGTCAAGCTCGACCTCCTCGATGCGCAACGGTTTGCTGTCGGCGAAGGGCCGGGGCAAGCCGGATTGCCTCAGAACAGCGGCCTTGATCTTCATCTATGCCCTCCGGGTCGCGACCAAGGCACCAGCAGGCCGGGTGCCTAGGCGACCGCTTCCTCTAGCGCGGTTTCAAGAATATCCAACCCCTCGCGGACCACCTCAGATGGGGCCGACAGCGGAACCAGCAGGCGGATAACGTTACGGGCCGGCCCGGCCGATACGAGAATCAGGCCTTTCTTCAAGGCGATAGCCACCACCCGGGCCGTAAGGTCGCCGTCGGGCTCGCGGCTGTCACGGTTCTTGACCAACTCGATTGCGTTCATGCAGCCCAGCGCCCGGACATCGCCGATGCAATCGAGCGAATTGCGCTGTGCCATCTTGTGCAGCCGCGCATCGATGACTTCGCCCATTTCCTGGCCACGTTGCAGAAGGTTGTTCGTCTCGATGACATCCAGAACCGCGAGTGCGGCCGCACAGGCCAGAGGATTGCCCCCGAAGGTCCCGCCCAAGCCGCCGGGCGGCACCGCATCTATTATGTCGGCCTTGCCTACGATGCCGGAAATCGGCAGCCCGCCCCCGATGCTCTTGCCGACGCAAGTCAGATCAACGTCGATGCCGAAATGTTCCATCGCGAACATCTTGCCGGTCCGGCCCATTCCGGTTTGTATTTCGTCCGCGACAAGAACGATGCCGTGTTCGTCGCACAGCTCGCGCAGGTAGTCCACGAATTCGGCGGTCGCAATGTTATATCCGCCTTCGCCTTGTACCGGTTCAAAAAACACCGCCGCGATCTGGTCGGGCGGGCAATCGCTGCGGAACAGAATGTCGAAGGCACGCTTGGTGTCGTCTAGGCTGGTGCCATGAAATTCGTCGGGGAACGGCATTCTGTAGATCTCGGACGGGAACGGCCGGAAACCAACCTTGAACGGGACCATTCGCGCACTCAGCGCCATGCCCATGTAGGACCGGCCATGATAGCCATTGGAAAAGGCAATCAACGCCGGGCGTCCGGTGTGATAGCGGGCGATCTTGACGGCATTCTCCACTGCCTCCCCGCCGGCCGAGAAAAACAGGGACTTCTTGGGGAAATTTCCGGGCAACAACGCGTTCAAGCGCTCAGCCAACGCGATGTAGCTTTCGTAGGGCGTCACCTGAAAGCAGGTATGGGTCAGGCGGTCGAGTTGAGCCTTGATCGCGTTCACTACCCGTTCGTCGCGGTGGCCAACGTTTTGGCAGCCGATTCCGCCGCAAAAATCGATATAGCGCTTGCCCTCGACATCCCAGACCTCGGCGTTTTCGGCCCTGTCCGCGATGAAGGTCGACGAATAGGCGATCGCCTTTGCAACCGCGCCGTCCCGGCGCGCTTCGAAATCCCGGTTGGTGGTCATGTCCCGGCTCACGCTGGATTGCTGGATGGGGTCGGCCTGACCGAGGCAATGCAGCGCCCCGGTCAGAACCTTTGCGTAACGCAGGTCTTAGTTCGGCAGCAGGTCGTTAACCTCTTCCGCGAGCTCTTCCTGCAACGCCTCCATGTCGTCGTAATCGCCGGTCACGATGGATTCCAGACCGTCATATATGACCTGGGTGATCGCCAGGCCGTTATCGCCGGGATAAGCGATCCAGTCGCGCAGCAGCCCAGCCTGACGCACAGCGGTGTGCTTGTTGGGATTCTGCGCATAGAAGTCGGCCAGAAGGTCGTTCGCAGCCTTGTTCGGCGGCATGTAGCCTGTCGTCTCTGCCACCATGGCCGCGCCGACACCAGAAGTTGCGAACTTGATGAACTTCCAAGCGGCTTCGATTTCCTCGGGGGCTTCCGAGGTCGACACGAACATTACCGAGTTGCCGCCAGCCGGCAGGCCAATGGGTGGCTGACCCATGCCCGGGAACTCACCGGTCCTGACCTCGAAATCGCCCTTCGAACGTTCGATCGCCCCGACAGCGGAGGTCGACCAGAAGTGCATAGCGACCTCACCGGCGGCAAACGGCTTGCCCGCGTCGCCGACCGAAAGGTTCAGCATGTTGCACTCGCGGAAGATTTTTCGCATCGTCTCCAGCGCGGCTAGTCCAGCCTCGCCATCGAAGTTGACCATGCCGTCCTTCAGGATCGGCTCGTCCTGGCTCCACATCAACGCCTGGAAGAACCAGTTGCCGGTGATGTTCCAGCCCCAGAAGATCGGGTTCTTGAACCCGGCTTCGTGCAGCTTCTTGCAATTGTCGATGACCTCGTCCCAGGTTGTGGGCAACTCGGTGATGCCAGCCTTGCTCAGCGCATCCATGTTGTAGTAGCCGACCGGAAGCGACACCGCAAACGGCAGCCCGTAGACCTCGCCATCGAATGTGCCTAGATCCAGCATCGCCTTGTGATAGCCGTCCTTGGCGAAGTCGGATTCATTCGCAATGAATGGCTCCATTGACTTGGCGATGCCCTTCGCCACCATCAACGCCTGCCGGTTCAGACCCTGAAACGTGACATCGGGCAGGTCGCCGGCAACAGCCTCGCGCAGGATGGTATTGGTCGCGTCTTCGTAGTTTTCGTAGGTCGCGCGGAACTTCACCTCGATGTCCGGGTGCGCCTTCGAGAATTCGGGCATCATCCGCTCGAACGTCACGTCGAACAGGGCCGAATAGGGATAGCCAACTTCGATCTCGACCGCGCTCACTGCGGTTCCGGCGGCGGCAACCCCAGCCGTCGCGATCGCCGCAAAGGTATGTTTCAGTTTCATTTTCTTCTCCTATCGTTTTCGGATCCCAGCGTTTTCGAGTTCGGGCCGGATCCCTTTTTGTCCGGCATTTGTCCATCGGCGCCGGAATCTCCGTGGTCGGGCCTATTTCATGCCGGTCATCGTGATGCCTTCGATGAACCGCCGCTGCGCCAGCAGGAATATGATGACGAGCGGCAGGACGATGACTGTCGTCGCGGCCATCATCGGACCGTATTCGTTGCCGTCGAGGTCGGACTTGAACATCCGCAGGCCCAAGGGCGGGGTCATCAGGTCGCGGTTTCCGGTAATGACGACGCGCGGCCAGTAATAGTCGTTCCAGTGAGCAACGACCGAGAATATGCCAAAGGCCAGAAGCGCAGGTATCGCAGTGGGCAGCATGACGCGCCAGACGATGGCGAACTCGCTCATCCCGTCCATGCGGGCGGCGTCGATCAGGTCGTCAGGCACCGTCATGAAGAACTGGCGCATGAGGAAGATCCCAAAGACCGAGATCGTCCAAGGTATGATTAACGCGGCATAGGTGTTGGTCAGCCCCACCTTGGCCAACATGATGTACAAGGGCAGCGCGATGGCGTGGACCGGGATCAGCAGACAGAAGATCACCAGGCCGAATACGACATCCCTTCCCCAGAATTGCAGTTTGGAAAGCGCATAGGCGCATGGCAACGCGACCAGAACCTGAATGAAGAAAATCGACACCGTCACAAAGACCCCGTTCAGCATGTATCGCACCAGCGGCGCTTCGCTGAAGGCGGCCGTGTAATTGTAGACGATGGGCCGCATGTCGCATTCTTCGGGGGGCTTGCCGGCCTTGATGCACCGGCGGTCGGTCATGATTTCCTGGCTGCCGACAAACCCGCCGGTGTTGGATTCGATCTCGGCCGGAGACTTCAGCGAATAAGACAGCATCAGGTAGAACGGCAGAAGCACGACAATCGCGCCTGCCAGCAGCACGCTGTGCTTTAGGAACTCTCCCAACCAGTCGGTTCGCACCATCATGCGTAGTGCACTCTTCTGTTGACGAAATAGACTTGGATCAAGGTCAGGATCAGGACGAAGCCCAGAAAGACGATGGTGATGGCCGAACCGATGCCAAGCAGGTTCTGTTTCACGCCTTTTTCGAACATCGCGTAGACCATCACATAGGTGGACTTCGCCGGGCCGCCGCGGGTCAGTGCCTCGACCGTGTCAAAGACCTGAAAAGAGCGGATCGACGAAATCGTGACGACAAAGACGTTGGTGGGCCCAAGCATCGGCCAGGTCACCAAACGGAATCGCTCCCAAGCGCTGTCGGCCCCGTCCATATGGGCGGCCTGATAGAGTTCTCTGGGCACCGATGTCAGCCCGGCCAGATAAAGCACCATGTTGAACCCGAAGCCCTGCCAGATTCCGATGAAGGCGATCGTGCCCAGTGCATAGTCCTTGTCGCCCAGCCATAGCGGGAAGTCCTCGGCACAGGCGTGGCCGTACCAGCTCTGCAACGGATCACCGCCCAACCAGGATCCTGACAGCAGCGCGTGCAGCAAGCCGACATCGCAGCCCGAGCGCAGAATGTCATTCACGACGCCGACGATCGGATGCAGGGCGAATTCCCACACGATCGCCATCGCAAGCAAGGTCGCCATGACAGGCAGAAAGAAGACGGCCTTGTAAAGCTCGCCGCCGATGCGAAGGCTTGAAATCAGCAACGCGGCGCCCAGACCAAGCGCCACCGATATCGGCACAACCAACAGGACATAGGTCAGTGAAGCCGTGAACATTTTCTTGTAGGTCGAACGGGTTAAGAGCCTGTCGTAGTTTTCGACACCGATCCAGTTGAAGCTTGGATTCCCCAGATTGTAGTCGGTGAATGACAAGAACGCGGCGACGAAGACAGGAAAGATCAGCAGCCCCATCATCAATATGACGGCCGGCCCGATGAACCAAAGATGAACCCGCGAGTGCCTCATCAGCTTGTCATTCGCATCAGTTGCGGCTTCGCCAGCGTCACCCGTTTGCCGTCGGCACGGAACACACGAGCCTTGCCGACTTCGCCGGTGAACCAGACGTCCTCACCGACATCTGCAAAGTCGGCCTCGTGGGGCTTGGCCCGAATCACGGCCTTGCCCTCAATGCCCTCGACTGCCAGGTGCAGGAAGACATCCGAGCCCAGGTTTTCCTTGTAGGTCAGTCGCCCCGAGAAGCAGACGCCGGTATCCTCGGGTTGGATGTGCAGATGTTCGGGGCGGAACCCGACCGACAAGGGCCCTTCGGATGGCTCCGCCAGCGCTTCCTCCACGGCCACCCCTAGGGCGGTTATTCGCCCGGCGCTGTCGCCTTGCCCGGGCAGAATGTTCATTTTCGGGCTTCCGATGAATTCGGCCACGCGGATGTCTCGCGGGTCCTCATAGACTTCATCGGGCGGGCCGATCTGCAAAATGTCACCGTCCATCATCACCGCCATGCGGTCCGACATCGTCAGCGCTTCGGCCTGATCGTGGGTGACATAGACGAACGTGGCCCCGAGTTCCCGGTGCAGCTCGGACAATTCGGCGCGCATGTGAACCCGCAGGGCCGCGTCGAGATTGGACAACGGTTCATCCATCAGGAAGGCGGCCGGATTCCTGACCATGGCCCGGCCCAGGGCCACGCGTTGCCTTTGCCCGCCGGAAAGCTGGCCGGGCTTGCGGTGCAAGAGCGGTTCGATCTTGAGAATCTCGGCCGCCTTTCGCATGTCGTCTTCGATCTTGGACACTTTCGCGCGGCGCCCCGGCGCGAGGTACCCCAAGAGCGGAATTCTCTGCCAAAAGTTCATGTCGCGCAGCTGCAGCGGGGTCACGAGGTTCTGCCGCACTGTCAAGTGCGGATACAGCGCGTAAGACTGAAACACCATCGCCAGGTCGCGGCGGCTCGGACGCACCTCGTTGACCACTCTTCCGTCGATTTCGACGTCGCCCGTCGTTTGGGTCTCCAGCCCGGCGATGATCCGCAGCGTGGTCGATTTTCCGCACCCCGAAGGGCCGACGAGCGTCAAGTACTCGCCATCGGCAATGTCCAGATCAATGCCCTTCAGAACTCTGAGAGTACCGTATGTCTTGGTCACTTGGCGAAGCGAGATACCAGCCAAGGCTCCTCCTCCCTGAAGGGACACAAAATCTTGGGCAGGCCAGACGCTTTTTCGCTGCCGTTCGTCAGGCGGAGCCCGCGTTCCCTAGCCTATATCTTGCTACCGGCCATCATCATTTGTAAAATACTAATATGTGAGTTTTAATCTCAGGTTTTCTTATAATGACTCCGTTCCGGCAACTGACCTATGTGGTCGCGGTGGCTGACCACGGCAGCATCCAGGCTGCCTCGAAATTCCTGGCCATATCCCAGCCGGCAATCAGCGCGGCGATCCAGAAGGTCGAACACGAATACCAGCTGAAGCTCTTCATCCGCGAACGCCCACATCGGCTGGTCGTCTCTCCGGTCGGGCAGCGCTTCATCGCACAGGCACGGCGGTTTCTCGAAGCCGCGCAGGAATTCGACAGCGATGCTCGCAATCTCAGACATTCTCCGCACGGCGTGATCCAGGTGGGCTGCTTCATGCCGACGGCCGCCTTCATAATTCCCATAATCCTCAAAGGGCTGCGTGATCGCAGCCTGGACATCTCGTTGCAGGTGCACGAGGCGGATCTGGATGAATTGAACAGCTTGCTCGCTCAGGGAACGATCGACGTTGCGCTGACCTACAACATGGCGCCTAGTCCGGCGATCGAGTTCGAACCTCTCATGGAATCATCGCCGTATGTTCTGATATCGAAAGACGATCCGCTGGCACGGCAGGAAAGCATCTCGCTTAAGCAACTGGTCGAACGCGACATGGTCTCGCTGAGCCTGCCAATCACCCAGCAGTTCTTTCTGTCATTTTTCTCACAACTGAATCTGCGCCCCAAGATCAAGCATCAGACCAAGTCCTACGAGCTTGTTCGCAGTCTCGTCGGTGCCGGCGAGGGGTACGCGATCCTGATCATGCGCCCGGTCAACGAGCGAGCCTATGACGGAAGCGAATTGGCTTATGTCCCGCTGTCCGGCGACATTCCGAAATCGCACTATGGGCTCGCCTTTACCAATCGAACGGTTCCAACACGGCTGGTAAAGGTATTTTCCGACGTCTGCCGTGAACTTCTGGTAACGGAAAAGAAAGCTGAAAGATACTATGTCAGCTCGGCCTCGGAAAACTCCGGTTGACGTCCGCGGCTGCGATCGTTCGGGTCTGAAGCACGCTGAGACCTTCGCTACATTCTCGTGCGGAACGCCACAGCGCAGAGGCTTGCCGTTCCTGGCGCTTCAGGACTGGTGCAGCGTGTCTCAACGGGCGATGCTCCAAGCTTGAGGGAAACCGAGAGAAACTGGTTCAACTTCGAGCTGGGCCGGCCTCACTTGCACGCCAGTGCGTGCAGGAGCATCTCCGACCGTCGGCCTCAGTGCGCCCCCGAGATTGTCCAGCGCTGCGGCGATGGCACCCGTGGTGGCTGGCGATTTCCTGTCCGTCAGCGCTGGCCGCCAGAACCGCACAGGCAGCATGTGGTGGCCGAGTGCTGGGGATTCTGGCCCGCGTGGACCGGATTCTTGCTTCCTTGCCGGCGTTGTCGCTTGCCCAGTCACCGCCTTCTGCCCTGGCCGAATAGGAGTCACCTGCCCCCTGGCTCCGTTGTGAGCAGATTCACTCAGGCAATTCGGCGGCACATCGGTTGCATGGCGACAAATCGGCATCTCCAGCTTTCCGCCTTGTCCCGCAAGTACATTGTCTTGATTGAATCATGCCGGTGCCCCAGAGATCTCGAACTCCCGACCACACCGGAAGAGATTGGTGGCCCGAAAGTGCAAGTTGCCGACGCCCGATTCGACGCAGGATGTTGCAAATCGCGGGGGGCCGCACAGATTGGCGGCGTGCGAAGGTCGACGCAGACGCTGACGAAACTCGGATCAACCTGTCATGCCTGAGCGGCTACCGCTGAAGACAGGCTCGGGCCAGATGCGCGCCGCCTGAGCGATCCACGCGCCGAGGAAAAGCCTGTCGACTTGGCCATTGCAGGACGGCAGTCGGCCGGGACCGGACGGACTGTTGCCGAGGGCATCGTTTCCCACCAGGCCTGCCTGAGCGCAGGGCGCCCGGCGCTTTCGCAGCGCGGCCGTCGTCCGAAGGCCGATGCCGGATGCTACGCGCTTCACAGGCAGCGGTGGAGATTGACGCGTGCGACCGACAGGCTGCCCCCGCATGGAGCCCGGCCATTGTGGTTCCCGGCCGCTTCCGCCGGGCCGGCCCGGGTGTCGTGGCCGGGAATGCGAGGGATCGCTACCGCACTGTTCGCGCAGGCCGGAAGGCCGGCGGGCCGTTTCCTGTCGATGAGGCACTCGCCATCTTTCGACAGCGAGGTGCCTCAAGGGCAGGCGCAGGTTCTCGACGGCGCCGGAGGTTCGAAGAGCCGGATCCCGGACCGCTGTTGTCTGCCGCCGAGCGAACCCGGACGAGACCCGTTCCAGGAGGGCGGCGCTTCCGGCACTGCCCAGCCGAGGTCGTTGACAGTCAGGACAGGATCTGGACTTCGCCCGATTTCGAGGCTGCATCGCTTCGCTGGTCGTCAACCGGTCACGCTTCTTCACCGACGGGCGTTGGGCGGAGGACCGCCGGCTTCGCTTCGCCGGCTGGAGGGCTCGGCGCCTGGGTTGCATGGCGACAACTTCGCCGCGGACCGGCAAGGTACATTAGTTCATGCACTGGTTCCAGAGAGGAACTCCTGGCGATTACAGTTAAGCGTTCGGAAGGCGTGATGGCCTTGGTCTATTCTGAGGGTTCTTTTCCGATCCATTCCTGGGAGCGGGCAGAGCCGCACGACCTGAGGTTTCGCGTATTCGGCCTGGTATCTTGCCCCGGGCGGGATGTTCCAAATCGGGCCAGGGCGCCGCAGGTGATCCCTGTGACAAAGCCGGGACGGACGAAGCGTCTCCAGGACCGGTGCCACCCTGAACGCGGGAGGAAGGCGCTCGGCGTTGACCCCGGGAGGCGAAGCCGGAGGCGCCGGGGATCCGGAGCCGTCCCGGACCGTCACTGCCGGGAGGACGACCTCGTCCGGCGTATTGCTATCCCTGTTGGCGCAACGTGTCGGTCGGGCCGGAACAGCGGCGGGCCGCCGCAAGGCCTGCTGGGTCGCGGCTTGCGACCGTCCGGAGACTCGCGTTGCCAGCTGCGATGACGCTTCTTCAGAGCTCGGGCAATGGGATCTCCGGTGGACCGGACTGGCTGGATTCGCTGGTGGGCATCTTCTGCGACCGGTCCGCCGCTCGCTGCCGCAGGGCCGCATGTTGCCGATGGCGGAGCCTGGAAGTTCGGATGTCATGCCAGATCTTCACGATCCGCGCGGACATGGCGGAACTCCCGGGTTCCGGGGGGCGATTGCGAACCGGAGCCGGCGGCGTTGATGCGCGGACAAGCCGTGTGCGCGTGAACGCGACTCGGGCCGGCGCCGCTGACGCCCGACCACCGCACTGACATTCCGAGCAGTCGAGAACGATGTTCCAGGTCCGAACAATCCTCGATCGGCGGCCGGGAGGCACATGAATCGTCGGCCTGCCTGCGGCTAGCCGGGTATTTTGCGCCACGTAGGTGTTCGAACTCGGCTTCCAGCAAAGTTCCCACCGGAAGAGGGTCGCCTGGTGACCGCCGGGTCTCGAATGCTGCAGACCGCTTCCGCCGGCGGGCCCGCACACGCCGCGGCCTTCAACGAGGCATCCGGTTCGCTCGGCTAGCATGCCCCCGCACTGTCCGAAGGCGTTTTCCGGCAAGCCGGGTTCCCTCCCGACCGATCATGCCATCGGCGCTCCCGGCAAGGCCGTCGTGCGGGGCCTGAACGGGCACGGGACCGGCCTGGATTATTCTCCGCGTTACCGGCACTGCCTTTCCAGGGAAACACTGCCCGGGGAGGGACCCCCCGCAGGATCGGCAGGTTCCCTGGCTGGTCCAGGTCCGGACGTGACTCGCGTCCGATCCGCGACCCCGGCGACCTCGGCTGCACATGGCGCCTGTGGCGAGAGGCGCTTCCGGCACATGCCCGGCCTGCCAGCTTGATCAGGAAGCCGTCCCGGAAATCGAGTTTCCTCCGGAAGGATGAATTCGAGGCGACTCATGATGGATTTGGGGCGGCTTGCACCGTCCAGCGCGGCTACGCTGCGTTTCGACGGGACTTCAGACCCGAACTCGTCGCCTGGACCTCCGGCTGCGCCCCGGGCGCATGGATTCAAACCAGTCCACAACGAAAGGTTTTCTGCGCATGACATCCCCGGGCAGCTGGCGCTCAAGCTGCGGGAAGGTGGATGGTGTTGCATTCGTCCAGCTGACTCGGAAGTGGGGGATCCTTCCGGAGCGGGCAGAGCCAGATGTCTTTTCCGGGTTTCCTGCCTTGCGTATTCGTTCTTTCTGTCGAATTTGCCCCGTCCCCGGGTTGTTCCGACACGGGTCCAGCCGGAAGCCTTGCAGGCACGGATCCCTGAGAAGCGCGGGACGTCGACGAAGGTCTCCATCAGGACCGGTCGCCACCCTGTACGGGTGTCCAGGTCCCCTGGCAGCTGGCGTTGCGCCTGCGAGAGGATGCTGGGAGGCCAGATTCGCTCGGATCCGGACCCACGGGAAGATCCCCGCAAAAACCCCACATTGCGGGTGATGAAGCGACCGTTCATTATCGTTTTCATCCCCTGGCGGGCCAACGTGTCTCGATCGCGCAGAGAAAGTCGCTGCGTGGCCAAGGCGTTCTGCTCGCTGTCGATGGCTGCGGTGTTCGGCACCGCATTGCCAGCTGGATGACGCTTCCCGAAAGCGGGCAACGGGATCTGCGTTCTGCACCGAGACTGTCCCTGTGCGCGCTGGCGGATTTGCATTCGCTTGTCGGGTCTTTCAGGATTTCCGTCGGTTTGAAACGGACGGAGGAAGAGGATGGCCGGGCGACCTGCAGTTCGGATGCATCAGGCGGAGCTTTTCGAGGGACCGCAGCGGACATGGCGGAACCGGGAGTTCCGGGAAGCGGTGCAACCGGCGCCGGCGGCGTTGACTGCGCGGACAATGACGGTGCGCGAGGAGGTGAACGACGACCCGGAAGAGCGAGGCGATGCTGACGCCCGACCACCTGTCACGCACGGCGATTGTCTACATCCGGCAGTCGAGCAATTTCCAGGTCCGCAACAATGTCGAGCGGCGGCGGCTGCAACATGAACTTGTCTCCCATGCTCGCGGCCCGGGTTTTTCCCGCGTCGAGGTGATCGACGACGATCTCGGCGTTCCGAGCAACGGTGTCCACCGGGAGGGTTGCGAGCGCCTGTTGACCGCCGGGGTCTCGACATGCGCAGACCCGTCGTCCGCGGGCGTGCGAACGGTTGCCGCGGTCTTCATCTTGCGGACATCCGGCCGCGGCAGCATGACGGACTTCCGGACCGTCCCGTTTCCGTGCAGACGGCATTTCCATCTCCTGTTGCCGATCATGTCGGCAGGGGACGGGCGGCGGCAAGGCACCGGCGGGGCCTGCCGGCTTGCACGCGGCCGGTGGCCGCCTGCAGCTTCCCCGGTTTTCTCCGCGTTCCCGGCAGGCGTCATGCCTGCCGGAAACACTCCGGGGAGCGGACCCCCCGCGGACGGACAGTTTTGGAACGGGCTCCAGGGCCGCAAAATGCAGACGTCCTGCCGTGCCGCCACCCGACGCCTGCAGGGCACATGGCGCAAGGGGCGAAGGCGGTCACACAACATCCATCCGGCGCTGCGGAGACAGGTCAGGCAGCGCGGGACCGGAAAACGAGTTTCATGCTCCGGGGTGAGTGTTCAGGCAACACTCATGATGGTTTTGGGGAAGCACGGAGCGAAGGATTTTCCACTCCGCATCCGTCATGTCGTGTCGGTCGCCGCTCATGCCTCGAACTCCTTGCCTGAACAGTTTCCGGCAGGAATCACGGGGGCGCAGGAATGTCAAATGTTTTGGGTACAGTCCCTAGATGCGCCCCACGCGAGTTGCCGCGGTTCAACTGCGGGAGGCGCCTGTCAGAACCGATCAAGGGCGAACCGCCGCATTCGGCGGACCATCGCCGTCAACCCCGGAGTATCGTGCCGGGGTTCATGATTCCGGCGGGATCGAGCGCCGACTTTATCGCCGCCATGGCAGCCAGCTTGGCAGGATCGCCGTAACGCTCCAGTTCCCCGACCTTCGTACGCCCAATCCCGTGTTCGGCAGACATTGAACCATCGAATTCGGCCACGAGATCATAGACGCGCCGCGTCACGGCCGGGCGAAGATGCAGGAACTCGGTGCGGTCGGAACCCTCCGGAGGAAAGATGTTGAAATGGAGGTTGCCGTCGCCGACATGACCGAAGCAGTTCACGCGCAGCGGCCCCAGATCATTCATGGCGGAGACGGCGCAGTTTATGAAGTCCGAAATCCTGCTGGTCGGAACCGAAATGTCATGGGTTGCTACCGCGCCGACCAGGCGGTTGGCCTCCGGAATGGATTCCCGGAAGCGCCAGAGTTCCCGGCGCTGGGACTCGTTGCTCGCGATGATCGCATCCCTGATTCCTCCGCTTTCAAGCTGGCCCGCGAGAAAGGACCAGAACCGGTCGGTAAGCCCCGCCCCGGCGGCATCGGCGGTTTCGACGAGCAGGAACCAGTCCGACTCTCCGGCTTCGGGAATCCTGACCTGCGGCAGCGTCCCCCGGACAAAGTCCATCCCGGTCCTCTGAATCAGCTCGAACGCGGACAGCGTGCCGCCCAGACTCTCCCTGGCCCGCCCGAGCAAGTTCACGGCTTCGGCGGGAGAGTCGACCGACAGAAATCCGGTTGACGTCTCCCCGGGCATCGGGAAGAGCCGCAACGCCGCTGCCGTGATTATGCCGAGCGTGCCTTCCGAGCCGATCAGGAGATTGCGAAGATCGTATCCGGTGTTGTCTTTCCTGACGCGCCGGAGCCCGTTGTATACCGAGCCGTCGGGGAGCACTGCCTCGAGGCCGAGGCAGAGGTCGCGCGCATTGCCGTATCTGAGAACGTGCACCCCGCCGGCATTGGTCGCGAGATTTCCGCCGATGCGGCACGAGCCCTCCGACGCCATCGACAACGGGAACAACCGGTCCAGTTCCGCCGCGGCGTCCTGAACGTCCGACAAGAGTGCGCCGGCTTCCGCGACCAGCACGTCGTCACGGTCATCGACTTCCCGGATCGCCGTCATTCGCCTGAGCGACACGACGAGCGGCGCGGGACCCTCGGGCAGGACCTGTCCCCCGACCAGCCCGGTGCCTCCGCCGTACGGAACGACGCCCACGCCCGCCCTGGCCGACAGCCGGACGATCTCCGCGACTTCGGCCGTGTTCTTGGGCAGCGCCAGAACGCCTCCGATGCCGTGGATCGATCCGCGAGGTTCTTCGAGAAACTCCGAGAGAAGCTCGCCGACGACGGTCGGCGAAACGGTCGTCCTCAGCGAGGCGACAAAGGCATCATCGGCAGGACGCAGGATCATTTTGCGCAATGAACACAGTCGGGCGAACTGAACAAGTGCAAGTGCGCGAGCCGAACGCATTCGATGGCGCCAAATGGCCGCACTGTCGGAGAGTTCCCGGTCGCCAGCCGGGAAGAACCACCGCCTGCGGCACGAGGACACCGGAGGAGCGAATTCAGTCGCGAACGACAGCGCGCGCCTTGATGGACGCCGTTGCTACGGAGGCGCCATGCCCCCGTCCCGGCGATCCGCCCTGAGGAGGGAGTAAAGGACATGCGTTCGCCAGCAAGCCGCCGATCTGCAGGTAGGCTTCCGCGAATCCCTCTTCGCGGAAACCGGCCTTTTCGAGCAGCCCGCGCGACGCAGCGTTTTCGGGCAGGCAAGCCGCTTCGAGGCGGCTGAGATCCAGTTCGCTGAACGCATGGTCGACGACGGCCCGAAGCGCTTCCGACATGAACCCCTGTCGCGCGTGGCGCTTTCCGACCCAGTAGCCGAGCGTGGCGCACCGCGCAGACCCCTTGCGGATGTTCTTGCAGGTCAGGGAACCGACCAGCGACCTGTCGGATCTGCGGAAGATGAAGAGGACAAGCCCGGAAGAGTCTTCGAACGACTTCCGCGCAAGGTAGACCCGGTTTCCGAAGGCCTTCCTGGAAAACTGGCCGGGAGCCCCACGCGGGCTCCCAAGGCCTGAGAAAGTCCTCGCTCGCCCGGCGCTCGCGCACCCAGGCAGCATGATCCCGCATGACAGGCAACCGAAGTTCCGTCCGCGCCGTCGTGATCGAAAATGGCCGGCGACGGAACCACATGGATTACGCCGACAGCATTTCCGAGAGTTCGGCTAGCGGGGGCGCGTCCGCGACCGGCCCGTAGAGGGCCAGCGAAGGACGCGCTTCCCGGCACTGCCGTTCCGCGAACTCGGCCACGCCGTCCCTCGTCACCGAATCGATTTTGGCGACGACCTCGTCGAGTTCGACGACCCGGTCCCAAACGAGCACCGAACGCGCGAGACGTTCGCACCGGTTCGACGCGCTCTCGAGGGCCATTAGCATGCCCGCCTTCCACTGCGTGCGCGCACGCGCAACCTCGGCCTCGGTGACGTCAACGGCGATGCGCCGGAGTTCATCCATGCACAGGCGCGAGAGCGCTGCAATGTCGCTGCCGCTCGTTCCCGAGTAGACGGTGAACGTGCCCGTGTCCGAATAGGGAGAAACGCTGGCGCCAATGGCGTAGCAGAGGCCGTGCTTCTCCCGGACTGTCTGAAAGAGCCGGGAGGACATGCCGCCGCCGAGGATGATCGCATGGACGTGGCTTGTATAGATGTCGGGATCGTGAACGCCCGGGGCTTCGAGCGCGAAGGCAAACTGCGCCTGTTCGAGATCCTTCAGTTCGCGTCGTTCGCCCCCACGATAGCGCGCGGGCGGACACGGTTCATTCGGCCGCCCGGACGAGGAGCAAAACACCCGGTTCGCAAAGTCGACGATCGACTCGTGCTCGACCGCACCTGCGGCGGCGAGAATCGTCGACTTCGGATGGTAATTGTCGTCGACGAACCGAATCAGATCGCCGCGACCAAAGGCGGCGACGTTCTCGGAAGGGCCGAGGATCGACTGACCCATCGGCTGATCCGGGTAGGCGACTTCCTGAAGCCATTCGAACACGAGATCGTCGGGCGTATCGAGCATCTGCCCGATTTCCTGCAGGATCACGCCTCGTTCCGTTTCGAGCTCTTCGGGCGCGAAGACCGGGTTCAGGACGATGTCCGAAATCACGTCAAGCGCCTGCGCAACGTCGTTTTCGAGAACCCGGACAAAGTAGGCGGTCGCTTCCTTGCTTGTGTACGCATTGATGCTGGCGCCGAGGTTCTCGACTTCCTCTGCGATCTGGCGCGCCGACCGCCGTTCGGTTCCCTTGAACGCCATGTGCTCCAGAAAATGGGCGATGCCCGCCTGCTCCGGCCGTTCGTGCCTGCTACCCGCAGCAACCCAGATTCCGAGCGATGCGGACTTCAGACCGTCCATGCGCTCGGTCACAACGCGCATGCCATTGTCGAGAGTCGTGAGTTCGGATTTCATGCAGATTCTACTTTCGATGACGGACTTGACCGCGTCCAGGTCGTTCCCGACGCGGATGATTCTCTCGGGCCGCTCCACGAGGTTCCCGACAGCCTCGGGAAGCGGCGGGCTGACTCCGCAGGCTTCACTGGCCGCATCGGGAAACTTCGCCGCATGGGCGGTCGCAAGAACGACCATCGGGCTGCTGCCCGACTGCTCCTGCGCAACCTTCATGCCGACCGCGGTGTGCGGGCAGATGACCCTTCCAGTGGCGGCGTGCACACGGCGCATGGTTTCGCGCGTCTCGCGTTCGGAAGCGCGCCCGCTGACGAATTCCCTGCGCAGGGCCTCAAGCGCAGCGCGGGGCAACTCGAATGCGCCATCGGTCGCCAGCGCTTTCATCAGCGCGGCGACGCTCGCGCCGTCACGGCCGCATGCATCGAACAGAACGCGCTCGAAGTTCGAGCTGACCTGGATGTCCATGGAGGGGCTGATCGAGGGCCTGACCGCTGACGTCCGGTAGATCCCCGAATTCAATGCACGGTCGAGTATGTCGTTCTGGTTCGTCGCGACGACCAGGCGGTCGATCGGAAGCCCCATGCGCCGGGCGACATAGCCGGCGTAGACGTCGCCGAAATTCCCGGTAGGTACGGTGAAGGACACTTCCCGGTGCGGCACGCCAAGTGCGGTCGCGGCGGTGAAGTAGTAGACGGTCTGCGCGAGCACTCGCGCCCAGTTGATGGAATTCACGGCGGCGAGACTCGCCCTGTCGCGAAACTCCAGGTCATTGAACAGGCCCTTGAGCAGCGACTGGCAGTCGTCGAACGTCCCGTCCACAGCCAGGGCATGCACGTTCGCGTCGTCGGGCGTCGTCATCTGCCTTCGCTGCACCTCGGACACCCGCCCGTGAGGATACATGATGAAGACGTCCACGGACTCGAGGCCCCGAAACGCCTCGATCGCGGCGGAACCCGTATCGCCCGACGTTGCGCCGGCAATCGTTACGCGGGTGCCGCGACGCTTCAGCGTCGATTCGAACAGCTGCCCGATGAGCTGCAGCGCAACGTCCTTGAAGGCGAGCGTCGGACCGTGAAACAGTTCGAGGAGGAATTCGTTCGCGTCGGTCTGGACCAGGGGGCATCTTGCCTGGTGCGCGAAACACCCGTACGCCCGTTCGATGATGCCGAGGAAGTCCTCGTCCGGGAACGCATCGCCGACGAAAGGCCGCATGACCGCAAACGCGACCTCTTCGTAGGACATCGCCGAGAAACAGGATATGCCGGCCCGATCCAGGACCGGCCAGTTCTCCGGCACATAGAGGCCGCCGTCCCGCGCGAGACCCGCGAGCATCGCGTCCTCGAATCCGAGAATCGGCGCCGTCCCGCGCGTGGAGACGTAGTTCATCCTGTCCCGGCGCTCATGCATTCGGTTGGATCGTCAAGCGGCTTCGCCTCCCTCGCCCGCCCCTTGGCCGACGGATTCCCGCCTGATACGCCAAAGGAGGAAAGCTGTCATCCCGGCCCAGGCCAAAGCGAGCAAAAACCAGGTGATCGCATACTCGAGGTGGTCGTTCGGAATTCCGACGTCAACCGGCTGCGGGCGCGTTCCGGCAAACGCGGTCCAGGACCCCGGACTGCCCGTCCAGATTCCGGATGCGACGACCAGGACCGCGCGCGTATCGAGTTCTCCCGACATGGCCGGGACGTCGCGGGCAAACCAGATGTTGCGCGCGAAGTCCGGTTCGGGCGTGAAGAGGCGATCCACCTCCCGCGGCCACTGCAGATTTCCGTCGACCCGGACACGGCCGAGCGCGCGCGACTTGTCCTTGTTCGCCTCCGGGACGTAACCCAGATCCGCCAACAGCGCGCCGTGATCGGTTTCTAGCCGCGTCACGATGCGGAACCCCGGCCCTTCAAGACCGTCACCGGTGAGGACGTGAACTTCGCGGCCGTCGACGCGGCCTTCAACGGTCACCCTGAGAAAGGCGTGCTCCTCCGAATTCGGGTTCTCGGGCACGTCCACCGGCTCGTTCTGCATGCGCGCATTGATCGACTCCAGAAGTGCGGTCTTCCATTCGAGCCTGCCGAGCTGCCAGATGCCGAGCGAAAGAAGTATCGCGACCCCGGCAACACCAAAGGCGAGAGGCGCAAGGATGCGCCGGTTCATGGGGCGCTTCCCCGCATTTCGCAGTCCGCGAATTCGGCGACCCGGAACGTGGAATTTCAGCCGATACCGAAGGTTCAGCTGCCCCAGATGTAGACCGCAAAGAAGAGAAACAGCCAGACCACGTCGACGAAGTGCCAGTACCACGCCGCCGCCTCGTAACCGACATGCCGTTCGGGCGTGAAGTGGCCGGCCATGGCCCGAAACAGGCAGACGATCAGGAACAGCGTGCCGATGATCACATGGAACCCGTGAAATCCGGTCGCCATGAAGAAGTTCGCGCCGTAGATGTTTCCGGAGAACCCGAAGGCCGCGTGCCCGTATTCATAGGCCTGAAACGCAGTGAACAGGACACCGAGCACAATGGCGCCGAACAGGCCCTGCCGGAGCGCCTTCCGGTCGTTGTCGTGGGCAATCGCGTGATGCGCCCAGGTCGCGAAGCACCCGGAGCACAGCAAGACCAAGGTATTGATGAGCGGCAAATGCCACGGATCGAACGGCTCTATGCCCACAGGAGGCCAGACGCCGCCCGTCGCCTCCGGCATCGGATAGAGCGCATGCTTGAAGAATGACCAGAACCAGGCGGCGAAGAACATCACCTCCGACATGATGAACATGATCATGCCGTATCGGAGACCGATTACGACAACGGGCGTGTGATCGCCGCCGTGTGCCTCGTCAATCACCTCGGACCACCATCCGAACATGACGTAGAAAATGAACGCCGCGCCGGCGAGCATGACGAAGGGCGTAATCCCCTTCATGAACAGCACCGTTCCCGACAGCAGCGTGAACACGCCGATCGCGCCGGCAAACGGCCAGACGCTCGGGTTCAGGATGTGGTAGTCGTGGTTTCTCGCGTGAGCCATATTCTGGTTTCTCAAATGTCCTTGGTTCCGGATCCGTCGCGACGGGTTCCGTCATCTACAGGTGATTGCCATACGGGAGCAAGGCCCGCGGTTTCCTCCAGCGGTTCCGCAACGTGGAACGTATAGGAGAGCGTGATCGACCGGATGTGCATCGCGTCCGGATCCTGGCTGATTTCCGGATCAACGTAGAACGACACCGGCATTTGCACGGTTTCGCCCGGGCCGAGAACCTGTCTTTCGAAACAGAAGCAGTCGATCTTGGTGAAGTAGCTTCCGGCCGAGAACGGGTAGACGTTGAAACTCGCGGTTCCGGTCACGGTCCTGTCGGTCGGATTGTGCGCTTCGTAGAAGGCAAGGCCGGTCTCGCCGATCTTCAACTCCATCTGGCGCTCGACAGGACGGAATTCCCAAGGCATGCCGGCTTCCAGCGAGCCGTCGAAGCGAACCCTGATCGTCCGGTCCAGAACGGGCAAGTCGTTGCTCGAGGCGACGCGGGTTTCGCCGCCGAAGCCGGTCACGCGGCAGAACCAGTCGTAGAGCGGGACCGAGGCGAAGGACAGAGCCAGCATGGCGGCCACGAGGCCCAGCAGCCTGAGCGCAAGGCGGCCGTTGCCTCTATCGGGTTTCGCGTTCATCCGGATGATTCCAGAAGCGACGGACGCAGCACGTGATCGTAGGCCTCCATCTCGGCGCCGCCCATCATCTTGACGACCGTCACGGCGAAGACGACCACCACGAATCCGCCGAGCGCAAGGCCGATCGCAAGGTTCGTCTTCCGCCGCCGGAAATGACGGTCGCTCACGTGGCTGCCCCTTGTCGTCATCGCGCTAGAAGAGGACCGGCCATCCGGCAACGGTCCATCCGCCCGCGCGGCACGCGGCTTCGAGGATCAGGCCGGCAAACAGAAGGAAGAGATAGGAAAGCGATGCGCGGAAGAACGCCTTCTCGCGAGCGTGCCCGTCGGCTTCGGCATCGTCGGAGCGACGCAGCCACAGCCGGTGCGCGCCGGCCAGGAATCTCGCGTTGAGAACGACAGCGAGCGCGAGGTAGGCGGGTCCTCCGATCGACGTGAAGGCGATGAGCAACGACACCGGCGCGAGTGCAACCGTGTAGAAAAGAATGCTGCTCCGCGTTCGTTCCGGCCCGTGCGTCACCGGCAGCATCGGCACGCCTGCCCGGGCGTAGTCGCCACTCGTGAACAGCGCAAGCGACCAGAAGTGCGGCGGCGTCCAGATGACGACAAGCACGAACATCAACACGCCCTCGGGGCCAATGCTTCCGGTCGCAACCGCCCACCCTATGACAGGAGGAAACGCGCCGGCGACACCGCCGATGACGATGTTCTGCGGCGTCGTGCGTTTCAACCACATGGTGTAGATCACGACGTAGTAGAAGATCGAGGCGGCAAGAAGTCCGGCGGCGAGCAGGTTCGCCGTCAGGGCGAGCATGGCCACCGAAAGACCCGAGAGCCACAACCCGCAAGTCAGCGCAGTCTCTCGCCCGATACGCCCCGCAGGAATCGGTCGGGTGCGCGTCCGGGCCATGACGGCGTCGATGTCGGCATCCCACCACATGTTCAGGGCTCCGGAAGCTCCCGCACCGAGGGCGATGAAGAGAACCGAGGCGAATGCAATCACCGGATGCACGGGAGCCGGCGCCACGACCAGACCGGCACCCGCGGTGAACACGGCGAGCGACATGACCCGCGGCTTCATCAGCGCGAAGAAATCGCCCACCTCCGCATCGCCGTGATGCTGGTCCGTGATTGAGATGTCCGTCACGTCTCGATCATCCAGTCAGGCGCGCGGCGAATCCCGCCAGGACGTCCGCGCGAAATGCCTTCGTCAATTCATCGCCACCCGCAGCGACTTGCTTCCGCTTCGCGGGATGCCGGCATATTCCTCGATAGCCCCGTCGAGCCACTGTTCGTACACATCTTCGCTCACGACCTTGACGGTGATCGGCATGTAGGAATGGTCCTTGCCGCAGAGTTCCGAACACTGCCCGAAATAGACGCCTTCCCGATCGGCCCGGAACCAGAGTTCGGTAAGCCGGCCCGGAACGGCATCCTGCTTCACGCCGAAGGCCGGTATGGTCCACGCGTGTATCACGTCGGACGCCGTAACCTGAACAACGACCGTCCGGTTCAACGGCACCACGACCGCCGTGTCGGTCGCGAGCAGGTACTCGTCATCCCTATAGCCGTGTTCCGCAAGCTGATCGCGTTCAAGAAGGAAGCTGTCGAACTCGAACCCGTGGTCGACATATTCATGTGTCCAGTACCACTGGTTGCCCGTCGCCTTTATCGTCACGTCGGCTTCCGGAATCCTCATCTGCTTGAAGAGAAGAGACAGCGACGGCGGAATGATGACTAGAAGGATGACTACGGGGATGACGGTCCACGCGATTTCTATCGGCGTATTGTGCGTAAACCGCGCGGGCACGGGATTGACCCGCGAATTGTACCGCACCGCAACAATCAACAGCAGCAATATCACGAACAGCGAAATCGCGGTGATCACGATCAGCAGGAAATTGTCGAGCCACAGTATGTCGCGCGCCACTTCGGTGACGGCGGGTTGGAAGTTGATTCCCTCGCTGACCGGCTTGCCGATGGCCTCGAGATTTCCAAGCCCGTCCTGTGCAGCCGTCCCGTCCGCCAATGCCCATGCAGGGAGGGCGGCCAGCAAAGCGTGACGAAGTCCCCGATGTCCTGAAACTCGCATGAATCGATTCCCGTCGATTGTTCGGTGGCCCGTTATATTCGCGGACGGGGGCACTGCAAACCGCAGAAAGAGGAAAATCCGCGATTGCCACGCTTTGCCCGCCGCACGTATCAATGGGGAACCAGCGGTTGCAGGCCAGCAGGCTCGCCTTGAGGGCGGATTGCCGGTCGCGAACCGGTTCGCCACAGCAAGGACACGGCCCAATGACCAGCGCCGGGACAGAATTCCGCCCCTTCGAAACCCATCTTGACGAAGAGACCGCGCTCGGCATCCTTCGCGACGCCGTGGCCGGAGGCGATGACGGAGAACTGTTTCTCGAGCACCGCAGGGACGAAACCCTGACCTACGATGACCAGAGGTTGAAAACCGCATCGTTCAACGTCTCCGAAGGTTTCGGACTTCGCGCGGTCCACGGCGAGGCCATCGGCTACGCGCACGCCACGGAGATTTCGGAAGCGGCGATCCGGCGCTCGGCTCGAACGGCGCGCAGCGCCGTCGGTTCAGGCGGCAGCATCATGCGGCCGCCTCCCGCAACGAACCGCCGACTGTACACCGACCGCGATCCGATCGCGGATGCCGACTTCCAGGTGAAACTGGACGCGCTGCGCGGCATTGACGCCTTTGCCAGGGATCTCGACAGTCGCGTGATCCAGGTCTCTGCGACGCTTTCCGCCTCGCACCAGGAAGTCGAGATTCTCCGCCCGGAAGGCATCCGACTCGGCGAGCGGCGCCCCATGACGCGTCTCAATGTGTCGGTAATCGTCGAGGAAGGCGGCCGCCGGGAAACCGGCTATGCCGCAAGCGGGGGACGTACCGGAATGTCCGGACTCATCGAGCCGGACTGCTGGCAGGACCTTGTCCGCGAATCGTTGCGCATCGCCACGGTCAACCTGCGCGCGGAAGCGGCGCCTGCCGGCGTCATGGACGTGGCACTGGGAAGCGGCTGGCCGGGAATCCTCCTGCACGAGGCGGTCGGTCACGGTCTCGAAGGCGACTTCAATCGCAAGCGAACGTCAGTGTTCGCGGGCCTCATGGGCGAAAAGGTCGCCGCGGACGGCGTAACCGTTGTCGACGACGGAACCATTCCGGACCGGCGCGGATCGATTTCCTTCGACGACGAGGGAACGCCTTCGGGGCGGAACGTCCTCGTCGAGAACGGCATTCTCACCGGTTTCCTGCAGGACCGGCAGAATGCGCGGCTGATGGGGGTCAGGCCGACCGGCAACGGGCGGAGGCAGGGATTCGGCCACGCGCCCATGCCAAGGATGACCAACACCTTCATGCTCTCCGGCGATGCAGACCCTAGAGACATCGTTTCCGAGGTGCGGGACGGAATCTACGCCGTCGGATTCGGCGGCGGACAGGTCGACATTACCAACGGCAAGTTCGTGTTCAGCTGCACGGAAGCCTACCGCGTTCGGAACGGCGAGATCCTGGAGCCCGTCAAGGGCGCGACGCTGATCGGGGACGGAGCAACCGCGCTCCGGAAAATCAGGGCCATTGGCAGCGACATGGCGCTCGACCCCGGCGTCGGCACTTGCGGCAAGAACGGGCAATGGGTGCCGGTCGGCGTGGGACTGCCAACTCTTTTGATCGGCGGCCTGACGGTCGGCGGCAGCGCCGTCTGAGTTCACGGCATTCACTGCCGGGCGGGCGGCGAGGTGGTTGTCCGCGTCGAAAAAGTGCAACGACGCATCATCGAACTCGAGCCCCGCCGGAACACCGGGCGAGAGCTTGTGTTCATCGGCGACGCGGACGGCGACCTCGCCCAGCGATCCGGCGTCGATGATGAGGATTGAATCCGCTCCCAGGCATTTCACCACGTCCACGGCACCAGTCAGCTTCCAGGCGCCGCCCGCGTTCACCGTGATGTGCTCCGGCCGAATTCCGAGCTTGCTTGCCGGCCATCCACGGTAGTAGGGGCAACTTCCGGGAATTGCCGCCGCGTCCGGCGTCGTGTTCCGTCGCTCCCGGGAGGTCGGCAACGGCACCGGCGGGCCGCGCCTGCGTGCTCTCCGGACCTGGTGAATCCCGGATGCGTTCAGGCGCTGCCGGGCCGGGGCGTGTCAGGCCGCGGGCGCGCTGCCTGACGAAGTCGGCGAGCTTCGGCACGGCAGGGACACCGGCAACGCCGAGGCGGTTCCTCAGGCAGTCCCGGAACGGCACGCCGAGCTTGCAGCAGGGGTCTTCAGCGCCCCGAGATGACCGTCCCGTGCTGCCCGCCCGGCATCGCTCCGGGTTCCTAACGAGACCTTGCGCCGGGTCAAATAGTCCCGAACTTCGTTCTCGACCGAGTTGGCGTGGAGCGGTGTCTCCGGATGGTCGAGCACGCGCAGCAACTCGTCCCTGTTCGCCCTCAGCCGGTCGAGGCTGGCGTAGCCTGCGACCGTGCCGAAGAGCTGGTCGAACCGCTCATCCATGACGCGCTTGCGCAGCGACCAGGGACGCTTCCGGTAGCGGCAGAGCTTTCAGACCCTTTCCGGCACGGCATCGACCCGTTCATGCCGTTACAGAGCGCTTCCGTTCAGCTTGCGAATGCTCTCCGCTCCGCATGAATCCAGCACAAGGCGTGGAGGTCGCCTATATTGGAAATGCACACTCGGAAGGACAAAGTTCGTGTTCGGTGCTGGGATTACTGTGGTGCGGGCAGGCGCTCGGATAGCAGAGTCTCGATCCGGGCCAGCCGTTCGCCGTGTGCGTCGATCTTGCTATCGAGTGCATTGAACTGACTGTCGACGGCGTTGAACTGGGCCGCCGTCCAGCCGAAACCGTCAGCAAGAAGGGCCGTCAGCAACACCGCATAGGCCAGCATCCAGGGGTCGTCGCGCGGGCTCCGCCGTCGGTCGATGGCTTCGGCGATCGCCTCGGCGGCCGAACGGGAGAGGTCATTTTCCTCAAGGGTGCGAATTAACGCAGCGTTAGCCACCGGCGGAACCCCCAGAACTGTATGTAGAGTGAATTCTAGTCGGGGTGACAGACGGAATCGATTCCTTTTGGCCAAGATCCAAGGCAATCGCGTTTGAAAAAACCCTGTTGGCTTCTGTGTGATGTAGAGTCGGAGAGAAACGCGCCCTGCGTTAGGCGGCGCATCACAATGCAACGACAGGCCGCGCTGAACGCCCGCAAGGTCGTTCATTCTCCGGACTGCATGAATCTGCCAGCGACCGAACTTGTGTCGTCACCAAAGACCTTAACGGTTGAGTGCTGGGCTCCTCACGTGCGAAAGTCGACAAGAACGCGGTGCTTGCCTGGTCATGGCGAAATCTGGCGGGCATCGGATGATCCTGCAAAACTGATCCGATCACCTCAAAAACGCGGGTTACCGCCAAAATCCCGCGCTATAAAAAACCGCCAACAAATTGACCGCACTTTTGCGCTGTGAGCGTGCACTGGCCACATTTTCCCGGTTCGGTTCTCTCTCCCGGGGACTAGCCCCGAAGCGTCTTCAGCATTTTACACCGTGAAATGACGAGGCCTCGGTTCTGCGTCCCGCCGCTGGAAGCGGGTTGGCGTCGCGTCCGGGTGGTCCCTTCTTGGTGCGGGTCGTCATCTTTTCGATGCCCTTGTAGATCGCCTCCGTCAATTCCGGCATCGCCGGGTTTGTCCGCACGCTCGCGTCAATTGCCTCCCAGGGTATCAGACGCGGCGGTTGGAACGGATGCCAAGGATCAGATTCGCCGGGTCAACCCAACCGGTGTTCCGTCATGCAACATTGTTCGGCGTCCTTTGCGGGCGGATAGCGGTAACGGTCGGGAGCAACCGTCAAATCCACGTGCCTTCGCACATGCTTCCGTTTCCGGGTCGCAGCCGATGCCAGGTTTTTACCCCAATGCTCTCCGCCACCGGCACCCGAACCGGCGGCGACCGCGGCATTCGCGTGTCGCCGACCCCCCCCTCAGTTTGTTGGAGAAACGAGGATGCGCCGCAATTCCGGACGAAACGCGAGGTTCTGGCGTTCCCGCAAATAACCCCGGAATTCGCGCGGCGTTTGGCCAAATTGCCGCTTGAAGACCCTGGAAAACACTGCCGTGTATGAAAACCCGCAAGCCAAGGCGACTTCGCTGATCGAAAAGTCATCGTAAAACAGGAAGTTCCTTGCCGCCTGGAGCCGGACACTCATGTACAACCGCATCGGCGGCTGGCCGAATGCCCGGTTGCAGGCCCGTGACAACGTTCGGGGAGAGATGCCCAGCTCATCGGCAAGTTCCGAATTGGTTAAAGGATACTCGAGGTTTTCCTCCATCAGGCGAACCAGCCGCCGGGATAATTGGCGGTCGTCAACTTCGGGCAAACCGCTGCCGCGTTGCGGAACCGTTGCCCTCCTGCGCGTGTGGACGAGTGCATTTGCAACCTCGTTTGCCAGTGCCTGTCCGCGGTACCGGGCAATCAGTTCCAGTACCATGTCAAGCGTTGCCACCCCGCCGGCACAATGCGCCTCGCGCCCGGTTACCATATAGATCTGATCCCTGAGCACCGCTTCCGGATAGCGCTCGAGGAAACTTGCCGCTGCCTCCCAGTGCAGGACCACGTCAAGATCATCCTGGTGCCCGATTATCCCGGCGTCGGCAAGCCCGAAGACCCCGGTATCGACACCTCCGACCACGGCGCCATGGCGTGCGGCTGTGCGGATTGGTCCCATGAGTTTCGGCGAATTGAGTTGCGTCGGCAGATTGCCTTCGAATAGGAGGTACACGTCTGCTTTCGGCATGTTCTCTATTCCGGTATCGGGGCTCAACCACATGCCGTTGCTGGCCCTTACCGGTTGCCCGTTTTCCGTCACGAATGTCCAGGCGAAGAAGTTGCGGCCAGTGTTCTGGTTCGCTATGCGCAGTGCCTCGCTTGCGAGAACCAGCGCGTTCAGCGGAAACTCCGATTGCATGATCAGGTTGAACCGGATGCTGTCCGTCAATCTCCTGTCAGTTGCGGACATGTCCCGCCTGCATTGCTGCATTTGGCCGGCAGGGTATATTGTTCGGCAGAGAATATCAAATGTTTGATCGCTACGGGGGCAAGACTGAAATTGTTTTGTCCCTGTATGATGGGGCAACAGGCCGACCACCCCGCCGCGCTGACGCACTGACAGGTGGCGGAAAAACAACGAGGTGTACCGTGAACGCAGAGAGTCTCAAGTCCGGATTGACCGGGTGTTACGTCACGGTTCCTACCCCTTTTCATGACGAACCGGGATTCCCGATCAATGAAAACGCGCTGCGTGCATACGTCCGATTCGTCGTGGATGCCGGCCTGAACGCCGACTACGCAACGCTGCTGGCCGGTGGTGCGGCAGGAGACTTTTCCACGATGACCTTTGATGAACGGGTGCGGGTTGCCGGGATCGTCGTGGATGAGGCGTCTGGAGAGGTGCCGGTCGCCATGGGGGCGCAAACGACCAGCACCCTTGAACTTCAGCGTCTCGCGACGGCGGCAAGGGAAGTCGGGGCAAGCTACATCCAGGTGTCATGCCCGTACTATTTCGTCCATACCGAAGGTGATTTCGAAGAATTCGTACGCGTTGCGGCCGAGACCGAACCCGACATCGGACTGATCATCTACAACACGTTCTGGACAAGTTCGGACATGTCGTTCGCAATGGTGGATCGCCTGTCCAGGATCCCAAACGTGGTCGGCTTGAAATGGGCTGCTCCACGAACTGACGCCATGGAATTTGAAGACGTGATAACGCATTTTTCCGACCGGTTCACGATCATCGACAACAACCTCCTGTTTGCCACCTCGGCGATGCCGGCACTCGGGGCACGCGCCTTCGAGGTCCACAATTGCAACTTCTGGCCGGAATGGGGAATCAAGCTCATGGACGAGATCCGCGCCGGCAATTATTCCGAAATCGCCCGCATGCTGGTCATTGAGGCCATGCCGTTCTACAAGCTATGGGTCGAGATCGAAAAAAACTATACCAGCGGAGACGGTTACCTGGACAAGCTTTGCATGGAACTGGTCGGACTGCCGTCAAGCCGGTGCCGGCCTCCCACCCGCGATGTCAGGACGATCTATCGGGATAAAGCCCGGGACATGCTCGAGAGGATAGGTGCACCACGGCTGATTCAAGCCGACAGCACCGCTTAGGAGCCGGGCTCGGCGGTGCTGGTCAGCAGGAGTCGAAGCGGCAATGGTGTTTCGCGGCGCAGGAACTCGACTCAATGGAGCGAGGGTAGTCGATGGAGATATTCGTTTGTCTTGATCTCGACGGTGAACTGAAGGCGCGGTTGCAGAGAGCGGTCGGTGACGCCCGGCTCCGCTTTCAGAACGGCGGAAACCCGAGTGGAGGGCCAGGTCCGGACTT
The DNA here is from genome assembly GCA_963662815.2 of uncultured Amylibacter sp. Lineage (GTDB taxonomy): Bacteria > Pseudomonadota > Alphaproteobacteria > Rhodobacterales > Rhodobacteraceae > JAPPHA01. The sequence continues at coordinate 419,590 of CAXXWA010000037.1, forward strand.
CCTGCAAAGCGAAGTCGTATTCGGTAACCCGCCCCCGGAATGGCTCCCGGAAGCTGGCACCCTGAAGTGGCTGCAGTTGACGTCGACAGGATTCAATGAATATCTTGAACTCGACTGGACGCTGCTTGCTAAACGCATGACGGTTACCAATCTTGCAGGATTCTATGCTGAACCGGTCGCCGAATCCTGCCTGGCGGGGATTCTCACGCTTTTGCGCGGAATCGACCGACTTGTCAGGTTGCAAGAGAAAGTCGAGTGGATTGGTGATCCGATCCGAGCGGAACTTCAAACCCTGGCGGACGCCAACGTGGTTCTGTTCGGTTTCGGGGCAATCAACAGGCGCCTCGCCGAACTCCTCGCTCCGTTCAGATGCAATATCGCCAGGTTTGGACATGACTGGACCGGAAAGGCCCTCGACGAGGCGCTGGCGAAAGCGGATGTGGTCGCCTGTGCGGCACCCGACACGCCGCGATCCAGAAACGTTTTCAACCGCCAGAGGATCGGCAACATGTCTTCACACGCGGTGTTCGCGAATTTCGGTCGCGGGTCGCTTGTCGACGAAGACGCATTGGCAGAAGCGCTCTGCAACGGCCAGTTGGGCGGCGCGGTCATCGACGTGACCAACGAGGAGCCCCTGTCTCCCGAAGATCGATTGTGGCATTGTCCGAACATTGTCCTGACGCAGCACAGTGGCGGCGGGTCGACTGATGAAAACAATCGGAAGATCAAGGTGTTCACTTCGAATCTCGCGCGTTACCGGTTCGGCCTGGCACTTAATGGCGTGGTGGATTTTTCGAAAGGGTACTGATGGTCGAGATCGTGGATGTCCGCTGCGTACTGCTGAGTTCACCCTACGCCGATGCCGATGACCCGGAAATCAGGGAGTGTTTCCCGAATGGTCCCAAGCGGACCGTCGGCATGGTCGAAGTCACCCTCGCCAACGGTGTGACAGGTCTCGGCGAAGGGTACCTCGCAGTTTTCGCGCCCCTGGTTTTCAAGGAAATCGTCGACCTCTGCAAGCCTTACGTCATGGGACGCGATGGCCATGACATCGACCGCCGGGTCCGGGACCTGCGAAGCGTATGTGACTACTGGTCCATGCAGGGCGCCGCCCGTCACGTCATCAGCAGTTTCGAGATCGCACTGCATGATGCCAAGGCAAAGAGCCTCGGGATTCCCGTCCACGAATTGCTGGGTGGCGCGACCTCCGATTCCATCCGGGTCTACGGCAGTGGCGGATGCTGTGACTCGAAGGAGCAGTTTTACCGCGAGTTCGACTTGCTGGGGTCATTGGGCATCGACATCTACAAGGTGCGTTCCGTCAAGAGTGACGTCCACAGGACGACATGGATTCTGAACGAAGCCGGTCGCCGAGGCATAGAAGTCGGTGTCGACATGTGCCAGAACCTCGCCGACCCGCCGCAGGCCGTCGATGACGTGGTCGCATTCATCGACGCGGTCCATGCACACGCGCACCAGCGCATCTGCTTCATCGAGGAAGCCATCGGGACGGAGTACCCGGAAGGCTTCCGGCAACTCCGGTCGCGTACCGATACACCGGTGTGCGGTGGTGAGACCATTACCACTCCCCGGGAATTGATCGATCGATTGCAGGCCGGAAGCTACGACTTTGTCCAGCCCGACGCGTCGGTAATCGGCGGCATTGGTCCGGTCATGCAAGTTTTCAGGGCGGCGCGACAGGCGGACGTGGATGTCGTGGTTCATGCCTGGGGTGGCGCGGTAGCGATCATGGCCAGTTATCATGCCGCCTTTGCAGCCGGGGGAAACCTCGTCGAGTACCCGATGCTGGCCTTTCCGCTCGGGGCGGAAATGATGGGCGACCAGGGCAGGATCGAGGCCGGCCGGATAATTCTCCCGGATGCGGAAGGCCTGGGAATCTGTCTCACGCCGGACATGGAATCCCGTTATCCGTTCGATCCCACGGCCGTCTATTCCTGCATGCTCAACGACTTTGGACCGCCACCGGACAGCTACTGGCACGCCGCCGCCTCGATGTGCTGACCGGCAGGGTACACGTCCTGAAAGTCCTGCAGATTACTCCTGCACGGCCGTCCCGGTCGATCCATTTCGATGTCGGCCGATACATCGCTTCCGGTACACCGTTACCCATTCGAATGACGATACCGATTGTCTTGCCCGATCAGGGCTCACTGACTTGGCATGTTCGGTAAACTTCCTGTCTGAAATTATCAATTTAAGGCGGACTGGTTGTGCAATCGTCAATTCGGGAGGAGACTAGCCTGGCCGTATTCGCGTTTCACCCGGGTGGTTCGGCTCGAATCGAATCGGCCGACGGATTCATCCCCGATCAACGGGTTTGAGCCGGTCGGAATTTCAATTCGGGAAACCGGACTGGTCGTAGTCGTACGACGGACCGGCCCTTGACACCGGATCGCGGAAACAACAGCTGCCGCCAGCCTTCTCTCGAGAAATTCAGGATGTCATTAGCACGGGAGGAACAACGTGAAAAACAAGACGACAGAATCACAGGCCCAAGGAATTTCACGGCGAACGCTCTTGAAGGGTTCGGCCGCGGCCGCACTTGCAACTCCATATCTTGGCGCATCCCGTGTCTTCGCATCCGGTCATACCGAGATCGTGCACTGGAGTTGGCTCTCCGCATCCGACGGCGAGATCTGGGCCCAGATGATCGACAGCTTCAACGAAGCCCACAAGGACAAGGGTGTCCAGATTCGCATGGAACTGGTCGCTTTCGATCAGTACAGCACCAAGGTTCTCGCGGCGACTGCCACCGGGCGTGCACCTGACTTCGGCTGGGGGATCGCCGGCACGACTGCGCAATTTGCCCGCGATGGCGTGACGGTTCCGCTGGATGACCTGATCGGCGAAGTCGGTCTGGATATCGCGGACTTCTCCGATCTGTCCGTCAAGGCGGCCCGTTATCCGCAGTATGACAACGCGATCTTCATGATCCCCATGGATCTTATGAGCCTGCAACCGGAGATCAATCTGGACCATGTGGCCGAAGCCGGACTCGATGCCAATGCCCCTCCTGCCACGGGTGAAGAGCTGATCGAATGGGGCAAGGCCATGACCCGCCTTGACGGTGACACGGTTACGCGTTCGGGAATCCTCATGACCGGTTCCGGGGTTCAGCCGACGGTCACCTGGGGGATCGTCGCCGAACAAATGGGATTCCGTCGCGCCAGCGACGATCTGAAGACAGCGGCTATCAATCCCGAAGCAGGGATTGCGGCAATGGAATGGGTTCTTGCGCTGTTCGACGAGCACAAGGTGTCAACCCGCGATGTCACGGACCGTTACAAGGCGTTCGGTTCCGGAAACGGTTCCATTTTCTGGACCGGACCGTGGACGTTGAACGGTTACGTCGGGCAAGGCCTGAATTTCATGACCGCGAAATTCCCGAAGGTCGGCAACGAACTCAAGACATATTTCGAGATGGGTGGCCTCGAACTCTACGCTCAACAGGATCAGGGGCGTTACGCGGCCACGCTCGACGCCGTCAAATGGCTGTCCGACAACAGTTTCCTCTGGACAACGGTCGGGCGCGGTGCTTCGCCACGGCAATCGATTCTTGACCGGCCGGACTACAAGACGGCAGGTCACCCCTGGAGCGTGCGTGGCGCGTTCGTCGAAGGGATGGAATTCGCGACAATACCCGAGGTTCCCGTCGTGGCCGGACCCGAGTTCACCATTTACTCCGGCGGCAACTTCCTGGCCCGCACGCTCGAAGGCGTTTGGGTAGGTTCGAAGACACCGGAGGAGGCGATGTCCCAGCTGCAGGAAAGGTGGCAGACAGCTCTCGACAAGGGTTGATCCCAGGCGGAAAGGCGCTGTCCCCACGTGGTGGCGGGCAGCGCCGACTGCGGAGTTGTCGCCGTCTTGAATACCCTTGTAGCAAGAACCGGCCAAAACGGAGCCGACGCGCTGCCCGGCGAAAAGCGGCCGATCGACTGGATCGGGTATGCCTTCGTCGCGTGCTTCGCGATTCCGTTTCTTCTCTTCAATGTTGCTCCGGTAATATTCGGTGCCTACGTGGCACTCACGGAGTGGAGCATAGTCGGCCGGCCGGAATGGATCGGGTTCGACAACTATCGAGCCGCCGTTTCCGATGAATGGGTGTGGGTCGCCATCCGCAACGCCTTTCTCTATGCATTGATCATCGTTCCCGGCGTGACGGTCCTGGGACTGGTCTTCGCCCTGTTCGTGAACAGGTCCTACCCGTTGTCCGGACTCGCCAGAACTCTGTTTTTCGCGCCGAATGTCGTCTCGGCAACCGTGATAGGCTTGGTCTGGGTGTACCTGCTCGACACCCAATACGGGCTGCTCAACAATACGCTCGCCATCTTCGGCATTGGCGCGATTCCCTGGTTGACGTCAACCGACTGGGCCCTGATCGGGGTTTCCATGGCGTCGATCTGGTGGGACCTCGGTCTTGCCTTCGTCCTGCTGCTTGCAGGATTGCAGGACATTCCACGCGACCTGATCGAGGCATCGACCGTGGACGGTGCTGGCCCGTTCAACCGTCTGCGGTTTATCATTCTGCCGCACTTGCGGCCCGTCCTGTCGATGGTGATCACCCTGCAATTGATTTCGACGCTCAGGATATTCAGCCAGGTATACGTGATGACGAACGGTGGACCTGCCGGTTCGTCGTCGTCGCCGATCCACTACATCTACTCGGTCGCCCTGGTTCGCAATCTTTTCGGATATGCTTCGGCGCTGGCGATCATGCTGTTCGTGGTCATCCTGTTTGCCACAGTTGTTCAACGGTTCGTGGTCCGGGAACTGGCTTGATGCAGGACTGGCTTGAACGGCGGGGTATGCAACCGGGTGACGTATTCGTCTGGTTGATCGGCATGATCGTCGCGCTGGCGTGGGTCTCACCGTTCCTGTGGATGGTGATAACCTCGTTCAAGTACCCAGCCGACGTTCTTACTGAATCCATCGAGTGGATCCCTCGTCGGGTTACCTTGGACAATTATTTCAAGGTCTTCGAGTATCCAATTGTACGCTGGACCATCAACAGCCTCGTCCAAGCGGTGACCTCGACCGCGATTTGCGTGTTTTTCGGCGCCATGGCCGGGTTTGCCCTGGCGCAGTTTCGCTTTCCCGGACGTGCGACAATCTTCCTGGTCTTCCTTGCCTCGCTGATGATGCCGGTCGAGGTTTCGGTCATCCCGATGCTGCTCGCGTTCATCAAGATCGGATGGGCAAGCACGTACCAGGCTCTAATTTTGCCGACGATTGCAAATGTGTTCTCGGTCTATATCTTTCGCCAGTTCTTCTTGACATTTCCGGGAGAAATCATGGATGCGGCCCGCCTCGACGGGGCTGGTCCGTTCCGGTTGTTCTGGTTGGTCGCATTGCCCCTTGCCCGGGCACCAATGATCGCCGCGGCAGTGATCATCTTTACCCTGAACTGGAACAATTTTCTCTGGCCGCTCCTGGTTGTCTTCGACGAAAAAATGAAGACCCTGCCGGTGGGCATTGCTGCCTTCGCACCTGTCGTCGGCACCCATACCCAACTGGAGGGCTATTCGGTCGCGATGGCCGGCGTGACGGTCCTGTCGATCCCAAGCCTCGTTTTGTTCTTTTTCCTGCAGAAATACTTCATCCAGGGAATCTCGCAGGGCGGCATCCGGCAGTGACCGTCCGTTCCCCGACACCATGCCCCGATGACCCCGGCTCGATTCTGGATTGGCAGGCCCCCGGGCAAACCCGCGATACCCGTGGAGCACCGCCTGTCTTTGCTTCGGTCTTCATTGACAATGAACCCCGCCACGCGGTTTCCGGCGAAATCCTGGAAGTCATCGATCCATCGACGGAAAGGGTGATTGCGGGTGTCGGACGAGGTGCGGCGGAGGATATTGACGCTGCCGCGATGTCCGCCCGTGCTGCTCTTCAGGGTAGCTGGGGCGCTATCACGCCGCAACAGCGCGGCGACATGCTTTTGACTCTTGCGGCGGCGCTTGAAACACATGCCGAGCAGCTTGCGCGACTCGAGACTCTGGATGTTGGCAAGCCGCTCGACGCATCCAGGGATGATGTCGTCGGCTCCGTGGCGACGTTGCGTTACAACGCCGGCGCCGCCGACAAGCTGGAAGGATCCTCGGTCCCGCTCGGACGTGAATTCCTCGACTTCACCGAACTCGAACCGCTCGGTGTCACGGCCCATATCACACCCTGGAATTTTCCTCTCGGAATGGCTGCAAGATCGGTGGCGCCGGCACTCGCAGCCGGTTGCACAACGATTGTCAAACCGGCGGAGCAGTCGTCGTTCACCACTCTCGCCCTGGCGGAACTAGCTGCCGGTGCCGGATTCCCTCCCGGAGTGATCAACGTGGTCACTGGGTTCGGAGAAGAGGCCGGCACAGCCCTCGTCACTCATCCCTCGGTTGATGGCGTGACCTTTACCGGGTCGGTGGAAACCGGACGAAAGGTCGGCGCCGCTGCCGGGCAATCGATCAAGCCGGTGGTGCTGGAACTGGGCGGCAAGAACCCGATGATCGTGTTTGCAGACGCCGACATGGAGCGGGCCGTCAATGCAGCCCTTGACGGGGCGTTCGACAATAGCGGACAGGTTTGCTCTTCGGTGTCACGATTGCTGTTGCAGCACGAGATCAAGGATGCCTTTCTCAAGGCTTTCGTCGCTCGCGCAGAACGATTGACGACTACGGCCGGGCGCGACAGCGGAGACCTCGGCCCGCTGGTTTCCGAAGACCAATTCAACAAGGTCACGCGGCACATTGCGGACGCGATTGAAAGGGGTGGCAGGCTGCTGCTGGGCGGAACCCGTCCGAACGGCTGCAAAACCGGGTATTTCATGCAGCCGACGGTTTTTCGGGACGTCGATCCATCGAGCATGCTGGCAAGCGAGGAGACATTCGGACCGGTGGTGTCTGCATTCGGATTTGACGGTGAAGACGAGGCCATTGCATTGGCCAATGGCCTTCCCTACGGGCTTGCGGCCGGCATTCACACGGGCAACATCGATCGTGCGCTGCGGCTTGCAAGACGGCTGGAAGCTGGAACGGTGTGGATCAACGGCTGGTTCATCGGCGGCGTGCAGGCACCGACCGGTGGCGTGAAGAGCAGTGGATTCGGGCGCGAGCGTGGTCTCGCAGGGATCAACAATTATCTCCGGATCAAGAATGTCGGTTTGCACATTGCCAGTGCAACTGACGCCAAGGCATGACGCCGCGATCCGGAACTGGAGGTTTGAAAATGGGCAAGATATCAGACATCAGACACCACGTGATTTATCGCCATGCGAAACACTGCGTCAACCAGATCGCGGCGCGGACACTGTCATCCGGCGAAATCGTTGCGGTATTCAACGAGGAACGCTACCCGTACCACCACGACAGCGGTCAGACGCTGTTGACGCGATCGGCAGACGGGGGCGTTTCCTGGTCAGAACCTGAAATCGTGTTGCCGTGGACCGACACGACGGGCAACTGGGATTGCGGCATTTGCGAATTGGCTGACGGCTCGCTCATCGTCAACCTGACCATAACCGCGTTTTTCAAGCGGGGCGTGAATCCGGAACAACCGTCCTGGAGTTCAAAGCCTTGGACCGATGAATGGGGCAACTGGACCTGGGCGTACAAGACCCAAGGCTGGCTCGGAACGTTCGTGCTGAAGTCAACTGACCGCGGCAGGAGTTGGAGCGCCCCGATTCCTTGCAATGTCAGGCCATTGAAGCACGGCGGCTGCCGCGTCGGTTGCTGGCAGTTGCCGTCCTCCGGACTGCTCATGGGGCTTTATGGCCGCATCCGAGGGTACGGAGAGGAGGGCGAAGGCGAATCCACCCGTTCTGCCCTGATTCGCTCAGATGACGGCGGTGTCAACTGGGAGTACTACTCGACAATCGCCTACGACCCGGCCTCGATCATCGATTACGAAGAGCCGGCGCTGGTGCGTTTGCAGGACGGCCGCCTCGTCTGTTTCATGCGGACCCATGTCAACCCGAGCAGTGACGCGAAGAACATGGTGATGACGATTTCGGAAGACGACGGGTTTTCCTGGACTCCGCCGAAATGGACCAACATCTGGGGATATCCTGCCGACATGATCGCGCTCGCGGACGGCCGATACCTGATGGTTTACGGGTATCGCCGCCCACCCTATGGAGTCCGGGGGATAGTGTCGGAGGACGGGGTTTCCTGGGACGTGGCAGACGAATTCGTGATTCGGGAGGGCGGGGTTCCAAGGATTTCGGATCCTTCCCAGCCGACATCGAGCCTCGGGAGTGCCGCGGGACTCGGCCATGTCTCGGGCGGGATCGAGTTCAAGAATCCCGGCCTCTTCCAGCACATCGGCTATCCCACCGTGGTCCAGGCACCAGATGGGCAGATCGCCTGCTGCTACCATGAATGGAGCGACGATGCGGCACCTCTGCAATTCGTGCAGTGCACGCGGTTCCGGGTTTAGTGAACAGGTGTCCGGTGAAACAAAATCCGGGATTCGGGCATGAGCCGGGTTGAACTCAGAAGTGTTCGTAAGGCCTTCGATCAGGTCGAAGTCATCCACGACGTGAATCTCACCATCAATTCGGGAGAGCTCGTGGTCTTTGTCGGGCCGTCCGGATGCGGAAAATCCACCTTGCTGCGGCTGATCTGCGGCCTCGAGTACCTGACTGGTGGCGAAATCCAGATTGGCGGCGTGTCGATGCGCGGCGTCAATCCGGCTAGGCGCGAGGTGGCCATGGTGTTCCAGTCATACGCGCTCTACCCACACATGAATGTTGCCGACAACATGGGATTCGCCCTCAGGATGTCCGGCATGGGAAAGTCGGAACGTGCACGTCATGTCCTTGAGGCCGCGAGGGTGCTCAGGCTGGAAGATCTGTTGGAACGGCTTCCAAAGCAACTGTCCGGCGGGCAGCGGCAGCGAGTCGCGATCGGAAGGGCAATCGTCCGAAACCCGAAGGTTTTCCTCTTCGATGAGCCGTTGAGCAATCTCGACGCGGAATTGAGGGTCCAGATGCGGTTGGAGATTTCCAATCTTCACAGCCAGCTCGGAGCGACAATGGTCTATGTCACGCATGACCAGGTCGAGGCGATGACAATGGCCGACCGAATCGTTGTTCTCCGGGAGGGCAGAATTGAGCAGGTCGGCACGCCGGTCGAGCTGTACGCACGGCCCGGCAATCTGTTCGTGGCGGGATTCATCGGCTCGCCCAGGATGAATCTCCTTTCCGGAACGGTCATGGGCGTCTCCGAAACCGGCGTTCAGGTAGGGATTCGCGGCGTCGAAAACCAGGTTCTGACAATTCCCGCGGCCAATGCCCCGACCGACGAGGGAGCGCAGGTTACAATTGGCGTTCGCCCGGAGAACTTCGGGGAGCCGGGCGCAGGCGGACTTGAAATCGACACGGAGGTAAAGTTCATCGAGAATCTCGGTAGTACGACCATCCTGCACTGTCCGGATCACCCCGCGGGCACCTTGGTCATCGAGAACCGCAACCATTTTCCGACCGCCACGGGGCGTCTGCGGGTCGCGTTGCTGCCAACCCGCGTGCACCTGTTCAATGATGAGGGCCAGGCCCTGCATCACGGTGAATAATCTACCGGACTTGCGGCACCGGAAGCTTCATCGGCAAGCCCAAACCGGAGCCCCGGCTCGACCCAGTGTTGTTTCTGGTTCGCTTCGACACACATTCGCTGACCTCGACGATGAACCACGGTCACCGGGCCAAGCCGGAAAAGGTTGTCCCGTGATTTGAAATTGACTTTCCGAACACACCCGATCGCCGTGCAGTATCCGTTCGCGGCCTTGTGGCGGGTGCTGATGTCGTCGACGTTGATCCACTATGCGGTTTCCAGGCCTGCCCGCAGCACCTCCTCCTGCTCCCCGGCGTCCGCGTTCAGGAAGCGTCCCACCTGACGCTCGGACCATCCCGGTACTTTTGGAAATACCAGTATTCACGCCCTTTTGAAGCGACCTTGACGAACTGTCTCCGCTCGTCGAAGTCTTGATCGAAACTGGCGTCGAGGCATCTTTCGACAAGTTCTGCAAAGGCAGTTTGAAGGGCGAGGCTGATCGGCTGCATTGTTATTCCAGGTTTCTGAAACCAGACAAGTTATACTGGTTTCCCCCGTGCCACTCTGAAGTGCAACACCGGATGTGGTGGCGACCTGCGTCCTTCGGCGCAGGATGTTGCAAATCGGCCAGATGGCGGCGACAGTCCCTGTGACGAAACATGGAGGCTGTCATGCCGAGCGGCTACCACCACCTGACCTATGGCGAACGATGCCAGATATACGCGCTGAGGAAAAGCGGACTGTCCGACTTGGCCATTGCCCGGCAGATCGGCCGGGACCGGACGACTGTCTGGCGCGAGATCCGGCGCAACGGCGGCGGGCGCGGATACAGGCACTTGCAAGCGCAGGGCAAGGCCTCGGCGCGGCGCAGCGCCGCCTCGTCCGTTGCCAGGAAGATGACCCGGGAGCGGTGGCGCACGGTGGAGGACAGGCTTGCGGAGGGCTGGAGCCCGGACCGGACCGCCGGCCGCTTCCGCAAGGAGGGCATCCCGATGGCGGGCCGGGAGTGGATCTACCAGCACGTCCGCGCCGACCGGAAGGCCGGCGGGCGGCTCTTCCTTTTCCTGCGGCGCCGCGGGAAGAAGCCGAACTGGAAGGGCGGACGCCATTCGGGCCGGGGCCGCATCCCGGACCGCACGGACATCTCCGAGCGCCCGGAGATCGTGGAGGCGAAGGAGCGGATCGGCGACTGGGAGGCGGACACGATCATCGGCAAGGGCCACAGCGGCGCGCTGGCGTGCTGGTGGACCGGGCGTCGAACTGCACGCTTCTTCAGAGGGTTGGGCGGAGGACGGCGGCCGCGGTGGGCGCCGCGCTGCTCGAGATGCTGCTGCCGCTCGCCGCCCTGGTCCGCACGATCACCGCGGACAACGGCAAGGAGTTCGCGGGCCATGCATGGGTGGCGCGGGCGCTCGGGGCCGGGTTCTTCTTCGCCACGCCGTACCATTCCTGGGAGCGGGGCCTGAACGAGCACACGAACGGCCTGGTGCGGGGGTATTTTTCCAAGGACACGGACTTCCAGCAGATCACCGACGCGGAGGTGAAGGCCGTCCAGGACCGGCTGAACGCGCGTCCGAGGAAGCATCCATGTTTCGGGTCAAGGCCGGATTCGGCGTTTTTCGGCGGTTTCCGGGGATCCCTGTCCGGGTTTTCCACACCCTGTCCACAGTCCTGTCCGCATCCGGGCGACCGTCCGGGCAGGCGGGAACCCGCCGGTCGCAGGGACGCGACCGGTCCATTGATTCGTTCCGGGCCCGGCGGACCGCCGCGGGACGCGGCCCGCGCGGGCGTCAGCCGGCGGCCGCGGCCGTCCGGTCCTCCCGCATGCGCCGGTCGCGCAGCAGGGCGTTCGCGGCCGCGACCGTCCTCCGCATCGCCGCGGTCACGGCGACCTCGCGGCGCTTTCCGCGCGCCGCGAGCCGGGCGTGGAGTTCCGCCATCTCGGGATTGAACCTGCAGGCCGCCATCGCCGCCATGCACGGGACGTCCCTCGGCCGCCTCCGTCCGCCGGCGACGCGGCCTGGCGGCTGCCGATGGCGCCGGGCCCGCCCGTCCAGGCGGTCAGGGCCGCCGCCGCGGCGGGGCCGATGCCCGGGACCGGCATCGGGATGCCGCGGCTCCCGGCAAGCTCCTCCGCGCCTGCGACCGTCTCCGCGATCCGCCGGTCGTGCCGGCGGACGCCGGCCTCGATCTCCGAGAGGACCTTCGGGACGGGCCCGTCCGGGTCGGGATCGCCGGCCCCGTCGAAGACCGCCTTCAGCTGCGTGCGCTGGTCGACGAGCCTCTCCCGCAGCACCAGCATGTCGCGGAGCCGGTCGATCGCCGCCTCGGCCGGCGCCGTCGGCGGCCTGGCCGGGAACGCGGCGCCGAAGGCGGCAAGCACCCTGGCGCCGGCCCTGCCGGTCCTCGCCATGTCGCCGGCGGCCTTCGCGAAGTCCCGGGACTGGCGGGGACTGCCCGCCGGGACCGCGAAGCCCCGGTCGCGCGGCGACTGGCGGAGCGCCCGGCGCATCCGCCCCGCGGCCTCCATGACGACCCTCTCCGCCCCGCCGTCCCTCGGGACGCCGGCGACCTTGCGGAAGCCGTCCGCGCCGTTCGTGGCGGCGTGATCCCTGCCGTTCAGGTGGATGTCCGGCGTCTTCCTGCCCGCGTCAATGCCGGCGGCTACGATGGTCATGCTCTCCCGCTCCCATCCTCGCGATGATCCGGTTCCCGAGCCCGGGCATCCATCCAGGACCCGGGAGGCTGAAGGGAGGGCGGGCCGACCACGCTTCCGCACGGATCCGCTTGCGCGATCCATGGTGCTTCCGGTCCGACCCGTCCTGCGGGGCCAGGCCCCGCTCCGCCGCCGCCAGGCCTGGCGGCGGCGGTCCCGACACAGGAATGAACCGTGGAGGCGGCGGGAGGCAAGAGGCGGGTTTTCCACAGGAACCCGCGCCAAAATTTTCCACAGCCACCCCTTGGTTCGTTTCCGGTTCTCGGAACATACGAGGCGCTCGGATACATGACCCCGGCCGAGGCGTTCCGGAAGGCGCGGCCTCCCTGACAGGAGCCGTCCCGGACCGTCCTGCGGAGGGACCGGTCCGGGGAGAGAAAGGGGCGTCTGCGGCCCGCCGACCTCGGTCGGGCTCCGCCCTCCCTTCGCCCAATGGCATTTCCTTAACGTTTCGGTGTCGTTTCCTTAAGGTCGCATGATTGTTCGGGGCCATTTCGCCCCTTTCCGGTCCGGACGGCGGGTTTCGGGCTACGCGGTCTGCTCTCGCTTGCGGCCCCGCTTTCCGACCGGTTTTCGCGAGCGGCGCGGGAACGACCGTCCCGGCCGCAGCCGCGCCCTGACCGCGAGGATCGAGTCCGCCATGCGCCCGACGGCGTCGGCCAGGGCCGCGGTCTGGGCCAGGATCATCTCCTCGAGGTTGACGGCGAGCATGGCCAGTGCGTTGGAGAAGTTCGTCCGCATCTTCGCCCTGTCGCCTTCGTGCATGTCGTCGAGGAGGCTGTCGCCCTGGTTGGAGAACAGGCGTGCCATGGCGATGAGGTTGAAATGGGCGCAGGGTTCCTGGCGGACGCCGCGTTCGGTCCTGCCGTGGAATTCGTCCACCGCGATGACATGTTTGGAAGTCTTGCACGGCTCCTCGATCGACCAGCGGCCGTGATGGAGGTCCGAGAGGTCCGCCACGCTGTACCGGTCCGGGTCGTCGAGGGTCGTGGCGAGCGCGCATCGTTCATCGGCGATGTCGTAGCGGACCAGGCGCAGGACGACCGGAGGGACCGGGGTTGCGAAGCCTGCGGCCCGCAGCTTGCGCAGGGCCTCCTTTCCCGGGGTGATCCTGATGCGGGCGTCGTCGCGGTCGCCGTCGCGGAAGCTGTTGAAGGCGGCGGCGGAGCTGCGCTGGATGCGGAACACCGGATGCAGGCCGCGCACGGTCATGGCGTGCAGCATGACGAAGGAGAGGCATCCCCGGTCGAGGACCGCGACGTCGCCGGGGGAGAGCGCGTCGAGATGGGCGAGCGCGGCGGCGCGCTCGTCGGCGTCGGACGCGAGGAGGAAGTCGACGGGCATGCGGTTGTCGAGCCTGTACAGGCAGGACAGCAGGCCCTGCGGGTGGCGGGCGCCGTCGTTCGGGAGCGGATGTCCGGCCTCGACGAGAGGTCTCGGCAGGTTGAGCTTGGAGCCGTCGACGGCGAAGGTCCGGTGTCCGTTCCGGTTCGGGTCGTGGATGCCGTGCGCGAGGATCTCGCGGTGCAGGTCCCGGAACAGGTCCTCGTGCACGCGGGCGCGGGCCTTGCGGATCGAGGAGGCGGCGACCGGCTGCGGCTGCGGCAGCGCGATGCCGGACCGCCGGCACTGCTCCCGGAGTTCGGCCGTCACGGTGGCGCAGCCTTTCTGTCCGCGCGCCAGCACCAGGCGGAAGACGAACAGCATGACGACGAGGCTGTCCGTCACCCTGCGTCTCTGCAGCCGTTCCCGGTCGTGGCGGGCGGCGATGTCGGCGGCCGCGTCGGCGACCCGGGACCACATCGCGACGAAGCGGCCGTCGGAGGCGGGAGGCCTGTCGCGGCGCTTCGGCCGTGGCCGGGGCTTCGCCTCTCCCTTCAGGATCTCGCGGAACTCCGGGTCGAGCGCCCTGACCAGGATCTCCTTGGCCGGCTTGGCGCCGCGCCCGCTGCGCTTGCCGGCGGTCATGCCGATCCGCTGCCAGCCGGCGGCCCTGTAGCAGGCGCCGTCGAAGCGGGTCGGGTCGACGAAGGTCTCGACGAGCACCGGGCGGCAGGCGTGCCGCTCCTCCCAACTGTCGGGCAGTTGGCGCAGCGCCATCGACAGCGCCTTCGACGCAAGGTTGTCGACGCGGACCCATGGCATCACCGGAAAGCGGCTGTTCGACACCGCGAGGTGCAGCCGGCGGTCGCGGTCGGCCGCGCTCCACCCGATCCACTCGTCCCGGGCCGGCAGCGTCCGCGCCGCCGCCTCGAACAGCAGCACCGCGAGAGGCCGCCCGCGGCGGTCGCGGACGAACCAGCGGATGCACGGCCCGAAGGGCCGCGGGCATCCGAGATGGTGGTGCCTGTCGACGAGCGCCTTCCACAGCGCCACGTCCTCCGGAGACGCCGCCTCCTCCAGCGACAGGGGCTCCAGGGCCTCGAGACCGCAGGCGATCTCGGGCTGCGGATCGGAGGCCCGCACATGGACGATCGGCTTGGGTTCCGACTTCGCCGCCGTGTTGCGCTTCTCCGGAAGGGTCAGGATCCCGCATTCCTCCAGGTGTTCGAGAAGCCGCAGGCCGGCAGCGACCCGGCATTCGCCTCTCGGCGTGGTCCGGTTCAGGTTCTCGCAGATGGTCTTCGACAATTCCTTGCGGCTGTCGTTCGGGAACAGCCCGACGGTCTCCTGGATGTCGGCGATCTGGCGCCGCGTGAAGCGCCGGCCCGGAAAGGTGGTGGACTTGAGGGCAGCGATTCGCGGGTCCATGGCTGAAAGCTCCTGACAGACGGTCCGATCCAAGCATGACATGCCATGGCCGGGGACGGGTGTCAACCCCGGGAAACCCGAAATTCCGCACCGCAGATAAAGACCAGTGAATCAGAGCCCTGCGTCCGGACGAAAATCAGAACGAAAATTCCGCACGACTAACAAAATGCCATTGTCCCTTCGCCCGGCGGGCCGCCGCCGCCCCCTGGGCGCGGCTTGCACCGTCCGGAGAGCGCGGCTACGCTGCGTTTCGACGGGACTTCAGCCGCCTCGGGCCCGGATCTCCGGCGTCCCGGGGTCTGGATTCGCCATCACAGGGCCATCTTCGGCACCAGAGCTGCGCGCTCGCTGCGGAAATGGCAGGTGTTGCACTTCGGAGTGGAAGTGGGGTTTTTTGAAAACAAGGCATAACGAACCCGACGCCCGCAAGACGCTCAGGGAGCGAGGACCGCAACTTGATCCCGATCGGATGCCGAATGAAGTACGACGCGATGCTCCTGTGCAATCCTGTCGGGGTCGAAGATTGTCAGGCGTGGGACACAATTCAAGGACGACAATGATGTGACTGCCCGTCAACCGCACTGGCAGTCGTTCGGAAGGGCGATTTCCGGAAACCCGTGGTGGTCTCGATGCTGACCGGCGACGGAGCAACCGCACCCGGGCAAGTCAGGGCCGTTGGCAGCGACACGGCGCTCGAATCCGGCGTGGCACTCGCGGCAGGAACGGCAAATGGGCACCCGTCGGCGTGTGTTCGCTATCTCTTCCAATCGTCGGCCTGACGGTCGGCGGCAGCGCCGTCCGAGTCCGTGGCATTCGCTGTCGGAAAGGCGGCGAGGCAGACGTCCTGACGTTCGGGACGAGACCGGGAACGCAGATCCTGGAAACCTACGCGGGGATCGCGCGGTCGTCCGCGTCGAAGAAGTGCGTCTGCGCCTCGTCGAACTCGAGTCCCACCGGAACGCCGGGCGCGAGCATGTTTTCGCCGGCGATGCGGACCGTGATCTTGCCCGGCGCTCCGGCGTCGATGATGAGGTTTGAATCAGCGCCGAGGTATTCCACCACGTCCACGGTACCCGTCAACTGCCCGGCGCCGCTCGCGTTCACCGTGATGTGCTCCGGCCGAATTCCGAGTTTGCTTGCAGGCCTTTCGCGCATGTAGGCTCCGGGGCTGCCGCCCTCGACGCGATACTCGCCGTCGGCGGTCGTGCAGTCGATGATGTTCATCTTCGGACTGCCGATGAACGTTGCGACGAAAATGTTTTCCGGTCGGCGATAGAGTTCCGGCGGTGCGCCGATCTGGGCGATCTTCCCGGCTTCGAGCACGACGATCCTGTCCGCGAGAGTCATCGCCTCGACCTGGTCGTGAGTGACGTAGATCATTGTCGCGCCGAGCGTCTGGTGCAGCTTTGCGATCTCGTAGCGCATCTCGACCCGGAGAGCGGCATCGAGGTTAGACAACGGTTCGTCGAACAGGAATGCTGTCGGATCGCGCACGATCGACCGGCCGATCGCCACCCTCTGGCGCTGGCCGCCGGAGAGGTCGCGGGGACGTCGGGCGAGCAGAGGTTCCAGTTTCAGGACGCGCGCCGCCTCGGAGACCTTCTCGTCGATGACTTCCCGCGGCTGGCCGGCGCTCTTGAGGCTGAAACCCATGTTCTGGGCGACGGTCATGTGCGGATAGAGGGCATAGGACTGGAAGACCATCGCCAGTCCGCGTCGCGCAGGGGGCAGCCCGGTGACGTCGTTTCCGTCGAGCATGAGCTGGCCGCGCGAGATTTCCTCAAGTCCGGCGACCAGGCGAAGAAGCGTGGACTTGCCGCAGCCGGACGGACCGACAAAGACAACGAACTCGCCGTCTTCGATTTCGAGGTCGACGCCCTTGATGACCTGCGCGTCGCCGAACCACTTTTCAACGGATTCAAGCCGTAACGATCCCATCGTTTCCTTCCTTCAAGGTCGGGGTTGCCCAAGCGAGCCAGACTGCCGCTGTCCAGGAAAAGTTCTTGCCGCCGGCCGGCGCGCCGTCGCACGGATCGAAGTATTCCGCGAACCCCCCGGAAAGTATCAGCAACCTGACATCGTTCCTGATCCGCCGAGCCAGTTCGGCGTAGCCGAATTCGCCGAGCCCGATCCCGATCAACATGTTCATCATTGCCCAGACCGGACCGCGCCAGTAGCGACGGGAATCGAAACCGGCCCCGTCCGGCGCGTAACTCGGGACGCCGAACCTGGCCTTGTCCAGGACTTCCTCGAGCTTGCCGAGCATGGTCGGCTCGTTGATGCCCGCATACCAGCAGAGAAACGAGGCGTTCGAAAGGCTGCCCGAAGCTTCGCCTCTGCGCAGATCGACGGAATCATAGGCGCCAAGGGCCGGATTCCAGAGCGTTGCCGCGCCAGCCTCGAGACAGTCGATCCAATGGTCGATCTCGGCGACAGGCTCGCAGAACTCGGCCGCGATCGCTCTCAGGTCCCGATTGGCGCGCAGGAGCGTAAATGTCAGCGTCGGGTCGGCGACCCGGAACGGACCGTCAGACCTGATCTTCTCCTCGTCCCAGCCGACTTCCCGCCCGAACTGGACCAGAGCCATGTAACGGTCGTAGTCCAGTCCGGTCGGACGCATGTCTCCCTCGACATGCTCAAGGTCGCTCCGCTTGAACGGCTGTATGCGCGAGGTGTCAACCTCGGCGAGGGCGACGTCCCAGTCGGGAGCATTGTCCCGGCCCGTCTCCCAGGGATGCGTGGCCGCTACCGCACCGGACTCGCACCTGCAGACGTGAAACCACCGGTGCCAGGCGAGCAGCTTCGGAAACATCGCCGCCATCCGCTTTCGGCCGGCTTTCCGGTCGCGTTCGTAGAGCCCTCGCGCAATCGTCGATGCGACCGGCGGCTGACTTATTCCGGACGACGCGGGGACGCCTTCCGTTCCCCATGTGCCAGGACCGGGACAGTAGTCCGCGTCCAGCGCATGGAAGACAATGTGCGGGACCATCCCGTTGCGCCACTGTGCGGCAAGAAGGGTCTCGAGTTCGGTCCACGCGCGGTCGATGTCGAACGACGCGAGTCCGCATGCGATGAAGGCGCTGTCCCAGTTCCACTGGAAGGGATACAGCTTGGCCGTCGGAACGGTGTAGCTGCCGCGGCAGTTCTGGCGCAGGATGCTTCTGGCCGCATCGTCGAGTTGTAGCGGTTTGTCCATCGCTCAACCCTTGACGGAGCCGGCCGTGAGGCCCCGCGTCATGAACCTTTCCAGTCCCATGAAGATGGCCATGACGGGGACGGTCGCGAGGACCGAACCGGCCATGAGGTGCTGACGAGGGATTTCGGAAGAGTTGAGCATCACCACGCCGCGCGTCAGGGTGAAGATCGAGGGATCATCCAGCAGCATGAACGCGAGCAGGAATTCGTTCCACGCAATCATGAAGACATAGAGCGAAACCGACGCCAGCGCCGGCAGGCTGAGCGGCAGGGTGATCTTCCAGATGACGGCGACGCGGCTCAGGCCGTCCATGAGCCCCGCTTCCTCCACCTCAGCCGGCAATCCCCGGAAGTAACCCTGCAGCATGTAGAGCGCGACCGGAATCGTGGTGACCGGGTAGATCAACAGGATCCCGAAGAGCGTGTTTCGCAGGCCTGCGATCGAGAAACCGACGTAGATCGGCAGCGCGAGCACGATCATCGGCACCATGTAGATCAGCAGGATCGCCCGGGCGAACACGGCCTTTCCCCTGAAACGCAGGCGCGAAACCGCATATGCGCCCGGAATGCTGAACAGGAGCGTCACGAAGACTGTCACGACCGACACGAACGCGCTTATCAGGAGGTAACGGCCGAAATTGAACTGGTTGAAGAGTTCATCGTACGAGCGGAAGAGTTCCCAGCCCTTCGAGAGCTCGATGCTGTAGTCGAGGGGGTTGGCGAGGAGCTCCTGCTGCGACTTGAGGCTGGTCACGACCATCACGAAGAACGGGATGACAACAGCCACCGTGAAGGCAACGTAACCGATGCCGATCAGGAACCGGATAATGACGTGTTCGAACGCGTGACGGTCCTGGGCGCCCCAGCCGTAGTCCCGGATCATTGAGAGAAGAGGAACAGCCGTGGCCGCGGCAAACGCGACGAGTCCGCAGCCCTGCGCGACGGGGTTCACCGTCCACGGAAGCCCGAACGGTTCGGCGAGCCGAATCGCAGAGAAGAGGAGCGCGACGCCTGCAGCGAGCAGGATCTTGCCGCGCCGGTCGGAGAATCCGCCCGGCAGGGCGGCGAGCGCCAGGCCGGCGGCGGCGCCAGTGACCGCCGCTGCCGCCAGGTTCAGCGTTGCGGCGGCCCCGGTCATGAAGGCAAGGACCACCGTGACGCAGGTCAGCATCGTGGCTGTCCAGACCGCGCCGAGCACCGGCGCAAAGAGAAATCCGTTCCGGAGCCGTTTCACAGTCCTTCCTCGCGATTGAGATACCGGAAGAACAGGACCGAAAACAGGAGAAGGCAGCCGAAGATCACGACAGCGACCGCTGACCCCGCACCTATGTTGGATATCGCGAAGGCCTGTTCGTAGACGTTGACGGTGAGGGTCCGCGTGCCGGCGTTGCCGCCGGTTAGCAGGAAAATGTCGTCGAACTTGTTGAAGGTCCAGATGAACCTGAGAAGGAACAGGATCGACAGGATTCCGGCAAGATGCGGGATCGACAGCGCGAAGAACTGCTGGAATGGCGAGGCACCATCCATTTCGGCAGCCTCGTACATGTCGCTGTCGATCGACTGCATGCGGGCAAGAATGAACAGGAACGACAGGGGGAAGTACCTCCAGATCTCGAACACGGTGACCATGATCAGGGCCATGGGTCGTTCACCGAAGAAATTGATCGGACTGTCGACCACGCCCATCTGCAGAAGCAACGCGTTCGCCGAACCGGAAAACGGATCGAACAGTGTCACCCAGGTGAATGCGACCGCAATCACGGGCGCCACATAAGGGAAAAGGAACAAACCGCGGAAGACGCCCTGGCCGCGGAAATCGAGATTGAGAATGAGCGCCGCGATCAGCCCGACGGCGAGCGCGCCCAACGTCCCGAAAACCGTGTAGAACATCGTCGCGTAAAGCACCGCCCAGAATTCCGACCCGTCGAAGACGCGCACGAAGTTCGCGATGGTGAAATCCGCGTTCGTGAGGATGTAGTCGCTGTCTCCGGAGATCTGCGCCGGCGAGGCACGCGGAGTCACGCCGCTTTCGATGTAGGCATCCTCCGCCACGACCTCGATCTGCAGCCGCTCGCGATGTCCGGGATCCCAGGTGCCGAACTCGCAGACAAGGGATCGCCCGTCCAGTCGGCAGCGTTCGTCGACTTTGACGGGATTGAGGCCGGACGGAATCGAGTCGCGAAGGACGACGTTCTCGATCGCCTGTTCGCGCGAGGCGTTGCGCAGGCGGTATTCGAGCACCGCAGCGTCGCCGGCGCTGTCCACCTGGCCCTTGAGCCGCTCGTAGACCGTCGGCGCGGGAGGCCTGAGATCCTCGAGCTTCACCGGCTTGAAGCTGATCCAGAAGATCGCAAGCAGCGGCAGTATGATGACGAGCGAAACCGTCAGCAGGGTCGGGCCGAGAAATGCCCAGGCCAGACGCGCCTCGCGCCGCTGCAACGGTCCTGTTCCGGCAGGTACGGCACTGGATGTCAAGTCAGTCATTCGGCAGCATCCGACGCTTGTTTCAACGCAGCGGCTTCATGCCCGGAAGCGGACAGCGCCGCAAAGCAGCCCGGGCGGCAGCCGATGCCGCCCGGGCGGTTCGCGTTACTCGATCTTCGCGAGTTCCTCGTTCAGCGCGGCAACCGTGTCCGGACCCATGCGCGCGCCGTCGATGTACTCGCGCACGAGACGGTTGATGACCTGGCTGTTGATGATCTTCGAGGCAAGCGAAAGCTGCCCTTCCGTCACGCCCCAACGCTTGGCGACGTTCAGTCCGCCCACGATCTCGTCGATCATTTCCTGTGCGTAGAGGTCGGAAAGCGGCGCCTTCCGATCGACGCCGACCGGCAGTTTCGACCAGGCGTCAACAAATCCGGTTGGATCGTCCGACGTGCCCCGGCGAACCGGGAACTTGCCTTCGGGCGCAATCGAGAGCGTCTGAGTATACCCTTCGGTCATCGAGTAGTTCACGAAGGCGATCGCTGCCTCGATGTCGGCGTCCGACGTGATGCCGAAGTAGCGAATGTCCGCCCATGCGGCTCCGTCGGGATTCGATGGTCCCGAGAAATTGGTGACGATGCCGGTCCGGGACGCGAGCTCTCCGGATGTCGGATCGTCGTTGATGGTCGGCGGCGCGCTGTCGCGCAACCCGGCCAGCTCGTCCAGAATGAACGGCGACCAGATGATCATCGCCGCCTTGCCGGCAAAATAGAGTTCCCGGGACTGCTTCCAGTACAGTTCGCCGTCCGGCGAGGCATCAGTGATCGCCTTGTAGAAGTCCAGGACCTCGATCGTCGCCGCCTCGTCAAGCGCGCTGAGTCCGGAAGCATCGACGGGCGAGACGCCGTTCGCCAGGAAGACATGCTCCAGAACCTGGCTCATGAAGTTTTCGTCAACCTTGTTGGGCGCGACGAATCCATACATGTCCGGGGGGCTGTGCAGCGCCGCAAGAGCCGCTTGCACGTTCTCGTAGCTGTTCGGCGGTTCGAGTCCGTTTTCCTCGAAGAGATCCCTCCGGTAAACGACCATCTGCGTCCAGCCATCGACGGGAACCGACGCGTAACCGCCATCCACCGCAGCCATGCCGAGGGCGCCCGGGGCGAAGGTGTCGGCTCCCAGACCCTCAATGACCTCAGTCGCCACATCGCTGTCGAGAATGCCGGCTTCGGTCCAGGGAAGCGCATACTGAAGCGGGTGATAGATGACGTCGGGAAGGTCGCCGGCTGCAAAGGCGGCTGTCGCCCGGACTCCGAGATCGGATTCGGTGATCGGGATGACGTCAACCTCGATTCCCGACTCGGCCGTGAAGTCGGCCGCAAGTGCCTGCTGCTTGGCGAGCCGATCCGGTTGTTCTTCCGTGGTCCAGAACCTGATTCCGTCTGCACTTGCCGCCGTGCCGGCCAGCAGCAGCGCGGTCAGCGCGCCGATGACGGACCGGCCCGTGATTTTTGTCGTCTTGTTCATTTCGTCCTCCGTTGACTTGCGACAATCGCCGCGCGAGTCGTTGCCTCATCGTGCGGACTTTCCGTGCATGCGGGCGGCGCATCCGACCCGCGCGCAATGAATTTCGCCTCCACGGTTTCGCGGAGACTGTCGGGAGCGGCCCCCCGAATCTGCCCGATCAGCAGCGTGGCCAGGCGTTCGCCTGCCATGCGGCTGTCGACTGAAAAGGTGCTCAGTGGCGGCGAAGCGAACTGGCCGTCCGGAATCCCGTCGTAACCGATGACCGAAAGGTCCGCGCCAATCCCGAGGCCGCGTGCCGCGGCCGCGCGGTAGGCTCCGAGCGCGGCCATGTCGACCGCAAAGACGATCGCGGTCGGCGGGTCGGGCAATCGAAGCAGCGCTTCGGTGGCGCGCGCGCCCGCATCCCTGGTCATGGCATTGTCCATGATCAGGCTGGCGTCCAGTTCAAGCCCGGCCTGCAAAAGGCCGGAGAGATATCCCTGTTCGCGAAGCACGGCATAGTTGTAGCGCAGATCGCCGTTCACGAATGCAATTCGCGAGTGTCCCATTCCGGCGAGCCGTTCCACGGCCGCCCGCATCGCGTTCTCGCCGCGGAAGTCGAACCAGGAACATCCCGTGCCATCCCGCAACCTGCCGTAGAGGACGAACGGAGTCTGCACCGCCCTGAGCCAGTGCACGCGCGCATCGTCCACGGTCGTCCTCGGAAGGATGAAGCCGTCGGCCTTGCGCTCGTGGACGAGGCGGCGAATCGTCGTCCTTTCGTCGTCATCCGAGCGCGCCGTCGAAACCGTGAGCGACCAGTCCTCCGCGCTGGCGGCGCGCGACACGCCGTCCAGGAAGTCGGACAGGAAGGCGCGGTAGCCGTCGTGCGAGTCGACGCGCCAGACTAGCCCGAGCGACCTGGCCCTTCCGGTCCGGATCGCCTGGGCGTGCGAAAGGGGAACGTATCCCATTCTGCGCGCCGTGCTGCGCACCCTTTGCCGGGTCGCCTCGGAAATGTCGGCGTAGCCGTTGAGCGCCCGCGAAACCGTGCCCTTCGTGAGGTCCAGCGCATTCGCGACGTCCTTGATGCGCACCCGGCTCCTGCCCGGTCCGGCCGCATCCTGTTCCGCAGGAATCTGTGAATTTCTCAAGGCCACGAATCACCCCTAAATTCCGAAACCGGTTTCGGCAACACGCAATTCACCGCGTTTTCCGGCCGAAGCAGCGAAACCCTGTCAGGACATCAGCGAATCGAGGAGACCGCGAGTCGAGCCGTCCCGGTCGTCCGGCAGGCGCCCCTTATCGATGCAGGAAAGCAGCTCGCCCGCAAGAACCTTGCCGAGTTCCACGCCCCATTGGTCGAAGCAGTTGATTCCCCAGATGGCCGCCTCGACGAAGACTCGGTGTTCGTAGAGCGCAACGATCCGTCCCAGCGTGTAGGGGTCGAGTCGGTCGTACATGATGGTGATGCTCGGGCGGTTTCCGTCGAACATGCGGTGCGCGGCCTGCAGGCGAAGGTCCGCGCCGGAGAGCCCTCTGCCCTCGAGGTCGCGGGCGACCGATTCCCGGGATTGCCCCGTCATGAGAGCCTCGGCCTGTGCAAGGCAGTTCGCGACGAGCATCCGGTGATGCGCCGCAAGCCCGGCTTCGTGGCCGCGCCTTGCAACAATGAACTCCACCGGCACGATGCGCGTGCCCTGGTGCAGGAGCTGCGCCACCGAGTGCTGCGCGTTGGTGCCCGGCTCGCCCCAGACCACGGGGCCGGTATCGCGCGCAACCCGCGATCCGTCCATCCGGCGGCTCTTGCCGTTGCTCTCCATGTCGACCTGCTGGACGAAGGCGGCGAACCGGCCTAGCCGGTGGTCGTACGGCAGGATCGCGCGACTGCCGTACCCCATAACGTTTGCGTGCCAGATTCCCGCGAGCGCAAGCAGCACCGGGAGGTTCTCCGAAAGCTCCGCCTCCCGGAAATGCCTGTCCATCATGTGCCCGCCCTCCATGAATGACCGGAAGTCCGAGCCGCCGATGGCCAGCATGAGCGGCAGGCCGACGGGTCCCCACATGGACAGCCGGCCTCCGACCCAGTCGGCGAATCCGAAGATCCTGTCGTCAGGCACGCCGAATTCCCTTGCGAGACCGTCGGCGCTGGAGACGGCCGCCAGGTGGGCGTTCGCGCCGTCGTCGCCGAGGTCCGAGGCAAGCCACGCGCGAATGGTCCGGGCATTGAGCATGGTTTCGGGCGTAGTGAAGCTTTTCGAAGCGACAAGCACGAGAGTCGTGGCAGGGTCGAGCCGGTCCATGATCTGAGCGGCGCTAGCGCCGTCCACGTTTGCCAGGAAATGGATGCGCGGTCCGTCGTGGTACGGTTCGAGGGCGAGGCACGCCATCTCCGGTCCAAGCTGCGATCCCCCGATGCCGATGTGCACCACGTCCCGGAAACGTCCGCCGCCGAACGCCGCGACCTCGCCGGAGCGGACCGCGTCTGCAAACTCGCGCATGCGCCGGAGCGTACTCGCGATCTCGGGCATGACGTCCTTGCCGTCCACGCAAACGGGATGTCCGGAAAGATTCCTCAGAGCAGTGTGCAACGCCGGCCTGACGTCCGTGTTGTTGACGATTTCTCCGGAAAACATCCTTTCGCGCGCTTTCGCCACGCCGGCCTTGTCCGCGAGGGCCAGAAGCAGGTCCCTTGTTCCGGCGTCGACATTGGTCTTCGACCAGTCGAGGAGTAGATCACCATGCGCGGCCGACCAGGATTCGAACCGGGCCGCCCCGTCCTCTCCTTCGAAAAGGTCGGCGATCCGCCTCTGCCGGGCGATGCTCCCCGCGTTCCCGAGCGCAGACCAGACCGCCGCCAGCTCGTCGCTCGCGGATTCGGGTGCCTTCGCGTCGTCTCCCATGGATTTCTCCCCGACTCACCCGCACATCGGGCGGCTTGCGTTTCCAATCTCGGAAACCGGATCCCCCGCGGGGGCCGACCCGGGTTCCCGGCGGGCTCTATCGCCGCTGAGCGGAGACATTGCAAGGCGGGAAGCCGCCGGTTCGCCAAGTCTGCGCGACGGCCGGATCTTCCGGCGACAGACCCATAAAGGCGGAAGCGGCGGCCGGCATGCATCCGCCCCGGCCCGAATGCAGAAGCGGGTCAGAACGCTGCATCCGTGCGACCGTCAGTTCCGGAAAGCCCGGGACGGGACGAGCGGCCCAGGGGCGGGAAACATCGAATGTCATGATGTCAGGGCCGAGCAGAAAGGGGCCGCCAAGGGCGAACTCGTCACCCGAATCGAGCGCGAAGGGTTGCGCTCGCCGGCTTGTGCCGCCGCGGGAGGAGCGTTGACAGGTTCGGGCGCGACTAGTAGCCCCCTCGCGGACAGCTGGGAGGGCAAGATCATGAGACTCAAGGAAAAACTCGCACTGATTACCGCCGCCGGACAGGGAATCGGACGCGCGACGGCGGAGCGTTTCTCCGCCGAGGGTGCGAGGGTCGTTGCCACGGACATCGACGCCGACGCGCTGAAGGGACTCGATGACTGCAGGACGCTGCCTCTCGACGTGACGGACCAGGCGGCGGTCGTCGAACTCGCCGGAAGTCTCGGCCCGGTCGACATCCTGTTCAACTGCGCGGGCTTCGTCCATTCGGGAACGATCCTCGATTGCGAAAGGGAGGACTGGGACTACTCCTTCAACCTGAACGTCCTGTCCATGTATTTCATGATCAGGGCGTTCCTGCCGGCAATGCTCGAAAGCGGCGGCGGTTCGATCATCAACGTGTCCTCCGTGGCATCCAGCATCACGGGCGCGCCGAACCGCTTCGTCTACGGCGCGACCAAGGCCGCGGTCATCGGGTTGACAAAGTCGGTTGCGGCGGACTTCGTGACGCAGGGCGTCCGGTGCAATGCGATCTGTCCGGGGACCGTGCAGACGCCTTCGCTCGAGGAACGACTCGCCGCGACGGGCGACTACCGGAGCGCGCGGAAGTCGTTTGTCGCGCGTCAGCCGATGCAGCGCTTCGGCACAGCTGACGAGGTCGCCGCAATGGCGGCATACCTCGCGAGCGATGAAGCCGGATTCGTCACCGGCCAGTGCCACGTCATCGACGGAGGCTGGACGATCTGACGCAGAGCCAGGTGCGGGGCGAATGCTGTCCGATGCGTTTCCTGCAAGCCGTCATGCCCCTCTTACACTGCGACGCGTGCCGGCTCCGATTGCCGGAAGCGGCGGACCAGCCGGGAGGAGCCACCGCAGTTGCGCTGTGCCGTGTGCAGCGCGACATGCGTCGGCGCGTCGACAGGACTTTCCCACGCTGTTGGCGATTTTCCGATTTGCCGCCGAACGGGGGGCGGACCGGGGCGTTCCGGCCGGATTCCGGGTTTGCGGAGCCGTCCGCGCGCCGTCGCGGGCGCCGGTTCCGGTCCCTTGGTGATTCGTTTTCGGGGCTTGGCGGCCTGCCGGCGGCGTCCGGGAGCCGGCCCGGACGCGGCCCGGCTCTCAGGGCCGGGTCAGGGCGGCGATGGCCTCGCTGCGGTTCAGCTGCAGGCGTCGCCGGGTTTCGGCGAGGCTCTCCGCCTCGCGGCGGCTGGCGAAGACCACCGCGAGCGCGATGCTGTTCAGGCTGGCCCGGTTCGCCGGGCCGTTGCCGGTGCGGGTCAGGCAGGCGTCCTCGCCGAAGACGCAGTCCCTCTGGCGGTGGTTCAGGTTCTCCACACTCCAGTGTCCGCGATTCAGCTTCAGCAGCTCCTCCGGCGACGCGGCTTCGGCATCCAGCGAGGTGATGACATACGCGATCTCGGTGCAGTCGTTTCCCCCATCGTCGCCGTCCTTCTTCAGCGGCTCCCGGTAGCGGGTGATCCGGGCGATCTGGCTGACGCCGGGGTAGTTGATCAGGCGCTTGAGCGGCGTCAGGACGCTGATGGAGCGCTGCTCCAGGCGGCCGTGAACCTTTTCGAGATCCTCCGCGAAGCGGCCGGTGGCGTCCCTCTCCCAGTCGATGCCGTCGAGGATGCCGAAGGTCTCCGGCGCGTTGCCCTTGACCGAGAAGACATAGTCGGCTCCGCAGCGCCCGGTGACCATCTTCGCGGTCTTGCGCGTCGTGTGCAGCGCGTCGAGGGTGATGACCTTGCCGCGGACGTCGCTGCGCTCCAGGAGGTCGTGCGTGGCCGCCAGCTCGCCGCCTTCGTCGCCGAAGTTCAGGAGCGCGAAGGGCGCGCCGGTCGCGTGGTCGACGAGGGCCACGGTCTCGTGATGGCCGTCGCCGTTGCGGTTGGCGCCGCGGATGCGCTTGCCGTCGGCGGCGAGCGCCCGGGCGAGGGGAAGCCGGGGCCGGGACCAGCGGCCGACCACGTCCTCCAGCGCCTCGGGGTCGACCGACTGCACGACCCTGTGGATCGTGGACTTCGAGACCGGCTCGCGAAGCCCCGTCTTCGGGTTCCGCCAGGCGCCGACGGCCTCCAGCTCCTCCTGCGACAGCGAGCGCGCGAACTGCGCGGCGGCCAGGCAGCCCTTCATGTTCGCGAGCTCGGCGAGCACGTGCACGGCGAGCACGCAGGCCACCGCGTGCTTCCTGCCCTGCGCCCGGCGGAAGTCGGGCACCGCCGCCAGCTCCGCGTGCAGCGAGCGCATTGTCCCGGGGTCCCGCGGCGCCAGACCGGGACCGGAGGGCGGCGCCACGTCCGGCGGCAGCGGCTGCGGGCTCGAGAGCAGCGCCCGGGCGTCGGGCCCGGCGGCGCCACGAAGATCTCCTTCGGCCTGCCGTGGGGGTCGGTGTAGCGACCGTTGGCGCGGGCGAACCCCTTCGTCCGGCCCAGGCACTCCCAGCCCGCCGCCCTGTACATGGTGCCGGAAAACCTGGCCGGGTCGCAGAACGTCTCCGCCAGGAGCACCCGGTGCCCGTGCGCCGCCAGCCAGTCGTCGGCGAGCCGGCGGGTCATCCCCGCAAGGAAGAAGGAGGCGAGGTTCGGGAACACCCCCGGCTCGGACAGGATCAGGAAACGCGTGTTGTTCGCCACCATCTCCAGCCGCCGGAACTGCTGCTCCGGCCTCCAGCCGCACCACCTGTCGCGCGGAGCGCACTTGAAGGCGCCGTTCTGCCACGCCGCCAGGCCCAGCCACCGGTCCCCGAAGCTTGCCACGTAGCGCAGGCCGCGGGCCGCCAGCCGCTGGAAGCCGAGATGGCGGCGCTCGTCCATCAGCGAGTCCCAGAGCGGGCGCTCCTGCGGCCTGGCCAGCCGGATCTCGACGTCCGACAGGGAAAACCCCGCCGGCATCCCGCGAAACGGGGCATGGAACTCGAGGCGCTTGCGAATCGACATGGCCGGAGCATCGCACGTCCGGGACGGGAACGCCAGCGGAAAATTCCGGCTCCGCGGTCGCGCGCGCATGCAACGCAGACAAGCCCGGTGTCAAGGAAAACCAGCCGAAATCAGCGTGGGATGCCCCTGGCGCGTCGAGACCGGGCATTGACAAACCGGGGCGGGCAAACGCATTTGCGCCGAACTGAACCGCCAGACAAGCTCAGGGGAATCTGCACATGCCCGTCGTCGTCGTGGAATCTCCCGCCAAGGCCAAGACCATAGGCAAGTATCTCGGCAAGGACTACAGCATTCTCGCCTCATACGGGCATGTCCGGGACCTGGCCGCGAAGGACGGTTCCGTGAACACGGGCAACCGGTTCGAAATGACCTGGGAAGTCGGCGACAGTTCCCGCGCGCACGTCAAGGCAATCTCCGACGCCGTCAGGGCCGACAACGAACTGTATCTCGCGACCGACCCCGATCGGGAAGGCGAAGCGATCAGCTGGCACCTTCGGGAGACGCTGCAGAAGCGGAGGGCGCTTCGCAAGGATGCGGTCGTAAAACGCGTCGTCTTCAATGCCGTGACGAAGGACGCGGTGGTCGAGGCCTTCCGGGAACCGCGCGACCTCGACATGGACCTCGTGGAAGCATATCTCGCCCGGCGCGCGCTCGATTATCTGGTCGGGTTCAATCTCTCGCCGGTGCTCTGGCGGAAACTGCCGGGCGCGAAGTCGGCGGGCCGGGTTCAATCGGTCTGCCTGAAGCTCATCGTCGAGCGCGAACTGGAAATCCGGGCGTTTCGACAACGGGAGTACTGGAGCGTCAGCGCCAAGCTCGCCACGCCCCGCGGCGACGAATACGAAGCCAGGCTGACGGTCCTGGAGGGCCGCAGGCTCGACAAGTTCGACATTGCGGACGAGGATGCCGCAGGCGCGGCGGTTCAGGCCGTGTCGTCGCGCCAACTCTTCGTCGACAGCGTCCAGTCGAAGCCGTCCCGCCGGAATCCGCCGGCGCCGCTGATGACGTCCACCTTGCAGCAGGAAGCGAGCAGGAAATTCGGCTTCGGCACGCGCCGCACCATGTCGGCCGCGCAGAAGCTCTACGAGGCCGGCCTGATCACCTACATGCGCACGGACGGCATCCATATGGCGCCGGAGGCGGTCTCGGACGCCCGACAGGTGATCACGGAGAGCTACGGCATCGACTATCTGCCGAAGAGACCGCGAACCTACAGGAACAAGGTCAAGAACGCGCAGGAGGCTCACGAGTGCATCCGGCCGACCAGCATCGCCGACAGGCCGGAGAAGCACCGCAACCGATCCCCGGACGAGGCCAGGATCTACGACCTGGTCTGGAAGCGCACAGTGGCGAGCCAGATGGAATCGGCGCGAATCGAGCGCACGACGGCCGACGTCGTCTCGAAAGACGGGGCGGTCGGCCTCCGGGCGACTGGCCAGGTCGTCCTCTTCGACGGTTTCCTCAGGATCTACGAGGAAGGGCGCGATGCGGACAGCAGTTCGGAAGACCAGGGAAGGCCGGACAACGAGGGCAACCAGAGACTTCCGGCGATCGCGCGAGGGGAAGCCGCCGAGAAACGAAAGGTGACGCCGGAACAGCACTTCACGAAGCCGCCGCCGCGCTACACCGAGGCGATGCTCGTGAAACGGATGGTCGAACTCGGCATCGGAAGGCCGTCGACCTACGCCACGATCGTCTCGACGATCCAGGAACGCGGGTACGTCCACAAGGACAAGGCCGTTCTCGTTCCCGAGGTAACCGGGATCCTCGTGACCGCCTTTCTGCAGAACCACTTCCGCAGATATGTCAATTATGACTACACAGCGCAGCTCGAGGAACAGCTCGACGCGATTTCCTCGGGTCGCGAAGCCTACCTAGACGTTCTCGGGAACTTCTGGACGGACTTCTCTTCGGCTGTCGAAGCCACGTCGGAACTGCGATTCTCGGATGTCCTGGACCACATCAACGAATCGCTCGAGCCGTACATTTTTCCCGCTACGGACGACGGGTCCGACCCCCGTCTTTGCCGGAACTGCGGGGACGGGCAGCTTTCGCTCCGCACCGCGCGCGGGGGAGGCACGTTCATCGGCTGCTCCAACTACCCCGATTGCCGCTACACGCGCCCGTTCGACGGGTCCGGGCGGACGGATGGCGAATCGAACGGCGACAGGTCGCTCGGCCAAGATGCGGACGGAAAGGAGATAACGCTGAGAACCGGGCGCTTCGGACCCTATGTCCAGAAAGGCGAAGCCGGCGGCGGCAAGGATCGGCCGCCGCGCGCATCGGTTCCGAAAGGCATATCCCCCGACAGCGTCGACCTGGACCTGGCGCTCGGCCTCCTTTCGCTGCCGCGCAATCTCGGTGAGCACCCGGAAGGCGGACTTGTCGAGGCGTCCATAGGAAAGTACGGGCCGTTTGTCGTTCGGCACATGCCCGTCGAGAACGAATCGCAGTCGCCGGGCAAGAGCTACGCCAACCTTGCGGACCCGCGCGAGGTGCTGACCATCGGCATGAACCGGGCCGTCGAACTCCTGGCGCAGAAGCGGCCGGGTCGGGGCCGCCGCAGTTCCGAACTGCTCAGGGAACTCGGCGACCACCCGACCGAGAGCGGCGCCGTCAACGTCATGCGCGGCCCCTACGGCCCCTACATCAAGTGGAACAAGACCAACGTCAAGATTCCCGACGGAACCGACCCGGCCCGGGTGACCCTGGAGGACGCGGTGGAACTGATTGCCGCAAAGCCGGTTCGCCGGAGAAGGCGGAGACCTGCCGCCAAGCGCAGGAAGTAGGCGGAAGAACCCCTCACCGGCCGGAATTCCTGCACCGGCGGACCCGGGTTCGTTCGCCTATCCGGTCAGAACCTGCAGGCTTTTCAGCGCGGCGCGCCCGGCTTCCGGGTCCGGCTGCGGCGCATTCGAATGGTGCGATCTCCCGCAGAAACGGCCGATCCGCCGGGGGTCGCTCCGTCAGCCGACCGTCGGCAGACCAGAAGGCCCGGCCTGTCTCAGCACGCCGCGACAGCGCGCCCAGCCATGACCTTCACGAGGTTCGCGCGGTATTCCGGGGTTCCGTGAACGTCATGGAACATGCCGTCTCCAGACACCGACAACGGGTCCAACGCCGATGCCGAGAAGTCGTTCGAGAGCGCCGTTTCGGCCTCCGACCACCTGTAGACGCCATCCTCCGACGCGCCGGTCACGGCGACCCGCACGCCATCGGCGAACCTGGCCACGAAAACGCCGACCAGCGCGAATCTGGAGGCCGGCTGGAGGAATTTCCCGTAGGCGGCGGCCAAGGGAATCGGGAACCTGATCTCGGTAATGATCTCGCCCTCTTCCAGCGCGGTCTCGAACATTCCCGCAAAGAAGTCGTCGGCGTGTATTTCCCTGGAACTGGTGACCACGGTCGCCCCGGACGCAAGGGCAGCCGCCGGGTAGCAGGCTGCCGGATCGTTGTTCGCGAGAGAACCGCCGATGGTGCCGCGATTGCGAACCGCAGGATCGCCGATGCGCCCGGCGAGAGAGGCAAGCGCAGGATACGCCCCCGCTCCGTCGGCCACGGCGGCATGCGTCGCGGCGGCGCCAATGCACAACCGGCCGTCCGAATCGGTTCGAATGCCGGCAAGACCGGGGATTCGGCCGAGGCTGACCAGAACGCCCGGATCGGCAAGGCGCATCTTGAGAGTCGGAATCAGCGTCTGCCCTCCGCCCAGCACCTGCCCGCCTGCGGCTACCGCCGCCACGGCCTCGTCGGTAGTTGCGGGCTGCTTGAAATCAAAACTGTACATGACCGTCTCCTCACTTGGCCGCTTGCATGGCCGACCATATCCGGGACGGCGTCACGGGCATGTCAAGATGGTCGACATCGTACCCGCCGCCTCGCAGGGCGTCGACGACGGCGTTGACGACCGCCGGCGGCGAACCGATGGCGCCGGCTTCCCCGCAACCCTTCACCCCGAGCGGATTGTGCGTGCAGGGCGTCTGGCACGAATGGTCGACCGTGAATGACGGCAGGTCGTCGGCGCGCGGCATTGCGTAGTCCATGAAGTTCCCGGCGAGGAGCTGGCCGTTCTCGTCGTAGACGGCGCTTTCCAGGAGCGCCTGGCCGATTCCCTGCGCCAGTCCGCCATGGACCTGCCCGTCGACGATCATCGGATTGATGACGTTGCCGAAGTCGTCCGCCGCGGCGAAGGAAGAGATTTCCACCGCGCCGGTCTCCGGATCGACCTCCACTTCGCAGGCATACGCGCCTGCCGGGAAAGTGAAATTGGCCGGATCGTAGAAGGCGGTCTCCTCGAGACCCGGCTCGATCTCCTCGATCGGATAGTTGTGGGGCACGTAGGCGGCGAGGCAAACGTCGCCCCAGGCGACCGACTTGTCGGTGCCGGCAACGTTGAATGCGCCGTCCGCGAATTCGATGTCGCCCTCGGCCGCCTCCATCAGATGCGCAGCGATTTTCTTCGCCTTGGCGACGACCTTCTCCACGGCCCGCACGATCGCCGCGCCGCCGACGGCGATCGACCGCGATCCATATGTGCCCATGCCCATCGGCGTCAACGCGGTGTCGCCGTGGATGATGGCGACCTGTTCGGCGTCGATTCCGAGAAGATCGGCCACGACCTGGGGAAACGTCGTCTCGTGCCCCTGCCCGTGGCTGTGGGATCCGGTCAGCACGCTCACGGATCCCGTGGCGTTGACCCTGACGGTGCAGCTCTCGTAGAGCCCGGCCCGGGCGCCGAGCGCGCCCACCAGCGCCGACGGCGCAATGCCGCAGGCCTCGATGTAGTGGGCGATGCCAAGCCCGCGCAGCCGTCCGCTTCGCGCGCTCTCCTCCCTGCGCGCGGCGAACCCGGCGAGATCCGCGATCTCCTCGAGCTTGTCCATCGTCGCCTCGTAGTCGCCCGTGTCGTATTCCACGGCAACGGGCGTCGCGTAGGGGAACTGGTCCTTGCGGATGAAGTTTCGGCGCCTGAGGTCGATCGGATCGATGCCCAATTCGTGGGCCGCCTTGTCGATAACCCGTTCGAGCTGGAAAGTCGCTTCCGGCCGGCCGGCGCCGCGGTAGGCATCAACCGGGACGGTATTGGTGAATACGGCCTTGACGTTCACGTGGATGACCGGCGTCGTGTAGTTGCCGGCCATGAGCGTGCCATGCAGGTACGTGGGGATGGAGGGCGCAAAGGTGCTGAGGTAGGCCCCCATGTTCGCCAGCGTGTCCGTGCGTATGGCCAGAAACTTGCCATTCTCGTCGAGAGCAAGCTCGATCCGCGTTTCGTGGTCGCGGCCGTGCGCATCCGTCACGAAGGATTCGGACCTGTCCGCGGTCCACTTGACGGCCCGGTTGACGGCTTTCGCCGCGAAGGTGCAGAACGCCTCTTCCGCGTAGTGATAGATCTTCGATCCGAAGCCGCCGCCCACGTCAGGCGCAATGACCCGAAGCTTGTGTTCCGGAATCCCGAGCACGAACGCACCCATGAGAAGCCGTATGACGTGCGGATTCTGGCTGGTGGTATAGAGCGTGTGCTCGTCCGTCGCGGGGTTGTAGTCCCCGATCGCTGCGCGCGGTTCCATGGCATTCGGAACCAGACGGTTGTTGACCAGGTCAAGGGTCGTCACATGGTGAGCGTCCCGGATCGCGGCATCCACGGCGTCGCGGTTGTCGTCGATGAACCCCCAATCGTAGCAGAGGTTGGACGTCAATTCGTCGTGAACCTTCGTCGCATCTTCGGCAAGCGCCTCCCGCATGTCGGTCACCGCGGGCAGTTCCTCGATCTCGAGCTCGATCAGTTCGGCGGCATCCCGCGCCTGTTCGAGAGTCTCGGCGACCACGGCGGCGATCGGATCGCCGACATGGCGCACCTTGCCCTGCGCGAGCACGGGATGCGGCGGTTCCTGCATCGGGTTCCCGTTCCGGTCCGTGACCTGCCAGCCGCACGGCAGCCCGCCGACGCCCTCGAAATCCTGTCCCGTGAATACCCGGATGACTCCCTCGCCCGCTGTTGCGGCCGCGGTATCGACGCTCTCGATCCGGCCGTGCGCAACAGTCGAGCGCAGGAAGTAGACATGAGCCTGGCCGGGCACATTGATGTCGTCCGTGTACCGGCCCTTTCCGGTGAGAAAGCGGACATCTTCGCGGCGCGTGGTTGCTGCGCCTATTCCGTCGTCTTTTGGCATCTTGTTCTCCAGATCCCGCCGCGGTTTCGCCGCGCGGGAAATTGCGTGAGCCTCAGTTCATCGCTGCGGCGGCAGCCTGAATCGACTTCACGATATTGTGGTATCCGGTGCACCTGCAGAGGTTGCCCTCCAGGTACTCGCGTATTTCATGCTCGCTGGGATTGCTGTTCCGCGCAAGCAGTTCGGCAGCCGACATGACCATGCCGGGGGTGCAGAAGCCGCACTGCAGCCCGTGATGGTCCTGGAACGCCTGCTGGATCACGCCGAGCGTGCCGGCGTCGGTCGACATTCCCTCGATCGTCGTCACGTCGCAACCGTCGGCTTCTGCCGCGAACATCGCGCAGGACTTGACGGCCTTTCCGTCCACGTGCACGACGCAAGCGCCGCACTGCGACGTGTCGCAGCCGACATGGGTCCCGGTAAGCCCCAGATTCTCGCGAAGGAACTGCACGAGTAGGGTCCTGCCCTCGACCTGTCCGGTCGCATCGCGCCCATTAACTCTCATGGCGACACTGAGCATTTCTGTCCTCCCTGCTGCCTGGCCGGGCGAAGGGAGCCATGCATGTCCCAACCGCCGCCCGAATCCTGATTTCCGCATTGGTTTCCAATGAATTTCACCCGCCGTTCACCCCTTTGTCAACAATCTCGTTCGGTTTCCGCACCTGAACTGCGCGACCCGACCCGGCGCATCCGAAGCCCGCACTTGCGCGTCCCTGCGACACCGGCGTAGGACTGGCTCGCGAACCGGCGCGCCGCAAAGGCAAAATGGAGCTAACTGATGATCGGACGGCTTAACCACGTTGCGATTGCGGTCCCCGATCTCGCGACGGCCATCGCGGGATACCGGGACCTGCTCGGCGCGAACGTCAGCCATCCCGTCGACCAGCCCGAGCACGGGGTAACGGTGGCATTCGTCGAACTGTCCAACTCGAAGGTCGAACTTCTGCACCCGTTCGGCGCGGATTCGCCGATTGCAAGGTTCCTTGAACGCAATCCGTCCGGCGGCATCCATCACATCTGTTACGAGGTCGACGACATCCTCGCGGCACGCGACCGGATGCTCGCCGGCGGCGCGCGGGTCATCGGCGATGGTGAGCCGAAACAGGGCGCGCACGGCGCGCCGGTCCTGTTTCTGCACCCGCGAGACTTCAACGGCACGCTGATCGAACTGGAGCAGGCTCCGTGCAGCGCGGCCCCGGGATAGTCCCGGGCTCCGGCGCGCGCGTCTTCAAGCCGGCCGGCAACGAAAGGTTCCCCGCATGAGCATCGCTTCGGGCATCGTCCTGTTTCTCGTGATCTGGTTCACCGTTCTCTTCGTCATCCTGCCGATCAGGATCCGCACGCAGGGCGAAGAAGGAGACGTTGTTCCGGGCACGCCGACGTCGGCACCGGCCGATCCGATGCTATCGAGGAAAGCGAAGCTCGTCACCGTCGTCACCGTTCTGATCTGGCTCCCGGTGTGTGCGGTCATCGCTTCCGGGCTGGTTTCGCCGGACGACTTCAACTTCTACAGGTTTCTCGGCGCCCCGACCGCCGAAGACGGCTACTGATCACCGGGAGAGACCGTTCCCGGCGGCAACGGCTTGCCACAGCACATGCAAAATGCGGCGATCTCCGGATTGCAGCCGTCTCGACGCCGGGCACAGCTTCCCCAACTCCGTCGCGCGGGCTGTCGGGGCGATCGGGAAGCAGTCCGGCTCTCAGGGCCGGAACCCAGTGCCGCGATTGCTTCGCCGCGGTTCAGTTGCCGCCGCCGGGTTTCGGCAGGGCTCTCCGCCTCGCAGCGGTTGGCGAAGATCACTGCGACTGCGATGTTGTCGGGGCCGGCCCGGTTCGCTAGGCGCCGGATTGTCCGCGAAAGGAAGTAAGGGGAGGCGAGATTCAGAACCGTTAGGGGCGAGGAGACCGCCAGGAACCGGATGTTGTTCGCGATTGGCCCGAGCTGCCGGAACTGCCGCCCCGGCATCCATCCGGCCCCCGACGGTAGGCACGTAGCGCAAGCCGCGGCCCGCCAGCCGGCGGAAGCAAGGATGATGGCGCCAATCCATCAGCCCGTCTCGGAGCAGACGATCCTCCGGCATCGCCAAACGGATCTCGACCCCGGAGAGGAAGAAACCGTCGAGGGGCTCCTAGTGAACCGGGGAGGACTCCACGCGTTCGCGAGTCGCCAAGGCGGGAGCATCGCACTTCCCGGGCTGGAATGTCGGAGGAAATGGCGGTTCCGCGACCGTGCGCGCACCATGCAAGGACGCAAAATGTTGGGAACGGTCAACGGGAATCAGCGTGCGACTTCCTTGATGACGGTGCAAGAATGATTGTTGAGACGGCGTCGTCGTGATACGCAGCAGTTCGGAAGTGGCGCATCGGATCACACTCTGCGAGAATTGCAAATTCCTTCCGCCTGACAAGGCCCACCTCGCACATTGTCGATGACCACCACATCATGAACTCGGAAAAGGCCCAAACATGACCGAAAACTTCTTGCCCGACTTCCAACCCGTGACAACCCACGGCACGACGAAAACGATCCAGTGCCTTGTCCGCGACAAGGCAATTCGCGTGACCCCGGAAGAACGCGTTCGCCAACGTGTCCTCAACTGGCTAATGCAACAGGGGTGGACCAGGGAAAGGTTACGGTTAGAAGAAAATTACAATTTTGTTAGCGATCCTAATCGCTCCCGGATCAGGCCCGACATAGAGCTACTTGACAATAACTGTAATGTTCTCGTTGTCGTGGAGTGCAAACGCGAAAGTGTTCCGCTAGGCGAGTGTGTAACCCAACAAGCGATAGAATATGCACGAAAGGCCCGAGCCAAGTGGATCTGGACCACAAACGGCAATAGCCACGGCTTTTTCGAGAAGACGAATGAATCAGAATACACGCCCGTCAAAGAGTTGAATCCACTAGGGGTTTTCTCCGATCCCCCTGTTGCGAAACTCGAGTTCCCGGCCGACATCGACGACCGTGCCAGCCTCAAACAGTACTGGGAGAC
This sequence comes from uncultured Amylibacter sp., assembly GCA_963662815.2. Lineage (GTDB taxonomy): Bacteria > Pseudomonadota > Alphaproteobacteria > Rhodobacterales > Rhodobacteraceae > JAPPHA01. The sequence goes on from CAXXWA010000037.1 coordinate 457,204, forward strand.
TCTTAATGACTCCCAGTTCCGTGACGAATCCGGGGACTACGACCGTCGCTTTGTCCTAGCTGTCCACCGAGTGTTGTTCGATCGCCAAACGGTCAAAATGGAGCTGCCGTTTTCCCATGGCGGCGTGCACATCCTCGAAGATTGTGGATCCAACTGGCATAGCTTTGGAAATCGCAGTGGTGGACGCTATCACACCCGATACGCAGATTTCATTGCGGCTACGCGGGGGCGGGTCGAAGCGGTGTCTGTCGCCGTAAACCGTTGGCATCGTGGCGGTCTCAGGATTTGCGTTGGCGTCAGAAAGCCGAATCGGTCTCATCATGCCTTGCAGCTCGATACCGACTTCTGCGTGCGGGTTGACGAATCCAGATCCTGGCGCATCTATCATGACGGCCGCATGGCGAACATCCGGACATGCATTGTACGCGATGCGGTCAATGAAGCCGGAGCAGGTCGGTGGATAACTCGAACGAACGGCAAGGATCGCATATTCCTGGGCGACCTGCCTGACGCCTACTCGGCAAACTGGGAAAACTCTCGGAACCTTTTGGCAAATCTCGTTCACTACGCCATCATTCGAACGAATCTCCGTGAGGCCAACAAGAACCGATGAGAATCGGGCTCAATACTTGTCCTTCCCGTCTGATCCATGATGCCCAGCAAGCGCATTGCACATTTCGGCCAGTTGTCTGCGCAGTCGGGCGGGCTTCACGACGGCAACGCTGTCACCCCAGGTGAACAGATGCCAGCACATCTCGTAGGTGCCGCCAGCCTTGAAACGGACAGTCAGCGTGCCGTCGTCGCGTTTCTGGACGGACTGGTCCGGGTGGAAAACAAACGTTGCCGCGTCCCGCGCGACCCTTGCGTCAAACCGCAGGACCACGTTGAACGGCTCTTCCTGGAACGTCCCGAACGACCGCTTGGCGAATTCCTGCAAGTCAAAGTCCGGATCCCGCTGAAACGCCCTGCTGGAGAGGCGGACTTCGCTCATGTTCGCGAATCGCCAGAGGTGCGGACTATCCTGCCAATCGGTCTTCCCGACCAGGAATGCGTTGTTGCCGTACAGGAGCCCGTAGGGCTCGACGAGTTGGTAACTTAGCCGGCCCGTGGAACGCGCTCGGTACGTGAACCGCACCATCCGGCCAGCCAGTATGGCCTCGCGGAGCAGTGACAACCGGCTGTTGTCGACGGGTTGCCGCGGACCCGCACGCATCGCGAGACCTTCGGCCTGCAGCAGGGTTTCGAGATCGGTTTCAAGCTTTTTCAGCGCCCCTTCGCGTTGCGTGGCGCGAAGCTTTGTTTCGAGCCCTCGAAGTTCTGATGCGTGCTCCGGGAGACCGAATTGTTCGAGGGTTCTGGCAGCTGTTGCGAGTGTCGTCAATTCTTCGGCCGTGACCGGAACCAGCCGACGGAGGGCGTCCGAGTCCAGGCGCCAGTGCTTCCTGCTGTCATCTACGGGCACGATTTCCAGAGGTCCGAAAGCCGATTCGACGGCATTGCGCATTCGCTCCGCGGTCCGTCGGCTGACGGACATCATCGACATGATCTCATCAATGGTCCGGCCACGTCTGGACGCCTGGAGATGAATGGCAAGTTTGACGATGTCCGTCAGACGCTCGTATCGAATTCCGTCGTCCTGTCTCATGCCCTGCTGCCGCTGTGTCCTGGCGTGAACCTGCCGCCTGCCACGATAGCGGACTGCGGTGGCATGCGGAACCGCTACCGCCGAAACCCGATGTCCCGCGGCCGGTCCGGCTTCGCCGCACATTCGGCATGCAACATGCCGGCAAGGGACTCCGGGTCCTCCAATCGGCCCAGTACTCCGGCCTTCCGGCGTACGACCTCGAAGTCTCCGGGCGTCAGCACGGCGAGCGTTGAAAGAGACGCCGGCGGCGCGAGGTCGAAGTAGCTTCGGAACGCGACTTTGACCTGTTCGGGCGCGAGATAGTCGAGCGTTATCTTGAACACGAAACGCCGAAGCGCTGCCGGGTCGAAATGCTCTCCGAAGTTTGTCGTGCACGCGAAGGGCAGCGGATGACTTTCCATCCAGGTGAGCATCTCGTTGACCTGGCTGACTTCCCAGTTCCTCCGGGCGGACCGGCGGTCGGCGAGCAGCGAGTCGGCTTCGTCAAAGACGAGGAAGGCCTCTGAATCGCGCGCCTCTGCGAAGGCGCTTGCGATCAGCCGTTCGGTCTGTCCCACCCACATGGACATCAGGTCGGAGGTCCGTTTCTGGAGGACTTCCAGGCCAAGGCGCTCGGCGAGGTAGCGGACATAGGCGCTTTTGCCGGTTCCAGGCGGTCCCTGCAGGCAGAGGGAAAAGTTCTTCGACCCGGCGGTGGCAAGTCGCTCGGCGAGGGTTGCCGGATTGACGTCCGCCTGGATCAACGCAGGATCGAATCCGCGGGACGTACCTTGTGGCGGCATCCCGCAAGAGAGAAGCCGGGTGAGGCTGTTCACTCCGAGGCGAACGGTGGCGATACCACCGTCAGCGAGGCTCGCCGCGGCGGTCGCGCCGGCAGCAACACCTGGCGCGGCACTGAAATCCGAAGCCAAGTCCTGGACGTCTTCCGGCGCGGCCTTGATCCCATGTGCATCGAGTTGCCGACTCCAGACCCGGGCTCTCACCGGCGTTGTCGGCACGCGGAGCTCGATCGCGAACATCATGCGTCGGAGTATGGCCGGACTGACTTCTCTCGCATCGTTCATGGTCCACAGGACCGGCACCGGTGATGTTTCGAGCAGGCGGTGGAAATGGACCTTCGATGCGCTTGTCCCGGCGGAAAGCGATAACCGCGCTCCGAACATTCCGAGTCCGCCAAACGACGTCTCCAGCAGGTCGTCCATTTCGTCGAACAGGATGAGCGCCTTCCGGTTTCCAGCAAGAAGATTCTGGGCAAGGCGAAGCTCTTGAAGCCTCTCTTCCCGCGTCGGTTCCTCGCCATCCTCGTCCGCTTCACCGACCGAATAGAGGGTCAACCCGAGTTGTCGCGCCAAGACCTTGCAGAACTCCGTCTTGCCGGTTCCCGGAGGGCCATGGAGCAGGATGTTGACGCCCAACGCACTCTTGTCGAGCGCGCCTTTCACCAAGGATTCGACATGATCTCGGTGAACGGCGACATGTTCGAAGTCCTGCCAGACGAGATCGCTCGAAGACGCAATGTCCAGCAGCAGGCGGATCGGATCGACATTGCTGTCGCCTGCTTCCGAGATCAACCGGTGCGTTCCCCTGAACGACTTCAAGTCTCCGTCCCGGTCGATCTTGACCAGCCCGGTGCGCACGAGCGGCGCATCTTCCTTCAGACGGAGCTGGAACTTGTTGGCGGACAGGCCAAGGGCCATTGGCAATGCCCGACCGCGGATGTTGAGCGGAGTCGTGGATCGTCCCGGACATTCGAAAATTTCATCGATCATCGACTCGAAGACTACATGGGTGTTGTAACGCACGAGCAATTCCAGGATGTCGGAATCGGTTCGGGTAAGCCCCGTGACTTGTCCGAGGCGATGCAGCCGCTGCGCGGTCCTGTCACGGGACGCGATCTTTCCTGAACACATGTGGTTCAGGAATTCCCGCAATTCGCGGAATTTCTTCTTTGAGACCTTTGCCCTTTTGTGGTCGACATCCCAGAAGTTGCGCCGCTTCGTGACAGGGAAAGCGATGCGGTTATCCTGATCAGAGACCCAGTCGATCAAATGCCGGGCTGCCGGGTCACTGCGGGTGATGCTGGCAGCGGTGTTCGCGAGGTATGTGTTCAGGACGTGTTGTTCGTAATCATTCAGCATGATTCTCTCCACTTGCGACACTGTGAAAGGAGGTTAACCCATGGGTACGTCAAATTCGGACGTATCAAACTGCATTTCTTCGGTTGCTGAAATTCAGCCGGATCAACGCGAAGACCATGGCCCATCGCGTGGCCAGGGCCGCGGCATTCCGACCTCGGATCAACCTGGATGACGGCTCAAAGCCATTCGGGGTCCGTGTACCACCTGCCCATTTCGAACGGTGCCCAGAGTTGCCCGTCCTCGATGTGGTACACATGCCGGTTTCTTCCGTACCCGATCGAATCCGGACTGTCGCCAATCCGTACCTTGCGGGTTTCTGTAGACCCTTCGCTCAGATAGTCTTGGATGACGGCGTCTGGAACTCCTCGCCGGTACTGGACTGCCGTCTTGATGATTTTCAGGATCGCTTTCTTCTTGGCTCCGACCACGCCGAGAAAGACTGCATTATAATAGCCCCCCAAGTTGGTACTGAGCGTTTCATATGCATGAATAGTGGCGACTGCCTTCGGATTCTCTGCGGCAAAGCCGGCCAGAGGGTATTCAATGAAGCCGAATCCGGCTTCGAATCCGGCACCGTGAAGGCTGTCTAGATCCAACTCGATCGTGCGGACTGGCGAATTCGAGTGCTTCAGGTGGAGTGGGGGGCAACTGTCGATTACCTTCCATATTTCGGATTCTGGCCTTGTCTTGATTGCCATTACTTTTCTCCAGTCTGATTTCCTGTCATTGCCTCCGATGCGAACCGTGCGACGTTCGCATTCGATCAACGCGATTTTCTACGATTCGAATCAACGGGGAGAGCATGCCGCGGCAACACGTCAGATCCGGGCGCATGATTTTGAGTAATGTCGGAAGTCAGAAAACGGAACGATGTTCGTTTCCGATTGCGCTCTGAGTCGCGAAATAACCCGAAGCCGGAACGGAATCTCCTCGCGACTGGAAAGAGACATGCGTCGGAACCGGGTTTTGGGGTTCAAGATTCCGGGACAACTCCCCTCTGTCGCGGCGAGCTTTCCCGAACTACGTAGTTCAACCACACGTTCGGCTGACTGGTTGTCGGGGAGCGCGAAAAGACTGAGCTGCGCATAGCCAAGCGTCTTGATCCCATTGCCGCCTTTTCCGATGACTTCTGGGTTCGCCGGTATGCTGCACAACGCTCGGCCTTTGCTCGGCGGTTTTGCGATACCTCTTGGCGGTCCCGTTACCGTCTCCATTGTGCCTATGCCAGGGGTCGTGCCTGATACCGGCGGTGAGTAGGGTAAGCGACAAGTCCACGCTCCTTGACCTTCAACTACGTGATGATTGCGAAGTCCGAATCCACTGCAACGGCGTCTTCCTTGTCGTATGTTGTTCCGATGGCGAACCGGATTAGCTCACTTCACCGCGCTACCTACTTGTTCAATTCGAGTTGAATTGGGGCAAGGTCCAATTGGACATGCGGTATGGGGATGACAGGGCGTTTCGAGCGATCCGCGCCCATGAAACGGCAGGTTCTTTGGCTCTACCCGTACTCGGAAAAGCCCTAATTGCTGTCCTTGGATTGTCGACTTCGGCCAATATCGGCAAATTCAAGCGGCATTTCAACACGAAGACAAAGCCCGGGTATGCTGGTGGTCCGTGCTCTGGACGACCCATGGGAATTAAACATGATCCAATCCTTCTGACACGTTCGTGGTGACGGATGGCAGAAACAGTCAGAACTCGACCAAATCACAAAGAAAACTGTGGATCTTTACAAGGGCGTAGGTGTCGCGCTTGCAATAGCACAGCAGTGCGTGCGCGATTCTGTCTGCTTCCTTGGATTCAACCCGGATCATGCGCTCCCATTCCGCCATTGCCGAAGCGCCATCCTGCACAACGAGGTCGCCGTAATCGAGTTCCGGGCAAAGAACCGGGAGCACACTCTTGATCGATGTTGAGCCATGGAACCGGATATCAACATAGTCTCTTTTGAACACGTCTTCCAGGTCAACCGTACGGTCGTTCAGATCGTTCAGGAATTCCGCCTTGTCCGGGTAGATGGCAGACATTTCCCTATTGCATGTTTTTTCAAACGAAGCATGCCAGGAGACAATGCCGCCGCGGCAACCGATATGCGCCTGCAATTGCTCCACAAGGCGTAGCGGCAGGCGGGCTTCGCGTTCCAGGAATTCCCTGTGCGTGTGTGTTCCGTCCGCATCCAAGATGTGGAGGGAATACTGGACCGGGAAATGCCTGTGCGGCCTGGCACCATCGACAAGGGGCACGGCGGATGCAAAGGTTTCGTAGTCGAAGAAGTGAACTGGAAAAACCAGCCCCACTTCCACTCCGAAGTGCAACACCGGCCATTTCCGCTGCGAGCGCGCTGCCCGGGTGCAGAAGATGGCCCTGTGATGGCGAATCCAGGCCCCGGGGCGCCGGAGATCGGGGCCCGAGGCGGCTGAAGTCCCGTCGAAACGCAGCGTAGCCGCGCTCTCCGGACGGTGCAAGCCGCGCCCAGGGGGCGGCGGCGGCCCGCCGGGCGAAGGGAGGGCGGAGCCCGACCGAGGTCGGCGGGCCGCAGACGCCCCTTGTCTCTCCCCGGACCGGTCCCTCCGCAGGACGGTCCGGGACGGCTCCTGTCAGGGAGGCCGCGCCTTCCGGAACGCCTCGGCCGGGGCCGTGCAGCCGAGCGCCTTCCTCGGACGCGCGTTCAGCCGGTCCTGGACGGCCTTCACCTCCGCGTCGGTGATCTGCTGGAAGTCCGTGTCCTTGGAAAGGCATCCCCGCACCAGGCCGTTCGCGTGCCCGTTCAGGCCCCGCTCCCGGGAATGGCACGGCGTCGCGAAGAAGAACCCGGCCCCGAGCGCCCGCGCCACCCAGGCGTGCCCCGCGAACTCCTTGCCGTTGTCCGCGGTGATCGTGTGGACCAGGGCGGCGAGCGGCAGCAGCATCTCGAGCAGCGCGGCGCCCACCGCGGCCGCCGTCTTCCTGCCAACCCTCTGAAGAAGCGTGCAGTTCGACGCCCGGCCCGCCAGCACGCCAGCGCGCCGCTGTGGCCCTTGCCAATGATCGTGTCCGCCTCCCAGTCGCCGATCCGCTCCTTCGCCTCCACGATCTCCGGACGCTCGGAGATGTCCGTGCGGTCCGGGATGCGGCCCCGGCCCGAGTGGCGCCCGCCCTTCCAGTTCGGCTTCCTGCCGCGGCGGCGCAGGAACAGGTAGAGCCGCCCGCCGGCCTTCCGGTCGGCGCGGACGTGCTGGTAGATCCACTCCCGGCCCGCCATCGGGATGCCCTCCTTGCGGAAGCGGCCGGCGGTCCGGTCCGGGCTCCAGCCCTCCGCAAGCCTGTCCTCCGCCGTCCGCCACCGCTCCCGGGTCATCTTCCTGGCAACGGACGAGGCGGCGCCGCGCCGCGCCGAGGCCTTGCCCTGCGCTTGCAAGTGCCTGTATCCGCGCCCGCCGCCGTTGCGCCGGATCTCGCGCCAGACCGTCGTCCGGTCCCGGCCGATCTGCCGGGCAATGGCCAAATCGGACAGCCCGCTTTTCCTCAGCGCGCATGTCCGGCATCTCTCTTCATGGGTCAGGTGATGGTAGCCGCTCTGCATGACAGTCTCCTTGCTTTGTCACAAGAACTGTCGCCGCCATCTGGCCGATTTGCAACATCCTGCGCCGAAGGACGCAGGTCGCCACCACCTCCGGTGTTGCACTTCAGAGTGGCACGGGGGCAGCTTTTTCAGGTAATAGGGGCAACTTTCCGGGAATTGCCGCCGGGCCCGAGGGGGCGTGTCAGGCCGCGGCGCGCTGCCTGACGAGGTCGGCAAGCCTCGGCACGTCGGGAGCGCCGGCAACGCCGAGGCGGCTCCTCGGGCAGTCCCGGCACGGCACGCCGAGCTTCCTGCAGGTCTTCTTCGCTCCTATAAAGTATAAAGGCATCGCGCGCCGTCCGCCCGGCATCGCTCCGCGTCCCGAACGAGACCTTGCGCCGGGTGACGTGGTCCCGGATGTCGTTCCCGGCCCCGTTGGCGTTGAGCGGCGTCTCCGGACGGCCGGGCACGCGCAGGAGCTCGTCCCGGTTCGCCGCCAGCCTTTCGAGCAGCCGGTCGAGGCTGGCGCAGCCGGCGGCCGTGCCGAAGATCCGGTCGAACCGCTTCTCCATGACGAGCTTGCGAAGCGGAGTGGGACGCTTCCTGTAGCGGCAGAGGCTGCGGTACAGCTTCCACACCTTGTCGAGCACCTTGTCGACCCGTTCATGCCGGCATGGGGCGCTTCCGGTCGGCCTGGCGATGTTCCGCTCCGCATGAATCCAGCACAAGGCGTGGAGGTCGCCGACGTTGAACTGCCCGGCGTCGTCGACCGGGATCACGGTTCCGGCAATGCGTCCCGCATCGCGGATCGTTCCCCAGAGGGCACCCTCAGTGTCGATCTTCGCCGGGTCCGGCGACACCGTCTTCCCGGCAATGCCCAGCGCCTCGAGATGGGCCCGCCAGCCGTCGCCGTCGCCGAAGCGCCGCCGCTCGTGGCCGGCGAGAAGGGCGACCGCCCTTCCCGACAGGTTCCGCTTCCGCATGCAGTCGAGCGCGGCTTCGTTCATGGTGCAATCCTCCTCTCCGGCGCAGAGATGCTCGAGGAAGTCGAGGCGGCTCTTCGAGCCGGTCGACCGGAAGTGCACGAAGAGATCGTTGCCGATCGCCGTGCAATAGCCGTTCCCGGCCTTGTGGCGGGCGCCGGTGTCGTCGGCGCTGATCCACGCCGCCGTCTCCAGGCCGGCCCGCAGCACCTCCTGCTGCTCCCCGGCGATGCCCCCGGCATCCGCGGTCGGGAAGCGCCCCACCTGGCGCTCGGAAACGTCCAGGCCGATCGCGGCCGGCATCTCCGCGATCCGTCCCGCCGTCGACTGGCACTGGTGATGCAGCATGATGGCCAGGGCCTGGCGCAGGGGCCGAACTGCTCGCGTCCCGCCGCCGCCCCCGGCGGCAGCGGCGCCACATGCCGGGAGCCGCCGGGAAACTCCCAGACCTCGCGGCGATAGACAACCTCTTCGGCGCAGAGCACGATGTCGCGGACCGTGTGGTCCTGATAGCCCCTGCGCACCGCGCCCTCGGGCACGTTCCCGAGGCTCACGGTCTCCTCGCGGCGGCGCAGGTTCGGGTTCCGCCGCCGCGGGCCGCGGCCCTTCCTCTTCCTCTTTTCCTTCTCCGACCGGCCGGACCCGGAGGAGCCCGGCGGCGGGCCGTCCGCGTCCCCGTCCGATGCGCCGGGGCTGTTCGGCTTCAGGTCCGGACGGCGCGGGAGCTTCTTCAGCCGCCTGATCTCGTCCTCGAGCTCCCGGATCCGCTCGGCCTGCTCGGCGAGCTGCGCGTCCCTCTCGGCGAGCAGGGCCCGGATGGCCGAGAGCTCCGCCCTCAGCGCTGCAAGGCTGGCAACCGCGTGGTGACCTGTTTCCGAATCATCCATGCCTCTTTGGAATCACAAAACGACTCGCGGGGGAATCCCCTGAATCCTGCGGCAATTCCCGGAAAGTTGCCCCTATTACTTTTCTTGGCATTTACCTGCGGCTTACTGCTTATGGCTGATCGGACAACCAGACTTTGCGGCGTACTCAGGCGAAAGCCATTCGGGATGCCTCGAAGGTCGAAAATGCCTTTTGTCACCAATTTCTCGCGTTTCTTCTTGCTGAGCCTTGGGAGGCTGTAAATCGATGGAGAGGGAACGCCGGGATTGAACAATTCAAACGTATCGCAATGGTTCCGGTTTGGCTCCCAGACGCACGAACACCCGTTCCGATCGATCTCACCTGCCAGGAACTTGAGCGCTCCGTCAATTTCGTCAATAGTCTCGGGTTCGATTTCTTCAACCTTGTCGGTGATGTCAGCGAACACCAGCAATTCCTTCGGATTGACTTCACCTTGGCGAACATAATCACCATTCAAATGAACCAGCGACACCCGGTCGATTTTCAACCCGGCACGCTCGGCGCAGATTTTCTGGAAGCAGGCATCCGTGATATGGTCGTTGTCCTTGACGCTTGTTGAGGACTTGATTTCGTGGAGCACGGTTTTGCCATCCGCTGTCCGCTCCAACACATCAAGTCGTGCCAGAAGGCCAGCACGAGTTTCGAAATTCTGCCGAAAAACAACGTTTCGGCCTTCCTCTTGCATCATTTTGTGGACATAGCGTTCAACATCGTAACCACCGGACGCGAGCTTCACGTCTAGGGCAGAAGATTTAGTTTCAGGATAGTTCTTCGGTTCCCGTTTCAGAAGCCAGAGAGATTTCGGGCAGTGCAGGTATTTGGTGAACTCAGACTTGGTAAGCTGCATGCCGTTCAACCTTTGTAGTCGAAAGTTGATCATTATGACGATAGCGTATTCCTGAGAGGGTGCAATGTTCGAACTCTTGAATCACTTGGTCGAAAAACCTCTTTCGCGGTCTTGGCGGCGCAAGACACGATCAGGAAGTCCGCGTCCACGACTTTGCTGTAGATTCCGGCTGTTGCGAAAATAGCCACGCGGTCGGCGTTGCCCTTTCGCTTGCGCAACAGGTGGCGCAGCGCATCAATCACGCTACCGACACCCTCGAGATCATGGCGAAGGACATGGCGCCATTCCTCGAACCAAGTCTTGCCTTCCGCGTTATCTGGACCGAAGGCGGCGTCGATTACTGCATTTAATGGTGGGCCGTGCGAAAACTATGTCGAATTCGGCATAGCACGCGCGCAACTGAGCATCTTCATGTCGTCGCAAAATCCGCGCGTGATCCGGACGCACGGTTCGGAAGCGGTGCGCCGATGGCCGAACGCGACGGGCGGAACGGGTCATCCGGTCGATGCGTTGCTTGCGGGATAGCTGCAGTCGCGACCGCGCGGATGCGGGGCGGGAACCGGAGCTCTTCGGCAGAAACGGATTGCGCATGCGCTGCCGGGCCCTGCAGTGCCGGTTTGGCTGTGCGCGGGAAGCTCTGGCGGCAAATTACAACGCTGCACCAACTCGGCGGAATCTCGCAGCAAGAAGCCCGAAATGTCGCCATGGCAAAATTACACCCTCGGGAACCAATTTCGCCAAGAACTTCACGCTAAATTGACAAGGTTGGCGATCGAACCGTCGCCGATCCAATCCGTTGCGAAAGCTCGAGGCCTCCCATCACTCAGCCGGGGCGTGCCTGGACTCAGACGAACTGTTCCCTGATCAGGCGTTCCTCAAGACCGTGCCCGGGGTCGAAGAGGATCCTGTGGCCGACGTCCGGCGCGGTGGCAACCTCGACCCAGCAAACGTCCTGCGCCTCCTTGTTGTCGGCGACAGCTGAGACCGGACGCTTGTCCGGTTCCAGCACGTCGAACCGGACCCTTGCCGACTCCGGAAGAAGCGCACCGCGCCAGCGCCGGGGCCGGAAGGCGGAAATCGCGGTCAGCGCCAGTACATGCGCGCCGATCGGCAGGATAGGCCCGTGCGCCGAATAGTTGTAGGCGGTCGATCCCGCCGGCGTCGAGACCAGCGCCCCGTCACAAACAAGTTCCGGCAACCGAACCGTTCCATCAACCGAAATCCTGAGCTTCGCAGCCTGCGGCCCTGTACGGAGCAGCGATACCTCGTTGATTGCAAGCGCCTCGAAACGAGACCCGTCCGAACCGCTGGAAACCATCTCGAGAGGGTGGATCAGCGCCTCCTCGGCCCTTGCAAGGCAGTCATGAAGCGAGTCTTCCCGATATTCATTCATCAGAAAGCCTGTCGTGCCGCGGTGCATGCCGTAGACGGGCACGCCGAGATCCTGGGTATCGTGCAGCGTCGCGAGCATGAAACCGTCACCGCCGAGCGCGACAATGACGTCCGCCGATTGCGGCGGCGCATTGCCGTACGCGGCCGTCAGCCGAGTCAGGGAATCCTGGGCCTGCAGCGCGGCACTGGCCCTGAAACTGACATTGCGTGGCGACATGCGTCCTGCTGATCCGGGAATTCTTGCGCGCCGGGCCTGCCCCGGTGCCGGAAAGTCTCGGCTCCGGCCTTGCTGGCCATTGCCGCGATCCTCATACTCGCCACTTGCCGCAGAACGCAAGCCCGGCTATCTGCCGGACGAATCGCTGAACGTGGCTGCCGGCTCCGGATGCTGCCCGCGCCGGAGCGGCTGGTCCGCGTTGCGCAGGCGACTTGCGAAGGGAAAGTACCATGGAGCAACACATGCCGGACCCGGCTTTCTTCACGACCCCGCTCGCCGCGAGCGATCCGGAAATTGCGCGTGCGACCCGGAGCGAACTCGGGCGCCAGAGAGACGAGATCGAGCTCATTGCCTCTGAAAACCTCGTTTCCCGCGCCGTCCTCGAGGCGCAGGGCTCGATCATGACGAACAAGTACGCAGAAGGCTACCCCGGGCGGCGATACTACGGAGGTTGCCAGCACGTGGATGTCGCGGAATCCCTCGCAATCGAGCGGGCGAAGCGACTCTTCGGCTGCGGATTCGCCAATGTCCAGCCAAACTCCGGTTCGCAGGCGAACCAGGGAGTCATGCAGGCGTTGATCCGGCCCGGCGACACGATCCTTGGAATGAGCCTCTCGGCCGGCGGCCACCTAACGCACGGCGCTGCGCCGAACCAGTCCGGAAAATGGTTCACAGCCGTCCAGTACGGCGTGCGCCGGCAGGACTGCATGATCGATTACGAGCAGATTGCCTCGCTCGCCCTCGAACACCGGCCGCGCCTGATCATCGCCGGCGGATCGGCGATCCCCCGCATCATAGATTTCGCGAAGTTCAGGGAAATCGCGGACTCGGTCGGCGCCTGGCTGCACGTCGACATGGCGCATTTCGCCGGACTCGTCGCCACTGGGGAGCACCCGTCGCCTTTCCCGCATGCGCATGTCGCCACGACGACGACGCACAAGACGCTCCGCGGGCCGCGCGGCGGAATGATCCTGACAAACAGCGAGGACATCGCCAGAAAGGTCAATTCAGCAATCTTTCCCGGAATTCAGGGAGGGCCACTGATGCATGTCATTGCAGCAAAGGCCGTCGCATTCGGCGAGGCGCTCCGCCCGGGGTTCCGGACATACCAGAAGCAGGTCGTCGCGAACGCCCGGGCGCTCTCCGAAAGGCTCCTGGAGGGAGGGCTCGACATCGTGACCGGCGGCACGGACACCCACGTGCTCCTTGTCGACCTGCGCCCCAAGGGCGTGACGGGCGACCGTGTCGAACGGGCGCTTGGCCGCGCCAACATCACCTGCAACAAGAACGCGGTGCCGTTCGATCCGGAGAAGCCGACCGTCACGTCCGGAATCCGCCTCGGAACGCCCGCGTGCACGACTCGCGGGTTCGGGGTTTCGGAGTTCCGCGAGGTCGCCGATCTGATCGTCGAGGTCATCGAGGGACTCGCCAGGACGGGCGAGGACGGCAACGCCGGCACGGAGTCGTCCGTCCGCATGAGGGTCGCCGACCTCTGCGCCAGATTCCCCGTCTACGCGGACAGCTGACTCCGTGCCGGCAGAATCGACTTCCCGAGAGCGCAGCATAAGCCGCGACCGGCATCGGGTCAGGTCATGCCGACCGTCCGCTTGACCATGTCAAGATAAGCCTCCGCCACTTCGTCGGCGTTCAGCGGGCCGTCCGGCCTAAACCAGGTGATGACGCCGGTCAGCATCGCGATGACCGCCCGCGTGGTCAATCTGGTGTCCTCGATCCGGAAAGTTCCGTCTTGAACCCCGTCATCGAGGATGTCCCGGAGAACGCCCTCGTATGCGCCACGCAGACCGCCGATGATTCGGAAATTGCGGGCTTCCAGGTTCCTGAGTTCCATGTTGGCGATGAATACGGCGTCAGGGCGTGAGAGGTGGTAGCCGATGTGGAAGCGCACGAAGTTCTCGAGCCGTTGATCAGCCCGCCCGTCCGGCCCGGGATACGCATTCCACGCAGCAAGGAGTTCCTCGAGATGTCCGCGCAGCAGCCTGAACAGCAGCGTCTGCTTGTCCGGCGTGTAGAGATAGAGCGCGCCGACCTGCACGCCCACCTCGGCCGCGATTTGGCGCATCGTCACCGCTGCGTAGCCGCGCCTCGCGAACAACCGCTCCGCAGCGGCGTCGATTGCCGGTCCCGTCCTGTCCGATCGTGATCCGGTTCTGCGCGCCATACCCATTGCCTTCCCGCGGTCGACCGCCAGCTGGACCGGAGAGATAGGCGAACGGCAATCGACTGTCACCTGCGAAGCTGGCCTCGATTCCCAGCCATGGAAAAAACATGTGTTTTGCGCGTTCAGAAGAAACGAAGTCTGAGCGTCCGGTCACCGAGCCAGGGGATTTTCGGTCAGATGACGCCGTATCCGGCGGCGATAAGGAGCGAATTGCCGGCGCGTCGCCCGAGGCTGACGATGATTTCGCGGGCGGTGATCTCGACGGTTGCCCTTGCGTGAACGAGCTCTCGGAAGATGGTCTGCGCCTTTGCGGCGTCCATTCCCCTGCCGGCGCGGTTGGCGAGGAGTCTGTAGAGCGCGCCGGCCATGAGGGTGAGCTGCATGTCGACGTTGACCCTCAGCGGCACGGCGGCGGACAGCACGTCCATGTGGAAGAAGTCGATGGCGTCGGCGATCATGTTTTCGATGACCATGCGCCGGGCGTGGCGGTCGATGAGGCTGGCTGCGGGTTCCGTCATCTGGCTGGTGAGGAGCAGGGCGGGTCTATCGCGTTCGAGGTCGGTGATGGTGATCTGGCGGATCCTTGCGGAGCAGGTCTTGAGGTCGATTTCCTTTTCGAGGATGCGCGGGTTGCGGCAGGCGCGGCCGATGTTCTCGAGCGTGATGAACCGCACCACGCACATTCTTTGGTGCATTGCAGAAGTCGTCGCTTTGCGGCCTGTTGTCCGATCCAACGGATGACGTGCGGGCACAAGCGCATGCGGGAATCGGGCCGCGAGATTCCTTTACGGAAGGCGTAACGCCAACTATGGTCAGCGCGCATGCTTCGGAGCTTCAAGGACCGGAACACGCGCCGGTTCTTCGATGGACAGCGTGTAGCGGCGTATCAGGGCTTCGCCAGTCAGGCCGCGCGCAGACTGGTTCTGCTGGAGAGCACGGAGACGCTCGGCGACCTTGCCGGATTGCCGAGCGACAGGTTCGATGCGCTGCGCGGCGACCGTGTTGGTCAGCACAGCATCCGGATCAATGCGCAGTGGCGCGTCTGCTTCCGCTGATCGGACGAAGGGCCATGCGATGTCGAGATCGCGGACTATCACTGAAGGAGCTTGAAATGAACGCAAGGAACGGCATGAAGCCGGTGCACCCGGGAGAGGTGCTGCGCGACGAACTCGATGAACTCGGGATATCGGCGAGCGCCCTGTCCAAGGCACTGGACGTGCCCGTGAACCGGATGACAATGATCCTGAACGGCCAGCGGGGCGTGAGCACCGACATGGCGCTGCGCCTGGGGCGGTACTTCGGGACGACGCTGCAGCTCTGGCTGAACCTGCAGAAGACCTGGGAGCTTCGCACGGCGGAGACCGAGGCAGGTCACCAAATTGCAAGGTGCGTGAAGCCCCTGAGGCCGGCGGCATCAGGCGCGTTGGCCGATGCCCGCTCCTGACAATCAGTCGTTGATCCCTCCGACTTCGTTGGTGTTGCGTGGCGTGGACTGGCTCATCAGCCGTCGCGCCGCAAAACACCTCAAGCTTGAAGTCGGGGTCAGCGACCCGTTGCACTGGTCGCAGATCAGGATCCTGAATTCGGTCAAGCGGCCAATCATCCTGCATGCGACCGACTGGTGCATCGGCAGAAGGCGAGACCGCAGGTCTTTCGACAGCGTGACGCGGGACCAGGAGATTTTGCCTGATTGCACATGGGAGACAACCTTCTCGCCATATGGTGTCTTTCGCGAAAACGTCTGGAGATTTGCCAAGGGGAATGATCTCCACACGCTACGTTTTCGCGCTCACGCCAGTTCTGGGATGATGCGGCTCTTTCACCCAGGCAAGGAATTGATTGACTGCCTTAAGGGTCCTCAACAAGGCGCGTTGCCCCAATGATGAGAGTGGCGCGACCCGGACAGTGGGGCGGGACCTGTCCGGCCATCGCATCGGCAACCCACGGCGCGAGGCGGCATTCCAGCCATGATCCGGACTGATGCCCGAAATTCTCTTTGGATTGCCGTCGCAAGCAGTGCCTTTCGTGGTCGATTGCCGATTTCGTCAGGTAGCGTAGCATGCCGTGCGGGGTGCGGGCGACGCGGCAACAAGCCGGGAAGCGTGGCCTGATGCGCCTGTCATGGAACGAGGTTCGCGCCCGTGCGGCCGCCTTCGCCGAAGACTGGAGGGACGCGGCCTACGAGAAGGGCGAGACGCAGAGCTTCTACAACGAGTTCTTCGAGGTCTTCGGGAAGCGCCGCCGTGATGTCGCCCGCTTCGAGCAGCACGTCTCGAAGCTCGACAACAGTTTCGGCTTCATCGACCTGTTCTGGCCGAGTTTGCTGATCGTCGAGCAGAAGAGCGCCGGTCGCGACCTGAAGGCGGCCTACGCCCAGGCCGGCGAGTATTTCGACGCGCTGCCGGATCGCGAGCGCCCGCGCTACATCCTGGTGAGCGACTTCCAGACTTTCCAGCTTCGCGATCTCGACGAAAGGGAATCCGTCTCATTTCCGCTCGCGGACCTGCCCGCGCATGTCGAGTCGTTCGGCTTCATCCTCGGCGTGCAGCGCCGGACTTTCCGCGACCAGGATCCGGCGAACATCGAGGCTGCGGAACTGGTCGGGCGGCTGCACGACTCGCTTGCCGACGCAGGACACCGGGGACACGATCTTGAACGGTTCCTCGTGCGGGTAGTGTTCTGCATGTTCGCCGACGACACCGGGGTGTTCGAGCCGCGCGACATCTTCCTGGACTTCATCGAGACGCGCACCGGCGAGGACGGAGCGGACCTCGGGCCCTGGCTCACACAGCTGTTCGAAGTGCTCGACACGCCGGAAGCCGAGCGGGCGGCGACACTCGACGAGGACCTGGCCCGCTTCCCGCATGTCAACGGCGATCTTTTCGAAGGGCGCCTGCAGACGTTCTCGTTCGATGCGGCGATGCGCGGTGCGTTGCTCGATGCCTGCCGGTTCGACTGGTCGAACATATCTCCCGCGATCTTCGGCGCGCTCTTCCAGTCGGTGATGGACCCGGCGGAGCGCCGCGCGCAAGGCGCGCATTATACAACCGAGAAGAACATCCTGAAGGTGATCGAACCGCTCTTCATGGACGACCTGCGCGCCGAGTTCGAGCGTGTGAAGGCGCGTCGGGGCCGGGGACGTCTCGCGGCGATCCGGAAGTTTCAGGCGAGGCTCGGCGACCTGACGTTTTTCGATCCCGCGTGCGGCTGCGGCAACTTTCTCGTCATCACCTACCGGGAACTGCGGCAACTCGAGATCGAGGTTCTCAGGGAAATCCACCCTAGGACGCGGGACGGAAGAAGGCAGATGGACGCCTTCGCCACGGACCTGTCGCGCGTCGACGTCGATCAGTTCCACGGAATCGAGCTTGGCGAATTTCCGGCCCGGATCGCGGAGACCGCGCTCTGGATGATGGACCACATCATGAACAACCGGCTGAGCCTCGAGTTCGGCCAGACGTTCGTTCGCATCCCTCTCGAGAAGTCCCCGAACATCGTTCATGGCGACGCGCTTGAAGCCGACTGGTCGGAACTGCTGCCGCCGGGAGATTGCTCCTTCGTTTTGGGCAATCCGCCGTTCGCGGGCGCAAAGTATCAGACGGCCGGGCAGCGCGCGCAGGTGCGCGGGATTGCGGCGCTCGGCAAGAGCGGCGGCACGCTCGACTACGTCTGCGCGTGGTTCATCAAGGCGGGGGAGTACGTCAAGGGCGGCGATGCCCGGATCGGCTTCGTCGCGACCAACTCGATCACTGCGGGCGAACAGGTCGCGCAGCTATGGCCGGTTCTGTTCGGGCGCTGCAAGCTGGAGATCGCCTTCGCGCACCGGACCTTCGCGTGGGGATCGGATGCGCGCGGCAAGGCGCACGTGCATGTCGTCATTCTCGGCCTCGACCAGCGAAAGGCCGCGCGGGCCGAGAAGCGGTTGTTCAGCTATCCCGACATCAGCGGCGAACCGGAGGAGAGCCCGCACGCGGCGCTGTCGCCCTACTTGTTCGACGCGGCCGGGCTGTCGGACCCGCATCTTGTGGTGCGCGAGGAAGGCGCGCCGATCAACGGGACGGGGCCGCTTCTCACCGGCTCGCAGCCGATTGACGGCGGGAACTGCATCTTTGATGCGATCGAACGCGCCACATTTCTGGATGCGGAGCCAGACGCTGCCCCTTGGTTGCGACCCTTCATCGGAGCGCGCGAATACCTGCATGGCGGCGAGCGCTGGATTCTGGCGCTGCATGACATGCCGCCAACAGTGCTGGCACGGATGCCTCGCGTTCGCGAGCGCATTGTCGCCGTTCGCACCTTTCGGCAGGGCAGCAAGCGCAAGTCCACTCTAAAGCTGGCCGACACGCCGACGCTCTGGCAGGTCAACGTGCTTCCCGACGCACCGTATCTGGTGGTTCCGGAAGTCAGTTCGGAACGGCGGGAGTACGTGCCGATCGGCTGGTTGGAGCCGCCGACGATTCCCAGCAATCTCGTGCGGGTTCTGGAGAACGCCACGCTCGCGGAATTCGCGCTGCTGACCTCGGCGATGCACATGGCCTGGCTGCGCCAAATCGGCGGTCGGCTGAAAAGCGACTATCGATATTCCATTGGGCTTGTCTACAACAATTTCCCAATGCCGCCAGCGGATGCGAACCTGTCAAAGCTGGAGCCACTGGCACAGGCTGTGCTCGACGCCCGCGACACCCACCAAGGAGCAACACTCGCCGATCTCTACGACCCTGACCTGATGCCGCCGAACCTCCGGCGCGCGCATCAGGCTCTTGATCGAGCCGTTGACCGTCTCTACCGGCGAGCGGGATTCGCTTCCGAACGCGAGCGCGTGGAGCATCTGTTCATGCTGTACGAGAAGATTCGAGCACCGCTGACCTTGAAGCGGAAGCGAAGAAGGCGAAAGACCTAGAGCGTGTCGCGCCTCGAGCCCGACGACGGGCTGTGTCAATGATGCAGAGTCGGGCGATGCGCCCGGCCGTGGGTCGAGGGAACAGCGGTTTGCCGACGGCTTTCGCCATGTGCGGGTGTCCCGGACCCTTCCCCGGCCACGTTCCCCTCCCCGCCAGTCAACTCGGACGCGCGGACTTCCCGCGTCCGCTTTCCGGCAAGATAATGCCTTCGCCACGCAAGGCCCCTGACTTTCGGCGCAAGGCGGACAGGACCGCGTGTTGTCGGTTTTCTCAAAAGCGCACAACTTCGGTTGGATTGTGCGGTTTTCGTGTTGAGGCCAAGGGTGAACCTACCGTTTGGCCGGTTCCACCTGGCGCTTGTTGAAGGCGCGGAATCTGATCTCGCGCGGGGTCAGTCCTTCGGATTTTTTCAGCGTCTTCGCCAGGTGTGCGCCGTCGACAAATCCCGTTGCGTGGGCAATTTCGGTAACTGACCACATGGTCTGCGAGAGCAACCTGAGAGCCCTGTCGATCCGGATTGCCAGGTAGGCCCGTCTACCGGATTTTCCGGTTGCAGCGATGAACAGCCTGTCCAGTTGGCGCGTGGACAGGCCGACCATGCCGGCAATTTCAACCAGCGGCACGGGATCCGGGATATTGGCGTTCATGACGTCAATTGCCTGCGCGACCCTCGTATCCGCGGGGCGCGCAACCGAGAAATGTAACGGCGGCGGGGCAGACGGATGACGCGTGTGGTCCAGCAGGATCCCCGCGACCGCCCTCCGGGCAAGCCGCCTCCCGAAATGGCGGTCGAGGAGCAGCGCCGCCAAGTCAACACCGACGGCACCGCCAAGAGACGTGATCCTGTTGCCGTCCTCGACAATCAACTGCCCCGAACGAAATCTGACGCCCGGGTACTGCCGTCTCCACTCGGGCAAGGTCGAGCCAGCGGAGCAGGCCTTGCGGCCGTCGAGAAAACCGAACCGCGCCAGTGTCGCGACGCCGTTCCCGATCCCGACCAGCGGCACGTCCAGCCGATCCGCCGACTGGATGTAGCGCTGAATGCTATGCTCCGGCATGCCGAGCCGGTCACGACAATCGCCAATGATTGCCAGGTAGCTGAAATCCTCGGGCCAGAGTTGCGCGCTTTCGGTCGTCAGTGATCTTCCGCAGATCGAAACGGCCGGCTTCCCTGCCGGTGACATCAGGACAGACTGGCAGGAATCCCTGCCCAGCTGCTCAGTCGCGCACTGCAGGGTATCGGCAAGAGTCGCAACGGTGGTAAGCCGGTAGTCCGCCAACAGCAGCAAGCCGACAGTCAGGGGCCTCGGTTCATATGCCACGGGTATTTCACCGGATTCAGATACCAGGTGTCTGAATATTACTGAATTATGTCTGCCGTGCACAAGACGTCACATGGACAGACCTGCTATTCTGGAACCAACCGTAGAAAATGGAGGACACCAACATGAAACCTGACCATCTCCAGATACTGAAATCGGCAAGCTGGGTATCGGCGTTCGCAGGGGCGGCGTTGCTGGGCGCTTCAACCGCCGCCGTCCCGCAGGAATTCGACTGGAAACAGCAGGAAGGCAATTCCGTTAACGTCCTGCTTGTCTCGCACCAGTTTGTCGAGGCACTGAAGCCGCTGGTGCCCGAATTCGAGGAAATGACCGGCATGACGGTCAATCTCGACGTGCTGGCCGAACAGGCCGCGTTCGAAAAGCTGCTGGCTGATCTGTCGTCTCAAGCCGGGTCAGTCGATGTGTTCATGACATCGCCCCTGAACAACTGGCAGTATGCGACCGCCAACTGGCTGGAGCCGCTGGACGAATTCATCGGCAACCCTGCCCTGACCCACCCGGATTACGATGTCGGCGATTTCTTCCAGGGTGTCCTGAACTCGAACCGCTGGACCAGGGTGCCGATGCAAGGAATCGGTGAAGGTCCGCTCTGGGCGCTCCCGATCAATTCCGAAAGCTACCTGATGGCCTACCGTCCGAGCGTGTTCGAGGAACTTGGCCTGGAGGTTCCGGAGACTTACGACGAGCTTTTGGCCATTGCCGACAAGCTCGATACGGGATCGGCGGAATTCGGGCTGATAACCAGGTTCGACAAGTACTGGGACCTGCCCTATCTGACCTTCGGCACCATGCTTCAGTCCTACGGTGTCGAAATGATCGATGCGGACGGCAACCTGCAAATCTGTTCGGATGCGAGCGTACAGGCCACGGATGACTTCGTGACCCTGATCAAGACCGCATCGCCCGAAGGCGCCGGCGCGTTCACGTGGTACGAAGCCCTTCAGGGGTTCGCCTCCGGCCAGTATGCCCTGTCGCTGAACGAGGCGGATTTGTTCGCGCCGGTCTATCAGGACGCCGAGCAGTCGGAGGTTTCCGAAGACGTCGGTTATGCTCCGACCCCGCTGGGTCCGGACGGCACGCGCAAGGCAGGTGCCTGGATCTGGTCGATGTCGATCAATGCCGCTTCGAAGAACAAGGAAGCGGCATGGCTGTTCCTGAGCTGGGTGACGTCCAAGGACACGATGATCGCCACGCACCTTGCCGGAAACATGAACCCGGTACGCGCATCTGCATGGGAGAACCCCGACGTGGCTGCGATGGTCGACAGCTGGGGCGAGACGCCCGGGCAATACAGCGACGTGACGGCGACGATGGCCGAAGTTGCCGCGGTTCGCTTCCCGCCGCACCCTGAATTGACCCGGATGCTGGACCGTTGGGCACAGGCTGTTCAGGAAGTCTATTTCAACGGAACCGATACCAGGACTGCGCTTTGCGAGGCGCAAGACGATATCGCGAGAATGTTCAATTGAGCATTGGTACCACCGGCCGCGGTCGATCGGCCGCGGCCGGTTGGGCCGATAGTTCCCAATCACCGCCATGGACAATCTTTCGAGCCGCAGGATGTCGGCCAGGACGACCTATCTCCTGTTGTTCCTGCCGGCGCTGGCCATGCTGGCCCTCGCGTTCTACCCATTTGTCCAGGGCGTGTTGACGGCCTTTTCCGACCGCAAGCTCTACTACGACAGCAGTGAATTCATCGGCTTCCAGAATTTCATCGACCTGTTCGCGGATGACGAGTTCCGCGCTAGCATCTTCAGGACACTGGCATTTACCGCCGGCGTGATCTTCGTACAGATCCCGCTTGGCTTGGGAATCGCGCTGCTCCTGCTGGGTCAAAGCTGGTTTCAACCGATCCTGCGCAGCACCCTGGTACTGCCGCTCCTGATTCCGCCTGTCGTGGCCGGGTTGATGTGGAAGACGATGATGCAGCCGCAAAGCGGAATACTGAACTGGCTACTGTCAAACGTCGGCATCCCGCCCCAGACGTGGCTTTCGCACGTCGACACGGCGTTGCTTTCGGTCATACTGATCGACACATGGGTATTCACCCCTTTCGCCGCGCTGATCCTGCTCGCAGGGCTGCAGTCGATACCGCCTGAACTGGACGAAGCCGCGCGCGTGGACGGGGCCGGAGGGCTCTTGATTTTCCGCGCAATCCAGTTGCCCTGGATCATCCCCTTCATCGTTCTGGTTGCCCTGTTCAGGGTGGCGGACAGCCTGAAGAGCTTCGAGCTGTTCTACGCGACAACCCGCGGCGGACCGCTGAACGCCACGCGGACGATGCATATAATGGCCTACGAGGAAGCTTTCCGTTGGTCGAGCGTGGGCAAGGCGATGGCGGCAGTCTTCGTGCTTTGGCTCATGTCATACTTTATCAGCATGTTCCTGATGGCCAGGTGGGAGCGGCGATCAGGCGTTCACCATGAATACGGCTAAGTTCACTCGAAACGCCGCACGCGCGCTGGCGCAGGTCCTGTTCATCGGGTTTTTCGTTTTCCCGATCATCTGGATTTTCATGATGTCGCTCAAGAACTTCCGCGACATCATCTCCTACCCGCCGAAGTTTCTCTTTTCGCCGACCCTGCAGAACTACCGCGAGACGATTCTGGGTGCGGAGGGAACACTGCGGGCCGGTGAATTGCCCGAATATGTCAGGTTCCTGCTGAACTCGCTGGTCATATCCGGTGGAGCCGTGTGCCTGGCCGTTCTGCTGGGCATTCCCGCGGCCTATGCCCTGGCACGCGGCGGACTCCCCTGGCGCAAGCACATCGCGTTCACGTTCCTTTCCTTTCGGTTTGCGCCCGAGTTGATGGTCATCCTGCCGATGTACCTGATCTATACGCAGATAGGGCTTTATGACACCTATGTGGGAATGATTCTTTCGCATCAACTCATCTGCCTGCCGCTGGTAATCTGGATCATGATGAGCTTTTTTCAGGACGTTCCCATCGAGATCGAGGAAGCTGCCCGGATCGACGGAGCGAGCATCATGCTGACGCTTCGGGCGGTGATTCTTCCGATCTCGGGACCGGGTATTGCCAGCGCGATTATCATCGCCTTCATCTTTAGCTGGAACAATCTGATCTTCGGGCTGGTCCTTGCCGGACCGAACTCGAGGCCCGTCACAATGGGGATATTGCAGGCAATGACCTTCGATCAGATCAAGTGGGGTCTGATGGCCGCCGCCGCCATGGTTTCGGCCGTGCCGGGAATGATCGCCGCGACCTACCTGCAAAGGCACATCACGCGGGGGCTGACGATGGGAGCGGTCAGATGACGGGGCTTGACGTTCTCTCCGTCGGCGCCTGGGCGCTTTTCGACTACATCCTGCGCGCCGAGCACTATCCCGAAGAAGGCGAAACGGTCGAATTGAAAATGCCGTCGAAGTTGCTGCATACACGGTTCTTCGGTGATTGCTCGGCGAATCTCGCGGCCGCGGCCGCGGCGACCGGAGTCAATGTCGGCCTGGGAATGGTGGTTGGAGATGACTTCAACCGCTTTGGCTATCGCGCGCACCTGCTGGAGCTTGGCGTTGACCTGAGCGGCGTCGACGTACGCAGTGACGCCGACAGCGGGTACAATTTCAACATCTCCGACAACCGCGGCCGCGGCATGTGCTTTTCGCATCTGGGCGTGGCCGCGGACCAGAGCGGCTGGGTGCCGCCGCTCCAGCAGATCGAAAACTCCAAGGTCGTCGCCGTCAGCGAGAAGTTCTCCTCCTACACGCTGGCGTCGATTCGCCATGCGCGGGATCAGGGGAAGACGACCGTGATCAATGGCATGGTCGGCACGGCCAATCAGGAGGCAATGAAGTTCCTGCAGGCGGCAGACTATCTGTTCATTTCGGAAAAGGAATGCGAAGCCCTGCTTCGCGTTCTGGACATGTCCTCGGCCAAGGACTTGCTGAAGACCGGTCTGTCCACGCTGGTCGTGACCCGCGGGTCCGAAGGCAGCCGCTGGATCACCGGTGAGGGAGAGTTTCACTGTGACGCCGTTCCCTGTGCACGAATCCAGGACACGACCGGCGCAGGCGATTGCTTTGCCGGAACTGCAATCGGGTTGATCGCGCAAGGGGCGTCATTGCAGGAGGCTGCCCGGATCGCCGCGGCCGCCGCCAGCTACGTCGTTGAGAAATGGGGCTGCCAGACCAACCTGGTCGGCCGCGAAAGGGCCGAACGGCGCGCAAGGATCTATTTCGAGAAAGGTGCGTGAATTGAAAGTCATCGATACCCATATCCATTATGGTACCGATCCGAACGTCGCGGCGCACACCTGTTGCCCGAACCTGATAGCAGGCAACCCCGATAGCGTGATCGACTTCCTTGACGGTCAGAATGCCAGTCATGGCGTCCTCTTCCCGCACGACAGGGTGATGAGCCCACCCTGGGACGCCGACTACGACAAGGCGAACACACAGGTCGGCGAAGCCGCATCGAAATACCCTAGCCGGATCGCCGGCCTTGCCCGAATCAACCCCACGTTCGGCGCGGAGCATACCCGGAACCTGATCGACAAATACGTGGCTGAATGGGGATGCCGCGGCTTGAAGCTGGTCGCGGGCTACGACTTTTACCGCCCGAACGACCTTTCGATCGTCGGGCCGATGCTGGACAAGTGCCGCGAGCATGATCTGACTGTGCTCTTTCATTCGGGTGATGCGCCGCGCGACCTTCCCTATCTCCAGGCGCAGGCGGCAAAAGCCTATCCGGATGTCCGCTTTGTTCTGGCGCATGTCGGCATGCATTCGTTCCTGTGGGAAGCCATCATCGCCTGCCAGGAATACCCGAACATAACCACAGACATGTCCCAAGCGTTTCCCTTCGACATCAAGACCTTCGTCGCCAATGTCGGGGCCGAGCGGCTGACCTACGGGTCGGACGCGCCGTACCAGTCTACCGCGGTCGAGCAACTCAAGCTGCGCGAGATCGGTCTAACCGACAAAGAGCTTGAAATGGTCTTCAGGACCAATGCGCAGCGCATCTGGCGATTCGAGCCCAGCGAAGCAGTACGGAAGGCTGGATAGATGGGCAGCAAGGCCAACAAGCTCGATGCGCTGACGGGAGTGAAAAAACCCATCATCGGGATGATTCATGCCCTGCCGACACCGGGGTCGCCGCGGGCGCGCAGTTGCAGCATCGACGCCTTGATCGAGCACGGTCTGGCCGAAGCCGGGCGGCTGAAACAGGGCGGCGTCGATGCGCTCTTGATCGAGAACGCCGGCGACGTCCCCTTCCGGCGCCCGGAGAACATCGGATTCGAAACGGTCAGTGCAATGTCGGTCCTGGGCCGTGCAGTGGTCGATGAGTTCGACTTGCCAGTGGGTTTCAACATTGTCGCCAATGCAGCGAAGGCATCGCTGGCCTGCGCCAAGGCAGCCGGAGCCGAATTCGTCCGGGTCAACCAGTGGGCAAATGCCTATGTCGCCAACGAGGGGCTGATCGAAGGCGCCGCGGCCGAAGCACTGCGTTACCGAGCGTGGATCGACGCCGATGACATCGCGATCCTGGCTGATGTTCATGTCAAACACGGGTCTCACGCGATCGTGGCCGACCGCAGTGTCGTCGAACAGGCCCGCGATGTGGCGTTCTTTCAGGCCGATGTCGCCGTCGCCACCGGCTTGCGCACCGGGCACGCGACGGATGTAACGGAAATTTCCCTGATCCGCGAAGGCGGGCAACTGCCTACCATCGCAGGCAGCGGAGTCACGCCGGAAAACGCTGCGGAGATTCTGGCCCACGCGGATGGGGCCATTGTCGGCGTCTCGTTCAAGGACAACGGGACCATGTGGGACAACACCAACGTGGATCGTGTTCGGCGTCTGATGGATGTCGTGCGGAAGGTGCGACAGGATAGCGCGTGAGTTCGATCTCGCTATCCGGCATCAGCAAGTTCTGGGGCGACACGGTCGGCGTCAAGGACCTTTCGCTCGACATCGAAGACAAGGAATTCCTGGTTCTTCTCGGGCCATCGGGCTGCGGCAAGACCACCACGATGCGGATGGTAGCCGGGCTGGAGAAACCAAGCACGGGAATAATCCGTATCGGTGAACGGGATGTCACCGATCTCGACCCGCGCGAACGCGATGTTGCGATGGTATTCCAGAACTATTCGCTCTACCCGCAAATGACGGTTGCTCAGAATATCGGATTTCCCCTGCGTGCGCGTGGCGTGAAGCGCAACGAACAACAAAAAAGAATCCACAGTGCTGCCAAGTTGGTGGAATTGTCTGATTACCTTGGCAGGAAACCCGCGGCGCTTTCGGGCGGCCAGCGCCAGCGTGTCGCCCTGGCCCGGGCGATTGTTCGGTCGCCGACTGCATTCCTGATGGACGAACCGCTGTCGAACCTCGATGCACGTCTCAGGATTTCGATGCGCGGTTTGATCAAACGCCTGCATCGGGAAGTCGGGACTTCGACGATCTATGTAACGCACGATCAGCTGGAGGCGATGACTCTCGCCGACCGCATCGTGGTCATGCGTAACGGCGAAGTCGAGCAGGTCGGGACGCCGAAGGAGATTTACAACGAACCGCGTACGGCTTTTGTGGCAGGGTTCGTCGGTTCACCTTCCTGCAACCTTCTCGATGGCAAGATCGTAAACGGCGTGTTCAGCACTGAAGGAATCTCGTTGGCAGCTCACCTGAAACCGAACCGCGCCAAGGCAACCCTGGGGATACGGCCCGAGTCGATATCCCTGGCGGACGAGACCGAGGCCGAGCTTCACGGGACCGTATTTGCCATCGAGGTGACCGGGGACGCGACACTTGTGACCGTTTCTGTGGGTGAGCAACAGCTCATTGCCAAGCTGGACGCGGACTGCACTCTTGAACCCGCACAGGCCGTGTCGCTGAAAACCGGACAACGAAGATTCTTTTTTGACGGAGAAACCAGCTTGGCAATTTGACATGGTCGCCTTCTGAATCGAACCAGAGCCGGTCATGCTTCGCGTGGACCGGCAATCCGACACGCGGGCTCTTGCGCTGGCCATCGAACAGTTCATGGAAGATCGCCTCACGGTCACGGACGCACACCACCCGCGTCTTGCTGCCGACCTCCTGTACCGCGGCGGCAGTGTCGGTAAATGCGTCAAGCCATCGGATGCCTGTGAAACCCTCGCGGGTCAGATCTTCCTTGAAGAGTGCAGTGTCGGCACCAAGGATGTGGACGCACACTCGGTTCAATCAGAAACTCTCTCATGTCCATCTCGGAGACGACACGCTTGTATAGAGGTGCGTGACGGCTGACGCCCACTGTCGTGATGTGGTTGCACTTGCCCGAACTCCCCTCCCTACCAGGAGTGAAGAGAACTGCCTGACGGCGGCGGCCACGCAGTTCCTGCACGTTCCCTTCGGCTGATCACGATACGAACAGGGGTTAGCCGATGGTGGACATGCGCCGGTTCATCCCGTGGTTTCCCCCGATTCTGTCCGGTCACCCAGTCACAGAAATTTGCGAAAGCGACAATTGTTGAGTGGGATTCGCACCAAAAAGGAAGACGCGCCTTTTCGCGGCGCACTGGAAATCGAGGCTAGAGTAGACCATCAAAACCATCTTTGCTCTCGAACTGTCCAAGAAAGGCCGTGTCTTCGTTCAATTGCACCTGAACCCGGTAATCCATCAGCGGCTCAACGCCGGGGACTGGAAGCTTTAGCGGTTCGGTTGAAACGGTGAAATTCCTGTCCTCATGTATGGAGGAGGCGGCGTCTCCGGAGGACGTGGTTCCACGAATTCCGTGTCCATGTGACCCGAAGATGAAATGGGCCTCTCCACTGCGGTTCGGGACATGGATGAAATCCGAATCACGCGAGATCCTGAAGGGAGAGGCCGAAGCCGAAGCCGCAAGCTCGCCGCGGCAAGTCCCCTGCGTCCTGGGATCCGACTGGTGCTCCCGTTCCGACAGAACGGACACCGGACCTTCAGCCGCGACCGGCTCCAAGCTCAACCTGCCGCGATGCCGGCATATTCCTTGACAAAAGTTCCCCACTTGAAAAACAACAATCCGCGCCCGTCATCCACCATGACTTTCTTCGACCATCTTGCCGCCGCGGCCGAATCCAGGAGGTTGAGCAAGGTGTCACGTTCGGATCCTGACCTGCACACGATGCACTTCAGGCGGTCCAGGTACAACTGGTCCTTAATAAGCACCTCCGAATGCCGGGCATTCAGAATTTCGCTTCGCGTTTGAGACTCTCCCACTCGGCCAACTGATGTATTGCGATAGATGTCCTTGAAGTTCATTCCCTTGAGGAAAGTCGCCGAGTCTCCCACCTGCGCAGTCCCCGTCAACCGCCCACGAGAGAATTCGACGCCGGTTTCTGTCAGCAAGGATGAACTGAACAACAGATGGACAGGGACCGGCATGTGCGCGTCATGCCGGATCTTGCTGGTTGGACGAATCCCTTGGACAGGGACCGGCATGTGCGCGTCATGCCGGATCTTGCTGGTTGGACGAATCCCTTCATTCGCGTGCTGCGGGGTGCGGGGACGAAATTACAGACGGACATAACGCCGATGTTTGGCGGACAATACGCCGACATGATTCGGACTCCCGCTGTCCTTGATGATGAGGTTGCCGGTTTCAGCAGCCGCGCGCGATAGCAGTTTGCCACTGTTGAGTATCTTTGCGGCGTTCTCCACATGATCGGATCGGAACAGCCAATTTGGCCACCATCTGCGAATTCCACCAAGATTCAGACTGGATGGAAGCCCCTGCATGTAGGATTGTATGGCATCAGCATCATGCTTGAGCGGCACTGGCTGTGCTCCCGAAGAGATTCCATTGTGGCGGATTGCTGTTAACGGGCGGTGGGATCACGTGAAGTGCTGCTGCCGGATTTGAAGTCAATCGCGACGCTAGTTCCGACACCGCCACCTGACGAATATATGGGAGATGTTCGAATACCGGCATGAGATAGGACAAGTGACGGTGGTTTGGGGCAATACCCCTGTGAGTGAGCCCGTGGTCCCTGAGTTGCTGCCAGAAATCGATCAGTTCCTCTTCGGTGATTCGGGCAGATTTCCTTCCTGATGAGACAACCACGAGTTCCGGCGGGTCCGTTGCCAGTTGGACGGAAAACCTCGTCTGCGTCGTTCTCGTCTGGAATTCAGCTTCTTTGCTCAGAACGTCGACCAGATCTTGCCAGACCTCATCGAAAGGAAGCGCAGACGGCTCCGACCTGAGCCATTCCGCGATACGCTTGGGATCGTGGTGCTCGGGTGTATCAACAAGGTTCTGGCGGACGTGGATCAGAACGGGGATAGACAGGTTGTCGAGGTATCTCTCCATCAGAGGCCTGACCTGCGAATCGAAGTCAAGCTCGCCATTCCCGCAACCCAGTTGCGGGAACGCGACCGACGCAATGCCCATCTCAGCGCAGCGTTCCCTGAATTTCTTCAATCCGGCTTCGATGTATTCGGGACGCGATGGATGCCGCCAATGTTTCTTTGTCGGAAAATTGAGGATCCATTTGTGCGGCGTCTTGTACAGAAGCAGATTCCCGATCTTGAAACGCCCGTGTTCACAGTGATCCCGATACTGCCTGAACATTTCGGGATAGACTTTCTTGAATCGGAGCGCGATTCCCTTGCCCATTACCCCGCGTGTGTTCACGGTGTTTACGAGGACTCGTGCCGGGGATTCGAGGAGATCTCCATCGATGTATTGGATCATGTCAGGGGCCTTTAGCTGAGCCGATGACCCACTAGACATCGCAGAATCGACAAATTCAATCCGGTTTTCCTGTCGCCGCTTTGAATTTTCCGAGATTGCCAGAGAGCATTAAATTGCCTGGCAGGACCGCTTGGGTCGAGACTTGCCAGGTCAAGCATGACAAAAGAGTTGTCCGCACGCGGTCCTGCGCATTGCGAAATCGTGCGAAAGCCGAGAAACTCTTCGATTGAATCGCCGTGGAACCATAGAGACTCTCGATCCAACAACCCCACGTCCTGATACACCTCCAGCGCCGCATGGCGCGCTGTCCCGGCGGGTCCCGACATTAGCGAGAAGGACGCGCCGGTCAGCAGGTCTCGGGGAGTCAACTCGCGCGACTCGCGTCGGCGTTCATCCTGCGGATCCGTCTTGCCCTTCAGACAGAGGGACAACCGTTTTGTCTCGCGCACGGCCTCCGCTTCGCGCCAATGTCGAGTATCGGACTGCTGCCCGCCGCCGTCACCGGAGAGCCGCCATCCCGGCAGCGCCTCGCCGGCGAGCACCGCCTCGACGCCAGGCGTGGGCTCGGCGCGCATCCGCCCTTCGTCGACCACGTCCAGCACTTCCTCCGCGATCCGGTTCCCGCCCGGCCGCGCGTATTGCTTGCACCATCCCTGGTGCGCAGAGTATTGCTTGATGACAAGCGGGAGACGATGTTGCGCCGAACGAGACTGGCTGGACTGATTGCCGTTGCGATGCTGCTGTCGTCTTGCGCCCCTCCGGAGGAAATCCCGGATCCCCGCGACTTTCCCGGCAGCCCGCCGCAACCGGCGGCCCCCCCTCCCCTGTTGCCGACTGACCGGCTGATCGATGCCGGCAAGGAACTTGAGGACGAAATTCCTCGCAGCGGGTGACCTTCCGGCGAAACGACGGCGCACAGGCAACCTTCTCCGTTTCCGCCCGGCCGAATTCGACTCCGGGCCGGCAGGACGAACCGGTTTGGCGGAATGCATTGTCCCGTCGCATGCGTTCCGATAACAGGACCGCGGATTACGGAACTGGATTGGCTACTTCATGACACACGCACTCCGAATCGGCCTCGCCGGATTGGGCACCGTTGGCGCCGGCGTCTTCAAGATCATCGCCCGCGATCCGGACCGGCTCGCGGCGCGGGCCGGCAAACCGATCGAGATCGTGGCCGTGCCGCGAGATCGAAGCACAAAGATCGCGGCATCGACCTGTCCGGGATCGACTGGGCGGACGATCCGGTCGCGCTCGCACG
Source organism: uncultured Amylibacter sp. (assembly GCA_963662815.2). Taxonomy (GTDB): domain Bacteria; phylum Pseudomonadota; class Alphaproteobacteria; order Rhodobacterales; family Rhodobacteraceae; genus JAPPHA01. The sequence continues at coordinate 488,229 of CAXXWA010000037.1, forward strand.
CCGTGACGACATTGACGTGTTCGTGGAGTTGGTCGGCGGAGAGGACGATCCGGCAAGGGCATCGATCGAAGCGGCAATGGCGCGCGGGCGGCATGTCGTCACCGCGAACAAAGCGCTACTGGCGCACCACGGGCATTCTCTAGCAAAAAACGCAGAAGCGAACGGAGTCAATCTCCGGTTCGAGGCTGCAGTCGCCGGTGGCATCCCTGTCATCAAGGTGCTCGCCGAAGCCCTGGCCGGGAACAGGATCACCCGCATCGCCGGCGTCATGAACGGAACCTGCAACTACATTCTGACGCGCATGGAATCGGCCGGCAAGTCCTACGAAGAGGTATTCCGCGAAGCAGACGACCTCGGTTACCTGGAAGCAGACCCTGCTCTCGACGTTGGCGGAATCGACGCTGGTCACAAGCTGGCGATTCTTTCAGCGATCGCGTTCGGGACGCGGGTCCATTTCGGCGGCGTGAGCCTTGAAGGAATCGAGCGTGTATCGATCGCGGACATCGAGCATGCGGCGGAATTGGGTTATCGCATAAGGCTCCTTGGCCTGGCACAACTGAATCCGGACGGCCTGCGCCAGTCCATGCAGCCCTGCCTGGTCCCGGCGATGTCTCCCCTCGGCCAGCTCGACGGCGCGACCAACATGATCGTGGCCACCGCCGATCCGGTGGGACAGATTGTACTGCAGGGCGCGGGCGCGGGCGAAGGACCGACGGCCTCCGCCGTCATGGGGGATGTCATCGACATCGCGCGCGGCGCATCCACTCCCGTGTTCGGACGCCCGGCGACGGAACTCGGAGCGGCGCGGGTATCGACGGACGCGGGAGTATCCAGATACTATCTGAGGCTCGCGCTGATCGACGAGCCGGGCGTCATGGCGAAGGTCGCATCGGCGCTTGCCGGCGCGGGCGTTTCGATTGACCGGATGCGCCAGAAGAGCCACCGCGACAGCTCGGCACCGGTGCTGATAGTGACCCACCCTACGACCCGCGATGCGCTCGACACCGCGATCCGCGCCATCGAGAACTCCGGCGGTTGCACGGAATCGCCGGTCGCATTCCGGATCGAAACGGACTGACCCCAAACAATGGCGGCAAGCGGACCCGGCTTCCGCAAGGTCCGCCTATTCCACGCCGAGGAAGTCGAGTATCGCCGCGTTGACCGCCTCGACCTGCTGCCAAAGAGCGAAATGGCTCGCATTCTCGATCAGAAGCAGATCGGCGGTCGGGATGAGTTCGGCCAGGCGTCGCGTGTGGTTCTCGTCGATCGCCTCCTCGTAGACGCCTGCGCCGATGAGCGTCGGGGCGGAAATCCTGCCGAGATCCTCTTCGGACAACTCCGGTTCCGTGCTCCACATCGCCATTACCCCGGAAGAAAGATCCTCGAATGACTCCGGAGTCGGCGATATGCGCGCATGCTGCGCCGCCGCGTGCTCGACATAGGCACCGCTGAGGGCATCCCCGAACAGCGACTGCCGGAGTCCGCTCGTCGAGTAGTTCGCCCCGAGAGCGAAGAGGCGCGTCAAGCGTTCGGGACTGCTGATCGCCAGATGGAGTCCGATGTTGCCGCCGTCGCTCCAGCCGACGACAGCTGCGTCCTCAAGGCCGAGGCGGTCCATCGCGCCAAGGACATCCCGCGCAAGAAGACCATATCCGAACGGCTGGCCGTCGGTCGTCGAACGTCCGTGACCGCGGCTGTCGATCGCGAAAACCCGGCGGGTTTGCCTGAGCGCAGCAACCTGTCCGCCAAAGTCTTCGGCAGCGCCGAGGCCTCCATGCAGCAGGATCACGGCATCCGCGTCTTCCGGTCCGTAGACGCCGCAATGAATCCTGGCGCCATTGACGTCTAGGAGGACCGATTCCTCCGGCTCGGGCAGCGGCTTCGGCGCCGACAGGCGGCGCCACCCATCGGCGCTCAAGTCTGAAGCGGTCATCGCGAACTCCTTTCCTTCAGTTTGTCATGACTTGCATCGTGGCAGTTGCAACTAGTTCCGCAACGCCTCCCGGCGCAATACTGCTCAACGCATCAGAGCCTGGTCACTTGCCGCCGACGCACTGAGAGAGATTGCGGTTGCACGACGCCAAGCCCGTGCGTAGGGACTGTTTGCAGCGGCGCGGGCTGTTCGTCCATGCGCCGCGTCGGCCCGAACAATCGGAATCGGAATGCCGGACAGGTTGACTTTCGCGGACCGCATGCTGTCTCTCGGGCTCGCCCGGGTATCGGAAGCAGCCGCCATTTCGGCTGCCAGATTGATCGGCCGCGGTGACGAAATGGCCGCCGACAAGGCTGCGGTCGATGCGATGCGTGCACAGCTGAACATGCTCGACATCCGTGGCGTGGTCGTCATCGGCGAAGGCGAGCGGGACAAGGCACCGATGCTCTACATCGGAGAGGAGGTCGGCACGGGAACGGGTCCTGAAGTCGACATAGCGCTCGATCCGCTTGAAGGAACGGCGCTCACGGCGAAGGACATGCCGAACGCGCTTGCGGTCATCGCAATGGGTCCGCGGAATTCCATGCTCAACGCGCCGGACGTCTACATGGACAAGCTTGCAATCGGACCGGGGTTCCCGACAAGACTGCTTTCTCTCGACATGCCGCCAGCCGTGCGCGTGGAGACACTTGCCAAGGCCAAGGGTTGTGGCCCGTCCGACATAACGGTCTGCGTCCTGGAACGCGAACGCCACCGGCAACTCGTGCACGAGATTCGCGCGACCGGTGCTGCGATTCGACTGATCACCGACGGCGACGTCGCCGGTGTCATTCATACGGCTGAACCTGCGAAAACCGGGATCGACATGTACATGGGGCTAGGCGGCGCGCCCGAAGGCGTGCTTGCAGCAGCGGCGCTCAAGTGCATGGGCGGCCAGATCCTTGGGAGGCTCACGTTTCGCGACGATGCTGAACGCGCACGCGCAACGCGCGCAGGCATCGAGGACTTCGACCGGGTATATGCGCTCGACGACATGGTCGCGGGCGATGTCGTGTTCGCGGCAACCGGCGTGACCGACGGATCCATTCTATCCGGCGCCCGCCGCGACGGCGACTACCTGGAGACCGACACCATTCTCATGCGTTCGAGAACCGGGTCCGTCCGGCGCATGCACTACCGTCAGAAGACGGAACCGTTCGCACCGTGAACAAGACCGGCAGCGCTTCCGCAGAGGCAGCCATAGCTGGAGGCACACAGGGGGTTCGGAACGCGCCGGGCGAATTGCCGCCCTTTCTCGGAGTCGAGAACTCATTGACCGGAAGGCGCTGGATCGGCCTCGACGCGGATGCCGACCGGCTGGCGCTCAGGATTGCGCAACTGGCCGGCATCCCCGATCCGGTTGCCCGCACGCTTGCTGCCGCCGGAGTGACGGCCGACGAGGCAGCCGGCTACCTCGAACCACGGCTGCGCGACCTCATGCCGGATCCCGCGCGTCTCTTGGACGCGGAGCGTGCCGCCGAACGCATCGTCGAGGCCGCTCGCACGCGGCAGCGCGTTTGCGTCCTTGCGGACTACGACGTGGACGGTGCTGCTTCGGCGGCACTTCTCCTGGACTGGTTCAGGGAACTCGGCTGTTCCGCATCGGTCTATGTTCCGGACCGCATAGCCGAAGGTTACGGTCCCAACGAACCGGCGATGCGGACACTCTCTACCGGCAGCGACCTGATCATCTGCGTTGATTGCGGAACCAATTCCCACCAGGCGGTTGCCGCTGCGGACGTCGATGTCATCGTCCTGGACCATCACCTCGGAAGCGACACGCTGCCGCCCGCCCACGCCGTCGTGAATCCCAACAGGGTCGGCGAATCGGGCGAACTCGGACACCTCTGCGCTGCAGGGGTCGTCTTTCTCGTGCTCGCGGCCGCCAACCGCCAGTTGCGAAAGGGTTCATTGGCAACTCCGGACCTGATTCCCCTACTCGACCTCGTCGCGCTCGCGACCGTGGCCGACGTTGCACCCCTCGTCGGGCTCAACCGCGCCTTCGTGCGGCAGGGTCTCCTGGTCATGGCCCGGCGCCAGCGGATCGGATTGGCAGCGCTGGCCGATTCCGCGCGTCAGTCAGGCGCACCAACAGAATTCGACCTCGGATTCATCCTCGGGCCGCGCCTGAACGCGGCCGGGCGAGTCGGAAAGTCCGATCTGGGAGCCCGGCTTCTCGCGACCAAGGACGCACACGAAGCCGCTTCCATTGCAGGCGAGCTCGAGTTGCTCAACGGCAAGCGCCGCGCACTGGAAGCCGCAACCTATGCTGAAGCTCTCGAGCAAGCGGAACGGCGCGGTCTCGACCGTCCCCTCGTCTGGGCCGCGGCCGACGGCTGGCATCCCGGGGTGGTCGGAATCGTGGCATCTAGACTCATGCGGTTGGCGAACCGGCCCGCGCTCGTCATCGGCTTCGAAGGAGACGATGGGAGGGGTTCCGGCCGGTCCATCCCCGGCGTGAACCTCGGCGCCGCAGTATCCGCATGCGTACGCGAGGACCTGTTTGCGAAGGGCGGCGGCCATCCGATGGCGGCGGGCGTAAACGTGACGCGCGCGCGCCTCGACGCCGCCGTCGAACGGCTCTCCGAGCTCCTCGAGAGGCAGGGAGCAGGACACGCCAGGCCAAGAACTCTAAGGCTCATGGGAACCCTGCAACCGAGCGCAGCCACGGTCGAGCTCGTTGAACATCTCAAGGCCGCCGGACCCTACGGTTCCTGTGCGCCTGCACCACGACTTGCTCTCGCCGGCGTCAAAGTCGCGCGGGCCAGGCCGGTTGGCGAGAATCATCTGATGTTGACCTTGCGGGGCGACGCGAAGGGCCGGGTGGATGCCATGGCGTTTCGAGCTTTCGACAACGCACTCGGCAGCGCGCTTCTGTCGCACGGCGGCCGTTCGTTCCATGTTGCCGGCCAGCTCGAAATCAATGACTGGGGCGGGCGGCGCAGCGCCCGGCTTCTCGTCGAGGACGCGGCTCCGCTCACGGCATGCCCGTCACCGTGAACGGCAAGAATCCGCTTGCCAGGTGCTCACGCGACTACTAAGAGCCATCCACAGTGGCAGCGGTCCCTTCGTCTATCGGTTAGGACGCCAGATTTTCAATCTGGAAAGACGGGTTCGATTCCCGTAGGGACTGCCATTCATCCGAATTGCTCCTTCTCTGGGATTTGGGAGTCGCGTCTGCCCCGGGCGGCCGCAATGACCAGACTCGTCGGATCCTGTTTCCCGTACCGATCCCGTGAAAGCCGAAACAACGCGGTCTTGCTGGCTCGCCCTTGCCTGCAGGCAAGTTGCGGCCGCTGCCTCCTGCCCGTACGCGGGCGCCTAAGAATGATGGCATTGCTCGAGCCCGGCATCGTGCCGCGACTGCGGAGTCGACAAGATCGCCGACCGGTCCCGCGCATTTGCGCAAGCACCTCATTCAAACGGCCCGGTGCTGGCTGCGATATCAGCCGAGCAGCATGATGGTGCAGTGGCCCCACGGCCATGTCGCACAGGCAGGGAACAGGAAGCGACCGAAGAAGACTGCCATCGACGCCGTCGCTCGAAGACCGCTGAGCGCGTTGCGGCGCTGCGTCATCCCGGGATTGTTTCCGGACGATGCCGTCATTGCCTGACATGGGTAAACGGAAACGGATACCAACAGGAGACCGCGGAGTTCCCCCGCGTCCGGACGCGCTTGAGGGGAATCCGGTTTGGCACGTGACCGCCCAGATGCCGGGTTCGCTGCAAGGCACCGTTGCCGAGAAGGGTCCTGCCCCCGGACGTCACGACCACCAGAATGTGGCATTGGGGTCACGGAACCGGAGCAAAGCCGAAGCAAATTGCGGCAGAATCTCCCATCGCACGGAAGAACTGTCGAAACCGAGCAACTGATGTTGCCAAAAAGCCCCTGCATTCGAGTTGCGGCGGGCGGTGAATCTCGACGGATCCTGACGCTGCAGCGCTGCAAACCACCCCGAATGCCACGCCTTTTGCCAGCCGCCAACACTCGCTGCGGGGCGCTTGCACGCCTCGTGCGGCTGGTTTCCCGCCATCGGAGCCGACTTCCGCGACCCTCCCGCTCGGGGCGGACTGCGCCGTCGCGGAGCGGACGACCGCTCGCGGCGGCTATGCCGGCGGTCACTTCTAGGAAGCACTCGCGCCGAAAGTTCGGGAACGTTGCCTTCCGGTTTTCGCGGCCACCACTATGCACGTCGAATTCGGGGTAGTGCCGACCTGTCGCTGCAAGGGTCAAATTCTCAACCTGCGTTGGCAACTGGCGGGCCGGAGTCGCACCAGCTCGCCATTGCCACGCGCTTTCCATTAGGCTCTCTGCCTGACTGACGATGCGCGTGGGCGAACCCGGGGAAAGTCTCGCCTAATCCGTTGAGCCTAGCGGGGCGGCATGTCCGAGCGGGAGAAACAGGCGCATCGGATCCTTCCGTTAGCGGGACAAAGCCGAACCCTTCGTAGAAGCGTTTCGCGCAGTCGTTCGCAGCGTCCACGATCAGGGCATGCATCGCCACCGTCTCGCCGGCAGCGGCAATGCGCATGACCGCATCCGCAAGCAGCATGCGTCCCAGTCCCAGCCTCTGCGCGGAACGGTCGACCCCAAGCTGGCCGATCACGGCACTGGGGACCGGATGATGCGGAAGCTTGCGCAACAGCTCTTCGGGAAGCGAGGACAGATCTACCGACACGGCGCTCAGGGCATGGAAGCCCAGAACGGTGTCCGCGTCTACGGCGGTGCAGACGATGACTCTGGTGATCCGTCGCCGGACATCCTGTCGGGCCCGCCGTGCCAGATATCGGTCCAGTTCGGGAAGACCGCAGGAATCGGATCCCCCGGAGCTTCAGCGCCGGAAGCGCCCGCAAGGCGCAGCCCGCGAGGATCATCGCGCTGCCCGGCATTCCGCCGTCGCCGACGATCCGGTCGAGGCCGAGCAGGACGAGGCCGGGGGCGAACAGGAACAGCCCGCCGAACACGGTGCGCAGGCGCCGCGACCTGTTCGTTGATGTCACGGAACTGCGCGTCCCGGTCAGGGTTCTTTTCCGTGTACTCGCGGGACTGCACAATTGCGGACCAAGTGCCCAAACTCTGATTTTCAGGCTTGCAGAACACGAAATATGCAGCAGCAGTTTCCCGTTCATATCTGCAATTGCGGTGACGGTTGCCGATGTAGAAGACGCGGTGACCTTTCGCGCTTCCTTCACGGGAGAGTGCGGAAACGAGATGCATCTTCCGGACAATCGACGTGTTTCGAGGCTGTTTGGCGTGGGGTGCAGTATTGGGGCTCGGCCTTGTGGGAACGCGGAGCCTGATGCATACCCGGCCTGAAGGGAGCTTCCCGGCCTAGGGACTGGATACTTCACCGGACTACATCGCATTGGACTGCAACCTGATGGCGCTCGCAATGCCCGACAAGGGATCGTTCACCGGAACCGATGCTGTACCGGCATGCGGATTCCGGAATGAGCATTCCGCCGCATTCACCGTGATCGCCGGCGATCGCGCGACTTGGGGCGGCGAGGCGATCTTCCTCGACGGCGAGCCGGCCCGGTACGCGTCATCCGGCGATTGCACCCCTTGAGTCGAAGCTCGCACCGCCGTCGAATATGTGGCGCCGGACGCCTGTCGCAACGACGGAGACTATGCGGTGGAAGTCCTTGGCCAACTTCCCGCGGCCGAAACTCAAGCGTTGCCGCTCCACGATCCAGGCGGCGCCAGAATGCGATGATGACCGGTTCATGCCAAGGTGCTGACACGAACAGACGGGCGGAAAACCGGCTGAACCGAAAGTCAGGGGCAACGCGGTGCGGATAGCCCCGTTTGCTACCGCACCAGCATGGGAAACTGTTCATGGCACGCCGTAGCCGTACCGCCCGACGGAACCGCAACGCCGGTTTTGCGCAACGACCGTTTTCGGAAATCCGGAATCGCCTTGAACCGGTTGAACTCATCTCTGCCGATCAAGTCGAGACCATCCATCATGCGAGCCTGAAGGTGCTGCGCGACATAGGGCTAAAGATCGACAGTCCGGTCGCGCGCAGGTTGCTTGCCGGGGCCGGAGCGGACCTGGATGGCGACCGGATCCGTTTCGACCCCGGGCTGGTAGAAGAGACGCTGAGCGGAGTTCCGTCCGAGTTCACGATTCACGCACGCGACCCCGCCAAGACGGTTACGGTCGGAGGCAACTCTCTCACCTTCTCCACGGTCTGCGGGCCGTCCTTCGTTTCCGACCTCGATAATGGACGGCGGCCGGGCACCCTCGAAGACGTTCGGAACTTCGTGAAGCTCTCGTCCATGCTGAACATTTTCCACCATGACGGCGGCTCGGGATGCGAACCGCTGGAGCTTCCGCCCGAGACGCGGCACCTGGACATGATGCTCGCCCAGACGACACTGTGCGACAAGGGTTGGCAGCCCTGCTGGATGAATACCGCGAGCCGAGCCCGCGATTGCATCGAAATGGCAAAAATCTCGCTCCAGACCGACGATGAAGGCCTAAGCGAACAGCCGGGCATATATGGCGGAATCAACACCAATTCCCCCCTCTTGTTCGACAACGGTCAGGCGGAAGCTGTCATCGAGTTCGCCCGCGCCGGTCAGCCGGTGCATATCACCCCGTTCACCCTCGCCGGATCCATGAGCCCGGCCACGGTCGGCGGGTCGCTCGTTCAGCAGAATGCGGAGGTGCTTTCCGGGATCATGCTCGGGCAGGCGGCGAACCCGGGCGCACCGGTTTTTTACGGCCATTTCACGTCGAACGTGGACATGAGGACCGGCTCGCCCGCATTCGGAACTCCCGAGTATGCCCAGTCCGTCCTGATCTCGGGCCAGATGGCGCGGCGCTACGGCATTCCTCTCCGGTCCTCCAACACGACGGCCTCGGCCTGCGTCGATGCGCAGGCAGCGTACGAATCCGACATGTCCATCAACGCGTGTATTCAGGGCCACATAAACGTCATGATGCATGCTGGCGGCTGGCTCGAGGGCGGGCTGACCTGTTCCTTCGAAAAGCTTGTCCTCGACGCCGAACTCCTTCAGTTGAAGGTTGCAACGCTTGAACCGATCGAACTCGACGATGACGCCCTCGGCCTTGAAGCCATTGCCGAGGTCGGTCCGGGTGGACACTTCTTCGGCGCAGCGCATACCTTGGCGCGCTACGAGAACGCGTTCTACCAGCCGATTCTATCTGACTGGCGAAATTACGAAACCTGGCATGAGGACGGCGCGAAGTCTGCCACGGAACGCGCAAACGCCATCTGGAAACAGTTGCTGCGCGAGTACCGGAAACCTCCGATCGACCCGGGTGTTGAAGAAGAACTTCATGACTTTGTCGCGAGGCGGAAACGGGAAATCCTGAAGTCGTGACGACCGCCCGGCTCGCCGGCAGGAATTTGTTCCGGTACTGACAGCGAGCGCGAGAGGGCACGCGAACCGCCATCACAGCGATTGCCTGGGAGAGTTCATGGAAGGCTGCCATCTCTTTGCCGCCCATCCCTGAACCGTCCAGCCAGTGAAGCCAACTCGGCATTGCAGGAAGTTCCCGGGCGAGTGCCGCCGGATCGCCTACTGTTCATGCTACAGCTTGGACTTTTGGCCACGGCGCACGCTTCGCGACGAATTTGCCGGAAGCGAACAGCACAATGACGTGCTGTTCAACGTGCTCCCCAACTCCCGGGACAGCCAACCATGCGCCTTACCCCAGCCTGCCTCCTGCCCGCAGGTGCCGACAGGTTGCGACCAGATGGAGCGTCGCCGGGCTCAAAACCGACCCGGGCGATGTGGATGATGCGGACTGCGTGGACCTCTGCAGGGCGTTTGACGCGGAGCGCCGCGCGAGACTCGGGACGCTGCGCAAGGCTGGCGCGGCACCACGCTTCCGGGCCGCTCGCACCCGACGAACTCCGGATTTTCTTCAGTACAGCGAGACCTGCGCGAAGCCGGTCGCCTGGCGGAAGCAAAGACAGGATCACGGGACGGCTGCCGTTTCGGGCGCCGGCGCCAGCAGAGCCGGCAGGGTTTTCCGTCGGCAATCCACGGGACAACCGACGGATTCCCGCACTCTAGGGATGCCTTGAAGTGATCGCGCCGGAAGTGGGATTCGAACTCATCAGCAGCCGGATGCCGACCTGTCCGGCGAAGGCGACGCGGCCTCGTGGCCGGCCACGGCGTCAAGCGCCACCGTTTCCATCACCAGGGGCAACCCGGGACGCGGTTCCTCTCCGACGACGAAGGCGCTCGCAATTTCCCGAGCCGCCGCATCGAAGTCATCCTGCGAGCGAGCGTGAACCGTCGCGAGCGGGTCTCCCGCTTCGACATGCGTGCCGACAGCAGCAATTCCCTCCAGCCCGACGGAGTGGTCGATCCGGTCGCTTGAGTCCCGCCGGCCTCCGCCGAGCCGAACGACCGCGCGGCCCAGCGCCCGCGCGTCGATCGACTGAACCTGGCCCGGCCCGGGCGCCGTGACCTGTCGCCTGACCGGAGCGCGCGCAAGGTGGCGGTTCGGATTTTCGAGAAGGTCGGTCGGGCCTCCGAGCGCCGAAACCATGCGTGCGAACGCCTCGCCCGCCCTTCCGGAGGCAACGGCATCGCGCAGGAGCGACGCGCCGCCTTCCCGGCCTTCCGCGACGCCGCCGAGCGCGAGGAGTTCGCCTCCGAGTTCTGCGCATAGTTCTAGGAGACGCTGCTGTCCTTGTCCGGCGCCGACGAGAACGTCTACCGCCGCAGTGATTTCCAGCGCGTTGCCCGCGTTCCCGGCAAGCGGTTGGTCCATGGCTGAAAGAACGGCCCGCGCAGGGCAGCCGGATCTCACGGCGACATTCACGAGACACTCCGCAAGGCGCTTCGCCTCGTCCATCGTACTGCAAAACGCGCCGGATCCCACCTTAACATCCAGGACCAGGCCTCCGAGTCCGGCAGCAAGTTTCTTGGACAGGATGGATGCCGTTATGAGGTCGATGCTCGGCACCGTCGCCGTCTCGTCGCGGATCGCGTAGAGCCGACGGTCGGCCGGCGTGATGTCGTCGGTCTGGCCGACGATCGCGCATCCGACGCCGGCCACGACGGCGCGAAATTCGTCGGTTTCGACGCTGGTCCGGTAACCCGGAATTGCTTCGAGCTTGTCCAGCGTGCCGCCCGTATGGCCGAGTCCGCGTCCGGAAATCATCGGCACGTAGGCGCCGCAGGCTGCGAGCGCCGGCGCCAGAACGAGCGATACGCAGTCCCCGACCCCGCCCGTGGAGTGCTTGTCCAGGACCGGACCGTCGAGCCGCCACTCAAGCACCCGACCGCTGTCGCGCATCGCGCGGGTAAGGGCCAGGCGCTCCCGGTTCGACATTCCCTTCAACAGAATCGCCATCGCCATCGCCGACGCCTGCGCATCCGTGACGGATCCGTCGACGAGGCCAAGCACGAACGAGTCGATCTCCCGACCGCCCAGTTCACGGTCATCGCGCTTGGCGGCGATTAGATCCTGAATGGGAACCTGCGCAAGTTCCGTAGCGTCCGAGGGCGCCCTCTCGCGGATGTCACGAGGTATGGACACCCTGCCCCCTTTCACGAGCCGCGGGACCGCGGGCAGAGATGGACCGCCTTCCGCGCACCGCAAACGATTCCGATCACCGGTAAGGAATCGCGCCTACGCGCCAACACGCAACCCTCCGGTTGCAGGTCCCAGCTGCGGAGGCAGCCATGTCGGTTCGGATCCGCGCAATTCGTCGGCGTACTTGCCATCCTGCGCATAGCGACAAAGCCTGTCGGCGCGCCCGGCTCGCAGAGGGCGGTCACGGGAATTCTGCCGCGGGGAAGTCCATTCCTTCACGTAACACGGCACCCTTGACCGAAAAAGGGTGTCAGCAACAAGCCGCATGTCCGCTTCAGGCAACAAGCCATCTGTCCGGTCCCGAGCCGGCACCAAAACCGGGAGCAGGGAGTCACGGGACTGGCGCTGGCAATGCAGGAGAGAAGGCAAATGAAGTCCTAGGGGTTCTTCGAGAGGAGGCACGCCGGGCAAGCGAACCAGGACGAGGAGGCGGGGCGCCGGGCTTTTCGGCGCGGAATTCCGATTGCATCGCCGCCGACATGCTCCGCGGCAGACCGGGCATCCGTTCAGGCACGCGCCGGATCACGCCAGTACCATCAAACACTGCAGGAATGCATGCCCGAGGGCCGGAAACGGCGCATCGGATCGTCCGCGAGCGGAACAAACCCCAACCGTCAGCACAAGCGCTTCGCGTCGTCGTTCGCAGCATCGACAAACAGGAAGCGCATCGCCACGGTTTCATTTCCGGCGACAACGCGCGTGACCGCATAGGCGAGCAGCATGCATACAGGTCCCTGCCCCGACCAGTTTACCTCCATCCGGCCGATCAGGGCGCTGGGATACGGTAACGCGGCAGCATCCGAGAGTGCTCTACTGTAAGCGACGACAGACCGACAACGCGCTCAGCGTGCAGAAGCCGAGCACGGCCTCGCCCTCGCCGCCATTGCAGACGAAGACCTTTGCGTCCCTGCGCCGGACATCCTGTCCGGCCTGCCGCGACAGGTTGCGGCCCAGTTCCGGAAGGCCGAGGGAAAAGGCCATCCGGACGCGTCTCCCTTCCAGCTGTCCAATGACCGGAGCATCGTGACCGTTCGATGCGAAATGACGCGACGGGCGTGCTCCTCCAAGGCGGCGCTGGACCGGGTGTTGGGGCGGTTGCTGATCGTCCGGAGCGTCGAAGAAACGCGTCGCGTTCTCGCGGACGAACGTCTCGGTCACGCGTCGGACATCCCGTACCTGGTCATGATTCGGCGCGCGTGCCTCGTGGCGGTCCGGGCATCGCCGGAAGACATGCTTTGGGCGGTTTCCGCCAGGACCGCGGCATCCAGTTCCTCGTCCGGCAGGGAGCAGTGTCTGCGATATGCCGCAACCGTTCGGGCGAGACGGCGAGCTTCACCGGTTCGCATCCCGGCCAACTCGCCGGCGATATATCGCAAATCGTCCCCGGTGCGTTGCACAGTCCGGGGGAACGCGGCGAGTATCCGTCGTCCGCGTTCCGTTGGACAAAGGCGCCTGCCAAACGGATTGCCGTACCTGCGGAGCAAACCGTCTTCCCGCATGGCTGCGAGTTCGCGGCGAAGTTCCGGCGATTCCACGCCGCGGCGGCCTTCCCTGAAGCCGTACTCGAACGGGACGGCTGCCAGCTCCCTTGCAAGATAGACGGCGCACTCGACATGAGCGCCGCCGAAGCGGCGGCCGCTCTCGCGGAATCCGTCGAGGAGCAGCGTCAATAGCGCGACAGACTTCATCCTGCTCATGAACGCCTCGCATTGGCTGACGCGGCTCGCCCCGCATCCGGCCCGGAACCGGAGTGCCCGGGAGACAGCAGGAACGTTACCTCTCGCTCCGGCACAGGTCCAGCCGGCACCTGTCCCCGCAATCGGACAGCCGGATGCTTCCGGCAGCAATTTTCCCGACAACCATGTCGCGCTTGACGGTTTCGCGTTTTGCTGGCACGGGCAACTGCCTAATCGAACTGCACCTGACAGGCGTTGCCACCGATGACGGATTCGCTTCCCCGGCTCACGCCTTCGACCCGTGTCCGTCGGACGCCGTTCTCCCGGCGGGTCGAAGCCGCCGGCGTCTCCGCGTACTCGATATACAACCACATGCTGCTTCCGACGGAATTCCGTTCCGTCGAGGACGACTATCGGCACCTTCTTTCGGCCGTGCAGCTCTGGGACGTGTCCGCGCAGCGGCAGGTCGAGATCACGGGACCCGACGCGCAAAAACTCGTTCAGATGTCGACGCCGCGCGATCTTTCAACGATGGCGGACAACCAGTGCTACTACATTCCCGCTGTCGACGAGAACGGCGGCCTCCTGAACGATCCCGTGCTCGTAAGGCTGGCGTCTGACCGCTTCCGGGTCTCGCTGGCCGACAGCGACTTGCTGCACTACTACAAAGGGCTCGCGAACGGGTTCGCACTCGATGTCGACGTCTTCGAAGCGGACGTCTTTCCGCTCGCAGTCCAGGGTCCGCTCTCGAACAGGCTCATGGGCCGCGTCTTCGGCGATGAAGTCACCGCCCTCGAATCCTTCCGGCACCGGTCCGTGCAACTGTTCGGACGCGCAACAACCGTTGCCAGATCCGGCTGGTCGCATCAGGCCGGTTTCGAGATATATCTCGAGGGATCGGAACACGGCGAAGCGCTCTGGGACATGCTGTCCGACGCCGGCGCAGACCTTGATGTCCGCGCCGGTTGTCCGAACTCCATCGAGCGGATCATGAGCGGGCTCCTTTCCTACGGCGGAGACGTGACGCTCGACAACACGCCGTTCGAAGCCGGGCTCGGACGCTACTGCAACCTGAGCGCCACCCTTTGCCTGGGACATGCCGCGCTGGCGGAAAAATCCCGGCCCATGCGACAGATTCGGGCCGTCGAGATCCCCGGCGACCCACTTCCGGCAATCGGCGAGCGCTGGCCGACGGCAGGCCTGAATCACGGCTCCGCCGGATTCATCACTTCTGCGGCGTGGTCGCCCGACGTAGGCGCGAACGTTGCGATCGGCATGATCGAAAGCGCGCACTGGTCGCCAGGAACGGAACTCGTGATCGACACTCCGGAGGGTCCGCGTGCCGCGTTTGTCCGCTCCGGATTTTGGTCGTGATGCCCCGGCATCGGGTTCATCCGCGCTTCATGCTGGCGGCACGCGTCCTGGCGCACGCGATTCACCTGTCACAATGCCGGGCCTCCCGGTTGCCGAAACGCTGAGGTCGGCTTGAAGGAACACCTCGGTGCCATCGACCGGCACGTGCCTGACATCACTCCTGACCGAAAGGAAGGCATCCTTCACGCCGGCGCCAGCAGCGGCGGCGCGCGCCTCTTCGCTCAGCAGTTCCCGAAGCATGTCGAGCGCCCGTTCCCTGGATCCGACCTCTGTCATGCCGCGGGACCAGTGGACCCGGTAGACCCCCTCCCCCGGAGACGTCACATGCCCGCGTGCCTCCATGGCGACCTGGCCGACGACGGCGCCGAAGGCGTTCGCCACGTGCGCGAATTCGGGAAGGACCACGCGAGTCGACAGCCTTTTTCCGACGTCGCGAAAGTAGGCCGGAGCCGGGGCGCCTAGCGCGACCAGGGGCAGGTTCAGCCCCGCGTCCAGCTTGAGAATGCCGCGGTATCCGTTCAGTCCGGCTTGCGTGACCGCGTGGCGCGCAAGATCCTCCGGCGGCTCACCGAAGTCCCGGGCGTCCCATTCGAACGCGCATTCCAGAAGATTGTCGGCGGAGCGTCGCACGAGCTCCGACACGATGAGTCCGGCCACTTCCCTTCCCGAACCGGCAAGCGGCGCGCCTGCAGCTGCGGGACGGCGCGCAAAGTTCTCGAGCGCCATCTGTGCCGCGCGCCCGTCCCAGGCATTCATGAGACCTCGGGCGTGGGCGGCATCAGAAGGCGTGATGCCGGCCATTGCGACGAGGCCGCGCGATACCAGCCGTTCCAGAACCCCCAGTTCCACGCGGTTCCCTACGACGTCGCCGAGGGCGCGGGGTTCCGCATCCAGCCGCGAGAGGAGAACCGATTCGCGGGAATCCGTTCTCGCCGTCGACTGCTTCCGGATCGCCATGACGAACCGGCCGTCGAATTCCTGAGGCTTTCCGCGGCCGAGCTGACGATCGAGCACCGGGAGAACATGCTCAGGCCACTTGCGGGCGCACAGCGAAACCGGCACGACGCGCTGCGGGCCAAGCGTCAGGCACCAACCGCGCCCGCGCTGGGCAACGGCCACTTCCGAGTCTCCTCCGAGACCCACCGTCCGCATGGCAACCGCCTGAACCATGGTCCGGTAACCGCCGACGCGCGCACCGTCCGGATCCGTCTCCGGAAGGCCCGCGCGAAGCACAGCGACATCGGTCGTGGTGCCGCCGATGTCGGCGACAATTGCATCCGTCGCACCGGAGAGACGGCAGGCGCTCACCACCGATGCCGCCGGTCCGGAGAGGATCGTCTCGATCGGCTTCTCGCGCGCCTGCGCCGCCGAGACCAGTGATCCGTCACCGCGGACAATCATGAAGGGCGCTTCGATTCCAAGCGCCGTCAGGAGAGCTTCCGTGGCACCGACCAGGTGGTCGATCATGCCGATCAGGCGGGCGTTCAGTATCGCGGTCGACGCACGTCGCGGACCGTTCAGGCGCGCCGAGAGTTCGTGCGAACAGGAAACCGGCTTTCCGGTTTCCGCCCTGATCATGTCCCGAACGCGGATCTCGTGCGACGGATTCCGCGTTGCGAACCGGCCCGCGACGGCGAATGCCGAAACGCCGTCCCCGAGACTGCGAAGCCATTCCCGGAGCTTACCGGTTTCCAGCTCTTCCGCTTCCGTGCCGTCATGATTGTGCCCGCCCGGCAGACGGATCAGAGGATCGCCCGCGAGCGCTTCCTCCAGTCCCTCGCGCGCGAGATCACGCGGGGAGAAGCCGGCGACCGCCAGCGCAATCCGGTCGCCCTTTCGCTCGACCAGCGCGTTTGTCGCGAGCGTGGTCGAAAGCGACACGCACTCCACGCATCGGGCATCCGCTGTTCCCTCTCGCAACACTTTTTCGATCGCCTCGCCGACCCCCTTCGCGAGGTCGTCGCGGGTGGTCAGGGCCTTTGCCGACGCGATGATCGCGTCATCCGGTCCGACCAGCACCGCGTCGGTGTAGGTTCCGCCCGTATCGATCCCGAGGCGGAGCCGGGACGAGCCGGTCACGGCGCCTGACAGGGCGCTGCCGGCGGGCGCCGCGGCGCGCAACAAACCCCGCGACCGGCGTTCGTGCCCTTGTCACTCACCAGTCACCCCTTTGAGGAGGCCTTCGAGACCCTCCTTGAGCGCATCCAGTCCCGACCCGATCCCTCCACCATCGTCTGGCTGGCCCTCGAGATGCAGATCGAGGAGCGTCCCCGGGTCAAGCCCGTCCGGCAGACCCGGCAATCCTTCGAGTCCGTCCCGCAGCAGCGATGAAAGGACATCCTCGCCGGCCCCTTCGATCAGTCTTTCGATGCCCCCCGGGATGTCCTTCAAGTCGAACCTGTAATCCAGATCGTCCCAAGGGCCGGTGACTTCGACAGGCACGGAAATCGAACCGAACACGGGCGTCAGGACGTAATCGGCGGTTCGCGCTCCGACATCGATGGATCCGCGGCCCGTGGCGGTATAGTTCGATCCGGATGCCGCGAGGTCGTCGTTCTCGATGACGCCGTTCTCGACCGTGAAGCCTGCCGACGCCGAGGCGACATTCACATCCGTTTCCAGAAGCCCCTCTCCCACGTCGGGAATCCTGACGTCGGTCAGCCTCAAGCGCCCATCTCCCGAAAGTCCGGAGATGATTCCCTGAAGGTTGTCGCCCGCTCCGTTCAGCCGGATATCCGCATCAGCGAATCCGGTCACTCCGTCCAGGCTTCCGGCCACGCCGGGAAGCTGCTCGATGCGCACCCCACGGGCCTCGATGTCGACGGACGCGGACGGCGGATTCAGGAGCCTCGCGTCCAGGCGACCGGACAGGGATCCTCCAAAGGCCCGGGTTTCGCGCAACCTGACCGCGAGCGCGCCGTTCCGCAAGACCATGCCGACCCGGGTTCTCCCGGTGCGCATGCTTCCGAAATCGATCGACCGAGCATCCAGCGAAACAACTGCGTCAACCGCACCCAGATCCGGCAAAGTGACGCGCACGCCGCTCCAGCCGTCCTCTTCGCCGCCCGCTTGAGGCACGACGGCGCTTTGCGACAGGTCGAGGTGCTCGGCAGTGAACACGGCCCTGACCGCAACCGGGTCGCCGGCTTCAAACTCGGCGCGCCCGAACAGCTTCACGTCGCCGGATGCAATGTCCGCGTCCGTGATCCGGACCGGGGAGCCCGGTTCCGCCGTCAACACGCCGCGCACAGAGAGTTCGCGCTCGGGCATGCCCTCGGTCGCCAATACGCCGACGAACGCGAGCGCCTCCCGCAGATTCTGCGCCGAAAAGGTGAACGGCCCTTCGGCGGCGGCGTTCCGGATGTCCACGCTCCCCGAGTAGCTAGCCTCGAAGATGTCGCCGGCGCGAACTGCAGACGTCACGCGGAGGGGGCCTGTCCCCGACAGGGCCGCCGCCGGATCCAGCATCATGTCGATCTGCACGCCCGTGCCGTTTCGGACAAGACTGCCCTTGATCCTGGCCGGCGCGTCCGATGAAGGCATGTCAATGGTGGCGTGAATGTCGCCGAACTCCAGCACCTGCCCGGCCGCGGCATCGGCGATCAGGATGCTCCCGTTCGAAACGGCAATCCGCTTGACGCGGACGACCGGTCCGCGACCCGGCGCATCGCCGGACGCCGGCCTGTCGCCGCCGCGATCGCCCATGGACTCGAGAGCGGACAGATCGAGGCGAATGACCGGATCGACAAGACGGATTCCGGTGAGTTCCAGTTCGCCGCGCAGCAGCGCGGCAGGAGACACTTCGACCTCGATCCCGGCCGCCGTCGCCGATTCGCTCTGCCGGCTCCATGCGGCGTTCCTCACGGCGACGGAGTCCATCCGCAATCCGAGGACGGGATAGACCGACGGATGCAGCCGGCCTCCGAAGGAAACCTCAACCCCGGTCGCGCGTTCCAGGCGCGCGGCGACAGCGGCGGCAATTCGATCCGGAAACAGGTAGACTGCAGCGACCGGCACGATGATCGCAAGCGAAACGACGATCGCCGCAATCCGCAAGAGGACCCTTGCAAATGGCATGGCCTGCTCCCGCACCCTCCCCGGCGAACGCGGCGCCAGCGTTCCCCTCCCGGAACCGGCTTCGCACCCGCAACCTTGACTACCCACCATCAATCGGCGAGAAGCCGCTGCACGCTGATCATACCGTTGACAGCGTCAAATTGCACCCGATTTGCACGGTCGGCACCCTGGCGGGAGGATACCATGGAAAAGGTCTACGAAACTGCGGACGCGGCGCTGGAAGGGCTCTTGTTCGACGGAATGTCGATCGCCGCGGGCGGGTTCGGCCTGTGCGGCATTCCCGAGAAGTTGATCGCCGCAATCCGCGATAACGGGACCCGTGACATCGTTGTCGCGTCCAACAACGCCGGCGTGGACGATTTCGGACTCGGCTTGCTGCTGCAAACGCGGCAGGTGCGGAAAATGATCTCCTCGTACGTAGGCGAAAACGCAGAATTCATGCGCCAGTATCTCGCCGGCGAACTCGAACTGGAGTTCAATCCGCAGGGGACGCTGGCGGAGCGCATGCGGGCGGGAGGCGCTGGCATTCCCGGATTCTACACGAAGACCGGCGTCGGCACGATCATTGCGGACGGAAAGGAGCACAAGGATTTCGACGGAGAGATGTACATCCTGGAACGCGGGATCGTTGCGGATCTGTCGATCGTCAAGGCGTGGAAGGGTGACAGGCAGGGCAACCTCGTCTACCGAAAGACCGCACGCAATTTCAATCCGATGGTCGCGACCTGCGGTCGCTCCTGCGTCGCCGAAGTCGAGGAACTCGTCGAAGTTGGCGACCTCGATCCGGACCAGATCCACACGCCAGGGATCTTTGTCCAGCGAATCGTCCGGTGCGATCACGAGAAGCGGATCGAACAGATCACGACGCGGGAGGGCTGACAGCATGGCATGGGACAGGAACCAGATGGCGCAGCGCGCTGCGCAGGAACTCGAGGACGGCACTTACGTCAACCTCGGGATCGGCATTCCGACGCTCGTCTCCAACTTCATTCCGGAAGGCGTGGACGTCACCCTGCAGTCCGAGAACGGCATGCTGGGCATGGGACCCTTCCCGACCGCGGACGAAGTGGACGCAGACCTGATCAACGCGGGAAAGCAGACCATCACCGAACTTGGCCGAACGTCTTATTTCTCGTCCGCGGACAGCTTCGCCATGATCCGGGGAGGGCATATCGCCCTCGCGATCCTCGGCGCAATGGAGGTGGCCGAAAACGGCGACCTCGCCAACTGGATGATACCCGGAAAGCTGGTCAAGGGCATGGGAGGCGCCATGGACCTCGTAGCCGGAGTCAAGAAGGTCGTCGTGATCATGAGCCACGCCAACAAGAAGGGCGAGTCGAAAGTGCTGAAGAAGTGCACGCTGCCGTTGACCGGCAAGGGCGTGGTCGACAGAATCATCACCGATCTCGGCGTCTTCGACGTGGTCGAGGGCGGACTTGAAATCATCGAGACGGCGCCGGGCGTCACGCGCGACGACATCGAGGCCGTCACGGAAGCCGCACTCGTCTGAGCGGCCCGGTGGCGAGGCGGGCGCCGGGCAGGCGCTGACCCGGCACGGCGGGCAGCCGGCGGTGTTGCCCCCCGTTTTCGCCGATTGGTTCCGCGCCCGCGGCTGGCAGTTGCATCCGCACCAGCAGACGCTCCTCGATGAGTCCCATCGATCCGCTGTTCTCCTTGTCGCGCCGACCGGCGGCGGCAAGACGCTTGCCGGATTCCTGCCTTCGCTGACCGAACTCGCGGCCGGGGAATTCGACGGGCTTCACACGCTCTACGTCTCGCCGCTCAAGGCGCTGGCCCGCGACATCCGGCGCAACCTGCAGACGCCCGTCGACGAGATGGGTCTTCCGCTTCGTCTCGAAACGAGGACCGGCGACACGGGGCGGACCGCCCGCGTCCGACAGCGAACCGATCCGCCGCACGTTCTCCTTACGACGCCCGAATCACTCGCGATCCTGCTTTCGCACGGAGACTCCCGGAAACTGTTCCGCACGCTGCGCCGAGTGGTGATCGACGAGGTTCACGCGCTCGCCGAGAGTCGGCGGGGCGACCAGCTGTCGCTTTGCCTTTCGCGGCTTCGCGGCATCAGCCCGGGTTTTCGGCGCGTCGGGTTGTCGGCCACTGTTCGGGACACGGACGCGCTCGGACGATTCCTTGCAGCCGGCGGGGATTCCTGCCGCGTCATCTGCGCCGACCCGGGTCCCGATCCCGACATTTCCATGCTTCCGACCGACGACCCGCCGCCGTGGTCGGGAGCTGGCGCGCTCTATTCGGTGCGCGCCGTTCTTGACGAGATCCGGCGATCCAGGACCACGCTGGTGTTCGTCAATACGCGGGCGCAGTCCGAAATCTTTTTCCGCGCGCTCTGGCAGGCGAATTCCGACAACCTTCCGATCGCGCTCCATCACGGCTCTTTGTCGCGGGATGCGCGGGATCGGGTCGAGGACGCGATGGTTGCGGGCAGGCTGCGGGCGGTCGTCTGCACCGGAACGCTCGATCTCGGGATCGACTGGGGCAACGTGGATCTCGTGGTGCAGATCGGGGCCCCGAAAAACGTGCAGCGGCTCGTCCAGCGGATCGGCCGTTCGAATCACAGCTACAACACGCCTTCCCGGGCGATTATCGTTCCGGCAAACAGGTTCGAGGTCGTCGAGTGCCAAGCCGCGCTCGATGCGGCAAGGGCGCACGATCTTGACGGGGAATCGCGCGGTTCGGGCGCTGGCGACGTGCTCTGTCGGCACATTCTCCTGACCGCCGCCGCCGGACCGTTCGACGACGGGGATCTCTACCGGGAAGTCACGACCGCGGGGCCGTATCGCGACACATCCCGAAGCGACTTCGACGCCTGCCTGGAGTTCTGCTCGACCGGAGGCTATGCGCTCCGCGCATATGACCGGTGGAGGCGCCTGCAGCGGCGTCCGGAAGGTACCTGGCAACTCCGAGATCCGCGCACGGCGCGGACCATAAGGATGAACGCGGGAACGATTGTCGACGAGGAAGTACTCGGCGTGCGTATGGGAATAAAGCGCGGCAGGGCGCTCGGCCATGTGGAAGAGGCGTTTGCGTCGGCGCTTTCGGAAGGCGACACATTCCTGATCGGCGGCCGCGTGGTGCGCTTCGACCGCCTGCGCGACATGACCGTCGAGGTTTCGGAGAGCTCGGGTCGCAGGCCGAAGATCGCGGTCTTCAGCGGCACAAAGTTCGCGACGTCGACCCGCCTCTTCGACCGGGTCATCGCAATGCTGCAGGAGGAGGAGCTGCCCGGGCTTCCGGCGCATACCTCGGACTGGCTTCGCCAGCAGCGCGCGGTGTCCCGCATGCCGCAGCCGGGGCGCCTGCTGATCGAGAGTTTCCGGCACGGGGGAACGGCGTGCACATGCATCTACGGATTCGCGGGGCGCAACGCCCACCAGACGCTCGGCCTGCTCCTGACCCGACGCATGGAGACGGACGGCCTGATGCCCATCGGCTTCGTCACAACCGACTATGCGCTCCTCATTTGGAGTCTGGAAGAACTGGAAGACGCGGGGAGACTCATGTCCCGGCGGGACTTGAGGACGGGATTCGAGGACTGGCTCGGTCGCAACGCCATCATGAAGCGGACCTTCAGAAAGATCGCCATCATCGCGGGCCTGATCGACAGGAACCTGCCGGGAGCCCGCAAGACCGGACGACAGGCGACGCTGTCATCGGACATCATTTACGACACGCTGCGGAAATACGATCCGGACCACCTGCTTCTCCGGCTGACGCGCGAGGAAGCAATGCGCGGATTCGTCGACTATGCCCGGATCGAAGACATGTTCGCGCGCAACGGCGACCGCATCGACCATGTGCGCGTACCCAACGTCACCCCGCTTGCGGCGCCACTGCTGCTTGAAGTCGGACGCGTCCCGATCACCGCCGGAGGCGTAGCGCGAATGCTCGAGGAATCCGCGGAAGACCTGATGCGGGCGGCGGGTGCCCGCCCGTCCGCCCGCAACGGACGCGACTGCGCCCAATGAGACGGGAATACCGGTTCCGGTTTCAGGGATCGCGTTTCTCCGCTCTGCCGGAAGGCGCGCTCTGGTGGCCGGAACGGCGGCTGCTATGCGTGGCCGACATGCATCTCGGCAAGGCCGGACGCCTTGCGCGGCGGAAGGGCGTCATGCTGCCTCCCTACGAAACGCGCGAAACGCTAGCGAGGCTTCTCGACCTTGTCCGACGCTGCAAGCCCGGCATCATCGTCTGCCTGGGCGACAGCTTCGACGACGCGGAAGCGGCGCGCGAGCTTGCCTCGGATGATCGACAGACCCTCGCCGGGATGGCCGCCGGCCGGCACCTGATCTGGATTGCCGGGAACCACGATCCGTCGGCGGACTGGGACATGAGCCGCGCGGGTTCGCGGGACGCGCAGCCATGGGAGTCGCGCGATGCCTCATTCCGTGCAGGCAACCTCCGCTTTCGCCACATCGCCGATCATGCCGCGCTCGGCGAGGTGTCCGGCCACTATCATCCGAAGATTCGCATCTCCGCGCAGGGGCGGTCGATTACGAGACCGTGCTTCCTGATCGACGACAGGCGGATCGTCCTTCCGGCATTCGGCCTCTACACCGGCGGCCTAGACTGCCGCGAACCGCCCTTGTCGGACCTGATGTCGGAGGACGCAACCGCGGTTCTGACAGGCGACTGCGCATTGCCGGTGCCGATCTCGGGAGGACGATGACCGGGACCGGACAGGCTTTCAGATGGCGAGATCCGCCGGCACGGCCTTGCCGTGCGCCCGGCAACAGGCAACGACCGTATTGGCAAGAAGGCAGGCGATGGTCATCGGCCCGACGCCGCCCGGCACCGGAGTGATCGCCCCCGCTTTCCGCGACGCGCTCTCGAATTGCACGTCGCCGACGATCCGGTATCTGCCATCGCCGAGTTCCGGAGCGGGCAGCCGGTTGATTCCGACATCAATCACGGTCGCGCCGTCGCGAATCCATTCGGCGGTCACCATCCCGGGCCGCCCCGCCGCGGACACGAGGATGTCCGCGCGTCGGCACACCTCGGCAATGCCGCGCGTACGGCTGTGCGCCACGGTCACCGTGCAGCTTTCGGCAATGAGGAGGTTCGCCATCGGCTTGCCGACGATATTTGATCTCCCCACAATCACCGCATTCATGCCCGAAAGCGAACCGTGGAGATCGCGGAGCAGCATCAGGCAGCCAAGCGGCGTGCACGGCACCATGGCTTCCTGGCCTGTCGAAAGGCGTCCGACGTTCAGGACGTTGAAGCCGTCGACGTCCTTTTCGGGGCGAATCGCGCCAATGACCATGTCCTCGCTCAGATGTCCGGGCAAGGGCAGCTGGCAGAGTATCCCGTGAACGGCCGGATCCCCGTTCAGCCGGGCAAGGAGCGCAAGAAGCTCGCCCTCGCCGGTCGAGGCATCAAGCCTATGTTCGAAAGACCTCATCCCGACTTCGATGGTCGACCGGTGCTTGTTGCGGACATACACCTGGCTTGCCGGATCGTCGCCGACAAGAATGACAGCCAGCCCGGGCGTGATGCCGGTTGCCGCGAGCGACGTCACGTGATCCCGCACGCGGGACCGGACGCGGGCAGCGAACGCCTTTCCGTCGATGATCTTTGCCGACATGTCCCCGTCAACCTTCAATCTGCACCGCATCAGAGGCAGTCGTGCCGGCCCCGAGGCCGGGGCGGCGGACCGGATCGCGCCAAATCCTAGAACAGGCCGTCTATGTCGCCGTCCTTGTTGAGGCCGATCGCCTCAGCCGCCGGCGCGCTCGGCAAGCCGGGCATGGTCATGATTTCGCCGCAGATCGCGACGATGAACCCCGCGCCCGCGGCCAGGCGCACCTCCCTGACCGGCACCGAGTGGCCGGTTGGCGCGCCGCGCAGGTTCGGGTCGGTCGAGAAACTGTACTGGGTTTTCGCCATGCAGACGGGAAGATTGCCGTAACCCTGTTCTTCCCATTGCCGGAGCTGGGCAAGGATCTTCTTGTCGGCAACCACCTCGTCGGCCCTGTAGATCCGCTTGGCGATGGTCTGGATCTTTTCGAAGAGCGGCATTTCGTCGGGATAGATCGGCGCGAAGTCCGCGACGTCCGACTCCGCGATTTCGCTGACCCGCGTCGCGATCTCGACCGTTCCTTCCGAGCCTCTTTCCCAGTGCCGGCAGAGGATCGCCTCGGACCCCCGGCCGGCGACGTAGTCCTTGACGACGGCGACCTCGGCGTCCGTGTCAGTGACGAAATGGTTGATCGCAACCACGACAGGCACTCCGAAGGACTTCACGTTCTCGATGTGCCGGCCGAGGTTCGTACAACCGTCGCGAACCGCGTTAACGTTCTCTTCGCCAAGATCCGCCCTTGCGACGCCTCCGTTCATCTTCATCGCCCGCACGGTCGCGACGATGACGACCGCCGACGGCGCGAGGCCTGCCATCCTGCACTTGATGTTCATGAATTTCTCGGCGCCGAGATCGGCGCCGAAGCCGGCTTCCGTCACGACGTAGTCGGCCAGCTTGAGCGCCGTCTTCGTGGCCATGACAGAGTTGCAGCCATGCGCGATGTTGGCGAACGGCCCGCCGTGAACGAACGCGGGATTGTTCTCGAGCGTCTGCACGAGGTTCGGCTGCAGGGCCTGCTGCAAGAGGACCATCATCGCCCCGTCGGCCTTGAGGTCGCGGCAGTAGACCGGCGACCGGTCCCTGCGGTAGCCGACGATGATGTTGCCGAGCCGGTTCTGCAGATCGTCGAGACCGGTGGCGAGACACAGGATGGCCATCACTTCCGACGCAACCGTGATGTCGAAACCGGCCTCTCGCGGAAAGCCGTTCGCCACGCCGCCGAGCGACGTCACGATGGTCCTGAGCGCGCGGTCGTTCATGTCGAGAACGCGGCGCCAGGTCACGCGGCGCTGATCGATCTCAAGCCGGTTCCCCCAGTAGATGTGGTTGTCGATGAGTGCGCTGAGGAGGTTGTGGGCGGTCGTGATGGCGTGAAAGTCGCCGGTGAAGTGAAGGTTCATGTCCTCCATCGGCACGACCTGGGCCATGCCGCCGCCGGCAGCGCCCCCCTTCATGCCGAAACAGGGGCCGAGCGACGCCTCGCGAATGCAGATCGCCGCCCTTCGGCCGATCCTGCAGAGACCGTCGCCGAGCCCGACCGTCGTGGTGGTCTTGCCCTCGCCTGCGGGGGTCGGATTGATGGCGGTGACCAGAATCAGGCGGCCGTCTTTCCGGTCCTCGAGCGAATTGATGAATTCGGCCGAGATCTTCGCCTTGTCATGGCCGAAGGGCACGATGCATTCCGGCCCGATTCCCAGTCCGGCAGCAATGTCCAGGATGGGTTTCTTGTTCGCCGAGCGCGCAATTTCAATGTCGGATTTGTAGTCCATCGTCCTGTCCGCGATTTTTCCAAAGGGTTGCGACGCCCGATGCCACAACGAGTCCCGGCGGGGTCAGGAGAAACCCGACCGAATTCCCGAAAATACCGACAAACCGGAACTGGCGCGAAGGCGCGATCATCCGATGCCTGCCGGTTGTCGCTGCTTCATGATTGCGCTGACGGGCAGGATGCGTCAGGTGGAGGGTTCAGGTTCGAGGCCGGACGGCTTCGGCGGAACTCCCGGCTTCTTCGTCTTCGGTATTGCCGTGACGCTTGGCGGGCTCCCCGGTTCAGGGTCCTCTTCGTCGCGGTTGAGCGGCTTGCCGGAAATGACCCGCGTGATCTCGTCGCCTGTCAGCGTTTCGTACTCGAGGAGGCCTTCGGCAAGGCGGTCGAGGTCGCCGCGCTTCTCGACGAGAATCTCCTTGGCTGCCTCGTAGCCCTCGTCGACGAGTCTCCGGACCTCCTTGTCGATCGTCTCCTGGGTAACGGGCCCGTTGTTCGACATGCCCTGGTACGGTCCGAGAAAGGTCTCCTGCCGGTTCGCGTAGTCGATGTTGCCAAGCTCATCGGACATGCCGAACTGCGTGACCATCGCCCTCGCGATCCGGGATACCTGCTGAATGTCAGATGCGGCGCCTGAAGTCACGTTGTCCTCGCCGAAAACGAGCACTTCCGCGGCCTTGCCACCCATCGCCATCGCGATCTGAGACTTGAACTTCCGCTGCGTCACGGAGAGCTGGTCGCGCTCGGGCAGCGCGAGGACCAGGCCCAGGGCGCGGCCGCGGGGAATTATCGTCGCCTTGTGGATCGGGTCGTGCTGGGGCACATTCAGCCCGACGATCGCATGTCCGGCCTCGTGATAGGCCGTGAGTTTCTTCTCTTCCTCGGTCATCACCAGGGACCGGCGCTCGGTTCCCATCATGACCTTGTCCTTCGCATTCTCGAAGTCTTCCATGGTCAGGAAGCGCTTGCCGGTGCGCGCCGCGGTAAGCGCCGCCTCGTTGACCAGGTTGGCGAGATCGGCCCCCGAGAAACCCGGCGTCCCCCGGGCAATGATGCGCAGGTCGACGTCGGGTCCGAGCGGCGTCTTGCGCGAGTGCACTTCGAGGATCTTCTGGCGGCCCTTGATGTCGGGATTCGGCACCTGCACCTGGCGGTCGAATCTTCCGGGCCGGAGAAGCGCCGGATCGAGAACGTCGGGACGGTTCGTCGCCGCGAGAAGAATGACGCCTTCGTTGGCCTCGAATCCGTCCATCTCGACCAGGAGCTGATTGAGCGTCTGCTCGCGTTCGTCGTTGCCGCCGCCATAGCCGGCGCCGCGATGCCGTCCGACAGCATCGATCTCGTCGACGAACACGATGCACGGCGCATTCTTCTTGGCCTGGTCGAACATGTCGCGGACCCGGCTTGCCCCGACGCCGACGAACATCTCGACGAAATCCGAGCCTGAAATCGTGAAAAAGGGAACCCCTGCCTCGCCGGCGATCGCCCGCGCGAGAAGCGTCTTGCCGGTGCCGGGCGGCCCGACGAGCAGGGCGCCCTTCGGAATCTTGCCGCCGAGGCGCGAAAACTTGTTCGGGTCGCGGAGGAATTCGACGATTTCCTCGAGCTCCTCCTTGGCTTCATCGATGCCCGCGACATCGTCGAAGGTGACGCGCCCCTGGCGTTCGTTCAGCAGCTTCGCCTTCGACTTTCCGAATCCCATGGCACCGCCGCGGCCGCCGCCCTGCATCCGGTTCATGATGAAGATCCAGATTCCGATCAGGATCAGGAACGGCAGCCAAACCGAGAGAGCCGATGCGAAGAAGGACTGCTCCTGAGGCTTTGCGACAATTTCCACGTCGGCGTCGAGCAGGCGTTCGGCGAGGTCGACGCCCGGAGGAACAATCGACTGGAACTCCGCGCCGTTGGCGGCCTGGATGAAGACCTTTTCGCCGTCCAAGACCACCCTGTCGACCGAGCCGCCCTCGATTCTGCGCATGAAGTCGGAAAAGCTGACGGTCGTGCCGGCGCTGGTGATCTGGCTGCCGTCGAAAAGACGGAACAGGACGACGATCAACAGGAAGAGTACAACCCAGATGGCCAGGTTTCTGGCGTTACCCAATTCATGCCTCCCGAAGTCATGCCGAAGGCGCCGGATGGCGCCGCTCCGATATAGATAGCCTCGGCGCCGCGAATTTCAATGCGTTACGATCGATCCGAAGAAGGACTCCACACCCTCGGCCAACACGCAGTCGCAGTCGCCGGGCAGTCCCGCCAGCGGCGCGGCGATCAGATCGTCCTTTTGCCAGAGCGACGGGGTGGCCGCAAGTGCGTTGCGCCCGTGCGGTCCGGCGCGCCAGCCCGGCCAGAGGCGCAGACCCCTGTCGCCCAGGGCGCGGATCTCCAGCTGCCTGAGCGGCTCCGGCACCGACACCGACCAGCGCGCGTCGAATCTCCCGACCGTGGCCGGCGCGGGCGACACGGCGCCGGCTTCCCTGCAGACTTCCGCACCTCCGCTCCCGTCGGGGACGACGAGGCATCCCGCCAGCGTTGCCTGCTTTCCGTCTCTCAGGGCGGCCAGCGTTCGCCCGAGCGCATCCAGCCTCGGCCGGTAACGCGACGCCGCTACCCATTTCAGCGCATGCGAAACGAGACGCAGCCGGATCTCCTCGCTGGCTTCCCACAGTCCGTCGGCGAGGATGCGCACCGAACCTGCCGCCGTCGGGACCGCGATCCGCCGCGCAAGATCGAGCGTGGCTGCCTCCAGGCCGGCCCTCGCGACTTTCATTCTGCCGGCAGTGTCGGCGAGCGTCCTGGCATCGAGGCCGAGGTCTTCGAGTTGTGGTCGCGCCGCGCGCATGCGCACCCGCGCGAAGCGCATGTCTTCGTTTCCCGGATCCTCGCACCACGCGATCCCGAGTCCGTCAAGATGCTGCCTGAGGGACGAGCGCGACACGCGGAGCAGCGGCCGGACCCAGTCATGGCCGTCGCCGTTCTCGACCGCGTACATCGCCGCGAGTCCGTCGACGCCAGAGCCGCGCGCGAGCCGCATCAGAAAGGTTTCGGCCTGGTCGTCACGCGTGTGACCCAGAAGCACGGCGGAAACGCGTTGCCTGCGGGCCCAGTCGCCAATCAGCGACCTGCGCGCCGAACGCGCGGCATCCTGCAGGTTTCCCGACGAGTCTTGCCGATTCCAGACAAGGATATCGTGCGGAATCGCGGCGGCCTTGCACGCATCGGACACGAATTGCGCTTCGGCAGCCGAGTCTTCGCGCAGGTTGTGATCGACGGTCACGGCGCGAATTCCGCGCCGCGATCGTTCCGCCCAACTGCGGGCAAGATGCAGGAGAGCCATGGAATCCCCGCCTCCGGACACCGCCACCGCGACCCCGCGATCCAGATAAGGCGACAGGACGCGTTCAACCTCTGACGTCAGCCGGGCCGTGCACACCGTCAGCTGCAACCGATGTCCAGCTTCGCGGCACTGGCCGCCTCCACGGCCTCCCGAGCTTCCGGGTAGCGTACGGGAACCTCGTCGAGCGCAATGCAGGCCTCGGACACCTGACCGAGTTCGGCGAGACTCTTTCCCAGTCTCTGCAGGGCTTGCGGTGCCAGCCGGCCTTCCGGCGCTGAGGTGAAACTGTCGAGATAGGCTTTCGCGGCATCCCGCCACTCGGCCATCGCCGCATGCGACTCGCCCTGCCAGAACCGGGCTTCGGAACCGAGAGGACTTGCCGGATAGGCTTCCATGAACACGGCGAAGCGGCCCATCGCCGTCCGGTGGTCTCCGGCGCGGAACGCACCCAGCGCGCGGTCAAAGGCGTCTTCTTCGCTGGTCGCAGCCGCCGCGTCGACATCCCCCGGGTTCACAGGCGCGGCGTCCGGAATTCCGAGAGTCGATGTTTCCTCGAGTTGCGACACATCCCCGCCCTCGAGTTCGACCAGCCGGTACTCCAGGTCTCCGATCCGCCGGGTCCCGTCACGGACGATGTTCTCGACGCGGAACTGCAGATCCTCGACGATGCCGGTCAAACGGCGGGTCTCCGCCTCGATTGCGTCCAGACGCAACACCAGCGCTTCATCACGCCGTCCGCTACGAACGCCTCCAGTAGTCAGGAACTGTCCCTTCAGAAACAGGATCTCGGTATTCATGAACTCGAGCTCCTGCCGGATGTCCGCGAGCGTTTCCTCCCGATTTCCCTGTCCCGCAGCCTGCGTGGAGACGGCGATGGCTGCCGCGAACGCCAGGCAGGCGGTTCGTCCGGAAACGCGCAGGATACGCACCTGGCCCACCGCCGCCGCTGCCCGCGCTGCCTAGCCGGCAGCCGCGCCCGCGAGCACAGTGACCGCGCGGCGGTTTTCGGACCAACAGGATTCGTTCGAACAGATTTCCGCCGGACGTTCCTTGCCGTATGTGATCGTCCTGATGCGGTCGGCTTCCACGCCCCGGCTGACGAGATAAGTCCTTACGGCCTCCGCCCGGCGCACGCCGAGCGCCAGATTGTACTCCCGCGTTCCGCGTTCGTCCGTATGTCCCTCGACCGTCACCGTGAACTGCGGATAGTCGGTCAGCCAGGCGGCTTGCGCACCAAGCGTCGCGACGGCCCCGGAAGAAAGCGTGCTCTGGTCAACCTCAAAGAATACGCGGTCGCCGGCCAGCGCCTCGAACTCCGCGACCGTGCCCGGCTGCGCGTTGACGCCGCCCGGCAAGGCGCTGGTACGCACTCCGGAATAGTCGTCTTCGACCGGCCGGCTGTCATCGTGGCCACAAGCCGCGAGCGCGGCCAGTGCTGCCAGACACGCGATTGCACTCTTTACTTTCATCTGCCTCTTTTGCCTCATCTTTGCTGCATGCCCTTTCCCGGTCCCCGCAATGCCGGCTGACAGGAAGGTCCTTCGTCACGGAACTCGCTCGCTCCGGATTCCCCGCAAGAATTCTATACCATCATTGCGCCGACTTGTGAATCCTGCCGTCGCTGACGCATGCGTGACCGGATCGACCCGGGCAGCGCAGCGCCCGCCTGATCGAGCGCGCGCGTTTCCGGTTCGGGTTCGACCCGATCGATCGCCGCCAGATTCGGGTTCGCTGCCCGCCGCGGTTCATGCCCGCGCCTTCAGCGGGTCCGGCCGATCATCGCCAACTGCGACGACGGTTCGGTTCTCCGCCGAGTCGCACGGCAAACCGAACCGGCCGCGGCATGCCGGGGGGCGTCACGTCCCCGGTCTAGTTCCGTAGCGGAGACCAGGACGGATCGGAACCGGCGATGGGGCTCGGCACGCGCCGAAGGTTGCGTCCGGTTATGTCCACCGAGAAAAGGGAAGGCAGGCTATCCGGGCCTGCTTCCTCCCTGAAGAACATCAGCACCCTTCCGTTGGGGGACCAGGTCGGACCCTCGTCGAGAAACGACTCTGTAAGAAGCCTTTCGCGCGTGCCGTCGGTCCGCATGACTCCGATGTGGAACCGTCCGCGATTGATGTTGGTAAACGCGATGTAGTCGCCGCGCGGCGACCACACCGGCGTTCCGTATTTCCCCCTGCCGCGACTGATGCGATGCGGGGTGCCGCCAGCCGCAGGCATGACGTAGAGCTGCTGCCGGCCGCCGCGATCGGATTCGAACACGATTTGGGCACCGTCCGGCGAATAGCTCGGCGCCGTCTCGATCGCGTGGTTGGTAGTCAGGCGCGTTTTCTGCCCGGTCGCCAGCTCCACGGCAAAGATGTCGGTATTCCCGCCGGAGGTAAGGGACATCACTATGCGCCTGCCATCAGGGGAAAAGCGCGGCGCGAAGCTCATTCCCTGTTCCCCTTCAAGCAATCGACGGCTGCTCCGCGTCCTCAGGTCAAGTATGTAGACCTGCGGCTCTCCAGTGCGATAGCTGGTGTATATTATGTCATTGCCGTCGGGAGAAAACCGCGGCGCAATGACGAGGCCCTCGGCCTCGGTCAGGAATCCGTGGTTCGCTCCATCGTAGTCCATGATCGCCAGCCGCTTGCGGCGGGACTGCTTCGGGCCTTCTTCGGCGACGTAGACGACCCGCGTGTCGAAGTAACCGGTCTCGCCGGTCAGCCGCGAGTACACGGCGTCCGCGACCTTGTGGGCGATGCGCCTCCAGTCGGTTCTGCGGGCCACGAAACGCAACCCCTCGCTGATTTCCCTTCCTGCAAAGACATCGAAGAGCCGGAACTTCACGGAGATGCGGTCACCGTCGAGCGTCCGGACGGCGCCGGCGACCAGCGCCTGCGCGTTGACGACCTTCCAGTCGGTGAACTGCACGGGATCGTCGAAGGCCTCGATGCTGCCGACATGGGACCCCCGCGGCACTTCCCTGAAGATTCCCGATCCCGTCAGGTCGCGGACCACCAGATCGGAGATCTCGGCGGCAGTCTGGCGCGCGCCTGCATTCTCGGCGACGAACAAGGGCACCGCGATCGGCATCGGTTCTATGACGCCCTCGGTAATCTGGATGCGGAGGGGAGAAGACTGTGCGAGCGCAGGAGCCTGCGCCAACGGCTGCAGAAGCAGCGCCGCGCAGACGGAGAAAATTCTGAGTCTCATCGCAGTACCATTTCTTCCGGATTGAATTCGATCTCGACCTTTTTCCACTGGTCATGCTTGTCCGCAGGCAACTCATAGGGCTGGCAACGAATCACGGCGCGTTCGGCGGCCTCGAATGCCTGCCGCAACCCGGGCAGGCCGCTCCCTTCAGGCGGACCGATGCGGCGCGGCACACCGACCACGCGGCCATTTTCGTCCAGGTCCACTCCAAGAACAACGACCAGGTCGGATGCGTTCATGACTCCTACGGCAACATTCCAGCAATCCTGGATGGACATTACGAGACCTTCAACCTCATCGGCGGAGAGTGCTGTCAGAAACGGTGCCGGTTCGACCGCGCCGACCGGCGCACTGTCGACCTCCGAGACCGCTTCCCGCAAGAGCATCGCGATCTCGTCCGCCGGCTCGATTTCCTGCGCCTGCGTCACCGGCCTCGGTCTCGGACGCACGGCGACGGCCGGTTCCTCCGTCGGCTCCTCCTCCTCCTCTGCTTCCGTTACCGTTTCGGTCGTCGTATCGGGCGCGCCGGTTGCGAGTTCGGGTTCCGGAATGTCCAACCCGAGGTCGGCAAACGCGATTTCCGGTGCTGAATCGTCGAACGACGGGTTTTCCGGCTGCCGCGTCATCCGGGTATCTATGCGCGGAGCGGGGCGGGGCGCCGGTGATTCCACGACCGGCACCGGGACCGGCGAGGAGATCTCTTCCGGGGCGTCGGGAACTGCGACCACGGGTTCCTGCAATTCGGCGTCCTCGGACCGGGGCTCAGGCGGGGCGGCAGCAGCGATGTCGGGCAGGACTTCCGGCGCCTCGACCACCACTTCCGGCGAAGAGTTGACAGCGACCGCCTGAACCGGATCCGGAGGGTCGGGCGTCTCGACTGCGGGCAGCGCCGCCGGCGCGCGGCTCACAAGCGCGGAGTACTCGCTTTCCGTGACTATCGATACCTCGGAGACCTGGATCGCCTCGGACCTGTCCGCGTCGAAAAGCGGACCGCTCAGGACTGCCGCCAGAATCAGGCCGGCGTGCATCGAGACCGAGATTACCGTTCCAGCACGCACGGTCGCACCCCGTCAGCCATCCTCCTCCGGCGCATCGAGAGTCGGTCCGCCCGCGTCCGTCACTAGGCTGACATTGCTGAATCCGCCAGCGTTCAGCGCACCCATGACCTGCATCACGCTTTCGTATTCGATCGACCCCGACGCGCGGAGGAAAACGGTTCGGTCCGTTCGTTCGAACGCTATGGCTCGCAGCTTCTCGACAAGGCTGTCCCTGTCGACCTCGTTGCTCTGGACGAAAACCGCACCCGTGGAATCTATGGCGACAGTAAGCGGTTCCTCGCGTTCCATCGGCAGGGGATTCGCCGCCGACTTCGGCAAATCCACATTGACGCCCACGGTAAGCAGCGGCGCAGTGACCATGAAGATCACTAGAAGGACGAGCATCACGTCCACGAAGGGCGTTACGTTGATTTCGGACATCGGCCGATGCCTGTCCCGGCGATAGCGTCTGTTCGGCTTGCCGTGGCCCTCTGCGAACTTGGTTGCCATGTCCCGTCCGAGACCTCGCCGCCTTCCTCAACCCTCGTTCTCGAGATGCCGCGAGAGAATCGCGGCGAACTCGGCCGCAAAGCTGTCGTATCCGCTGAGCAGCCGATCGGCATCTGCGGACAGCTTGTTGTAGAAGACGACTGCGGGGATCGCCGCCAGAAGGCCAAGCGCCGTGGCGACCAGCGCCTCCGCGATGCCCGGCGCGACGACCGCCAGATTCGTATTCTGCTGAATGGCGATTTCCTGGAACGCGTTCTTGATTCCCCAGACGGTTCCGAACAGGCCGACGAACGGCGCGGTCGCACCCACGGTCGCCAGGAAAGTGAGTCCGGCAGTCAGGGACTCCGCCGATTGCGTGATCGCGACGTCCATCGACCGGTCGATGCGCGCCTGCGCACCTGGCATGAAACCGCCGTCCTGCCTGTGCGACCGCCTCCATTCCATCATGCCCGACACGAAGATGCGTTCCGTTGCCCCGTGCGGCTCGCGCCGAATTCTCTCGTAGAGCTCGTCCAGCGGATCGCCGGACCAGAAAGCGTGCTG
This sequence comes from uncultured Amylibacter sp., assembly GCA_963662815.2. Classification (GTDB taxonomy): domain Bacteria; phylum Pseudomonadota; class Alphaproteobacteria; order Rhodobacterales; family Rhodobacteraceae; genus JAPPHA01. The sequence goes on from CAXXWA010000037.1 coordinate 522,919, forward strand.
GAAAATCTCGGCGTCCCGCCGGGCGATGCGAAAATTGATGAACTTCTGTATGATGATCGCCCACGACCAGACGGACGACGCGAGCAGCAGCAGCATGACGATCTTCACGGTTGGCGTTGCGCGAAAGAACAGCGCCAACAGCGAAAAATCTATATCCCGCACAACAGCAAGAGTTTCTGTTTCCATCGAGACGCTTACCCTGCCTGCCTGTCAAATCTGCCTTGCCGGCCGACTGCTTTGCACAGCCTTGTGATCCTGCGCACATATACGGCCAAACGGGCCGGGACGCTATCTCCAAATCCCGAAGTAGCCTTCAATTCGCCTGACGTTTGCCAATGCATTCCCGGATTCCGCGAACCGGACGAAACAGCGACGCGACACGGGGAGACATGGGGAGATACCGCGCCCCGTTTCCCGGGCGGCCCGCGCCGGTCGCCGCAAGGCACCCCGGGGCCAGGTCCCGGAAGCCGGATGCAGCCGGTTCCGGGGTCTCTCCGCCATCGAGCCGGCAGCCACCGAACAGGGGTCGACGAGCCTTGCTCAGCCGGCCCCCGGGGCAAGTGCGAGCGAATTCCGAAAACGGTCCTCGCATCGCCGGACCCGCGATTGCCTAGTAGCGATACTGCTCCGGCTTGAAAGGGCCATTCGCGTCCACGCCGATGTACTCGGCCTGCCGCGGCGTAAGTTGCGTCAATTCCGCGCCAACCTTGGCGAGATGCAGCGACGCCACCTTTTCGTCGAGCTCCTTGGGCAGCGTATAGACCTGTCGATCGTACTTCCCGGCGCGATTCCAGAGCTCCACCTGCGCCAGGACCTGGTTGGTGAACGACGAGCTCATCACGAAGCTCGGATGGCCGGTCGCGCATCCCAGATTCACGAGCCGCCCCTTCGCGAGGACGATGATCCGCTTTCCGTCGGGAAACTCGACCTCGTCCACCTGAGGCTTGACCTCGCTCCATCGGAAATTCGCGAGCGCCTCGATCTGGATCTCGCTGTCGAAGTGGCCGATGTTGCAGACGATCGCGCGATCCTTCATCTGCCGCATGTGGTCGACGGTAATTACATCGACGTTTCCGGTCGCGGTAACGAAGATGTCGGCAGTCGAGGCCACCCTTTCCAACGTCGCGACCTCGTATCCCTCCATCGCTGCCTGAAGTGCGCAGATGGGATCGATCTCCGTCACCACGACCCGCGCGCCGGCATTTCGCAGGCTTTCCGCCGAACCCTTGCCGACATCGCCGTATCCGCAGACGACAGCGACCTTTCCCGCCATCATGACGTCGGTCGCCCGCCTGATGCCGTCGACGAGACTCTCCCGGCATCCGTAGAGATTGTCGAACTTGGACTTGGTGACGCTGTCGTTGACATTAATTGCCGGGAAGAGCAGGCGACCGTCCCGCGCCATTTCGCAGAGCCGGTGCACGCCGGTCGTGGTCTCTTCCGTGACGCCCCGAATCGCCGCGCCCTGGCGTGAGTACCATCCGGTTCGTTGGGCGTTGCGCGCCCGGATCGCGGCGAAGAGAACTCGCTCCTCCTCGTTCCCCGGGTCGGCAACCAGCGCCGGATCGTCTTCGGCGCGCGATCCGAGATGGACCAGCAGGGTCGCGTCGCCGCCGTCATCGAGAATCATGTTCGCCGTCCCGCCGTTCGGCCACTCGAAGATCCTGTGCGTATAGGCCCAGTATTCCTCGAGCGACTCTCCCTTGTGGGCGAAAACCGGCGTGCCCCCGGCCGCGATCGCGGCGGCGGCATGATCCTGGGTCGAAAAGATGTTGCACGACGCCCAGCGGACATCGGCGCCGAGGGCCTTCAGGGTTTCTATGAGAACCGCGGTCTGGATGGTCATGTGCAGCGAACCCGCAATTCGCGCACCCCTGAGCGGCTGCTGCGGGCCGTATTCCTCGCGCACCGCCATCAGGCCGGGCATTTCCGTTTCCGCAATTGCGATCTCCCGCCGGCCCCAGTCGGCAAGGCCGATATCGGCAACCCGGAAATCATCGCCCTTCGCGGGCGCATCGCCTTTTGTCATTGTCCCTGTACCTTCCTGTGATCACCGTCGCCGGTCAGTCGTCGCGGGCAATAACGAACAATTCGTCATTGAACCAGAGGCCGCCGTGCCGCCGAAGGGTCGCACGGGTCACCTCGAGATGTCGGGTCGTGCCGAGCGACTCGGTCATGCGATCGTCTTCGATCTGCGCGACGTAGACCGCTGAGTTCCAGGCGGCAAGCAGTGTCGAGGTTCCGATGCTGGTACCGACCTCGTCGGCCATTGTATGCAGGTTGTAGGCAAATATGGCCCGGTCGTGGGGGTATTCGACGTAGCGCAGCCCCTCCGGCCCGTCGGCTGCCAGAATCTGCTCCGAAGCCGCAAGGAGCATGTTGCGCGGCGTCATGAATGGATTCTCGCCGGGCCAGATGCCGTGGATGACCTCCATGCCGGCGTCACGCCCGTAGGATTGAACGACAATCTGCCTTCCTCCGGGCGCAAGCGCCCGTGCAAGGGGCGCAATGACGTTTCGGACCTTGGTCATGGCCGTTGAACGCGCGCGGTACGGCTGCGAATCGATGATCAGGTCATAATCGTGACCGGCGTCATCGGGCCGGGGAATGATCCGGTCGAGAGCCAGCGCGAGATCCTTGCGGTAGATGACAACGTCAGTGCGTTGATCAGGAACCGGATTGCCTGTGCGCGGGCTGGTCCGGACCTTCCACAATCTGGCGATTCGCGGAAGGACCTCGCTGATCTGGATCTCGAACTCCTCCGTCGACCCGCCGGACAGCGCAAGCTCTATCCACGTCGCCGGCGAATCCGGATCGCGCGACCGGATCCCGGTTGCCTCGCCGTTGTTCATGTACGTGATTGCCACAGCCATGTGCGGATGCTCCATGAACCGCTCAGGCAGCTTGTCGAGCGTAAGGCGCACGTCCTCAATGCCGATTTCCTTTCCGACGACCAGCCAGGGCACGGTCGGGAAGCGCCTGTGCAGCCGCCGCAGGACCCGGTTCAGCACCGTCCCGTCGCCCATCAATGGCATTTCCTTAACGTTTCGGCGTCGTTTCCTTAAGGCTGCGCGAGCGGTTCGGGGCTGCCGTGCCCCTTTCCGGTCCGGACGGCGGGTTTCGGGCTACGCGGTCTGCTCTCGCTTGCGGCCCCGCTTTCCGACCGGTTTTCGCGAGCGGCGCGGGAACGACCGTCCCGGCCGCAGCCGCGCCCTGACCGCGAGGATCGAGTCCGCCATGCGCCCGACGGTGTCGGCCAGGGCCGCGGTCTGGGCCAGGATCATCTCCTCGAGGTTGATTGCGAGCATGGCCAGTGCGTTGGAGAAGTTCGTCCGCCTCTTCGGCAGGTCGCCTTCGTGCATGTCGTCGAGGAGGCTGTCGCCCTGGCTGGAGAACAGGCGTGCCATGGCGATGAGGTTGAAATGGGCGCAGGGTTCCTGGCGGACGCCGCGTTCGGTCCTGCCGTGGAATTCGTCCACCGCGATGACATGTTTGGAAGTCTTGCACGGCTCCTCGATCGACCAGCGGCCGTGATGGAGGTCCGAGAGGTCCGCCACGCTGTACCGGTCCGGGTCGTCGAGGGTCGTGGCGAGCGCGCATCGCTCGCCCGCGATGTCGTAGCGGACCAGGCGCAGGACGACCGGAGGGGCCGGGGTTGCGAAGCCTGCGGCCCGCAGCTTGCGCAGGGCCTCCTTTCCCGGGGTGATCCTGATGCGGGCGTCGTCGCGGTCGCCGTCGCGGAAGCTGTTGAAGGCGGCGGCGGAGCTGCGCTGGATGCGGAACGCCGGATGCAGGCCGCGCACGGTCATGGCGTGCAGCATGACGAAGGAGAGGCATCCCCGGTCGAGGACCGCGGCGTCGCCGGGCGAGAGTGCGTCGGGACGGGCGAGCGCGGCGGCGCGCTCGTCGGCGTCGGACGCGAGGAGGAAGTCGACGGGCATGCGGCTGTCGAGCCTGTACAGGCAGGACAGCAGGCCCTGCGGGTGGCGGGCGCCGTCGTTCGGGAGCGGATATCCGGCATCGACGAGCGGGCGCGGCAGGGTCGGCTTGGAGCCGTCGACGGCGAAGGTCCGGTGTCCGTTCCGGTTCGGGTCGTGGATGCCGTGCGGAGGATCTCGCGGTGCAGGTCCCGGAACAGGTTCTCGTGCACCCGGGCGCGGGCCCTGCGGATCGAGGAGGCGGCGACCGGCTGCGGCTGCGGCAGCGCGATGCCGGACCGCCGGCACCGCTCCCACAGCTCGGCCGTCACGGTGGCGTAGCCCTTCCGTCCGCGCGCCAGCACCAGTCGGAACACGAACAGCATGACGACGAGGCTGTCCGTCACCCGGCGTCTCTGCATCCACTCCCGGTCGTGGCGGGCGGCGATGCCGGCGGCCGCGTCGGCGATCCGGGACCACATGGCGACGAAGCGGCCGTCGGAGGCGGACGCAGGGGACTTGCCGCGGCGCTTCGGCTTCGGCTTCGGTTTCGCCTCTCCCTTCAGGATCTCGCGGAACGCCGGGTCCAGCGCCCTGACCAGGATCTCCTTGGCCGGCTTGGCGCCGCGCCCGCTGCGCTTGCCGGCGGTCATGCCGATCCGCTGCCAGCCGGCGGCCCTGCAGCAGGCGCCGTCGAAGCGGGTCGGGTCGACGAAGGTCTCGCACAGGACCGGGCGGCAGGCGTGCCGCTCCTCCCAACTGCCGGGCAGTTGGCGCAGCGCCATCGCCAGCGCCTTCGACGCAAGGTTGTCGACGCGGACCCATGGCACCACCAGGAAGCGGCTGTTCGACACCGCGAGGTGCAGCCGGCGGTCGCGGTCGGCCGCGCTCCACCCGATCCACTCGTCCCGGACCGGCAGCGTCCGCGCCGCCGCCTCGAACAGCAGCACCGCGAGATGCCGCCCGCGGCGGTCGCGGACGAACCAGCGGACGGACGGCCCGAAGGGCCGCGGGCATCCGAGATAGTGGTAGCGGTCGACGAGCGCCTTCCACAGCGCCACGTCCTCCGGAGACGCCGCCTCCTCCAGCGACAGGGGCTCCAGGGCCTCGAGACCGCAGGCGATCTCGGGCTGCGGGTCGGAGGCCCGCACGCGGACGATCGGCCCGCGCGCCGACTTCGCCGCGGTGTCGCGCTTCTCCGGAAGGGTCAGGATCCCGCATTCCTCCAGGTGCTCGAGAAGCCGCAGGCCCGCCGCGACGCGGTAGTCGCCCTTCGGCGTGGTCCAGTTCAGGTGCTCGCAGATGGTCTTCGACAGCTCGTTGCGGCTGTCGTTCGGGAACAGTTCAACCGTTTCCCGGATGTCGGCGATCTGGCGCCGCGTGAAGCGCCGGCCGAGGAAGGTGGTGGACTTGAGGGCTGCGATTCGCGGGTCCATGGCTGAAAGCTCCCGGCGGGACGGATTGATGCGAGCGTGGCATGCCACGAAAGGGAGGACGTGTCAACCCCCGGGGCGGAAAGGCGGAGCAGGCGGAAAAAGGACGCGGAATCAGCCGGCTGGCGCCGCGCGCGGAACGGCATCGCGATCCTGCCGGCCAAATGAAATGCCATTGCGTCGCCCATGCCCGCATCGAAGACAGTTATCGCCGGCGGCTTCGGCCGGATGTGGCGCAGCTGGTGTCCGATCTGCTCGGCGACTTTCGCCTTCTCGTTCGTCGTGGTCGAAAACAGGAGATACTTCTCCCTGTTATCACAAAACCGAAAATGCCGCGCGCCGCCGTCCCGGGCGTCGCGACCGGACTTTCCCGACGAGCGTCCGTTCCCGTTTCGCGCAGTCGCGGCAACAGGCCTTGTTGTCGATGCAATCGCGAAGATCAAGGCGCGCCTCCGGCAATTCGCGAGGCGCATCGAGGCGGTGTCGTTCGCATTGCCGGGAAATCGTCCCCGTTCAAGACCGGATTTCGGCCCGGTTCGGGCCAGCGGCCTCCCGGATGCACACCTGCAGAAAACCGGTTTCTGCTTCAGATCGGGTCGGCGCTACAGAGTTGTCCCGCAAACGACACATTAATCGGAACTTCACGGGGAAGGGAAGCAAGGATTCCGCAGGAAAACCGTTGTTTTTCAGGGGTTTTCCGGCCCGGCGGGCGTCGCTCAGCCTGGCATCCTCATGGGAACATCCTGGTCGTGCCCGACCCCGAGCAGCTCGAAGGCCCGCTCCTGGACCGGGGTCGGCCTGGTGACCACCGACAGCAGGCTGTCGCCGCGGCCCGGCAGGCGCACGCGGTTCAGCACCACGCCCGAGAGATCCGCGAGAAGCGTCCGGAAGCTGTGGACCGGAAGCCCGTCGGGGGTCCTCTTGTCCGACGCCTTCGCCTTCGCGCTGTCCGAGACCCCGGCGGGCTCCACCGGCGAGCTCCGCCGCGCCCTTGCGCCCTCGCGGTCGTCGTCCTCGAACAGCATCGGCGCCAGGCGCCGGCGCATGTGCCACTCCACGTGCAGCGCCAGCATGCACAGGAACACGTGCGCCCGGACGCGGTCCTCGGTGCAGACATGAACCGGCCGGATGCGGAGGTCGCCCTTCGCGTTCCGGAACGCGCGCTCCACGCCGGCGAGGGACTTGCATGCCTCCACCGCCGCCTCCGGCCCGATGGCCCCGGCGTCCAGGCTGGTGCGGACCACGTATATCCCGTCGAGCCGCGCCTCCGCCTCGATCCTGTCCGGGCTCCGCGCCCAGTCCATCCCGTCGTCGCGCACGGTGACGTCGAAGTGCTTCTCCACCCGGCGCCGGTTCGCCTTCCGCCCCAGGGCCTTCACGGTCCGGTCGCGGTTCGCCGGGCCCGGCCTGCCGCGCGCGGCGGCGGCGGCGATGCCGGCGAGCGTCTCCTCCGTCGCCTGCAGAAGGTCCTCGCGCTTCCGGGCCCGCTCCTCCCGCAGCCGCGGGTTCAGGCAGACCATCAGCCGCTCGCCGGGGAAGTCCGGCCCCGTGATCTCCGCCACCGCGTCGGGAACCAGCGCCTCGGGCACCAGCGGGGCCGGGGCGCCGTCCGCGCCCTCCTTCAGCAGCTTCCTGATGTCGCTCGTCTTCAAGGCCGATATCCAGTCCAGCCCCGCGGGCTCCAGGTCCTCGCGGATGCGCGCCGTCGCGGGCATGCCCCTGTCGCCCACCAGCGCCACGCGGTCGATGCCGAAGCGGGAGCGGATCCTGTCCGCCCGGCCCGCCACAGTGGACGGGTCGGACGCGTTCCCGGCGAAGACCTCCACCGCCACCGGGCAGCCGTCCGCCGCGCAGAGCAGGCCGTAGGTGATCTGCATCCTGCCCCTCTTGCCGTCCCGGCTGTGGCCGAAGGCCGCCAGCGGGCAGCACCGTCCCTCCAGATGCGAGCTGGAAACGTCGTGCAGGATCAGCGTGTTCCCGCCCTTCAGGTGCCGGTTGGCCAGGCTCCGCTCGATCCGCGGCTGGCGCTTCAGCAGCCAGTCCAGCATGTCGAGCATCTCGTTGCCGGAGACGGGGCCGAGCTTGAGCAGGGTTCCGAGGCTGCTGGTCGCGGTCTCCGGGTCCAGCGCCCGGGCGGTGGCCAGCTTCGATGCGGGGTCGAGGATCCGCGCGGCGACGGCGGCGAGCGCGAGGTCCCGGCTCCGCTCCTTCCTGCGCCCGAGGATGCGCCCGAAGCCGAGCCGCTTCATCGTCCCCGGCACCGCCGCCGCGTGGCCGTGCAGCAGGGAGCGCTCGACCTGCAGCAGCTCGCGGACGTCGCTGACGGCGACGGCGCCCTTCAGCACGGCCCGGAACCCCTCGACGGCCTCGGGCGGGAGCCTCGCCGGGTTGGCGACGGTCCGCTTGCGGATGCGCTTCCCCTCCCGCCACGCCTCGCGGAGGAGGACCGCGGGCCTTCCGTGCCTGCCGGAGATGCGTTCGATGTCGGGAGCCATGGCGGACCGCCTCATGGGAACGTGACTTGCCGACATTCTGCCGGCTTCCGCTATGATGTCAAGGGGAAATTCGAAAAGAAACGCTTTCATGCAGCGCCGTTTCCGGAACCGCCCGCCGGGAGCGCCGGCAGCCGCCCTGCGCGACTCATGGGAACACGAGTCCCGCTTCCGGCCCCTTGGATCGCCGAATTTCCGTTTGATGTCAAGGGGTTATGCGCGAAAACCCCGTTTGAAGTTCCGATTAATGGCGCCGGTCCGATGGCCGCACAATGCCGGTGGCAGCCGGCGAAGTCGATCTCGCGAACGAGCCGCGGCGACAGTTCACCCGCGACGCGAGGCGAGGCCGGGCAAGAGTCCTCGAATGACACGGGAGTCCGCCGGCCAGCAAGACGGAGTCCCGGGATTGTCGGGACACTCCGCGGCAAACCGTTCCGGCCGAGTCTAAGCGCCGCGGTTCCTGGCCAGCAAGAGGAATTCCCAGGGGCTGTTGAATTCTCCCACGGGAACCTCGATCAGCGTCGGTCCCGCATGTTTGAGCCCCTCGCGGAGCTTCAGCCGAAGTTCGTCTTGCGTCGTCGCCCGTAGACCCTGCGCCCCGAAGCTTTCGGCGAACTTGACGAAGTCGGGATTTGCCAGGTCCGTTGCAATATGCCGGCCATGGTAGTGGTCACGCTGCATGCCGCGCACATTGCCGTAGTGGCCATCGGCGAAGATAATCGTGGTCAGGTTGATGCCGTGAAGAATTCCGGTTGCGATTTCTGTCAGCGCGAACAGGGCGCCGCCGTCGCCGCAGAAGTTCACGACAGGCACGTCGGGACGGGATTTGGCGACGCCCAGCGCTGTGGCGTAGCCGTACCCGAGCGTCGTCTGATATCCGGGCGTGATCAGCGTTCGCGGTTCGTAGACCGGATACGCGAAGCGTCCCGCGAAGCCGATCTGCGTGACCTCGTCAACCAGAATTCCGTCGCGCGGCAGCTCCGCACGGATTGCGACCAGCCACCCAAGCTGCAAGGCGAGCCTGTCCGCGATCCTGGCCTCGACCCTGGCCTTGGTTGCGAGCACTTGCTCCCTCCAGGCCGCGTTCGGAGCCTCGCGGCCATCCAGCGAACCCAGCAGGGCAGGCAGCACATCCTGAAGATCGGCGCATATTCCCACAGTCGGCGCGGCGATTCGCCCGATTTCTTCCGGATCAAGGGTGATGTGGACGATTTCGAGCGCCGGGTCGTGCCCCCAGTCCATCAGCTGCGACTGAAGCCGCGTGCCGAGGCCGATGACCAGGTCAACGCGAGGCCAGAGCGCATGGGCCACCGGCATGGAAATCCGCATCGGTTCTTCGGCGGAAACGACGCCATGTCCGTTCCTGAACGCAACGACCGGCGCGCCCGCGGACTCCGACAACCTGGCAACGTCGCGGCCGACATCCATGGCGCCGCTTCCGACGACGATGAGGGGCGCCTTCGCGCGCGCAATGAGGCTGGAGGCTTCCTCAATCCTGTCCGCATCGACTTCCGGCGGCGGCGCGACTGGCGCGGCTTCGACTTCGGAGACGCCTGTATCCGCCGTCCAGAAGTTCATCGGGATCGAGAGTCCTACCGGCCCGGGCGCCCCGGACTTGAGGTCGCTCCATGCGGCTCGAACGGTTTCAGCGGCTGTTTCCGGGCCGGACACCTGGTGCGCAGCCCTGGTCAGCCGTTCCATGATGCCCTGTCCGTCGGGAATGTCGTGCAGCAGGCCGAATCCCCTGCCCCGGGCGCCGAAGGGTATCTCCCCGACCAGTGCCATGACGCGAGCGTTTGTCGCGAGCGCCGTCGACAGCGCAGCCGAGGAATTCAGGAACCCCGCGCCCGGCACCACGGCATAGACTTGCGGCTTTCCGGTGGCGAGAGCTGCGCCCATCGCCATGTAGCCCGCGCCCTGTTCGTGCCGCGTGTGAACCACATCCAATTGATCCTGAAGGTCGAATATCCTGTCGAAGAACGGATCCAGCTGGTACCCTGGCAGGCAGTAGAGCGTGTCGATCCCGTTGGCGGTCAGGGATCGTGCAGTGAATTCGGCAACTGTCATCGCCATCGTCGGTTCCCCTTCCGGTCGCGTAAGGTCCATTCTGCCTGGATGGTTCGTGACGGCAGACCGTCATGACGGACCTGATCCGAAACCATTCCCGATATGTATGGCGCGTCTTGTCAGGCCAGGCAGCAAGGACAGCGGAACCATCACTTCGGCGCCAAGACCTGCATGCCCCGATTCACGTTGCATGCCTGTTCAGAGGTCCGGAGACTTGTCGGTTTCGCTTTCCGACTCGTCGAACACGAAATACCCCTGCTGGCTCGCCACGTCCCTGTAGCGCTTGGGCATCTTGATCCCGAGGTGACGCCAGGCTTTCGCGCCGAGCAATCTTCCCCTGGGCGTGCGCTGGACGAGGCCCTGTTGCAGGAGAAACGGTTCAATGACCTCTTCGATCGCGTCGCGCGACTCGGAGAGAGCCGCGGCAATGGTCTCGATGCCGACGGGACCGCCTCCGAAATCCTCCGCGAGCAGGAGGAGGTAGCGCCGGTCGGCGCTGTCCAGCCCGAGCTCGTCGACGGCAAGCCGGTTGAGCGCGCCGTCAGCCACGTTCTGCGTAATGCTCCCGTCGCCTTCAACCACGGCAAAGTCAAGAACGCGCCTCAACAGCCGTCCCGCAATTCTGGGCGTGCCTCGGGAACGCCCGGCGATTTCCCTTGCGCCTCCTTCATCGCTTCTGGTTCCCAGCAAACGCGCGGCGCGCCCGACGACCTGGCAGAGCTCGTCGATGCTGTAGAACTCGAGGCGCACCGGAATTCCGAAACGGTCGCGCAGCGGCGTCGTCAGGAGTCCGAGCCGGGTTGTGGCGCCGACCAGCGTGAAGGGCTGGAGCTCGATGCGGACGGACCGTGCGGCCGGGCCCTCCCCGATAACGAGATCCAGCTCGTAATCTTCCATCGCCGGGTACAGAACCTCCTCTACGGCCGGATTGAGGCGATGTATCTCGTCAATGAACAGCACGTCGCCCGAATCCAGGTTCGTGAGAATGGCCGCGAGGTCCCCCGCCCGCGCAAGAACCGGACCGGACGTCAACCGGATTCCCACCCCCAGTTCACGGCTGATGATGCGGGCAAGCGTCGTTTTTCCTAGACCCGGCGGACCATAGAAAAGCGTGTGATCCATCGGCTTGCGGCGTTTCCGCGCGCTCTCGATGAAGACCTTCAGGTTTGCGCGGGCGTCCTCCTGGCCGATGAACTCGTCAAGCGAGTTCGGCCTGAGCGCATGGTCGACGTCTCCCGGCTGCGCACCGGGGCGCACCGCGGGTTCCGGAGTACGCATCGTCAACCCCGCGGGGCCAGGATCCGGAGCGCCGCGCGAATGACCGCTGCCGCGTCTGGCTCGACGTCATCGCCGGTGGCGGCAGCGATTGCTCCAGCGGCCTCGCCCTGACCGTATCCCAGGTTCAGGAGCGCGGACAGCGCGTCCTTGCGGGCCGCCGCCAGGGATGCGCCGGAATCCGGCGCTGTCCGGCCGTTGGCTGGTGCCGCAGTTTCGCCGGGCTCTTCCGGAAGGGGCGGAATGTCCTGGCCGGGAAACGCCGGTTCGGCGCCCTTGCTTCCCATCGCCATGACATCCGAGATGCGGTCCTTGAGTTCGACGACAACGCGCTGCGCGAGCTTGGGGCCGACGCCCGGGGCTGCGCGGATGGCCGCGACGTCTTCCAGCGTGATCGCGCGCAGCAGACCGTCAGCCCCCAGAGTTCCGACTATCGCCAGCGCCGCCTTGGCGCCCACACCCTGAACATGCGTAAGCAGCCGGTGCCATTCCCGCTCAATGCGCGTCGGAAAGCCGATCAACTGCAGGGAGATCCTCCCGGACGACAAGTTCGGTGTAGAGCGCGATCGCCGTTCCCGGACCCGGAAGCGTCGCAAGCGTGCGTTCTGAACACGTCACGAGGATCCCGACTCCATGCACGTCGACAAGGGCGCAGTCGCCATCGACGCATTCCAGCCGGCCAGCGATTTTTCCGATCAACTTTCCCCTCCCGCGTCAGACGGCCTGCGATGAAAGGATGGCTTCGAGGCGGCCGGATGACTGCGCGTGGTGGGCATGGCAGATCGCGGTTGCAAGCGCATCCGACGAATCCGGACCGGCGGTCCCGACACCCGGGAGCAGGAACCGGACCATGGTGTCCACCTGCACCTTGTCCGCGTGGCCGACGCCGACAACGGCCTTCTTGATGGCATTCGGGGCGTATTCCCGGACCGGAATCCCGCGCCGGCCGGGAACCAGCAGGCAAACGGCGCGAGCGTGGCCGAGCTTGAGCGTTCCGGCGGCATCCTTGTTGACGAAGACGAGTTCGACGGCGGCATGGTTCGGGCGGTATTCGTCGAACACGGCCTCAAGCTGGCCAAACAGGTTTGCAAGGCGGCCGGCAAGATCTTCGCCGCTCGACTTGCAGTGTCCGTTGGCAACATGGGTCATTCGCGATCCAGCCACGTCCACGATTCCCCAGCCCATGGTCCGCAAACCCGGGTCCAGTCCGATTATCCGCACCCTGCCTCCTGTCGCCGGCGTGGCCGCCGGATCGTTCCGGCAGCGGCAAGCCCGACGTGACGCCCGTTAGCACGAAACGGGAAATCCATCAAACGGCGGAACGATTGCGGGTGCACGACAAAGTTGTGAAGAGTTGTCCGAGCGGCCCGGTGTGAAAGGACTTCGCCGGCACATCCGGTTCGTCCTGCCGGCTGCAACGCACCGAATCGCGGGCCACGTTCCAGCCGGCGGAGGCAGGCATGAAGGACATCGATGAACTGAAACGCTCCAAGGCCGAGGCCCAGGCGCATCGCGTCTCCGAGATCTGAGCTTCGGAACAAAATCTCAACCACAACACTATCCCGCCGCACTGGACGTGCCGTGAAGGGTACAGGGGCGAAGACAGTGCGGGGCGGGCTATCCGTATCTACGGAGCGGTATGTCCGACACGACGACCTTGTCCGCAGCGTTCTCGACTCCGACATCCGCGAGAAGTTGAATGAAGGCGCTCTTGCGGACGCAAGGGAACGACGTTGGTCCAATGATCAATCTCTCCAGAAGACTGGGTATGTCGGCTCCGAACAGGCCGTTATTCGTATCGTGGCGAAGCGGCAGAGCCCAGACAGGTTGAGGAATACCCCCGATTGTTTCGATCCTCCCGGTCAGCACCGGGTGTTCATTGCTCGAAGGGCGGAAGAAAATCCTCAATTCCCTCTCCTCCGAGAATACGGGATGTCTGGTTGCAATTGCGGCAATGAGAGTTGTGTCCACGAAAGCGTCAACCAATTCAGTCTCTCCTAGCGATTGAAGGGAATCGGTGTTCTTGGAAAATACTTTGGTGACATCCGTGAACCTCGCATCGAAGGCAACTTGGTCGAGATGTTGCACCGGCATCGAGAAAGCCCCAAGCTGGTTGGTCACTGCGGCAAAAGGCTTGTTGTTCATCACGAATGCCACGTCGCCGTATGCGTGCCACGTGGAAAGCCGCCCCATCTTGTCCTCCGAAGGGTCATGTAGCGACAAGCATGAGATGTATGTGTCAAACAGCCAAGATGGTTCTGAACCGTTTATCTGGGCTTCAACCTTGGCACAAATGCCGAGAAACATCGCTTCAACTGCAGCAAAGAATCTCAATCCAACTGGACCGGACAATGCGTTTCTCAAAAGGAACAGACCGTAGGAGATCTCGGAGAAGTCGCTCATTACGGTTGCGTCTCGCAGCCAAACCTCCTTGCTGCGAATGACCTTCGTCGCCGTCTCGGCTGTCGTATAGTAGGCGAACCTTGAGTTTTCAGAAATGATCTTGGCCCTCGTCCGCAGGGCATCTGAAAGGGAAATTTCCTCGATTGCGGTTGCGTGGTCTCCGGGTTGCATTGGTTCATGGCCTCGTTCAGTTTCTAGAACCGGACTGAAATGTCCTCATGCTGCCCCTTGATGGCCGCGCGCACGAAGGCCGGACTCCACGCCCCGAATAACGGTTCATGACCAGTCGCCACGGCAAACGCCGGCGTGGGAGGATCTGAAATCTGGTCTCAAGGGTACATCTCTCCAGCGCCAGTTCCCAATTTTTCCTGGAGCGTTGGCACTGCGTTATTGACCGAAACCGTTCGCATCCTCATATGATAGCCGAAACATGGGAACAGGGGGACAAACGATGAACGGAAACGAGACGCAGGATGGCAGCGACCCGACGTACACGATGGGTTACAGCGATGAGTTCCTGGCGCTGCTCAAACGCCGGAACGTGGAGAATGTCGCAATTCACCTGCTCCCGCGCCTGAAGCCAGGCCTTCGCGTTCTCGACCTCGGGTGCGGTCCGGGAACGATCTCGGTGGGACTTGCCAAGGCGGTGGAACCCGGGGAGTTGCATGGCCTCGATATGGAAGAGTCGCAGGTCGAGATTGCGCATGCGGCGGTCGTGGCCGGCGGACATGACAACGCATCTTTCAGGACTGGCGACGCGACCGATCTTCCCTACGAGAACGATTTCTTCGATGTCGTCCATTTCCACGCCGTTCTCATGCACATTCCAGACACCCGGACAACGCTGGCCGAGGTGAAGCGGGTGCTGAAGCCGGGAGGGTTTGTCTCGGCCCGGGAACTGATCGGTGACTCTTCATTCCTGAATCCGACGCTTGGTAGTCTTGGAGTCGTATGGGAGACATTTCAGAAACTTCTGACCGCCAACGGCGGCCATCCCCAAATCGGCAAGGAGTTGAAAGGAATTTTTGTCGACGCCGGCTTCCACGACATAGAGTTCAGTGCGTCTTTCGAGACCTTTGCGACAGGCGAGGATATCGCCTTTTTTTACGCGTTGGCGACCGGCTGGTTCTTCGCTTCCGACACTGTCGAGGTGGCGGTGAAACACGGACTTGCGACGCATGCGCAATTCGACGACTGGCGACGTACGTTGGACGAATGGAAAGATGCTTCGGGCGCGCTTGCGGCCCTGGCCTGGGGCGAGACGATCGGGTTCAAACCGTAACTGATCGGGTACGGTGAAGGACTGCACCGGGAAGACCTTTGACGGCGTGTGAAACATGGTGAGAAACGCTGCCTGTTCTGGTCATGACTTGACGGAGGCAAGGGCCACAGCGGCGCGCTGGTGTCGCTGGTGAACCGTGCGTCGAACTGCACGCTTTTGCAAAGGGTTGGGCGGAAGACCGCGGCCGCGGTGGGCGCCTCGCTGCTCGAGCTGCTGCTGCCGCTCGCCGCCCTGGCCCGCACGATCACCGCGGACAACGGCAAGGAGTTCGCGGGCCATGCCTGGGTGGCGAAGGCGCTCGGGGCCGGGTTCTTCTTCGCCACGCCGTACCGATCATGGGAACGGGGCCTGACGGGGCACGCAAAAGGCCTGGTGCGTGAGTGCCTTTCCAGGGACACGGCTCGATAAGGTCACAGACGCGCAGGTGAAGGCCGTCCAGGACCGGCTGAACGGGCGTCCGAGGAAGCATCCATGTTTCGGGTCAAGGCCGGATTCGGCGTTTTTCGGCGGTTTCCGGGGATCCCTGTCCGGGTTTTCCACACCCTGTCCACAGTCCTGTCCGCATCCGGGCGACCGTCCGGGCAAGCGGGAACCCGCCGGTCGCAGGGACGCGACCGGTCCATTGATTCGTTCCGGGCCCGGCGGACCGCCGCGGGACGCGGCCCGCGCGGGCGTCAGCCGGCGGCCGCGGCCGTCCGGTCCTCCCACATGCGCCGGTCGCGCAGCAGGGCGTTCGCGGTCACGATCAGCCTCCGCATCACCGCGGTCACGGCGACCTTGTGGTGCTTGTCTCTTTCGACGAGCCGGACGTACGTCTCCTTCATGTCGGGATTGAACTGGCAGGCCGCCATCGCCGCCATGTACAGGACGTCCCTCGGCCGCCTCCGTCCGCCGGCGACGCGGCGCGCGCCCTTCAGGGTTCCGCTGTCGCGGGCGAAGGGCGCGACGCCGATCAGGGCCGCGGCCTGGCGGCTGCCGATCGCGCCGAGCTCGCCCATCCAGGCGATCAGGGCCGCCGCCGTGACGGGGCCGATGCCCGGGATCGACATCAGGATGTCGCGGCTCCCGGCAAGCTCCTCCGCGCCTGCGACCGTCTCCGCGATCCGCCGGTCGTACTGGCGGACGCCGGCCTCGATCTCCGAGAGGACCTTCGGGACGGGCCCGTCCGGGTCGGGATCGCCGACCTCGTCGAAGACCGCCTTCAGCTGCGTGCGCTGGTCGACGAGCCTCTCCCGCAGCACCAGCATGTCGCGGAGCCGGTCGATCGCCGCCTCGGCCGGCGCCGTCGGCGGCCTGGCCGGGAACGCGGCGCCGAAGGCGGCCAGCACCCTGGCGTCGACCCTGTCGGTCTTCGCCATGTCGCCGGCGGCCTTCGCGAAGTCCCGGGACTGGCGGGGATTGACCACCAGGACCGCGAAGCCCCGGTCGTGCAGCGACTGGTGGAGCGCCCGGTGCATCCGCCCCGTGGCCTCCATGACGACCCTCTCCGCCCCGCCGTCCCTCAGGATGCCGGCGACCTTGCGGAAGCCGTCCGTGTCGTTGGCGGCGGCGTGATCCCTGCCGTTCAGGTGGATGTTCAGCGTCTTCTTGCTCACGTCAATGCCGGCGGCTGCGATGGTCATGCTCTCCCGCTCCTATCCTCGCGATGATCCGGTTCTCGAACCCAGGCATCCATCCAGGACCCGGGAGGCTGAAGGGAGGGCGGGCCGACCACGCTTCCGCACGGATCCGCTTGCGCGATCCATGGTGCTTCCGGTCCGACCCGTCCTGCGGGGCCAGGCCCCGCTCCGCCGCCGCCAGGCCTGGCGGCGGCGGTCCCGAACCGGGAATGAACCGTGGAGGCGGCGGGAGGCAAGAGGCGGGTTTTCCACAGGAACCCGCGCCAAAATTTTCCACAGCCACCCCTTGGTTCGTTTCCGGTTCTCGGAACATACGAGGTGCTCGGCTACCTGACCCCGGCAGAGGCGTTCCGGAAGGCGCGGCCTCCCTGACCGAAGCCGTCCCGGATCGCGTTCCGGAGGGACCTGTCCGGCGAAAGAAAGGGGCGGCGTTGCACTTTGGAATGGCGCCCGGGAAAGAGGCTCTTAGAACTGAACAAACGCTACGGATTCACCAAGTTCTTCATCGTGGTGCCGTCGGTCGCCATAAAGGAGGGCGTCTACAAATCTCTCCAGATGACCGAAGATCACTTCCGCGCGTTCTATTCTGGCACGCCTTTCGAGTAATTCTAGCACGACTCTGCGAAGCTCGGCCAGTTGCGCGATTTCGCGACTAGCCCGCAAATCCAGATCATGACAGTCGGGGCCATCCACGGAAAAGACATCACCAACCTCCACAAGGACAGCGAGAAGACGGGCGGCGAAAGACTGATCGACCTCGTCTGGGCCACGTGTCCGATGCTGATTGCTGATGAACCGCAAAGCGTGGACGGCGGCCTTTCGGGACAGGGCAAGTAAGCACTGAACGCCCTGAACCTGCTCCGCACGTTGAGCAACTCGGCAACGCACGTCGACAAGCACCACATGGTCAATCGCCTGGATTACGTCGATGCCAACGAGCGCAAGCTGGTCAAGAAGATCGAGGTCGCGTCGGCGACCGTGGAGGACGCCCGTAACGGGCCGCATGTCCCGTTGATCTCAACAAGCAACAGACGCGGATTCATCAGCGCGAATGTTGAGCTTGATGTCAAGGCCGTCAGGCAGATGCGGCACAGGGAGAAGACGGTCCACGACAGCTATGACCTCGAACAAGAGACAGGCCGCGCCGTCTGTCGCGACTGCCGCATCGGGGAGATGCGTTTCGGAAAGGGAAGTGCATCCGTCGAACTCCGAGTGCCAGACGTTGAGTGTTTTGTCCGCGATGGCGGAACCTGAGTGGGATCCTTGCAACGACGCGGTTCAACGCCGGATGAATCGGCGAAAGACTCGCGAGCATCTCGACGAGGAGAAACGGCTGCGCCCGCAGGGGATCACGGTGCCCAGCCTCTTCTTCGACGGCACCGTTGAGCATTGCCGAAGCGACGACGAGGCCGGAATGGGCGAATACGCCCTCACTTTAGAAAAAGGGTGCCCGCGCCGTGCAAAGCACCCCGACTGCCGGTCGATGTTCAGGGAAGTGGGATCTCGCAACGGACGCCGTTGAGGTACATGGCGGCCACTTCTCGATCGACAGGGAGGGAGGCCGGACTGATGCCGCTGAGAACATCAGGAACAATTGCGACAACGCCGAACGCGCAGACAACCGGTTCGTTCTGTCATTCGACGCCCTCAAGGAATCGCGTGAACTCGGATGAAACGGCATCCGGGTTTTCTTCCATGGCGAAGTGGCCCGCGACAACCTCGCTGCCGCTCACGTTTTCGGCCCACCTTCGCCAGACGCCGAGAGGATCGCCTGCGCGAGCCGGAAATCCCCGATCCGTCCAGAGAAAGTGCAGCGGCGCGGAAATCCGCCGCCCCTCGGCGAGGTCGCGCTCGTCGAGATCCCTGTCATGGGTCGCCCCGGCGCGGTAGTCTTCGCACATTGCATGAATTCGGCGTGGATCCGACATCTGCCTCTCGTAGCTTTCGAGCGCTGCGGGAAGGAAGCAGGCAAGCGTCCCGTCTCGCGTCCAGCTCGCAAGCGTATGCCGCAGATAGGCGTCAGGTCTCGCCTCGATCATCATTTCGGGGAGCGGCGCGGGCTGCGCGAGATGCGTCCAGTGATATGCTCGAAGCGCGAGGCCTGCGTCAAAGGCCCGCCACATCTCCGCCGTGGGAATCACTTCGATGATTCCGATTCGCGTGATCCTGGCCGGGCAGTCGAGGGCGAGCCGGTAACCGACCCGCGCTCCCCTGTCGTGGCCCAGAAGCGAGAACTCCTGATGTCCGAGTTCCGACATCATTTCCGCCATGTCCCTGGCCATCACCCGCTTTTCGTATCCGGTTCCCTTCGCGCTCTCCGGCACGCCGCTGTCTCCATACCCCCGAAGATCCGGAACGATGCAGCGGAAGCGGCGGGCTAGTACCGGAGCGACTTTCGCCCACGCCATGTGGTTCTGCGGAAATCCGTGCAGGAGAAGCAGCGGGCTGCCCGAGCCGCCCGAATGGAATGAAATCTCCACGCCGTTCACCGTGACCGTTGAACGCGCGAATCCTTCGATTCCGGAAGTCGACATGCCTTTCGCTCCCCGCCGGACGGCGGCGAACCGTTGCCGCGAAGCTCGCCGCCGCCTCGAACCGTCCTGAGCCACCCGGCCGCGTGCATGCAAAGGCCACCGTTCGACGGACGAGGCATGCGTTTCATACAGGTCGGGTATGCGATTTTGCCATTTGTTGCACGGCTGGAGAATGCCTAATTCCCCGTTTGCCGACAATTCGGTTGCAACGCCAAACAGGGGAAAATGTCATGTCTGTCACGCCAGAAACCCGGGTTCCTCCCTTCGGTGCAATCTCCATATATGCTCTGGTCAAGCACGCCGAACAGGCAGCCCACGAGGTTGCCCAGTGGAATGCGCGGAGGAAACTGCGCAATTCGCTCTCCCGCTTCTCGGATCGCCAACTCGAGGACATCGGGCTGATCCGCGCCGACATCCTGAAACTCACCGGCTGGCCGTAAACCTCGGGCGCCGCCGTGGAATGGCGGGCCGCCGGCACCCGGCGGCCCGCTCGCCGCGGGAAGACTCCGCAACCGCAGACACGGCGCCTTCAAACCCGCTTCCGAAAAGTAATCGTTTCCCATTCTCCGAGCGTGCGCCTTCCGTGGACGCCGAAACCGGCCGCATCGTAGTGCGCAATCATCGGCGTGGCCTGGTGTGCAAGAAGACCCGACAGTATGGCGAAACCGCCAGGCCGGCATCGGGCGGATATGTTGCGGGACATGGCGCTGAGCGGACCCTCCACGATGTTCGCGAAAACGAGATCGTATGGTGCGCCGGCGTCAATTCCGGGATGGCACAGTCCGTCGCTGAGCAGCACCCGGACGTGGTCCTCCAAGCCGTTCGCGGCGATGTTTTCCCGCGCAGTTTCCACCGCCGTCGGATCGTTGTCGGCAGCGAGAACCCGTGCGCCGCACGACTTCGCCGCGGCCATCGCGAGCACTGCCGTGCCGCAGCCAATGTCGATTGCCCGAGCCGGCTTCGCGCCGGCGGCAAGGAGATCCTCGAAGGCCAGGAGGCATCCTTTCGTCGTCCCGTGGTGACCCGTTCCAAAAGCCATCGCCGCCTCGACGAGAAGGGGGATGCAGTCCGGCGGAACACCGTCCGCGTCATGGCTGCCGTAGAGGAAGAAGCGTCCAGCGCGCACTGGAGCGAGCGCTCTGCGGGCCGCCGCGACCCAGCCGCTTTCCGGGAGTTCGGACACGGTAAACGGCTTGACGCCCTGCGCTGCCGCGAGAAGCCTGAGCGCAACATCGTCCGGACGCTCGCGAAAGTAGCCGCAGACCTCCCAGTGTCCGCGCCTGTCCTCCACCTCGCATACCGTGGAACCAGTGAGTCCCGGAAGGGACGACTCGAGGGACGATTCGAGCGCTTCGGCCGCGCTTCTGCCCCGCGCCGTGGTCGAGGCCATGAAAACGGGCATTTCCTAATCTTCAGGGAGTTGTGACGCCTTCTCCGGCAACCATTCCGACGGGACAGGTGACACCGGTGCCTGCGACGCCGCAGTATCCGCCGGGGTTTTTCGCCAGGTACTGCTGGTGGTAGTCTTCCGCGAAGTAGAACTCCGGCGCCGGAAGAACTTCAGTGGTGATCGGACCGAATCCCGCCGCCGCGAGACTCTCGCCGTAGGCGGAGTGCGACGACTCCGCCGCCGCGTTCTGATCATCGGAATATGTATAGATTCCGGACCTGTACTGCGTGCCGACGTCGGCGCCCTGCCGCATGCCCTGCGTCGGATCATGTCCTTCCCAGAAGTAGCGAAGCAGCAGGTTGTAGGAAAGCGTTCCCGGATCGAAGACAATGCGAACCACCTCGGTGTGTCCGGTCATGCCGGTGCAGACCTCCTGGTAGGTCGGGTTTGGCGTCGCGCCGCCCGCATAACCGACAGCGGTGTTGTGGACGCCGGCAAGGTTCCAGAAGAGGCGCTCGATTCCCCAGAAGCACCCCATTCCGAACATCGCGCATTCCATGCCGCCAGGGATCGGATCCTTGAGGGGCCGCCCGAAGACGAAGTGCGTTTCCGCGGTCGGAATCGGCATCGACCGACCTGGCAGGCAGTCGGATGCGTCGGGAACGACTGGAGGTCTGGGTCTCAGGAACATCGTTCGCTCCAGTTGATCATGGCCATGCACGAAGTCTAGGCTGAATCACTGCTTGGTCAAGCAGATGCGGGAGAGCGATGCCGGAACCTGCGACGAACCGCCGCCGCCCGCCCCGGTCCGGGAGGGCTGGCACCGCCTGCCAGGGCACTCGGGACGGGAAGGAGCGCAACCCGGAAACCGGTGCCGGATCAGTTCTTGGCGTAGTATTCGACTACGAGATTCGGTTCCATCATCACGGGATAGGGAACGTCCGCGAGCTTTGGCGCCCACTTGATTTCGCAGGTCAGCCGCGCGTGGTCGACGCCCAGGTAATCCGGGACGTCGCGTTCCGGCGAACCGATCGCCTCGAGAATGAGCGCCATCTGCCGCGACTTCTCGCGAACCTCGACCACGTCGCCCTCCTTGACTCGGTAGGACGGGATGTTAACGCGCCGCCCGTTCACCAGCACGTGACCGTGGTTCACGAACTGGCGGGCCGAAAAGATGGTCGGCACGAACTTGGCCCTGTAGACCACGGCGTCGAGCCGGCGTTCGAGCAGGCCGACGAGGTTTTCGCCGGTGTCGCCTCGCATGCGCTCCGCCTCTGCATAGATGCGCCGGAACTGGCGTTCGGTGATGTCGCCGTAGTGACCCTTGAGCTTCTGCTTCGCGCGCAGCTGGATTCCGAAGTCGGATAGCTTGCCCTTCCGGCGGAGGCCGTGCTGGCCGGGTCCGAATTCGCGCCGGTTGACAGGGGACTTGGGGCGCCCCCAGATGTTTTCGCCCATCCGGCGGTCGATCTTGTACTTGGCAGCGGTGCGTTTGGTCACGGCTGGATCCTTTCGACAGTTGTGAAAGGTGCTTTCCTTTCCCTCTCCGTTCCGGAGCGGGCGACAGGCATCTCCTCGCGGAGGCCACAAACACCAAGAGAGTCCGCGGCTGCGGACGGACGGTTTATATGGGGCGATTTCCGGTTGTCAAGAATCGCGGCGAACGCCGCCCGACCAGAGGGAGTCCCTGATTGACGTCTGCCCAGGGAGCGATTGACCTGAGCCGGTCGCGCTTCCGTACGTTCAGGAGACGTGTTTCCAGTCGACAACCCGTCCGAAACGGCGCTGTCGCACGCCCTTCGTCCCGGCCGAGCGCCCGTCTGACGGACCCGTCAGCCGCACTTCGAGTGGCCGCAGTCCTGGCACGTCATGCAGCCCTCGATCATGCGCATGCCGAATCCCCCGCATCCGGGACATGCGGGCCCGGCCGGTTTCCGGCTCATGGGCACGACTTCGGCCAGTCCTTGCGATTCCCCGTTCACTTCCAGCGCGAACTGTCCCGGCGCCGCCATGAAACCGGTCTCGACGAGGTGACGCTCGATGACGCTGCCGATCGCTGCGAGAATGGACGGCACGTAGCTTCCGTTCATCCACGCGCCGCCGCGAGGGTCGAACACTGCCTTGAGCTCGTCCGCCACGAAGCTCACGTCGCCTCCGCGGCGGAAAACGGCGGAGATCATCCGCGTCAGTCCGAGCGTCCAGGCATAGTGCTCCATGTTCTTTGAGTTGATGAAGACCTCGAAGGGGCGGCGCTCGCCGTTCCGGATCGTGTCGTTGACCGTGATGTATATAGCGTGCTCGCTTTCGGGCCAGCGGATCTTGTATGTCCTCCCCTCGAGCGTGTCCGGACGTTCAAGCGGGCTGGCGATGTAGACCACATCGGCGCCCCTGTCCGCATCCGGCGTCGCGTCACCTGCTTCCGGAACGCTCAGGACGGACCCGGTGACCTCGTTCGGCCTGTACGTGGTGCATCCCTTGCAGCCCTGGTCCCAGGCGGACATGTAGACCGCGCGGAAGTCGTCGAAGCCGATGTCGGCGGGGCAGTTGATCGTCTTGGAGATCGAGCTGTCGACCCAGCGCTGCGCCGCCGCCTGCATGCGCACGTGGTCCGCCGGGGCAAGCGTCTGCGCGTCGACGAAGCAGTCCGGAAGCGGCGCGTCGCCGTGCCGGTCGCGCCAGAGCCGCACCGCGTAGTCATCCACTTCCTCGACCCGCCGCGAGCCGTCCGGCTGCAGGACCTTGCGCTCGCAGGAGAAGGCGAAGACGGGCTCGATCCCCGACGACACGTTGCCGGCGTAGAGCGAGATGGTTCCCGTCGGCGCGATCGAGGTGAGCAGCGCGTTCCGGATTCCGTGCTCGGAGACAGCTTCCCTGACGCTCTCGTCCATGTCCGTCATGGTTCCGCCCGCGAGGTAGGCGTCGCGGTCGAAGAGCGGGAACGCGCCCTTCTCCGCCGCGAGCCCGGCCGAGGCGAGATAGGCGTTCCGGGCGACCTGGCGCATCCATTCGCCGGTCCGCGCCGCGGCGGAATCCGAGCCGTAGCGCTCGCCGACCATGGCGAGGGCGTCGGCGAGCCCGGTCACGCCGAGGCCGATCCTGCGCTTAGCCTGCGCCTCCCGGCGCTGCGCCTCCAGCGGAAACCGCGACACGTCGACGACGTTGTCCATCATCCTCACCGCCACCGGCACCAGGCGCGCGAGCGCCTCCTCGTCGAGACGCGCGTCCGCGCCGAACGGATCGAGAACCAGGCGCGCGAGGTTCACCGAGCCGAGCAGGCACGCGCCGTAGGGCGGCAGCGGCTGCTCGCCGCAGGGGTTCGTCGCCGAGATGGTCTCGCAGTAGGCGAGGTTGTTGCGCCGGTTGATGCGGTCGATGAAGATCACCCCCGGCTCCGCGTAGGCGTGCGTCGCCTCCATGATCCGGTTCCAGAGGTCCCGCGCCCGCAGCGTGCGCATCACCCGGCCGCCGAACTGGAGGTCCCAGCCCCCGTCAGCCCCGACCGCCTCCATGAAGGCGTCCGTCGCCAGGACCGACAGGTTGAACATGCGCAGCCGCGCCGGATCCCCCTTCGCGGCCACGAAGTCCTCGATGTCGGGATGGTCGCAGCGCATCGTCGCCATCATCGCCCCCCGCCGCGAGCCCGCCGACATGATGGTCCTGCACATCGCGTCCCAGACGTCCATGAACGAGAGCGGGCCGGAGGCGTCGGCGCCAACGCCGACAACGGGAGCGCCGCGCGGGCGCAGGGTCGAGAAGTCGTAGCCGATGCCGCCGCCCTGCTGCATGGTCAGCGCCGCCTCCCTCAGCATCTCGAAGATCCCGGACATGCTGTCCGGAACCGTCCCCATGACGAAGCAGTTGAAGAGCGTCACGTCGCGCCCGGTGCCGGCGCCGGCGAGGATGCGGCCCGCGGGAAGGAACCGGAAGCCCTCGAGCGCCCCGAAGAACTCCCCTTCCCAGCGCGCCCGGTCCCGCTCCGCGCCCGCCAGCGCCCGCGCGACCCGGCGCCAGCTGTCCTCCACCGTCGCGTCGACCGGCGCGCCGTCCGGGTCCTTGAAACGGTACTTCATGTCCCAGATCTGCTCGGCGATCGGCGCGGCGAAACGGTGCATGGCAATTCCTCGATTTCAAATTTTCCGAGAGCCGAAACTATATTTCGTTCTGGTTCCCGTCAAATTTTTTCGGCCCGAAGATCCCCGGCGCGGTTACGAGGGACGCTGACTTCGGCGACGGTACCGGGGCGCCATCGCACAAAACCGCATCATCTCCGACTCCGGCCAGCGCCCGCAATCATGCGGCAATGGAGCCTGTTGCCGAACCGGCTCGTCTGATATGTGCCGGTGAAGCAAAATCACGCAAACGGGCAGCCGGGAATGGGCAGGAACGGGCACGTCAATCTCGTCAAGCTTTGCGTCGGCATCGGCAACGTCGAGGAGCTGCAAGCCTGGAGGGACAGGGGGCGGCGCGAGTGCGCGTCCCGGGGCGAAGTCTACAGATCCATCCACATCACGCGGATGCGACCGAAGCGGAAGGACGAAATCCTCTCCGGCGGATCGCTCTACTGGGTGATCCGGGGCGTCATACAGGTGCGCCAGAAAATCACCGGCCTTGAGGAATGCATCGGCGCCGACGGCATCCGTCGCTGCATGATCGTCATGGATCCAGAACTTGTCCGCACCACGACATCTCCCCGCCGCCCCTTCCAGGGCTGGCGCTACCTGGAACCCGGCGACAGCCCGCCCGATCTTCCCGGATCGGGCGCTGCAGGCGATCTTCCGCATGACCTTGAGCGCGCACTTTCAGATCTCGGAATCCGCTAGGCCGCGGGATTTCCGGCCGCTTCCTCCAATCACTCCGTCCGAAACCTCGAAACCGGCCCTGCGGGCAAGCTCGTGAAGCGCGGTGCGCGCCTCGGGCGGCCAAGGCGCGTTCCGCCCGGCGAACAGCGCAGCCTGCGACGACAGGACGATACCGTCGTCGAGGGCCCTGAGGTGGTTGGCGCGCAACGTCTTCCCGCTTGCGGCAATGTCGGCGACGGCTTCGGCAGTCAGGTTTCTGACCGTGGCCTCGGTCGCGCCCTGGCTGTCCACGAGCTGGTAGTCCGCAAGCTCTCTTTCGGCCAGAAACGCTCGAACCAGATTGTGGTACTTCGTGGCGATTCGCAGGCGCATGCCGTGGTTTTCCCGAAATCCGGCCGCGACCGAATCAAGGTCGTCTACCGTGCGGCAATCGATCCAGCCCGAAGGAACTGCAACCACGAGGTCGGCGAATCCGAACCCGAGCGGCAGCAATTCTGCCACGCGCACCCCTGCCAGCGGGAGTCGTTCGCGAACGAGATCCTGACCGGTCACGCCGAGATGAATTCGACCGGCTTCCAGTTCGTCAGGCATCTCCCCGGCTGTCAGGAATACCGGTTCGACGTTGGAAATTCCGTTCACTTGACCCGAATACTCGCGTTCGGATGCGCCCGGCGACATGCCAAGGCCAATGCCCTCGAGCCAGTCGAAAACGGACGCCCGCAGCCGCCCCTTCGCCGGTATGCCCAGCTTCAGCGCAGTCATGCCGCTCCGCTCCGGACCTCCGCCAGGACCTCCGGGCGAATTACGCCTCCAACGGCCGGAACCGGCCGTCCGCAGCCGAGGATTCCGGTCAGCGCGTCATAGCGCCCGCCGCTTGCGACAACCGGCCTCCCCGGCAGCGAAGCGGCGTGAAACCCGAACACGAACCCGTCGTAGTATTCCATGTTCGCACGCCCGTGGCTCGCGTCGAAACGCAGGCGGTCGACATCGACGGAAACCGACCGCAGCGCATCGGAGCGGGCAGTCATGGCCTCGACGGCGGGCAGGAGCGCCGGCATTCCGGCAGCGAGGCGCTCGAGCTCCCCCAGCGCGCCGGCGAAGGTTCCCCGAAGGTCGAGGACCGCGGCGAGCGTCGCCACCTCTTCGACGGCCAGGGGGGGCGTTCGCGCCTCCACCTCGAGCTCCCGGAGGCGGGCATCGATCTCGTCCTGCGACCGCAGGCCCACGAGGCGGTGCTTTCCGGACCCGTCCGGGAACGGCTTGCGCGGCGGACGGCCGGAACGGCAGTACTGCTCGAGCAGCCGCCGGAACCGGCCGGGCCGCCAGAGGTGCCTGCGCAGCGCGGTCTTGCGCCGCTCCGGCGTATCGAGGCCCGCGACCGCGGCAATGAGAATTCCCATGTCCCCGACGGTCATTTCGAGACCGTCGGACGCGAGCATGTCCGCCATGATACCGAAGACCTCGGCGTCGGCCGCCGCGCGGTCGCCCTGGTCGAAGAGCTCGTAGCCGACCTGAAGCGACTCCGCCCGTCGCAGGGACCCGGGCGGCTGCATGCGCCAGACGGGCCCCAGATAGGTGTAGCGCGCCGCACTGACCTTTCCGGTCATGTGCATCCTGGCGACGGGAACGGTATAGTCCGGCCGCAACATGAACTCGCCGTGAACCGGGTCGCGGGTCACAAAGGCGCGCGCGCGGATGTCTTCCCCGTAGAGATCAAGAAGAAGGTCCGCGGGCTGAAGCGCGGCCGTTTCGACGCAACGGGCACCCGCCGCCTCGAAGCGCGCGCGCAGTTCCCCGGCCGCTTCCCGCACGGCGGCGAGCCTGAACGCATCGTCCCTACCGTCCATCCCGGCCTCCCGTTCCATGCCTGCGACCGATTCTCCGCGGGCGCACTGGCGGCCACTTCCGCTGCAGGCGGCCTAAAGCCGGCCCAGGTAGAAGTCCCGCCTCCGGGCAAGCTCCGCCTGCAACTCTTCCGGAGGCAGGCGAAACGCGTCGACGAGACGGAGGACTTCAGGGACAAAGCCGTCTCGCCGAACCTCGAACTGCGCCGGCTGGGACTTCCACTCGGCGCTGGTGTCGATGACCTCGGCGATCTGCCTGCCTGCGACCAGATCCTTCACGAGGACAACGCCGCGCGACCTCTCCTCCGATCCCTCGATCACGGCGACTGGGCTGTTGCGCCTGTCAGCGTAGCGGAGCTGGTTGCCGAAGTTCTTCGGGTTCCCGAGATAGACCTCGGCGCGGATTCCCGCGGACCTGAGTTCCGCGGCCATCGCCTGGTAGTCCCCGAGGCGATCACGGTCCATGACCGTAACCACCACCGGCCCGGATCCGGCTTCAGCCGCGCCCTGCGCGGCCCGTCCTCCCGCTCGGAGCGCCGAGAGAAGCCGGTCGACGCCCAGGGAGACGCCCGTCGCCGGCACGTCCTGGCCAGTGAATCGACGCACGAGCCCGTCGTAGCGGCCGCCGCCCGCGACGGACCCGAACTGCTGTGGCCGTCCCCGCGCGTCGGCGGCCATGATCGTCAGTTCGGCCTCGTAGACTGGCCCGGTGTAGTAGCCCAGCCCGCGCACCACCGAGGTGTCGATCATGATCCGGTCTGGTCCGTAACCCTGATCGCGAACGAGCTTCTCGATCTCGAGAACGTCGCGCCCGCCCGCATCTCCGTCCGAGAGCGCGGCGCGAACGCGCCCGGCGCCGTCGCCGCGGCCGTCCGCTGGCGCAATCAGGTCCATGACGACCCGGGCCTCGTTTTCCGCGAGACCTGCCCCCGGCGTGTAGTCTCCGCTCTCGTCCCTGCGTCCGGTGCCGAGCAGGGCAAGAACGCCGTCGGCGCCCAGCCTGTCGAGCTTGTCGATGGCGCGCATGACCGTCGCACGTCTCTGCGCGGCCGCTTCCGGCCTGTCCGGATCAAGGATTCCGGCCTTGTTCATTATGCCGTCGAGGACCGTCCTGCTGTTGAGGCGGACGATGTATTCTCCTCGCCTGATCCCGACGGCTTCCAGAATGTCGGCCAGCATCATGCACATCTCGGCGTCGGCTGCCGGACTCCCTGATCCGACCGTGTCGGCATCGCACTGGAAGAACTGGCGAAAGCGGCCGGGGCCCGGCTTCTCGTTGCGCCACACGGGGCCGACGGCATAGCGCCTGTACGGCAGCGGCAGGTCGTTCCGGAACTGGGCGTAGACGCGCGCGAGAGGTGCCGTAAGGTCGTAGCGGAGAGCAATCCACCCAGCCTCGTCCTCCTTCCAGGCGAAGACGCCCTCATTGGGGCGGTCGACGTCGGGAAGGAACTTGCCGAGCGCTTCGACGGTTTCCACGGCAGGAGATTCAAGCGGGTCGAAGCCATAACGGTGGTAGATTCCGGTGACCGCCTCCAACATCGCGTTCCGGTCCACCACCTCGGACCCGAAATAGTCGCGGAATCCCTTCGGAGGGCGCGCCTGCGGCCGCATGACCTTCGATTTCCGTTGCTTCGCCATGGCGCCTTGCCTTGTCTTCCCGGGGTGCGTCCCGCAGCCGGATTCCCGGGCGGACTGTTACAACTCATTCAGGGATTCCGGAAGATGCATGTTCCGAGGTCGCGCGCGCCGGGTCGCGCGGGCGGAGCCGCTGCTCCCGCGAATTCCGCATCCGGGCGGCGTCAGTCCCGGAATTCCTCGACGTGGCTTACTCCGGGGATGTCCTTGACGGCACCCTTGACTTCGGGCCTGAGCGGATAGCTGGACGCCAGCGCAATCTCGACCTCCCCGGGAAGGTCGGGATGCAGCAGCACGAGGCGCACCGGGGCGCGGGCGCCGTTCGGAGGCCCGTCCGACGCGCCGGCGAGGCGGGTCGCGATGGACCCGAGCGCCGCCTCGTCCCTGACGAAAATCCTGAGTCCGGGCGGCGGAACGCGGCTGATCGCGTCGTCGGCGGGCTGGAAGTCGCGCGCAACGAGGCGCTGGCTGTCGAAATCGCCGCCGCACTCGACGGTCAGCACGACGTTGTTCCCGGGTTCGAGTAGCGGACGGTGCTTCTCCAGAACGTCCGAGAAGACCATGACCTCGTAGAAGCCGGTAACGTCGCTCAGTTGCACGAATGCGAAGCGATTCCCCTTCTGCGACTTGCGGTTCTGCCGTCCCGTGATCGTCCCGGCGATCCGGCGAACGACCGGCGTTCCGCCGCCGTTCTCGGCCAGCCTTTGCTCCAGTTCCGCGAAACCGATCACGCCGACCTGCGACAGCGGCCCGGCGAAGTCCTCCAGCGGATGTCCCGTCAAGTAGAAGCCGAGCGCGCCGTGTTCGTGGCGAAGCCGTTCCGCCGGAAGCCAGTCCGGAACGGCGGGCAGGCGCGGCGGCGGCAAATTCTCGCCTTCGTCGCCGAAGAGGCCGCCCTGCGCGCAGTTGCGCCCGTCAACCGCGGTCGCGGAATATGCGAGCAGGGAGTCGATGCCCTCGAGCACCCGCGGCCGGCAGGCTTCAAGCGAATCGAAAACCCCGGCGCGCGCCATCGTCTCCAGCTGCCGCTTGCCGATGCGCCTGAGGTCGACGCGCCGCGCGAAGTCAAATAGATCCGTGAACGGCCCGCCGCCGTCACGCTCGGCCGCAATCGGCTTCATGGCCTCGATGCCGATGTTTTTCAGCCCGCCGAGGCCGTAGACGATGCTGTCGCCGCGGACGGTAAACTTCGCGTCAGACCGGTTGATGCAGGGAGGGGTGAGGCGAACCTTCAGGCGCTCGACCTCGCGCCTGTAGACATGCAGCTTTTCCGTATTGTGGATGTCGGAGTTCATGGCCGCCGCCATGAACTCCGTCGGGTAGTTCGCCTTGAGCCAGGCGGTCTGGTAGCTGACCACGGCGTAGGCCACCGCGTGCGACTTGTTGAAGCCGTAGTTCGCGAACTTGTTCAGGAGGTCCCAGACTTCCGTCGCCTTCGCCCGGCCGACTCCGTTCGCCGCTGCCCCTTCCAGGAACTTCGGCTTCTCCGCGTCCATCGCCGACTGGATTTTCTTGCCCATGGCCCGACGCAGCATGTCCGCGCCGCCGAGGGTGTAACCGGCCATGTCCTGCGCAATCTGCATCACCTGTTCCTGGTAGACGATGATGCCCTGCGTCTCGTCCAGTATCGGATCTATCGACTCGTGCAGGTACTGCCGTTCCTCATGCCCGTTCTTCACGTTGCAGTAGTTCGGGATGTTGTCCATGGGACCGGGCCGGTAGAGCGCAACAAGCGCGACGATGTCCTCGATGCAGGTCGGACGCATGCGCTTCAGGGCATCCTTCATGCCCGCGCTCTCGACCTGGAACACCGCCACGGTATCGGCGGAGACGTACAGTTCGTAGGCCTTCGGGTCGTCGTACGGGATGGATGCGATGTCGACGTCGACGCCGCGGTCCGCAAGAAGGTCCAGCGCATTCCGGATCATGGTCAGCGTCTTGAGGCCGAGGAAGTCGAACTTGACGAGGCCGGCCTGCTCCACCCACTTCATGCTGAACTGGGTGACTGGCATGTCCGAACGGGGATCCTTGTAGATCGGAACAAGCTCTTCGAGCGGACGGTCGGCGATGACCACGCCCGCCGCATGCGTCGACGCGTTCCTGTACAGCCCCTCGAGCTGCCCGGCATAGTCGAGCATTCGCGCGACGACTTCCTCGGAGTCGGCCTGCTTCGCGAGCCGGGGCTCGTCCCGGAGCGCCTGCCTGACCGACACCGGCTTGACGCCGTCCAGAGGAATCATCTTGGCGAGCCTGTCGACCTGGCCGAGGGGCATCTTGAGAACCCGGCCCACGTCCCGGATGGCCGCCCGGGATAGCAGCGCACCGAACGTGATGATCTGGGCGACCCGGTCCCTCCCATAGCGATCCTGCACGTAGGCGATCACCTCCGCACGGCGATCGACGCAGAAATCGATGTCGAAGTCCGGCATCGAGACGCGGTCCGGATTCATGAAGCGTTCGAAGAGGAGCGAATAGCGGAGCGGATCCAGGTCGGTGATCGTCAGCGCGTAGGCGACCAGCGAGCCGGCCCCGGATCCGCGCCCGGGCCCGACGGGAATGCCTTGCCGCCGCGCCCATTGAACCACGTCCGCGACGATCAGGAAATAACCCGGGAATCCCATGTTCTCGATGACGCCGAGTTCGTATCCGAGACGCTTCTCGTACGCTTCCACGGCAGCGGCCATCGGGATCGCCGCGAGCCTGTCCCGAAGACCCGCCTGCGCCAGGCGCCGAAGCTCGCCGGCTTCCTCGCCCGCGAGCTTCGGCAGGATCGGACGGCGCACCGGCACCCTGAAGGCGCAGCGCCTGGCGATTTCGACCGTGTTCCCGACCACCTCCGGAAGGTCGGAAAAGAGCTCCTGCATCTCCCGGGCAGACTTCAGGCAATGGTGCTCCGTGAAGCGCCTCCGACCGCCGCTCTGGTCGACGAATGCCCCTTCCTTGATGCAAATCAGCGCGTCGTGCGCAGCGAACTTCTCCCGTGTTCCGAAGTAGACGTCGTTGGTCGCGACAAGCGGCAGTTCCGCGGCGTACGCCATGTCCAGGAATTCGGGCTCGGTCGCCAACTCGTCCGCCATCGCCCTGCGGCCTGCGTCCGGGTGCCGCTGCAACTCCACGTAGAGCCGGTCGGGAAACATGTCGGCGAGGCGCAGAAGCAGAGCCTGCGCCTGCTCCACCTTGCCGTCCAGCACGCGCCGTCCAATGGGGCCGCCGGGGCCGCCGGTGAGGCAGATGAGCCCATTCGCGCATTCTCCGAGCTTTTCCATTGACACGTGCGGATGCGCGACGCCGGATTCCAGAAATGCAGAAGAACTCAGCCTGACGAGATTTCCGTAGCCTGTCTCGTCCTGCGCCAGGAGAACAACAGGCTGCGTGTCGTCAGGGCCGACGGCGCCCTGTCCGGTTCGCGGCGCGCCGAGAGCATGCTCCGCCAGTTCCAGCTGGCAACCGATGATCGGCTGCACGCCCTCCGCGACTGCCGCCTCGGAGAACTCGAGCGCGGCGAAGAGGTTGCAGGTGTCGGTCACGGCGACCGCGGGAGCGCGCTGCTCGCGGCAGATCCGGACGAGATCGTTCACGTGAACCGCACCCTCGAGCAGCGAGTAGCTGGTGTGGACGCGAAGGTGAATGAATCGGGGCTGGTCGCTCATCGTCCGTTTTCTTATCCCGGCTGCGGGCGGCGCGAAAGTGGCGGCGGCATCCGTTTCGCCCGTCGATGCGGAATCGCCGCGCCTGCGGGAGGCGGCGCATTGCGACGTCAAGTTGACGCTTGCATGTGCGCGGCTCTCGTTCCAAGTTTTGGCTACACGCGGCGCGCCGACCGGGGACGGGGTGCCGACCGCGCCGCGAGCTTGCCGGGGAGAGGGCGATTGGGACGACTTACGACACATGTGCTCGACACCGCGCGCGGCGTTCCCGCGGCGGGACTCAGGATCGAGCTCCATGCCCTCGACGGCTCCAGGACGCGCGTTGCGGACCGCCTGACGAACGCGGACGGCCGGGTCGATGCGCCGCTCCTCGAGGGCGCGGCGTTCACGCCGGGATCATATGAGCTTCTATTCCATGCCGGTCCGTACTTCGAGATGTCGGGAATTGCCCTGCCCGGCCGCAGATTCCTCGACGTGATCCCGGTCCGTTTCGAAATCACGGACGACAGCCACTACCACGTTCCGCTGCTGCTTTCGCCCTACGGTTATTCGACCTACCGGGGCAGCTGACAATGACGGTCTCCTTCTTGCTGAACGGCAGGAACGTGGTCCTCGATGATCCGGACCCTGACGAGACGGTTCTCGACTGGCTCAGGATCCGCAACGGCCTGACCGGAACGAAGGAGGGATGCAACGAGGGCGACTGCGGCGCATGCACGGTCATCGCTTCGTCGCTTGCCGGAGACCGCGTCCGGCACCGCGCCGTGAATGCGTGCATCCTGCTTCTGCCGCATCTCGACGGCAAGGCCATAAGGACCGTCGAGGGGGTCGGCGCGCCGAACCGGCTGCATCCGGTCCAGGCCGCCATGGTGGCCGACCACGGCAGCCAGTGCGGGTTTTGCACGCCTGGGTTCATCATGTCGATGACCGCAGCGCACGCGGAAGGGCGCACCGACCACGATGACGTCCTCGCGGGAAACCTCTGCCGCTGCACGGGATACGCGCCGATCATTCGCGCAGCGGAGGCAGCGCGGAAGGCGCCTCCTCCGCCATGGCTCGAGGCGGACGCCGCGGCTCTTCGGGACCTGGCGCGGACTTCCCGCCCGACGACGACCGGCCGGGAGTCGTGTTTCCGACCGCGAACGGCAGACGAACTCGCCGCATGGTACGCGGACAATCCCGACGCGACCCTCGTTGCCGGCGGAACCGACCTCGGCCTCCGGGTCACCAAGTCGCTCGCCACTATCGCGCCTGCCTGCTTCATCGCCGAGACCGCAGGCCTCGGCGACATCGTCGAGGAGGACGGGGGGCTGCGGATAGGCGCCGCTGCGAAATTCTCCGAACTGCGGGAGGCGATCGGCGCCACCCACCCGGACTTCGCGGAGCTGATCCGGCGCTTCGGTTCGGAACAGGTTCGCAACTCGGCAACCGTCGGCGGCAACATCGCCAACGGATCGCCGATCGGCGACAGCCCGCCGCCGCTTATCGCGCTCGGCGCGACGCTCCGCCTCCGGCAGGGCAACGCGCGGCGCGACATTCCGCTCGAAGACTTCTTCATCGATTACGGGCGGCAGGACATCCGACCCGGAGAGTTCATCGAGAGCCTGTTCATGCCGGCGCGGCCTGGCCGGCTGAGGTGCTTCAAGCTCTCCAAGAGATTCGACCAGGACATCACCGCAGTTCTCGGATGCTTCAACATCGCGGTCGAAGGGAATCGCGTCGTTTCCGCCCGCATCGCCTATGGCGGCATGGCCGGGACGCCTGTGCGCGCGCGGCGCGCGGAAGCCGCGCTCCTGGGAGCGCCGTGGACGGAACGCGGCGTCCAGGATGCCGCCGCGGCCCTCTCCAGGGACTTCACGCCGATTTCCGACATGCGGGCGAGCGCCGGCTACCGGATGGCCGCAGCCGGGAACATGCTCGTCCGCTGCGTTCTCGAGGACCTGGGACGCGCGCCGCGCATCCCGGGATGGCAACCTTGACCGTCGCCCGCCCGCTGGCCCATGATTCCGCCGTTCTGCACGTCACCGGCGCCGCCCGCTACCTCGACGACATCGCATCGCCTCCCGGCTGCCTGCACCTGGCCTTCGGACTCGCGACGGTGGCGCGCGGGCGCATCACGCGCATGGATCTCGAAGCCGCGCGCGGAGCCGACGGCGTGGAACTGGTGCTTGCAGCGGACGATCTCCGGCGCGCCGCCGACACCTCGCCGACAGCGCATGACGAACCGCTGCTCGCCGACGGCGAAGTCCACTTCCACGGCCAGCCGATCTTCCTCGTGGCGGCGACCAGCCATCTCGCGGCCCGCAGGGCCGCCCGGCTAGGGAATGTCGAATTCGCCGCCGCGGAGCCGGTGCTGACCATCGACGATGCCCTGGAGGCGGCTTCCCAGCTCGAAGATCCGGTGGAGTACCTGAAGGGCGATCCGGACGCCGCCATCTCGACCGCGCCGCACACGCTCTCCGGCACGGTCGAGGCTGGAGGGCAGGAGCACTTCTACCTGGAAGGCCAGGCGGCAATGGCTCACCCGCAGGAAGACGGCGACATGCTGATCCTGAGTTCGTCGCAGCATCCGAGCGAGGTGCAGGCAAAGGTGGCGGAGGCGCTTGCGCGGCCGTTCAGCAACGTCCGCGTCGAGGTGCGGCGCATGGGCGGCGGCTTCGGCGGCAAGGAAAGCCAGTGCATCGCGCCCGCCGTCGCATGCGCCGTGGCCGCCGAGAGGACCGGCCGGTCATGCCGGATGCGCTACGACCGCGACGACGACATGATCGTCACCGGCAAGCGGCACGAAATCCGCATCGCCTACCGTGTGGGTTTCGACGACGACGGCAGGATTCTAGGCATTGTCTTCGATCACTACTGCCGGTGCGGCTGGTCGCAGGATCTCTCGCTCGCCGTCGCCGACCGGGCCATGCTGCACGCGGACAACGCCTACTGCCTGCCGCACGCGCGGATTACGTCCTACCGTCTCCGGACCAATACGGTCTCGGCAACCGCGTTCCGAGGATTCGGCGGACCCCAGGGCATGATCGGTATAGAGCACGTGATCGAGCGCATCGCAAGAAAGCTCGGCCGGGACCCGCTGGATGTCCGTGCCGTCAACTACTACCGTTCCCCTTCCGCCGGAGTCGAAAGTCAGACCACGCCATACCACATGGAGGTTCGCGACTGCCTCGTCGCCGACATCGCGGCAGAACTTGCCGAACGCTCGGACTACAGGCACCGCCGGGCCGGAATTGCCAGGTTCAATGCGGAGAATCCGGTTCTTCGGCGCGGAATCGCGCTCACGCCCGTCAAGTTCGGAATTTCCTTCACGCTCACCCACTACAATCAGGCTGGCGCGCTGGTGAACGTCTACAGGGACGGCTCTGTCCAGCTGAACCATGGCGGCACCGAGATGGGCCAGGGCCTGTTCGTCAAGGTCGCCCAGGTGGCCGCGAGCGCCTTCGGCCTGCCGCTCGACGCGGTCAGGCTGACCGCGACCGACACCGGCAAGGTCCCGAACACGTCGGCGACGGCGGCGTCTTCCGGCTCGGATCTCAACGGAATGGCGGTCAAGGCGGCATGCGACGCCATCCGCGGCCGCATGGCCGAGTTCCTCGCGCGCCAATGGCAGCGGGAACCTCCGGACGTGCGTTTCGAGGACGGAAGGGTCGTGATCGGTTCCGCCTCGATGGCGTTTTCCGACGCTGCGGATCTCGCCTACCGCCACCGCATCCCGCTGTCGGCGACAGGTTTCTACGCGACGCCGCAAATCAACTGGGACCGCCGCGCCGGTCGCGGCAGGCCGTTCTATTATTTCGCCAATGGCGCGGCGGTGACGGAAGTGGTCATCGACACGCTATCCGGCGAGAGCAGGATCCTGAGGACGGACATCCTGCACGATGTCGGCAGTTCCCTGAACCCGGCGATCGACATAGGCCAGATCGAGGGCGGATTTGTTCAGGGCGCGGGCTGGCTGACGTCCGAGGAACTGGTCTGGGACGCGGAAGGCCGGTTGATGACGCACGCGCCGTCGACCTACAAGATCCCCGCCTGTTCGGATCGGCCCCTGGAGTTCAACGTCGCGCTCTACGAGAACAGCAATCGGGAGGAAACCATCTACCGGTCGAAGGCAGTCGGCGAACCGCCGCTGATGCTCGGCATTTCGGCGCTCATGGCGATTTCGGACGCGGTTGCATCCTGCGGAGAGGGCAGCGCCTTCGCCGGTCTCGACGCGCCGGCCACGCCGGAACGCATCCTGCGTTCGGTCATGGAACTGCAGGGCAGGTCCTGGTGAGCGGGATCGACATCGCCGCGCTCCGGGACGCGACCGCGCGACACGGCCGCGTTGCGCGCATCGTCATTGCCGGCCACAAGGGTTCGGTCCCGCGGGAGACGGGAACGTCGATGCTGGTCTGGGACGCGGGCCAGTCGGGCACGATCGGCGGCGGGGCGCTCGAATTCCGGGCGATCGGGGAAGCGCGTCGCCGCCTTGTCCGAGGCGCGGAACCCTTCTCGTTCAGCTTGCCGCTCGGCCCGGGGATCGGCCAGTGCTGCGGCGGTTCGGTCAACCTGGTGGTCGAGACCTTCGACCGCGATTCCGTACCCGACCCCCCGCCCGCCGGAATCCACGCGCGTCCGGTGCAGGCCGAAACGGCGGCATGCGCGACCGCCTCTCCGCCGCCGCGCGCTTCAAGGAGGATCTCCGCGATCCGGGAAGGCACGCGGGCGCGCGCGACCTGCCTCGTCGACGGCTGGCTGATCGAGCCCGTGACGCGGCCCGAGCGCGACATCCGGATCTACGGCGCGGGCCACGTGGGCCGTTCCCTCGTCGGCGCGCTCTCCGGCCTTCCCTTCGCGATCACCTGGTTCGATCTTGAGCGCGAGCGGTTTCCCGAGCGGGTTCCGCCGGGCGTGCGCCTGCTCGTCCTGGACGACACGCGGCTGGACTCCATGGAGGAGTCGCCGCCGCATGCGGACCATCTGGTCATGACGCGCTCGCACGCAGTCGACCTCGCGATCTGCGACCGCGTGCTTCGGCGGGAATTCCGGTCGCTCGGCCTGATCGGCTCGAGGACCAAGCGGCGGCGCTTCGCGAACCGGCTGCGCGCGCTCGGACACACCGACGAACGGATCGGGCGTCTGACCTGCCCGATCGGCATGCCGGAACTCGGCAAGCATCCGCGCGCGATTGCCCTGGGCGTGGCCGTTGCGTTGATGACGAACGGCGAACCCGGCGACGGCGAGAGGAAAGTTCCGGCGTGAACACGCTTCTCGACGTCCGCGGCATGACCAAGTCCTATCCCGGCGTGCTCGCCTGCGACGACATCGGCTTCGACATCGGGGAGGGAGAGATCCATGCCCTTCTCGGCGAGAACGGCGCCGGAAAATCCACGCTCGTCAAGATGATCTACGGGCTGGTTCGGCCGGACGCCGGCAGCATGCGGCTCGGCGGCAGATCCTTCGCGCCCCCGGAACCGCGCGCGGCGCTCGCCGCCGGCGTCGCCATGGTCTTCCAGCACTTTTCCCTGTTCGAGGCCCTGAGCGTCGCCGAGAACATCGCCCTCGGGATGGAGGAACGGACGAAGGAACGGGAACTCGCGGCGCGGATCCGGAAGATATCGTCCGACTACGGGCTCACCGTCGATCCCGGGCGCGTGGTGGGCGACCTGTCCGCAGGCGAGCGCCAGCGCGTAGAGATCGTCCGCTGCCTGCTGCAGTCGCCGCGCATCCTCATCATGGACGAGCCGACATCGGTGCTTACGCCGCAAGAAGTCTCCGCCCTGTTCGAAACGCTGAGGCAACTCGCGCGGGAGGGCACGTCCATTCTCTACATCTCGCACAAGCTGGAAGAGATCCGGGCGCTCTGCGACCGCGCGACGATCCTGCGCAGGGGACGCGTCGTCGCCACCTGCACGCCGTCCGGCGAGACCGCGCGCAGCCTCGCCGCGATGATGGTCGGTTCCGGAGTCCCGGTCCCTGAACGCGGCGAATCAGCCCGCGGCGAGACGCTGCTCCGCGTTGCCGGCCTCTGCCTGCCTTCGCTCACGCAATTCGGGACGAGTCTCGAAAACGTATCCTTCTCGCTTTCCGAGGGTGAAGTGCTCGGCGTGGCCGGGGTGGCCGGAAACGGCCAGGACGAACTGCTGCTCTCCCTCTCGGGCGAGGTGCGGGTCGGTACCGGCGTCATCTCGCTCGCGGGCAAAGACATCGGCCGCACGGGCCCCACGGCGCGGCGACTCCTGGGCCTGCTCGCGGCTCCGGAGCAGCGCCTCGGCCATGCCGCCGCCCCCGACATGTCTCTCGTCGAGAATGCGCTGCTCACGGGTTATGC
Source organism: uncultured Amylibacter sp. (assembly GCA_963662815.2). Taxonomy (GTDB): domain Bacteria; phylum Pseudomonadota; class Alphaproteobacteria; order Rhodobacterales; family Rhodobacteraceae; genus JAPPHA01. The sequence goes on from CAXXWA010000037.1 coordinate 561,572, forward strand.
CCGGCAACGGCTCGGGCGGCGCGGATTCCTCGACTGGACGAAGGCGGCGCAATTCGCCGCCGGCGTGATCGAGAGGTTCGACGTGCGGACCCCGGGGGTCGGGAACGCCGCCAAGTCCCTCTCCGGCGGAAACCTCCAGAAGTTCGTCATCGGCCGGGAGATCCTGCAGAAGCCGCTGGTTCTCGTGGCAAACCAGCCGACCTGGGGAGTCGACGCGGCAGCCGCGGCCGCGATCCGGATCGCGCTCGTCGAACTCGCGCGCAAGGGTGCCGGCGTGCTCGTGATCAGCCAGGATCTCGACGAGTTGATGGAGATCTCGAACCGGCTCTCCGTGATCTCCGCGGGAAGGCTTTCCGAACCGCGCCCGGTTGCCGATCTGACCATCGAAGACGTCGGACTCCTTATGGGCGGTTCAGGAGAAAAGCGTGCTGCGGCTTGAGCCGAGGCAGGAGCCGTCGCGCCGCATGCAGGCGGTGACGCCCTTCGTCGCCGTCGCGTTGACAATGGCTGCCGGCGGCATGCTCTTCGCCTTCCTCGGCAAGGATCCGCTTGAGGCGATCCGCATCTTCTTCTGGAACCCGCTCTTCGACAGCACCGTCGCCGGCTACACGCGGCCGCAGCTTCTGGTGAAGGCGGCGCCGCTGATCATCATCGCCCTCGGCCTCTCCTTCGGCTTCCGGGCCGGCGTCTGGAACATCGGCGCCGAGGGGCAGTTCATCGTCGGCGCGATCACGGGCGCCGCCGCCGGGCTGGCGGTCTACCCGGCCGAAGGGATCTGGGTTTTCCCGATGATGATCCTCGCCGGCATGCTCGGCGGCCTTCTCTGGGCGATGATCCCAGCGGTGCTGAAAGTCCGCTTCAACGCGAACGAGATACTCGTCTCGCTCATGCTGGTCTATGTCGCCTTCAACGTTCTTGCCGGCATGGTGACGGGACGACTCAAGAGTCCGGAAGGCTTCGGCTGGCCCGAGAGCCGGAACTTCCAGGACTATCCAAGTGCGCACAATGCCGAAGTCATCGCCGGCAGCGGCATCCACTTCGGCGTCATCGTCATGTTCGCGCTGGTGGTCGCGAGCTACGTCGTCCTGCGCAATCACATCTTCGGATTCCAGGTTCGGCTCGCCGGCCAGTCCCGACAGGCCGCCCGATTCGCCGGCGTGAACCCGGACATGCTTGTGGCGCTCTGCCTCGGCCTGTCCGGCGCGCTCGCCGGACTTGCCGGAGTCTTCGAAGTCGCAGGACCCGCAGGAAAGCTGTCCACGAATTTCCCGCTCGGCTACGGATTCACGGCCATCATCGTCGCGTTCCTGGGACGCCTTCACCCGGTCGGCATCTTCCTCGCGGGCCTACTCATGGCGCTCACGTACATCGGCGGCGAACTGGCGCAGTTCCAGCTCGGCATCCCTGCGGCGGCCGTGCAAGTCTTCCAGGGCATGCTGCTGTTCTTCCTGCTCGCAGTCGACTTTCTCGTGAACTATCGCATTCGGCTCGGGCCAGGAGTAGGCAGTGACCGGACTCCGGATGCTCGGGCGCGGGAGTCCGGGACGTGATCGACCTTGCCGCACTCTCTCCGGCGGCGCTGCTCGCGAGCCTGATGGTCGCGGCCACGCCGATCCTGCTCGCGGCGACTGGAGAACTGGTGGCCGAGAAGGCAGGCGTGCTGAACCTCGGGGTCGAAGGGATGATGATCGTGGGCGCGGTGTGCGGGTTCGTCGGCGCAGTCGAATCCGGCTCCCCGTTCTTCGGACTCGTCTGCGCGGTCGCGGGGAGCGCGATGCTGGCGCTGGTGTTTGCGGCGCTGACCCAGGTTTTCCTTTCGAACCAGGTCGCGAGCGGGCTCGCGCTGACGCTTTTCGGCCTCGGTCTCGCCGCGATGGCGGGACAGAACTATGCAGGAATCAAGCCGCCGCAGTCGCCGCGGCTCGATGTTCCGGGGCTATCCGACCTTCCCTTCGTCGGGCCGGTTCTCTTCGCGCATGACTTCGTGCTCTATTTCTCGCTGTTCGCCGTCCTCGCGGTCTCGTACTGCCTGCGGAAAACACGCTCCGGTCTCGTCCTGCGCGCCGTCGGCGAGAACCATGATGCCGCCCACGCGCTCGGCTACAAGGTTCGGCGCGTCCGGATTGCGGCCATTCTGTTCGGCGGCGCCATGGCCGGCCTCGGCGGCGCCTACCTGTCGCTCATCAGGGTGCCCCAGTGGACCGAAGGCATGACCGCGGGTGCCGGCTGGATTGCGCTGGCGATCGTCGTCTTCGCCACCTGGCGGCCGTGGCGCGTCGTGCTCGGCGCGTATCTCTTCGGCGGCGTGACAATGCTGCAGCTCAACCTGCAGGCTCTCGGCGTGGGGATCGGGGTTGCGTATCTCTCGATGGCTCCCTATCTCGTTACCATTCTCGTGCTGGTCATCATGTCCGCAGACAGCCGGCGCGTCAGCCTGAACGCACCGGCCTGTCTCGGACGGATTTTCCACGCATCGACCTGAAGCGGCCGACCGTGCGGCCGGGAGTCGAGCGGAGCGCCAACCGGGCCGGAGGCCAGGCGAAGGAACTGGATCAAGGAGAAAAATCAAATGAATCTGTCAAGGAACGTTCTTGCGGCCGCCGTCGCCGCCGTCTGCATCAGCGGCGCGGCGATGAGCGCGGACGACAAGCTGAAGGTGGGATTCGTCTATGTCGGCCCGGTGGGAGACTTCGGATGGACCTACGAGCACAACGTGGGGCGGCTCGCCGTGGAAGAGGCGCTCGGCGACAAGGTGGAGACGTCATACGTCGAAAGCGTCCCGGAAGGCGCCGACGCCGAACGCGTCATGACCCAGATGGCGCTCTCCGGGCACAAGCTGATCTTCACCACTTCCTTCGGCTACATGGACCCGACAATCAACGTTGCCGGCAAGTTCCCCGACGTCATGTTCGAGCACGCCACCGGCTACAAGCGGGCTGACAACGTCTCGACATATTCGGCGCGGTTCTACGAGGGCCGCACGGTCATCGGGCACATCGCCGGTCACATGACCGAGTCCAACATTGTCGGCTACATCGCGTCGTTCCCGATTCCGGAGGTCATCCGCGGCATCAACTCCGCCTTCCTGGCCGCGAAGGCGGTCAACCCGGACGTCAAGTTCAAGATCGTGTGGGTGTTCACCTGGTTCGATCCTGGCAAGGAAGCCGATGCCGCGACCGCTCTGATCGAACAGGGCGCGGACGTCATCATGCAGCACACGGATTCCCCGGCCGCGATGACGATTGCCGAGGAGAAGGGAATCTTCGCCTTCGGCCAGGCTTCCGACATGAAGCAGTTCGGCCCCAACGCCCGGCTGTCGTCCATCATCGACAACTGGTCGCCGTACTACGTGGCCCGAACCCGGGCCGTGCTGGACGGCACTTGGGAATCGATGGACACCTGGGACGGAATCGACGCCGGCATGGTCGAGATCGGCGAGTTCTCGGACCGGATACCGGAAGACGTGAGGGCATCCGCCGCGGCGATCCGGGACGGAATAGCCGCAGGCACTCTCCATTCCTTCACCGGCCCCATCAACCGCCAGGACGGCTCGCCCTGGCTCATGGATGGCGAAACCGCGGACGACGCGACGCTTGCGACAATGGATTTCTACGTCGAGGGCGTCGAGGGCGACATCCCGCAATGACGCGGAAACCCTACCAGGCGGCGGTCGTCTGAGCGCCGCCCGGGAACGGATCCCCTGCGCAGGCGGCCGCACTTGCCGAGCGGCCGGAACACGGCTGCGGCGCGCCTGGGGATCGGCGCGCCCGGCCGCAGCGGATCACGCGCTTCGCCGCCAACGCAGGTATCCTGAAACGAACACCGCGAGCGCCGCGAGCTCGATCGATAGCGCCAGCAGGAATGGCGCGCCGGGCAGGTAGATGTCCGCCGCTTCGCGGGTGAAGTAGCCGAACGTCAGCGTCATCGCCGGAGGGCTCAGTATGGTGGCGATCGCTGCGATCGCCGCGAGCACGCCTTGGAGTTCACCCTGGGAATCGTCGGCTGTCGCGCGCGACAGGATCCCCTGCAGCACGGGGCCGGCGACCAGACCCATGGAAGTCAGCGGAATGAGCACGAACACCGTCCATCCGTCCCGGACAAACGCATAGGCGGCGAAGGCGAAGCAGGATAGGCCCAGTCCTGTGTAGACGGTGCGGTGCTCGCCGAGGCGCGGAACGATCACCCGAATGAGCCCGCCCTGGACCGCCGCCATCGCGATTCCCACAGCCGCAAGCGACATGCCGACCATGAACGCGTCCCAGTGAAAGCGCTCCTGCGTGAAGTAGGACCAGATGGACGGGTAGACGAAGAACGCGACGTTGTGCAGGAAGAAAACGAGAAGGAGCGGCCCCGTCCCGGGAATGCTGCCGACATGCCGGAGGGCGCCGAACGGGTTGGCGCGCGACCATGAAAAGGCGCGGCGGTTTTCCCGGATCAGGGATTCCGGAAGAATCAGAAAGCCGAATACAGCGTTGGCGAATGCAAGGATCGCTGCGGCGAAGAACGGCGCGCGCGGGCCGAGTTCGCTCAGGAGTCCGCCGAGGAGAGGTCCGAGCACGAAACCGACGCCGAACGCGGCGCCGACCAGGCCGAAGTTCTGGGCCTTTTCCTCCGGTTTCGACACGTCCGCCATGTAGGCAAGCGCCGTTGCGTGGGTCGCCGCCGCGATTCCTCCCAGAACTCGCGCAGCAAGCAGAATCCAGATCGAACCCGTAAACCCCATGACCACATAGTCGAAACCCATGACGACCAGCGAAACGAGCAGGACCGGCCGGCGTCCGAACCTGTCCGACAGGTTGCCGAGGCAAGGACCGAACAGGAACTGCATCACCGCATAGGAAGATGCGAGCGCGCCTCCCCAGACGGCCGCCTCGCTGAGGCCCGACCCCCGGAGGCCGCGAATCAGGTCCGGCATCACGGGCATGACGAGCCCGATTCCCATGGAATCGATTGCAACCGTGATCAGGATGAAACCGAACGTGAGTCTTCTTGGCACAGGTCGTCCCGTCGGAGAGGAATATTGCGGCATGGCGCAGCGCGACCGGAGGTGACTCGCACAAACCCGGGTTCTGAACCACCCCAAACCATATTCACAAGCAAAGCTGTCCGGAAACATCGCCGACAGCATTGACTTCCGCAGTTTGGCCGGCGACTCCGGCGCTGTTGGTCCGGACATTCTCGTTTGCGCTTTCATCCGCCCGATACCACTGGCGCCGACTTGTTGGCGACTTGCCGAGAGGCCTGCCGGTGGTGGCCGTCGACCAGCCTGGCGGAGGCATGTCATGGGCGAAGACAAGGCGCCGCTGCCGGCGTTCGTTCCCGAGTAGCGGGACCAGCCGTCAATGTTTTCGGTAGCCGTGAAGGGGTTGCGAAGGTACAGGGAGCCGGAAGTCCTCCGCGGGTGCCGCTGATGCGTCCGGGCTGCGGCCGTTCGCTCCGGGAAGCGGTGGTGCGCGCACGGGAAGCAGGACTTGCGGACCTCTCGGGTGTGGCGCTGACGAAACAGTTGCGGAAGTCGAAGGCAAGGCTCCGCATCCTATGTCCGGTGCTGTTCTGGAAGTAGGGGGTTGCGGTCTCGAGCGAGGCCGGCTTCCGGATTCAGACCCTTGAAGCGACGACGGTCGAGGAGCCGGGCAGGACCTGGACGCTGGCGCGCGTCCGTTACAGCGTCACCCTGCCGTCACTGGTTAGCGACCATTTCCGGATCATCCGCGCCCTGGGCAAGAAACCCGGGGAATCCATTCGCCGGTTTCGGGTATCCGCAGGGAAAATCGTCCCTAGCGACCGCGGCCGTTCCGCCAGCCGGGCGTCGCCCATGTCGCCGCGTGCGGCCGCCAGTTCACGGTCCCCGGGTCAATACGGCAGCCTTGGCTTCACTGAGAGGTGGTGCCGCACCCTTCGAACTCCTGCAAGCCCTCGCCCCATAACCGTCCCGGCAGAGTGGGATCCTGGCGCGAATCCACAGCCGCTGCAGCTCATTCAAGGGCCCGATCTGCGCCAACCGCAGGTCCGAAAGGCCGTACGGCAGGTACACAAACGGATCCGAACGGAGGCCGGCTCGTCGGGATGCGCCCCGAAACCGGAAACCTTCGAATGCGCAGTGGTCAAACTCCTGCACCGTCAGCGGGGAACCATCCTTGAAGTGTTTCACGCACCTCCAGGAATGCAGGATCCTTGCATTTTCGGAGGAGCCTCTTGCAAAACCATTGGGTTGAGCGCCCGATGAACGGGGCCGGTTTCCCGGCGCGGCCGGAATCGCGAATCAAGCTGCCCGAATCCACGGACTTTCGCCGCTGCCGCCGAACGGTTCGGAACAAAGAGCGAACATGCCGCGGCGCCGGCCATGCTTCGCCGCTCGCCGGCCCCGCGGCGGCGGTTCGCAGGGGATAGTGCCGTCCCGAAGGACGGGGAGAGCGTCAGGAAGGGGCGGCGAGGCGCATGAACTGGTCGACCGTCAGCGCCAGAACCCCGAACATCAGGTGGCAAAGAACCTTCGCGTGTCCCCGGACGCGCACGTGGCGGGCCCCGAACTCGTCCTTCAGCCGGGCGTTGCTCCGCTCGACCCCCGAACGGATCCGGTAGCGGACGCTCTCGGGCATGGCGAGGCCGCACGCGCGCAGCGCCCGGGCCTCGCGCTTCAGGTCCTCCTTGAGATCCCTGTCGCGGCGCGGGTTGACGTCGATGATCGGGACGTGGCCGAGGCGTTCGCTCGTCTCGCGGATCTCTGTCGCGTCATAGGCCGCGTCCATGAGGTCGTAGAGGTTGGTCACGCGTCCGGCGGTCATCGTCGCGAGGGGGATCGCCGCCTGGCTGTCGTGGACCGATGCCGAGGTCAGGATGGCGCTCACCGGCACGCCGCAGTCGGCCGTGTCGAGGTGCAGCTTGTAGCCTCTCCAGCTCGTCAGGAAGCCTTTGGCGTTCCTCTTCGCGCCGTGGTCGCAGCCGCGCGGCAGGTCGGCGAGCATCTCCGGGAGGCTCATGCCGCCCGACTGGCGCTCGAGGCGGCCGGGCTCCCTCTCCGCCTCCTCGCCCTTGCGGGGACGCCCGCGCCGGCGCTTCGGCTTCTTCGCGGCCGCCGGCTTCGGCGCCGGCTTCTCCCGCCCCTCGATCGCCGTCGAGTCCCGCGAGACGTGGCCGATCAGCTCCGCTCCCAGGGCATCCTTCACCAGGGCCTCGTGCATGCGTTCGGGAAGGCGGGCCTCGGAGAACTCGGCGAAGGCGCGCGAGAAGGTCGCCTCGCTCGGGATCGCGCCGACGCGCGGCCAGCCGCAGAAGCCTGCGCACCGTCGCGTCGACCATGAGCCTGTCGATCAGGTCGCGGGTCGTCGGAAGATCCCAAATCGCCTTGGCGACGAAGGCCCGCGCCAGGGCCTGCCGGCTCCGCTGCGGCCGCCCGGGGCCGCTCCAGTGCGTCGAGACGAAGCGCTCGACCCCGGCAAGGTCGAGAGCCCGGACGAGTTTCCTGTGGTTTTCCAGCAGCGGGCCGACCTCCTCGGCAAGCGCGGGGAAAAGTTCCCCTTGAAACCGGGTCCAGAGATTGGATAGAGTGGATCGCAAGGACATCGGGGTCGCCTCCCTTGGTAGTGTTTTTCGACAACTACACTATACCTTGTGGCGGCTCCGATCTCCAGGATCATCCAAGCAAAATCGTCGAAATCGGCGGGAAATTCACCCGTCTAAGGGATTTTGCAAGAGGCTCGGAGGTTCACCTTTTCGGCAAGATCCTTGAAAGTCACCGCTGTCGGACTGCGATTCTTCTGCCTCATCGCGCGCCTCAAGGCCAACTTTGGATCAGGCGGTTTGGCTTCGTCGTCGGGCCACAGATCTTTCTCGCACAACCACTCGCGCAGAGCGCCGGTCCCTTCGATCCACCCGAGAACCTTGCCCACGTACGGAGATTCGGACCATGCCCACATCTCCAGTTCGGGTTCAATCACGATCGCTTTCGACCTGTTCGCCCAACCGGCGCGCCACAGGTCTTGTTCAACGGCTTTCTGGATGGCTTGCCGTTCTGTCACCTCGTCGCCGCTTCCTGCCTTGTCGAACAGCACCAGAGCGTATTCGTGGTCGTCGATGTAACTGCTTGCAGTCCTTGCCGCCTCCCGCCGGCATCCCGGATCCCTATGCATATGCCTGTCGATCGTGAACTCGATGCTTCGAATCCCGAGTGCATGTTGCCGTTGAGTCAAAAGCCCTTGCATCGTCGCTGCGATGTCAGCGTCGGCCGCGAGAACAAACAAGTCCTTCACGACAGGACGTCAACCGCCCAGAACACGGTGTCGTCCACCGAACCGCGCCATTCCCGCAACCGCCGATGCTCGTCGCCGTGAACGATCACTGTTCCGCTTTCGGGATCGTGTCCGAAGCACAGAACCCGTTCCAAGTCGACGCAGCGCAGCAGCGTTGGCGAGTGGGATGCGATGAACACCTGTGCGCCCGAAACGGCAGAGAGCGCTTGGTAGGCGTATTCGATTGCCATCGGATGGATGCCATTCTCTGGCTCCTCCAGCAGATACGCCAGAGGGTGTCTACGAAGGTAGGCGATCACGGTCAGTGCAAACAGCCGTAGGGTGCCTTCGGAGACACCCCAGGACGGCACTTCAACGCCGGCGCGTCTGACCATCAAGTAGTCGTGGCGATCGTCCTCGCGACGGACGACTCTGATGTCCTCGAGTTCGGGCAGCACCATGCGCACGAACTTGAGCCACCGTTTCCACTCCTTGGTGTCAGACTTTAGTTGCTGCAACACACGGGCTAAATTGCTGCCGTCGTCTGCCAACCGGTTGCCATAATCGCCGTTCGGATTCGATGCCTGCCTAAGTTTTCTGCTGTCCAGTTGGAGGCATTGCACGCCACGCCGGGTCAGTGCATCCCCGATCTGCCCCAAGATGGCGAAGTCCAATTTCTCTTCGTCAGTGGGCAACCGTAGCCCGTGCAGCGCCGAAAGGAAGCCAAATGCGCTTCTGTCATTACCAGAATCTTGGCGGGCAACCAGGAATCTGTTATTGTCCATGTTCTCGGGGCGGAACCACAAGAAATCTCCGGCTGGGTGCTGGTCCAGATCCTCTTTGGACTGACCGAAGACTTGGCGCCGCTTGCTGCCGGACGCTTGACCACCTATGCATATCGAACTGGATCGTGCGCTCTTCGCGAACTCCTCCGGCGCAAGACGCGCCAAGTAACCGTTCTCGAGAACCACCTTCACGCCGTCGCCGGATTCCTCAACCCGTAGCTCGTAGCGCAGTTCGTGATCGCCGACTTCGAACTCAACCGCCAACTCGAAGCCGGGCGATCTGGCCGGGCGGCCCCACGCCAGATCCTGAAAGTTCCGGGTGCGCTTTCCAACCGCCCGCTCCAGTCCAAAGCTAATGTAATCGGACAGAAACGCGATTGCATCCAGCAGCGTGCTCTTTCCGCTGCCGTTCGGACCGACGAGGACGTAGAAGTTCCCGTCAAACCGGAGATCGACACGCTTGAGACTGCGATAGCCGCGGGCCTGAATCGCCTTGAGCATTGCAGGGGGAGCTTCGTTAGTCGGAACTTCACGGGGAAGGGAAGCAAGGATTCTGCAGGAAAACCGTTGTTTTTCAGGGGTTTTCCGGCCCGGCGGGCGTCGCTCAGCCTGGCATCCTCATGGGAACATCCTGGTCGTGCCCGACCCCGAGCAGCTCGAAGGCCCGCTCCTGGACCGGGGTCGGCCTGGCGGCCACCGACAGCAGGCTGTCGCCGCGGCCCGGCAGGCGCACGCGGTTCAGCACCACGCCCGAGAGATCCGCGAGAAGCGTCCGGAAGCTGTGGACCGGAAGCCCGTCGGGGGTCCTCTTGTCCGACGCCTTCGCCTTCGCGCGCTCCGAAACCCTTGCCGGTTCCACCGGCGAGCTCCGCCGCGCCCTTGCGCCCTCGCGGTCGTCGTCCTCGAACAGCATCGGCGCCAGGCGCCGGCGCATGTGCCACTCCACGTGCAGCGCCAGCATGCACAGGAACACGTGCGCCCGGACGCGGTCCGCCGAATACACGTGGACCGGGCGGATGCGGAGGTCGCCCTTCGCGTTCCGGAACGCGCGCTCCACGCCGGCGAGGGATTTGCAATCCTCCACCGCCGCCTCCGGCCCGATGGCCCCGGCGTCCAGGCTGGTGCGGACCACGTATATCCCGTCGAGCCGCGCCTCCGCCTCGATCCTGTCCGGGCTCCGCGCCCAGTCCATCCCGTCGTCGCGCACGGTGACGTCGAAGTGCTTCTCCACCCGGCGCCGGTTCGCCTTCCGCCCCAGGGCCTTCACGGTCCGGTCGCGGTTCGCCGGGCCCGGCCTGCCGCGCGCGGCGGCGGCGGCGATGCCGGCGAGCGTCTCCTCCGTCGCCTGCAGAAGGTCCTCGCGCTTCCGGGCCCGCTCCTCCCGCAGCCGCGGGTTCAGGCAGACCATCAGCCGCTCGCCGGGGAAGTCCGGCCCGGTGATCTCCGCCACCGCGTTGGGCACCAGCGCCTCGGGCTCCAGCGGGGCCGGCTCGCCGTCCGCGCCCTCCTTCAGCAGCTTCCTGATGTCGCTAGTCTTCAAGGCCGATATCCAGTCCAGCCCCGCGGGCTCCAGGTCCTCGCGGATGCGCGCCGTCGCGGTCATGCCCCTGTCGCCCGCGAGCGCCACGCGGTCGATGCCGAAGCGGGAGCGGACCTTGTCAACCTGGCCCGCCACCGTGGACGGGTCGGACGCGTTCCCGGCGAAGACCTCCACCGCCACCGGGCAGCCGTCCGCCGCGCAGAGCAGGCCGCAGGTGATCTGCATCCTGCCCCTCTTCCCGTCGCGGCTGTGGCCGAAGGCCGCCAGCGGGCAGCACCGTCCCTCCAGATGCGAGCTGGAAACGTCGTGCAGGATCAGCGTGTTCCCGCCCTTCAGGTGCCGGTTGGCCAGGCTCCGCTCGATCCACGGCTGGCGCTTCAGCAGCCAGTCCAGCATGTCGAGCATCTCGTTGCCGGAGACGGGGCCGAGCCCGAGCAGGGTTCCGAGGCTGCTGGTCGCGGTCTCCGGGTCCAGCGCCCGGGCGGTGGCCAGCTTCGAGGCCGGGTCGAGGATCCGCGCGGCGACGGCGGCGAGCGCGAGGTCCCGGCTCCGCTCCTTCCTGCGCCCGAGGATGCGGACCATGCCGAGTCGCTTCATCGTCCCCGGCACCGCCGCCGCGTGGCCGTGCAGCAGGGAGCGCTCGACCTGCAGCAGCTCGCGGACGTCGCTGACGGCGACGGCGCCCTTCAGCACGGCCCGGAACCCCTCGACGGCCTCGGGCGGGAGCCTCGCCGGGTTGGCGACGGTCCGCTTGCGGATGCGCTTCCCCTCCCGCCACGCCTCGCGGAGGAGGACCGCGGGCCTTCCGTGCCTGCCGGAGATGCGTTCGATGTCGGGAGCCATGGCGGACCGCCTCATGGGACGTGACCTGCCGACATTCTGCCGGCTTCCGCTATGATGTCAAGGGGGAATTCGGAAAGAAACGCTTCCATGCAGCGCCGTTTCCGGAACCGCCCGCCGGGAGCGCCGGCAGCCGCCCCTGCGCGACTCATGGGAACACGAGTCCCGCTTCCGGCCCCTTGGATCGCCGAATTTCCGTTTGATGTCAAGGGGTTATGCGCGAAAACCCCGTTTGAAGTTCCGATGTAAGCGTTCGGTAAGGGCGTGATGGCCATTCCTGCCAGCATTTGGTGATTGTTTTTTCGGGATTGAATTTTCCACTGGCTACATGATCGGACATCTGTTAATCCGGTCGCATGTTGAATTCCGGAGTTTCTGTTTCTTCCACTCCGCCGGTTCTGTCTGCGGAGGACTTGGAACGTCTCTGTGCACTTGAGCGTGCACGTGCGGAGGCGGCCGAGGCGAGGGTCGCGGAACTGAAGGGCGAACTCGTGGAATTGGAAGCCCGTGCCGAGGAATGGAGGCGGGAGTCGGTCCGGGCGCGCGGCGACCTCAACGTCCTTCGATCGGTTTTCGCGAGCAACCGCGAGAAGCTTGCCGCAGCACGTGCGGACCTGAAGGACCTGCACCGGAGCCGGAGTGCGAAGAATGTGCGCAAGCTGGAGAAGGAGGTGGCGCGGTTGCAGGGGCTTCTGAACGCCGCCGGCATCGACAGTGGCCACCGTTCAATCACGGGTTTGCGCAAGGAGATTTCCCGGCTGAAGGAGTTGACTGCGAAGCAGGCGGAGGAACTGGAGGAACTCAAGGCGGAGAACGAGAGGCTCCGCTCGGCGCATGAGACCCATGCCAAGGCAAGGTTCGGCCAAAAAAGCGAGAAGAAGGAAAAGTCCGGTTCCGGCAGCGGCCGCTCGCGTGGCCAACAGGCGGACAAGCCCGGGCACGGCCGGACGGCGCGGCCCGGGGTGGAGCGCAAACCCGAGGTTCACGACCTGCCGGAGGCGGAGCGTGTCTGTCCCTGCTGCGGCCTTCCCTGCGTGAAGAACGGCAGCCATGACTCCGAGACCATCGAGATCGAGGTCAGGGTGCATGTCCGGATCATCCAACGCAACCGCTGGCGGCGCAGCTGCACCTGTGCGTCGGCGCCGAAGGAGGTCTCGGCGCCCCCGGTTCCCCGGCTGTTCCCCAACACGCCCTATGGGATCGGCTTCCGGGTCTGTTTCCTGTTCGAATGCTGCGCCTGCCACCGGCCGCTGAACCGGGTCGCGGCATGGATGCGCGACCAGGGGCTGCCGGTCTCGGCCGGGACCCTGGCCTCCAGCATCCACAGGCTGATGCCGTTGTTCGCGCCGCTGTCGCTGGCGATCCTCGCCCACCTGAAAGCGGCCGCGGTGCTTCACGGCGACGAGACAAGCTGGCGGGTTCAGTCCCTCAAGGCCATCCGCGGCACCGGCAAGGCCTGGCTGTGGTGTGCGGTCTGCCGGGATGCGGTCTGGTTCCACGTGGACGCGCGGCGCAATGCCGAGGCCGCCGGCAAGCTGTTCGCCGGCGTCGGTGCCGGAACGGTCCTGGTTTGCGACGCCTTCTCGGCCTACAAGAAGCTCGCGCGTCTTCTCGGCGGCATCCTGATCCTGGCCTGGTGCCGGGTGCATGTGCGCCGCAAATTCATCGAGGCCGCCGCCGGCAATGACGCCCTGAAGAGATGGGAGGGCCGGTGGCTGGACCGGTTCGGGCAGCTATTCCACCTGAACAGGGTCCGGCTGAAGCACTGCGACCCGGAGGCGGGATTGGAGGAGCAGTCGCGAAAGTTCGGGAGTGCACATCGTCGACTGAAGCGTGCCGTCGACCGGCTGTTCGCCCTCGCGGAGACGGAACTTGCGGGGCCGGCCAACTCGGACCGGCGTGCGAAGGCGCTCAACTCGCTGCTGAGGCATCGCGACGGGCTCTGCGTCTTCGTCGACAGGCCGGACGTACCCATGGACAGCAACCTGTCCGAGCGGATGCATCGTGGTCCGGTGATCGGGCGGAAGCTGTCGTTCGGCTCCGACAGCCTCGAAGGGGCCCTGTTCTCCGCCATGATGTACGGGATCATCGAGACCCTGCGGATGAACGGGATCGATGTCCGCACGTGGCTTGACGACTGGCTCTCGGCCTGCGCGGGCAACGGCGGCCAGCCGCCGGAGGACCTGTCACCCTGGCTGCCATGGTCGATGGGCGAAGACAGGCGCCGACACCTCAAGGCCGCACGATGACGACGGATGACACGATCGCGTGCCGCTGTCACGGACGCGGCTTCACCGCCGGCGAGATGGCGCTGATGCGGGCTCTGATCGCGTCCTCCCCGCAGCAGACCCGTGCCGGGCTGGCGCGGGCGTTCTGCCGCGCCATCGGCTGGGTCAAGCCAGACGGCGGGCTCAGGGACATGGCGGCCCGGCTCGCCATGCTGAGGATGCACCGGGACGGGATCATCACGCTGCCGCCGCCGCGGCACGGCCTGCGGCCGCGGCGGGTCCTCGAGTTCGGCCCGGAGACCGACCCGCCGGCCACGCCGATGCCGGAAACGCTGGACGCGGTGCGCCCGATCCGCCTGGTCAGGGTCACCGGTGCCGGCCGAGCGGCCAGCGTCGCCTGGAACGGCTTCATCGCCCGCTGGCACTACCTCGGCTACACGCCCCTGATCGGTGCACAGATGCGTTATGCAGTCCAGGACCGGGAGGGCCGGCCGCTGGCCATGCTCGGCTTCTCGGCCGCCGCCTGGAAGACCGCACCCCGCGATGACTTCATCGGATGGTCCCCGGAAGTCCGGGAGCGGAACCTGTATCGCGTGATCGACAATTCCCGCTTTCTGATCATGCCATGGGTCCGGATCCCGAACCTGGCCTCCCACATCCTCTCGCAGGCGCGACGCCAGCTGCCTCAGGACTGGGACACCCAGTACAGGGTGACGCCGGTCCTGATGGAGACCTTCGTCGAAATCCCGCGTTTCGCCGGGGCCCTGTACAAGGCCTCAGGCTGGACCCGTGTCGGAACAACCCAGGGAAGGGGCAGATACGACAGAAAGAACGAGTACGCAAAGCCCAGGAAAGACATCTGGCTCTGCCCGCTCCGGAAGGACTGGAAAAGAACCCTCAATCAATAGACAATACAGGCCATCACGCCTTCACCGAACGCTTACAGTTCCGGTTAGTCACCGCGGATCGACGCCGTCAGCCCGTATAGGACACATCAATTCACCCGGAGCGGCGGTCCGGCCCGACATGTCATCTGTCCCTGCATCGCGCAGTCCGTGCAGGTAGTCGTCTTTATTGTCCATGTCGTGTTGCTCCGCAAATGGCGAGTGTCGGTCAACCGGTTGCGCCATTGCGCCATGCCCAAAGCTCATACTACGTATCGCTGAGAAAACATCCAGTCGGAATTTGGGCCCTTTCCTACCCAAAGGATTCCGTCCGCCACTCCACGAGCATTGGCTACCGATTCTGCGTCTCCCAGCGCGGCGGGCACAGTGGACCGACGCGCAATTCTTTGTCTTCTGCAATCCGCCCGACTACCATTGCCATCTTTCCGGTTTCGCGCTGTCGGAACAGGACCCTCAGCCACGGGTCTCCAAGATGTCGGTGAGAATTTCGCTGCCGAAGAGGGCGCTGACCAAGACGTAGATCCTGGTAAATTCCGGACTGCATGCTGGCCAAGGCGCCTTGGCCAGCATGCAGTCGTTGCCATTGGAGCGATTGACCGCTTCAAGGAAAGGCCGATCCGAACACCGGCGCGGTTGTCCCGGTGACGGCAAAAAAACGCAGACGGTCGGGCGCGGCGCGGATGACCCTCGACGAGATGCACGAGAATCGCCTGACTTTTGCGACCCCGGTTCGCGAGCTGCTCCAGGGTGCGCTCGGCCGTTACGGATTGCGGGTCGACAGCGTGTCTTTGACAGACCTCGACCAGACGCCGATTTCCGCCATGGACGAAAACAACGCCTTCAACGCCGTCGGCATGCGCAAGCTGGCCGAAGTGATCGCCGCGTCAAAGAAGGAAAGGGCCGAAATCGACGCCGACAGCGAGGTGGCGGTGCGCCGGGCTTCCATGGAGGCAACGCGAAAGAAACTGGACATCGATCTTGAGGAACGTCGCGCGGAAATTGTCCAGCAACAGGAAATCGGAACCCTTTCGACTGCGCAGATTGCCGGGGTTGCTCAACGCAAGGCGTAAAGCGAGTTGCCGGTGACCCGGGCGCGGACCGAAATGGAACGCAGGATGCAGGCGTCCGAAGTCGAGCGCGAACAGGCTCTGGCTATCGCCGAGCAAGACCGCCAGATCGCCGTCTTCGCCAAGAGCCGGGAAGAAAGCCACGCGAGGGTCGAGGCGGAGCAGGCACGAGCGGGCGCGATCACCGCGGCCGAGGTGGTCGAGACCGCGCGCGGTTCGAGGCCGAAAACAGGCGGCCGGAAAGCCTAGTCGCGATGGAACTCGAGAAGGCGCGCCGGGAGGCGCTGCCGGGAGTCGTCGCCGAGATGGTGAAGCCGGCGGAGAAGATCATGTCGATCAACGTGAATCACATCTCGGGCGGTTTGGGCGGCAGCACAGGCGACGGCTCCCCGCGGCCAGTCGTGGCTAAGGCGCTCGACCCGATCATGGAAATGGCGGTGCAGCTTCCGCTCCTGAAGAAGATCGGCGACCAAATGGGCGTCGCGCTGGACGACACGTTCACCGGCGGGAAATCGGACAGGGACTAGACCGCAGGACCTGCCTGCACCGCCGGAACCGGTCACCGTCGGCGAGACCGCCCGAACCGAGACGCGATCCCGGATCTGCACTGCCGGATGACCAAATGTCCGATTGCGCGGCTGGGCCTCCGGAAACCGTTCAGCCGGTTCGCGGCGGCGCGCCGCCGGTGAACCTGTTCTCCCCGGAGTAGTTGCAGGCATGCTCCTGCATTTCCAGGTGAAGCCCCGATCCCTCGAAGGGATGTCGCCTTGCGAGATCCTCGTCGAACTCGATTCCGAGTCCCGGCCCTGTCGGCGGCCGGATGTATCCGTCGTCCCACTCGATCTCGTCGCCGATCAACCTGGAGTGAAACGCGCCGCCGGTCTCGATGGTTTCGACCATCAGAAGATTGGGTATGCAGGCCGCGAGTTGAATGTTCGCCGCCCATTCCACTGGTCCGGCATAGAGATGCGGCGCCACCTGCCCGTTGAAAACCTCGGCGATCGCGGCAATCTTTTTCGCCTCGAGGATGCCGCCGGCGCGGCCGAGCGCCGGTTGCAGGATGCTCGCGCCGCCGGTCTTCAGAACCGTCGCGAACTCGGATTTCGTCGACAGGCGCTCCCCGGTCGCGACAGGTATCCGGAGCGCGGCAGCGACCCGGGCGAACTCGTCCGGGTTGTCCGGCGGCACCGGTTCCTCGATCCAGAGCGGATCGAATTCCTCGATGCGCCTGCCGAGACGGATCGCACCCGAGGTCGTGAACTGGCCGTGCGTACCGAACAGGATGTCCGCCCTCTCGCCCACGGCGCAGCGAATTTCACGGCAGAACGCCACCGAGAGTCCGATGTCGCGCATGGAGGGCTGGTGCCCGCCCCGCACCGTATAGGGGCCCGCAGGGTCGAACTTGACCGCTGTGAACCCGAGGCGCACCATCTCCGCCGCAGACTCCGCAGCCATCTCCGGGCTCGACCAAAATGCCTGCATGTCCTGGTCCGGACGCGGATAGAGGTAAGAGTAGGACCGGACCCGGTCATTCATGAGCCCGCCGAGAAACGCGTGCACCGGCAGGTCGTGCGCCTTCCCGAGAATGTCCCAACACGCGATCTCAAGTCCCGAAAACGCGCCCATGACCGTCGGATCAGGCCGTTGCATAAATCCCGAAGAATAGACCCGGCGGAACATCAGTTCCACGTTCGCGGGACTTTCGTCCGCCATGTGCCTTTCGAACACGTCCCGGACGACCGCTTCCATCACGGCAGGTCCGACGGCAGATGCGTAGACTTCTCCGTACCCGACTATGCCGCAGGCGGTCGCAACACGGACAAAAGTGAAGTAGCGGCCGCCCCACCCGGGCGGCGGGTTGCCGACGACGATGACGTCGACGTCGGCGAGTTTCACGGGCTGGCGCCGCCGAACAGGATCACGTTGCGCCGGGACCGTCCCGAGCGGGTATCGGCAATGGCATCGTTGATTCTCTCGAACGGAAACCTGTTGCTCACCAGTTCATCGAGCCGTAGCCGGCCTTGCCGGTAGAGCTCGACCAGATACGGGATGTCGCGCGGAAGAACCGTGTCCCCCATGCATGAGCCGCGAATGCTCTGCCCCTCGAACGCATAGATGAGAGGCGACCATTCCGAGACAACGTCCGACGCCGGCATGCCGACTGCCACGAGTTCTCCCTTGGGGGCCAGGAAACGCGGTGCGTGCCCGTAGGCGGCCCCTGCGCCGACCGTCACGAACACGTAGTCCGCGCCGCGTCCGCCTGTCAGCTTTCGGACCTGCCGATGAGCGTCCTCGTCGGACGCCGATACGACGTGCGTCGCGCCGAACTCGCGTGCTCCCGAGAGTTTTTCGGGCAGCAGATCGACGGCGACAATGCGCGCCGCGCCTGCAATCGCCGCGCCCTGGATGCTGTTCAGTCCGACGCCGCCCGCTCCTATCACGACGACGTCGCTTCCGGTTTTGATGCGGGCGGTATTCGTGACGGCGCCGAAACCGGTAATCACGCCGCATGCGAGAAGGCAGGCCACGTCGAGTTCAATGTCGTTAGGCAGTTTCTGGACCTGGCTCGCATCGACGACGACGCGTTCCGCAAAGGCCGCAGCCTGCAGCCCGTGCGCAATCGGCTCTCCGCTCCAGTCCCGCAGCGGGCTTTTCTGCACGGGTTCGCGCGGAACCTCGCAGTTTGCGGGAAATCCCGACGAACAGCACCGGCAGCTTCCGCACGAGCGGATCAGCGTCACGAGAACCGGATCGCCTGCGCCCAGGCCGGCGACTCCCTGCCCCAGCGACCGGACCCAGCCTGCGGCTTCATGGCCGTAGACGGCCGGAAGGTCGCCGCCCCATGCGCCGTCAATGTAGTGGATGTCGGAGTGGCAAACCGCGCATGCCGATATTTCGACCTCGACTTCTCCCGGACGGGGTGCGCGCAGTTCGACATTCTCGATTTCGAGCGGGCCGCCAAATTCACGACAGACTGCTGCTCTCATGCCACTTCCCTCCTATGCCGCTCCACGTGTTCCATGCCGCAGGATTCCCATCCCTGCGCGGGTTCGCAAGCCCCTCCGGGTGCATTTAGGCGCTATCCGTTCCCGGCGGCGCAGAACGTCCACACTTCCGGCTCCGTATCGCCCGTGCTTCCTATTCCGCGCGGTGACCGGCGCAAATCGGATTTCCTCGCCGGAACTCCCGGCGTTCAAGCAGGAAGTCTTGAGCCCTGCGGGCGACGGACAAACCCGATTGGGCGGTCGAAAGGCCGCGTCATGATTTTCTATTTTTGTCGTCGCATTCCGCATTCGGTCTCTTCGAGGCTGAAAACCATCGCCCTGAAGGGCGGGGAAGATGTCAGGCTTCGAGCATTACCGTCACCGGACCATCGTTCGTCAAGGACACCTTCATGTCGGCGCCGAAAACGCCTGTCTCGACCTTCACGCCCCGCGCCCGTACGGCATCGCAGAAATCCGCGTACTGGCGCGCACCGACTTCCGGCGGCGCGGCGGCTGAAAACCCGGGACGGTTGCCCCGGGACGTGTCCGCCGCCAGCGTGAACTGGCTGACAAGGATCGCGGCGCCGCCCGTATCGATGAGCGACCTGTTCATGCGACCCGCATCGTCCCGAAAAACCCTGAGGTTGACAAACTTTCGGGCGAGGACGAGAATCTTGTCGTCGCTGTCGCCGGACATCGCGCAGAAGAGGCCGAGAAGTCCGTCAGATATTGCAGCCGTCACGCTGCCATCGATGCGCACCTCTGCGGCAGTTACCCGTTGAACAAGCAGGCGCAATGAATTCTCCTGACACGCTCGGACCGCAAGAATCTGACGGTCTCCATACCGGTTGCACCAGACAACATCCATACGAAACGGCCAGTACGGATTCACGGAGCGCAGCCGCGCGAATGCGGGGCCACCAACCGCTCAGGTCGCGTTCGTTCTGACTGTTGGCGGACACACCCTTGTCTGCTGCGGCAACCCGGCGCGACTTGCGTTGCCAGGCGCGGGTTTTGACCTCGGTCGCGCTGTTCGTTGGTGCCGGTCGACGCGCGACGCTGGAATCAGGCTACGATCGGACGCGCAAAACTGCTGCCTGCGACACGGGGGCAATGCGGACGTGTTCACCGTTCCCGCCCGCGTTCGTCCGAAACCGCGGAAAGTCAAGCTGCTGGCTAACGGCGCCTCGGAATGGTTTGCGGGGCTGGCAACGAAGATGACGGTCAGTTCACGAGAACGAGGCGGCGACAGCTACAGCTCGCCCGCCGACGTGCTCGCCCTGCTTCGAGAAGCTCGACATGCCGCACCGTTGGCGGCGATGGCAACGGTGCGTCCTGCGGGCCTGCGCACCTCCGCGATGTCTGCATGCTCTCGCGTCGTCGGCCCGTCGAACGGGAGAATGCGATCCCGGAAGGCGTCGCGCAGCATCCACTCGATGCGCGCCAAACTGCCCGCCGGGAGAATCGCGGCAGCGCAATTCCGCTTCGCCCACCGCTCAGAAATCCGGTCTTCGAAATGCCCTTCGGCCAACCAAGGTCGCGGCCGCAGGAATGCGCGTCTTGCAAATCAACTCGGACATCGCATTGCTTCTCAACAACAACGTGGCCGGGTGCACGATCGAAAGATCGAGGTTCACGCCACGGCGCGAGAGAGGTCCACTCCTCGGCACCCAAGTCGAGGAGCGGTGCCCAAATGGCGCGAGAGGGTTGACAGACCTCCCGCGCCATTTAGCTTCGCCTTACTTGGTGTTCTGGACCATTTCGAGAAGTTCGCCACCTTGTTTGGCGATGAAGTCCTCGTAGACCGGGCCCATCCGGTCGCGGAATGCGGCCACATCGGCGTCGTTGATCTGCATGCCCTTGGATTTCAGTTCCTCAAGCGCCGCTGCGCCGATTTTCGCAGTCAGTTCGATTTCATAGTCCTGCAGCGCCGCCGCCTCCTCCGTCAGTACGGCCTGCTGTTCCGGCGTGAGTCCATTCCAGGTGCTCAGGCCGATCGCGACAATGCCCGGCGGGCGAAAGTGCTGCGTCATCGAGAAGTACCCGCTCACTTCGTAGAACTTGTCGTTCAGAACGTTGCCGGCCGCGTTTTCGCCGCCATCCAGCACCCCCTGTTCAAGCGCGGTATAGAGTTCGCTGTAAGACATTGGGGTTGCCGAACCGCCCATGGCGTTCACCGTGTTCACCATCAGCGGGCTTTCCATCACTCGAATCTTCAGGCCGCTCAGGTCCTCGGGCGTGACGATTGGGCGAACCTTGTTGAAGACGTTGCGATACCCGTTGTCGAACCAGGCAAGGATCTTCAGCCCCCGCCCTTCGGCCAGTTCGCTGAACTTTGCGCCAACCGGCCCGGTCACGACAGCCTTGAAGTGATCCGTGTCGCGGATCAGATACGGCAGGCTGAACAGGTCAAACTCGGGCACGAAGCCGCTGACGGGCGCCGTGGAAACCTGCGCCATCTGGATGCTGCCGAGCATCATTCCTTCGATGTAGTCCCGTTCGCCGCCGAGCTGCGCGCCGTCCAGAACCTCGATCGAAAGGCCTACGTCACGCGCGCCCACGCGGTCGGCAAACCAGCGAAGCGCAACATTGTGGTGGTGCGCCGGACCAGTGACCGAAGCCACGCGGATTGTCGTATCGGCCGCAATTGCAGGCTGCGCAAGCCCTCCCAAGAGCAACGCAATGGCGCCGCCGATACCCGTAAACAGTTTTCTCCGATCTAGCATGGTTTTCCTCCTTGTTCGGCAACATTGCCTTTCTTTCTGCCCTACGACTTTCGCGGGCCTTCCTCCCCTTGCGGGTTCGGATTCAGGGTGCCGCGAGCAATTCAACGCTGCACGGCGAAGTCGTCCGGTTCTTCAAGAACCAACTTGTTCAGGGGTCGCACCCCGTCCTCGGTAACCGCGACCACAACCTCGATGCGGTAGCCGCCTCCGACCAGATTGTGCAGGTCAAGCTTGACTGCCAGCGTCATGCCCGCCTCCAGTTCAAAGTCGCTGTCGGAACTGAGGTTGGGCGGTTCAACGACATCAAGGCCGACAGCGTGGCCGACGCCGCGAAGTCCCTTTGCATACGGCGTGAAATTGTCCGAAAAGCCGTGCGGCTCCAGCTCTTCCAGCATGGTGTCAAAGATCGAGCGCGCGGTGATGCCCGGACGAATTGTCGGAATGACCGTCTTGAGCGTCCTATGGCCGACGACGAGCGCCCGTTCCTGTTCGGGACTTGCGCCGCGCATCAAGACCGTGATTCCGCCGTCGTTGCAATAGTGGCCGACGGCCGGGTTGAAATCCAGCATGACGAATTCGCCCGGTCGGATCTTTCGCTCCGTCGCGCGCCAGGCCGGATAGTTCGTGTTGGGGCCCGACATGACCACGGTGGCGGAGCCGATGTCGGCATTCATTTTCCGAGCGATGTTTTCGGCCAGGCCCGCGACCTGAATTTCGGTCATTCCGACCTCGACCTCTTTCGCCGCCTGCCTGAGCACCGCATCGTTGACCTCGGCTGCGCGTTCCATCAGCGCAATTTCCGCTTCGGACTTGATCTTTCGCAGGTCGAGCATGATTTCGTCGCGCGACTCGAACTTCGCCTCTGGAACTGCATCGCCAATCTGTTCAAAGATTTCGACAGGCATGATGTTTTTGCCGACAAGGCCGATCCTGCTCGCGCGGCCGGTGATCGGAGCGAAAATCTCCGGCAAATCAGTGTACGGCCGGTGAATGCCGCGAACATCCTCGATCCAGCAACTGTCCTTCGCCGCGTAGGCGTTCAGCCGGCCCAGCAGGACCACCGGCGCAAGATCGCCGATCAGGATCACCAGTTGGGGAGACTCCTCGATGACATTGATCGGCTTGTAGTTCGTTATGTAGGACGAATGGCCGGAGCGGTATTCATCCGAGTAAATCACAAGCGCGTCGTATCCTTCAGACTTCATTCTGCGTCTGAGGTTTTCGGTCCTTCGCCTTAACTCCTCTTGGGTAATTTTCACGGCAGATTTCCTCCTGCGAGATCAATGCGAGTGGCCGGCGAGGTTCGGGATCGTCATGACCAGGCCGGGGAACACCGCGACGGCGATCAGGACGGCGATCAGCACCGCGCAAAACGGCAGCAGCCCGCGGAATGCTTGCGAGATGGTGATCCCGGCGATGGCGCAGCAGATGTACGTCAGAAATGCCGACGGGCGGCGTCACGGATCCGATGACAACCGCCATGACCAGAACGACGCCGAAGTAAACCGGATCGATTCCCAACCCATGGATCACCGGCAGCAAGACCGGTGTGAAGATGATGAGAACCGGTATGCCTTCAATGAAGAGTCCCAGGACCAGGATGAAGGCAAGAATCAGCAGGACGGCGATGGTCGGGTTCGTCGATATTCCGCCCAGCACGTCGAGCACTGCGGACCCGAACCCGGCCCAGGCCAGAAGCCAGGCGAAAGACGTTGCCATTGCGATCAGGAACATTGCCGCCGCCGTCGTCACCGCTGCATCCACCAGAAGTTTCCCGACCAGCCTGAAGGTCAGCACCCGGTACACAAATGTTCCGACAAGCGTTGCGTAGGCCACGGCGACCACGCCCGCTTCGGTGGCGGTGAATACGCCGGAAAAGATCCCGCCCAGGATGATCACGGGCATGGCAAGCGCCCAGAGTGCATCCCGGAACGCAGGAAGAATCGGCGGAAGTTCTGCGCGCGACGGCGCGGGGTAGCGACGCTTTCTGGCGACAAGATAGGCAACCGTCATCAGGCCGAGCGCAACCATCAAACCCGGCACGAATCCTCCCAGGAACAACTGAGCGATGGAGACATTCGCGATCGAGCCGTAGATCACCATCATGATGCTGGGGGGAATGATCGGTCCCATCGCGCTGGCCGCGGAATTGACGGCGACAGCGTAGTCGGCATCGAATCCGTTCTTCTTCATTGCCGGGATCATCATGGATCCCAGGGCAGATGCATCAGCGGTCGCCGAACCCGAGATGCCCGAGAAGAACATGTTCGACACAATGGTCACATGGGCAAGGCCGCCGCGAATGTGTCCGACGAGAGTCCTCGAGAAGGTGACGATTCGTTCCGTTATCCCGCAGGCATTCATCAATTCGCCCGCAATGATGAAAAAGGGAATCGCAAGGAGCGTGAACGAATCAACTCCCACGAAGGCGCGCGTTACAATGCTGTTGAGCGGAAGAGTGTCGTCGAACGCCAGCGTCACGGCGGTCGCGATTCCGAGCGCAAAGGCGATCGGGACGTTTATCAGCAGGAGCGCGAAGAAGGTGACGAAAAGGACTGCCAGCATGGCCTAGCCCTGCCTTTTCCTGCTTGCGCGAAGAATGATCACGATGCGTTCTGCGCAGATCAGGAATATCAGGCACATGGAGATCGGGATTGCGATGTAGATCCATGACATCTGCACGCCCAGGGCGGGCGAACGTTGCAGCATGTTCATGTTGATGACCGGATAGCTCGCGTAGACGACCGAAGCGGCGAAACATGCGATGGCCGCATTCGACAGCGCCTCAAGGCCGACCCTGTGCTTTTCCGGAAGCAGGTTGACGAAGATGTCGACACCCAGATGAATGCCCCGGGACAGGCCGATCGCGCCGCCCAGAAAGACAATCCACACGAAACAGTACCTTGCGAGTTCTTCCGACCACGGAAGCGGGGCCTCGATCACGTACCTGAAGACTACCTGCGCCAGGGTGACGACGACCATCAGCACGGAAATCAAGATGACGGAAAACGTTGCGCCCTTCAGGAGCGCCGACAGCAACATCGAGTTCTGCCTGACCTCCAGCTGCGACATTCTCCCCCCGGGACTTGCCTCAGATTGTGAAATCGATTTCATCAGGGTGAGGGGTTGGAGTCAATACTTTTATTTGAAGACGCGTAAATACCTATTATGATGTGATTTGTTGAACGAGGGGATCGTCAATATGTCATCAAAATCGAAGAATCGATTTCAGGATGCCACGTCCCGAGCCCGTCTGGCGGACGTTGCCAAGCTTGTTGGCTGTGCGCCGGCAACCATATCGCGCGCAATCAACAATCCGGAAAAGGTGTCGCCCGAAAAGCGTTTCCAAATCGAAAGCGCAATGCTCAAACTTGGCTACGTACGCAACCACGCCGCGCGCGCGCTGCGCTCACAGCGTTCGCACATGGTCGGTGTCCTGATCCCGACCCTGGACTATGCATTGTATGCCCGGCTGGTCGGGGCCGCCAATTCCAGATTCTCGGAAGCCGGAATCTCGACGTTGATCGCAACCTTTGATTTCGATCTGGATGCGGAACTGAAGGAGGCGAGGCTGCTTCTCGAGCGCGGCGCCGAGGCGTTGATTCTTGTCGGAGACCAACACCGGCCGAAACTCTACCAACTTCTGGATCGGTTCGACGTTCCGTTCGTCAATACATATGCCTTCAATCCGGGAGGAGTCCATCCGACCGTCGGATTCGACAATTCCTCGGCGTCTGCAAGGATCGTCCAGCACCTGGTGCATTTGGGTCATTCGAAGATCTGCGTCATCTCGGGAATCATCCAGGGACAATGATCGTACGACAAAGCGGCTTGAAGGGATTCGAGAGGAACTCTTGAGGCACGGGATTGAATTGCGCGACTCCATGGTCGTGGAGCGCCCGTATTCCATTACTGACGGCAGGAAGGCGTGTGAACTTCTCTTGTCGCGGGATATCCCGCCGCCGACCGCCATAATTTGCGGAAACGATGTTCTCGCCCAGGGAGCCCTCCTGGAGTGCACCGCAAAGGGCATGGAGATCCCCCGCGACATTTCCGTCGTGGGTTTCGACAACCTCGAATTTGCGATTCACTCCAACCCGCCGCTTACGACAATAAACGTTCCGGCGGAGGAAATGGGTGCGAATGCCGCAGGCTACATTTTGGGAAAACTGAGCGGAGACGAAGTGACCATGCACAATTCCGTAGAAGTGCAGTTGATACTCCGAGACTCGTCAGCCCCTCCCAAGGACACGGATCCGGTTGCCGGCGCAAGCAAGCCCGGCATTCGGCAGTTGCACTCTCCTGGCACAGTCCCGAATTCGGGGAACAGGCAGTCTTCCGGTGACTGATGACGAGTTCCTGCCAAGGAAGATCTGTTCCGATTGCCAGGTCCGTCTGCGAGGATCCTTCCGGTTGAATTGAAGTCTCGTCGTGAACTTTGGATCCGGCGCAGCAGATTCCGCCGCTTCTGGCCCGATGATGCATTGATGACTCGACTGCCGGTTCGGAAGTTTCCGACCGGCGCAGCGACCGCGGATGCCCGCGACCGCAGCCACGACTTCCTCGGCGTGGCCCGAATCACAAACAGCGGAACCTCTTTTGCTACTTGTCGCATTCGCTTTGTCCGCACCCGCGACCGCCTCTGGCCAGAGGCCATTGGCGGGAAGGTGAATGCGTCGAAAAGGGAATCGAGACCGGCGGCGCGTCATCGACGAGAGTCGCCAGCAGCAGTCAATGATCCTTGCGCAAGGCGAAGGCCTCATGCGTCCGCGCTTCGGGGTCACCGAACAATGGAATCGGGCGCGCCCTTACGGGCGCAAAGTGCCCGGGCGTTGATCGCACCCGCCCTGTAGCATGGCGCGACGATCAAACCGACTGTCCGGCGCGCGCGGACGCATCGTGCCATTCGCCTTGTCGCCCGGCAGCTTCGTGAAACCCCAGCCGAGATTCGCGTCCGGGACCGGTCAACGTGCTGACCTGTTCGCGCCAAGCGTCCCCCGGAAGCCGGCTCTTGATCAGGAGCGAGCCACTATCGCACCAAGGTTCCGAAGTGCGACGAATGCGGGGCCGGGAGAGGCGCAACGCGGCCCGCAAACTCTCGCAGCTGGCCGCAGGTTCGCGGTGCGGGCATGTAGAGATGAACGCTCTGGTGCAGTGTGTCCCCCACTTGAAACGGACCTCCCCGAAGCAGAAACCAAACGGCATTTCTGATGAGTCGCTCAGACGAGCCGCAAGCAAGCAAACATGAGTTTCGAAAGCGGTCGCTCAAGCCGTGCTTGGCGCAGCACCGAGGTTCAGACACGCGTTTGCCGTATAGGATCAAGGAGGCTTGATCAGTGTCTGCAGCAATGTGTCTGACAAACCGGGCGATGCTTCGCATAACGCATTCTTCCTGCCGACCGCCACAGGACTTTCCCACGCTGTTGGCGATTTTCCGATTTGCCGCCGAACGGGGGGCGGACCGGGGCGTTCCGGCCGGATTCCGGGTTTGCGGAGCCGTCCGCGCGCCGTCGCGGGCGCCGGTTCCGGTCCCTTGGTGATTCGTTTTCGGGGCTTGGCGGCCTGCCGGCGGCGTCCGGGAGCCGGCCCGGACGCGGCCCGGCTCTCAGGGCCGGGTCAGGGCGGCGATGGCCTCGCTGCGGTTCAGCTGCAGGCGTCGCCGGGTTTCGGCGAGGCTCTCCGCCTCGCGGCGGCTGGCGAAGACCACCGCGAGCGCGATGCTGTTCAGGCTGGCCCGGTTCGCCGGGCCGTTGCCGGTGCGGGTCAGGCAGGCGTCCTCGCCGAAGACGCAGTCCCTCTGGCGGTGGTTCAGGTTCTCCACACTCCAGTGTCCGCGATTCAGCTTCAGCAGCTCCTCCGGCGACGCGGCTTCGGCATCCAGCGAGGTGATGACATACGCGATCTCGGTGCAGTCGTTTCCCCCATCGTCGCCGTCCTTCTTCAGCGGCTCCCGGTAGCGGGTGATCCGGGCGGTCCGGCTGACGCCGGGGTAGTTGATCAGGCGCTTGAGCGGCGTCAGGACGCTGATGGAGCGCTGCTCCAGGCGGCCGTGAACCTTTTCGAGATCCTCCGCGAAGCGGCCGGTGGCGTCCCTCTCCCAGTCGATGCCGTCGAGGATGCCGAAGGTCTCCGGCGCGTTGCCCTTGACCGGGAAGACATAGTCGGCTCCGCAGCGCCCGGTGACCATCTTCGCGGTCTTGCGCGTCGTGTGCAGCGCGTCGAGGGTGATGACCTTGCCGCGGACGTCGCTGCGCTCCAGGAGGTCGTGCGTGGCCGCCAGCTCGCCGCCTTCGTCGCCGAAGTTCAGGAGCGCGAAGGGCGCGCCGGTCGCGTGGTCGACGAGGGCCGCGGTCTCGTGATGGCCGTCGCCGTTGCGGTTGGCGCCGCGGATGCGCTTGCCGTCGGCGGCGAGCGCCCGGGCGAGGGGAAGCCGGGGCCGGGACCAGCGGCCGACCACGTCCTCCAGCGCCTCGGGGTCGACCGACTGCACGACCCTGTGGATCGTGGACTTCGAGACCGGCTCGCGAAGCCCCGTCTTCGGGTTCCGCCAGGCGCCGACGGCCTCCAGCTCCTCCTGCGACAGCGAGCGCGCGAACTGCGCGGCGGCCAGGCAGCCCTTCATGTTCGCGAGCTCGGCGAGCACGTGCACGGCGAGCACGCAGGCCACCGCGTGCTTCCTGCCCTGCGCCGGCGGAAGTCGGGCACCGCCGCCAGCTCCGCGTGCAGCGAGCGCATCGTCCCGGGGTCCCGCGGCGCCAGACCGGGGCCGGCGGGAGGCGCCACGTCCGGCGGCAGCGGCTGCGGGCTCGAGAGCAGCGCCCGGGCGTCGGGCCCGGCGGCGTCACGAAGATCTCCTTCGGCCTGCCGTGGGGGTCGGTGTAGCGCCCGTTGGCGCGGGCGAACCCCTTCGTCCGGCCCAGGCACTCCCAGCCCGCCGCCCTGTACATGGTGCCGGAAAACCTGGCCGGGTCGCAGAACGTCTCCGCCAGGAGCACCCGGTGCCCGTGCGCCGCCAGCCAGTCGTCGCCGAGCCGGCGGGTCATCCCCGCAAGGAAGAAGGAGGCGAGGTTCGGGAACACCCCGGGCTCGGACAGGATCAGGAACCGGGTGTTGTTCGCCACCATCTCCAGCCGCCGGAACTGCTGCTCCGGCCTCCAGCCGCACCACCTGTCGCGCGGAGCGCACTTGAAGGCGCCGTTCTGCCACGCCGCCAGGCCCAGCCACCGGTCCCCGAGTGCCGCCACGTAGCGCAGGCCGCGGCCCGCCAGCCGCTGGAAGCCGAGATGGCGGTGCTCGTCCATCAGCGCGTCCCGGAGCGGGCGCTCCTGCGGCCTGGCCAGCCGGATCTCGACGTCCGACAGGGAAAACCCCGCCGGCATCCCGCGAAACGGGGCATGGAACTCGAGGCGCTTGCGAATCGACATGGCCGGAGCATCGCACGTCCGGGACGGGAACGCCAGAGGAAAATTCCGGCTCCGCGGTCGCGCGCGCATGCAACGCAGACAAGCCCGGTGTCAAGGAAAACCAGCCGAAATCAGCGTGGGATGCCCCTGCCGACCGCCACTTCCCTGCTTGACGGTTTTGCCAGCCTGGCCTAATCACCGGCCATCGTGGCGGAGTAGCTCAGCCGGTTAGAGCAGCGGAATCATAATCCGCGTGTCGGGGGTTCAAGTCCCTCCTCCGCTACCAACAAATACAGGCACTTTCGGCAAATCGTGGAGAAAGCGGGAAAGCCCGTGTCACCACTATGTCACCAACGCGGGGTGTTGGCTGTCCATGTCGAGTTGCCGCATGGTCCTGTGAGGTGGTCGGGTTTGTCTGAACAGTTTGAGGGCGAATCTAAGTTTGCCTTCGAATGAGATAATGCCCTCGTCGATGTTGAATTTACTCCGTGTTCCAGAGAATGGTCAATCAACTTCCATGTCGTGCCGCGCCCCGGTTCGCACGCAGGGAGCGCAGCGGCCGCAGGGCGAACCGGGGCGCGGCGCGGGCCGCTCACGCGGCCTCCTTCCACGGTCGGCGGGACGTTTCCGCGAGGCAAGCCTCCGCCGGCGTGTGCCCCTCCAACG